>NZ_JBAZVP010000064.1:0-2745 GCF_041660805.1 Mucilaginibacter sp. | reverse complement strand
CCTGAAAGGCGTTTTCTGATGCCTTTTTTAATCCTGTCTCTTCTTGATAATTTCATGACGATTATTTTTTAGATGCTGATTTACCTGCTTTTCTTCTCAATACTTCGCCAACAAACTTGATACCTTTACCTTTATAAGGCTCTGGTGCACGTAACGAGCGTATTTTAGCCGCTACCTGTCCAATCAATTGTTTATCGTTTGATTCCAGGATGATGGTTGGGTTTTTACCCTTCTCAGCAGTGGTTGTAACTTTAATTTCTGTTGGTAATTGGAATACATAGTGGTGAGAGAAACCCAACACTAAATCTAATGTATTGCCGGTATTAGTTGCACGGTAACCCACACCTACTAATTCCTGCTCAATTTTGTAACCTACAGTTACACCAATAACCATGTTGTTTAAAAGCGAGCGGTATAAACCGTGCAGCGCTTTATGACGTTTTTGATCAGACGGGCGTTTAACCAATAAATTACCGTCTTCTTGTTCGATGATGATATCTCTATCAACAGCCTGTTGCAATTCACCTTTTGGGCCTTTTACAGTAACTACATTATCTGCAGATACGGTAACAGTTACGCCGCCGGTTAGTGCTATAGGTGCTTTTCCTATTCTTGACATTGCTTAATTTCCTCCTATTAATAAACGTAGCATAAAACTTCGCCACCTACATTCTGCGTACGCGCTTCTTTATCGGTCATTACACCTTTAGAAGTTGACAGGATAGCGATACCTAAACCATTTAACACACGCGGCATGGTGTCCATACCAGCGTATTTCCTCAAACCTGGTTTACTAATACGTGAAATGCTGCGGATAGCAGGGATCTTAGTTATCGGGTGGTACTTTAAAGCAACTTTGATGCTGCCTTGTGGTCCGTTTTCCTCAAACTTGTAATTAGCAATGTAACCTTTTTCGAAAAGCACTTTAGTGATTTCCTTTTTCAGATTTGATGCAGGAATTTCAACAACCCTATGGTTGGCTTTAATAGCATTCCTTACTCTTGTAAGATAATCTGCGATTGGATCTGTATTCATTATTGTTGTTTATGATAGTGGTTTCCTTCCCGTAACGTCCGGGACGACCTTCTATCGGTTAATTCTTTTTTATATGAGAATAGTGAGTAGTTGATTTAGAGAGTGGTTTACCCATTCTCTACTCACCGCTCACCATTCAACCGGTTATTACCAGCTAGCTTTCTTTATTCCCGGGATCTTACCAGCAAGAGCCATATCACGGAATGTAACACGTGATATACCAAACTGACGCATGTAACCACGCGGACGACCGGTTAATTTACAACGGTTATGCAATTTTACCGGTGATGATCCTTTAGGTAATTTATCTAAACCTATAAAGTCACCAGCTGCTTTAAGCGCTGCTCTTTTTTCAGCATATTTTGCTACTAACTTGGCACGTTTTACTTCACGAGCCTTTACGCCTTCTTTAGCCATTGTTATTTTGATTTTTAAATGGTAATCCAAATTGTTTCAGTAACTCCAATGCTTCAACATCGTTAGTTGCCGAGGTTACAAAGGTAATATCCATACCTTGAATTTTATTGATCTTGTCAATATTTATCTCAGGGAATATAATTTGCTCTGTAATACCTAAAGTATAGTTTCCGCGGCCGTCAAAACCTTTATCGTTGATACCTTTAAAGTCACGGATACGTGGCAGGGCAACAGCTATTAAACGGTCCAAAAACTCATACATTGTATTATCGCGTAAAGTTACACGTACACCTATTGGCATACCTTTACGTAATTTAAAATTAGAGATATCCTTTTTTGATTTTGAAGAAACCGCTTGCTGACCAGTGATGGTTGTTAGCTCAGTGATGGTATTCTCGATAAGTTTTTTATCGGTAGTAGCACCGCCAACACCCTGGTTAATGGCAATTTTCTCCAATTTAGGAACCTGCATTACACTTTTGTACTGAAACTTGTCTTTCAGTGTAGCGCGGATCTCTTCTTTATATTTTGATTTTAATCTTGGTACGTAAGTCATTACTTAATTTCCTCCCCTGATTTTTTTGATACTCTAACCAATTTGCCGGCATCGTTTAATTTACGGCCTACGCGGGTTGTTTTACCTGTTGAAGGTTCAACCAGTGCCAGGTTTGAAATATGTATAGCAGCTTCCTGCTTTAAAATTCCACCGTTAGGGTTGGCTGCATTAGGCTTAGTGTGTTTAGATACCATATTGGCACCTTCTACAATAGCCCTGTTCTTATCAATGATAATTTCAACTATTTTACCTTGTGATCCTTTTGAATCACCGGCCATTACTTTAACTAAATCACCCTTACGGATCTTTAATTTAGCTGGTTTTGTGTTTTTCTTTTCCATATTACAATACCTCCGGTGCTAATGATACAATTTTCATAAATTGTTTTTCACGTAACTCTCTGGCAACAGGGCCAAAGATACGTGTGCCCCTTGGCTCATCCTGGTTGTTTAACAAAACTGCTGCGTTATCGTCAAAACGGATATATGAACCATCTTTCCTGCGGATCTCTTTCTTGGTTCTAACCACTACTGCTTTAGATACTGTACCTTTTTTAACGTTACCTGATGGTAAAGCGCTTTTTACGGTAACTACTATCTTATCGCCAATAGAGGCATATCTTTTACCGGTACCACCTAATACGCGTATTACTAAAACTTCTTTAGCACCGCTGTTATCAGCTACATTTAATCTTGATTCCTGTTGTACCATGTTATTTAGCCCTCTCTAAAATTTGA
>NZ_JBAZVP010000063.1:0-2764 GCF_041660805.1 Mucilaginibacter sp. | reverse complement strand
TCAGCGGCCGGAATATTGGTTTTCTTAAGGGAATCGGCAAAGTCGGTTTCAATTACACTTACACCGCCCAGGTGCTGGTCAATAGCCAGCGAAGTTAATTCTGCAACCGGGTTTTTGATCTGCTTTTCGGCTTCTTTATAGTACGCCGGGATGAATGCCATTTTCTGATAAAAATTGCGCAGGCGTTTTGAAAGCGGCGCGTAATGCTCATTCAAAATATAAGCAAAAGTGCTGATTACGTTGTACGATGACGGATTCCATTGATACGCTTTTAATTGCTCCAGGTCCCACTGCATTGATTCCATCTGATTTTGTATCAGGTGGTAATCCATTTTATTAGCATCAGAAAGGCTGTTCACATCAAACCTGCTCAATGAATCCATCTGGATTTTTGTAAAATGGATTGCTTCTGCGCGATTTTTATCGGTAGGGATAACCAGTAAACTATCATACTTATGATAGCCAACGGTTGTTGCCCAATCGGGGTTTTGCTTCCAAAGGTCATCTAAAAAATGCTCTGAGTAAAGTGAAAACGCCGCATCATCTTTAGCCGAAATTTGCTCGTTGCCCTGACCCTCTTTTTTACAGGCCGAAAAAGCTGCCACGTAAAGGGAAAGTAATAATATCTTTTTTATCAATGTGATCAGTATTAACTTGAATGTATAAACTTAAAACATTTGCTGCATATAAATCAAATCTGTGTTTATTTTGTTAACCAGCAAATATATTTTCTATGGATCAGCATCAGATATTAATAAACGAATTAATAAAGCTGCTTGAGGGTGGCGGCGCCCATGCAACATTAAAGGATGCATTAGCTAATGTACCGGCAGATAAGCGTGGAGTTAAACCCAATGGCCTCCCATACAGTATATGGCAATTGACCGAACACATCCGCATTACACAATGGGATATGTTGGAGTTTAGTAAAGATGGCAGTCATGAATCGCCAAACTGGCCCGATGATTACTGGCCGGATGAAAGCAGCCCAGCTGATGATGCTGCCTGGGAAAAAACAATTGCCCAAATAGATACCGACCGTAATGAGTTTATCGCCCTGTTAAAGAGCGGGGATATTTATGCCAATATACCGCACGGAACAGGCCAAAGCATTTTGCGTGAAGCCCTGCAAATAGCTGACCATACAGCTTATCATACCGCCGAAATTGTTTTATTAAGACGATTGTTGGGGATTTGGAAATCGTAGATAAGGTATGCTAATGCGTGGATATGCATATCTGCACATCTACTTCAATCCGTTTACAAAATCAACAATACTGGTTACCAGCTTTGGTTTCAAAGGAAGATCGGGTTTATTGTAGGTGGCTATGTTTTGCTCACGGTCTGCCGGGGCTTCTTTTAATATATGGTTCATTCCGGGTATGATCACCAGCTTAGCATCAGAATCTGCCTTTTTTAATTTTTCGGCATCTGCAACAGTTACCTGTATATCTGTAGTACCTTGTAAGATAAGTACCGGGATCTTTATTTTCTTAAGTTCTTTGATAGGGTCATACCTAAACCACGACATCAGATATGGCTGAACGTCAGGCCCGGCAATAGCATATAATTTAGGATCAATATTATCGGTGAACTTTCCCTTTTTAAGGCTATCCAGCATGGTTTTAAAGTTATCGGCAATGTACTTAGGCTGCGATTTCATTTGCTCGGTCACTATTTTATCTGCCTGCTGGCCTGCACCTGCTACAGATATGAAAGCTTTAGCGGGTTGCCCGCGAACAGATAATATACCCACCAGTGAGCCTTCGCTATGGCCCAATACAATAACTTTTGAAAAACGCTCATCTTCGCTCAACATATTTATCAGGCCTACGGCATCATCAACATAATCTTCAAATCGCAGTTCCTTTAACTTTGTTGAGGTAACACTTTGCCCTATCATACGTTTATCATACCTAAGTGATGCTATGCCGTTTTTACCCAAAGCGTTAGCCAGCATTTTATAGGTGTTTCCGTTTAAGCCGGCTGCGCCATTGCCATCACGATCTGTTGGGCCCGACCCGGCTATAATAAGTACAACCGGTATTTTACCATTTGTATTTTTTGGCATGGCTAATGTGCCGGATATAGTGCCTGATAAGGTTTTTAATGATACAGGAGATTCTGACAAAGCAGCATCAACCGGGATAGTTTTAGAGGGATCCTGGTAAGGTTTAAAAAATATCCCAATTAGCTTATTTTGCTTATCTAAAGATAAATTCAATAAAAAGATAGCGTTTGCAAAAGTGGCTTTGTAAACTGCTGTGGGTGCTGTGTAGGCTGTAATATCAGTTTGTATGAGCTTGCCTAACTGAGATTTTAGTTGCGTAGTCGTCGAGTTCCATTTATCAAGCGGCATGCTTGTTTTCATCTCGGCGCTAAACATATTATAAATACTATCGGGCTGATTATTATTATAAAATTGTTTGAATTTATTCACAGCAGTTAAATAACCAGCAGGTGCGGTTTGTGCCATCACCCTGGCGGCAAACAATAATATAAATGCTATACTATATATTCTTCTCATTTTTAAGTTAGTATGCTTAATTGATTTTATTTGGCGAAAATAACAAAAATAGGAACGCCTTTGGTTTTATAGTTGGACCATAGGTAACATTTATTTCCCAACTGCGTAAAAGATTAATATTAAGTTTAAATGCTTGTAATAATGTTATTATATTTAACACTTTCCTTAAAATTAACATTATAGCAAAAAATCTACTAAATAATTAATGAGGGTTAAATTCGGGTGCTGTCTAATAGC
>NZ_JBAZVP010000062.1:0-4358 GCF_041660805.1 Mucilaginibacter sp. | reverse complement strand
AAATTCCTCCAGCACATCTATCAAATTTTGGAAAGTTGGGGTAACAAATAACTGTGGCTGTGTTTTGGTGATATCGTAACTGTATTTTATCGCGTCAATAGTATAGGGCAGTTTCTTAACCTGCTCCTGCATGCAACTGGCGCTTTCACCAATTGATGAGAGCAGCCCTGCACCGTAGATCTTTGGATTTTCGAGTGTACCTATCAATCCATATTCTACTGTCCACCAGTGCAGGCGGCTTAACAGGGCCATTTCAGATGGTTCGCCCATATTGTCCTGATACCAGGCAACCAGGTCATCGGCCTTTTTTATTTCGGCTTCATCCGCATCGGGCATTTCTTTTAATATCGATAATGCCCTTATGGCCTCGTACAATTCAAAATCGCGCGCGCTGAACATCGCTTTAGCCCCTATCGATCCAAAATAACTCAGATACTCGTGATAATCCTTATCGGCAATAATAGGCGCATGCCCGGCAGATTCATGTATAATATCTGGTGCGGGTGTATATTCAATATGTTTTAACTGGCGGATATCTGCTGCAATAACCAGCACCCGGTAAGCCTGGTATTCCATAAAAGCGGCAGGTGGTATAAAACCATCAACCGTAACAGCGCCCCAGCCAATTTTTGCCAGTGCATTGTTCATGTCCTGCAGATCGGGGATCTTCTCAATGGTGAGCCCTGCTTTTTTTAGTCCGGGGATATACGGGTAGTAGGCAATATCTTTAAGATAGCTGTAATTTTGCCGCATAACATAGCGCCAAACAGCGTGGTCAACCGGGGTATAATGTTCATAATGCTGGTTAACAATAAACTGTTTTAAATGGCGGGGCAATGCCGCAACCTGCGGGTTATTAAAATCATTAAAATCGCTCATTCCTTAACTTTTCAGGTTTATTTAAGAAACGCAAAATTAGGAAATAACGTGTAGTTAAAAAGGAATTGTATCAGAGAAATTGCAGAAGAATTTCCTTTTATTGGGAGTTAAAAATAAGAGAGCAAATATTATACTTTATTTGTCATCAATTTCCAAATTAACTTCTGCCTTTGTCAAACCCTCTTCTAAACGGCTTGGGCGTACAACATAGTAAATCCCTAATAAAGCAACAATCAAAGAGATAATATAAAACGACCCGGGTAAAAAAGTGGCAAGGCTTTCATCCATCGGGAATACCTTTGTTAACTGCAAGAAAACAGTTTCGCGGATCCCCGCCCCACCTATACTAATTGGGATGATAGTGGCTAAAGCCGATATTAAAAATGACAACAGATAGGGTGAGTATTTACCGGTAAAGTCCTGCCCTATCATTATAAATACAATAGCTAATAATTGCAGGCTTTGTACCGCCACCGCTTTTAAATGCGCCGGAAAAAAGTAGTGTGTATATTCCCTGAAAAACTTATAAGCAACAAAGTAATATACAATTGACCCACCAACAAATATGCTTAACGGGATACCCATATGAATATCTATCTGCGGTATCAGAAATATAAGGGCTACTATGATTAAACCTATTGCCCACAAACCGCTTAGCCTATCAAACATTATTGCCCAGAATACTTTTTTTGCCGGCAATTTATACGTTTTATTAAGCAGGTATATTTTATAACCATCTCCCCCAATGCCACCCGGCAACAGGAAGTTATAGAACAGGCCAAGCAGGTATAAACGGAAATTAAATCTGGGGTCGAGCTTTAATTTAATGGATTTGAAGAAGCTTGATAACCGCCATGATGATATGATCATAGAAATAAAAAAGCTTACCAGCGCTGCAAACATCCACCAGTAATTAGCATGTATAAGCCGTAGTTTTACTTTTTCTAACGGTACTTTTCTAAATACAAAATACAATAACACAGAGGTTACCGCAAATTTAAGTACCACTTTGGCAACACTCCACAGGGTATCTTTCCAGGTTTTGGGCTTAACCGCTCTTTCGGTTTCCTCTACCTCTGTTTGTATTAAGTCTTTCATTCAGGTGCAAAGGTAATAATTTAGTGATTAGTTGATTTGGAGTTAGTGAATAGTTAACAAAACTTAACACTTAAGCAATTGTAGTTTAACCGGCGCCTATCAGGAATAAGTAATTTTTAAGCCGTTCATTAACTAATCGTTGATCGCTGTTCTTCAATCTCTAAAATAAAGGTAAATTTGCGCAAATTTCTATTGCTATGGGTAAAGTACAAGTAGGGCTGGTGCAAATGAGCTGCACTGCAAACAAACAGGAAAACCTGGACAAAGCTATTGTTAAAGTTAGGGAAGCTGCCGCTAAAGGTGCGCAGATAGTTTGCCTGCAGGAGCTTTTTACATCGCTTTATTTTTGTGATGTAGAGGATTACGACAATTTTGCATTGGCAGAATCTATCCCCGGCCCGTCAACCGATGCTTTATCGGCTGTTGCTGCCGAACTGGGTGTGGTAATTATCGCCTCCCTGTTTGAGAAACGCGCGCAAGGGGTTTACCATAACACTACCGCGGTTTTAGATGCCGATGGCAAGTACCTGGGTAAATACCGCAAAATGCACATCCCTGATGATCCAGGCTTTTATGAGAAATTTTACTTTACCCCCGGCGATTTGGGTTACAAGGTTTTCAAAACCAAATTTGCAACAATAGGCGTGCTCATTTGCTGGGACCAATGGTACCCGGAGGCTGCCCGCATTACCGCTTTAATGGGTGCCGAAATACTGTTTTACCCAACTGCTATAGGCTGGGCGACCACACAGGACGAGGCTACCAACACCGAGCAATACAACGCGTGGCAAACCATACAACGCTCACATGCTGTTGCAAACGGCGTATATGTGGTAAGCGTAAACCGTGTGGGTGAAGAGGCTGGCGTAAAATTCTGGGGCGGTTCATTTGTCGCTAATCCGTTTGGCGCTTTAATGCACCAAACCACTGTTGACAAGGAAGAAGTTGTAGTAATGGAGCTTGACCTGGCTAAATCTGATTACTACAGAAGCCACTGGCCGTTCCTGAGAGATCGACGTATAGATTCATATCAGCCAATTACAAAACGTTTAATAGACGAGGATTAATTAACCGACAATATCCCCACGCGTCATTGCGAGGAACGAAGCAATCTCAGGACTGTGCCTAAACACTATAGCTATCGGGAGATTGCTTCGTTCCTCGCAATGACGGTTTCAAATATTTTTCTACCATTACCAACTATCAACCATAAACAATGGATACTACTAACTTCCCCTACCGTTTCCACTTCCCTGCCGAATGGGCACCGCATACTGCTACATGGTTGAGCTGGCCGCATAAAGAGGCTTCGTGGCCGGGAAAACTGGGGATGATTTATGGTAAGTATGCCGAGTTTATTAAAGTGCTTACCGAAGGCGAGATAGTGCGCATTAACGTGGTTGATGAGCAAATGGCCGCCTTTGTAAAGCTGCAATTGCAGATAGTTGGTGCCGATTTGAGCAAGGTTGAGCTCTTTGAATTTGGTACTAATGATGCATGGTGCCGTGACCATGGTCCGGCGTTTTTGGTGAACTACGAAACCAAAGAAAAAGTGATAGTTGACTGGGGTTACAATGCCTGGGGCGATAAATATCCTCCGTATGATCTGGATGATGTTATCCCTACCAAAATTGGCGAACGCTTTAACCTGCCTGTTTACCATCCCGGCATTGTAATGGAAGGCGGCTCGGTTGATTTTAACGGCGCGGGCACTTTGTTAACTACTACTGCCTGCCTGCTTAATAAGAACCGCAACCCGCACTTAAACCAGCAGCAAATTGAAGGTTACCTGCAAAATTATTATGGTGTTGAGCAAATTCTTTGGTTGGGCGATGGCATTGTTGGCGATGATACCGATGGCCATATTGATGATATTACCCGCTTTGTAAATACCGACACCGTAGTTACCATGGTTGAACAAAACAAGAACGACGAAAACTACCATATACTGCAGGAAAACCTGCAAACCCTTAAAACCATGCGCCTGCTTAACGGCAAGCAATTGAACATTGTTGAGCTGCCAATGCCCGAGCCGGTTATTTATGATGGCCAGCGCCTGCCTGCATCATACGCTAATTTTTACATTGGTAACGCTGCAGTTGTAGTGCCTACCTATCGCTCGCACCATGACGATAAAGCGCTTGATATTTTGCAAGGCTGCTTTCCCGACAGGAAAGTGATCGGTATAGATTCAACAGACATTATTTGGGGTTTGGGTAGTTTCCATTGTTTAAGCCAGCAAGAGCCTGCGGTGTAGCAACTTTTTCACCGACAATTTATCCATCCTTACCGACTTCTTTAATCATATTGCCAATTATACATTTGCATATGTGTAATCTTACATTAGTTTTGGGTAAGATTAAAATTAAGATACCATGTCC
>NZ_JBAZVP010000061.1:0-5232 GCF_041660805.1 Mucilaginibacter sp. | reverse complement strand
ATCTTTACCAACTAATATATGAGTGGCTTGATATATCTGGCGCAGCCTATAACGAACCGAAATATCAAGGAAATGGTTACTTGCCTCATAGTACTTTTCAGAAAACAGGTTCGTTAAAAAGGGGCGAAAAGAGGCTTCTATTATCGGTTTCTCTTATTGATTTGTACCCACACAACAATGGTTATCAGCGTAAGATATCTAAGACCATCAATTTATTGTAGATAGTTCTAACTTAGTATTAAGCTGTATACAAAGGTCGAACCCTTAACCTTAAAGTTTTGTCAAATATCCTGGTCATGGCTGGGATATTTTTATTTTGCCTGTAGAATACGTTGTATGAGACAGATTCGAAATATTACCGAAGCAGAGCAGGCGTTGGCAGAATATATGCCGCAGGTTAAGGAACTGCTTGGCAAAGATATAACTTTGGTACGCATGGAACCGTTGCTAGCCAGCCTTGGTAACCCACAATCCAAGCTAAAAATTATTCACGTGGCGGGGACCTCTGGCAAAACGTCTACTTCGTACTACGTAGCTTCACTTTTAAAAGTAGCGGGGCAAAAAGTGGGACTTACGGTGTCTCCGCACTTGGACTCAGTTACCGAGCGTGTGCAGATAAACCTTGAACCCCTTGCCGAAGACGTGTTTTGTCAGTCGCTTGGAGAGTTTTTGGAACTTATCAAAAATGTTGATCCACGACCAACATATTTTGAATTAGTGATAGCTTTTGTTTACTGGTATTTTGCCAAAGTTCAAGTAGATTACGCAGTTATAGAAACAGGGCTAGGGGGCACTTTTGACGCTACAAACGTGGCAAAAAACAGCAACAAAGTTTGCGTAATAACAGATATAGGTATAGATCATACACACGTGTTAGGTAACAGTCTGCCAGAAATAGCCGGGCAAAAGGCAGGGATAATCCAGGCTCAAAACCAGGTGTTTATGCATGATCAATCCCCTGCTGTTATGGAAGTTTTTCACGCCAAATCAAATAACGAAAAAGCAATACTTAACGTGTTAAGTATTGCAAAAGAGCAAGATAGGGAAGCGTTTATTGCTTTGCCCGATTACCAAAAGCGCAACTGGTCTTTGGCAAACCAGGTCTATGGGTATCTTGCGCAGCGTGATTCCCTGCCCGCATTGACTGAAGATCAATTGATAGAGAGTATGCGGGTAAAAGTACCGGGGCGTATGGAAGTTAAAAAGCTAGGCAAGAAAACCATTGTCATGGATGGCGCTCACAATGAGCAAAAAATGACGGCATTTGTAAGCAGTTTTAAGAAACTATACCCCAACCAAAAAGCTGCTATTTTACTGAGTCTCAAAGAAGGCAAAGAATACGAAGCAGTACTCCCAATCATTAAGCCAATCTGTAGTAGCCTAATCATAACAACTTTTCTAACCGCTCAAGATTTGCCCGCTGTATCTATACATCCCGATATTTTAGCCGCCGCTGCCCAAAAATATGGCTTCAACAACGTTAGCGTTGACGCTTATTACAAAACCGCATATCAGCAACTACTTGCTACGGACGAGCCATTGGCAATCATAACCGGATCGTTTTACTTGCTTAGCACGCTTCGTCCTATCATACTTAGCAACGATGATTAGGTTGATAGCAGCAATAGATCAAAAGCGAGGTATTGCCAAGGGGGGTGTTCAGCCCTGGAATATACCAACAGACGAAAAGTACTTTTTGGAACAAACCAGCAAATGGGGTGGTGAAGTTCTAATGGGCAGCAAAACTTATCAGGTAATTGGGCATCCACTGCCAAATCGCAAAAACTACGTCGTAACCCGTGATGCTGTAGCCGTAAACGGTGCCGAAATAGTAAACGATCTAGATAGTTTTTTAAAAGGTTTTGGCAGGGATTTGTGGATTGTAGGCGGCGCATCTATTTTTGAACAGACTTTGCCTTACGCGGACGAGCTTTATTTAACCAAAATTGAAGCCGATTTTGGTTGTGATCAGTTTTTTCCAGATTACGACGCTACTTTCATGCCTTTTGGCGAAGACCCGCTGCAAACGGAGAACGGGTTTATATATAAATTTTGCGTTTACACCAAACGCCAACAATAATAAATTGAATTAACAGATGTAATCTGTTAATATAACGCCTGTTCCACATTGGGTCAGTAGCTCAGCTGGTTAGAGCGTCTGCCTCTTAAGCAGAATGTCGAGGGTTCAAGTCCCTCCTGACCCTCCAATGAAAAAGCTCTGTCTGAAAAGATAGGGCTTTTTCATTGGTTGATTATTGTGTGGGGACTTGAATTCTGGACACGCCAAGGGGGTGTCGAGGTGAGAAATGCCGGTGGCATTTCGCAAGGAAATCTACTCTTCAAAACTGGTTTTGAAAGACGTAGTTTCGGGCTCGCCGAAGGTGAGTCAAGTCCCTCCTGACCCTCCATCCTCCGTCGCAGAACCTGTTTGGTTCAGCTACGGAGGATTTTGACTTTATGAGGCTCGAACTTCGGCACTCCAAAAGGGTTCTAAAGGATCCACCTCTGTAGGGATTTATTTTCTCAGTAAAATCACATTTTCCCTCTCTGGAAAAGATCTGGTCTTTTTTGTCTTTCGGTCTCTCAAGTTCGAGTATTTCTTTTTTGATGGGAAGGTCATAGACTTAACGGTAAATGCTAAGGCTTATTACAAAGCGAAATACACTCGGGGGATTGTTGTTTCTTGTTCTGGTTGGCGAGGTGACCGTTGCGAGCGCCAATGGACTATTTACTCCTCCGGGACTGATTATTTTGTCTGTTTTATACTTTCTGTACTTTATATTGCTTGATTCGCTGGTTGCAAAATATCGCCTAAGCAATATTGGTCTATTGCTTGTGAACTTTTGCTTATATTCGGTATTTATCACTGGTTTACTACACGGTGAAATTGGTGATTATGTTTTGCGTCCTGAAAACCGAGTTATTACCACGCTAATTCGAATACAATGTAGTTTTTATCCGTTATTTGCATTTTATTTGCTTGAAAAAGTTGCACCCAGAAAACTTCCAACAATAAAGCTTTCGCAGAGTGTTTATATGTTCATGGCTTTTATAGTTTTACTATCACCCTCAAAAAGTTTTGGACTGATAAAACTAGTAGATACGTTTTCAAAAGCTCCATTAATAGCATTTTGTTTCAGTGTGGTAGCAGTAGTGGCATTTATAATTGGACTGCAGCTCCACTCGACAACGGCTCGCTTTAAAAGCAGGTTTTTTGGACTACTATCTGTTTTGCTGTTGATCCTGGGATTAATCCCGCACTTAGCAGCTTTTATACTATTGCTGTTAGCAATGATTATTATCGGGTTTATATACATCCTTAAACCCTATTTCCGCACTGCATCAGTTGTTTAATATAACAATATTTCTCTAATGTGATTGGCGTCACAGTAAAAAGCGAAAATTAATCCTAAGATATATCTCAGGAGATCTGCCATGGAAGACAACAGAATACTGAAACTGGTTTATACATTCTTTTTAGGACTACTACTAGCAATATTTATTGGCGTTGGCATAAATACGTTTTATGCTCCACCAGAACCGCCCAAATATCCTGTAGAACTTAACACGACTTATGGCAAAGAAATGTCTGAAAAACAGATAGCCATGGAAAAAGATTACGGTCAAAAAATGGAAACTTTCGACAACACCAAAATGGAGCCATACAACCGCAATGTTTCAATTATGACTTTGAGTGCAGCCGTGCTGCTGCTGGCGGTTAGTCTGATGCTAGAAAAGAAAAAGGTAGAAGTAATTTCCGACGGTGTAATGCTGGGTGGCTTATTTACGCTTCTATACAGCTTGGGCAGAGGCTTTGCGTCACAAGACAGTAAATATTCGTTTATTTCGATTACCGTTGGTTTGATGGTTGTTTTATATCTTGGCTACCACAGATTTGTAAAAACTAAAAAGCCCAGTAAATAGTTGAAAAAGCCAAGTTTATAGCTTTTGTTATGATTAACCAATGACTACTTCGGGGAATAATTCGTTACTAAACAGGTTTATAAGAGATAAAAGCGGCAGAATTGTTGTTTGGCAGACGCCAAATCTGCCACTAATCGGATGGTTTGTTTTTATGGTAGTGGCGCGTTTTGCGGATGGAAACTTAAGAACCGGACTGCAGTTGGGCAGTACGATTTTATTACTTGTGTGGGCATTTCTAGAAATAGTTAAGGGCGTGAACTATTTTAGGCGATTGCTTGGATTGTTTGTGTTTGCTTTGACAGTAATGTCGCATTTTAGGTAAAGCAGCTGCAACTAAAACTTTGTTATGTAGCTCACAGAATGAACATTTTTTGTTTGTTATACTTTCGCTATGAGAGTTTTGTTTGTATGCCGTGCAAATGTAGGACGCAGCCAAGCGGCAGCCGAATTCTATAACCAACTTATGCCTGGTCATGGTGCGTCTGCCGGTACTATTGTAAGTAGTCCTGGTCAAAAACTTAGCCAAAGAAACGGCGCGGTTAATATTATCAGGGTTATGAACGAACACGGTTCAGACATGTCGGGTAACCAGCGTACACAGGTCACAGAACCAATGTTAGGCAAATACGACAAAGTAGTAGTTATGGCAGAGCCAGAAACAATTCCTGACTGGCTGGCAAACTACTCCAAAGTCGAATTATGGACAGTAAAAGATGCTAAAAACCAAGACCTGCAAACAACAAGAACCATTGCCCTAGAGATCAAAAAGCTAGTTCATGGACTTCACCAGTCAAATAGATAAACACGCTCAGTGACCGCAGTCACAGCCAAACAAGCTGATCATATATAAAATATTAACTAGAGGCGCACTTCCTCTTTTAGGAGTTGTTATGACTGCAATGATCGATTACAAAAAAGACCCAACTTATAAAGCCAAAACAGAACCCGAAATAATCGATATACCAAAAATGTTGTTTGTGATGGTCGACGGCAAAGGCGCACCCGATGCAGGGGGTAATGCCAATACTGAATTTCAATCTGCCATGCAGGTGCTGTTTGGTGTAGTGTATACAATCAAATTTTGGGACAAAAAACACAAAGCCCCCGCAGGCTATTCTAAATTTACCTTACCTCCGGTGGAGGGATTGTGGTGGATGGAAGGCACCACAAGCTTTGACATGGCAAAACCAGATGATTGGCGCTGGACGGTTATGATTCGTTTGCCAGAATTTGTTACCCCCGAGTATTTTAAGCAGGTTGTTGATGAGCTGGTCGATAAAAAACAATCCGACATATATAATCTTGGAC
>NZ_JBAZVP010000060.1:0-10072 GCF_041660805.1 Mucilaginibacter sp. | reverse complement strand
GTTTTTTGATGAACCACATCACGTACATCTGCAGCCGAAACAATAGTTCCGCCTACAGATAGAGCTGCCGCCAGTGAAGCACTCTTTTTAATAAAATCCCTTCGATTCTCATTCATAACTTTCGTTTTTAATTAGTAATCAATAATTTTATTTATCCCACCAAACACGGGTAGTAAACAAATCGGCACCCTGCCTGCTTATGGCATCCTTAATGTTAGGGTTTACACCATACTCACTTGTAGGATATTTTAAGCGCCGTGGAATAGTTCCGTTAGTTTCATTACCTGTTGGTGTAAGATTTGTCAATACCGGGTAACCTGTTCTTCTCCAGTTTGCCCATGCTTCGATATGGTTGAAAGTGGCTGCATGCAAAAGATATATTTCGGTATGGATGGCTTTCATTTTATCATCAAGCGTGCCTGCAGCAGGATACGGGTTTTTGGCCGCGTAATTTGCCATACGGGGAGCTGTTGGTGTTAAGCCGTAAATAGATACCTGTTTTAAAGCGTTTAATTGTCCGTCTTTAAAAGCATCAATTGCCAGGCCAGATCCGGTTACATAACCTCTTTCTATAGCTTCGGCAAGCAATAGCTTAGCTTCGGCATAGCTCATATAAACCCATGAATTTGCAAGCGCAATCATAGGGACTGACGGGCGCGAATAATTATCAAGCGTAGTAACCGGCAGTTTAGATAAACCGTTGGCATCTGTAGCGTTTGGTAACCCCAATTGCTTAACAATTGTTGTATCGCCATTCTTAATGCCCGATATAATGTTTATGCGTGGATCCTGCCTGCTAACCATCATATCAATAAGCGTTTTTGACCAAAGCGCACCGTTTACATTGGCAACGTTTTGCCCGCTTGGGTTAAAGATCCATGAGTTTGGGTTAGAGTTAAGCTGTGCGCCTGTTGCATCATATTTTACGGCAATGGTTTCGTCATTGCTGGTGATAAGCCCGCCGGCAATCGCTTTGGCCGCCCAAAGTTTCGCTGTTGGTTCATCAACTTTTTGAAGCCGTAAAGCCAACCTCAGCATTAATGTGTAAGCAGCTCTTTTCCATTTGTTAACATCACCCGCATAAATGTAATCTGCCTTGGTTGGAACGTATGCAGTGGCATTTAAAGCCGTAGCCGATTCATCCAATTCTTTAAGCATATCCAGATAGATATCCTTTTGGGCATCGTACTTAGGAGTAAAGTTGTTATCAAGGAATGCCCTGCCTGCTTCAGAATAAGGAACATCACCATACAGATCTGTTATTTTGGTGAAATCCATAACTTTTAAAATGCGGGCCATTGATAGCATATTAACGTTCCTGGCATCTGCTTTTGCCAGGTTAATTACGTTAACCAAACTTTTAACCGCATTTGGATATGCACCGTCAAAATACGCGGTAAATGTATTACTGGCACTTGTATAAAAGTTACCACCATAAAAACCCGCGTCTGTTGATGCTAGTTGCTGTATGATACAAGCTGAGTTGGCTATATTTGCTCTCCAGGATTTTGCACCAGCGTCATTTGAGCCTGCTACCATTAATTCAGACTCGCCCAGCAGGTAGTCTATTGGTACATTTGATGGCTTGTTGGGATCGATATTGATCTTTTGAAAATCTTTGGTACAAGATCCTAACAATATTACCAGGCAAAATATAATTGAAATTTTCTTTGTCATGACTGTTGTTTTTTGAGGGTTAATGATAGGTTTATTTATCATTTGGGTACCCGTTAAAAATTTGTTAGAACTTTACATTTAGGTTTAAGCCAATTGTTCTGGTAACCGGCGCACCTGCATATTCAAGTCCCTGAGCATTACTACTGTTATACGTAGATTCAGGATCGATATTAGGGATCCTCTTCATCAGTGTAAACAAGTTACGCCCAACCAAGCCTAAAGAAAGGTCCTTGATAGGTGTACCTCTAAGCATTGTGTTTGGGAAGGTGTAGTTTAAAACTACCTGCCTTAACTTGATAAAATCTGATGAGAAAACATTTACCGTAGCAATTTTGCTATACAGGTTACCCCAATATGCTTGTGCATCTGCCGCTACTGTATTTGGCTGGCCTGCCTGGTTTACACCTTTACCCACTATACCACCATCACGGCCTTCAAGGGTTTCTTTAGCTAAACCAAAACGGTAAGCAAACGCATTAGAGCCCGAGTAAATATACCCGCCAAACTTACCATCAACCAAGAAGCTTAAATTGATCCTTTTATACCTGAATGTATTGGTTATACCCACTTGATAAGGAGATACACCGCTGCCAAAGTTCTTAAGGTCGCCTTGTAGTGGTAACCCAGCGTTATCATAAACTATGTTACCAGACGCGTCCCTTTTATAATCAAAACCAACTATCTGGCTGTAAGGTAAGCCAATGGTTTGCTGGATAAATGCCGAACCGTACCTGCCCTGGTCAACACGCAGGGTGGTTAAGTCGCCGTATAAACTAAGCACTTCGCTTTTGTTATAACCCATGTTGATGGAAGCATCCCAGCTAAAGTTAGACTTTTTAACAGGAGAGAAACCCAACAACAATTCGATACCCTTATTGCTGATAGCACCTACATTGAACAAGGCTGTATTAAAGCCCGATGCACTGGAGATAGTTGCCCCAACAATATCATTGGTTGTTTTACGATTGTAAAAAGTTAAATCGACAGACAGCCTGTTTTTAAACAAGCGGGTTTCTATACCGGCCTCATAAGTGGTTGATGTTAAAGGCTGCAGGTTTGAATTAGGCACCTGTGTACTGCTGATTATAGCGGTTGGCGAACCTAGGTGCGCACCGTTTAACTGGTAATAAAGCGACAGGTTGTATGGATCCGTATCGCCACCAGACTGCGCCCAGGAGGTTCTTACTTTTAAATAATCAATAAAATCCGGCATCCTGAAGGCATCTGTAGCTACAAAGCTTAAGCCTACCGATGGGTACAATAAACTATTTTTGCCTCTTGCTAATGAAGAGAACCAATCGTTACGGGCAGTACCGTTTAAATACAAGAAACTCTTGTAAGAAATTTCCGCTGATCCGTAAACAGAGTTGATCCGTTTTTCAATATATGCTTCTGATAGGGTACGTGCTGTAGGGTCGATGTTAGAAATATCATAAAAGAAAGGAATGTTAAAGGCATTTGTGCCTCCAAAATCCTGCGCGTTGGTAACCTGTTTCATTAAGTTACCTGCTACTAATGCGTTTATATTGAAATCTTTCGCGAAGCCTTTATTAACGCCTAACAAAAGCTCCATGTTGGTTTCGGTGAAATCTCTTTTGTTTACCGCGTAAGCGCCACGAATTTCATAAGCTGTTCCGTAAGGTTCAATGCCTTTGTTATCGTAGTTAAAATGATCGATACCAAAACGGCCTTTAAGGTATAACCAGTCAGTAAATTGATATTTAGGTTCAAATGAACCAATCAATCTTCTTTTCTTGTCATCCTGCTTAAAGTCTTCTACCGCATAAAAAGGATTTGTAGTAAAGGTATTATCAGACCATGCCAGCTCATAACCATTGGCATCGTATTTAGATTGTCTTAATACATCAATACCCAATGAAGTTGGCAGGGCATCTAAAGTAAACGCGGCATTACCCGGTGAGTCATTTACCCTTGGCCTGTTATGGTTTTTTTCGTCGCTGTACTTAGTGTTTAGTACAAACGTTAACTTTTTGCCAACGTTTCCGTTAAGGTTTAGGGCAAAATTGTCACGTTTAAGTGTATTGGTTGGCAGTACGCCTTTATAATCAAGCCTGGTATAAGAGAAGCGGTACTTTATATTTTCTGTCGCGCCGGATAATGCGAATGAGCTTGAAAAAGAGCTCCCCATGTTGTAAAATTTACTCAGGTTATCTTTCTGTGCTACATATGGGCGCATAATACCATCATAAAACATGGCATCAGAACCATCTAATTTACCACCCCAGCTAAAGCGGCCTGTTTTAGCCTGACCTATAGTTGTTGGTTTAACGCCGCCTGTACCACTACCGTACTCGTACTGATAGTCTTTAAAGCCTTTGTATAAAATGTCTTCAACTACCGCGTTCTCATTAAACTCAACGCCAAATGCTTTACCTGCTTTTGCAGATTTGGTAGTGAATAAAATTGCTCCGTTTGATGCCCTTGAACCATATAATGCAGCAGCGGTTGCTCCTTTAAGCACACTTACCGATTCAATTTCGTCTGGATTGATGCTGGAAATACCATCGCCCCTGTCAGACCCCGCATAAGAACCGTTTGAGATTGATACGGTTGACCCTAAAAGAGCATTATCATTATTAATAGGCACACCATCTACCACTATAAGCGGTTGGTTATTGCCCGATATTGAACCATTACCACGAATGGTGATACGGGTTGATCCGTTTGCACCTGTGGCGGGGGCAGTAAGATTTAAACCTGCCACCTTACCGGAAAGGGAGTTGGCTATGTTAACACTTCTGGCTTCGGTAAATTCCGCGCCTTTAAGTTCACTTACAGAATAGCCTAATGCTTTCTTTTCTTTCTTGATACCCAAAGCGGTAACTACAACCTCACTAATTGATTTTACATCTGTTTTTAATGTAATGTTGATAGTTGTAAGATCGTTAATTTCAACCTCCTGGGTCAGGTAACCTATGTAAGACACTACAAGCGTACCTTTATTGGGCACCCTTAACGTGTAGTTTCCCAATGCATCTGTAGTGGTAGCTACATTGGTGCCTTTTACCTTAATAACAACACCGGTGAGCACCTCGCCTGTGGCATCTTTTACCTGGCCTTTTATTGTTAAATCAACAATGGCTTCGGTTTTTAGGGCAACTATGGCTACAAGTCCATCTTCAAATACCTGGTATTTTAATTTGGTATCTTTTAGCAGCATTTGCAATGCATCTAAAGCTGGTGTGTTTTTTACTGATAGCGAAACGCCTTTTTCTAATGAAAGGTCTTCTTCGCTGTACAGTAATCTTATTTTACCCTTTTGCTGTAAAACGTCTAATGCTTTTTTAAGCTGTACCTGGTGAACGTTTATATCTACTTTCACACCCTGAGAATATCCATTAGCGGATACTCTGAAGCACATAAAAAAAGTTAATATAATAACCCAGTTTAGCATTAGGATGAACCTTTTAGGTAAAATTTTAAATGGAAGTTCAATAGATAAAACTTTATTGCATAGTTTATCAATTTTCATAATTTTGAGTCTTAGTAGTTAAAAATCTGAAATAGCAGGAAAAGCCTGCTTGAAGGTTCAAGGCGAAAAGTGTTGGCGCATTTTTCGCTTTGTTTTTAGTATATGGTTACGTCATGCTCTTTGATTTTAAAATTAAACGGTTTAACTGATTTCAGTGCAGTTAACGCTCCCTTAAGATCTTCATGAATAAAAAGACCTGTAAAGTGATAGGCGCCAACTTTATCATTTTGTATATTTATTTTCACATTGTACCAGCGCTCCAGCTTTGGTATAAGTTCTTCAAAAACTTCGTTGTTAAAAACCAGTTGATTATCAACCCATGATACCTCTTCTGTATACTCCTTTCCGGCTAACTTAACCGGCAACACCTGCTCTATCATCATGGTTACCGGAGCCACTGTCTGTAAGGTTCCTGCTTTTTGCTTATGATTAATAAGTGCAAACTTTTCGTGGGGTTTTAAAATAACCGGTTCTGTTTTACGGTCATTTACAGTCAGGGCAATTGATCCTCTAATGAGGGTTGTTTCTGTTTTTTTGTCCTTAGCATAAGCTCTTATGTTAAAAGCAGTACCTAAAACCCTTACGGTGATCTTGTCGGTTGTTATTATAAATGGATGGCTCTTATTATGTGTCACATCAAAAAACGCTTCACCGGTTAAATGCACATTGCGGGTAATGCGTTTGGTCATGTCTTTATCATATGCCAGTTTACTGTCTGAATTTAGCCACACCTGGGTACCGTCTGGCAATACCACTCTTTTGCGCGTAGCCTGGCCAGAAATTACTTCGGTATTATAAACTGTAGTACTGGCTTGGTTTTTAGATTTATAGACAAATAAACCCGTGATTATCGTTATCAATATTAAACTGCATGCCGCTACAAGGTACTTGCTAACTTTAAAGTGATTAAAGGCAGTTACATTCTGTTCGGCAAAAACTAATTTATCCTGATATTTTAAGCGATGAAGATTGTAATAGTATTCGTTGTCAAGATCTTCTTCCTCCTCCTCTTTCCCGGCAAATAATTGTTTTAATAACTCCTCATGATAAACAGATTCAGGGCTCTCCGCCATCAGGGCTTCCAATTCTGAAAGATCAGCGGGCGTAGCTTCACCTGATAGTTTAAGCGCAAGTAATTCAATTACCGTTCTTTTTGGCGTCATTCAGGAAGTGTATTATAATTGGTTTATATGAGTAAGACAATAAAAAGAAGATAACTCCCTAGTCAAAAAATAAATATTTTTTATTTAGATGTCCGCGAGACATTTAACTGCGCCCACGTCGTCGGATCAGACGTATCGATTGACCCTATAACAACCTGTTAATTAATTATTTACAAATAACAATCACCGATAAATTGGGGTTAGTTCATCCTTCAGTCGTTAAATTATTACAATATTTAGTTAATATAATAGATTTAACATGTTGCATTTTGCGTTAGCTTTACTGTCGGCCAATTAACTAATTCATCTACTTTTTGAAACTACCATTATGTTAAAGAGATCCTTTTTCCCACTGCTTTTATCTTTTGCTTCCGTTTTACTGCTTACCCTAAATTCGTCTGCCCAGTCCCAACCCGGTTTAGTGCTCAAAAAAGCTTTTAAAAATAAGGCCATGCTTAATGGTACAGCCATTGTACCCGACCCAATGATAGATAAAGAAACCTTTGCAAAGCAATACAACGGTAACAAGCAACTTTGGGATAAAGCATTCAACTATCTTACTACAACAAACCTGGATACCCTATCACCGGGAAAACACTTAATAGCTGGTGATAGCTTATATGCCATTGTTATTAAAGGAGCCACAAAAACACTTGAACAGGTTAAATGGGAAAGCCATAAAAATTACATAGACATACAATGCGTAATTACCGACGGCGAAACAATGCAGGAAGCTGCCCCCGGCACAATAACACCTACCATTCCCTATGATCCTAAAACAGATAATGCTAACTATACAGCTACTATAGGCAAATCTTATTTAGCTAAACCGGGTAAGATCCTATTATTTTTTCCTGGTATAGTGCACCGCGCGGGCCTTAAGGCAGATGGTTTTGATACCGACAAAAGGATTGTGCTCAAAATAAAAGCTATAAACTAATCCTCACAAAACTACATCATTCTTTATGAAGCCATTGCTGCTTGTAACATCTGCCAAAAGGGGTTGCTTACTAATCTGTTTTATACTTTTTGGCTTTACGGCAATGGCTCAAAAGCCATCTCCGGCGCCCGGTCAATGGTGGAAACGCAATAACTTGCGCGTGATACAAACCAATTTACCGGATTATGAAGCAGCTACTTTAGATCCAGACCTGTTAGTAAAAGACCTGATCACCAATTCGGCTAATACGCTTATTATTAATGCAGGCGGTATCATGGCGTTTTACCCAACCAAGCTCGATTTTCAATACACTAACCCGTATCTGAAAAACAACAATATGCTTGCGGATGTGGTTAAAAAATGCCATCAGAATAATATTAAGGTGATTGTGCGGTTTGACTTTAGCCGTGTACACGAAAGCATATTTAAAGCCCACCCCGACTGGTGCTACATATCTCCAAAAGGCGAAAGGCTTATTAATACAAATATGTATGCGGTAACTATAAATGCGCCGTACGTGCAGGACCGCGCCTTTAAGATCATTAGCGAGGTAATGGATAATTTTCCTGTTGATGGCATATTTTTAAACATGCCGGGCTACCAGGTAAACAATGCTTACGAGGGTAAATACCTGGGGATAGATCAAAACGACTTTGATAAAAAACGCTTTTTTGAATATAGTAAAGGCTTAACGCTACCTAAAGAAGAAAACAAAGCCGACCCGGCTTATCAGAAATATGTGGAGTTTAAAAAATTCACCGGTGATGATTGGTCTAAGCATTTATATGAATTGGTAAAAGCTAAAAACCCGCAGGTTGCTATTTGTACTTATACCGACAATTACGTAGATATTATCCGCCACGAATCGCAGGCGAACAGTGGTTTGCCTTACTGGCCTTATACGGCTTCAGACAATGTGAACAACGCCTCAAACTCTTTTCCGTCACATATTATCAGCAACGGCAGCATACAACAGATCTCCTTTCAATCACGGTACAATGCTGTTGAACCGCAGGAAGTGGCTATCCGCCTATATGAAAATATAGCAAACGGATCTGGCCTTGACATTAGCATGATGGGCGATATGCGCGGTTATGAAGATGAACGCAATTATGATGTTATTAAAACCATATATGGTTTCCACAAAAAGCACGAAGCTTATTTTGGCAACTATACCTCCGTTGCAAAAATAGCGCTGATAGCTCCCGGGACATGGCCCAGCGGCCTGCCCATGCAGGAATACCGCGGCCTGCAACTGATGTTAAAGGAAGCACACATTCAATTTGATGTGATTACCGATTTACAGATCCAAAACCTGCCCGATAAAATAAAATCCTATAAAGTATTGATCCTGCCGGATATTACCTATTTAAGCACGGGCGCTATCAACACATTGAAGGCCGCTGTTATGGGTGGTACTAATATTATTGCCACCAATACCACCATGTTTGATAACCCCGAAGCACTTATGAGCTTATTTGGGGCAAAGATCATCAACAAAGATTACGATGGCGCCGGGAATTATCTTAAGCTTGATTCCCTCAGTTTTTTTAAACGACTGAATAAACAAAAAATGGTTTCGCTTAGATACAATCTTGGCCTGTATGACCTTACCGCAGCCGATGAAAGATACCTGCCTATATTAAGCAAAGGCAGGCCTGGCCCGCCTGAAATTATTGGAGGCCATACGCCTATCGGTAATTTTGCCATGGCTGTTAAGAAAAAGGGGATTAGCTCGGCTTTAATCATGCCTTTTAATATTGGGCGATTGTATTATTTAAACGGGTACGAAGAGCATAAGAATATATTTTTAGATGCACTTGACCACATATACCCTAATGCTGCCCAACAGGTTGTTACAGACGCGCCTGCACGTGTGGAGGTTATATTACAGCAATATGCCAAAAACATACCGCAAAACAAGGGTAAAGATGAGGGAATGATAATGCATTTAATAAACCTGACAGGTTTTAGCGGCGCTACTTATTTTAAACCGATCCCGGTTTATGGCCTGCATTTTAAGGTACTTTCGGCCTTTAAACCGGCAAAGGTACTTTCAATGACCACACAGCTGCCTATACCTTTTACCTGGAAAGACGGGTATGTTAACTTTACTGTTAAAGACCTTGATGCTTTTAAATCTGTTCTTATCAACAGGTAGTTATGAAATATTGATGGGGAAAAGTAACTGTTTATACCAAATTAAATTCTTTGTTTAGTATAACGGTTATTTTTTTGAGTGCCGATACCAGGTGGGCATCAACGGTTTTTACAGAGATATTTAAAATTTTGGCTACTTCTTTATAACTAAAGCCATCCTCCTTAATTAATTTAAATACCAGCTTGGCTTTGGGCGGCAATTGGTTAATACTCTCTTGTATTTTCTGCTTAAGTTCTGTACTGATCAGGATCTGCTCCGGGTTATCATTATTTAATAAAAGATCAATATCTATATCCTCTAAACCAACATTATCGTATCTCGAATTTTTCTTTTGGATGTTTAATGACAGGTTGCGCGCAATCATAAAAGCGTAAGCATCAACATTATTAATTACTTCAAGTTCGGTACGTCGTTCCCATAATATAAACATAACATCGCTGGCTACTTCTTCGGCAAGTTCACGCGATTTAAGCAAGCAAAACGAAAACCGCATTAATGAACGGAACAAATGATTGAACAGAATCTTATAAGCAGTCTCGCTATTGTTTACAGCTAACTCCTTAATAGCTTCTGCTAAGAAAGGAGACTTCTTGAGCATAGGTTAAATATTGGCAACCAAACTTACTGATTTCAGTTCT
>NZ_JBAZVP010000059.1:0-10364 GCF_041660805.1 Mucilaginibacter sp. | reverse complement strand
AGGTCGGTGCCCAATCTTAAAGTTAAACCCTTCATCCAAAAGATGAGGGGTTTCTTTGTTTAAAATACTTTTTTCCTGATCCGCCTATCTGCACATTCACCTGCCTGCACATCTGATCCCCCCTTAAAGTGTTCACGTTCACGGCCGTGAACACCCGTGAACATAAATAAACAGCTTATAACCAGGTAGTTGATAAATCAGCTACTGACAATATTGTGCCACCACTTTTGTTATTTGCAGAGGTTATATTTGTGGGTAAGGTACAATCCGTATCTTCTGATAGGCCGGCCGTTTCCGGCCCATGTTTCAGTTCTCACAAATACTTTTCACTTTAAAATGACCGACAACCATACTGCCGAACGCCCGGAATTTATCGAAAAAATACGTGCCGGAGCCAGGGGCGTAAAATATCGCCCGGCTAAAAGATCAAAAACAATAGATAACACGCATGTGGACCCGGAAACATGCCGTTACCTGTTCTCAGTTGCTACCGGTAAACGCTGGATGGAACTTGGCGAACGTGAGCCCGCACCTAAAATGTTGTTTGGGGAGCTTTGGCACGAGGGCGAACTGTGTATCCTGTTTGCCGATACCAATGTGGGTAAATCGGTATTGGCCGTGCAAATTGGCAACAGCATAGCCCTGGGCAAGCCAATTGCGCCGTTTGCCATGGGTGCCGAACCCGCAAGGGTGCTTTATATCGACTTTGAACTTTCTACAAAACAATTTTACCAGCGCTATACGAGTGCCGAAGGCGATCACAACTTTCCGTTTAGTTTTTTCCGCGCCGAATTTTGCCCCGATAACGCCCTAATTGGCAACTATAGCAACTACGACGAACAAATTATTGCAGGCATCGCGTATAAAATAAAACTGGTAAAAGCCACGGTGCTCATTATTGATAACATCAGCTGCCTGCGCGGCGGTATCGAAAACGCATCTGTTGCACTTAACCTTATTAAACACCTCAAAGCGCTTAAAACCGATTACAACCTGTCCATTTTGGTGCTGGCCCATACACCCAAACGCCGTAACCCCGGCTCACCTATCTCAACCGACGATATGCACGGCAGCAAGCTACTTATAAACCTGGCCGACAGCGCTTTCTCCATTGGTACAAGCGCCGCCGACCCACACCTGCGTTACCTTAAACAAATAAAGCAGCGCAGCTCTGCACAGGTATACGGCGAAGACAATGTATGCCTTTGCCGGATTACAAAGCCCGGCAATTTTTTACAAATGCAGTTTGAAGGCAACAGCCCCGAACGCCTGCACCTGCGTAACCGCCTGTTAAACCAGCATATATTAGCCCCAAAAGTAGCCGAACTCGCGGCCAAACGTTACAGCCAGCGGCAGATAAGCAAAGAACTTCATGTTGCTGTAGGATTGGTTAATAAGTTAATGCCGAGATGATAATTCGTAATTTAAATTTCATTAGCCCATTGGGACCGACAGGGCTACACTTTGGCAAACAGATGTGTTAATGTTAGAGGGTTTTCTTATTGTAAACCCTAATCCAATTTTTTTCAAATGCAAAACTTTTTAAATAACCTTTCATCTGAAGCTTTTCTATTATAGTTATATTGAAGTTGTTTAAGGGGAGCTTGACTTGTTTGCCTCTTTGTGACAATCTTTTATAGGGTTCGTCCAAGGATTCCAACAGCTTATCGGTTAATGATAAGTCTATTTGAGGTAAATACTTTTCAAACAAAACAATGCTATCAGATTTGAAAATACTTTTGGTAATTATTATGGATAATAGTGAATTTGTTATAACGTAATCTGGATCTGAAGAAATGACAGATCCTGCATAGCTTGCTAAGAGAGTATTCCTCTCAATTTTATCCTCTGTTAAATCACCTAAGAGATTTATTTTATTAGCGTTGGAAATAGAAGATTTAAACAGGTCTACATAATCAGTGTCTACCAAAGCATATAAATTTTTATTGTTTAAATAAGAAGCAATGTTACAACCTATATATTGTCCCACCAGTTTTGGGAATTTTTCTTTAATCAATTCAAATTGTTCGATATTTAAAGTTAATTTCTTTTTAATTAATTTTTCTACCTTGTCATCTGAAAGATCAGTTACATCTAATTTACCATTATAATGATAAGGGTTACTTTGAATTAGAGCGTCGTAAACGTCGTTCGAAAATTCGTTTTTTAACAAAGTTTCTAATGAAAATTTAAAATTTAGTTTATCGCCTTTGTTTGTAGTGTTAAAATTGATTTTCCGGAGATTGTTATATACTTCGGGGTAGCTTAAATAATCAAATAAATGTGAATCCAACTTATCAACATACTCAAAGTAGTCTAAAGTATTTTGCCAATTTATTTCAAGTTTTTTATTATCAAATAATGTCGACCAAAGATCTTTTTGTACTATGCTTTCTACTTTTGAAATTTTAACTAATTGGTGTTCGATAAGCTTTGTTTTATTATTGATAGATAATTTATTCACATCGAAATTGAGAAGTTCTATAACGGCGCTTTCATCTTCTTGTGTATTGTTAATATTACTCAAAATGATTGTTTCAACGTAGGTATTAAGATCTTCAAGTATGTATTCATATAATTGTTTTGCGCCTGACGACTTTATAGTAGTGTAATTTGCTATATCGAGCATGGAAATATTTAAACTAGAGTTGTTCGCTTTTTGTGTAATCATAATTTTAATCATATTCTCATTTAACTCATACATCCAATTTTCATAGATATATGTTAAAAGCTCCTTTGATGCCTCAACATTTGATAAAATAGGAAAATAGATATTAATGTTATCTAGTAATTTTTTAGCTCCAGCAAATTCATGTGGGTCTTTAAAAATCTCGATAAATTCTGACAAATCAGTAATAAATATAGCTAGGGAACCATTTTTATTTAAAGTATTAATGTCTTTTCCATCAACATTTACGGCAATTATTTTTAAATAGGAAATCTGCTTTTCTTTTGAAAAGTTTGAAGTGTTTGCTATGTAATCCCAACCCCCAGACCAATTTTTAAATAGATTTTTGAAAAATTTAGGTTTTTGCTTTCCATTAATGAAATATGAATCTATGTATTGTAAAACGATATCACTTTCATTGCTCAGTTGCTTGAATAGATTGACAAAGTGTTCCTTGTAAGTCCCAGATTTAATAAGTATATAGTCAGTTAAATTATAATTTAATATTGCCGGTTCTGTAAAATCATCCACATCTAATCGGCTAATCAATTTTTCAACCTTATTAAGTTCAAAATCGAATTCACGTAATTCCCTATTAGCAACGCTTAATGCAAACTCCATATCATTTATCATTAAATGGCCGGGATAGAAATAAGATATGAGAATATTATAGTGTTCGTTTATATAACCATTTCTAATAAGATAAACTAATAAAGGGGCATTCTGAAATCGGTCATCGAAATAACCAATTGGATCAGGTTCGCTCTTAAGCATTTGAGCGATTTTTTGCTTTTGAACGACATTAATTTCTAGCGTTAATTTTTCAATATCTGATTTTAATTTGTTTACACCGTTTAAAATATGTTCATTAATCAACGTTTCTCGTTCTTTAAAACTAGATTTTGAGTTGACTTTAGTTTCAATTGCCAAAAACGATTTTCCAGTATTTGCTTGTCTATTTTGTCCATAGCTAGTACTGTAATGGTAATAAGCTATATTAGATTGTTTGGTAAGCCAATCAAAATCAATTTGATTTAATCTAATTTGAGCCAGTGTTTTCATTTCACCATTCACAATTATTCCGATAGCACTATCAAATTCAGAAATTATTTCGACCAAGTAAACAGAGCGCAACTCTTCGATACTTAAGTGTTTATTATCTTCAATTCCTCGAATACTTTTTGTAATTGTTGTAATTTCATTTGTTTTTTGTTTGATTATTTCATTTTTAACAGCCCTCGCGCTTTCAAAAACTCCGTGAAGGATACCAGATTTATTATGAAGAAATGCAAAGTCACTTGGGTACATATTCTTGTAAACAATCATTGCAAATAATTCTTCATCTTTTAGGGTTATGTCATTTAGACTTTCGCGATACAATAAAAATTCATTAAAAATATTCTTAAGCACGCGCATATCATCAATAAAAAGCGTTACATCGCTTAAAAACTTTTCACTAATATTCAAATTAAGGCCTGTATCTTCTATCTTCTTTATCATAATATCAAAAGAATTTGAAGAGTTGATTACGGGTACGATGGGAATTATGAAATCAAAGAATTTTGTTCGAGTTTTATCTTTAAACATGTCGTCTTTAATGACATATATAAATACTATTCTTCTATTTACTTGACCAGATTGGTTAATTAATATATTTAACTCCCTAAGCTTAGTAAAAATTTCAGGGTCATTAAAACGATCCAGATCTTCAATAAAAACGACATTGAATGAAGTTACCTCGAAATAATATAATATTTCGTCTAAATGCTTGTTTAAAATTGATGTTTCACTTTTGGGATCAAATTCTAACTCACCTTTTGTCAAATTGATTTTATTAAATTTTGAAAAATTAAACAATCTAATAATATAACGGCTTAAAAAATATAAGGAAGGTGCCAAAAGAATTAAAGCGAAATACTTAAACCAATCACAGTAAGGGTCTGTGAGATTATTCCACCATGATAAACTTTCCCAAAAGGTAGGAGTAAAAAGTATAGAAAGACCTGTAATTGTAATAAATACAATTAAAATGTACATGAATAACCGGATATTACCAAGGCTTTTTATTCTATTAAATCTAGAATCAGGAATATCTCGGCCTTCAACCTTATAAAACATTTGTTGTAATATGCTTAGCTCTATAAGCCTATGTCTTTCCTCATAATTTGTTGGTTTTGTATCAGGTTTTTTTATTTCAGATGATTCCTCTTTCTGAATTTCAATTTCATCTTGAAAAGACCCTAGCGAAATATTTAAATAATAGTATTCTGGGTAAGATTTTTTAAAAGTTTTTAGAATGCTTGTCTTGCCTGAACCATAGGGCCCAGTTAAAGCTATATTTTTTATATTTTGATTTTTTAAAGCCCAATTCAATGCATTGAGATATGGCTCGCTTTTTTTTACATCATCAATTGGAGTTAAGTCTTCATAGTTAGTTTTTTTTTCACTAAGCGGCTCACCTATATTTTCTAGTAGCTTGGAGAGTTTTTTTTGAACTAATGGAATAATTCGAAGTAATATATTTTTTAGTTTTAACTGCATAAAATTTAGGTATTATGCTAAGTTACTTAGTTTTAAACCAATTAACAATTATTAGTGTTACATATCTCATGTCTTCCCCCCAAACCCGATAGCAGCGATACCGGCCCTCGCGACTAAGGCCTGCAGGCGTATGAGCGCATAGCGGGGCTGCAGCATCCATAAGCACCACAACAGTACCTTTACTTATTTTGGGTCATTGAGTCATTTTACTGCGCTGTCATTAAGTCATTGGGGAATGGTTCATTAACCTTGCAGGCGCACAGACGGAAAGTCAGCTTAAAATGCGGCATAGTGTAACGCTCGGATGGCACCGGCTCTGAAGCACCACTACCTTTCACAGGGCGGGACCAAGCCGCGACTTTTCTTTGGTTACTTTCTTTTGAGAGAAAAGAAAGTGACAACCACAGGCTTGGCATAAAGCAGCACCCCTTACCTAACGGAGAACTAACCTATCGGGAGATTATTAATAAGTTTAATTATCCTTTAAGGTATTAATGAGCTCCCTACGGTCGGTTGTCTTCGTACCTCGCAATGACGCGGTTGGCGGGGGAGGATGGGCGCTCACCGAACGTCCTACGAGATTATTAATGATTTTAATTTTTCTTTAAGGTATTAATGAGCTCCCTACGGTCGGTTGTCTTCGTGCCTCGCAAAGAACATATTTAATTATATGGGTCATGCTGAGCTTGTCTTGTCATGGTGAGCTTGTCGAACCACATTGCGGGGCGGGCCTTTGCACACGTCCTTCGACAAGCTCAGGATGACCCCAGCAAATGTCATTTCCCCTTCAGAGGTCGCTGGATTTTAAAACTCGGAATGACGCGTTTGGGGATCATCTGCAATCTGCATATCTGCACATTTAAAATTTGCACATCTAATTGCATATCTGCACATCTAACCCTATCTTAAACCCCAATTACAAACCCTTATAAATTTTACCTTTATGAAAATTGCTATGCTTGGCTCGGGCTTTATTGCGCGTTTCTACGCCGATTCGCTGATAGGCCACCGCCGGTTAGATACCCTGCACGCCGTGTACAGCCGCGATGTGGCAAAGGCCAAACAATTTGCCAGTGATTATAAACTCCCCGTGTACAGCAATAATATGGACGAGGTGGTGAACCATCCCGAAGTTGACGTGGTGGTGATATCGCTCCCCAATGATCTGCACCTTGCCGCCGTTGAGGCTTGCGCCAAAGCGGGTAAGCATGTGCTGTGTACAAAACCCCTCGGTCGTACCGCTGCGGAGGCCAAACAAATGTTGGATCTGGTGGAGCAGGCAGGCGTAATGGGTGGTTACCTGGAAGATCTGTGTTATACGCCAAAGTTTAATAAGAGCCTCGCCAGTGTAAAGGCGGGTGCTTTGGGCAGGGTGCTTTGGGCCAAAAGCCGCGAGGCACATCCCGGCCCGCACAGCAACTGGTTTTGGAACAAGGAGCAAAGCGGCGGCGGCGCAATAGTCGACTTAGGTTGCCACTGTATTGAGATAGCACGCAGCTACATTGGGAAGGATATCAGGCCCGTTGAGGTAATGTGCTGGGCGGCAACGCAGGTGCACCCAATTGATGCAGAGGATAATGCCATTGGCATGGTGAAGTATGCTAACGGAGCAATCGGTCAGTTTGAGGTAAGCTGGTGTTTTAGGGGCGGTATGGACCTGCGCGACGAGGTGATGGGTACCGAGGGCACCATCTGGATAAACAACTTCCTGCGCACGGGGTTCGATATGTTTAGCACCGGCAAGGGCGGCGGTTACGTTGCCGAAAAGGCCGAGAGCAGCAGCGGATGGCTCTTCCCCGTAGGCGATGAGGTGAACGAACTGGGCTACAACCACATGTTTACCGATATGTTTGAAGCTATTGAAGGCAAGCGCGAACCGGCAGAAACATTTTACGATGGTTACGTGGTGAACGCCATTATAGATGCAGCCTATGCATCGGCCAAAAGCGGTATTTGGGAACCCGTTAAAATAGATGACTGGCGCGGCAGCAACGATACCAAAATAGCATCAGACTTTGCCGTGTACGACGACCAGTATTACTTAATAAAAGAAGAGATCCTTCCCCACGGCGATAAAAAACTCCTGTTAAAAGACAAAGTAACCGGCGAGGTAGTGGTGAGGGATATGTAATCCCCTCCCCCCTGAAGGGGGAACAGAAGTTCTGTATGCTCTTCAAAAGCTCCCCCTTTAGGGGGCTGGGGGGGTTAATAAACAAATTTATACCCTATACCCCGTACCGTTTGCAAATAGGTAGGCGAATCGGGGTTGTTCTCAATCTTTTTGCGGAGGCGTACAATGTGCATGTCGAGCGTGCGGGTGTTTACATCGGCATTGTAACCCCAAACTTCCATCATCAGTTCTTCGCGGTTAATTACCTTGTTCTTGTTCTTTAAAAAGTAAAGTAAAATGCGGTTCTCTAATATGGTCAGCTCTGTTTTACGGCCATCCTTTATTAACAGGTGAGTGTTTGGCAGGTGCTCCATATTACCAAACTTATGCGATTCGGTTTTTTCGTTATTCAGCGAGAACTTAATTTTACTGTCAATCATCGCTACCAAAACATCCATATTAAAGGGCTTGGTGATATAGTCAGATACGCCAAAATTATAAGCCCCTATCTTATCAATATCCTGTGCTTTGGCGGTCATCATTATAACCAGCTTATCAAAACCTTTCTCCCTCAGGCTGCTGCACACTTCCGATCCTTGTTTGCCGGGCAGCATCCAGTCAAGCAGTACAATATCGGGTTGCTCTTCAAGTATCATACCTTCGGCTTCTTCGCCGTTACCGCTTTCCAGTACTTTATATCCTTCTGTTTGTAAGCGTTCGGCTACTAAAAACCTAAGGTTTTCGTCATCTTCTATCAGCGCTATTTTAATTTCCTTGTTCATGTGTAATAAAGTTATATATACAATTGCCCCTGTATGAACCAACGCTTTGCTATGTGCATTAACTACAAAGCTGTACGCTCCTGTGGGTAATATTTAAAGGTATAGTTTTTTTGTAATTTTTAATTCTCTAACGGCAAGGTAACCACAAATGTCGAACCTTCGTTAATTTTACTGTTTACACTAATATCGCCACCCATAAAGTTCACCAGCTCCTTGCAAAATGCCAGGCCAAGGCCCACGCTTCCATTCTGATTGTACTGGTTCTCTATCCGGTAAAACTTCTTAAATACATCTCCCTGCTCGGCTTTGGCCATACCAATGCCCTTGTCTGCAAACGCGAATACTAACTTATGCTTTTCTTGTTTAATATGTATAGCCAGCTCTTTTTTACCCGGGTGCGAATATTTGTAGGCATTCTCCATCAGGTTTTGGAAAACACTCCCCAACAGTACCTGATCGCTGTAAAAGTGATCTACACCCTCAATTTCATAGCTCAGGTTAAAATCAGGGTATTTAATTTTAAAGGTATCAATGTACCCCTTTACAAAGCTTTTCAGGTTTATTTCCTCACGATGAACATTAATAGACCTGTTCTCTAACTGTGTAAATGATAACAGCTTGTTCATCAGGTCATTCAGCTTATCGGCTTCTTCATCTAAAATTTTACCGTAATGGCGGCGCTGCCGTTCGCTTAATTCAGCATCGCCCCTTAAGTTTGATCCCGCTATTTTTATTACGCTTACCGGCGTTTTAAATTCATGGGTAAAGTTGTTTATAAAATCGTACTGCAGTTTAAATACTTTTAGGTTGATGTTCAAATTGCGGAATATTAACCAGCTTATTAATAATAAGAAAAAATAGATCATTAATACAATGCCGCCTATCGGTAAAAACCTTCTGTCAATTTCGCGTTTAAGGTGACTGCTGGCGGAGCTGAAGTACAGTTTAAAATTTGAGAACGCGCCTGGCAGGGGCACCTCCGTAAATATTTTTCCGCCCTCCACATCCAGCGGGTCATAAACCACGGGCTGTATGGTTACCTGCTGATATAATTCGGGATGCGAATTCTTTACATTCAGCATGTGGGCATCAAGCAAAAAGGTCATCATGTTTTGCTTATAAAATGCCGGGGATTGTTTGTTATTGAACAATGCACGATAGTTTTTTATATCCTCTCTGCGCGGGATGTTCAAATAGCTTATTTTATCAGGCTTAACATCGTAAAAGGTTTTAAATATCTCATCCTGGGTAGGCACCCTCGCGGTATCAGCAACCGCTATAAAGTTGCCCAGCTTAGCGGCCATTTCCTTAAAATCGCTTTCATATACCGAGGTAATATCTTTTAATCCGGATACAGACCCGCGTTTTAGTTTATACCTGTAAATAGCTTTTACCCATATACCTTCAATATTGTGTACCGGGGGCTTTGCTGCCGGTTTACCTATCTGTATATCATAAAACAGCACCCTGCGTACAAATGGGTAGCTGCGAAAAACCGTTGCTGAGTAATTAGCTGCCGATGTTGAATCTAAAAACCCCTGATAGGAGGTTATCTCGGGGATTTTTATCTCGAAAAAATCGTAATAAGGTTTAATGGTTTGCTCAAGCACTTCAATTTTTTTAGAGGCAAACTCATTCTCTACATACTTGGCAGTAAGGTTATAGGCAATAATAACAGCAACTATCAGGCTTACAGTTATCAGCACAATAAAAGCGATGATCAGCGAAAAATTCTTCCGGTATATGTTTTTCTCCCCTTTCATAACAGGTTAACGTTTAACCTGCATGTTAGTATCCAGGAATTTCTCTATCTCGGCATACATTTCCATACGGTTATGCTCGCTTTTGAAAAAGGCCCGCTCGTTTTCTTTCAGGCGATAAGTTACCGGTACGTTCCGGTTTTTTAACTCGCGTACAAACTGGTTCAGTATGCTGATGTTGGCCTGCGGATCTTTAGCTCCCTGGAATATCAATAGAGGGCTTTTAATTTTATCAGTATGGAAAACCGGTGATATAGCCCTTAACTGCTCGGCATCTGTTTCGGGGTTGCCTATCATCTCATAAGTCATTTGCTGATAAGGCTTGGCAAACGGGGGTACATCTTTTAAATAAGTAAACAGGTTAATGATGCCGTATTTTACAATAGCGCAGTTATAAAGTTCGGGGTGAAATGACAAACCATACAATGCCGAAAAGCCGCCAAAACCACCGCCAAAAATGGCTATCTTTTTAGGATTAGCTATTTTATTGGCAATTAGCCAGT
>NZ_JBAZVP010000058.1:0-11452 GCF_041660805.1 Mucilaginibacter sp. | reverse complement strand
TTCCCGGGATAAGGATCGTGCTAGGGCCTCCCTTATTGGAATAACCGATTTGAAGGTCTGCTGCCGGAGGCGCTATTGTGCCTATGCCAGCATTACCTGTGCCGGGGAACGTATTGGTTTGCGCAAAAGAATGGCTGGCAGCGACCAGCACGGCTAAGAGCGAGAAAATGTATTTCATACGTGATAAGGTTGGTATCTATTTCCTTTTACGGACTTCTTTATTTAAAGTCTCCACCTGCTGTTTTAATGCATCTATTTGCGCCTGCTTTTGTTTGTCCTGCTTATCTTTTTCAATCAGGTACAAGGTCAGCTCTTCTATCTTTTGGAGTAATTTCATATTAAAATCGCTAAGATCGATACCATTCTCTTTCATGACCTTACCAGATGGGACATCTGGTAAATGCTTATTCTTATTGATGTAAGCACTCACATTACTTAGCGTTCTAAGTTTGTATTCCTTTTCAAATACAAAGTCGGCCGGTACGCCGGCGGTAACTTTTACTTCGATAGCATGTACAGTACCATTAACCGTTAATTTAGCATCAGGGTTTGCTGTCCCAATACCTACATTACCATCCTTGGTGATAGCCATTCGTTCGGTAATTGTACCTGCGTTTCCTGTTGCAAATCGCAGGGAAGCGGAAGCATTTGTAGTGGCACTTCCCTCGAGACGGCTTCCTATATATGCCATACCTTTAAAACCGGTAGAATTTTTGGACACCCAGGTGATAGCTCCGGCAGAGCTGCCATCGATGACAGATCCAGTACTTAAGACAAGTTGTGACTGGCTATTCAAAGCAGTCCCTGGATTTTGTATTTCTACCACGTTGTTTATTCCGCCGTGGAAATAACTGGTGGGCGAACTTGTACCGATACCCACAGAACCATTACTAAGAATACGCATACACTCCAACGAGTTATTGTAAAATGTCATGAAATTCTGAGAATTATTGTAATTAGGGAAACTATAAAAACGCGTTTCGCCCGTATTAACGCCTGGCCTTGAAATACCTCCACCCTGATCGCTATTGCCATCGATTAAATGTATTCTCCCATTCGGCTGATCCAAGGTTATAGAACGATTGTACCCCAGATTTTGAGAGGTTGGGATATAAACGCCTGCTGCAGTGGTTCTGCCAAATAATGCGGCCCCCGGAGCAAGTGAACCGAGTGTGTAAGTTCCATCGGTAACATAAAAACCGGTGGAAACCCCTACATATCCGGTATTGGTATTGGTCGCATTGGTTGTTGTTGTCCACTGTGCATTTGCAACTGATAGCGCAGCGAAAAATATACTTACGCTTAAGGAAAGTTTTTTCATTGAGGAATAGATTATAATTTTAAAGTGTTTAGTGATAATGATGCCAATTCTGGGGCACAAGCGTTTTGATGTGCTGTGGTATAACAGCAGTACTATTTCTAAGAATAATTAAATATTAAGGACGAATTGCTCGTTTTAAAGAATTATTGTCGCCGGGAAACAACATGAAAATTGGATTGTGCAGGTTCCGGATATCGTAATTAAGTTTCATAAAAGATTGTGTTTAGCGTGTTTAGGTTAATGTTTTAAATGTATTAATAATACTTCAAACAAAATAATATTCTTAAAATATTTTGGCTTGAAGTATTATAAAATAGTCGCCGTGGAGATGCTGGCAGGATTTAATTAGATTATAGATCCTTTAAAGTCACTTATTTCCATTGTAACCGGTTACACCAAGAAAAATTTAAAGCTACCACCTGCATCCAATGCTATATCTGCCTTTTGATATGAAAAAATTAGATTGGTATTTTATTCTCGTCAGAATTGATTCATACCTATATTGACGAGAGCAAGTTACCTTCGATCGACATAGGCTTAAGACTATATCACTTACTCACTATCAAAGAACGCTGTTGTAAAATCTTCTATCCGACTCGGATAAACTCGGATTAAATTCCAATTTCCTTAACCCATTTTTGTATAAAAACACCTACCTCGTACATGAGGTGTGAATTTTATTTAGATCATGTGAGCACTTTTGTGCTTAAACCAACGTGGTAGGGTAAAATTTATAAGACAAAAAATACCCAAGGTGTGCGCATGTTGTGAGCTTTTCTCAAATGAAGGGTACAACTTTGTTTCAAGGGTACAACATAAAGTTGTACTTGTGGGACAACTGACAACAGTTTAGGTTTGAATAATTAACATCAGTAAACGAATAATTATGGCAGCAGAGATCATCACGAAAGAAGACTTGCAGGAGTTTGGAGAACGACTGCTCGGTCAAATGAAGGCGCTGAATATTTAGGCTAAATAGCATACTTGATATATGGAAATTAATATATTTGTATAGTCGTTCAGGCAGAGTACCAAAGTGAGTACCAGTTAAATGGCTGATTTGATAACTCACTGTTAGTCAGTTTATAATATTACAGGGTTCGAACCCAGTAACTCCCACCTTACTGGACAAGGACGAGAAATCGGCCTTAGTCCAGTTTTTTTTTGCCTTTAACTTTCTGGCGGCATCTTAGCCAATGAAAAGACCTTTGTTTCGCGCACCGTTTTTTTATCATCTAAAACCATCTTGTACCCGGCAAAACAATTCCTCCGTGATGAGCGGCTCATGTTGCCCATCAACCACTTGCAAAGCTTCGTCCCGGAAAGGCTTGACCACGATCTTGCCACAGTAGATGGGGTTGCGGATCAGGTTCCAAAAGTTATTACGGCCGCAACGCAGGCCACCTTTTCTCGCTTTTTTCCAGACCTGTTCAACCGAAGCCCGTCCAGTTGCAATCTCGTCAAATGCCCGTTTCATAATACCCGCCTGGGGCTCGGACGGACGGATAAATTTCCGTCTTCGGTGGAACGGTTAATATAGCCCGTTGGTGCGGTTGCGATCCAGCGGCCCTCTTTTTTTGCACGGTGCATCCCTGGCTATTTAAATCAATAAAATTAAACGGTTAACCATTTAGTATCTATGAGCCATCCCCCATGTCGCAATCTCTTTTTATAAAAGGCAGTTGCCCTGAACAACTGCCTTATTTATAAGAATCTTAAGTGCTTGCTTATTCAGGTAGTGTTGCCAGGAACTTCAGGATTTCTTCGCCGATCTCGTTGACGTGGGTTTCCAGCGCGAAATGCCCTGTATCAAAAAACTTAACAATAGCATTGGGAAGATCACGCTTGAAGGCTTCGGCACCCGGCGGCAGGAAGAACGGGTCTTTATCGCCCCAGGCAGCTAACAAAGGCACCTGGCTTTCCCTGAAATATTGGTGAAATGTCGGGTACATCGCCACATTGCTGGCATAGTCTTTAAACAGATCAAGCTGTAATTCTTCGTTTTCTTCACGATCAAGGAAAAACTGATCTAATGAATACGACTCCGGGGCCACCAGGCTCTTATCGCTTACGCCCGTAAAGTATTGCCATTGGGTAGTAGCAGCGGTTGACATTGATCTTAAGTTATTGCGGTTTTCTTCGCTTGGATCCGCCCAGTATTTCTGGATCGGGTTCCAGCCGTCGCTCAGGCCCTCTTCATAGGCGTTTCCATTTTGTGAAATGATACCGGTAATTTTTTCGGGGTTGGCTACCGCCAGCCTGTAGCCCACAGGAGCGCCATAATCAAATACCTGGATGGCAAAGCGCTTTAAGCCCAATTGATCCACAAAACCCTGGATATATTTGGTTAGGTTATCAAAAGTATAATTAAATGATTGGTAATGCGGGGCATCCGAATATCCGAAGCCGATCAGGTCCGGCGCTATCACATGGTATTTTTCACTCAGTATCGGGATCAGGTTCCTGTACATGTGCGATGAGGTGGGGTAACCGTGCAATAAGAGCACTACGGGCGCATTTTTAGGCCCTGCTTCACGATAAAATACATTCAGGCCATCGACCTTTGTTGTCAGATACTTAACGATTGATGTTTTCATGATTTTGATTGTTTGTATTAGATTTTGTGTTATCCTGTTTAAGCAAATAAGCTTGCTATTTAGTAGTCAAAAAAAATGCTTCCCTTACGGGATTAGAAATTTTTCTATTCTTTGGGCGATATCAGCGTGGTGCTCTTCCAACGCCAGGTGGCTGGTGTCATAAACGTGTAATTCCGCAGCCGGTACATCCCTTTTAATAGCTTCAGCAGCTGATAGCGGGAAAAAAACATCATTTTTGCCCCAAACCAACAACATTCCCGGCTGCATTTCTTTAAGGAAACGCTGCCAGTTCGGATATTCTGCAATGTTGGTACGATAATCATAAAGCAGGTCCAATTGAATCTCTTGCTGACCAGGACGGCTTAAATAACATAATGAGTTCAGGTAGCCGTCCGGGTTGATCCGGGTCAAATCTTTGGCGCCATTCAGGAAAAATAGTTTAATACCATCCAATGTCAGCAGGGGTTTCACCAGTTGCTCAGTTTCTTCGTTCCTGTTTTCCAGGTAGGGGGCCGCATCAATCATTGCCGGGCCTAACCCCTCTTCATAAGCGTTAGAATTTTGAAGAATATAATTGTTAAATAATTCAGGCCTTCGTAACGCGATCCGGAACGTTACAGGGCCACCGTAACCTAACGCATAAACATTCGGCCGAGTAAGGCCCAGTTCGTCAATAAATTTCTCCATAATTACGGAGATGTTATGGAAAGTGTAATCAAACACGTTCTTGCCAGGTATATCACTGTTACCGAAACCCGGGAAATCCGGCGCTACCATATAAAATTTATCTTTCAGATCGTGGATCAATTCCTGGAACGCACCGGATGCATTAGGGACACCGTTTAGTAAAACGATCTGTGGCTTGGTTTTGTCACCGGCTTCTCTGTAAAAAATGTTGATCCCATCAACATTTACAGTCTTATAAAAGATACCTTGTTTACTCATTGTTTTTTTTTAAATTTTTTTCGGAAAATCGTTTTCGATTTTGTTGTTTAAAACAGACAAGTCTGTTTTAAACAACAAAAAAAATTAACTTATTTTTCTACAATATTGCGTGCTGATATCACCGGCCACGGACCCTCATATACCATATTACTGATCAGTGCTCCTTCAAATAAGGTATAAATCTCAGTACCGGTTTCTTCCAGGTAGGCCATGGGCAGATCTTCTTTTGACCTTAAATGTTGGTAAAGGGACGATTTTGCAATTCCGGCCACTTCAATGATCTGGTTAATGCCTGTATTACCATAACCATTTTGATAAAATAACCGCGCCGTTGTTTGCATAATAGCTTCTCTTACTGATTTAGTTCTCATAAGCCAAAGTTAAATAAAATAAATAAAAACAGACAAGTCTGTTTTTATTTATTTTTAAATCTTTTTTACCCTTACTGTTTTCATTATCTAAGTAATTTATTATCAGTAAGATATATTTTTAACTAATGAGCTTTTCGGCAATTTTTCGAGCACTGGTTACGGGCCATACCTCATTATGAACTTTATTTCCGATCAGGGCACCCTCAAACAGGGTATAAATTTCATCCGCCATATCCGCTTTGTCAACCGGTTCCAGGATTTCGGAAAATAACCGGCGCACGCCGTTTTTCTGTCTCTTGATCTGCGCTTTTACACGCTCATCTTCTTTAGGGATTTCTGAAATTATATTCAGGAAATTACAGCCGTAATATTCCTTTTCCTGCACCAGTTCAACCAGGTAATCAAACACGCCTAACACCCGTTCTTTAGGATCTGTAAACTTATAGGCAGCGCTTTTCAGGGCTTCGTCTGTAGCGGCCCCCGAGCTTTCCAGGTAAGCCATCAGTATATCCTCTTTCGAGCGGAAACTTGTGTATAATGAAGACTTAACCACCCCGGATTCTTCGATGATCTGGTTAATCCCTGTATTGCCATACCCTTGTTTGTAAAACAAACGGGAAGCAGTATCGACAATAGCCTGCCTGACTGCATTCTTTCTCTCATTCCGCATATACAAAGTTAATAAAAACCAGTCAAACAGACAGGTCTGTTTTAATTAAACGAGGAGGCTTTTGCAATACTTGCTTATTTCTGCCGATCCGAGCAGAATGCAGTTTTAGCAGATGCAGTTAAAAGGTGCCTATTTAGCTACGAAAGCTATAAAAGGATAATTATTTTTATACAAACATTGAGGTTTACAAACTTTCAGATCTTTTCAGCTATCACAACTAAACCGCATTGGCGGCTATTAAGTCAATTACGCTAAAGCACTACATTGCTACCAAACGGTATCTTAACAAGTTTATCCAAACGAAGTATAAAAAGAACGAAATGCACCTTCACAAGTTGGATTTCCGGTTTATACACTATTTTGAAACGTTTCTATAAAATTTATCTAATTGGTGATTGTTATTCCCGGCCAGGTATCGGTACGAAAGGGCGATGCGGGTAAACCGGCCTTGTTAAATAAGTTGCACCCGGCTGGGTTACCAGCCCAGGCATAACGTACCGCAACCGGATGTACCACCGCCGGACTACTTACCTCAATTGTACTATGCTTTATGATCGCTTTAGCCCAAACAAATTTTTTATCATCCCCGGCTATGGCAAAAGACTTTAGCTCGTCGCCATTTTTACTAATCATATCATTTCCGCCAGTTTCAAAACTGAGTATAATCTTATCCTTATCAACCCTCATAGATTGATATACCGGTCCAGATGCTACTAATGATTTTTCTCCGTAAACCAACCTGCGTGATGCTAAGGATAAACGGTAACCCACATCCTTTTTATCAACCGGATGGATATCTTCGGCTTCGCCTATATCTATGGCCACGGCCATAGCTGTGTTAGGTTGTATCAAAGCCATACTTTGGGCTTCTCGTAGTTCAGCCCATTCACTCTCAACAGGATGATCATAAACAGGCTGAAAATTGGGTAACTGTACAAATACAAAAGGGATGTCGCCCTGTTGCCACTTAGCTCGCCAGTCATTGATCAGCGCCTGAAAGAGCGGCCGGTAAGCATAAGCCTGGTGGGCATTGTACTCGCCCTGATACCAAAGCACACCCTTAATTGCATATGGCTCCAGCGGAGCGATCATGGCATTGTATAACGAGGTGGGTAAATTCTTAGGGTCTAATGCGCCTGGCCGTGCCTCCATCTTTATACCCTGGTTAAATTTCCATGGGCCAGAGAGCGAAACAGTTGTTTCGCCCGATTTAAATCTTAATGAATCCGCAGGAAAAATGCCGCCGGTGCCGCTATAGTTAATAATACGAATGGCTAGAATGTTTTTGCCGGGTTTAATAAGCGCAGCCGGTATTTTGTACTCCCTTTTATAATCGCGATTACTGGTTTTACCAATCATTTGCCCGTTAAAATAAGTAATATCGGCATCGTCTATTTGTCCTAATATCACTACCGCGTCCTTACCAGTGGCCGCTTGAGGCACTTCTATTTCTTTACGAAACCAAACTGAACCGAAGAAAGTACCATAGCCATTTTTATCCCAAAAGCCGGGTTGTGGCATGGTTGCCCACTGGCTATCATCTACCATCGGCATAGCCCAGGCGGGATTACCATTGGCATCATTACCATTATCTGTCTCTTCTATTTTCTTACCCCAATTAATAACTTTAGTTTGATAGTCCTTTACTTTTTTATCTAACGCGATGGTATCGTGTAAAAAAAGGATATCGTTGGTATATTGGGGTAATTCTTTTAAGCCTTTCTCGCTGGTCCAGGCCTCAGCAATGGTGCCTCCTAAACTGGAATTGATCAATCCAATAGGTACATGATATTGCTCATACAAATTGCGGGCGTAAAAATAAGCAACCGCGCTGAACGAATTTAACGTTTGAGGCGACGCCATGCGCCAGCCAGTTGTTTTACAGTTTGCCGCCGGTGCAGAAGCATAGCCCCTGCTTACCAACACCTGCCTGATATGGTCGTTTGCAGATATTGCAATGTCGTTTGCATATAATGCTTTTGCTCTTGAGTTGTTAAAGTCAAACGCCATATTTGATTGCCCTGAGCATAACCAAACATCACCCACTAAAATGTTTTTGATGCGGATATCATCGGTTTGACCTTTGATCGCCATTTCATAAGGCCCGCCGGCATCAGTTTGGTCGAGTTTAACCATCCACTTCCCATCCGGCGCCGAGGCAATGGCTTTATAGGTTTTGCCCTTGAACTTCACCAGTACGTGCTCACCGGGTTCAGCCCAGCCCCAAACCGGTATTTTGATAGCGCGTTGTAAGATCATGTTATCGCCAACTAAGCCGGGAAGTTTAATGGCGGCAATGGCATCGGCGGCCCAAAGTAGCAATAACAGTATAGCAGCGGTTTGTAATCGTTTCATTTGTATTTAAAAATTTCTACTTACTAAAGGCGTGCTTCCTTTAGTAATAACGGTGTTTTAATGGCATGGTAAATAATAACCTGTGCCGATATTCAATACGTTGATATCTAAAAAAATATAACATGATAAACCTGACAGTTACCTAAAAGCTTATTGGGTGCGACGCTGTAATTGGCAATGTAAATCAGTATTAAAGTTGAAGATGCCGCAACCTCTTTATTATAGAATAACGGCATCCATTACCGCGAACTGCCCGGCAAAATAATTGGTTCCGCGGGGCCAGCTGCGGGCAATCACTCAAATCCGCAACCAGTTGCTCATAGTTATCAGCAAAACCTATAAACTATTTTAACGTTTGCTCTACACCCCAGCTTTTATTTGGCTTAGGCCCCATTTCCAATTCCAGGGTACCGCCGCCAATTAACTGCTCATGGGTAAACCATGTGGTATTAATTAACTGGCCATTCATTTTAGCGCTCTGGACGTATTTGTTAATCACGGAACAGTTATTGGCGATCATAGTAAACTTCTTGCCGTCGGCAAGATCAATTATCACTTTACTAAACACAGGGCTACCAATGGTGTAAACTGGCAAGCCGGGCGTAACCGGATAAAAACCCATAGATGAGAACACCATGAAAGCAGACATACCGCCGCCATCCTCATCGCCGGGGATGCCAAAAATGCTATCCTTGTACCATACATCCATTAAAAAGCGAATGCGTTTTTGCGTTTTCCACGGCGCATTGGTGAAGTTATACAGGTAAGGAATAAAAAAACTTGGCTCGTTACCCATAGAGTATTCACCTACCAGGCCGGTGGCATCGGGGAATTTAGCCCAAAACTCGTATTTGCTGCGGTTCAAAGGCTCGCGAAAAAGCTGGTCAAGTTTAGCCTCGAATGGTGCTTTACCACCCATCAGGTTTATCAAACCGGGAATATCCTGCTGTACCTGCCACAGGTAGGTCCAGCCGTTGTTTTCATCATAATAATCACGGCCGCCCATACCTCCATCAAACTTGGGGTCGATGTTAATCCAATTACCATTACCATCCCTGGGCATAAACATTTTAATATTGTTATTCCAAAGGTTTTTATAATTGGCTGCACGTACATTGAACTTTTGATAATCACTGGTTTTACCTAATTCTTTAGCCATTTGGCCTACAGCCCAGTCATCATAACTGGCACCTAGTGTTACTGCTACGGCCTGGCGCCGCTCGCCCATATTTACTTGGGATACCTTCTCCACTTCGCCTATCTTTAGTGCAGGGAAAAAACCTTTAGTATAATAAGTGTTTTCTAATAGTGTTTTTGGCCCGTTGCGCCATGGCAGCATGGTAGCTTCGTTGGCATTTTTCAGCATACCTTCGTAAGCTTTATTCACATCAAAATTGCGCAGGCCTTTGCGGTAACCATCTAACAGCATAATAGATGAGTGAAAACCATTCATACAGGCATGATCACCAAAAAGCACAGGAAATGTTGGCATCCATCCGCTTTGCTCGTACTGATTAACGTAGGAGTTAAGCATATCTTCTTCCATTGCAGGGTTTACAATGGCGCGCAATGGATGCAGTGCCAGGTAAGTATCCCAGGTCCAGTCATCTACATAAAATGGCCGCGTAGCGTTATGTATTTTTTTATCAAAACCGCTGTAATATTTTCCGTTTTCGGTGATATCAACCATGCGTTCGTTACAACGGTAATAAGCGGTATAAAACGATCTGCGCTGCGCCTCGGTACCGCCTTCTACATGAATGTTGTTAATGGCTTTGTCCCAGGCCTTTTCGCCATCGGCTTGCAGGTTACTGAATGAGCGGCCATCCATTTCCTGATGAAAACTGGCGCGCGCTTGTTCTTCACTCACATAAGATATGGCATAACGGAACTCTACATTTGCGGGCCCATTTTTACCAAAGCTAATATATGATTTGGCTGCCTTACCGGTTATTTCATCTGCTACGGTTAACTGGCCGTTTTTGATAATCCCAGCCTTGCCTTTGCTGCTGAACTCGCCATACAAGTAAACTTTAATATCCTCGTGATAGATCTCGGTTCCCTCTATGACATTCCCGTTGATAAATTTAAAAGAACCCGCGCCGGAATTATACAAATTAAACAGCAAAAATTTTTCTGTAGATTTTTCAGGAAAGCTGAATTTATAAAAACCCGCTTTTTTACCGGCCGTAAATTCAACTGTGATCTCATCGTCAATTAAATAAGTAGAATAATACCAGGGGCGTGTTACCTCCAGTTCATGATCAAACGTTTGCTTTTGTTTCCACGAATTCGCGGTTAGCGTGCGGTTCCATGGCTTCATGGCGAATACTTCGCCTAAACGATGCGATACAATAGTGAGCGGGAAACTGGAGATCTGATCATCCATATAATCCGTTCGCTGTGGATACATTCTGATTACCTGGTTGGGTAGCTGCACTGTGGGGCGGGTGGGCTGCAATAGCTGCCCAACATTTCCTATTCGCGGATCAATATATCTTAAATTGTCCTTACCCTCGTTACCGGGTAGCTTATTCTGCGCTTTCAGGCGCCCTGCACTGCAGAAGCAGCAAAGCATCCATCCGCATATTAAAAAATGGTTTAAATTGGTTGATAACAACTTAACTATGTGTTTAAGCATTATAAATTAGTTTTTACTGGAAAATGTACTCGTGATAAATAAAGGAGTTCCAAATCCCGGCAAGTGATTACGTACACCTGCCGGGAATAAAAATTTAGTTTATTTTAAAAGCAGTACGTGTGATATCCAAATAGGTATTACCATAAGCCTGGGTAGCTTCAATTTGACTGTCATTGCCAAAATTATTGAATGAATCGACAAAAATCAGTCCGCTACTGGAGGCATTTCGTTTAGCTACATCAGTAAACTTTTTGTACCAGGCGCCATCAGCAGTACGCTGCACGCTCAATGCATTAGTAGTAACATTTGTATACTGATAGTTATAGCCGCCCATTACACATGGTATAAATTGCTGTCCCCAGCCTTCTACCATTGTTTTCCAATATGCCCAGTTCTGATCAACAAATTGTGGAAACTGATAAAAACGATCGATATCGCCGGCATAATCGCCCATGTTGGCCTCATACATGGCATCTGTACAGTTTTGAAAACGATAATAAAAACGCTGTGGCGGCGACCATCTGCTTTGCATCCCTACAATGTAAAGATCAA
>NZ_JBAZVP010000057.1:0-12382 GCF_041660805.1 Mucilaginibacter sp. | reverse complement strand
TATTTAAGCCCGAAGCATAGCAAAGTCAGAGGACCGAATCCCTAAATAGGTCTCCACACCTAGGATCGGAGCTGGTTCACCTCTGACTTGCGATATCTTTTAAATATAAAACAAACCTAATGGATTGCAGCGGGTACCGGCCCGTGGCTAAAGCCCTGTGCGGTATGAGCATAAAGCCCGACCGCAGGGAACGCCCAAATAATAATTTGCACTCATCATCTTCACGTCAAATCATTTTATAAAACACATTTACTAAAACGTATTCCCAAAATAATCGTTATTACCAAAAGGAGATAGACCAATGGCAAACTTTCAGGACATTATAGCATCAGACAAACCCGTATTAATTGATTTTTCGGCAGAGTGGTGTGGGCCGTGTAAAATGATGCCGCCTATTTTGAAACAGGTTAAAGATGCACTGGGAGATAAGATTACCATCATCAAAATAGACATAGATAAAAACCCCGCTGCTGCCAGCGCTTATAATGTACAAAGCGTACCTACTTTAATGGTATTCCAAAACGGGCAAAGCAAATGGCGACAAAGCGGTGTAATGCAGGCCAACCAGTTACAGCAGATAATGCAGCAATACATAAAAGCTTAATTGCTTTATAAATAGCTAAGCCACCATTGGTGATGAGTTTTCTTGTACTTAGAGAACCATTTGCAGGGGTAGTAAAGCAATAAAATTATTCCCAGCCAAAGCAGGTATGTTATAGCCAGGTTAAAACCCATGCCCGGCGGTTCAAACAAAAAAGGCACATTTGGGGTAACGATCTGTGATGTTTTAAAGCCCTGGGCAAAAAATACGATCACCGATAAAACCCTGATGAGGTAAAAGTGAAGCACGTAGTAAAAGAATGGCACACTGCCATACACTTTAAAAAAGGCTGCAAGCTTCCCGCTAACATTTTCTGTTACAGCTAATACAAATAGCCCGACTGATAAAGTAAGGCAACAATACATTAACGAGGGAGGATATTTACTTACGTTAAGAAACGACATAAGCGTAAATATGCCGTTCTTTTGAACCGCCCATGGTGCCGGGTCGCCGTACCCGTTTACAAATCTTAAAATTAAAAAGGCTATAAATATTGTAATTGAAGAATATAACAAAATTGCCTTTCTACTCACAAGATTATAATCTGATCTGTATAAAGTACCAAAAGCATACCCCAGCAGCATTACACCGGTCCATGGCAATACCGCATATAAAACAAATGCGTAGTGATTTTGATCTAAAGCGAGCAATGTACCCCTTGCCGTAAAAAAGATCTTCATTAATACATCTTCAGTACTGTTTGGCTGGAGTTTTAGTGTAGTAAGCACATCATGTCCAACAATTAACAGCAAGCCTATCAACCCGATTATCCGTACCGGTAGCCAAACCAATAGTGCGAGGATGATCATGCTGATACCAATAGCCCATATTACCTGCAAAGCAATTGCATTAAAAAGCGGATTAAGGAAAATTGCGAAAGACATCAGCACAACCTCAACCAATATAAGCCAGAAGCCGCGTTTAATTAAAAATCCGCTTAGTTCGCTTTTTGATCTTCGTGTGCCTGCAAGATAAGCCGAAAGACCACTCAGAAAAACAAATACCGGTGCGCAAAAGTGCGTTATCCAACGGGTAAAAAACAACGCCGGGTAGGTTGTAGCCATATCCGTTGCACTATAGGTTAAAGCGCCCTGGTGGAAAAATTCGCGGGTATGGTCAATCGCCATGATAAGCATAATTACTCCCCGCAAAACATCAACAGACTGGATCCGCTGTTTGGTAGTTGTGGTTGCACTCATAATTGCTAATAGTCAAGGTTTTATGACTTGAAGATAGCAATTATAAATATTCCAAAAAAACTATTGTTTTTCTGCAACCGGGGCTTCTTTTTTACCGGCACGCTTGCGCAGGTATAGCCAGGAGAGCAGGTACAAACAAAACAGCCCTAACAGGAATCCACCTAAAACGTCTGTGAACCAATGGGCGCCTAAATAGATGCGGGAAACAGGGATCAGAAAGATCATGAGCAGGCTAATGCCCCCAACAATTATGCGAACTGTTTTATTTACATTCTCCAGCTGAAACATCAGCATCACCAAAAAGCCAAAAAAGATCACATAAAACAACACATGCCCGCTGGGGAAACTTTGCTGAGTGGTTTTAAAAACTATCCGCACCAATGTATCAGACGGCCTCGGTCTGTTCACAATTGCTTTAAATATTGTACTCACCACGCCTGCAAGCATAGTGAACAATACATATAAGGCAGCCTTTTTATACTTAAACATAAAAAGAACCAAACTGGTTAGTCCAATCATTATTGGTGCACCGGGTATATAACCGGGGATACTTATCAAGTACATTGCCTGGTCAATAAAATGGTTTTGATGCTCTTGAACTTCCCGGGAAAATTTAATATCAATTGCAGATGCCGGAAACAACTGAACCATTATAGTAAGCGCTATAAAACCCAGTGTAATTAAGGATAGTACTAACAGCATAATATGCCGCCTGTGTATATTCATTTATATTAGATCAGATCTTTAAAATGTTTGTAATTGGCTTTTACGGTGTCAATCACCTCGTCCACACGGCCGTTTAGCATTAATTTGGTCATAGATAAAGCCATACCTTTAACCTGGCTTAGTTCCACCTTTGGCGGCATAGCCAGGGCGTTAGGGTCAGTAAAGATATTTACCAGTGCCGGGCCGTTGAACATTAAAGCTTCGCGCAATGCTTGTTTAGCCTCATCAGGGTCGGTAACGGTTATGCCTTTCATGCCCATTGCTTTGGCTACCATTGCAAAATCCGGGTTATGCATTGTGGTTTGCCAATCGGGCAGGCCGGCAACTTCCATTTCCAGCTTTACCATTCCTAATGACCGGTTGTTGAACACAATTATCTTTACCGGCAGGTTATATTGCGTTATAGTTGCCAGATCGCCTAACAACATAGACAGGCCGCCATCGCCGCAAAGGGCTATCACCTGCCTGCCGGGCATTGCCAATGCGGCACCAATTGCCTGCGGCATAGCATTGGCCATTGAGCCATGGTTAAAAGAACCTATCATTTTGCGTTTGCCGGTAGCATTGATATACCGCGATCCCCAAACGCATGACATGCCTGTATCCACTGTAAATATAGCATCATTAGCAGATAACTCATTTATCAGGCTGGCAACGTACTCGGGATGGATGTTGTCTTTCTTACCAACATCATCCACGTAAATTTTCATATTATTTTTAACCTTACCATAAAACTCCAGCTGCGCCTTCAAAAAGCTGTCATCTTCCTGCTGATCTATCAAGGGCAACAAGGCAGCCAGTGTATCTTTTATAGATCCGCATAAACCAACCTCAACCTTTGCACGCCGGCCAATACGTTCGGGCTTAATATCTACCTGCACTATCTTGCATTCTGCAGGCATAAAGGGCGTGTATGGAAAATCTGTCCCCAATAGTACTAACAAATCCGATTCATGCATGCTATGGTAAGCCGATGGCAGGCCTAATAAGCCGGTCATGCCCACTTCATTAGGGTTATCATACTGGATATCCATCTTACCACGGAACGAGTAACCTACGGGCGCGTTCAGCCGTTGCGATAAGGCAACCACTTCATCATGCGCATCGGCAGCGCCTATGCCGCAAAACAAGGTTATCTTTTTATGCTGATTAAGCAACGCAGCCAATTTGCCCAGATCCTCGTCAGAAGGCTTGATAACTGGTATAGGATTGTAATTGATAGTAGAGCTCATTATTTCCTCAGAATCCATACTGGTTAAATCTCCGGGTACGCCAATAACTGCTACTCCCTTGCGGTGCAATGCGGCTTGTATCCCTGCCTGCATCATACGCGGAAATTGTTTTGGTGTGGTAGCAACCTGGTTATAGTAACTGCAATCATCAAATAGTTTGATAGTATTGGTTTCCTGGAAGTATTCGGTGCCATACTCAAAACTGGCAACGGTTGATGCTATGGCGATAACGGGGGCGCCTGATCTGTGTGCATCATACAGGCCGTTTATAAGATGCACATGCCCCGGGCCACTACTGCCTGCGCAACAGGCTAATTGCCCTGTTACCTGCGCCTCTGCCCCTGCTGCATAAGCTCCGGCTTCTTCATGGCGCACATGTATCCATTGGATAGTCCCTTCGCGCCTTACCGCGTCATTCACTTCGTTTAAGCTATCACCTGTTACCGCGTATATTCTTTTGATGCCCGCATTCACCAGCATTTCAACCATTTGGTCAGCTATATTTGCCATATTTCCGTTTAATATTATTTAATATTATATAATCTTAAACCTAATAAGGTGGCGGGGGTTTTAAAATTTAGTAAATTACCTTAAATTGATTTATATGGGACGAGTTGTAATTGTAGCCTATCAGCCTAAAGCAGGCAAATCGGCAGAATTAAAAAAATTAGTACATACGCATGTACCCCGTTTAAAGGAAGAGGGCCTGGTAACGGATAGAAAACCTGTGATATTAGAGGCTACCAACGGCACTATTATTGAGATATTTGAATGGCTATCCGCAGAGGCCATACAACAGGCACATCAAAATAAAGTAGTGCACCAGATGTGGGCCGAATTTGATGTAGTTTGTACTTACGTACCACTAAATACTTTAAGCGAAACCGGTAATATGTTTGCCGAATTTACTCCTGTTGAATTCCCTGATCACGAGAATAAATAAAGACTAAGCCAAAATACCACGCACAAAAAAAGCCTCCCGATATATCAGGAGGCTTTTGTATTTTAAAAGAAGTAAAATTAATTACTCGCCTTTTTCAGCATTTTCTTCTTTATCATCAGCTGCAGGAGCTTCAGTTGCAGGAGTTTCTTCTACTTCTGGTGCAGTTTCAGCAACCGGAGCAACAGCTACAGTTTCTTCAGCTACAGGAGCAGTTTTAGCTTTTGAAGCACCACCACGACGACGTGTTGATTTCTTCTCAGTTTTAGCAGCGTCTTTAGTGTAAACGGTGTTGTAATCTACTAACTCAATGATCGCCATTTCAGCGTTATCGCCTAAACGGTTCTCTAACTTAACAATACGAGTGTAACCACCTGGGCGGTTAGCAATTTTCTCAGCAATTTCGCGGAACAAAATGTTCACTGTATCCTTATCCTGCAGGTAGCTGAATACGGTACGGCGTGAGTGCGTAGTATCGTTTTTTGATTTTGTTAATAATGGTTCAACATAACCGCGTAAAGCTTTTGCTTTAGCTAAAGTTGTTGTAATACGCTTGTGTAAGATAAGCGAAGATGCCATGTTAGACATCATCGCTTTACGATGGCTGTCTGTACGGCCTAAATGGTTTACTTTCCTTCCGTGTCTCATTTGTTTGTTAATTTGTGCACGTGCATACCGTTGGGCGACTTATAAATCAAGCCCGCGGAATTATGCCCTCGCTTATTGTTTATTATTATTTATTAGTGAGTGGTGAGTAGAGAGTTGTGAGCAGTTAAAACCAATCACTATTCTCTAATCACTATTCACAATACCTTATTCTTCGTCTAACTTAAATTTAGACAGGTTCATACCAAAAGATAATCCTTTTGATTTAACCAGGTCCTGAATTTCAGTTAATGATTTTTTACCAAAGTTTCTGAATTTTAACATATCAGCAACATCGTAAGAAACTAAATCTGCAAGGCTACGGATATCAGCAGCTTTAAGGCAGTTTAATGCACGTACGCTCAGATCTAAATCAACCAATTCGGTTTTAAGGATCTTACGCATGTGAAGAATTTCTTCGTCAACTTCTTTGGTTTCTTCTTTAGCCTGTGCTTCAAGCATCATGTTCTCATCAGAGAACAGCATGAAGTGCTGAATAAGAATTTTTGCAGCTTGTTTCAAAGCATCCTCAGGATGAATTGAACCATCAGTAGAAATGTCAAGGATCAATTTTTCGTAATCCGTTTTTTGTTCTACACGATAGTTTTCAAGCGTATATTTAACATTCTTAATAGGTGTGAAGATAGAATCAATAGCTATCACGCCTACATTAGCATCAGGGTTTTTGTTTTCCTCGTTACTGATGTAACCACGACCTTTAGCAACAGTAAGCTCAACTTCAAGCGTTACTGATGAATCCATGTTACAAATAACAAGATCAGGGTTCAATACTGTAAAGTTGTTTGAAAACTTAGTAATGTCGCCTGCACTAAAAGTATCCTGGCCGTTAATGATCACAAATATTTTCTCATTATCGCCCGATTCACCTGTCTTTTTAAAACGAACTTGTTTTAAATTAAGGATGATCTCGGTTACATCTTCAACCACACCTTTAATGGTTGAAAATTCATGCATTACACCTGATATACGTAAAGATGTAATTGCATAACCTTCTAATGAAGAAAGTAAGATACGACGCAGAGCATTACCAATGGTTACACCGAAGCCTGGTTCTAACGGACGAAACTCAAACGTGCCATCAAAATCGTTTGATTTCTGCATGATAACCTTGTCTGGTTTTTGAAATGCTAAAATTGCCATTTATATCTTTTGTTTATTGTTTAATGATTTGAATAGATTATAACCACGAAAATGATTGACATAATATGCCAATCACCTTGTGGATAAGTATCGTTATTATTTTGAGTATAACTCCACAATAAGGTTTTCCTTAATGTTCTCAGGAATCTCATCACGATTTGGATAGTTTAAGAATTTGCCTTTTAATTCAGCAGCATCCCACTCTAACCAGCTATATTTATTTACTTTACGGCCGGCTACTGAATTAGTAATGGCTTCAAGTGTTTTAGATTTTTCACGTACTGCAATCACGTCACCAGCTTTTAAAGCGTAAGATGCAATGTTTACAACGCTACCGTTAACGGTAATGTGTTTGTGACCAACCAATTGGCGTGCGCCTGAACGTGTAGGTGCAATACCTAAACGGTAAACTGCATTATCTAAACGTGCTTCTAGGAATTTCAGCAAGTTTTCACCTGTGATACCTTCTTTAGCAGATGCTGTGTGGAACAAGTTTTCGAACTGACGCTCTAATACACCGTAAGTGTATTTAACTTTTTGTTTTTCCATCAGCTGTACAGCGTACTCTGATTGTTTTCCTCTTCTTTTGGATGCACCGTGCATGCCAGGAGGATAATTTTTTCTTTCTAACGCTTTGTCCGGACCGAAGATCGGCTCGCGGAACCTACGCGCAATTTTTGATTTTGGGCCTGTATATCTTGCCATTTTTGTGTGTTTTAAAGTATCAAGCAGCCCGCAGCTGCCGAATCTTAGCTTTAAAAATTGGGTTAATTAAACTCTTCTTCTTTTTGAAGGACGGCAACCATTGTGTGGAAGCGGAGTAATGTCCTTAATTGTAGTTACCTCGATACCTGTTGTTTGCAGGGTACGGATAGCAGACTCGCGGCCTGAACCCGGGCCTTTAACAAAAACTTCTACCTTACGTAAGCCTAAATCATAAGCTGTTTTACCGCAATCGGCAGCAGCCTGACCGGCAGCATAAGGAGTGTTCTTTTTAGAACCTTTAAAACCCATTTTACCTGCAGACGACCATGATACAGCTTGTCCGCTTTTGTTGGTAAGGGTGATAATGATATTGTTAAAGGTAGCGTTGATGTGTGCTTCGCCTACAGCTTCAACAATTACAACGCGCTTTTTGGTAACTTTTTTACTTTTAGCCATTTTTCTTAATTATTGAGTTGATGAATTAGTGAATTAGTGATTTCTAATTCGGACCCATCAACCATTTGGATAATTTTATATTCCTGATAAGCTTCAAGTAAAACTACTCACCGCTCACCAATCACTATTTACTATTTAGTAGCTTTCTTTTTGTTAGCAACTGTTTTACGTTTTCCTTTACGGGTACGTGAGTTGTTTTTAGTGCGCTGGCCACGTAATGGTAAACCTTTACGGTGACGGGTGCCTCTGTAGCAACCTATGTCCATCAAACGTTTGATGTTCAACTGAACTTCTGAACGAAGAGAACCTTCAACTTTAATTTGATCGTTGATGATAGTACGAATAGCAGTTAACTGATCATCAGACCAATCTTGCACTTTTGTATTAAAATCAATACCAGCCTGGGTTAAAATTTCCTGGGCAGTTGAGCGGCCAATGCCGTAGATATAGGTTAAGCCTATCTCGCCTCTTTTGTTTTTTGGTAAATCAATACCTGATATCCTTGCCATATTTTTTTGTTTTTAAAGCAACGACCGAACGGCGGCTACCGTTGTACGAATCGTTACAATATTTTTAATTATCCCTGACGCTGTTTAAACTTTGGGTTCTTTTTGTTTATAACGTAAAGTTTCCCGTTACGGCGGATGATCTTGCAATCAACGCTGCGTTTTTTAATGGATGCTCTAACTTTCATCTCGTTCTTATTTATATCTGTAGGTTATTCTTCCTTTTGTTAAATCATACGGACTCATTTCTAATTTTACTCTGTCGCCAGGTAAGATTTTAATGTAGTGCATCCGCATTTTACCGGATATGTGTGCAATAATCTCGTGGCCGTTTTCAAGTTCAACCCTGAACATTGCATTTGACAATGCTTCGCGAATTGTACCATCTTGCTCAATCGAGGATTGTTTTGCCATATTTTACTGATTATTACTTGATTATCCACCCCAAAACCGGGATGCAAAATTAATAAAAATATTTTATATTTTATTCTTTTCTTTTAAAACTTCATCAACATATGAAAACGTTGACAAAACATCCGGTTTTCCCTTCTTTACAGCTACCGTATGCTCGTAATGTGCCGATGGTTTTTTATCAACCGTTGATACGGTCCATCCATCGTCCCAAAACTTAACACCGGCACGGCCTGCATTAATCATCGGCTCAATGGCAATAACCATTCCTTCCTCTAATTTAATACCGGCACCGCGCTTGCCATAGTTAGGCACTTCTGGCTTTTCATGCAGGCGTATACCCACACCATGGCCAACAAGCTCTTTTACTACACCAAAACCATGCTTCTCGGCATGTTCCTGCACCGCGTAGCCAATATCGCCAATGCGCATGCCTACAACGGCTTTCTCAACGCCACGCTCTAAACACTCCTTAGTTACACGCATTAGTGTTTTAGTGGTCTCGTCAACCTCGCCAATGGCAAAGGTATAAGCCGAGTCGCCGAAGTACTTATTAAGTACTACACCGCAATCAACAGATACCAGGTCGCCTTCAACCAAAACATGTTTGCCGGGGAAACCGTGCACTACCTGGTCATTAAGCGATATGCATAATGAATAAGGGAAGCCGTTATAATTTAGGAATGCCGGAACTCCGCCATTATCGCGGATAAATGTTTCGGCAAGTTTATTTAGTTCAAGGGTTGTAACACCGGGGGCAATAACTTTTGCTACCTCCCCCAATGTTTTGGAAACAAGTAAAGAACTTTCTCTTATTAGTTCTATCTCTTCGACAGACTTATAATTGATCTTTGACATGTATTATATTAAATAACCGGTGGGGTTGCACCCGCGGCTGTAGGGATACTTGAACGGCCTTTGATCCGGCCTGTTTTCATTAATCCATCGTAATGACGCATTAACAAATGGCTTTCAATTTGCTGTAAAGTATCTAATACCACACCCACAAGGATGATCAATGATGTTCCACCAAAAAATCTTGCAAACATACTGCTCACACCAACCATGCTGGCAAATGCCGGCACAATAGCTATAATTGCCAGGAAGATAGATCCCGGTAGCGTGATCTTTGAAATTACAGCATCAATATAATCTGCTGTACTTTTACCCGGCTTAACACCTGGTATAAAACCACCGTTCTTTTTCATATCATCAGCCATCTGGTTAGGATTAACCGTAATAGCTGTATAGAAGTAAGTGAACAGTATAATTAATATACCAAACGTTAGGTTATGCTCCCATGAGTTAGGGTTTGATAAGGCTATTAACGCACTATTTGAGCTTGCATTAGGGAAAAATTGCGAAACTGTTGCCGGTATAAACATTAATGCCTGCGCAAATATAATAGGCATAACACCCGCAGCATTTACCTTTAAAGGTATATACTGGCGCACGCCACCATACTGTTTGTTACCTACAATACGTTTTGCGTATTGTACCGCAATTTTCCGGGTTCCCTGCACAATCAATATGGTAAACATTACCACACCAAGCAGTGCCACAATTTCAACGATAAAGGTTATTAAACCACCAGCACCACCAGTACGTGATTGGAATTCAACCAAAAATGCACTTGGCAATTCGGCAATAATACCGGTCATGATAATCAATGAGATACCGTTACCAATACCTTTATCAGTGATCTTCTCGCCTAACCACATTACAAATAAGGTACCTGCTGTTAAAACAAATACGTTTAATACCGTAAAATATGGGTTAGGTAATAACATGGTATCAGGCGTAACCTGTGAGCGCAGATATCCTACTGCCTGTAATGCAGTAATAACAATAGTTAGGTATCTTGTCCACTGGTTTAGTTTGTTACGGCCGCTTTCGCCTTCTTTTTGCAGTTTAATAAAATACGGAACTGCTATGCCTAACAACTGCAGCACAATTGATGCTGATATGTATGGCATAACACCCAATGCAAAAATAGATGAACGTGAGAACGAACCTCCTGCAAACATGTTTAATAAGCCTACAAGCCCTTCTTTAGCTTTCTCTGAATGTAATGCAGCTGCATTAACACCAGGCAAAACAATAAAAGAACCTACACGATATATCAAAAGAAATAAGAGTGTGTTTGTTATACGCACTCTCAGATCTTCAATTTTCCAGATATTGGATAATGTGGTGAATAATTTCTTCATCGAAATTTACAACTTTACAATAGTTCCGCCGGCTGCTTCAATAGCTTTTTGCGCAGTAGCAGTAAATGCGTGTGCCTGAACTTCTAATTTGGCAGTAAGTTCGCCACGGCCTAATATTTTTACCAAGCCATTTTTTGAAACTAAGCCATGCTCTTTCAGTGTATCAAAGTTAACTGATGATAATGTATATTTTTCAGTTAATGCTTGTAGCACATCAAGGTTAACACCAACATACTCTACACGGTTAGGGTTTTTGAAACCTACCTTAGGTACACGGCGTTGTAATGGCATCTGGCCACCTTCAAAACCTACCTTAGTAGATGTACCTGAACGTGAACCGGCACCTTTATGGCCACGGGTTGATGTACCGCCACGGCCAGAACCTGTACCACGGCCAATTCTTTTTCTATTTTTAGTAGAACCTTCTGCAGGTTTTAAATTACTTAAATTCATGATATTAAATATTTTCTACTGCTACCAGGTGGTTAACTTTCCTAACCATACCAATAATAGCTGCAGTGGCTTCAACTTCCACACTGTGGTTAATTTTTTTAAGACCTAAGGCCTCAACAGTTTTTTTCTGGCGCTCGCTTCTGTCGATAACGCTTTTAATCTGTGTTATTTTAATTTTCGACATGACTGTTTATCCGTTAAATACTTTTCCTAAACTAATACCGCGTTGCTGAGCTACTGTATGTGCATCACGTAATTGTGATAATGCAGATACGGTTGCTTTAACCACGTTGTGTGGGTTTGATGATCCTTTTGATTTAGCCAGTACGTTATGTACACCTGCCGACTCAAGAACCGCACGCATTGCACCACCAGCTATTACACCAGTACCGTTTGCAGCAGGTTTTAAGAATACAAAACCACCAGAGAATTTACCAATTTGCTCATGAGGGATAGTGTTGTTGATAATTGGAACCTTTACCAGGTTCTTTTTAGCATCATCAATACCTTTAGCAATAGCTTCGGTAACCTCTTTCGCTTTACCTAAACCGTAACCTACAACACCGTTCTCATCACCTACTACCACAATGGCAGAAAAACTGAATGTACGGCCACCTTTGGTTACTTTGGCTACACGTTGTATGCTTACCAGCCGATCTTTTAATTCGATCTCGCTGGTTTTTACTCTTTTTATGTTGATTGTTGACATTTCCGTTTTCGATTAAAAGTTTAAACCGCCTTCACGTGCACCTTCAGCCAGTGATTTAACACGGCCATGGTACAGGTAACCATTTCTATCAAAAACCACGTCTTTGATACCTGCAGCGATAGCTTTTTCAGCCACCAACTTACCTACAGCTACTGATTGGTCTGATTTTGTTCCATCAGCAGTAAACTCTTTTGACAGAGATGATGCTGAAACAATGGTTTTACCAGATACATCGTCAATAATTTGAGCATAGATGCCTTTGTTGCTTCTGAAAACAGATAAGCGAGGGCGTGCTGTTGATCCTGAAAGGCGTTTTCTGATGCCTTTTTTAATCCTGTCTCTTCTTGATAATTTCATGACGATTATTTTTTAGATGCTGATTTACCTGCTTTTCTTCTCAATACTTCGCCAACAAACTTGATACCTTT
>NZ_JBAZVP010000056.1:0-13663 GCF_041660805.1 Mucilaginibacter sp. | reverse complement strand
CAGTTTGTATTAAGCGCAACCTATAAATTGTAAGTATGACTCCATTTAAAAAAGTGATGCTTTTTTGCCACCGCTGGCTCGGATTTATTTCCGGGCTTGTGGTGTTTATAGTGAGCATTACCGGCTGTATCTTTTGCTTTCAGGATGAGATCCAGGATGCTGTTTACGAATATCGTACGGTGCAGAATACCGGGAAGCCGTATGTACAGCCGTCACAACTGATAGCCGAAGTAAAAAAGGCCTACCCCAAGGCATCACCCGATTATATCTACTACTTTGGCAAAGAGCGCCCGGCGGGGGTTTTAGTCAACATGGGTAAAGAAGGCTTTGAATACGTTTTTTTAAACCCATATAACGGCAAGATTACTTATCATGAAAAACCGCAGACCAACTTTTTTATCATAGTTGAGTACATTCACCTATACTTACTGCTACCACCTGCTATAGGCAAGTGGATTGTAGGCGTATCGGTTATCATTTTTATGGTGATAATGGTAACAGGGCTTATTCTTTGGTGGCCCAAACGTAAAACCGACCGGAAACGCAGCTTCACCATTAAATGGGGTGGCCGCTGGCGCAGGGTTAATTATGATCTGCATAACGTGCTTGGCTTTTATGCTACGTCCATTACCATGATATTGGCTATATCCGGCCTTGCTATCGCCTTTGAGCCGGTAAGCAAAGCCATTTACAACATAGCTAATCTTGGGAGCGTGGATTATAATAAAGAAGTAACAGAGCCCAAATCAGATTCATTAAAACGTGCAGGGCTTGCAAAGCTGCCGGTAGTTGATCTTGCTTTTGCGTATGCCAGGCAGCAAGCACCTGCTGCCGAGATGTTTTTGATCCATAACGACCCTGCTCTATCGGGAGCTATCGGCGTTGGAGCATACGCTAAGTCGATGCATTATTCGCATGCTACTGGTTTCGAGTTTGACAAATACAATGGCAAACTGCTTAAATCATACATATACGACAAAAAGAGCCCCGGCCTGAAGCTGAATGAGATGAATTACGACATCCACGTAGGCCAGATATTAGGCTTACCGGGGAAGATCATCGCTTTTTTAGCCAGCCTTATAGCCGCGAGTTTGCCAATTACCGGCTTTATTATTTGGCTGGGAAAACGCAAAAAATCTAAATCGAAAAATGTACGCACCCTGGTTCACCGTAAAACGCATAAACAACAGGTACAGCGGGTGTGAGTATTTATTTGGATGAAAGAGCAATATTTTCATTTAACCACAGAGGGCACTAAGAAAAAACACAAAGGTCACAGAGATTAATTCTGTGACCTTTGTGCTTGGCCCTTGTTGGAGTTGTCACTACAGGTGTTCGGAGGACGAAAAAAGCGGCGGATATGTGCGATTCCCTCCCCACGGGAGGGTGCAGGGAGGGGTTTATGAGATAGGGCTTGGCGTAAATAACCCCTACCCGCCACTTCGCAGGCAGCCGCGCCCTTCCCCAAGGAAGGAGTCTCCCGCTCTTGTTGGTGTTGTCACCAACAAGGGCAAAGTCCTTCATCTTTTGTCGCCCATCCTTCCTCCCAAAAATCCCTACTTATATTCTATTTCCACATCATCTGTTAAGGCATGGCCGGTACAGGTAAGGATCCAGCCGTTGGCAAGGTCATCATCTGTAAGCACTTCATTCTTGGCCATTTCTACTTTGCCTGTTTTACAAAAAGCGATACAGGCCGAGCAGATGCCGCTGCGGCAACTATAAGGCAGGTTTATTTTATTTTGGAGCGCGGCCTGTAAAATAGATTGGTTTTCGCCCTCTACTACATCATGCAGCTCGTTATTAAAATTTATGCGGATGTTTTTGGGCGGATAATTTGTTTGGCTCCCGGTAACGGCCACCGTCTCCAACACAAAGTTTTCTCTGTGGATCTGCCGCGGCTCAATCCCCATGTAAATTAACGTGAGCCGTATCATCCGCATATAAACAAACGGACCGCACAGGTAAAAGTCGGCCTTATCCCGACTAAAAATGATCTGGTTATTCACCAACTGCTCAACAATAATATTCGTAAGCCGGTTGGCATCGCTGCTTAACAGGTAAGTGATATTGAACCTATCGGGGAATTTTTCGGCAAGCGCATCCAGTTCGGCATTAAAGATAACCGACTGCCTGTCCAGGCTGCTATATATCAGGTGGATCTTGCTTTGGCCGGGCCGGTTAAGAATATATTTCAGTTGTGAAAATACCGGGGTTATACCGCTCCCTGCTGCAAAGAACACCAGGTCTTTTTCGGCCTCCATATCTTTCACAATAAATACCCCGGCTGGTTTAACCGCGTTAATTATATCGCCAACTTTAACTTTAGTGAGCAGGAAACGGGATATCTCGCCATTGCTAATGCGTTTAACGGTAATGGCCAGTCTGCCCTCATCAGGCGATGAGCTTAAAGAGTACGACCGGCGTACTTCCTCGCCATGATGATTGAACACCAGGGTAATAAACTGCCCTGCTTTGTACTGAACCTTCCTGCCATGTGTTTCAACTAAATAAAAGGTAGCCACATCAGGCAGTTCCCATTTTATTTCATCAATTCTTAAATTTAGTAACTCCTGGTTCATTAAAGTATTTAATAATCTCTTGCTTCAAAGTCGCTCGGCTCCAGCCGGGCAAGTGTTCGGAAGATTGGTATTCCTGACAAATTCCCCTCTTGAGAGGGGGCGCGTTGATGGTGCGGCTGCAGGGGTGTGTTATTCGCCACAAAAAACACACCCCTGCACCCCTCTCAAGAGGGGAATCGCACATATCCATTGCTTCTTTCGTCTTCCCAACACCTATGGACCGGAGCCGAGCGACTAAATCATTGTTTTTTACATTCTTATCACCCCTGCAGTCGCTTGGCTCCAGCCGAGTGACCGTTATTACGCGGCGTCCCGCCGCAGTGTATGAGCATGCCGGGCGGCCGGAGGCCTTATAATAGTCGTCACTCGGCTGGAGCCGAGCGACTAAATCATTGTTTTTTTTATATTCTTATCACCAGTTTCCCAAACTGCCTCGAGCTTCCCATCTTGTCAAATGCTTTTGCAGCCTCGGCAAGCGGAAAAACTTCATCAACAACCGGTACAATCTTATGCTCTTTTACAAAATCGAGCATCGCTTTAAAATCTTCCTGTGTGCCCATGGTGGTGCCTAAAATTTGCAGCTGTTTCCAAAAAATTGGCCGTGCATTTATTTCGGGGATGTTTCCGGCTGTACCACCAAAAAATACTATCCTACCTCCGGGGCAACACAAGTCGGGTATTTTGGCAAAATCAGGGCCTAAAGCGCTATCTACCACTACATCAAAACCACCGCCTGCAAAAAGCTTTAGTTCCTCGGCCCAGTCCTGCGCTTTATAATTTACCCCGGCAGATGCGCCCAGTTGTTTGGCCAGTGCTATCTTCTCGCCACTGCCCGATGTTACAAACACCTGGCAGCCTGCAGCCAGGGCCCATTGTAATAAAAATGTTCCCGTACCGGCACCCACACCCACAATCAGCACTTTATCGCCCTTTTTAATTTTGGCTTTAATAAACAATGCCCTATATGCGGTTAAACCAGCCAAAGGCAATGCCGCGGCTTGTTCCCAGGTTAAATGAGCAGGTTTTGGATACAGGTATTCGGCTTTCACCAATACATATTCGGCCAGGGTACCATCATCCGGCAGGCCTAATATTTTAAATTCTTTCGATTGAAATTCGGGATGCTCACCCCAGTTATGCGATGGGTTAATGATCACTTCTTTATTAAGCCACTCACTTGCACCCTCTCCAGTTTCGGCAACAATACCGGCACCATCGGCACCTAATATGGTGGGATATTTTATCCCGGCGTATTTACCTATCGTGATCCAGTAATCGCGGCGGTTTAGTGCCGCTGCTTTTATCTGTACCAATACTTCGCCCGGCCCTGGGGTTGGCTTTTCAACTTCCTTATATACTAAGGGGTTTTCTGCTGATTCTAAAACGATGGCTTTCATAAGGTTCACAAGTGCGTCATTGCGAGGTACGAAGCAATCTCAAAACTGTGCATACCAGATATGCTTATCGGGAGATTGCTTCGTACCTCGCAATGACGCGTTTAAATATTAAATTAAAAAGCGGCAGAGTTGTTTCCAAATCCTGCCGCAATATAATTAAAGTCCTCTCCTTTGGAGAGGATTTAGGTGAGGCTATTAAGCGATAGCTTTGCTGTATAATTCTGAAACGTGTGCCCAGTTAATAACATTCCAGATAGCTGCCAGATAATCAGGGCGGCGGTTCTGGTATTTTAAGTAGTAAGCGTGTTCCCAAACATCAATACCTAAAACCGGTGTACCTTTTACTTCGGCAATATCCATTAAAGGGTTATCCTGGTTAGGAGTTGAGGTAATAGCCAATTTTTTATCGGCAGTAACAATTAACCAAGCCCAGCCAGATCCAAAACGGGTAGCACCTGCTTCAGATACTTTAGTTTTAAAATCGGCAAATGAACCAAAGGTGCTTTTTATTGCATCAGCTAACGGGCCGGTTGGCTCGCCGCCACCATTTGGAGACAATAATGTCCAAAACATGGTGTGGTTGTAATGACCGCCACCATTGTTACGTACAGCAGGCGGAAATTTTGAAATGTTTTTGATGATGTCTTCAATTTTTCCATCAGCCTCTGGTTTACCTTCCAAAGCTTTGTTAAGGTTAGTAACATAAGCCTGGTGATGCTTACCATGGTGAATTTCCATAGTAGTTTTATCAATATGAGGTTCCAGTGCATCGGTAGCGTAAGGTAACGCCGGTAGTGTAAATGCCATAATATTTAAAATTTAAGGTTAAACAAATCGTGATGAACAAATATAAGGTTAGAAAGTAGTTTTTGTTCTAATGTAATGTCATTTATATTGTCTGAATCAGAATTTACGAGATTAGTAAATTGTCAGAATTCTATTTATTCTTTAATCCTAAATCAGAATTTACAGAATTAAAGAATTTTCAGAATTTTGGTTATTCTTTAATCCTAAAAATTCCGCATAGGATCTGCAAGATTAGTAAATTTTCAGAATTCTGCTTATTCTTTAATTCTGTAAATTCTGATTCTGGTCTATCTTTTACTTTTAAAAAAATTCTTTACCAATTGGGCACATTCATTTTCGTGGATGCCGCCTGTTATTAACGTTTTGGGATGGGTAATGGTTTGATTAAGTCTGCCGAAACCCCGCCGGGTATCATAAGCGCCAAAAACTATCCGCCCTATCTGGAACCAGTACGATGCACCGGCGCACATTACGCAGGGTTCAAGGGTAACATAAAGGGTACAATCCGGCAGGTACTTACCACCCATATAGTTGGCCGCTGCCGTTAGCGCCTGCATTTCGGCATGTGCCGATACATCATTCAAACGCTCGGTTAAGTTATGCCCGCGGCCGATGATCTGCCCCTTACAAACTACTACCGCGCCAATAGGTATCTCATCCTCCTTAAGGGCGAAACGCGCTTCTTTCAAAGCCTCGTTCATAAAAAACTCATCGGGAGATATAGCTGGCTGCTCATCGCCAAAATTAAAATATCTCATTATATTAATTTACTGCCGTTAGGCACTGGTTTATCAATAACGGTTAAAACAATGTCGCCATTCTCATCAGCAAGGCCGGTCAGCAAAAACTCCGACATAAAATTTGCGATCTGTTTTTTTGGAAAGTTGATCACGCCCAAGATCTGTTTGCCGGGAAGCTCTTCCCTGGTGTAATGCCTGGTGATCTGCGCGCTGGATTGCCTGATACCGAACGGGCCAAAATCTACTTTTAATTTATAGGCCGGTTTGCGCGCCTCCGGAAAATCGGCAACCTCCAATATGGTACCGGCGCGCAGTTCCACTTTTTCAAAATCATTCCAGGTGATGGTTTCCATGTGGCAAAGGTATAAATGATAAATGTTTTGGGAACGATTTATCCCAAGATTTTAATCTGTAAAAAATACAGTGAAAAAGGCAGTGAAAAACCGAAAAAACTATGCAAAATCTGGTGATAATTAGAGATTTTTGCAGCAAATCTGTACAGTTTTGGATAATTTTAGTTGATGATCTTTCCGCTGATATCAACAGCTCTTGAAAAAGGATTTAAATATTTATTGGCAAGTACGGCAAACTCGCGGCGGGTAACCGGGCGCTTAACATCAAAACTTTGGGTAAATTTAAATTGGGTTTTCCAGGCGCTTTGCATTACTTTTTGCAGTACTGCCGGGTCGGTAAGGGTCATTTCGCTAATGTACGATAGCAGGTTACCAACGGTAAATACCTCCGCGGGCTTAGTTTTGTTAAACCATAAAAACGACCGCGAATAGATCTCATTCAGAATAGGTTGAATATCTGCAGTGCTAACTGTAGTATCGGGATAAAATAGCACCTGGGCACTGTTTCCGTTAACTTTTTGTATACCCCGTATAAGGCCCGTAGCGCTCACCTGCTGTATAGCACGGAAGGAAGGATCAGACCTGGGGATATCCGCAAAAGGCATTAATATCCCTTTAAAATCCAGAATCTCTCCCTGTATCACCCTAACTTTCAGGCTTTTAGTTGTTGTTTTAAAGAACGCGCAATAGGCCGCGGTTGCGCCAACACCTTGCCCCAAAGTCATTTGTACCGATGGATAAGTGATACTTCCATTAACCAGGTGCGTAACTGACAGCGCTTTTTCGGTCACCAGTAAATTCTCCATATCCTTTACTACTATTGCCCCCAAAGGGATGCTATAGCCCGGGAAAGGCGGATATTTAATTTTTGGTACTCCCGGTGTAATGTAATGCTGCCCCGGCATGGCATCACCAACCCCGATAGAAGTACGGTATAACTGCGAACCACGGCTGTAGGGGGTATAAATATCATCCAAAACCATTCTTACCAAACCCGATACCCTGCCATTCTCCCGAATGTAAGGAATATAAGGCAAATGATCAGGCGTAGGGAAATCGTCACTTATCGATAGGTTTTTATAGCCTAATTCTGTTTGCAAGTAATAAATTAACCCAAGGGTATGCAGCCTGGCCAGCTTGTAGGTTTTCTCCCTGTTCTCGGGTTTCAGGTCTTCGGCAGTAACAGAATATTGGTTGGCGCAATCGCTCCAATTGATCATGTACTTATCATTTATTAACCTGCCCGAAGCCAACAGTTGTTTTATATCCACCTTTTTGAGGCAGGCATATTTCCCGGCATCGTAACCATCTGGTTTGGGAATGGTGCGGTTGGCAGTGCGGCCGTAATCTTTTAATATAGCTATATAACTTATATCCTGGATCTGGTTGGTAGCATTCTCCGGGGCTATTCCTTCACCGGTATCTTTCCGGCTATCAAAACCCGAAGTAAATATGGCGTTTGCTTTTGCAGCAACGTCACCTAATTCGGTAGCATCTACAACAACCCTTGCCTTTATTACGTCAGTTTTCCCATTTTGGGTGATGCTTACTTCCCAGCCCGTACCATCCTTTTTTATGGTGGTAAAAGGAGTGTTCATCCTGACAGTGAGGTTTTTAACTGTATCAGTTATTTTTTTAAGGATAGCCGCCCCCGTATAGGGTTCAAACGTAAGAATGGCATTCCGGGTGGTATCATAGCCAAGCCGGCTTTTATAAAACTCAACAACCCGGCCTCTAAATTCATGATAGATCCCTGCGGATAAATTGCGGTTTGCATCCAGGATGCACATTCCGCCTGCGGTCATGCTGCCACCCAGCCAGGGACCCTGCTCTATCAGCATAGTTTTCACTTTACTACGGGCGCTTTGTATAGCTGCAGAAACACCGCTTGCACCACCGCCAACAATCAGCACATCTGTCTTAATAGTTTCAGCATAGGTTAATGAACAATTTAGAACAAACAGCAGCGCAAGTAACTTTTTTATCATCCGATTAGTAAAATAACAACAAAACGCTAATTTAGGCCAAAAGCTTATGCAATTGTTAAATTTTTAGCCCTTAATTAAATAAAAACATGACAGACGAACAAATGCGTTATCCGATAGGGAAATTTGTACCGCCGGTAACCTATATCACCGAAGACATAACCCGCTGGATAAATGAGATCCATATCCTCCCCGGTAAAATAAGGAATGCTATAATGACCTTGACCGAAGCACAATTAAATACACAATACCGCACCGGCGGATGGACGTTAAGGCAGGTAGTGCATCATATAGCTGATAGCCATATGAACTCATTAACGCGTTTTAAACTGGCATTAACAGAGGATAACCCTACCATAAAACCTTATGACGAAGCTGGTTGGGCCATACAGCCTGATTACCGCCTGCCGGTTGAACCATCATTGAGAATGCTTGAAGGCATCCACCAGCATATGGTGGCCCTATTTGAAAGCTTTACCGAAAATGAATGGAACCGTACTTTTATACATCCTGCATCGGGTAGTGTTATGTCGCTTAAAAAGAACCTTGCCTTATATGCCTGGCATGGCAACCATCATTTAGCCCATTTGACCGAGACGATAAAGAAGTTTTAAAAGGGTTTGTAGAGACGCAATATTTTGCGTCTCAATTATACATAACAGAGACGCAAAATATTGCGTCTCTACAGGAAGAAAACAAAAGGGGGCAATTAGCCCCCCTTTTGTTTTACATATCCATATCCATCATCTTATTCATTTTAGGCTTGCCACCCATTTTCATTATAGCAGGTGTAATACGCAAATACACCTGGAAACCAAGTGGCGCATTGCCATACAAAGGCTTCAATGCCGATGGAGAAGCATTTAGCGTTGCCTGTGTACCTACAGTTAAATTGGTTTGTTTGTAGGTGGTCAATATTCTGTTAACGCCTAATGTTAACGCGTTTATTTTAAAATTGGGGTCGGTTGAGTATAGCGCTTCCAGGTCTAATTCCCCGGCATCTTTCACCACATATTCATACCGGCCGTAAATGGCAGTTTTGCTTAATTGAAAGCTATTCTCTAACAAAATACCGGGTTGTGTTTTGCTATGATGATCATTTTGACCGTAAACCAAAGTAGTGGCTACATAGCTATCATCGCCCAGGGTTTTGGTATGGATGGCAGATGCCGTAAAACGCTTAATATTATCACCCGGTTCGGCCTCCTCCGGGCTTTTTAGCCAGCCATGCGAAACCTGCAGCGCCCACTCTTTTGATGGATTTACAGATAAACGCATGGAGTAGGAATCAAACTTAGGCTTGTCAAAATTATAACGGAATTCGTCTGGTTCACGGCCGGTAAATATTGAGCCTTCCAGCTTTACATTCTTGTAGCGGAAACCTAATGTGGCTGTACCAAATGTAATGTGCGTGGCATCGGCATAGTGATGGCTCAATGGTGCATCCGGATTATTCATTGCAGAGACCCTGTGCATAAACACCGGCGGGCCAAGAGCAGGCTCGCCCGGATAACCAACAGATAGTGATACATCTGTATTTTTAGCCACCCTTTGCGTATAAGCAATACTTAGTTGGGAAAACAGATCATGCGGATGCTGCTTATCTACCAGTTTATTGCCTTTATATGATTCGCCTGTTTGGTACAGTAACGGATAGCCACCGGCTCCTACCAAAAACGGGTCGAACGAAAACATGGTATTTACTGAGAATAAGCCATTTTTACCAACCTTACGCTGGGCCATATACATGAGCCAGTTGGGCACATCAAACTGGCTGCCACCACGGCTGCCTTTATTAAACAGGTCTTGCTTGTTATAACGGGCAAAAAAACTGCCATGGATCATGTGCATCCATTTTTTACCGTGGATCATATACATATACATCGGCGTTTCATCAGGCACCCATGATGTACCCGAGCCATCCCGGTTCATGAGCAAATCAAGCGAGAACTGACTGGTCATCACATTCATTTTGTGTTTGGTAGTATCGTGCTGCATACCCTGCATATGATCATGCTTCATGGGTTTCTTAGGTACGGTATCTTTTTGCATATGCTGCTTATGATCCATCTGCTGCGCATAGGTAGTGGCAGCAGTTAACATCAGTATAACAGCTAATAAAATATGTTTTTTCATGGTGATTAAAGGTTAAAAAAGTTGTACTCAAACCGTATCAAATACATGTTGGCGCTATTGCGCTGCATGTTATTATACAATGGCGCACGGTAAGAAAGATCGAGCCTGCAAACGCTGTTAAAGATAAACTGAATAGCAGGGGCCACATCCAGATAGCTTTGCCCATAACCCGGGTTGCTTTTACCCAAAAGCTCGGCATACAGGTTTAAGTTTACCTGATCATAGCTGGTGTAGTTTTTAGGCAGCAGCAAATACCCCACTGATGCTGTATAGGCAACAGCTTCTTTCGCCCCTGTAATTGGCCGCGAATTACCGGTATTATTATACGCCCGCAAATAGCTTGCCGAGCCCGAGAACGCTATTTTATGGATGAGCTTGGTAAATATTACACCTCCCTGCAAGCCGGTATTGTCGCCCTCTAATGCTATCTCCTGCAAGGTATATGGATTGCTGCTGATGGCCGCCTTACCAAATATCGCCCCGCGGAAATGCGACTGCACAGTATCAACAGATAAAAACCGGTATTTACCATAAAAGCTTCCGCCTTCAAGACGCTGGCTACTTTGGTAAAAATCTGACCTGTATAAAGCACCGTGCAGCATTAGCTTACCGGTAGCACCGTACATTGCCTCTAACGTAGTTCTGTTCTTAAATTCGGGAGAGAAATAGCCTTGGTTTTCCAGCCGGATACCTAAAGAGTGGGCGGCCATATTGCTGGCAGGTTCGGTATTTACATACAATTCCTGCCCAAATACAGTATGCGCCAATGCCATAAGGCAAAAAGCCAATAATATAGTCTTCATAAAAAATGCTTTTAAAAAGACGCTTATATTGCTACGTGGTATACCCTGCCTGTTGTTGTTACAGGTGTTTCGGTGTTTTTGCCCAGGTGTTTTTTGGTTACCGAGTTTGGTGCAAAACCTTTATCTACCAGGGTTAGTGATACCGGCCCTGTCAATGCTTTATCGGCATTTAAAATTTTATAGGTGTCACTGCCAACTGTGAAAGTATTATCTGCAACCTTAGTGTTATCGAAATTTACAGTGGTTTTTAGATAATTTACGGAGAAGCCTGAGTTTTTAACTTTTTTGCTGATCTCTTCAAAACTAACCGGCACATCACTTTTGAAGGTGATAACATAAATGTTGTGCATCAGATCTGGCTTGATCTCGCTAACAAAAGGTAATGCTTTTAATGACTTTTCAGTAGTTCTTGCACACAATGAGCAGGTAAGGCCGCTAACTTGTAATTCGGCTTTGGTGAACTGGGCATTTGCAGCTGTAACAGTTGCTATAAAAAGGATGATATATATTTTTAGAGTTTTCATGTTTTTAAAATTGATTTTGATTAATAAGCTTAATAAACGATGTAATTAAGGCTTATCAAATGCGGAAAATGCAATTTTTGATAAAAACAGGAACGCTTTCCAATGGGATATCAGGCGGGCCGCGGTCGAAAAAGTGTTCAACTAATGCCTGCTGAGCAGAGAAAAGGAAATCTTCAAAGGGAAGTTTGGGAATTTCAAACGCGAATACCCGTGCTAAAAATGAAGTTTGCTGTGCTTCATGATCGTCCTTAACTTTTACATCAAGTTTTGAATCTTTACAGCAATTCATTTTGCTTTTAGCCATTGGCTTAGCACAGCTTTTAGCCGGAGCATTGATTTTTACCGAAGCAACCTCATTACCACAGTAATGCAGGTTAAGCGCAAAACCGGCTACTGTAATGGTATACAGCACCGCTAATAATATTGCACCCGGCTTTTTAAACATACTACAAAAATACTGTTTAAGTATCTGATTACAAACTGTTATATGTTAAATTTTTTGCCCCTCTATTTGTAAAATAAAAATTAATGCTTTTCTTTGTTTAGATTTAATCTAAATAAACATATGAAAAAAATAACCTTATTCTTATCACTTTGCATAATTACGATGAGCGCTTTTGCACAATCAAAATTAGAGCAAGACAGGCAGGCTATTAAAGCATTAGCCGGCTACTATAAAGTAACATTTAATTATGCCGAGACCTTTGCCCCGGATACTGCTTACAAATTCCATCCGAGATATAAATCATGGGGATACGAGTGGGCAATTGTGGTAGAAGACTCTCCAAAGAAAATTGTTATACAGCACCTTTTAGTTGTTGGCGATACCACCGTTATTAAACACTGGCGCGAAGACTGGGTGTATGAACAACCTACCGTATTGGCTTTTGATAAAGAGAACACCTGGAAAAAAGTAACCCTTAAACCCGAAGACGTAAAAGGCCGTTGGGTACAAAAGGTTTTGCAGGTTGATGACAGCCCGCGTTATGAAAGCATTGGTACATGGGTGCATGTTGATGGCCGCCACCAATGGCAAAGCGAAACAGATTCGCCACTGCCACGCCGTGAGTTTACCAAAAGAAGTGATTATAACGTTTTACGCCGCGGCAACCGCGTTTACCTAACCCCACAAGGCTGGATGTATGAGCAGGACAATAAAAAGATTGTACGCACACCAGAGGGCGATAAGCTACTTGCCCAGGAAAAAGGCTATGAAGAATTTACCAAGGTTGATGAAGCCAAATTTGCGTACGCTAAAAAATGGTGGGCAGGCCAGCAAGCTTACTGGACAGATGTACGCACTGCATGGGATAATGTAATAGCAAAAAATGCTACCATTAAGTTGAGTGGCAAAAAGGATGGGAAACTACTTTATGAGCGCCTGTTTGAATTGGCAGACCTATCTGCTAAAGAAAAATGGAGCGCCGCTAAAAATAAAGAGGAAGCAACCAAGATTATCAACGGATATTTGGTTCAGTCGTAACTCAATCTATTCTATAAAAAAAGAGAGGCCTGCCATATATCAGGCCTCTCTTTTTTATAACATAATTTCTATTACATTATACAAAGGCTCCTTCCCTGGGGAAGGGTGCGGCTGCATGTGAAGTGGTGGGTAGGGGTTATTTAATACCTATCTATCCTATAACCCCTCCCTGCACCCTCCCGTTGGGAGGGAATCGCACATATCCAGCGCTTTCCCGGAATACTTATCATTCCAGCCGGGCACCTAATCTTTAGTTAGATTGTATTATTTACCTTTTAAAGTAGCAGTAACCTTACCGCACTCCAGCATATCATCACCATAGTATGGGTTTCTTACATCTTCAGTTTCACTTAGCCATGATGCCTTTTTCATAGGGCAATACTGTTGATAAAGGGTGGTATTGTTCATTTTTAAGCCGGATACCAGGGCAAACATATTTTTTGACAAGCTTTCAAAATGCTCCCGCTGATGGTCAATAACAGTAGTTTCGCTTATGTGGCGGCTGTCGAATTTCAATTTATCAGCATACTTTGCCATTAGTTTTTGCTGTGCAGGATTTAACCCTTTAGCCGGTGTTGACAATGCGGCCAGCAATTCCTTCGACCTGCTTTTGGCTAATTCGGCATTACTGCCTACTAAAGCATTCTTTACGCTGATGTATGGGCCGGTAATTTTATCAATTGAATTGTTCTGAGCTTTTACCGATATTATAGAGATGATCAGTATTAAACTTAAAAGGATCTTTTTCATAATGAGTTAACGTTAATAATCAAACTTAAGCATATTGCTTTATAATTTCCTTGCACCCCGCCTCAATTAGTTTAAATACGGGCGCAAACTGGGCATCGTCATA
>NZ_JBAZVP010000055.1:0-14343 GCF_041660805.1 Mucilaginibacter sp. | reverse complement strand
TTTTTATTGCCTTTGGTATAATTTAGTACTTTACTTATATGCTGTTTCTCGATGCTTTGCAGGTCAAAGGCGTTACTGTCAGCATTTTGGTTGTTAAACTGCTGGGGCAGTGTATCGCGGGTAAGGGTATCATCGGCCAATATTACTGCACGCTCCATTACGTTTTTCAACTCACGGATATTGCCTTTCCATTGATGCCTTTCAAGCAAGTTTAAAAACTCATGGGGCATACTAACAACTTTGCCTGCTTTGTCTGCAAAGAATTTAAGATAGTATTTGGCCAGAAGTTCGATATCATCTTTACGTTCATTTAAAGAGGGGAGGTTGATAGTGAAAACTGACAAACGGTAAAACAGATCCAGCCTGAATTTCCCTTCTTCGGCATCCTTTTGAAGATTACGATTAGTGGCGGCCATAATGCGAATGTTCACCCTGGTGGTTTGTGTATCGCCCAGTTTAATGAATGTTTTACTTTCCAGTACGCGCAAAAGTTTGGCCTGAAGCTCCAGGCTCATCTCGCCTATCTCATCTAAAAATATGCTGCCGTGATGAGCTTCCTCAAATAGCCCTTTTTTGTCTTTTACAGCTCCGGTAAAGGCACCTGCTTTGTATCCAAACAATTCGCTTTCCAACAATTCGCCGGTAAAGCTGCTGCAATTAATAGCTACAAAAGGCATTTGCCTGCGCTGGCTTTCATTATGTATGGCTGATGCAAACACCTCTTTACCTGTACCTGTTTCACCTAATAATAATACAGTAGTATCAGAAGCTGCTACCTTGCGGGCCAGGTTTACAGCATCCATAATTGCCTGAGATTTCCCTATTATTTGAGTAAAGCTGGCTTTGGCGCTTATTTTTTTATCAGCATCAAAAGCAATGCGCTGTAGTTGTGCTTTTTCAACTGCCTGGTTAAGCAGAGGGATTATTTTATCATTATCATCACCTTTAACAATGTAATTGAAGGCGCCGTTCTGAATAGATTTAACACCATCATTGATGGTGCCGTATGCAGTAAGATTAATAACTTCTACATATGGCTTTTTAGCTTTGATTGTTTTTACAAGGTCAATGCCATTTACATCGGGTAGTTTTACATCGCTTAACACTACCAGTACATCTTCCTGCTCAAGCAACTTCAGGCCATCCTTACCTGTGTAAGCCTGCAACACACGAAATCCCTCTAATCCGATAATGCGCGATAGCAGATCGTTTAACTTTTTTTCGTCATCGATGATAAGAATGGTTGTTTGCATTCAGGATTATTAAGCAACATTTAAATGAATACAATAATAGAAATAATTTAATGTTTGTGCACGTTAAGCTTAGTTACTTATGTTAATGATTTAAACTCAGCACGGTTGCTTTAGTAACTTTTTAAGTTGGCCAAATAGCATATTTGACCTACGCGGATTAAAATTTAAGTATAGAATAATCCATTTGTGAAGGAGGCAATAAAAGGACATTCTTTTGGCCTTAAAACTATCTTAAGCATTATGCGTTAGCGATATAAAGAATGAGTTATGAATAATTTTTTCAGAGGTATTATAGCAGCATGGGGCGCTAAAAAATTAGGCGGAGGCTGCTTCTCTACTATAATAATATTTATTGTGATTTATGTGCTGTTAGGGAAATGCGACCAAAAGTCTCACGCAGCACCAGCTAAAGCCAAAATTGAGATTGTAAGTAAACATTAATATATAAAGGTATGCTCCCCTTATGGATTCCTGATCATATCTATATGCGGTATCCCATCCTCATCATAAGGCTCGCCAACGGCAATAAACCCTAACGATGTATAAAAATTTAGAAGGTAAGCTTGTGCACCTATTTTAATAGTGCCTTCGCCAAACATTTGCGGGCATTTTTCGATAGCTAAATTCATTAATACCCGGCCTGCGCCTGTTCCCCTGTATTTGGGGTTTGATACTACCCGGCCAATAGACATTTCATTAAAAGATAACCCCGGAGGCACCAATCTTGCGTAAGCTGCAAGTTCATTGTTATTAAGCAGCATCAGGTGATGGCATTTCAGGTCCTTATTATCGGTATCCAGATAAACACAATTTTGCTCAACAATAAATACCTCATTACGCAGCCGTAAAATGTTGTACAGTTCTATTGCCGTAAGATCATCAAAAGATTTAATAAGAGGTGTGAATTCCATATTCAATAATAGATAAAATACAGCATAAGGCTATATAATAATACCAAATTGTTCAATTAATTTATGAATATGGCTGCGTTTTATAACATGCTTTATATAAGGTGATTACTTGATGAATTGGTTAATTTGTTTTCGTTATAGGTAATAAAATATAATTTAAAAAAGCTTTCTATTATTCCTAATTATTACAGATATTGCTAGATAGTTCTTACGACCAATTTGACTTTCTAATATAATTTTCTTGTTTTTAACTTTTAAAATTTCAGTGAATGCTGTTTTTTTGAAAAAAAATGCGCTGTATACGCGGCTTTGTGGCTTTTTGTTTCGTCTTTAAAGTATTTTTTTACGTATTGTAAAAAATTTACTTCTATTTAGTGTGTCTAAAACGCCTGTTTGTTGCAATTCGCCAACAAATTACTTCCATTTATTAATAATTATAGCTGTTTTTGTTTATGCTGTTATTAATTTGTTAACTTTTTAACAATATTTTAACAATATTTTTTGGAATATAATAATATTGTTATAATTTGAACCACTTAACTATTAACTTTTAACGCATGAAACAAAAATTACTCAATTTTGTATTGGGTTTGTTGTTATTAGGCAGCCATGCCTATGCACAAACCAGAACAGTAACTGGTACAGTTACCGGAAAGGACGACGGAAAAACACTTCCTGGAGTTTCCGTAGTCGTTCAAGGTACCCGAACAGGTACACAAACAGGCCCCGATGGGACCTTCTCAATTAAAGTGCCGGCTGGCCAGTCACTTGTATTTAGCTTTATTGGTTTTACATCACAAACCGTAAAACCCGGTGATGAGAGGCTTAATGTAGCGCTTGTGGGTTCTGCAAGTGCCTTAAACGAGGTTGTTGTAACCGGTTACGGTGGCCCAACCACAAAAAGGGATAACGTAGGTAGCTTATCATCTGTAAAAGGTAAAGACCTAAGTGAACAACCGGTACAAAACTTTCAACAGTCATTAGGCGGCCGCGCAGCAGGTGTACAGGTAACCATCCCAAGTGGGGTTGTAAATGCGCCTCCTGTATTCCGTATCCGCGGTACAAACTCAATTAACTTAAGTTCGCAGCCACTTATAGTAGTTGACGGTATTATCAGTATTAGCGGTGATGTTAGTGCTACTAACTCAACAGGTAATGCTTTAGGTAATATTAACCCTGAAGATATAGAGAGTGTTCAAATTTTGAAAGATGCTGCTGCTACTGCTATTTATGGTAGCCGTGCTGCAAATGGTGTAATACTTGTTACTACTAAAAAAGGTAAAAAAGGTAAAACCCTTGTAACTTTTGATAGCTGGATTGGTTCTGCCAAAGCTACAAGGTTGCCCAAAATTTTAGATGCATTTCAATATACCGAAATAAAAAATGAAGCTCTGAGGAATGCAGGGCTGTACAACACAGGCGCAGCCACTTCTACTGCACCAACAAGGTTCTATGCTTTATCTAACGATGCAAATGGCAATCCTATAAATACTAACTGGAATGACTATGTTTATCGTACAGGTGTAACCACCAACAATACTGTGAGTATGAGTGGTGCTAATGAAACTACAAGCTACTACTTATCAGCCAACTACAGTAAGCAAAAAGGTATTTTGCAGGGTAACGAATATGGCCGCAGAAGTATATTGGCCAACGTTGACCACGCCGCAAGTAAATATGTTACAATGGGTGGTAAAATCAACTATTCAAACGAGCGTAACTATGCTTCGGCAAGTACGGGTTCAGTATCAGGTACAGCCTATGGTACAGAAGGTTTAGGCCGTATTGTTTTAGTATTGCCACCAAACATTTCACCATATAATAATGATGGTAGCTACAACTTAAATGGTAGCGCAATAGGTACACAAGGCAACACTAATATTGGTGTAACTTACCCTAACATTTTGCCTATACTTGATTTAAACCGTTCAAATAACGAGTTGCAGCACATTGCATCAAACGTATATTTTCAGGTTAAACCAGCATCATGAACCAGCATCATGGGTAACTTTAAAAACTGTTTATGGTATTGATTATATCTTTTCTGATAATGATATATTTAATAACCCATTACAGGGTAATGGTAACCCTAACGGTAGTGCTACAGCTACCTATGCTAAATTTAAAAACTACACCTGGACAAATACAGCGCAGTTTACACATACTTTAGTTGCAAAACATAACTTCTCGTTATTGTTAGGTAATGAGCAAACACGCCGTACTACAGAGGGTTTTGGTATAGCACGTACTGTATTGTCTGACCCTGCATTTAACGTAATACAGGCCGGTTTTACCACTAACGGAACAGCCGGTTTACAGTTAACTGAAAACTACCTGGTATCATTCTTCGGTCGTTTAGATTATGACTTTGATAAAAAATACTTTCTTTCTGCTACAGTACGTAGAGACGAGTACTCGGCATTTGGCCCTGATAAGAAAGCCGGTTATTTCCCGGGTGGTGGTTTGAAATGGGATATCTCACGCGAAGGTTTCTGGAGCTCTATTAAAGCCGATAAAATTTTCAGTAGCTTCCAAATAAGGGGTAGCTATGGTAAAGTGGGCAATAATATTGGTTTAGGTGATTTTGCATCAACCAGTTTCTACTCATCGGGTGTATATAACACAAACCCAACATTAGCTCCTTCACAAACAGGTAATGCTGCATTAGGCTGGGAAACCAGTAAGAAATTAGATGTAGGTGTTAATTTCGGAGTTTTAAATAATAGAATTACCGCTGAGGTTGCTTACTACAAAAATGATATATCAGGCTTAATATTCAACGTGCCACAGGCGCCATCAGCAGGTTTAGCATCTAACCCGCCATTGAACATTGGTTCTATGTATAACAAAGGTTTAGAAATCACTATTGATGCCGACGCCGTAAGAACCAAAGACTTTACCTGGACTCCATCATTCAACATCAGCTTTAATACCAACAAAATAACTGCTTTAGCCCCGGGTACCCCAAGGTTGATCAGCACTACTTCAGATTTGGAAACCACCAATATTTCAGAAATTGGCAAACCACTGGCCAACTTGTACATCGTTCGCACGCATGGTGTTGACCCGGCTACAGGTCGCAGGATATTTGTTGACGGAAGTGGCCGCGATGTTTATTTCGACTTTTATGGTGCAAACCGCTGGACGTATGCTGATGGCAGCGTAGCGCCTGCTATTACCCAGGCTGCTGATGCTGTTAACTACAAACAATCACAGCCTAAAGGTTTTGGTGGTTTCAGCAATACTTTCCGTTATAAAAACTTTGATTTAAGCTTCTTACTTACCTATCAGTTTGGCGGATCTATGTATTATGGTACAGGATCAGGGTTGCTTGATCAGCGTTTCTGGAACAACACTGTCGATGTATTAAACAGGTGGACAGCTCCAGGCCAAATTACAAACATTCCGCAGGTTAAGTACAATGATAATATCTCAAACGGTTCAACAATGCCATTAGATATCCATGTATATAGTTCAAACTTTATAAAGCTTAAATCAGCGAATATTGGTTATTCAATACCAAAAAGTTTATCAGCTAAATTAGGTATTAACAATGTACGTGTTTATGTAAGCGGCTATAACTTGCTTCTTTTCACAAAATATCCTGGTCCTGATCCGGAAGTATCATCGAATGGTACAGGAAATGCTAACCAGGGTGTTGACCGTAATACAGCAGGTAACCAAAGGACGCTTACTGCAGGTTTATCGGTTAAGTTTTAAACAATAATTTTAACAGAAAATGAAAAAGAAATTTTTAATGATATTGGGCATGGGAGTAATGTTAAATTATTCTTGCCAAAAAGATAAACTATCGCCTATTTCACAAACATCAGTTACTAATGATGATAACTTTTTACAGTTTACCACTGCACCGCGTATACAGGCACAAGTTTTAGCATTATATGCAAATTTAAGGAGTGGTGTATTTATGGGCGGCAGGTACCAGGTATACCAGGAAATTAAGGCTGATAACTGGATCAATTTAAGTAATAATGGTGTAACCAACACAGCTACCTGGAACCAAAGTGTAACAGGTACTACAACAGAGGTGCAAACCCTTTGGAACCAGGCATATTTTACCATCAATAACTGTAATTTGTTTATTGACGGTATGGCTGCGAAAGGGGCTGCAATAGTAACACCTGCACAAGCAGCTAACTATGTTGCCGAGGCTAAGTTTATAAGAGCTTTATGCTACTATGATCTTTTGCAAATGTATGCACGCCCTTATTATGATGGTAATGGCAGCAAACCTGGCGTGCCTTTACGTTTAACAGGTAATGCCGTATATGGTAATTATGATTTAGCCAGAAGCTCTGTGGCTGAAGTTTATGCACAGGTAGTAAAAGACCTGAATGAAGCAGAAGCAGGGTTGCCACTTATTTATGCTGACGCCGCAACAATTACCACACGCGCTCATCGTAATACTGCCATTGCTTTAAAAACAAGGGTGTATTTAACTATGCAACAATATGCTAATGTAATTACCGAAGCTAACAAAATTGTGGGTACAGCCAATTTTACAGCATCAGCCGGTAGTGCACCAGCAGGCGGTGTTAACAACGCTTTACAAGCCGATGTAACAAACGTTTTTAAAGCGCCATACACAACAACTGAATCCATCTTCTCGTTACCGTTTATCACTACTGAAACCCCTGGTACACAAAACCAGTTAGGTTTTTATTTTTACAATAATGGTTCAGTGCTTAATGCCGAATATTATTTGAACCCAGCCGGTGTAGTGGCCGATGCAAATTGGAAAGCTACAGATAAAAGACGTGTTTCTTTTATAATAGCTTCTACCAATGCAGCACGTTTAGGTTTCAGATTTTTGGCTAAATATGCCCAGCCTTCTCCGTATACTGATTGGGCACCGGTTATACGTTATGCCGAAGTATTACTGAACCTGGCAGAAGCAAGAGCCCGTGTTAACGGTGTTGATGCACAAGCTATTGCATTATTAAATGCAATACGCGGCCGGTCTGATGCAAGTACTGTATTTACTGCGGGAAGCTTTGCAGGTGGCCCTGCCTTAGTAGATGCTATTTTGCAAGAGCGTAATATTGAATTATTAGGCGAGGGTTTAAGAAACACAGATCTGGTACGTTTAGGTTTAACTATACCAGCTAAATCTGGTGGTGCGCCTGCAGTACCTGCTTCTGATCCAAGATACATTTGGCCAATACCAAACAATGAACTTTTATATAACAAATTAGCTACTCCTAATTAAGAATAGTAAATAGTTAATAATAGACCCGGGGCGCTGTAATAGTGCTTCGGGTTTTTTATTGAGTAAAAGTCAATTTTATCAGCTCTGCCTTATTCCTGATATTATACTTTTGCCGGTAGTAATATCGCCTAATATAAAACCATATGGCGCCTATTGTTTACCTGCGTGTAAAATGTATTTTTGTTAGCAGATAAAACAGAGCAACAATTTGAGTCAGTCAGGCCGGTTAAATCCATTGGTTAATCTAAATGATACCAAGCTTCCAATTTTCTTTTTGCAATTAGGCAGCAACACAAGCTTGTTTTTTGACATCGTATTGAAACAAGCCGCCTTAACGAATGGAACGGAGAACGTTTTCATACTTACCGATACAAATTTTCAACTGTACCGCGATTATAACTGTATAGATATATCAGGTTATGCACAAACCGAAAGACCGTTTGACAAACTATATAAGCATCATTCTACAAATACTTATTTCTTTGAAAAGACCTGTTTTGACAGGTGGTTCATTATCAACGATGTAGTAAAGGATTTGAATATCAATTACTTTGTTTATGCTGATTGCGATGTGCTGATATTGCAGGACCTTAAACCGGTATATGATAGTTTGATAAAGAACAAATATGATGGTACCATGATGTTTTTTGAACGTGATGATAACAGCATTACATCGGCACATACCTCATTTTGGAACAATAAATTGTTAAATGATTTTTGCGATTTTATAAACGCCAAATATTCTGATGAAACAGCATTTAATGTATTATTAAAAGATACACTTGCCGGTAAATTTTTAGATAATACTAACGTATCTGACATGATATTGCTTAATGTTTTTAGGATAGAGACAAAGCCAAATACACTAAAATTACTTTCGTTAGAAGATAAGGGAATTTGCTTTGATTTTAACATAAATGTATCTTATAATGGCCGTAGGCATAGTTTTGTACTTACCTCAGGCACTAAAATTAAAAAGATGATACGGAAGGGTGATGGTTTATACGGGCATGTGCAGAACACAGAAAAAAAAGCCGAATACCTGAAGTTTTATACCCTACATTTTCAAGGGTATTTAACTAAGTCTTTGATCCCGGTTTACGCAACCCCTGCTAATATTTTAAATAGTTTGTATAACCACATAACCGGCAAAACCGAGTATTTTAAACGGCGGGCAAAATTATTAAAAAACCGTTTTAGAGATTTATTAAGAACTAAACGTTAATAAGGTGATATGCCCGGATTTTACAATAATTTGAATACTACAGCTCTTTTTTAGAAATATTTACTATTTTAGGGTTTAACCGAATTATATTAAAAAAGTGAATTAATTGAACTAATAATTTTTAAGTTTGCAAGCAGCTATCTCTTTAATTTAAACAGACATAGTAGCGTATGTTGCTGTGATTATATGAAAAAAACTACTACCTATTCTCTGCTGATCCTTCTTTTCGCGATTATATCATTATCCTCATTAAATTCATGTGTAAACGCAAAGAAACTTACTTATTTTAATAACATAGTAAGGGACAGCACCTCTATTGTACCGGTAAATAAACTGGAAACAATCATTGCTAAAAACGATCTGTTAAGCATTAATATATCCACACCGGATGTAGCTACAACCAGCATGTTAAACTCGCAATTTGCAGTTAACGGGGATGGGCAAGGCGGTGCTAGCGGATACCTTGTAGATGAAAAAGGTGTAGTAAAATTACCATTAATAGGCGTTGTAAATGCAGCAGGGTTAACTAAAAGCCAACTTGCAACTACAATTACAAATGTTATTTTAAGTAAAAAAATTGCTATTGACCCAATTGTTAATATCCGTATAATTAATTTTAAGATTACAGTACTGGGTGAAGTTACCCACCCGGGTGTTTTCCCTGCGCCAAATGAACGAATGACCTTGCCCGAAGCATTGGGTATGGCCGGTGACCTGTCTCCATATGGTAAACGCAATAATGTATTATTGATAAGAGAGGTTGAAGGTAAAAGAATTTATAAACGATTTAGTTTAAATAAAGACCAACTATTTGATCAGGAAATATATAATCTTCAAAATCAGGATATTATTTATGTTGAGCCTAATAATGCAAGGGCAGCAACAGGTGATCGTACAACCCAGCTACTTCCTGTATTTTTTAGTGTAGTATCGCTCTTATTAGTTATTTACACCCAGTTTATTAGATAATACCTTATCTTTTTAATGAAAAACACCACCAAAAATAATACATCTAATGCTTTTGAAGGTTCAACCACCAAAAATGCGCTTAGTGCTATAGCGTTCAGATACTTGCCTTTTTGGCCCATATTTGTACTTACCATTGTTACCTCATTAGTAATAAGCTATTTTTATATTCATTACCAAACACCAATTTACGAAGCCAGCGCTACTATTTTGCTTAAAGACCAAAACGGCGGCGGTACTGATGCGAGTGTTTTACAGGCACTGGGTGTTTCGAATTCTGCAAAAGTTGTAGAAAATGAAATAGAAGTAATAAAATCGCGTATTTTAATGCAGCAGGTGGTAAAGGACATGGGTTTATATGCCCAGTTCTATAATAAGGGTACGTTTAGGGACATCCTAATTTACCCCAGCCCGGTAACTTTTGTCGCGCTTAATCCTGATAAGGTTCCGGATGTAGGTTCAATTCCTGTTTCTTTCAATTATTTGAAATCACAAAATGCAATTGTTTTAGGCAATAAAAAATATCCTTTGTCTACCCCTGTGCACACACCTTATGGAGATTACATCATAAATCTTACAAAAGAAGGTGCCGATATGCAATTTAAGGGAGAATATTATGCTTACATCCGTAATGTAAAACCTACCGCTAAAACCTTATTGGGCGCGTTAAAGGTTGCTTCAGCCGCACGTAACTCATCATTAATTGCTTTAAGCCTGGCCGATCAGGTTCCGACACGTGCAGAAGATGTATTGAATAACCTGGTGCGTGTGTATAACGAAGCGGGTATTGCGTATAAAAATGCAACCGCATCAAATACACTTGCTTTTATAAATGAACGCTTAATTTCGGTTACCAAAGAATTATCAACTGTTGAAGGAAACTTGGAGGAGTATCGCAAACAAAAAGGAATTACAAACCTTTCTGCAGAAGGATTGACCTTTATAAGTAGTGGGCAACAGAATGTTGAAAAAATGGCGCAAATACAAATACAGTTAGATGTATTGACCCAGGTAGAAAAGTATGTCATAAAAAAGGGAGCAGGTTCTGCCCTTGTACCCTCAACTTTAGGATTAAATGATCCGTTATTAGGGCAACTGTTAGATAAGTTGTACTCCGCCGAGCTTGAACTTGCAACAATCAGTAAAACTGCTGGTGAAAATTCACCTTCTGTAAATGCTATTAAAGAACGTATAACACAAATAAAACCGGGCATACTGGAAAACCTGCGGGGCTTGCGTCAAAATTTAATCACTACCCAAAACAGGCTGCTATCTGAAGGTAGCAGAAATTCAAATCAATTAAGAGATTTACCACAAAAAGAGCGGGTATTTCTTGAAATAACCCGTAACCGTAGCATTAAGGATAATATTTATACACTATTGCTTACTAAACGTGAAGAAGTACAACTTTCACGTGCAGCATCTGTTGCCGATAGCCGTATTGTTAATTATGCCGAGAACAAAGGCGGGCCTATAAAGCCAATACCATTAAATATTTATTTAATGGGCCTTTCGGTAGGGGTAATTGCAGGTGTTATTTTTGTGTTATTAAGAGAGCAATATAACCAGGAAGTATTATTCCGATCAGAGATTGAAAAAGCAACAGATGCTGCTATACTGGCAGAAATTTTACATGACGATAGTGGTCAAACCCTGGTAATTAAAGATGGTAGCCGAACGATAGTTGCTGAACAATTCCGGGCATTACGAACTTCGCTAAACTTTATAGGGATACAAGGCGATAATAAAACAATTTTATTAACCTCATCTATATCTGGCGAGGGTAAAAGCTTTACTGCCGTTAACCTTGCAGTAAGTTTGGCCTTAACCGGTAAAAAGGTGGCTATTATGGAGTTTGACCTTCGTAAACCCAAAATAAGTAAAATGCTGGAGATTGACCAGGAGCCGGGTATTAGTAATTACTTAGCAGGATTAGCTACTTATGAACAAATATTGCTTTCAATGGCCGACAAAAAAATACCAGGCCTTGTGATATTACCTGCCGGAGCCATTCCACCTAACCCTACCGAGTTAATGCTTAACGGCAGACTTGACGTGTTGATGGCTAAACTTAACGAAGATTTTGATTATATCCTTATAGATTCGCCGCCTATTGGTTTGGTAACTGATGCCAAGATCCTTAACAAGTATGTTAATGCATGTTTATATATGGTACGCCATAAATACACACCTAAGTACTATTTAAATTTGATTGATACTTTATATGCTAACAAGGAGTTAACCAATATAAACATTGTTTTTAATGGTTTAAAAATGAGAGGCATATTAGGGGGCTATAGGCAGGGTTATGGAGTTGGCTACGGCTATGGCGCTGGTTATGGTTATGGTTACGGCTATACCAATGATGAAAAAACTAAACAAAGCTTTGCATCAAAAGTGGGTGGGGTTTTCAATAAATCGGGTAAAAAATAATTTTCTCAGGTGTAAGGGTTTAAGAGAGATTATTGCATAGTAAGGGTATATATTAAAAAACATATGGAAGCAAACAGTTCAAATCAGGAGTGGGATTTAGAAATTAAACCTCATGATACTGTTTTTAATCTGCACCTAAGAGATGTTTGGAATTACCGTGATTTACTGTGGTTATTAGTACGGCGTGATTTTGTATCCTTTTACAAGCAAACCATTTTAGGCCCGGTATGGTTTTTTATCCAACCTATATTTACTACAATAGTATTCACCTTTGTTTTTGGTAACCTTGCCAAAATTAGCACAAATGGTGCGCCACAGCCATTATTTTACATGGCAGGTATTGTGTCATGGAGTTACTTTGCTGATTGTTTAACAAAAACATCAACCGTTTTCAGAGATAATTCAGCCATATTTGGTAAGGTGTATTTTCCGCGTTTAATTATGCCGTTAAGCATCGTATTCTCTAACCTTATTAAATTCGCGGTTCAATTTATATTGTTTATCATTTTAATGGTTTACTACCTTATACAAGGGAATAATATAGAGCCAAACTGGTACATTTTATTATTCCCCGTTATTATGTTGTTAATGGCTATTTTGGGGTTGGGCTTAGGCCTGATTATTACCGCCCTAACTACTAAATACCGGGATTTGGCTTTTGTGGTAACTTTTGGTATACAGTTGGCCATGTATGCAACCCCGGTTATTTATCCACTTTCATATCTACAGGAAAAATATAGGATTATTATCGCTTTAAACCCTATGTGTGGATTGATTGAGACCTTTAGATACGGGTTTTTAGGTACCGGTCAATTTTATCCCGGAGCATTTATTTATAGTATTATAGCCAGTTTAACAATTTTTATTATTGGATTGGTTGTTTTTAATAAGGTTGAGAAGAATTTTGTTGATACTATTTAAGCTATTTGAATCATATCTTTTGCTATGAGTGATATTGCTATTAAAGTTGAAAATTTATCTAAAGCATATCAGTTAGGTGATTTTAGTACCGGGACAATTAGCCGGGATATTGACAGATGGTGGGCCCGGATCCGCGGTAAAGAAGACCCTTTTTTAAAAATAGGCGAAGCTAATGACCGTGCAATAAAAGGCACAAGTAACATTGTCTGGAGTTTAAAGGATATTAATTTAGAAATAAAGCAGGGCGATGCCATAGGCATAATTGGAAGGAACGGTGCAGGCAAAAGTACGCTACTAAAAGTATTAAGCAGAATTACATCGCCTACGCAAGGCAATATTAAAATAAAGGGCCGCGTTGCCAGCTTATTGGAAGTGGGTACAGGTTTCCATCCTGAGCTTTCAGGTAGGGAAAATATTTATTTGAACGGAGCCATCTTAGGGATGCGTAAAAAAGAAATAGCCCGTAAATTTGATGAGATTGTTGATTTTTCTGGTGTTGAACGCTATATAGATACACCTGTAAAGCGCTACAGTAGCGGTATGTATGTGCGCCTGGCATTTGCTGTCGCGGCTTACCTTGAAAGCGAAACATTAATAGTAGATGAGGTACTTGCTGTAGGTGATATCGAGTTCCAAAAAAAGTGCCTGGGTAAAATGAATGATGTTAGCAAAGGCGAAGGCCGCACAGTGCTTTTTGTAAGTCATAACATGGGCAGTATTTTACAGCTATGCAATGAATGTATTTTATTAGACCAGGGCAGAGTAGAAAAAATAGGGCTGCCCGAAGATGTTGTTAAAGATTACTATAACAAAAGCGTAAACCAGGTAAGTTTGTTTAGCGGTAAAGAGAGCGATATTTATATTAAACAATTATTTACCTGTAATTCTGAAAATGAAGAGACCTCAAATTTTTCTCATTCAGAGGATATTAATTTAAGAATAGTTATAGGTATAAATAATTACGACCCTATACAAAATATTGGCTTAGCACTTTTAACAAGAGATAAAAGACGGGTTTTTACAGTAAACAAAGCACTATCTGAGTTTTATAAAGCAGGCGATACCGAAATAATTGTTGATTTTAGTATAGCGGGAGGCTTGATCGCACCCATGAATTACTCTTTTTTAATAGCGTTAAATACCCGTACCGGTCTTATTACCTATGACATGCAAGACGATATTTGCCCTGTAACGGTATTTGATAATGGAACCGAGTTTGCCTTTGCAGAGGGTATGGATTACGGTTGTATTATTGTAAAAGATAAATGGAAGCGCATAAACAGCTAGGAGATATATGTATACTGAAATAAAAAAGTGCAGGATAAGCGGGAGCACCAATCTTATAAAGGTTTTATCTCTTGGCGAACAATACCTTACCGGTGTATTCCCCAAATCTGTTACTGA
>NZ_JBAZVP010000054.1:0-14908 GCF_041660805.1 Mucilaginibacter sp. | reverse complement strand
GACAAGAGTAAGTCACCAGCGTTGGACAGCTGTCCACAGCGAAGAGGCGTGTGCACCCGTGTGTACACCACTACCCCTAAAAAACCAAACTCAGCAATGCGTAAAGTTGCACGTGTGCGCCTTACAAATGGTAAAGAAGTTAATGCCTACATCCCTGGTGAAGGCCACAACTTACAGGAACACTCTATTGTACTGATCCGTGGTGGTCGTGTTAAGGATTTACCTGGTGTACGTTACCACATTATCCGTGGTGCGTTAGATACATCTGGTGTAGCCGGACGTAACCAACGCCGTTCTAAATATGGTACCAAACGCCCTAAACCAGGACAGGTAGCAGCGGCTCCAACAAAAGGTAAAAAGAAATAATTAAAGGAGGATAGTAATAATGAGAAAATCAAAACCAAAAAAAAGAATCCTTCTTCCTGATCCAAAATTCAATGATGTTTTGGTAACCAGGTTTGTAAATAACATGATGTTTGACGGTAAAAAATCTACCGCTTATACTATATTCTATAACGCAATTGAAATTGTTGAAAAGAAAACCAGCGAAAACGGATTGGATAGCTGGAAAAAAGCTTTAAACAATGTAATGCCAGCTGTTGAAGTAAAGAGCCGCCGTGTTGGTGGTGCTAACTTCCAGGTACCTACAGAGGTTCGCCCTGAGCGTAAAGTTGCTTTGGGTATGAAATGGTTAATCAGCTATGCCCGTCGTCGTGGTGAAAAAACCATGATGGAGAAATTAGCCGGTGAGATCATATCTGCTGCTAAAGGTGAAGGTGCTGCTGTGAAGAAGAAAGAAGATACGCACAAAATGGCTGAGGCTAACAAAGCGTTCTCTCACTTTAGATTCTAAAAATAATTAGCGATTTAGTGAATTAGTGATTTATTGATTTGGTAACATGTTACTAATTCTAAATTCACTAATTCGCTAATTCAATAAATCAAAACTGAAATGTCAAGAGATCTAAGATATACAAGAAATATAGGTATTGCCGCTCACATTGATGCCGGTAAAACTACTACTACAGAGCGTATATTGTACTACTCGGGTGTTAGCCATAAAATTGGCGAAGTACACGAGGGTGCAGCTACAATGGACTGGATGGCGCAGGAGCAGGAGCGTGGTATTACTATTACCTCGGCTGCTACAACTGTAGACTGGAATTACAGAGGACAAAAATATCATATCAATATTATTGATACCCCGGGTCACGTGGATTTTACCGTTGAGGTAAACCGTTCATTACGTGTACTTGATGGTTTGGTATTCTTATTTTCTGCTGTTGATGGTGTTGAGCCACAATCAGAAACCAACTGGAGACTTGCAAACAACTACAACGTTGCCCGTATAGGTTTCGTTAATAAAATGGACCGTTCAGGTGCCGACTTTTTAAATGTTGTAAAACAGGTGAAAAGCATGTTAGGCAGCAACGCTGTACCTCTACAGTTACCTATAGGTGCCGAAGAGAAATTTACAGGTGTTGTTGATTTAATTAACTGGAGAGGTATTGTTTGGAATGAGCATGATAAAGGTATGACCTTTACTGAAGTGCCTATCCCTGAGGATATGATCGAGGAAGCAACTGAGTGGAGAGAGAAATTACTTGAATCAGTAGCTGATTACGATGAAACTTTGATGGAGAAATTCTTTGAAGCACCAGAATCAATTACCGAACGTGAAATTTTAGATGCATTGCGTAAAGCAGTATTAGATGCTAAAATTGTTCCTATGGTTTGTGGTTCATCTTTCAAAAACAAAGGTGTACAAACCATGCTTGATTATGTGATGGAATTGCTTCCTTCACCTATGGATGTTGAAGGTATCATTGGTACAAACCCTGATACAGGCGAAGAAATTTTACGTAAACCATCAGAAAAAGAGCCGTTTGCCGCTTTGGCGTTTAAAATTGCAACCGATCCTTTCGTAGGTCGTTTATGCTTTATCCGCGTATACTCTGGTAATTTAGAGGCTGGTTCTTACGTACACAATATGCGTTCAGATAACAAAGAGCGTATTTCCCGTATATTCCAAATGCATGCTAACAAGCAAAACCCTATCCCTAATGTAGGTGCAGGTGATATTGCTGCGGTAGTAGGCTTTAAGGATATCAAAACAGGTGATACACTTTGTGATGAGAAACACCCTATCATCCTTGAGTCAATGAATTTCCCTGAGCCGGTTATCGGTTTAGCTATTGAGCCTAAAACACAGGCAGACGTAGATAAATTAGGTATGGCTTTAGGTAAATTAGCAGAAGAGGATCCAACATTCCACGTAAAATCTGACGAAGAAACCGGCCAAACTGTAATTTCAGGTATGGGCGAGCTTCACTTAGATATTATCATGGACCGCTTAAAACGTGAGTTTAAAGTAGAGGTTAACCAGGGTGCTCCGCAAGTAGCTTACAAAGAATCTATCACAGGTACTATACAACACCGCGAAACATACAAGAAACAAACCGGTGGCCGTGGTAAATTTGCCGATATACAGGTTATACTTTCACCAAACGACGAAGGTAAAGAAGGTTTACAATTTGTTAACGAAATTAGCGGTGGTTCAATCCCTCGTGAGTTTATCCCATCTGTTGAAAAAGGCTTTGCAGCTTCAATGGCAAATGGTGTGTTGGCAGGTTACCCTTTAACAAGCTTAAAAGTTCGTTTAATTGATGGTTCATTCCACGCGGTCGATTCAGATGCGTTATCTTTTGAGATAGCTGCAAAATCTGCATACCGTGAGGCATTGCCAAAATGTAAACCAGTATTGCTTGAGCCGATCATGAAAATTGAGATCCTTACCCCTGAAGAAAACATGGGTGATGTTATCGGTGACATGAACCGTCGCCGTGGCCAGCTGTTAGGTATGGATTCACGTGCAGGTGCACAGGTAATTAAAGCTACTGTACCACTTTCAGAAATGTTTGGTTATGTAACCCAGTTACGTACCATCACATCTGGCCGTGCTACTTCAACCATGGAGTTTGATCACTATGCTGAAGCGCCACGTAACGTACAGGAAGAAGTAGTTGCTAAAGCAAGAGGCAAAAAAGCTGCTGCAAACGCATAAGTAATTAGTGAATGAGTGAGTTAGCGAATGAGTGAGTATTAAATTCACTAAATCGCTCATTCACTAACTCACTCAATAAATAAACAACCGGTTACGCTAACAAATAGCTCTTAGCGCAACTATAAAAACAAACAAAATGAGCCAAAGGATCAGAATCAAATTAAAATCTTACGATTACAACCTGGTAGATAAATCTGCTGAGAAAATCGTAAAGACAGTAAAACCTACGGGTGCTGTAGTTAGCGGACCACTTCCGTTACCAACCGAAAAGAAAATTTTCACTGTTTTACGTTCACCACACGTTAACAAAAAAGCACGTGAGCAATTCCAATTATGCTCTTACAAGCGTTTATTGGATATCTACAGCTCTAATTCAAAAACTGTAGATGCTTTAATGAAGCTTGAATTGCCAAGCGGTGTTGAAGTAGAGATCAAAGTATAACTGTACCGGAAGATCTATAATAAAAAAGCCATTCTTGAAAAAGAATGGCTTTTTTAGTTTCTGTATTAAGTGCGTCTTTGCGAGTTTTAAAATCCGATGGATTCTGAAGGGAGAAATGACATTTGCTGGGGTCATGCTGAGCTTGTCGAAGGACGTGCGCAAAGGCCCGCCCGCGATGCTTCGACAAGCTCAGCATGACCCAACTAAACTAAATATGTCATTGCGAGGCTTACGCGGAGGTCGTGTAGTGGAAAGCCGTGGCAATCTCGTAGCGGGACAAGCGAATATGCATTGGCTACGAGATTGCCACGTCGCTACGCTCCTCGCAATGACACGGTTATATACACATTAGGTTAAATTAAATGTCATAGGTAGGTACGAAGCAATCTCCAACATGCTTGTAGTCGACTTTTCTATCGGGGATTGCATCGTACCTTGCACCAATAACGCGTTTGTTAATTTTTATGCCTGATGCTCCGGCATGCCATTAGGGTCCATCCATATAATTTCCCAGTGATGGCCGTCAAGGTCTTCGTAGCTGTGCTGGTACATAAAGCCGTAATCTGTAGGCGGGTTAGGGATGGTGGCGCCGGCTGCTTCAGCTTTCGCTACTAACTCATTAACGGCATCTTTACTATCGGCAGATAAGCCGATAGAGCACTCTACCGCTTTGTGGGCATCTACAATTTCTTTTTTAGTAAAAGTCTGAAAAAAAGCTTCTGTCAGCAGCATTACGTAAATGGTATCGCTGATGATCATGCAGGTTGCTTTCTCGTCGGTAAATTGCGGGTTAAAAGTATATCCCAGCTTAGTGAAAAATTCAACCGACTTGTTGAGGTCTTTGACAGGAAGGTTTAAAAAGATTTGAGTTGCCATAATATTTAGTTTTTTTGTAAAGATACTGGGGCGTATTAACAACTTTGATGTGTAAATACGACAAGTTAAGGGGGCGTTTACGACTAATATTAACCAATCACTTCGGCAAAGGTAAGCCTGTTGCCAAAAGGGTCATTAACGGTAACTTCAATAGCGTTTTTATTCCATTCGGGCACTTTCAGTCCCGGGCGGTTGTATTTATACTTTTTGCTGATGAGCTGCTCGTGGTATGCTTTTAATCCGGTAAAGTTTTCAATGCGGATGTGGGCGCCGGGGCTGGCATCGCCATGGTGTTCAGAAAGGTGCAGCTGTACATCTTGTAAAGATATTTGCAGGTATAACGGCACGTTACCGGGGTTGTGTTCCCAGTCTATCTTGAAACCCAGCCAATCCAGGTAAAATTCAACAGCCTTATCGTAATCAAATATCCTGAGTATAGGTTTTATAATTACCATCAGTATTCTTCTTTAGATGTAAGAAAATCTTGCCAAACACCTTCCAGTTCATCAGCCAGTTGCGGCCTTATAGAAATGCCCGATGCTTGTGGCGCCCAGGTCTGTTCTGCAAGGTTGCCTGTTTTTAAAATATCAAATGTAAGTATAGGTTCTTTATCAGGGTTCAGCAAAATATCAAAAGAAATGTCTATTCTGTAATAGTGCCTGCCTTTACGAAATGCTACATAAGGTTCTGATGAAACAAATCCGGAAGCAAAAATACCTTTTGGCTCCAATCCAAGCCGCACAATGTACGCCCTGTCGCCCGGTTTTATGGTTTTATGGCTTGCAACACTCCAGTTATCTACTAGTTCGCCGGTTGCTTTAAGTCTTTTTATATCGCCGTCAATATTTTCCCACTTAAATTTAATTGGGTTCCATCCAAAAAGAAAAGCTTTCATTGTTGGCAGAGGTTACCCGTTCCCCAACAGCTCATCCAGCTTATTGCGTTCTGTTTGCAGCTCGCGGGCAAGTTTCTTTTCCTTTTCGTTAGCTTTGGTTTTATAGGTTTTGTATTCTTCCTCTAACTCCTCATATAGCTTAATGCGATACTTTGCTTCACGGCTATGGCTACCAGATCTGGCAATTACAATGGCCGCTATTGCGCCAAAGCCAATAACCAATCCCCACATAATTAAATTATAAGTGGCCTTGGTAAAAGGTATTCCTAACAAGGTTATCTCATCAACTTTTGCTTTTGATTCGGTAAGTATTTGGTCTTTAGTTGTTGCAGCGGCTTTTAAAGTGTCAATAGTTTTTGCTTGCACACTAAGTGTAGCCCGGGCCTCTTTTAATTGGCGGCGGTTTGCATTTAATGTATCGGAGTAGTTTTTGAATAAAGCCGTAACCAATGGTTGCTGGTAATTATAAATTTTGGTGAGCAGGTACTTATACTGCCCCCGCAGGCTTTTATCAACAGGTGCTGCATGTGTTGTATCTGCCGGTTTTTGCTGTACCGGAGTGGTGGCAGGCGGTGTGGTAGCAACAACTGGAGCGGGGGTAACAGTGGCAGACGCCTTTTTGAAATAATATTTTTTAGTATATGGGTTGTATACTACTGCCTTTGCTATCGACTTTGCTTTTTTGTTATTATCCTGTGCATAGCCATACCCGGTATTGCTTAAAGCAAGCAATATCAAAATAAGGGCTTGCAGTTTAAAAAGCTTCATTATCATAATGTATCTATATAAAAACCTGCTAAGGGTTAATTAATACTTAAACGTAACAATATTATTTAAAGTTTGTAAATAAATGTGCTTTTAAATACAAACTTCACTATAATCTTTACGAAATGCCTTTTTTTGCAGGTACGTTAACCATATATAATTGTATGTAATTAACAAAAGCATATATATTAGGCTTTTTATTTTAAAGATAATGCGGATAGGATTAATTGGGTTAGGGGATATGGGACGTTTGTACGCCAAAACATTTGCAAAGGCCGGTTACACGGTGTGCGGTTGCGACTTGCCCGCTAACCGCGACAGGCTGCACCAGGAGCTTGATCAGTTTGGGATAAGCCTGATGGATGACGGAAAAGATGTAGCACGTGTAAGTGACCTTATTATTTATTCTGTTGAAGCTGATAAATTGGAGCAGGTGGTGGCATTATATGGGCCGGCAACTAAGTACGGCGCAATAGTAGCAGGGCAAACTTCTGTTAAACACCCCGAGATAACCATATTTGAAAAATACCTGCCCGCCGATGCGCAGATCATTACCTTTCATGCTATGCATGGCCCGGGTTTTGAGCCTAAAGGGCAAAAACTGATACTTATCCCTCACCGTTGTGATAAAGATGCCTACACGCGTATGTTTGAGCTGTTCACCTCCATTGAGACCGATATTGTTGAGATTACCGATTACCACGAGCACGATAAAATAGTAGCCGATACCCAGGCAGTAACACATGTTGGTTTTGAGAGCATGGGCACCGCCTGGAAGTCCGCCGGATTCTTCCCCTGGGAAAACGCGTCTTATATAGGCGGTATTGATAATGTAAAGATCCTTACCACTTTGCGTATATTTAGTTATAAAGCCCACGTATATGCCGGTTTAGCCATATTAAATCCTTATGCCCGCCAGCAGGTAAAGCAGTACGCTACATCAGAATCAGAATTGTTTAAGCTGATGATCAAAGAGGAAGAAAGCGACTTCAGAAAACGGTTATATAAGGCCCGCGATTTTGTTTTTCATGAAAGCCGGAAACCTATTATGCTGAATGATACCGTAATGCGGGAATTTTCGTTATCGCAAAAGCCCGAACTGCAAAAACCAAATTCGCACCTGAGTATATTAAGTATGGTTGATGCCTGGTATCACTTAGGCGTAAATCCTTATGATAATCTTATTTGTCAAACCCCGCCATTCCGCCTGCGCCTGGGTATAGCCGAGTATTTGTTTAAGAACGAAGATCTGTTAGAAGAATCAATTGAAACGGCGCTGTACGATAAAACCATACGTGGCGACGATCTGGAGTTCCACTCCGCGGTTAGGGAATGGTCGGCTATTATTGGTTATGGCGATATGGAAGGTTACAAAAAGCACTTTAATGAGGTACAGGCTTTTTTTAGAGGAAGACTGGAAGAAGGCAACAGGCAAAGCGCCGAATTAATACGAAGACTGATGATGGAATAATTCATCTCAAGGTTTATTTTGCCGGTGCCATTTATTGCAGATAAAAGGATATTAGTACAAATTTTAAAACTTACCTCTTAGTTATTTCATGTTTGGCTCACAAGTCGTTGATACTTAGTGAGCAAATTTGCACAAAGAATGAGCAATTTGGGACACTTTTTGCTTTTTTTAGCTGATTTACATTTTTGTATTTTAACTTTAAATTATAATATAAAATTCCAGTCCCCCCAGTTGTCAGGTTATATTATAAGAAATGATATTGCAATGTGATTTTGTGAGGATATCTCTTTGCAAGAATTATTACTCATTACAATTAACCAATTTTTGAATACCAGTTAACCCTCATCATTAATATAGTATGTTAGCATTTATTGGCTTTTTAAAAATTCCAGACGACATTAGTGCAAGAATTAGAACCAGGCACAAAAAATTCTGGTCAGATCCTGATGCCGAAAAAGTAAGGAATACTTTCCTGACAAAGGATGACCCTCTGGAAAAATGGAAAAATGTTGAAAATTGGCAACGAAGGTTAAGTAACAAACTTAATTCAAGGAATTTTGCCTTAGCGCATAACTGCAGGGTGCCTCAGTTATACTGGAGCGGGAGGAATATCAAAGACATTAACTTTGATGCCTTTCCCGAAAATTATGTTATCCGGCCCACTATTGGTCATTCATCACAACTTGTGTTTTTGATGAAGAAAAACTATAACCTGTTTGAATGTAAAACGTATTCAACAGATGAATTAAAAGCTGTTTTACAGCAAGCTGTAAACAAAAATGAGAACCTTCATTTTTTAGTTGAAGAGTTTTTGAAGAATGAACAAGGGAAGCAAAAAATTCTTAAAGATTACAAGTTCCTTTGTTTTAACGGAGAAATTGCGTGCATAAATGTAGTTGATAGATTTAGCCCTACCAGCGGTACCTGTACTTACTATAATGAAAAATGGGAGGAATTGCAATCAGTTAATAAAATTTATCCTTCGGGTTCATATAGCCTGCCTCCAAAGTGTTTAAATGAAATGCTGGCACAAGCAAAATATTTAAGTAGATCTTATGAGATTTTTGTGCGGATTGATTTTTATGCTACAGATAAAGGCGCTGTATTTGGCGAATTTACACCAACCCCGGGAATGGGGGCAGGCTTTACAAATTTTGGGAAAAAATTAATGATCAATTACTGGAATAAATACTGCAGGGGTATGATTTAAGATATCAGGCCAGGCCGGTAGAGTAATCCTTCGTAAATAAAGGTTTGTTAATGCCCGGGCCATAGGTATTGCTCAAATTCTGAAAGGTTGAGGCTTATTTCATAATAAACTAGTCAGTTATTAAATCCTTTAAATCATAACCGCTCATCTGAAATGGCCGGTTGATGGGGTGGCCGATGGCAGGGTAAGTAGCCTTACCCCTTCATTTTTACTACGTAGATCTCTTTTTTATCGGGCATAATAAATTTCGAGTCGTTATCTGCATTGTAAAAGGGCTCGGCAATTTCAACCCGGTCTGACAGGAATGATTTACCTAATATATTTTGCGCTTCATCTATAGTATAAAGCGCCCCCTGTATTTTAAATACAAACCCGTAGTTTGACGCTCTTAGATCACTAAGTTTAACTTTGCCGTTACCAATAGAAAAACTGATGGGAACTCTGTATTGTACGCGTACCGGTTTGCCATTCTGAATACCGGGTTGCCAGGTTTTTAATGATTGCAATACTTTTACCGCTTCCGATTCGCAACCCGCACCAATACAATTAGTAGGCGTAACCTCTACCACTTTTCCGTCGCGGTCAATTACAAACGTTAAAACTATCCGGCCATTAACCCCAATTAGGCGGGCTACATCCGGATATTTTAAGTTTTCGGCGATATGTTTGTTAAAAGCAAGTGGGCCGCCCGGGTACTCCGGTGGATGTTCGATAGCTGTAAAAACCTTATTTGATTTACCGGTATCAATGTGTAAGGTACTACCCGCGTAGGTAATGCCAGTGAGTAAAATTAGCAGTAAGGAGAAGGTAAGGCGTTTCATGATGTAAAGATATTAAATAGAGGTGTTTGGGCAATGTAGATGTATGTGATTTTTAGATATTTCCATGAGAGCAGGCACCTGTTTAAACAAGTATTTTCCTTTACCGAATATTTATTTAAAAATAACTTGCTAACTATTTGACAATTAATCTAAAATTTCTATCTTTGCCGTCCCTTAAGGGGGAAATAATATGCCTTGAACGAAGCCCTACTGCTTCGATGGGCACAAATAAAATAAAGAAAATGTCAGGAATAATTGGTAAAAAAGTAGGAATGACCAGCATTTTCGATGAGGCAGGGAAAAATATCCCTTGTACTGTAATCGAAGCTGGCCCTTGCGTAGTAACTCAGATCAGGTCTGTTGAAACAGACGGATACGCTGCTGTTCAGTTAGCGTATGGCGAGAAGAAGGAAAAAAACACCTCTGGTCCGTTAAAAGGCCATTTCCAAAAAGCCGGTACTACTCCAAAACGTAAATTAGTTGAATTTAAAACTTTCGAAGACGAAAAAAGCTTAGGTGACACCGTTACCGTTGAGATTTTCGCCGCCGGAGATTACGTTGATGTTGTAGGTACTTCAAAAGGTAAAGGATTTCAAGGTGTTGTAAAGCGTCACGGTTTTAGTGGTGTGGGTATGCAAACTCACGGTCAGCACAATCGTTTACGTGCTCCAGGTTCACTGGGTGCATCATCATGGCCTTCACGTGTATTTAAAGGTATGCGTATGGCGGGTCAAATGGGTAATGTTCGTGTTAAAGTACAAAACTTACAAGTAGTTAAAGTATTTGCTGAACAAAACCTGATTGTAGTTAAAGGTTCTATTCCCGGAGCTAAGGGTTCATTCGTAATAGTGGATAAATAAGATGGAAATCAACGTATTAAATCTATCAGGTAAAGAAACAGGTGCCAAGGTGCAGCTTCCTGAGTCCGTATTCGGTGTAGAGCCTAATGATCATGCAATTTACTTAGATGTAAAGCAGTTCTTGGCTAACCAGCGCCAGGGTACGCACAAATCAAAACAACGTAATGAAATTGCAGGTTCAACCCGCAAATTACATAAACAAAAAGGTACAGGCGGCGCCCGTGCAGGTAGCATCAAATCTCCATTGTTTAATGGTGGTGGCCGTGTGTTTGGCCCGCAGCCGCGCGATTATAGCTTTAAGTTGAACAAAAAACTTAAATCACTGGCACGTGTATCAGCTTTATCATACAAAGCAAAGGATAACAATATATTGGTTCTTGAAGATTTCAGCTTTGATACTATCAAAACCAAAACATATATCCAAATGGAGGCTGACCTGAATGTTACTAATGATAAAACATTATTAGTATTAGCAGGCGCTGAAAACAACAATGTGTATTTATCAAGCAGGAACCTGAAAAAAACTAAGGTTATTATGGTTGAGCAGCTAAACACTTATGATGTGTTAAACGCTGGTAAACTAATTTTAACTACAGGCGCTGTTAAAACTTTGGAGGAAGCATTAGCTAAGTAATTATGGAAATTTTAAAGAAACCCTTACTTACTGAAAAGGTAACTCAATTAACTGAGAAGCTTAACCGTTATGCTTTCAAAGTTGATCACAGAGCTAACAAAATTCAGATAAAAGGCGCTATTGAGGCTATGTACGGTGTTAACATTACAGCAGTTAATACAATGAAATACATGGGCAAACTTAAAAGCCGCAACACAAAAGCAGGTGCAGTTACAGGACGCGCTGCTGCTTACAAGAAGGCCATCGTTACGCTGAAAGATGGTGAAACAATAGATTTTTACAGCAATATATAATTAAGACATGGCAGTAAAGAGATTTAAACCGGTTACACCGGGTACCCGCTTCAGGATTGATGTATCCAACTCGGATATTACAACAAACGTTCCTGAAAAGTCGTTGGTTGTATCGGCCAACACAAGATCAGGCGGTCGTAACCACAGCGGTAAAATGACTATGCGCTACCTGGGTGGTGGCCATAAACAAGCATACAGGTTGATTGATTTCAAACGTAATAAATTTGACATCCCGGCAAAAGTTGCAACTATTGAGTATGATCCAAACAGATCTGCACGTATAGCCCTGTTACATTTTGTTGATGGTGAAAAAAGATATATGATAGCTCCGGAAGGCTTAACAGTTGGAACGGTAGTTGTATCTGGCGAAGGTGCCGCACCAGAGGTTGGTAATACCATGCCTTTGAAAAACATCCCGTTGGGTTCTATCATTCACAATATTGAGTTAAACCCGGGCCAGGGTGGTATTATTGCCCGCAGTGCCGGTACTTATGCTCAGTTATCAGCACGCGATGGTAAATATGCCATCATCAAATTGCCTTCAGGCGAAACACGTATGATACTGTCAACTTGTTTGGCAACTATTGGTACCGTTTCAAATGGTGAAAAAGCAAACGCGGTGTTGGGTAAAGCCGGCCGCAAGCGCTGGTTAGGTCGCCGTCCGAGAGTACGTGGTGTAGCCATGAACCCGGTAGATCACCCTATGGGTGGTGGTGAGGGTAGAGCCTCAGGTGGTCATCCACGTTCACGTAAAGGTTTATTAGCTAAAGGCTACAAAACTCGTGACAAGAAAAAAGGGTCTGATCGTTATATCATTGAAAGAAGGAAGAAATAATAATGGCACGTTCAATTAAAAAAGGACCTTATATTGATCATAACCTGGAAAGAAAAGTTCTGACCTTGAATGATTCAAGTAAAAAATCAGTTGTTAAAACATGGTCGCGCCGTAGCATGATCTCTCCTGATTTCGTTGGTCATACATTCGCAGTACACAACGGTAACAAGTTTATCCCGGTGTATGTAACAGAAAACATGGTTGGTCACAAGTTGGGAGAATTTGCACCAACCCGCACATTCCGCGGTCACGCAGAAAAGAAAAAATAAGGCATGGAAGCAACAACTAAAATCAAAAAGTCTGTATTGATCAGGCAACAAAAAGAAGCTGCAAAAGCCCTTGTAGGCGGCGCTTCGGTTGCTAAACTACAGAACTGTCCAACTTCACCCCGCAAAATGCGTTTGGTGGTTGACCTGATCCGCGGTGAAAACGTTGAGAAAGCGTTATACATCTTAAAGTTTACTAATAAAGAAGCGGCAATACGTGTAGAGAAACTTTTGTTATCAGCCATTAAAAACTGGGAATCAAAAAATGAAGGCAAACGTGTTGAAGATAGCGGCCTGTTTGTAAAAGAGATATCAGTTGGCGGTGGTCGTCAGTTAAAAAGATTACGCCCTGCACCGCAAGGTAGAGGTTTCCGTATCCGTAAACGCTCCAACCATGTAACACTGATTGTGGATAGTAAAAACGATAACAACTAATTTGAAATGGGACAAAAAGCACATCCAATAGGTAACAGGTTAGGGATCATCCGTGGTTGGGATTCTAATTGGTTCGGTGGAAATAACTACTCCGACAAATTAGTTGAAGACGAAAAGATCCGCAAATACTTATCAGCACGTATAAACAAAGGTGGTGTATCTAAAGTAGTTATAGAACGTACTTTAAAACGCATCACTGTTACTATCCACACTGCCCGTCCGGGTATTGTGATTGGTAAAGGCGGAGCCGAGGTTGATAAGATCAAGGAAGAGTTAAAGAAATTAACTAAAAAAGATGTTCAGATCAACATCTTCGAAATAAAACGCCCTGAGCTTGATGCCCAGTTAGTTGCCGAAGGTATTGCTAAACAACTTGAAGCACGTATCTCTTTCCGTCGTGCCATGAAAACTACAATTGCTTCAACCATGAGAATGGGTGCTGAAGGGATTAAAGTAATGACATCAGGCCGTTTAGGTGGCGCTGAGATGGCACGTACCGAGCAATATAAAGAAGGAAGAATTCCTTTGCACACTTTCCGTGCCGATATTGACTATGCTTTGGCAGAAGCCTTAACTACTTATGGTAAAATAGGTGTTAAAGTATGGATCTGTAAAGGTGAAGTTTACGGCAAACGCGATTTATCTCCAAACATTGGTGGTACAAGCAGCGCAAGCGGTAAAGGCGGACGCCCTGAAGGCGCAGCAGGTTTCGGTGGCCGTGATAATGCACGTGGCGGCGAAAGAGGCGGCGAACGCAGAGGCGATCGTAAACCAGGTGGCAATGACCGCAGAGGCGGTGGTGCACCAGGTGGCCAAGGTAACCGCCCAGGTGGGCAAGGTAACCGTCCGGGAGGACAGGGTGGTGGTAACCGTCCAGGTGGCCCGGGAAGAAGATAATATTAATATAAAGTAGAAAAGACATATCTGTAAAAGGATATAAAAGCTTAATAAAATGCTACAGCCAAAAAGAACGAAGTTCAGAAAGATGCAAAAAGGCAGGATGAAAGGGTTAGCCAGTCGTGGCACCGAGCTTTCATTCGGATCTTTCGGTATAAAATCACTCGAAGCAGCCTGGATAACCAGCCGCCAGATCGAGGCTGCACGTATTGCTGTAACACGTTTCATGAAACGTGAAGGCCAGGTGTGGATCAGGATATTTCCTGACAAGCCTGTAACCAAAAAACCTGCAGAGGTACGTATGGGTAAAGGTAAAGGTGCTCCCGAATATTGGGTTGCAGTTGTACGCCCGGGCAGAATGATATTTGAAGCAGAAGGTGTGCCTTTAGAGGTTGCCAAAGAAGCTTTACGCCTGGCAGCACAGAAATTGCCAGTGCAAACAAGATTTGTAACACGTAGGGATTACGTAGAAGCATAAATTAAGTTAGCGGTTTTAAGTTCTCTTTATCAGTTAGATATTTGAGCTTGGAACTAAAACTCAAATAACTAATAAAGAAAATGAAGAACTCAGAAATTTTAGAGCTTTCAACCGAAGAATTGGCAGCAAGACTGGGCGAGGAAAAAACAACTCTTACTAAACTGAAATTCGCTCACGCGGTTTCGGCTATTGAGAACCCAACACGCATTACAAAAGTGCGCAAGGATATTGCTCGTTTAAATACTGAATTAACAAAGCGCAAGGCGGCGTCAGCTTCTGAACAGAATTAATTTTAAGCGTCGGAAAACAATGGAAAGAAATTTAAGAAAAACACGTACCGGCCTGGTAGTAAGCAATAAGATGGAAAAATCTATTGTGGTTGCTGTAGAGCGGAAGGTGAAACACCCCATCTATGGTAAGTTTGTTAAGAAAACTACCAAATTTATGGCTCATGACGAAGCAAACACTTGTGGTGTTGGCGATACCGTATTGATTATGGAAACCCGTCCTTTGAGCAAAAACAAAAACTGGAGATTAGTTCAAATTTTAGAGAGGGCTAAATAACATGGTACAACAGGAATCAAGATTAAATGTAGCTGATAACAGCGGTGCTAAAGAAGTTTTAGTAATACGCGTATTAGGTGGTACCGGTAAAAGATATGCCTC
>NZ_JBAZVP010000053.1:0-18284 GCF_041660805.1 Mucilaginibacter sp. | reverse complement strand
GATATGCTTATGAGTGGGTAAATAACACATCTGCTGACGCAGGTTCGCATCATTTTAAAGGCATTGTAAATCCTGATCTGATCCAACAAGTAAATTCATTTAAGCCAGCTGCCCTATTAGTTTTTGGCTGGGCATATCATAGCCATCTAAAAGCTATCCGATATTTTAAAAATAAATTGCCGGTATATTTCAGGGGAGATTCCACCTTGCTTGATGAACAACCAAATTTAAGATCAACATTAAAAACCGTCTTCCTGAAATGGGTTTACAGGCATATCGATCATGCTTTTTATGTAGGCACAAACAATAAAGCTTATTTTAAAAAGTACGGTTTAAATGATGGTCAGCTCACTTTTGCGCCACATGCTATTGATAATGATAGGTTTGCTGCCAGCTATAATATAAAAGCAGAAAAGCTTCGTAATAATTTGGGTATACCTGCCGAAGCCATATTAATATTGTTTGCCGGTAAACTGGAAGATAAAAAAGCGCCTTCATTATTGTTAAAAGCTGTTATAAACTTAAATCAACCTAACCTGCACCTATTGTTTGTTGGGGATGGGGTATTACAAAAACAGTTAAAAGAAACTTCGGCAGCGAACAGTAATATTCATTTTATCGATTTTAAAAACCAATTAGAAATGCCTGCAATTTACCAGGCATGCAACTTGTTCTGCCTGCCATCAAAAGGTCCCGAAGAAAGTTGGGGACTTGCCGTTAACGAAGCTATGGCTTGTAAAAAGGCAATTTTGGTATCAGACAAAGTTGGCTGCGCAATTGATCTGGTAAAAGAAAACTACAACGGTGGTATTTTTAAAAGTGGTGACCTAGGCGACCTGCTTAAGCATTTAACTCTCCTTACGGAATCAAAAGTTTTGTTAGAAGAATATGGTGAAAACTCAGGTAAAATGATCAAGAATTGGAGTTTTATAAAAATTGCAGAAGCAATTGAAAACAAATTACTGCATGAAAAGAACTGACAGAATTAAACTTGATTTTACACGTAATTGGAATTTTCCCGGCAAGGAGCGCCTTTCGCATCTGTTTAAACCATCAGACCAGTTAAAGCAAACTATAAACAATGGCATTGTTTGGCTAAATAACGAAGACATTGCTATTTATACCACGGCCGATAATTATATTGAATGGACCATTTTAAGCACCGGCACTTATGAAGATGAAATAAATAAGCTGATAAGGATTTCATTAAGGCCGGGAGATATTGCTATAGATATTGGCGGTAATATTGGTTTACAGAGTATTAGAATGGGGCAATGTGTTGGTAACGATGGAAAGGTACTGGCTTTTGAACCACTTAATTACTTACGCGAAAAATTTGAAAAAAACATCAGGTTAAACCGTTTAAATAACATCTCCCTATATCCTTTCGCGCTATCTGATATGGAAAGCGAGGCCGAATTTAACATTGATACCAAGGCCTGGAACCAGGGGACATTCAGCTTAAAAAATGCGCACGGCAGCGACAGGCAACAAGTAACAGTAAAAGTAGCTGATGACCTTACAGAGATCGGCTCCCTGCCTAAAATAGATCTTATAAAAATTGATGTAGAAGGCTTTGAATTTAATGTGCTGCGTGGTTTAAAGGGAACTTTGACAAAACATAAACCCCGCATAATTTTTGAATTTGACATTAATTACTGGACATCGCCGGGGCAGGATATTAATGAATGCTATCAATTTTTAAGCGATTTGAATTACAAAGTATATCAAATAACTTCTGTTGGCTGCGAGCTGATCATAAACGCGGGCGCAATAGTTAGCGGTAATTTATTTTGCATACAAGCATGAATAATAAAGGAGTTGAACGATACCTTGTACTTTACATCCCCTGGTTACTGGCTGTACTATTTAGATGGGACCCTATATTATCATACTTTACAGCCTGGTTAGGTAGCTTTGTCATATTTTATCTTACCCTTACCGGCTGGGTAAAACCTATTCCTAATGACAGACGCTTAAGTGAACAATTAATGCGCCCCCTATTCCTTATGCAAATAATATTTGCAGGGTTTATGTGCTGTACCACCATATTCTACTTTTTAAACACTTTGGGGTATGAAAATTTTGAAAAAACAAACATTTATACATTAACAGATACAAATAAATTAATGCTTATTGCCCAGTGCCAACGCTATTACAGCCTGGGGCATGCGGCATTTGTTACAGGTATATTACTGTGCATGAATTATTCTGAAAAGAAAAAGTACTATATTGAAAAAAACACGCTTGCCAATTTACTGTTAAGAATTGCACTGATAAGCCTTCCTGTAGCGGTAATATTTACCCGATTACCCGGCTTATCTCAATTTTCTTTACAATTTAACTCATTAAGTTTTATTGCGGGCACACTTGCACTGGCTTTTGCAATACCTTTAAAAAAGTCATTAAATACAATTATTTGCCTTGTACTATATGCATTTAACTTTTACCAGGCATTTACATCCGGCTTTAAAGAGCCTATAATAATAAGTGTTGTAGTCTTGGGCATATTTTTATACCCCAATTATAAAAAATTAGTAACTATAACATTTGGGCCGTTAATATTAGCTTTATTTTTAATTCTGCCTTCATACGTAAGTAATTTCCGTCAAAACGCATGGTCTGGTACAGATGCGGATGAATCATCACAGTTAGCCATTGATGCCGTACTCAATGATGAAGATATTGATGATTCAAACTGGACATTCTTTGTTTATAGATTAAGTGAGATAGATATGTTTACAACATTTGTTCAGTCTACTCCTATCACCGTTGACTATTATGGTACTACACTTTTAAAACAATCGGCTATAGCAATTATTCCGCGTGCAGTTTGGCCCGCCAAACCAATAACAGAAGATTTAATTATGGAACGCGTATACAAGGCGGGCGTAATTATGAGAGGCTCCACCGTATCTGCTAAACCCGCTTTTATTGTAGATGGTTACTTATCAGGCGGATTAATTGGCATCTTTATTTCTCTTTTTGCCTATGGTGCCATTGCACAACTGATATCTAACAAAGCCGAACATTTGTTTGGAGGTTACATTTTGGGGTCCGCACTTATATTTAGCGGTCTGTTCCAGATCTTTTGGCGGGGGTTAAGTTTTGAGTTTTTAATAAACTCGGTATTCTGGAGCTTTATAAGTATGATAATACTGCATCGTATTTTATTACGGGTTAAAATTTTAAAAAAGTATTGAGGATACTGCATATCACTGCTGCTTATAAACCTGCTTTTATATATGGCGGGCCAACCATGTCTGTCGCCCTTTTATGTGAACAATTAAGCGAAGCTGGCGCTTACATTGAAGTGTTTACTACTACAGCGAACGGGGTAGATGAACTTTCAATGATCCCGAATGAACCTGTAATTGTTGATGGTGTTATGGTCACTTATTTTACCCGTATCACTAAAGATCATACCCACTTTTCGCCTGCCCTGTTAAAAGCGCTTTTAGGAAGGATCAATGAGTTTGATATAGTGCATATTCACGCATGGTGGAATTTGGTTTCTGTTTTATCCTGCCACATAGCGTTTTTAAAAAAGGTTCCTGTAATTATCTCACCAAGGGGTATGCTTAGTAATTACACGTTTTCTAATAAAAATGTTGGTTTCAAGAATTTGATCCATAAAGTTTTAGGCAGGCGGCTATTAAAAAGAAGCCATATGCATGTTACATCTGCTAAAGAAAGCATAGCGGTAAGTAAGCTGGTTACATCTTTAAGTATTACAACTATCTCTAATTTTGTTAAGCTTGATGAAGAAAAAAACTATCCTGAAAAATTGGCTTTGCCCTATTTAAAACTGTTGTTTTTTTCGCGGATTGAAGAGAAGAAAGGATTAGATATTTTACTTGATGCCCTTAAATTGGTTTCAGTACCTTATCATCTAACAATTGCCGGTAATGGCAATAAAGATTATATTGATAGATTAAAGACTATTGCAATAAACAACCACATAGACGATAAAATTACATGGGCCGGTTTCTTTGGGAATAACAAATTTGATTTGCTTCATCAGCATGATCTGTTAGTTTTGCCATCGCATGATGAGAATTTTGGCAACGTAGTTATTGAAAGCTTAAGTGTTGGTACAGCGGTTTTAATTACCGAACATGTTGGCCTGGCAAATTATGTTACTGATAATAAATTAGGCTGGGTTTGCCAAACAACGCCACAATCGGTTAGCGATGCAATAAATGATATCGGCACCAATCATATGGATGACCTGAAAGAGATCGCCAAAATAGCGCCGGGTATTGTGCGCAGTGACTTTACCGGCCATAAATTAACGCAGGAATACATTAACCTTTACCAAAAAATTATAGGGAATGAGTGATTATAAAGATTATGGTTATCACAGCAGCCAAATGACCCATAATTTTAAATACACGCGGGATGCTTTATTAAAGCTGCTCGATAAAAATAAAAACAAGTGCATTTTAGATCTGGGTTGCGGTAATGGTTATTTAGTTAACTACCTCATTTCGTTAGGGTTTAATGTGTATGGTACGGATGCTTCTGAAAAAGGAATTATAATAGCACGGGAAACCAACCCTGATCGTTTTTTCGTGCAGGACCTATCTCCCGGGAAACTACCCGAAGAGTTGCAAAACCTGCCATTTGACACCATTATCTCTACCGAGGTAATTGAACACCTGTATGACCCCGAAGGCTTTATAAATTTCTGTAAAACGGCACTTCACACCAACGCGGAACTTATTATTACTACGCCCTATCACGGCTATATTAAAAACCTTGTACTTAGTTTATTTAACAAATGGGATTCGCACCTTAGTCCGTTATGGCTTGGCGGGCATATTAAAATGTGGTCGGCTAAAACCTTGAGTAAATTATTGACTGACGCGGGTTTTACAGTAACAAACTTTATAGGTTGCGGGCGCGTACCTTATCTTTGGAAATCCATGATCATTAAAGCCCGGTTAAATTGAACCTGCACTACTCTTTCATCATACTAACTTATAACGAAGAAGTACACCTGCCCAGGCTGCTTGCATCAATGGCTGGTTTAAATGCGGCTATCTTTATGCTGGATTCCGGCAGTACAGATGGCACTATAAACATTGCTGCAAATGCCGGGGCTATTGTAGCACAACACCCCTTTGAAAATCATCCAAAGCAATGGGACCACGCCTTAAAAACCTTCAACATACAAACGCCATGGGTAATATGCCTGGATGCTGATCATATCATCACTCCTGAGCTTCACAGGCGTTTACTTGCTTTTAAAGATGAGGATCATCAGCAGGTTAATGGGATTTACTTTAACCGTAAAAACTTTTTTAAAGGCCGATGGATCAGGTATGGCGGTTATTATCCGTTTTACCTGCTTAAAATGATGAGGTATGGCATTGGCTATTCGGATATCAACGAAAATATGGACCATCGCATGATAGTGCCGGGAAATACTATTATTTGGAAAGACGGCCACATCATTGAAGAGAATTTAAAAGAAAATAAGATCAGTTTTTGGATAGATAAGCATAATAAATACAGCGACCTGCTTGCTATTGAAGAAACTGAGCGGATACTGAAATTGAGGCACCAAACAGTAAAACCGCACTTTTGGGGCTCGCCGGATGAACGTACTGCCTGGCTTAAACAGCTTTGGTGGCAATTGCCGCGTTATGTGAGGCCAATGCTTTATTTTATTTACCGTATAATTTTTAAACTGGGTATATTAGATGGCCGTACAGGAATCATTTTTCATTTTATGCAAGGCTTTTGGTTTAGGTTAGTGGTAGATATTAAAATTGATGAGATCATCAAGCAAAACAAGCATGCCGAAAAATAAACCACAACTAAACCCGGCAATTGTATTTGTAATTAAGTTTCTTGGCCTGTTTGCCTTATTATATGGTTTTTATATCATTTACTTAAGCCTTACGGCGCCGGGTGGGCTGTACAGCCCCTTTTTAGATAAACACCTTAATTTTATTGCCTGGTTAAGATATGTATTAATAGAAAGCAGTTCGGCTACTCTTCAGCTACTTGGCTATCAAACAAAAACTAACATTACACAAATGCTGGTTGTAAAGCATAACATCATTAACGTTGGTTATGATTGTTTGGGCTTTGGGGTAATGACCTTTTTTACTGCCTTTGTAATAGCCTATCCGGGAGTATTAAAAGCCAAATTATACTTTTTCTTTGTGGGTATAATTAGTATACAGCTGCTTAATTTAGTCCGCTTTATGCTGCTTGCATTATATTGGAAACACTCTAATGTTTATATAACAGACCATCATACAATTTTTAATTTAATTGCTTACCTGTTAATTGCTGTAAGCATTTATTTTTACACCCGTTACCAGGATAAATATTTTAAGCTACATGCAGCAAACTGATCTGGCCTCTTATAATAATCACCCATATCACCCGGGAGGCAGTGGAATTAAGCGGATACTATGGTTTTACGTAAACGCTTTTATATTTAAAACAAGCCTTTTCCCCTTTAGTATTATCAAAATTGCGCTGCTTCGTATGTTTGGTGCTTCAATTGGCCAAAAAGTTGTTATAAGGCATCGGGTAAATATAAAATACCCCTGGCTGCTAAAAGTTGGCGATAATACCTGGCTTGGCGATGGTGTATGGATAGATAACCTGGTTATGGTAACTATTGGCCGTAACGTATGCTTATCACAAGCCACTATCTTGCAAACCGGCAGCCATAACTATAAAAAATCCTCGTTCGATTTAATAACCGGCAATATTGTACTGGAGGATGGTGTATGGATAGGTTGCGGAGCTGTGGTAACACCGGGTGTTGTTGCAGCGTCGCATTCGGTGCTTTCAACCGGTTCTGTAGCTACTAAAAACTTAGATGCCTATTCCGTTTACCAGGGTAACCCCGCTGTTAAAGTTCGCCAGCGCGAAATTCTTTAACCATATTTGTTTATGTCCGCAAAAAAATCCTCGCTTTATAAATTCATCCTTGGGGCTATAGGCACTGTAACAGTTATTTTGGGCATACTGGTACTGCTGTATCCTGCCGCAATTTTCCCCGATCCCAGTTGGGGGTTCCAGGTTATGCGGTCAATGGAATTAGGCGGCGGATTTAACATGCTCGTTAAGCCAGATCAGTTTGATCTGGCCAAAAACACAAGCGAATTCCTGACATGGTGGTCGCCCGGGCAATATCTGGTGCCCTACCTTTTTAAATTAGTTTTTACTGTAAACACCGGGCAGGCTGCAGCCATCACAACCACCATATGCCAAATCATAGGTTTAGCCGGCTTATATGCCTTCTTTAAAAAAGCAGGCTTTAGCCCGCTTATTAGCGCGTTAAGTTTGGTTTTGGTGATATGCCAGCAGGCATTTTTTAGTCCGTATATTTTTTATAACGGCGGCGAGGTATTACTCTTTGGTTTTTTTGGGTGGTTCTTATACGGATGCATAGTGTTCAATAAGCCCGGTATCAGGTTAGTACTGTTTGTATTGCTCACCGGTTGGATCGGTTTCATCTGTAAATCATCATTTATATGGATGTATGCCGCCGGGTTATTATTCATCTGGATCCGCCTTTCTGAAGGGCAAACTACAATTAAGGGCTGGATCTTAAAAGGGCTTTGGCCCGGCATCCCCGCTGTGATATCTGTAGCTTGCATCTATATTTTTTATCTCTCAAAAGGCATAAACCCATCGTCTTCATCGGGCGGGATAAAATTAACCTGGGAAACCTTTAGCTTCCCGCTTGCTTCGCCCCTGCTGTCAGGGTTCTCTGCTGATGACCTTTCAAACGGATTAATTTACCATAACGATGTGCCCATATTTAATTATACATGGGCTATTATCGTGTTACTAATACTGGCCATATTAAGCATAGCGCTTATCAGGGCCATATTGGTTTATATACCTAATAAAAATTACCGGTTAATGCTTATCGTATTTTACTCGGTATCTGTAGTGTTTTTTAGCTACGCCTATTTGCGGGAAATGGCTATATCATACGAGGCAAGGCATTTCAGGCTGATTGGTTTATTGGTAATACCCGGTACAGTATATTTGTTTGCTTATTTAAAACAGGCGTACAAAATTATGCTTGGCCTGGTGGCCTTATTTATAATGGCCTTTAGCCTGATGTTTTATATAGAGGGATATAAACGCATTAAAGATGAAAACCCGCACGGCGCATCGGGCATTGCGCAGCAGTTTATTGACCGGGAAGCAATGGATTATATCTCTAAGCTAGATAAACAAAGCCATAACGCCCTGTTTGTTTTTATCAGTCCGGATCTTGGGCTTGATATTGTGAACAACCGGTTCATAACCCTACAACCCTTAGGGCCCGACATCAGTATAAACTATGATGAATGGATACACAAGGGCCACTCGGGTCCTATCTACATACTTCTTCCATCAAAATATATTGGCATAAGGGCATCGGTATATTTAAAATGCTTCCCCGGATATAAAGGATTTTCGCTTAAAGAAATAAGCGGTGATTACGTATTGTACTACTCTAACAGTTACAGGTAAAACCTTACTTGTTTATCTCTTTCCAAAGCAGGTCTTTTAGCTCGGTAATGTTCTTTTGAGCTACTGACGATATGAATACATAAGGGATATCTGCCGGCACTTCTTTCTCCATCTCCTGCTGCAATTCGTCATCAAGCATATCTGATTTGGTAATGGCCAGCACACGCGGCTTATGCATCAGTTCGGGATTATACTCGTTCAGTTCTTTTAACAAGATGCTGTATTCTTCTTTTATCGTGCGGGCGGTATCAGCAGGCACCATAAATAACAGTACCGAGTTACGTTCAATATGCCTCAGGAAACGGATCCCTAAGCCCTTGCCCTGTGATGCACCTTCTATAATACCCGGTATATCCGCCATAACAAACGATTTGTTGTTACGGTACCCAACTATCCCCAGGTTGGGAACAAGCGTTGTAAAAGCATAATCGGCTATCTCAGGCTTTGCCGCAGATACAACAGACAGCAGAGTTGATTTACCCGCATTGGGGAAACCTACTAAACCTACATCAGCCAGTATTTTTAATTCAAGAATGTTCCAGTCTTCCTGGCCATCTTCGCCCGGCTGGGCAAAACGCGGGGTTTGCTTGGTGGCAGTTTTAAAATGCCAGTTGCCTAAGCCGCCACGGCCGCCCGTAGTTAATATTTTAGTTTCACCGTCGGTATTTATCTCAAAAAGCACTTCGCCTGTTTCGGCATTTTTGGCAATGGTACCCAGCGGTACTTCCAATATCTCATCACGACCGGTTTTACCGCTCCTTAATGAACTGCCGCCGCCATCACCATCTCCGGCAATAACGTGTTTACGAAATTTAAGGTGCAATAAAGTCCATAGCTGGGCATTACCTTTTACAATAACATGCCCGCCGCGGCCACCATCACCACCATCAGGGCCACCCATTGAGGTTAATATATCTCTGTGCAAATGTGAAGAACCCGCACCACCGTGACCGGAACGGCAACAGATCTTTACATAATCAACAAAATTTGAACCTTGAGACATAATGGAGGATTTCGAATATCGAATTTAAAATATCGAATTTTGAATAACAAATTTACACCCCGGAAATAAATCCGAAATTGAACATTCGAAATTCTTAATAAGCAGCTATAACAGAATTGATAGAACCAAAAATTTCATCAATTGATCCTATTCCGTTTATGCTTTTGTATTTGTTATGAGCTTGATAAAAACCTGCAACAGGCGCGGTTTTATCATTATATTCTTTAATACGTTTACGTATAATTTCCGGGTTGGCATCGTCAGGCCTGCCAGAGCTTTTGCCACGCAGTAACAAGCGTTGCTCCAGTTCGGCGTCGTTAACCTCAAGCGCTATCATGCCAGATATTTCTGATCCTTTTGATGCAAGCAGCTCATCAAGTGCCTCTGCCTGTGCTACCGTGCGGGGGAAACCATCAAAAATAAACCCTTTTGCATCTTTATTAGCATCAAGCTTATTGCTGATCATTCCTATTACCACCTTATCAGGTACCAGAACACCTTCATCCATCAGCTTTTTGGCTTCGCGGCCAAGTTCAGTTCCCTGTGCAATTTCATTACGCAGTAAATCGCCTGTTGATAGATGAATTAAACCGAATTTTTCTATAAGATTTTGTGATTGAGTACCCTTCCCTGCCCCGGGCGGACCAAATAGTACTAAGTTAAGCATCCCTTAATAATTAAAATTAAAAAAGCCTTTGGGAACAATACTCAGAGGCTTAACTTTTGGCACACCTGAAAAAGGGTAAAACCCGCCAGGTGAAATATGTGCACTTGAAGGGAGTCGAACCCCTAACCTCCTGATCCGTAGTCAGGTGCTCTATCCAATTGAGCTACAAGTGCATTTTCCGGCAATTGGTATTCTTACATCACAAACCGACATAAGACCCTTTTTTAACGGACTGCAAAAATAGAATTCTTTTCCATTCACTGCAAACTTTTTATCAATTACTTTACTTTTTCTGCAATTATCTCAAAATTTGGCAGGTCGCCGGCGTTTTCAAGTACCTCTGCATAAATGATATTCTGCTCTTCGTCAATAACAAAGGCCGCGCGTTTTGATACGCCTTTCATCCCAAAGGCAAACTCTGCATATAAAGCGCCGTACGCTGCCGATACATCCTTATTAAAATCTGACAGTAACGGAAACTGGTACGCGTTCTCTTCTTTGAACTTGGCCAATGTAAAAGGCGAATCAACAGATATACCTAATATCTGCGCGTTAAGGCCGTCATAATAACCAAAGCTATCGCGCATGGTGCATAATTGCGTGGTGCATACGCCTGTGAATGCCAACGGGAAAAAGTGGATAACTACCTTTTTACCCTTAAAATCTGCTAATGAAACCTCTTTAAGATCTGATGATGTTAATTTAAACTGCGGTGCAGCCTGGCCTGGTTGTAAAGACATAGTTGTTGTTTTTTACAAAAAAATAATAAATAACCGAACTACTTGCTCCGCGAATTGAAAATTAAAAAAAAATTACATTTAAAATATTTTTGTAAAAGCTTGGAAATGATATTTATTGATATACATTTGCAGTGTACTACTTAACTAATACACTAATGATACAATTCAATAATTTGTCTTTTGGGTACACCCGCAAAAAATTGCTTTATAAAAATTTGTCGCTATTAATTGAGAGTGGCAGTATATATGGTTTATTAGGGAAAAACGGTGCAGGCAAATCAACCTTGCTCAAAAACATGGTTGGCACATTATTTCCTGTAGAAGGTAATGTGATGATAAATGGCATGAACCCGCAAAGCAGGAAACCATCGTTCCTGCAAACCATATATTACATTGCCGAGGATGTTTACGTGCCATCGTTAAATATTAAACAGTACCAAAATCTGTTTGCTCCTTTTTACCCATTGTTTGATGAGGACAGCTTCTATCAATACCTGAAGGAATTTGAAGTGAGCGTTACCGGTAAACTGAATAAATTATCATTCGGGCAGCAAAAAAAGTTCGTAATCGCCTTTGCGCTTGCTTGTAATACCAGGGTATTACTAATGGATGAACCTACTAACGGGCTCGACATCCCGTCTAAAGCGCAATTCAGAAAACTCATTGCTTCTGTAATGAATGAGGACCGGATTATTTTTATATCCACCCACCAGATCCGCGACCTGGAGAATATGATAGATAAAGTAATGATAGTAGATGATGGTAACCTGTTGCTGCACTCTTCCATAACGGATATTGCCGAAAAGCTTTGCTTTAAAACCGTATCAGAAATACCGGCTGGTGTAAAGGTGCTGTATTCCGAAAAAATGCTGCGGGGTATTTCTGTAATAATGGAAAACCTTCATAACGAAGATTCGGCCCTGAACCTCGAACACTTGTTTAACGGTGTAACCGAAAACCCGGCAATGGCCAAACAACTATTCCCACTTAATTAAAACAGCTTGTTATTATGAACGATACGTTTAACCTAACCAGATTTGGCCTGTTGCTAAAAAAAACCGTTTTAGAACGGCCGGTACAACTTATTGGCCTAATGGGCCTTATACTTTGCTTTACACTTATTTTATATACGCTGGTGCTTTATGCTGTTGATTACGGGCCGGCACAAAACTTATCCTTTATATGGGGTTTTGTTGGTGGCGGCACAGTACTGGCATCATTTGTATTTGGTTATTTTAATACCAATGCGGGTGGCTCTGCATATTTAACGCTACCGGCATCTGTGCTCGAAAAATGGCTTTGTGGTATTTTAACAGCCGGGGTATTTTTCCTCTTTATATTTTTAGGCTTTTATAGGCTAATGGACTACACCTTCGTAACGGCCTACCATAACGGGCTGGACCGTACCAGTCCACTTTATCAAAAGCTGTATGACCATGTTTACGTATATCCTTTTTTCAACAACAATGTTGTAGAAAAAGTATATATCATGTGGGCTAATTTTGCAGGTGCAATGCTAATAGGCTCGTTGTATTTTAACCGTGTAGCTATTGTTAAGGTTGCACTGTTGGTGTGTGCGGTATTGGGAGGCATATATGGTTTAAATTTAGCCGTTGCCAGTATAATGTTTAATAATGTTGATGTTGCCTTCCCCTTTTATACCGTGCTGATAAAAGTACGATCTGAGGTGGGTAAAATTGAACTGCCACATGCGGTATCGCGTGTATCTGATATATTCATTCAGTATGTTTTACCTGCTGTTTTATGGATAACGGCCTATATAAGGTTGAGAGAGAAAGAGATTTAAAATGGATTTTAGAGAAAAACAAGCAATATACTTACAAATAGCCGAATATGTTTGCGAACAGATACTGCTTAAACAGTGGCAGCCCGGCAGCAAAATATTAAGCATCCGCGATTTGGCTGTGCTGATGGAGGTGAACCCTAACACAGTACAACGCGCCTATGATTTCCTACAGCAGCGCGAAATTATCACCAATAAACGCGGCGTAGGTTATTTTGCTGAAGACGCCGCTATTGATCGGGTGATCAACTTCAGGAAAGAACAATTTATAGAGAACGAGTTGCCCCTATTTTTTCGCAATATGTACCTTTTAGATGTACCTGCAGATGAAATAACCGCACGTTATAATGAATTTATCAAACAACACTTTAAAAATAATAATGATGAAAAATAAAACAGGCATTAAGCTAAGCACCGCCATACTGCTTTCCGTTTTGGTATTAATGGTGGTGGGTGTGTTTGCATCAAATTTGGTATTGAAGAACGTATACAACAAGATTGATAAAGGCGATCTTTACTGGAACTACAACCGTGTGTTGGAGCAGCCTTACAAACACCTTAAACTGGAGGGAGGTAATGTTACAAATATCATTTTCGAACAAAATAAGAAATCATCGGTACGGGTACTGAACGATTGGAGAGAATATGAAAAAGACGTTACGTTTAAAGCCTTTGTAAAAAACGACACCCTGCACCTTACCTTCCCAAACAAATATAAAAGCCTGGGCGAACGCGACTGGATGCGTCGTACGGTACTGGTACGCTTGTTTGCCCCGCAATTACTATCGATTGATGGCAGCGATACCAATTTTGAGTTACAAAAGCTAAAACAGGCCAATATCAGTATCAGTCTTAAAGGCAAATCGCGCCTGGAGGTAGAGAGTTATAATCATAATTTCGATACGCTTAATATTGCACAAGCCGATTCAAGCCAGGTGATATTTGAAATGGCCCCCGAGTTAAAAGGTACACAAACCATGAACTTTAATAACGTTACCGCCAGCCTTAAAGATTACACCATCCTTGATATTGGCCATGGTTACGCTAACCACCTCAATTTAAATTTAGCAGATAGCTCTGCTATTATTCTTTCAGGCAAATCGTTAAAAGCATTAAAACATTTATAAAGCGCTAAACCTAAATTCTACTTTAACTTTATTTAACACCTTGGTATTTAGTGATTAAATAACTTAGCATCAGCAAAACACTCAACCTATTCAATTGCTCATGATAAGGAATTTCATTAAAACCGCCTTCCGTACGCTTTTAAAAAACAAGGGTTTTACGGCTATTAACGTATTGGGCCTGGCATTAGGCCTGGCTACCTGCCTGCTTATTGTGTTTTACGTGGTTGATGAACTGAGCTACGACCGGTACAACACCAAAGCCGACCGGATATACCGTGTTAATATGGATATGAAATATGGCGGCAACGTCGCGTCGTTCGCTATTACACCGCCTCCATTGGCAGCAACCCTAGCCAATAACTTTCCCGAGGTTGAAAGAACGGCCCGGCTCATACATGATACCGGCGTACGTATTAAAAAAGGCAATGAATATATACAGGAGGAAAAGGTGGTATATGCCGACTCTGAGCTGTTCAATGTGTTTACATTGCCCATGATAGAGGGCGACCCTAGAACAGCGCTGTCTGAACCCAACACGGCCGTTATTACCGAAACCACTGCCAAGCGGTATTTTAACAATACACAGGCAGTAGGCAAAACGCTTACTGTAATGGGCAACATCAACTATAAAATAACAGGTGTTATTAAGGATATTCCAAACCAGTCGCATTTTAAGTTTGATTTCTTTTTGTCTCTGGCGGCACGTGCAGATGCTAAAAGTAACGAATGGAATAACTTTAGCTACACCACTTACATACTTTTTAAACCCGGTGCGGACCCTAAAAAATTAGAAGCGAAATTACCCGGAATATTGAAAAAGAATATGGGTACCAATTATGACCGGCTGGAGAAAAGCGGCAACTACTTTCATTTAAATATCACTCCACTTACCGATATCCACCTGCTATCAAACCGCCAGTACGAGCTTGGAGCAAACAGTAGTATAACATACGTTTACATATTTTCGGCCATAGCGCTGTTTGTATTGCTGATAGCCTGTATCAATTTCATGAACATGTCTACCGCCCGTTCGGCAAACCGGGCAAGGGAAGTGGGCGTACGTAAAGTGCTGGGCTCATCACGTAGTTCCCTCATTGCTCAGTTCCTGTCCGAATCTATACTGGTAACCATAGCGGCTGCAATAATAGCTGTGCTGGCCGCCTGGGCACTACTGCCGCTATTTAATCAAATATCTGGTAAAGAGCTTTCCATTACTTTGCAAACGGTCTTGTGGTTATCCCCGTCGTTACTCGTAATTATTTTGGTGGTTGGTGTAGCGGCAGGCTCGTACCCGGCATTTTACCTGTCGGCGTTTCAGCCAATTAGTGTACTAAAGGGCAAAGTGTCTACAGGCTTTAAAGGAGGTAATCTTCGCAATTTTCTGGTGGTATTTCAGTTCGCTATTTCAATCTTCCTGATCATCGGTACGCTGGTAATTTACAACCAGCTCAACTACATACAGAAAAAAGACCTGGGCTTTAACCGCAACCAGGTAATGGTTATAAAAAATGTTGATGTGGTAGACGATGCAAAAACATTTAAACAAGAAGTTAAACAACTTGCCGGGGTCGAAAACGCCTCGCTAAGCGGCTTTTTACCAACCGGCGTTGTAAGGGCGCCCGATGCTGTGTTCCGCAATAAAACCTCTGATCCTAAAAACGCGCTGTTTACAGAGGTATGGCCCATTGATGAAGATTACATAAATACTATGGGAATGGGCATTGCTAAAGGCCGGAATTTCTCTAAACAGTTCTCAACAGATTCGTTGGCGGTTATCGTAAACCAAACAGCCGCCCGGATGCTGGGCATTGCTAATAATCCTATTGATCAAAAAGTATACAGGCCATCGGGCAATCCAAACGAGCCTTTAAAAGAATTTCATGTTATCGGCGTGGTAAAAGATTTCAACTTTAGTTCGCTGAGAGACAATATTACCCCGGTAGTTATGCTGCTGGCGGATGATAAAGGCGCGTTGAGTATAAAAGTAAATGCCAAAAATATAAAGCCTCTTATAGCTCAGGTAGAGCATAAATGGAATGCCTTATCGCCTAATCAGCATTTTGAATATTCTTTTATGGACGAGGATTTTAACCATGCTTACCGAACCGAGCAGCGTACAGGCACACTATTCTTATCATTTACCACGCTTGCTGTAATTATTGCATGTTTGGGATTATTTAGTCTGGCTGCTTATGCAGCAGAACAGCGCAATAAAGAGATCGGCATCCGCAAGGTATTGGGGGCAAGTATTTCCAGTATTGTTACTATGCTTTCTAAAGATTTCATTAAACTGGTGGCTATTTCATTTATAATAGCCGCGCCACTGGCCTGGTTAACTATGCAACAATGGCTGCAGGGCTTTGCTTACCGCCAAAGCTTTCAATGGTGGATATTGGTATTAGCAGGTGCCGGTGCGGTAATAATCGCTTTAATAACCATTAGCGCGCAATCGTTTAAAGCAGCCATGGCAAACCCGGCAGACAGTTTAAAGAGTGAATAACAGGTAAGCTAAAGGCTTTGCCTGTTTAACTATTCCCAACCCTCTTTACGCATAGCGTAGAGAGGGTGATCCAGCGAAGCGTAGATCGGGTGAGTCATCGCAAACATAAAGCGCTTCATCAGGGTTACTAATGCTGATATTTACATCCTATGAAAGCCATCATTATTACCCAACCCGGCCCTCCGGAAGTTTTGCAATTAGCCGACAGGCCCACGCCTGTAATGGCCGACAATGAAGTATTGGTGAAAGTAATGGCCGCGGGCGTTAACCGGCCAGATGTAGCACAGCGCAAAGGCAATTATCCGCCGCCTGCAGGTGCACCAAAAGATATTCCCGGACTGGAAATAGCAGGCATTATTACCGAAACAGGATCAAATGTGCAACGCTGGAAAATTGGCGATAAGGTATGCGCCCTTGTAACAGGTGGTGGTTATGCCGAATTTTGCAACGTGCCTGAGGGGCAATGCCTGCCTGTTCCTGAAAACTTATCCTTTGCAGAGGCTGCTTCATTGCCCGAAACATTTTTTACTGTTTGGAGTAATGTGTTTGACAGGGCTAACCTGCAACCCGGCGAAAGTCTGTTGGTACATGGCGGCTCAAGCGGTATTGGTGTAGCAGCTATACAAATGGCAACAGCCCTGGGCAGTACGGTATATGTAACCGCGGGCAGCGAAGAAAAATGTATTTTTTGCGAGCAGCTTGGGGCCGCAAATGCCATCAATTATAAAACAGAAAACTTTAGCGAAACCATATTACAACTTACAAGTGGTAAAGGTGTTAATGTAATTTTAGATATGATAGGCGGCGATTACACTCCCCTAAATATTAAATGCCTTGCAGATGATGGCCGCCTGGTAATGATCAACGCTATGAGGGGGAAGGATGTACAGGTAGATCTTGCAGCCGTAATGCGCAAACGGCTCAACCTAACCGGCTCCCTGCTGCGGTCGCGCGATACCGGATTTAAAAGCGCCATTGCCAAAAACCTGGAAGAGCACATTTGGCCATTACTGGCATCGGGCAAAATAAAACCCGTTATCTACAAAATATTCCCTGCCAATGAGGCATCAAAAGCGCATGAATTAATGGAAAGCAGCGAGCATATAGGGAAGATCATGTTAAGTTTTGAAGATTTATAACGCAGCATATAATGTCTTTAGCTTCCCAAAAAATGCCTTATTAACTCATCAGGTATGATTTAAAATCATATCAATAATACTTGCCATAAAAAGTTTACATAACTATTTAAATATTTGGTTATAAACCTTAACTTTGCGCCTCTGAAATGGTACCGTCTTGTATTAGGGGTATGTATTTCATTTAAAATTCTTTAAAACACCAGGTTATATATGCCAAACATTGGAAAAATATCAAGGATCATTGGTCCGGTAGTTGACGTTAGTTTCGCTAATGATGCACATCTTCCTAAGATTTATGATGCGCTTGAGATTACAAAAGACAACGGACAAAAAATTATTTTAGAAGTTCAGCAGCATTTAGGTGAAGACCGTGTACGTGCAATCGCCATGGACTCAACAGATGGTTTGCTGCGCGGAATGAATGTTTTAGATACCGAAGCGGCTATAAAAATGCCGGTTGGTGAAGGAATCAAAGGCCGTGTATTTAACGTAGTTGGTGATGCAATTGACGGTATCCCTGCTTTAGATAAAACTAATGGACGCCCTATCCACGCAACTCCTCCACGTTTCGAAGATCTATCTACCGAAACTGAAGCATTGTTTACAGGTATCAAAGTAATTGACCTTTTAGAGCCTTATGTAAAAGGTGGTAAAATTGGTTTGTTTGGTGGTGCAGGTGTTGGTAAAACAGTATTAATTCAAGAACTGATCAATAACATCGCGAAAGCTTATGCAGGTTTATCTGTATTTGCAGGTGTAGGTGAGCGTACCCGTGAAGGTAACGACTTACTGCGCGAGATGC
>NZ_JBAZVP010000052.1:0-19949 GCF_041660805.1 Mucilaginibacter sp. | reverse complement strand
CCGTATAACCAGGGCAGATCCATAATTAACCAGTGTACAGCAATACCGGCTAACGAAGCCGCTGCTACGTTCAATACGTTCACCTTTTTAATAAAAGTACCTATTAATACCATTATAGCGAAGCAACCATACATCCATATAGAGCCGCTGTAATAGATAACCCAATTTGACGTGTACAGATAATTGATAAATATATCGCTCACAAACAGAGCGGCAAGCGGTACTAAATAAGCTTTCCATTTATCGGTAAAATACGCGCCTCCAAATAAGGCTATAGCCCCTATTGGTGTAAAATTGCTTAATACCGGGTATTTGTAACTCACCAAACGCATTGCCATTGCAGCAATAATCATCACGATGAGTACAATGTTACGGGTGTTGGTTTTTTGTATTGACATAATATTAAGAATGTAGTGCAAATTTATTGATAATACACTGTAATTTAAAATGCTATTTATTAACGAAAATAATAGCCCCAGGGTTAATCCCGGTAGTTATTGAGTATTCCTTTTTTCCATTTTTATCAAAAGCAAAAAGCTCACCGTTTGATGCGTAATCTTTGGCATCGGTAACAAATACTTCGCCGGTTGTGCTATCATAAGCTATGTTATATGGGGTTTTAATCACCGTGCCATCCGTAATAAAATTTGCTTTGGCCACCGTTTGAGTTTTAACATTGTAAACCAAAACTTTATTATCTGCCGATAGGAAATACGCAAAATCACCATCTACTACCATCGAGGTACCGTAAGCACCAGCCAGTGCTGTGCTTTGTGTTTTTACTGCATCTGTGGTATTATCAATGACAGTCATACCGGGTAAAACTGCAGCATAATCGCCGGTTGATAGCACATATACATTACCGTAGCTATCTGCAGCCATGCTTACCGGGCTGGCAATAACTGTTACTTTCTTAGTTTCGGTTAATGTGTTTAAATCAATTACGGATACCGTTTTATCCGGGTTACCAAAGCTTAATCCGCCTGAATTCGCTACATATAATTTTCCGTTTGATACAACCATTTGTTCAGGGTTGCGGCCTACAGTTATATATTTTTCAATTGCCAATGTTGTGGTATCCATTACCGCCACTGTACCATCATAAGATGATATATAGGCTTTGTTTTTGTTGAATACTACATAACGTGGCTGGCGGGCAACAGTGCCGTTAAACAGTTTTACCTGTTTTACAGATTTTGTTGTTTTGGCATCAACCACCTCTACTGTGCTTGATACGTTTACTACAATGTACATTTTTGAACCGTATACCTTAGCATCGTTACCTGTATCGCCCAGCTTTGTTCCGTTTGCAGCATTAAAACGGTCTGAAGTTGTGCTTTTTGTAGTATAATCATAAAAGCTTAAGGTGCTGTTATTAGCATTAAAGTTACCCTGGTTAAGCACATATACCCCTCCCGTTGTTACCGGTGGATCAACTATTATGTTTTTATCCTTTTTACAGGCAGCCAGTACAGAAAGTATCGCGACAGCAGATATTAGACTTTTGAGTTTAAATGGTTTCATAGTTTGCGTATTAAATTGTTATTTGAATTGATAGACGATATGAGCGCCCCGGCATGGGGAAACTCCTGATGATTGAATAATTTTTATTTAAAAGGTTATTTACTTCAAACGAGGCCATTACCGGGAGTTTACCTGTAATGAAATTATATACTGCTGATGCATCACTTATAGAGTAGCCCGGTACATAATAATCGGGCTCGTTGTTGCCTGTATAGTATCTTGATGATGAAAGGATATGATTATAATAAACACCCAGCTGCTTATAGTTTACACCCGCATTTAATGCCAGTGTGTTTTTAGGGGTATAAGGTATTTGATTTTGATAGGTTGATGATGCAGGGTCGGTTACATCTGTTGCCTGCTGATAAGTGTAGTTTGCACTAAGCAATCCACGCCAGCCGTTTTGTTGTTTGGTTTGGGTTTTTAATCCCACATCAATCCCTTTAATATCAACCTTGCCAATATTACTAAACGAAAATATTGCCGGGTTTTTATTAGGCACGGCCAGTATTTTATTACTTACATTATTATAATAGGCATCTGTAGTTAAAGTTATGTATTCCAGCAGGTTATTTAAATTTTTTGTCCAGGTGATGCCTAAATCATATTGCTTTACAAATTCCGGTTTTATGGTACGCGGCACTATGGCATAAAAGTAAAGCTCATCTAAAGTAGGTGCCCGGAATATGTTTTTATAAAATGCCCTTACCTGTAAATTGCTGCTATCAAATGGTTTTAAAGTAGCCATTAGTGTGGGCGATAATACCGAGCTCGATTTTGAAGCTACCCCCTTTTCTACCATTTCGTTTAAATTGGTTTGTAAGAGATTTCCCTGCAGCTGCCATCTGCCTTTTGTAAAATTTGTAGCCAAAACATTTAAGAGGGTGAACCTTGACGGGTAAGCATAGTTATAAATATCCGCATCCATTTTCAGGTATGATGCATCGGCTGCATACGATACTTCCCAATCCGGAGTGAGGTGATAAGCCAGCACAGCCGACTGGTAAACCTCTTTTTGATTGTAATGCTGATCTAAGACCCCTTCCTGGTTTAAAAAATCGGGATCAAGATAGCGGGTTTTTAATTGAGATAGTTTAGTGTTAACTAATAAGCGCAAACTGCTTTGCCAGGTATGCTCATAGGTGGCTTGCGCAAAAATATCGTTGTTCTCTAAACGCTGACTGGCATACGGGTTATAAAATATCACCGCCCCCGGCAACCCTCGTTTGGAGTTATAATAATTAACGTGGATGTTGAATTTATTGCTGTCGCTTTTTGTCCAGTACAGGGCGGCATCGGTTTGAAATGACTTTACATCACCATTTCTGCGGATGGCCAGAGTATCAGATCCGTCGCCATCAACCTTGTATTTATACCTGCCGTTAGCATATACATAATTCGCGTTAGCTATAAACGACCATTGTTTGCTAATGCGTTGCTGCCATTGCAGGTACGGGTTTACCAGTCCAAACGAACCACCCTTCACTCCTGCCTGGATCTGGTAAGGCTTTTGTGCCGTTAATGCGGGCTGCAAGGTTTTAATGCTCAAAACACTTGCCGATGCAAATGAACGCGCCGGTTGCAACAAATTTGCGGGCTGGCCATTATACAGGGCAATCTCCTGTACGTTGTTAAGGTTAAATTTGCTCAGGTCTATTTGTCCGTTTTGCGCGTCGTTCAATTGTATGCCATCAAACAAAACGGCGGTGTGGTTTGCGCCCAGACTGCGTACAGATATTGTTTTTAAGCCCCCAATACCGCCGTAATCTTTAATATTTACGCCGGAGAAGTTACGCACGGCATCGGCAACATTAAAAGCATTGTACCGGGTAAAATCTTTATTGGTAACCTGTTGTGCGGGTGTAAGTGTTTGAACCTTAGGTGTCGTGTTTGCTTTAACGGTAACTTCCTTAAGTTTTTTAGTGGTATCACTTTGCGCGAATGTTTTATAACTAATTGGTTGAAGGCACGCCAACACAAGCACACACTTTATGGCCGGTAACGAATTGTTTAAAATAATTGAACTTTTGTGCCTCATGCCGATCTTTATAAAAACAAAGCTAATGAGGGAAATACAGGAATGGAAATACACTGCTAACAGAAGGGCATTCACATCCAAGCTTCAATCCCCGAAAGCTGTGAATAATATTGTGCTGAGGCAGGTATTCTGACTTACTCCCCTTGGTCTTGTCTTCCCATTCCTTACAGGAACAGTGACATCTTGAATAGACTTTGGTTAATGGAGCTTACAGCTGCGGGACAGTTACGGATTTACACCATATTCCCTTTTAATTCTGTTACGAAATTCGCAACAGAAACCTAAAGCGCTGCAAATGTACTACAAGTATTAACAAACACAACTAACATTGTATATTTATACACATGAAACTATTAAACTGTCTCCTATTTTTTATGGTAATGCTATCTGCAAAAGCCCAGCAGCCTGATACCGTGTTCCTGAAAAACATGTTACAATCGCACCCCGAACTATTCAGCGGGATACTTAATCACTCCACCCAAAACGAGGTACAGATACTATATACACAGATAAACCGGGACAAAAATAATGTGCCTCATTTTCGTTCTTTCAGCTACCGCCTTAACCCTAAAAGATACTTTTACCCGGCAAGCACCGTCAAACTTCCAACAGCAATTTTCGCGCTTGAAAAATTGAATGAACTAAAGATAAATGGTTTAAATAAAGGCAATAAGATGCTTACTGACAGTGCTTTTACAGGTCAATCTAAAGTACTAAAGGATACATCATCAGAAACGGGGTATCCATCAATTGAGAATTATATCAGGAAGATATTATTGGTTAGCGATAACGATGCTTATAACAGATTGTATGAATTTATTGGCAGGGAAGAGATCAACCAAAAGCTTAAAAAGTATGGATTAGCTAACACGCGGATCATTGGCAGGCTGGCTATTGGCGATGGTGGCGAAGGCGCCCGGAATACCAACCCAATTGATTTTTATAAGGGTGATAAACTGGTTTACCACAAACCGGCTTTATATGATACCAACAATTACCCTATGCAGCTGGATAATATGATACAAGGTAAAGGGTATTTGGATAAGGACGATAAACTGGTAATGCAACCCTTTTACTTTAATGAGAAGAACGTTTACCCAATTGCAGATCAGCAAATAGTTTTAAAACGTTTGCTTTTTCCGGAAGTATTTGCCCAACAACAACGCTTTAATTTAAAGCCCGACGACTATCAATTCATTTACCGGTATATGAGCATGTTCCCTACCGAAAGTATTAAACCTGTTTATAACCGACCTGAATATTTCCCCGCGTTTTGCAAATTCCTTTTTTATGGCGGAGATAGCACAGCTGTAATTAATCCTGATATCAGGGTATTTAATAAACCCGGAGATTCTTATGGTTATGATATAGACAACTCTTATATAGTAGATTTTAAGAATAAGGTTGAATTTATGATCACGGCCGTTGTACAGTCTAACGAGGATGGTATTTACAACGATAATAAATATGAATACGCTACAGTTTGCCTTCCTTTTCTTAAAAATATTGGACAGGTTATCTATCAATATGAATTAAACCGGCCTAAAAAGTACCTGCCTAATTTAACTAAGTTTAAATTCAACTATCACTAAACGAAAAATAAAATCCGTTAAAAGAAAACCCACTGCTTGTTTAGCTGTTAAATTTAAAACTATAAATTATGACAACAGCAGCATTAGAACATAGGTGGCGGGAAGTTGTCGCCAACCAACAGGATAACATAAATCTTTCACAGGCAGAACGTACCGTATCAATAGCAGGCGGAGTTAAATTGGCACTATCAGGCTTTAAAGGGCTTTTTAAAAGTCCTTTTAGCAGTATTATAAAACTTGGTGCAGGCGGCTATTTGTTAAGCCGTGGTATTACAGGGCACTGCGAACTTTATTCGCGCATGGGCCGTAATTCTACCGAGCCGGTTAACGTGAACATCCGTTCATCATTCCATATTGATAAGCCACGCCAGCAGATATATGACTTTTGGCGCAAACTGGATAACCTGCCCTTGTTTATGAAACACCTGGAAAGTGTAGAGATAATTGACGAAACCCGTTCGCACTGGGTATTAAAATTACCTTTAGGCGCACCTTCAATAAGCTGGGATGCTGAGATAGTTAAGGATGAGCCCGGTTATAGTATTGGATGGAGCTCATTACCCGGCTCATTAATAGACAATGCCGGTAAAGTACGTTTCCAGGATAGTGATGAAGGCGATGGCACGCTGGTAGATGTAGTTATCTCCTATCGCCCGCCTGCTGGTGGCTTTGGTGGCGGCATTGCCCACATATTAAACCCTGTATTTAAAAACATGGTTGATAATGATGTACGCAACTTTAAACAATACATGGATATTGAAGATAGTGATGCCATTTACGAAGAGCAGCCTATCGGAATTATAATAGAAGAAACAATTATAGATGATGCGCCGGAGCAACAAAACACCGGGCAGGATGAACAATCGCCCTATAGTAGCGATAGAGGGCAGCAGCCCCCTCCGGAAGGAAGAATAATATAACGCTAAACAACAAAGGCCCCGAAAAACGGAGCCTTTGTTGTTATATAAAGAATGTGTGATTCTTATTTCACAGCGTCAATGATCGCTTTAAAAGCATCAGGGTGGTTCATTGCTAAATCAGCTAATACCTTACGGTTTAAGCCTATTTCTTTAGCAGCTAATTTACCTATTAACTGTGAGTAAGAGATACCATGCTGACGAGCGCCTGCATTGATACGTTGTATCCACAATGCTCTGAATTCTCTTTTCTTGGTTTTACGGTCACGGTATGCATACTGTAAACCTTTTTCTACTGTGTTTTTTGCAACGGTATAAACCTTGCTTCTTGAACCCCAATAACCTTTGGCGAGGTTCATGATCCTTTTCCGGCGTCTTCTCGACGCGACTGCGTTAACTGAACGTGGCATTTTGTGTTGTTTTTGGTAGTGAGTGTCCCTTTCGGAAGCTTTTGTACTCTAATACCTGGTTAAAAAATTAATTAATTACTTGCCGATACAAAGCATACGTTTTACGTTACCCATGTCTGCAGCAGATACTAAACTGGTGTGACTAAGGTTACGCTTACGTTTTGTTGACATCTTGGTTAAGATGTGGCTTTTGTATGCGTTTTTTCTGGCAATTTTACCGGTCCCAGTAAGCTTGAAACGCTTTTTAGCACTGGAATTGGTTTTCATTTTTGGCATAACTCTATTTATATATATGTAAATTATTCTAAGTTCAGATATGAGATTTGAGACTTGAGATATGAGAAACCCTCAAATCTAATATCTAACCTCTCACATCTATTTTTTTAACGCCTTTGGTGCAACGGTTAAAAACATCCGTTTTCCCTCTAGCTTTGGTAATTGCTCTACTTTACCAACTTCTTCTAATGCCTGTGCAAAACGCAGTAGTAAAATTTCCCCTTGCTCCTTGTAAACAATTGCACGCCCTTTAAAGTGAACGTAAGCCCTTACTTTTTCACCGGCTTCTAAAAACTTGGTGGCATGTTTCAACTTAAAGTCAAAATCATGGTCATCAGTATTAGGCCCAAAGCGGATCTCTTTAATTACTGTTTGCTTGGCATTGCTTTTTATCTCTTTAAGCTTCTTCTTTTGCTCGTAAATAAACTTATTATAATCAGTTACTTTACAAACGGGAGGGTTAGCGTTTGGAGATATCTCAACCAGGTCAAGATCTTGCTCTTGCGCAATAGCTAATGCATCTCTTAATGAGAATACGCCCTGTTCAACGTTATCGCCTACAAGTCGTACCTCTTGTGCCCTAATAAACTGGTTGATGTTGTGTTCGGCTTCTTTTTTCTTAAAAGGTAGCCTTGGTCCTCTGTTGAAAGGTTTGTTTAAAGCCAAGTTATACTGTTATTTCTTTAATTATTTGTTGTTTAAATTCTTCAATGCTCATACTTCCCAAATCACCCTGACCATGTTTTCTTACAGAAACCATCCCTTCGGCGGCCTCTTTTTCACCCACAATCAGCATATAAGGGATCTTTTTGACTTCAGCATCGCGTATTTTACGCCCTATCTTCTCATCCCTGAAATCAATCAGCCCGCAAATATCGGAATCTTTTAACACATCAGAAAGTTTTTTTGCATAATCTTCATATTTTTCCGATATGGGAAGTATAATAAACTGCTCCGGAGACAGCCAAAGCGGAAAATTACCGGCACAATGTTCAATTAATACCGCAACAAAGCGTTCTAACGACCCAAACGGTGCCCTGTGTATCATCACCGGGCGGTGTTTTTGGTTATCACTGCCTGTATATTCCAGTTCAAAACGCTCCGGCAGGTTATAATCTACCTGGATAGTTCCTAATTGCCACTTTCTGCCTAAGGCATCCTTCACCATAAAGTCAAGCTTAGGGCCGTAAAACGCGGCTTCGCCATATTCAACTACAGTGCGTAAACCTTTTTCATCAGCAGCTTCAATAATTGCCGATTCAGCTAAAGCCCAGTTCTCGTCAGTACCAATGTACTTTGTTTTGTTATTAGGATCGCGCAGAGAAACCTGTGCAGTATAATCATCAAAGCCTAAGGCTGCAAAAACGTATAATACCAGGTCTATTACTTTTTTAAACTCCTCTTTAACCTGATCCGGGCGGCAAAACAAGTGGGCATCATCCTGAGTAAAGCCACGTACACGGGTTAAACCATGCAACTCGCCGCTTTGCTCATAACGGTAAACAGTACCAAACTCAGCCAAACGAACCGGCAGATCTTTATAAGAACGTGGTTTTGTTTTATATATCTCGCAATGATGCGGGCAGTTCATCGGTTTTAAAAAGAACTCCTCTCCCTCCTGCGGGGTTTTTATCGGCTGGAATGAATCCGCGCCATATTTTTCATAGTGGCCAGAAGTTACATACAGGTTTTTATGGCCAATATGCGGTGTAATTACCTGCTCATAACCTGATTTTGCCTGTGCTTTTTGTAAAAAGTTGGTAAGGCGTTCGCGCAATGCGGTACCTTTAGGTAACCATAATGGTAAACCCATCCCCACTTTTTCAGAGAAAGCGAACAATTCCAGTTCCTTACCTAATTTACGGTGATCGCGTTTTTTAGCTTCCTCTATCAGGTGCAGGTAATCTGTTAATTCACTTGCTTTAGGGAAAGTTACACCATAAATACGGGTAAGCTGTTTGCGGCTTTCATCGCCACGCCAGTAAGCACCGGCAACACTCATTAGCTTTACAGCCTTTATAAAACCAGTGTTAGGGATATGCGGCCCACGGCACAAGTCGGTAAAGTTCCCTTGTGTATAAAAAGTTATGCTGCCATCAGGCAAATCCTTGATCAGGTCAAGCTTGTACTCATCCCCTTTCTTGGTAAAATATTCAATAGCATCGGCTTTGCTAACCGGTTTGCGAATGTATTCGCTTTTGGTTTTAGCCAGCTCAATAACTTTGTCTTCAATTTTCTTGAAATCATCTGATGAAAATGGCTCGTCGCCAAAGTCAACATCATAATAAAAACCGGTTTCAATAGCCGGGCCAATACCAAATTTGGTACCAGGGTACAAAGCCTCTAAAGCCTCGGCCAGCAAGTGGGCCGATGAGTGCCAGTAAGTTGATTTGCCTTTTGCATCGTTCCAGGTAAGTAGTTTTACTGCCGAATCTTCTTCAATGGGGCGGCTTGCATCCCAAACCTCGCCATTAACTTCGGCTGCTAATACGTTACGTGCTAAACCTTCAGAGATAGACAACGCTATCTGCATGGAAGTGATTCCTTTATCGTATTCACGAACGGAACCATCAGGGAGTGTAATACTAATCATCTACAACTATGATTTAAATTTTAATAAATAAGTGAATTATAAAACGAATCACATACTAACGTGATTTGAACTTATCGCAAAAATAGGATTTTATTTATACAAGGAAAGTAAATTATGCTATTAGTCCATTCCCGCGCGTCATTGCGAGGTACGAAGCAATCTCCCGACAGGCTGGTTAATCCAACTTGTCATGCTGAGCGATAGTGAAGTATCTATGAAATGTGCTTGTTTTGTTAGTGCTCCGTTAGTAATGGTTCTGTTTTATGAACCGTCAGTGGATGTTCATTTCTTTTGACACCAAAAGAAACGAACCAAAGAAAAGTGCCGGCTACGTTACGTTTTGTGAAAGTCAGTACGTGTTCAGAGCCTGTACCACCCAAACGTTCCTGATGCCGGTTATTGAGCGCATCGTTCCGCTCGTCAGACTCGATTATACAGGAAAGATGGGCTTTCGGTTGTCTATTTCCTGAGCCCGAAAAGCCTAACGACGACGAATCTTAAATTGCAATACTGGCTTGTATTGTGGGAGCTTCAGTATTTCAAATACCGCTCTCTTATTAAATTATAATGATGCAGTTCATGCCCGGCAATGTGGTAAGCCAGGGCCCTAACCGTGGCATCATTGGCGGTGCCAGTACCATGCCCCATCCTGTCGAAAGCCTCTTCGGGCAGGCCATTGAATAACGCTATGGTAGCTCTTCTTACAGCTTCGTACTCTTCAAATATATTATCCAGATCGCGGTTATCGGCATCTGAGTAAATGGCGTAACTGTCCTGGTCAAACCCTATCAGGTTGTTTTGTTCGTTTCGGGCAAAGCGCAGTGCGCGGTAAGCAAATATGCGCTCATCATCAATAATATGAACCAGTACTTCCTTAATGCTCCATTTCTCCGATGTATAACGATGATATAAAGTTTCTTTTGGCAAAGAATATATAAGCTGCTTAACCATTTCAAAGTTGCTTTGCAAATGCTTTAATATTAACCCGTCAGTTGGCAATAGCTTCATATACATAATGGCGTATGGAGGATATTCGCCGGGTTTTGGTGGTTCTATAATTCTCATGATCTTTAATTTTTACCTTCAGTAAAAAAATAGGGCTTATTACTGTAACTATTTATGATGAATAACCGTCTTGAGGCAAATATCTGATTAATGAAAATTAAACTTATACTCTCCGTATTATTTCTTTTAAAGATATCTGTTGTTTTTTCACAGAACGAAAAGGCAAAAGCAGACTACCTGGCCATGAATTCAGCCACATGGAACAGCGATTTTAAAAACATGGAGCGGGTGTTAACCCCTAAGATAATAAAGAACCAGTTGTTTATGATTGGTGAAGGTCACGGGATAAAATATTCGTATGATATCCAGTATGATATGGTGGCTTACCTTCAAAAAACAATTGGAGCAAGGTACCTTTTCATGGAATTGGGTTACCTGGATGGTATATTACTAAATGAGTATTTAAAAACGGGCGATGACGCGGCATACCGGGCAGGTTTTGAAAAATATAATGGGACCTACTATTATAATAAAAGTGTACATGAGCTTTTTAAAAAGCTGTACCGGTTAAACCAAACCCTACCTGCAAATAAAAAAATAATAGTACTGCCTGTTGATATTGAACATGGTTACCGTAAGGCTATACAATACCTGCAAGATAATATGTTTACCGGCGAAAATGCCAATACACCCGTAGGTTTGGCCCTGCATAAAATTGATAGCGAAAAAGGCGTAGGAAAGGATATTGCCAATGAAATGGTAAAAATATATCCGGATTATAAGGCCAACATAGCTACTTATAGTAAAGCTTTGGGCAAACAGTTTAACGATGCGGATTTTTTGATGCGGAACACATATGAAATGCTGAATATCGCTTTAAAAAAGGTTGCCGACACCCGCAGGGACAGCGTTATGCTGGAGAATTTCAATATTTACAAAAAGCGCTATAACCTGCAGAATGAGAAATTGATTGGCCTGTTTGGAGGTTTCCATGTTAAACAAACCGATGAGCCAAATGACCTGCGATTTGCCGCTTTACTCAAAAGGGCCGCCGTTGTTAAGGGGATATGTTCGGCTTTAATGGTTTATAACGGTGGTTATATTATGATGCCTAAAGGAAGGAACGATACTACCAAAACGGGGAACCGTTATAAGCATGTAGCTAACACGTATGATTACTTTACAGGCAGCTTTACAGATGGCGACCTGCTTACGCCGTATAACAATAGCGGCAAAGGGGTACTGTTTAATCTGACAGCTAAAGGCACACCTTTTAAGGGCCAGAAAAGCTTCCTGATGGAAAAAGACCAGTATGCTAACGTTGATGAGATGTTCCAGCTATTGATCCTGATCAATAACTCGCCGGCTACAGAGCCTTTAACGGGCGGAATGGACGAGTAAAAAGCTATTCACTCAGAAACAAATACGTCATTGCGAGGTACGAAGCAATCCCCGATGGAGAAGTAGGCGACATGCATGTGGGGGATTGCTTCGTTCCTCGCAATGACGCGTTTTACATAATAACAAAAGAGCCTCTTGCTTTTGTAAGGGGCCCTTTAATATCAGGTAATTATATTATCCTATTTTAAAAAATGCTGAATGATCAAACCTGCAAGTTCAACACCTATGCGCTCCTGGGCCTCATTTGTAGCGGCGCCAATGTGCGGGGTTAATGAAATTTTAGGGTGAGATAAAATATCCTGGCGTGGAGTTGGTTCGTTATCAAATACATCAAGCGCCGCGAATGATACCTTACCGCTGTTCAGGGCGTCAAGCAGGTCGCTTTCGTTGATCAGTCCGCCACGGGAGCAGTTAACCAGGCCAACACCTTTTTTCATCAATTCAAACTCAGCTGCACCAATTAATGGTTTATCCACAAACGGCGTATGCAGGGTTATGAAATCAGCTTGTTTCATTATCTCTTCGGCAGTAGCGGTTTTAATGGCGACTTTGGCTATAAAACCACCGCCTAAAACTACCTCAACTTCTGGGTTAAAAGGGAAAAGATCATAAGCTATCACTTCCATACCAACACCAATGGCAATTTTAGCAACCTCACGGCCTATGCGGCCAAAGCCTAAAATACCCAGTGTTTTACCACGTAGCTCAACACCTTTTGCAAATGCTTTTTTCAGGTCGTTAAACTTGGTAGCACCTTCAACCGGCATTTTGCGGTTACTGTCTTGCAGGAAACGCACACCTGTAAACAAATGGCCAAAAACAAGTTCGGCAACTGATAATGAAGATGATGCAGGCGTATTGTAAACGCCAATGCCTTTTTCTTTGGCATATTCCACATCAATGTTATCAACACCTACCCCACCACGGCCTATCAGCTTCAGGTTTGGGCATGCGTCTATTAAAGCTTTGCGCACCTTGGTAGCGCTGCGAACAGTTATTGCATCAAACTCCTGTAAACGAACAGGTAATTCATCTTGCGGGATGTTCTTGGTTTCAACAAAGAAACCGGCATCCTCTAACATTTTTTGACCTATAGGGTCTATGCCATCATTGGCTAATATTCTGATCATCTGTCTAATTATTAACCCCCCTGCCCCCTGAAGGGGGAGTAAAATTCTGTTCCCCCTTCAGGGGGTTAGGGGTTGATTATTTATTCTTTTCAGCAAACTCCTGCATAGCATCAATCAGCACATAAACGCTGGTTATTGGCAATGCATTATATATAGATGCGCGGAAACCGCCTACGCTCCTGTGGCCTTTTAGGCCCACTATGCCTTTTTCGTCGCATAGTTTAAGGAATGGTTTTTCGTGCTCAGGGTTTTCGGCAACAAAACAAACGTTCATATGCGAGCGGTCTTCCGTTGCGGCTACACCTCTAAATAATGGGTTACGGTCAATTTCTTCGTAAAGTACACTTGCCTTTGCATCGTTCTCTTTTTCGATAGCATCAACACCACCTTTGGCTTTTAACCAGTTAAGGGTAAGCATTGATACATAAATAGCAAAGCAAGGAGGCGTGTTATACATTGATCCACCCTCAATTTGTACCTGGTAGTTAAACATAGCCGGAATTTTGCGGCCTGTTTTACCTAACAGATCATCTTTAACTATTACCAAAGTAACCCCTGCAGGGCCCATGTTCTTTTGAGCGCCGGCGTATATTAAACCAAAATCGGCAACGTTAATTTTGCGGCTAAATATATCTGAGGACATATCTGCTACAACAGGTATTGGCGATTTAAAGAATTTATGTAACTGCGTACCGTAAATGGTATTGTTTGATGTAATGTGCACGTAAGCGGCATCAGCAGGCACTTCAAAATCTTTAGGGATGTAGGTAAAGTTGCTCTCTTTTGAAGTAGCAATTACATCAACCTCACCAAAAAACTTAGCTTCTTTAAGTGCTTTGTTAGCCCATACGCCTGTTTCTACATATGCAGCTTTGCCGCCTTCTGGCAAAAGGTTATAAGGTGCTAAAGCAAACTGTGTGCTGGCACCGCCCTGTAAAAACAATACCGAGTATCCTTCAGGAACGCTAAATAGTTCTTTAACAAGCTTAACAGCTTCATCTAATACTGCTTCAAATTCCGGCGAACGGTGCGATATTTCCAGCAATGACAAACCTGTTCCGTTAAAATCAACTACTGCGGCTGCAGCCTGTTTCAAGACCTCGTGAGGTAAAATGCCGGGGCCGGCACCGAAATTGTGTTTCATAATGTTAGCGAATTTTAATGCTATTGTTTATTATCAACTTTGTATTTTGAAGTGCCGAAGTTAATAAATCCGACAAGTTTAATAGACTTTTTTTACATTTTTTTTAAAACGTGCTTATTACACCTGATAAGATGTTTTTGAAACGATAAAAGTTACGGTTAATTATATATTTTTTAATTGCGAGATCGCCCCAGGCTGGTCTGCCGCCGAGAAAACGGAATTGCCGGCAACCAAAACATTCGCACCCGCTTTAATGAGTTTTAAGGCATTTGAACTATCCACTCCCCCATCAACCTCTATCAGCATGTTTGGGTTTTTTAGCGCGCTCAGTTCTTTTACTTCGCTTATTTTGGTGTAGGTATGCTCAATAAATTTTTGGCCGCCAAAGCCCGGGTTTACAGACATTACCAGCACCATATCTAAATCGGCAATAATATCTTTTAACAACGATACATTGGTATGCGGATTAATGGCTACAGATGCCTTACAGCCCAGTTCTTTTATAGCCTGAATGGTACGGTGTAAATGCGGGCAAGCTTCATAATGTACCGTGAGGTTGTATGCACCGGCATCTGCAAAAGCCTTTAAATAACGATCAGGGTCTACTATCATTAAATGCACATCCAGCGGCTTTGTAGCGTGTTTTTTTACCGCCTTAACCACCGGGAAACCAAACGAAATATTGGGTACAAACATCCCGTCCATAATATCAACATGCAGCCAGTCGGCTTCGCTGTTATTTATCATTTCAACATCGCGCTGCAGGTTTGCAAAATCGGCAGCTAAAATTGAAGGTGCTATCAAGTGGTTCATGCTGGTAAATATAGGGATATTGTTTTAAGGTTGTAAAATTTGGACTGCGGTAAACTAACATCTATACATTTTATTTAACAGGATGTTGGTACATTGTGATAAAAATTAACACAGTATGTCCAATACTTAAAACTTCATTTGTTATTGGGGTATAAAACAATTATTCTATAATTTAAAAACTTAACATCATGAATGAGTATGTATTAATTATGAGGCATGAAGATGGACAAAAAGTGGCTTCGCCGGAGCAAATTCAAGTTTGGATGAAACAAACCATGGACTGGATTGGCGGTATAGCTGCACAAAACAAGTTTGTAAGCGGTACAGGCTTGCCATTTGATGATGCCCGTGTGGTAAACCATAACCGGGTGATAACCAACGGCCCATTCGGCGATATTAAAGAAACCATTGGCGGGTTTATTATCGTAAAGGCAGAATCGGCAGATGAAGCCGCGGAGTTTGCCAAAGGCTGCCCCGTTTTACAGGGCGAAGGCAATACGGTTGAAGTAAGGAAAGTAGCAAAGAACGACGATACACATTAATTTTAATTTAAAGAAACCATGAAAGATTTTATGTTGATATACAGGGCTGATTATTCATCAATGATTGATAGATCGCCGGAAGAAAGAGAGGCCATGACCAAAAGATATATGAACTGGATAAACAATATTGCCGGGGAAGATAAACTGGTTGACATGGGCAACCGTTTAGCCCCTACCGGCAAAGTGGTTTCCGCAGGCAACGTTGTTACCAATGGCCCTTACACCGAAGTAAAAGAGTTTATAGGCGGGTACTCTATGATAAAAGCAGCGTCATATGAAGAAGCTGTTGAATTGCTTAAAGGCTCTCCCGTTTTTGAGCTCGACGGTAAAATTGAGGTAAGGGAAATAAGTTACATCAAATAATATCGTAGGAGGCTGTATCATGAGTAAAAAACAAATTTGGTAAGAGAAAGAAAATTTGGTGTCAATCTCCCTTTGTGTCCTTTGTGCAAAATCTTAGTGCCCTTTGTGGTTAATTTTACCACAAAGCACACAAAGGAAGGAATACAAAGAACACTAAGCCAAATAAAATTTTTACTCTCTTTTTGTAAATTATACTTATGAAACAGCCTCTTTTACTAAATATGCAGCAACAGGAACTTATACCACATTTATTCCGAACTGAATCCGGAAGGATAACGGCTGTGTTATGCAAGCTTTTCGGTATAGCCAATGTAAATATTGCCGAGGATATTACCAGCGAAACATTTCTGGCTGCTTTAAATACCTGGCCCTACAAGGGCATACCTCAAAACCCACAGGCATGGTTGTATACCGTGGCAAAAAACAAAGCCAAAAACGCATTATCCCGTCAACAACTTTTTAACAATACAATAAGCCCTGCGGTACAGGCAGAACTTGTAACTGAACATGAGATGGAGATAGATTTATCAGACGATAATATAACCGACAGTCAGTTACAAATGCTTTTTGCTCTTTGCCACCCCTTAATACCGGCCGAGGCACAAATAGGGCTGGCATTAAGAATACTTTGCGGTTTCGGCATTGATGAAATTGCCGGCGCATTTCTGAGTAATAAAGAAACCATCAATAAAAGATTATTCAGGGCCAAAGAAAAGCTGCGTACGGAAAATGTTAAACTGGAGTTTCCGCCGGAAAATGAATTAAGCGGCAGATTGCAATCAGTATTAACAACACTTTACTTATTATTTAACGAAGGATATTATTCTGAAACGGAAAATACAATACTTAGGCAGGAGTTGTGCGAAGAGGCCATGCGGCTTACTAAAATGCTGCTCAATTTTCCATTAACAAATAAGCCAGAAGTAAACGCGCTGTTTGCATTAATGTGTTTCCACGCCTCTCGGTTTGACGCAAGAAAGGATAAAAACGGTAACGTTGTATTATATAACGACCAGGACGATGACCTTTGGGATAAGAAATTAATAGCCGAAGGTGCCGCTTATTTAAGTGAGGCTTCACAAGGCAGCTACTTATCAAAATACCACATTGAAGCCGGCATTGCTTACTGGCATACTATAAAAGCAGATACCCGTGAAAAATGGGAAAGTATCCTGCAACTGTATAATCATTTACTCTCGGTTGAATATTCGCCTGTTGCCGCACTTAACCGTACCTATGCACTGGCAAAAGTGAAAGGCAATGAAGCGGCAATTATCGAGGCGGAAAAACTTAACCTCGCTAACAATCACTTTTACCATACCCTGCTTGGCGAACTTTACAAAGATACAGATGCTGTAAAGGCTAAAGAACACTTTATGCAGGCATTAAAACTGGCTAAAACAAATACCGATAAACGCACCATCTTCTCTAAGATTGATGCATTATAAGTTTCCGGCTTTAGAGCGCCATCTCAGGTATATCGCCTTCAATAATAAGCTTACCTGCTGTAGCCTTTATAATTTCTTCAACACTTACACCGGGAGCGCGTTCCAATAGTTTAAAACCACCGCCGGGCAATACATCAAGTACGGCAAGTTCGGTCACTATCTTTTTAACACAGTTTACGCCGGTTAACGGTAATGTACATTTAGGCAGCAGTTTAGATTCGCCTGCTTTATTAACATGCTGCATAGCCACAATAATGTTTTCTGCGGATGCCACCAGGTCCATAGCGCCGCCCATACCTTTAACCATTTTACCGGGAATTTTCCAGTTAGCTATGTCGCCATTCTCGGATACTTCCATAGCGCCCAGGATGGTTAGGTTTACTTTCTTGGCCCTGATCATGCCAAAGCTCATGGCCGAATCAAACACTGCCGACCCGGGCAGTTTGGTAATGGTTTGCTTACCGGCGTTAATAGTATCGGCATCTTCTTCCCCCTCAAAAGGAAAAGGCCCCATACCCAGCAAACCGTTCTCTGATTGCAGTATTACATCTACATCATCAGGAATATAGTTGGCTACCAATGTGGGTATGCCTATCCCTAAATTTACGTAGTAACCGTCTTTTATTTCTTTAGCTATTCGCTTCGCGATGCCTTGTTTGTCTAACATATGTTGTATCTTATGTATGTCTATTGTATCTTATTTATGTCATTGCGAGTTTTAAAATCCTACGCCTCTGAAGGGGAAATGACATTTGCAGGGTCATCCTGAGCTTGTCGAAGGACGTGCGCAAAGGCCCACCTCGCAATGCTTCGACAAGCTCAGCATGACCCATTAACTAAATATGTCATTGCGAGCGATAGCGTGGCAATCCCGTCGCATGCTAAGCGTTCATGCATTGGCAACGGGATTGCCACGTCGCTACGCTCCTCGCAATGACATGGTTTTAATAACCTGGCTTTAATTATCTCTCTTCCTCACCGTCCGTTGTTCTATTCTTTTTTCATAATTCTCACCCTTAAAAATGCGGTGCACATAAATTCCGGGGGTATGAATGTTATCGGGGTCAAGCTCTCCGGGTTCTACCAGTTCTTCTACCTCGGCAATAGTTACCTTGCCGGCCATAGCCATAACAGGGTTAAAATTGCGGGCGGTCGACCTGTATACGAGGTTGCCCAGCCTATCCCCTTTCCAGGCTTTAACAATGGCGAAATCGGCATCAAATGCCATTTCCATTAAGTAATCCTTACCGTTAAAATTACGGGTCTCTTTGCCTTCGGCTACTTCAGTGCCTATGCCTGCGGGGGTAAATATAGCGGGCATGCCGTAGCCTGCTGCCATACAGCGGGTGGCCAAAGTACCTTGCGGTATCAGTTCAACATCCAGTTCACCGCTTAGCAGCTGGCGTTCAAACTCTGCATTCTCCCCTACATATGATGAGATCATTTTTTTAACCTGATGCTGGTGTAATAACAGGCCAATGCCAAAATCATCAACACCGGCATTGTTTGAGATACAGGTAAGGTTTTTTACACCTTTTTTAACTAAAGCCAAAATACTTTTTTCGGGTATGCCGCACATGCCAAATCCGCCCAGCATAAGGGTCATGCCGTCTTCAATATCGCGGATAGCTTCATCAGCTCCACTAACAACTTTATTCATGTTCTATAATTGGTTGGGGTAAAATTAATGATTTTTAGTTGATGGTTATGTGATTTGTAATGCTGAATGTAATGAAGCATCTATTTGTATCCTTAGCATGCAGTAGATCAGCTCCTTCACTGTCGCTACTCATGCCATATTTAATTATATGGGTCATGCTGAGCTTGTCGAAGCACTGCGGGGTGGGCCTTTGCGCACGTCCTTCGACAAGCTCAGGATAACCCGGCAAATGTCATTTCCACTTAGAATCCACCGGATTTTATCGCTCAGGATAACAAACTATTAGCTAAAAACACAAACAAATAGCATGGTTGAAACCTTTATTATATACATCAATCTATAAACGTCATGGCACTAAACGAAGATAACAAACCACATGGCTACCGGGTAGAAGACGATAGCAATCTTGAAGAAAAAGACCTGAGAAGAACCTATTTATTTGGCAAAGGCAATGAAGAAAAAACCGGAAATGAACCAAACATGGAAGGCAACGGTACGGGCGGCCAAAGGTTTGGCAAAAGCAGTGATACGCCATCAGGTGATGATAAGAATAACCCGTCGCAAAATGCGGGGTATACAAACGAATATTTCAGGCGGACTGAACCATCTGACGAGCATCCCGAAAACAATAATTTTAAAGTTCCAAATCAATTAGGAGAGCCAAACTATACGCAAGCTGCCGATGCGGGTAAAACAGGGCAATCTGACCTGGAAAACACCGGCCCAACAAAAGATGATGAGGAAAAGGAGATCAATATCCCCGGCCCAAATGAATTACCGGATCAGCAACAGGTTGGAGAGTAAATTTTTTATTGTGATGTACGATAGTGAAGGAGAATAACAAGTTGTAGAGATATGTCTTTGCGAGGCACAGGATGGGAATGCGTGTTAGCGTGCCGCGGCAATCCCGTAGCCAATGCATATTCGCCGAACGTCCTACGAGATTGCCACGCTATCGCTCGCAATTGTAAAGGTTAACTAATTCGGTAACAGAATTAGCTTTAAGGAAATAAAGCTAAAAGTTATGCGGAACATAAACAATGACCTCACTTTAAAACGTAATTATTTAAATAAGTATCGTTTCCTGATCGGG
>NZ_JBAZVP010000051.1:0-20800 GCF_041660805.1 Mucilaginibacter sp. | reverse complement strand
TCTGTCATTAACGCTGTCAGGAACAAATTACTTGCTTTAGCTTTATCTGTGGTCAAAAGAAACAGCCCTTTTATCAAAGAATATCTTTTCACTTTTTCTTGATTATGCCATAGAAATCCCTAACGCGGAATGGTTTTGAATAGTTTCTTGATTCCTGGCTCTTGTCTTCCTGATTCTCTTCTTAATAATCTATCACCTGTTCTTCAATTTCGGCAGGAACATCACGCCAATCGTATTTTTGGGTGCGAAGCTGGGGTTCAAATCCGGCTTCTTTAATAGAATCCTGGATGCCTTTGGCTGTAAAACGATGTGGTGCACCCGCGGCAGATACCACGTTCTCTTCTATCATAATAGAACCAAAATCGTTAGCGCCGGCATGTAAGCATAGCTGCGCAACCTGTTTACCAACCGTTAACCACGAAGCCTGTATGTTTTTGATATTAGGCAGCATTATACGGCTTAAAGCTATCATACGGATATATTCGTCGCCGGTTACGTTGTTGGTTATACCGCGCACTTTACGCAGCAGTGTACCATCATCCTGGAAAGGCCATGGAATAAACGCCACAAAGCCGTGGTTGCCTTCGGGTTTTTCTGATTGTACCTCACGGATCCAAACCAGGTGCTCAAAGCGTTCCTCAATGGTTTCGATATGGCCAAACATCATAGTGGCCGATGATGGCAAGTTAAGCTGGTGGGCCGCACGCATCACATCCAACCATTCTTTACCGCCGCATTTACCTTTTGAAATAAGGCGGCGTACACGGTCGTTCAAGATCTCGGCACCTGCACCGGGTAATGAATCTAAACCCGCGGCTTGCATTTCGCGAAGCACATCAATATGGCTCATGCTTTCCAGTTTAGCAACGTGTGCAATCTCAGGCGGACCTAATGAATGCAGTTTTAATTTTGGATACAACTGTTTAAGCTCGCGAAACAGATCGGTATAAAATTTAAGGCCAAGATCAGGGTGGTGGCCGCCTTGTAATAAAAGTTGGTCGCCGCCAAAACGAAAAGTTTCCTCTATCTTCTTTTTATAAGTTTCAATATCGGTTATGTAAGCATCCTCATGGCCTGGGCGACGGAAGAAATTACAGAACTTACAATTGGCAATACAAACGTTTGTGGTGTTTACGTTCCTATCAATTTGCCAGGTAACCTTGCCATGGGGGACCTGAATTTTACGCAGTTCATTAGCCACGTACATCAAATCGGCAGTTGAGGCATTGTTGTAAAGGTAAACCCCTTCATCAATGCTCAAAAAATCAAAAGCTAAAGCACGCTGCAACAGATCGGCTGTATTCATATACAAATATACATAGTGGGAGGTTAAAGGCGAAAGGTAAAAGGCGAAAGGTGTTGTTGAGGTGACATAATCGTTTGTCTGAAACAGAATTTACGGAATTTGAGAATTATCAGAATACTATATAAATACATCTTGGCAATTCTGAAATCCTGTAAATCTGTTTCAGACAACCACTTCTCCCTTATCTAACCGCAAAACCTTATTCACGCTATCCGGAATTTCGTGCTGGTAATGAGTGACATAAATGAGTGTAACCGGGCTTAGTTCGCAAATAGCGTCAATTACTGCTTTAAAATGCTGTTGCTGGTGGTCGTCTAATCCCTGGCAGGGTTCGTCAAATATCAGCAGAGCCGGGTTTTTAATGAGGGCGCGGGCAAGCAGGCATAAACGCTGAGCGCTGGCCGGGATATTTTTTAATAATATGCGCGCATATTGGTCTATCTCTAAGGCTTGCATCCACTTTAATGCCAAATCAACTTTGGCTTTACTGCTTTGCCTAAACAGGCCCAGCGTATCGTAAAAGCCACTTTCTATTACCTGCAGGCATGAATTATCGGTAGGGAAGTATTGGTACAGCTCAGGCGATACAAAGCCTATCTTGCTTTTAATATCCCAGATACTTTCGCCGGTACCCCGTTTTTTATCAAACAGGATAATATTATTGGCATAAGCCTGTGGGTTATCGCCATTAACCAGGCTTAACAGGGTTGATTTACCTGCACCATTAGGGCCAAGCAAAGCCCATTTGTCGCCGGGATTTACCTGCCAGTTTACTTTATTGAGGATGGTTTTTTCGCCATAACTGATAAATACATCAGTCATACTGATGATGCTTTTGTACGTGCTTTGTTCGTTTTCACCTACCAATTCCCTTAAAGCATTTACATTAATATTTGGCGTGTGGTTGGTTTTATGTTCGCTTGCTTCAAACTCCAGCTTTGTTAAACGCTCGCTAATGTCACCATTATTTAGCACAGCCACATTGGTAATAACATCTGGTAATTCACTACCTGATGTTGCCATGATTATTGTTATGCCCGATGCCGAGATCTCATTCAACAATAGGTTGAATGTTTTACGGGTTTGCACATCAAGACCGGTCATGGGATTATCCAATAACAGCAGCACCGGGTTCTTCAATAAAGCAGCAGCTATCATCAACCGTTTGGTTTCTCCGTTTGATAGTTTGATGGTTTGTTTATCAATTAACCCTGTCAGGTTCAGCGCTGCTATTGTTTTATCAAAAGTCCAGTAAACAGGGGCATGGTTATTTGCTTTTACGGTTAACAAGTAATCATGCACTGTTAAAGCATCTTCAGAGTCTGACGAGTTATAACGTTGCTGATAGTAAAGATCGGTTGTGTTTGAAAGGTTTTTAAAATGATGCCTGGCGCCTGCAAATGCTATAAAGCGATGAAAGGTTAAGGGAGTAGTGCCCCCGGTTTGTTGAATGCCATCCATAAAGTGATAAGCTATGCTGCCGCCACTCACACTTAAATTACCGGCAATAATCTGTAGCAGTGCACTTTTGCCAGATCCGCTGTTGCCCATGATGGCCCAGTTTTCGCCTTTGTTTACATTAAAGCTTAGGTCATTAAACAGTGTATTATTTGAAAATTTAACAGATATGTGGCCGGCAGAAAATAGTGGAAACATCATGCGGGCGAAATTACAATTTTTAGCAAAGCCGCTTAGCAGAATGTTGTGTTTTAACAATTATGTGTAAATGCTTGTATTATTTGCTGTACAGTTTTACACTTAAAACTTATCTTATTATATAATAAAAGAGGCTTTGTTTAAACAGGTATCATTATTGTATTATTCTTCACTGATCATAAATCTTACTCTATAACCATGAAAAAACTAAATTTATTATTGCTGGCATTTGCCGTAGTTGCCTTAAGCGGATGTGAAATTATTGGTGGCATTTTTAAAGCCGGAGCCGCTGTTGGCGTTATTTCTGTAATTGTAGTTATCATTATCATCATTTGGGTAATATCTGCTTTTAGAGGCAGGTCATAATAGCCTTGTTCATTAATTTTTAGATATTGTTTTAATTAAAACAATATCTTTTTTGCATAGTTATTTTTGGTATAAAACATACGATCATGGATAGGACAAAAGCAGCGATAGAAACTCTTAACGATCTTATTTTAATAAATAACGACCGTATTATAGGTTATGAGCACGCAACGATGGAGCTAAAAGCTGAAGAAAGCGAACTGAAACATCTTTTTACAAATATGATTGGCGAGAGCCACCAGTTTAAAATGGAGTTAGCAACAGAAGTTGCTGCTTTAGGTCATGATATTGAAACTGGCACATCAACCAGTGGTAAATTGCACCGTACCTGGTTAAATGTTAAAGCTGCTTTTAGTCGGCACAGCAAGAAAAGCATCCTTGAAGAATGCGAGTTTGGTGAGGATGTTGCTAAAGATGCCTATAAAACAGCGATAGCGGATGAAAGCACTCCGGCATATATCAAAGAAATGTTGTTAAAACAACAAGCTATTTTGCAGGCGTCTCATGACAAAATTAAAGCTTTGCGTGATAATGTAGCACGTTAGTTTATTTAGCGGAACTAATGCTAATGTCAATTAGCTTCCAACTGTTTTTATCGGCCCAGTCGCCACCTGTATAGGCCAGTTTTACCTGCCATTGGCTTTTTGTGAATTTACCCGTGCTATCCTGCGCATTAACATATGATGATATATTGTATGAGTTTTTGGCCGGATCAATATTGCTTTGGAAATCATTTTTAGAAAAGCTGGCTGTTTCTGGTTGCTTTACATTTTCTTTTACAAAAGCTTTGGCTATGGCAAAAGCTTCTTTGTTATTAGGTTTACGGTTAACATGTACCCTGCGGTTTTGGAATACACGTGAAAGGAAAACGATAAAAACAATTGTAAACAGAATAGAAAATAGAGTAGCTATTCTTACACGCGGGTGGTGCCTCCAGTGTGCGTTTTTTCTTTGCTCATCACTTAAATTATTCCATTCAGCGTATTTCATGTTAATTAAGGTGTTTCAGCAATAAACAAAATTATCAGCAAATGTTTTTCAAAAAACACAGGCAACAAAAAAGCCCCTGGAATAAACCGGGGGCCTTTTTGTTTTACAAAAAAATGGATTACATTTTTTTAGTAGTGTCTTTTTTAGTAGTGTCAGCTTTGGTAGTATCCATTTTAGCTGTAGTGTCCATTTTTGCAGCAGTATCCATTTTAGCTGAATCCATAGCAGCTGAATCAGCAGCAGAACCAGTTGATTTACCTTTACAAGCAACAGCAGAAACAGAGATAGCTAAAGCTAAAACCGCAAGTTTGAATGAATTTTTCATTTTTGTGTTTTTTAAAGTGATTAATAGTTTTCAAGGGTTAATACCACAAACAAAAAAAGGTAACCCACATTTTTAAAAAAAATGCAGATTACCTTTTATAAAAGCTAAAAAACTAAAAGTTATTAGTTCTTAGTTTCAGTTTTTTTAGTTTCAACTTTAACAGTTGTATCTTTTTTAGTTGTATCAGTTGCTACTGTAGTATCTTTCTTAGTAGTATCAGTTACAATTGTAGATGAATCAGTTTTTGTAGTATCTGAACCAGAAGTTGATGAATTACCTTTGCAAGCAACGGCAGATACAGAGATAGCTAAAGCTAATACGGCTAATTTGAATGAATTTTTCATGTTTGTTTTTATAAATGTGAGTGTAATATTCTTACGGTTTTAATACGTTTAATAGTAAAAGGTGACCCGTATTAAAAAATTATTTTTTTGTTGTGTCTTTTTTAGTGGTATCAACTACTACAGTATCTTTCTTGGTACTATCTGTAACTGTATTGGTTACGGTAGTGGTGTCAGTAACAGTTGTAGTGGTATCGCCACCTTTGTCAGATTTGTTACCGCCACAGGCAGTAGCAGAAACTGCGATTACTAAAGTTAATATTGCCAGCTTAAATGAGTTTTTCATATTAGTAAGTGTTAAAAATTTATAATCGTTTGTAATGTTAATAGCCAAAACGGCAAAAGGTAACCCATCTTTTTTAAATAATTATATTACCTATAGAATTAGTAGTGTTTTTATATAAAAACAAAGCCCGTTGTTTAATAACCGAGCTATGCTTTTGTTAATGTATATTATGATTTCTTAGTTGTGTCGGTACCGCCCGAGCCTGATTTGTCAATTCCGGTATCAATTGCACCCGGGGCACCATTAGCACCTGGCGCTTTCCCTGTTTGGCTGGTATCTGTAAATGTCGAATCTGTTTTAGTACTATCTGGCGCGGCCTTACTTGCGTTATTTCCTTTACATGCCGCAGCGGCAATTGCAATTATTAAAGCCAAAAGGCCTGTTTTTAATAAATTTTTCATAACGATGTATTTTTTACGTTTGATTATAAAATTCAATTATAATGCCAATGACTGTTTTTAGCTATCATTTAATAACCGATATTGCGGGTTGATAAAAAAGAAGACGGAAGCTAACAGATCCGCGCCGAAAATATGATCATCCGGGCAACGAAAAAATAATTCATTGTGTTGGGTTACAATTCAATATAAATTGTATTAAGTAGTGAATAAACAGATAGATTTAGAAATACCTGCAGATAGTGAAGTGATCATTGGGATACTTAATAACTCTGATAGTGTTTTAAAAAGATTATACCTGGCTTATTTTCCAATGGTTTTACAGCTTATTCTTAATAATAACGGGAATGAGGATGATGCCAAGGATGTTTACCAGGAAGCGATAATAGTTCTTTATAATAAGGTTAAACGGGGCGATTTTGAGCTAAGCAGTAAGCTGAAGACGTATATATACTCTATATGTAGGCGGCTTTGGCTTAAAAGGCTTAAACAATTGAACAGGTACGGCGGAGATATTAAAGATTTTCAGGAATACCTGCCTGTAGAGGATGAGATTGAAAAGCACCAGGACAGGGACATGCAGCTGAACAAGATGGAGGATGCTCTGAAATTGTTAGGCGAACCCTGTAAAACTATTATGGAAGACTTTTATATGCATAGCAAATCAATGCAGGAGATTTGTGAACGTTTTGGATATACAAACGCAGACAATGCCAAAACACAAAAATATAAGTGCCTGCAAAGGCTGAAGAAATTATTTTTTCAGCAATAAATGGAAAGGGGTGATGCAATGAGAGAAGAACAACTTTTAGAGATGATCGATCGCTATTTAAATGGCGATATGAGCACAGAAGAACGTGCAAAGTTTGAAGCCTTGCGCAACAAGGATGCTTCTATTAATGAGAAATTAGCCGAGCATAAAAATTTTACCGGCCTGTTAAAGCAATATAGCGAGCGTTTAGATCTGGAGAACAGGCTAAATGCTATCCATAATGAAATTGATGTACATACGCTGAAAGAAGATCTGATGGCACATCCGTCAATTATTGTTCAGTTATGGCGCAATCACCACTCAAAAATATCGGTTGCTGCATCTATAGCCATCTTCGCTATACTTTGTACCCTGTATTTTACAGGTGACCTTACCAATAAAGACCCTCGTTTTATTGAGTTAAAGCGCGAAGTAGGCAAGCTTAAAAAATCTACCGAGAACCTTAACCGTTCTCAGAATGATCTTATACACGATATTAAATCTGATAAAAGGTTTGCTAATCCGGGTAACTTCAGGGGTACCGGTTTCGCGCTTTCATCAAACGGGTATATTATCACCAACTATCATGTAGTAAATGGTGCAGATTCTGTTTATGTGCAAAATGCCGATGGCGAATCTTTCCGTACCAAAGTAATTTATACCGAGCCGCAATATGATGTTGCTATCCTGGAGGTAAATGACGAGTCTTTTAAAAATCTGGGCGCTATACCTTACAGCTTCAAAAAAGCTAAAAGCGATTTGGGTGAAGATGTTTACACTTTAGGTTACCCTGGCGATGATATTTGGGCCGGGCCGGGAGCATTAACATCAGCATCAGGCTTTAAGGGAGATACTACTGAGTACCAGGTTTCTATTCCGGTTAACCCCGGTAATAGCGGCGGCCCGCTGCTTGATGAAAAAGGGAATATTATTGGGGTAATTAATGGCAAACAAACCCAGGCCTCAGGCGCTGCATTCGCGGTAAAATCAAACTATTTGTTAAAAGCCATTCAAAATATACCTGCAGACTCCTTAACAAAATCATTTAACCTGAATACTAAGAACACACTTGCAGGCTTAAGCCGCCCGCAGCAAATTAAAAGGTTGCGCAACTATGTGTTTATGGTAAAGGTTTATAATCAGTAAAAAATCAACAATGCATATATTAAAAAAAGACGCAAGAAATTGCGTCTTTTTTGTTTAGTCAATTAATAATACTCTTGATTCTTGTCTCTAACCTAAAAGGCGTTTATCTATCCACTTCTCCTAATACAAAATCAATCGACCCAATAATAGCTATCAGATCTGCTATCATTACGTTTTTTGATATGGCGGGTACTACCGATAGGTTATTAAAGCTTGGCCCGCGTGCTTTGGCACGGAAAGGGATCTCTGAGCGGCCATCAGCTATAAAGTAAAAACCCAGTTCGCCTTTGGCACCCTCGGCACGCATGTAATAGTCCTGTGCTTTTGGGGTTATTTTGCGTGGCAGCTTAGCGCGCGGATCAAATTCAGGTGTGCGTTTCAGTTCTTTTTGCAGGCGGTCAAGACATTGTTCAATCATTTTTAACGACTGATCTATTTCATCAACCCTAACCTTATAGCGGTCCCAGCAATCGCCTACAGTACCCATTTCGCCTTTGCCTACCGGGATATCAAAATCAAGCTCGGGGTAGGCGGAATAGTTATCAATGCGGCGTAAATCATATTTTAACCCCGAGCCACGCAAAACCGGGCCCGAGCAACCATAGTTGATAGCCACATCTAAAGGCAATACACCTACATTGGCGGTGCGGCTAATAAAGATCTGGTTATCGGTAAGCAACTGGTTAAGCTCAACCATTTTGGGTTTAAAGTACTCTGCAAATTCACGGCAGCGTTCTTCAAAGCCAACAGGCAGGTCATAAAATAAACCACCTACCCATATATAGTTATAAAGCATACGCGAGCCGGATGCCCATTCCAGCATACCCATTATGTGCTCACGATCGCGAAAGCACCATAGGAAAGGAGTAAAGGCGCCAATATCAATACCGTAGGTACCAATAGCTATGAGGTGCGATGCGATGCGGTTAAGTTCGCATACCAGCACACGAATGTATTCAATACGTTTAGGGATATCCTTATCAATACCCAGCATACGCTCAACACCCATTACCCAGGCATGGCTGTTATTCATTGATGCCAGGTAATCCATCCTGTCGGTAAATGGAATAGTTTGCTGGTAGGTTAGTGATTCGGCATGTTTTTCAAAGCAGCGGTGCAGGTAACCAATATGGGGGATAACCTCTTTTACTATTTCCCCGTCTGTTATCAGCTCCAGCCGCAAAACACCATGCGTAGACGGGTGCTGCGGCCCCATGTTCAAAACCATGTCTTCCACAGAAGCATCAGCTATTTTTTTGTTATAGCGATTAAAAGCTTCGTTATATTTTGAATTTGTTATAGTTGACATTTTAATTTTTACCGTCATTGCGAGGTACGAAGCAATCCTCTACATGCTTGTGGCTGACTTTTCTATAGAAGATTGCTTCGTACCTCGCAATGACGTTGTATGTTTATTTAAAATCCGAAATCAATCTATCTTTATCCCTTTATAATACTCCGCTGTTTTATAATCTTTTCTTAGCGGATAGCCTTCCCAGTCATCTGGCAATAATATTCTGCGCAGATCAGGGTGGCCTTCAAAAAATATACCTACCAGGTCATATGCTTCGCGTTCGTGCCAGTCTGCAGTGCGGTAAACCGATGCTACACTGGGGAACGATGGTAAGTTATCCTCGCTGCGATCATTTTCCTTACTTATTTTTAAAGTGAGCTGCAAATGATATGGAATGGATGATAAGTGATAAACCACCCCAAACCGACCGGAATCAACACCATAATCAACACCTGTAAGGCATGATAAAAAATCAAAATGTGTTTTTGAATTATCGCGCAGCTCCAAACAAACCTCGGCAATCCTGTCGGGGTCAACAAGCAGGGCGGGTTGCATACCGGTACGTTCTTCGCCGGTAATTACACTTTCACCAAACTTGTTGGTAAGCAATAATTTAATATCATCAAAACTCATGGTGCCAGGCGAACGATCTTCCAGTTTTTATTATCTGTTTTCTTGTAAACTATTCTATCGTGCAGTCGGTTCTTGCGTCCCTGCCAAAATTCTATCAAGCGTGGCTTTAAAACATAGCCGCCCCAAAAAGATGGTTTCGGAACTTCTGTATCAGCATATTCCAGTTCCAGTTGCGCCATTTTTTGTTCCAGTTGCTCACGGCCGGGAATTTCCTGGCTTTGCGGCGATGCCATAGCACCTATCTGGCTCGATTTTGGACGGGTGTGAAAATATTTTTCAGAATAATCCCTGTCCAGTTTTTCAATTGTGCCTTCAATGCGTATTTGCCTTTCCATATCGCCCCAAAAAAATATAAGGGCGCCAAGTGGGTTTTTGCTTATTTCTTTACCCTTCCGGCTCAAATAATTGGTATAAAATTTAAAGCCATCTTCGCTAAATCCTTTCAATAGAACGATCCTTGCAGACGGGCGGCCATCATGTGTTGCAGTGGCCAGTGTCATGGCATTAGGCTCATGTACCTTGTAATTAATGGCTTCGTTAAACCATTTATCAAACTGGCGCATTGGGTTGGGGTCAACATCGGTTTCGCTTAGCGAAGCCGCGCTGTAATCCTGTCTTAAATTTTCTATATCTTTTTGGTCCATTATCGCAAACTTACAAATTAATTATACCGTACATATTGTATATAGTTCATTTTAATGATTAAAGAACATATTTTTACAATTAGTGTTATTAATAAAACTTATAACCTATGCTTAGTCCCATATCGCCGGCCGCAGGCAGGCTGTTAATTTCGGAACCATTTATGCCCGATCCTAATTTTAAGAGGTCGGTGATCCTGCTTACAGAGTATTCTGAAGCCGGGGCTATGGGTTTTATCTTGAACCATCAAGGCGAATATCTGCTTGGCGATATCCTGTCTGATGTTTCATACTCAGAGATACCTGTATATATGGGCGGGCCTGTAGCAGCCAATACGCTCCATTATATACATTGCTGCCCTGAAAAAATTGAAGGTGGTATTGAAATATGGGATGGTATTTTTTGGGGTGGAGATTTTGAGCAGATAAAAGATCTGATAAACACTTACCGTTTACAGGAAAGCGAAATTAAATTTTTTACAGGCTATTCCGGTTGGACCCCCAATCAGCTTGATGATGAGTTACGCGAAGATGCCTGGATCGTAGCCAACAAATTTGAATCAGGTATCATTTTCAGCAATAATGAGCACAATCTTTGGAAAGAAGTGGTAATAAGCCTTGGACAGCGGTATGCGCATATTGCAAACTTCCCCGAGAACCCGATGCTGAATTGATTTCGGATTTATTCAGGTGGGTCATCCTGAGCATGTCGAAGGATTGTGCGTAGGGTTTATCGACTAATGGTTCGACAAGCTCACCATGACATACCCCGTCTTGTCATCCTGAACACAGTGAAGGATCTGTCGACATGCATAACGGCTGTCTATAGATACTTCGCTCTCGCTCAGCAATAGTTATTTCCCTTCCATCTCGGCTGCGGAGGCTTCAACAGTTTGCTTTAATTTTTCTTTAAAAGCGATAAGGTTAGCTACTAAATGTTCATCTGCGGTAGACAGGATCTGTGCAGCCAATATGCCTGCGTTTTTAGCCGCGTTAAGGGCTACCGTTGCTACTGGGATGCCGTTGGGCATTTGCAAAATAGACAGGATAGAATCCCAGCCGTCAATTGAATTGCTTGATTTTACGGGGACACCAATTACCGGTAAATGAGTTAATGAAGCCACCATGCCGGGTAAATGCGCTGCACCACCTGCGCCTGCTATGATCACCTTTATACCACGGCCTGCAGCGGCACGGGCATAGCTAAACATCCTATCGGGCGTGCGGTGGGCCGATACTACTGTTATTTCGTAATCAACACCCAATTCCTTTAAAACATTCGCGGCATCCTGCATAATGTGTAGGTCTGATTTGCTGCCCATTATAATGGCGATTTTAGGTTGGCTCATGGTATATTGCTTAAAGCTTTTTGATTAAATCTTTTATATTATGTCATTGCGAGGAGCGTAGCGACGTGGCAATCCCGTCGCAAATGCATGAACGCTTAGCATGCGACGAGATTGCCACGCTATCGCTCGCAATGACACAGTTTATTATTATTACTACGCTATCACTTTCAGCGTTTCCTGCACGTATCTTGCTTTTTCTATCGCCTTCTCTCTGTTGTTATCTATTATAGTAACATGCCCCATTTTTCTGAAGGGTTTTGTTAATGCCTTACCATACAGGTGCACATAAACACCTGCACATTTTAAAACTTTTTCAATTCCCTGGTAAACGGCCGGGCCTTCATATCCGGCTTCGCCTAAAATATTTATCATTATGGCATTGCTCAGGCAGGCGGTATCACCTAAAGGCTGATTAAATATCGCTCTTAAATGCTGCTCAAACTGTGATACTACATTACCTTCAATACTTTGGTGACCGCTGTTATGCGGGCGGGGGGCAAGCTCGTTAACCAATATCCTGCCATGCTTATCTAAAAACATTTCTACCGCAAGCAGGCCAACAATATTCAATGTATCAGCTATTCTTTCAGCAATATTCTGGGCTTCCATCTGTACTTCAAACGGCAGGGTAGAAGGAGATATTAAAAACTCTACCAGGTTAGCTTCCGGGTTAAACTCCATCTCTACCATCGGGAAGGTTTTTACCTCGCCATTCTCATTACGGGCAACTATTACACCTATCTCTTTTTCAAAATCAACCCAACGTTCAATCAGGCTTGGCTCTGTAAAGGCACCCGCAAGGTAACTTTCATTAGCCACTTTATAAACGCCCTTGCCGTCATAACCATCCTTGCGCAGTTTTTGAATATAGGGGAAGGGGATATGGCTTTCTTTTAATTGCCGTGCCGATGATATCACCTGGAACTCGGCCGTGGGGATATCGTTTTCTTTAAAGAATTGCTTTTGCAGGCCTTTATCCTGTATCAGGCGAATAATGCGCGATTGCGGATAAACCAGCACGCCTTCTTTTTCCAGCTGTTCCAGTGCATCAACGTTAACCTTCTCTATCTCAATAGTAAGCATATCAACCTTTTTGCCGAAGTTATAAACGGTTTCGTAATCGCCTAAAGAGCCTACAACAAACTCGTGGCATAAACGGCGGCAGGGCGCCTCACGGTCGGGGTCAAGCACCTTAACGGTTACGTTGTAATTTATTGCCTGTTGTATAAGCATGCGGCCTAACTGGCCTCCGCCTAAAATGCCTAATCTTAAATCGCCGTAGAATGCTTTCATAGTAATAGGTTGCAAATTTAGCCTAAATCTTTCAAAAACAGGGCTACCATTTATTTCTTGTTATGATAGCGAAAACTGATATTGAATTAAACAAATTTAATGCTGGTTTAAATGTCACAAATTGAATGGAATAGCCACCAAAATGCAGGGAATTTGCCCAAAACGCCTATATTTGCCGTTGTTTTTACACATCATAAATTTTCATGAAAACCAAAATAGCAGTAGCAAAAGGTGACGGTATAGGCCCGGAGATAATGGCAGCCGTGCTTCGTATATTTGAAGCCGCAAACGTACAGCTCGATTATGAGTATGTAGAAATGGGGAAATCTTATTTTGATGCAGGCCACTCTACCGGGATGACCGCAGCAGCAAAAGAAACTATTGAGCGCCTTGGCTTATTGTTTAAAGGCCCAATGGAAACCCCAAAAGGTAAAGGTGTAAAAAGTATAAACGTTACTGCCCGCAAAGTATGGAACACTTATGCTAATCAGCGCGATTTTCGCTCATTAAACGGTGTTGATACTGTTTTTTCAAAAGCAGGCATTACAATAAACCTTACTATTGTTCGTGAAAATATTGAAGATACTTACGGTGGAATTGAGCACTTATTAACTAATGACGTAGCTGTTGGCCGCCGTATTATTACCCGTCCGGGATCGGCACAGGTTATCCGTTATGCATTTGAGATGGCCCGCCGTAAGGGTTATACCAAACTGGCTTGCGGCCACAAGGCCAATATTATGAAACTAACCGATGGCCTGTTCCTTGAAACCTTCCAGGAAATAGCCAAGGAATACCCTGATATTGAATCATCAGACATTATTGTTGATGACCTGTGTATGAAATTGGTTTCGCGCCCTGAAATGTTCCAGGCTATTGTGTTAACTAATTTACAGGGCGATATTGTATCTGACCTTTGTGCCGGTTTAGTAGGTGGTTTAGGCTTTGCCCCATCTGCAAACATTGGCGATAATATATCTATTTTTGAAGCCGTGCACGGTACAGCGCCCGATATTGCCGGCCGTGGTATAGCAAACCCTACCGCGCTGTTATTATCAGGTATACTGATGCTGCGTTACCTGGGCTTTACTACAGGCGCTGCAACTATTGAAAACGCGTTGCTTTACACCTTAGAGCAAGGTATACATACAGGTGATTTTGGTGATAAGGCAACCCAGGCTGCCAATACCGATACATTTGCCGATGCCATTATTGCTAATTTAGGCCAGGTGCCTCAAAAAGGCGCTGTTATTGCCCAGCCGGATATGGAAGTGAAAGCTAACCATGATCATCCTTTAAAAAATAAACTGACCGTTACCAGCACCAATGTAAAAGAGGAGATGGTAGGGGTTGATGTTTTTGTGGAATCGAGCAAGCAGCCTAATGAGCTGGCCGAGTTGGCGCAAAGAAAACAAACCGATAACTTTCAGTTGGTAATGATATCAAACCGCGGTACGCAGGTATGGCCAACCGGCTCCATCTTTACAGAACTGGTGAACGAATACCGTATCCGTTTTGAAAAGAAAGAAGGAACCGAGATAACCCAGAAAGAAATATTGCTTATAGCAGCTGATCTGTCTGCCGATTTTAAAGTATGCTCTGTAGAATTCCTGATGAAATTTGGCGGTAAAATTGGTTATACCCTTGCACAGGGACAATAATTTAAAAACAAGTTAAGTTTTAAAATGAGGGACGGACTGATAAGTGGCCGGGCACCATATTAACTTATAATGGCTGAATAACTTGCTTTGCAAAGCAAATGGTTATTCAGCCATTTTGTTTTATCAGTTTCTATTGTGTAATAGTAAAGTTAACATTGTTTTTGCGCGATGAGCTAACCGCGATCCCATTTTTTTGATCGCCAATAAAAGAAAACCCTTCCAGTTCATCGGGCCTGTCAATAGTATCTACCTCATTAATTATTACTTGCTTACCCGTTTCAATAGATTTTTTCAAGTCGATATAAGTTAATCGCCATTGACGCCCTTCTACCTTATTTTGAACCAGCACTAAAACTCCCTTACCGGCTATCCAGTGCAGGTTTTGTACCCATGGGGTACAAGTGAATTTTTTAAATACAACTCCTTCATCGCTGGTTTTTGATGCCTTCTTCAATTTCTCCGGATCGTACAGCCTTACTTCATTAGCATGGCCGCCATAATCTGCAGTAGCAACATACCATTTATTATTATATTTTACATACTCGGGGCGGGTGCCTTGTATACAGGCATCATCCTCTATTGTATTTATCAGGTTTCCATCAAGTGTACCACTTTGTAATAATCCATCCCAGTTTACACAATAGATCACGGCCCTCCACTTTGTACCTTCGGTATTAAGGCGAATGGAGTTCCCTATAAAAACAGGCCCGCTTCCATTATAAGCTATTCCGGTTGGGTGGTTAATTACATCCTGGCCATTTTGGGTAAGTTTAACTTCTTTATGCTGATAAACCAGGCTATCGTTAACCATTTTAAATTCACGTATCATGCCAACTTCGCGATCTCCATACAAAAAGATTCGTCCGTTTTGATAAGATATTCCCTGGCATGCGCCCAATGAGTCGATGGTTATTGCGCGAACAAGCCTGGTTTCAAATTTAGCGGTTATAAAAGCACAAAAAACTATTATTGCTGATGCTGTTATTATTGGAATGATGTTCTTTTTCATAATATTTCCCTATGGATCAAGCGGTTCGTCTGCATCAATTTGTAACGATTCAATAAGCGGATAAAATTCCAATTCCGTTTCAGAAATGCGCCTGCCCAGTTTATAAGGCACATATTTGAGCTCTTTTTCACACCTGCCGGCCATTGTCATAATAAAATCGGTCTGCGATTTATCAGTTACAATGTACCCGGGCTTGGTAAACGGGATACCATACCTGAATACCAGCCTTGCATCATTACGTATATTGGTTGTAGTATGCCGGGCATGTGGCTCTATAATAATAGCACTCTCCGGGATGTGCAGCTTTTTCATTAAATAAACTTTCATCTCAAGCGCCTCATTGTTTTTGGTTTTAAATGGGTGTACATTCCCACCTGAAACTACGATGAAAGGAGCCTTACCTTGCTGGTATTGTATAGCGGCGAGCCTGCAGCGCAGCATCCCTTCGCCACTTAAGGGCGTTGTTAAATTATCCGGTCCGGCACCGGGAACGAGTATGTGAGAGTAGGGGAATTGATTCCACTTAATTAGTTTTACCCTATCAAAAGCGGCTTTATTTGCGGTAGCTGCCATAGGCTCGTAATTTGCCGGGTCCTGCCTTTCATTAATTTCCAGATAGGTTAGGGCCGCTTGTAATGCCGGCTTAAAAAACAAGTGCGTATTTTTAACATCAGCCATTACAACTGCAGAGCAATCGTACATTAAAGTATAATAAGCCCGGGCAGTGGTTTTAAAGCTTATTGAATCTATTGCCGGATAGTTAGGCTTTTTGCCTTCAGCATAAACATCTATGGTGTAATTTACAGCAGCAGCGTCTTGCTCCCATGCTTTTACCAGTAATTTGGCAGGTGTTAGTGTTTTATATAGAATATAAGTGCCTGATGGTATAAGGTGCATTTTAACAAGGCGATCTAAAGCATTGCCGTTCTTGTATAAAGCAGTTAGACGGTTACTTACAGCTTCTATCTCATTATTGGTAAATTTAAGCTGTTCAGGTAGGCATAAGGCATCTTTACAATTAGTAATTGAGGTTTGCAAAGCAAGTAATTTAGCCTGGGTAAGCCCGGCCAGTTCAGGGTCGTTTTTAAACAGGGCGCGTACTTCTTTATCCTGTTCAAATAAAGTAAGCAGATAATAGTTTTTTGATTTTACCCAATCGCCTGCTGTAACTAACTTATAATGAGGGTCAGGATCGGATGTTTGGGCAAAATCTTCACCTGTTGTGAGAATAAGCGCAACGAGTATTAAGAGAAATGTTTTCATAGTATATTGGGCCGCAAGGAACTGTTTTGATATAAACTAAAGGTTAGAGTTATTATACGTTTATATTAAATTATACTGTAGCGGGGGGATTTGGCTGAGCGGCCCGGGGCGGAAGAGACGTTATAGGCGTCTTGTTTAAAGCGATAAAACCTAATAATAACAGGTACCTGGAGTTATTTATAAAGATTTTTGTTTGAAAAGAGTAACTTTTTGTTTGAATAGTGCAATCTGCCGAAGTTTTAATTACCGATCTTTATTATAACCTATCACACAATGTCCATCCAAACTTATAATTACGGATATGTTAACCATAACTATCAACGGAAAACAGCAGGAGGTAAATGCCGACCCTGATATGCCCCTGCTTTGGGTCATCCGCGACCTGTTAGGACTCACCGGTACTAAATTTGGCTGCGGTGTAGCCCAGTGCGGCGCCTGTACGGTTCACCTGAACGGCGAAGCCGTACGTTCCTGCGTGACCAAGGTTAGCCGTGCAGCCGGACAGCAGGTGACTACCATAGAGGGACTTTCTAAAGGCAATGATCATCCATTACAAATAGCCTGGGCCGAATTCGATGTGCCGCAGTGTGGCTACTGTCAGTCGGGACAGCTGATGTCTGCCGCTGTGTTATTAAGGGAAAACCCGAAGCCTACCGATCAGGATATTGACGATGCCATGTCTGGTAATATTTGTCGCTGCGGCACCTATCCCCGAATTAGGGCCGCTATCCATAAAGCTGCACAATTGCAGCAGGAAGGAGCAAAATCATGAACCGACGTAGCTTTTTACAGTCTGGTGCAGTGCTCAGTGGTGGTTTGCTCATATCTTTTACCATACCGCAAGCTAATAAGCTGGCCGCTTTAGGTAAAACAGCAGCTGCGGGTTTCGCACCAAATGCTTTTTTAAATATTGCAACCGATAATACGATCACGGTTTACCTCAGCCACGTGGAAATGGGGCAGGGGATCTGGACGACCCTGCCGATGCTCCTGGCCGATGAACTGGATGTAGATCTAAACCAGGTCACTGTTAAACATAGCGGTGTTGACAAAGCCTATAACCATACTGTCTATGGCATCCAGATCACTGGTGGCTCCAGTACCACCTGGTCTGAGTTTGACCGCTACCGTAATGCCGGGGCAACTGCCCGTATCCTGTTAACACAGGCGGCTGCTAAACGTTCTGGAGTTGCAATTCAAAATTGTAAAACACAAAAGGGTATTGTTACTGCCGGAGACAAGAAATATACTTATGGCGAACTGGCAGCTGAGGCAGCACTTTTGCCGGTGCCCCAGCAGGTCCCCTTACGTGCGAAAACAGAATGGAAATACATCGGTAAAGGCTCCAGGCGTATAGATGCAGGTGTAAAAACTAATGGTGAAGCTAAATTCGGAATGGATATCCAGTTTCCGGGATTGTTAACCGCACTTGTGGCACATGCGCCTGTTATTGGCGGTAAGGTTAAATCATATGACGCCACTAAAGCTAAAGCTGTCCCCGGGGTAAGACAGATAGTGCAGATCCCAACCGGTATTGCCGTAATTGCCGATAACTACTGGGCGGCACAACAGGGGCGCAAAGTCTTGCAGGTCACCTGGGATGATGGCCCTGGGGCAAGTTTAATTACGGCAAAACAAACTACGGCGTATAAAAAACTGGCAGCTACAGACGGGCTTCCTGCCCAGAAAAAAGGTAATGCGACTACAGCACTAACCAAATCGGCTAAGCTTATTTCATCTGAATATGTGTTTCCTTATTTGGCACATGCCCCGATGGAACCGCTGAATTGCACCGTTCACATAAAAAAAGATAGTTGTGAGATCTGGACCGGAACACAATTACCGGGTATAGACCAGGTTGGGGCCGCAAAAATATTGAACTTAAAGCCAGAACAGGTTAAAATAAACGTGGCTTTTTTGGGTGGCGGCTTTGGTCGTCGCGCTACACCAGGCTCCGATTTCGTGGTGGAAGCTGTTCATATTGCCAAAGCCAGCGGTAAACCGGTGAAAATGGTTTGGACACGCGAAGATGATATGAAAAGCGGTTATTACCGGCCCTTTTTTGTGCATAACGTTAAAGTAGGGCTGGATAAGAATGACTTGCCTGTTGCCTGGAAACATAATATTGCAGGACAATCGATCATGGAGGGCGCTGGTATGTTTGGCCCATTAAAAGATGGTATTGATGATACTTCTGTAGAGGGAGTAAAAGGCTCTCCTTATCTTGATAGCGTACCTGACCATTATATTGGCCTGCATAATACAAAAGAAGTTGTGCCTGTACTGTGGTTCCGTTCTGTGGGGCATACCCACACAGCTTACGTGATGGAAACCATGATGGATGAACTGGCACATACAGCTGGCCGCGACCCGGTAGAATACCGGCGTTCGCTGTTTAAAAATCATCCCCGCCACCTTGCTGCACTTAACCTGGTTGCCGACAAAGGCGACTGGGAAAAATCACTGCCTAAAGGACGGTATAAAGGCGTGGCGGTACATGAAGCTTTTGGTAGCTATGTAGCCATAATTGCAGAGGTGAGTATAAACAATGGCAAGGCACAGGTGCATAAGGTTGATTGTGCGATAGACTGTGGTTTGGCTGTTAACCCCGACGGTGTAAAAGCGCAAATGGAAAGCGGCATCATCTTCGGATTAACAATGGCTTTATATGGCGAATTAAAGCTGGAGAACGGCAGGGTACAGCAGAATAATTTTTATGACTACCGCATTGCCCGTATGAATGAATCGCCCGAGATAAATGTGTTTATTGTAGACAGCAACGAGAAAATGGGCGGAGCCGGTGAATGCGCTGTGCCGCCAACTGCGCCAGCAATCGTAAATGCCATTTTTGCCGCTACAGGCAAGCGCATTTATAATTTGCCCATCATGAATACTAAACTTACTCTGAAGGCATGAAAAAATTAATTTTTATCGGTATTATTTTATTTGCCGCGGGCTTAATTGTATTGTCTTTTAAGTCGGAAGATGCTAAACCCCATAATTATTTGGCGGTACGCAAAGATAGTGTAGCCTCTGTTAAAGCCTTTAAACAGGTATATACGGTATTGATGAGTTCCCGCTGTATGAATTGCCATCCGGCAGGAAATATCCCGCTGCAGGGAGACGATAGCCGCCTGCACACAATGTCGCCTCAAAGAGGCGTTGATGGTAAGGGTGTTTATGCAATGAAATGTTCCAACTGTCATCAGCCTGCAAATACTCCTGGTTTGCATACGCCGCCCGGCAACCCTAACTGGCACCTGCCGCCGGCAGATATGAAAATGGTGTTCCAGGGCCGCACACCGCGCCAATTAGCCAAACAACTTGTAGATCCTAATCAAAACGGTCATAAGAATATGCAGAAACTGATTGAGCACGCGGATGATGGCCTGGTGTTGGCCGGCTGGAAGCCGGGCGAAGGCCGCACACTTCCGCCAATGAGCCATGCGGCATTCAAGAAAGCGTGGATAACATGGCTTGCCACAGGGGCTTACGCTCCGGCTAAATGATTTGATAATTTTAAAGTTTAGCATTGCAAACGAAAGGGTTTAGTTAGCTGTAACCCTAAATTGTAAGCAGTATAAATACGCGCCTTCATTGGTGTTATCTTTTAATGATGTGTTTAACTTCCTAAAGTTTTATAAACTAAAACTATTTACTCCTTTAACTTAATCCCCCCGGCGGGATTTGCAGCCCATTCGTAGCAAAAATCAGCTGCAATAACGTGTTATAAAGTGAACGCGGAAAGTCCTGTGCCCAAGCAAAAAACATCCATAAGAAAAATCACAGAAAAATTGCGTAGTTAAATAACTACATTTATATTTGTAGTCAAATAGCTACGCAATGAATTTAAGACGAGATGTGTTTCAAGCCATAGCCGACCCGACAAGAAGGGCTATACTTCTATTGGTAGCCTCACAATCCCTCACAGCAGGTGCAATAGCCTCAAACTTTGACACAGCAAGGCCAACAGTTTCAAAACACCTGCAAATACTCACCGAGTGTGAATTGCTTGAACAAGAGCAAAACGGCAGGGAAATTTACTATCATATTAATGCAAAAAAGATGAAAGAGGTAGCCGACTTTATTGAG
>NZ_JBAZVP010000050.1:0-20844 GCF_041660805.1 Mucilaginibacter sp. | reverse complement strand
CGTTCCGTATCTCACCCCGGAACGCCCGACAACATCATCTCTCAAATAATGTTGATCAACTAAACCTCAGATAACATGTTTGTTTACCCAAGTTCTTATAGTAAAAACCTTTCGGCTACCTATATTTCTTTTAACTTGCTATAAGTGTGGGTGTTGTAGTGCAAATATTGAGCCTAACTTTTTAAACACTATAATTTTGGGTCAAATATACACTTCCAACGGCCGGCTACCCGGATTATTGCAAATGGTAACAATAAAATGACGAATGCTAAACTATAACGTAATTCACTTAACTTCCATGCAACTATGTATTTTGCTGTTGCTATGAGTTAGCTATTTCTGTTCTACATATAGCAGCAAGTACTATAATTATTAAATTAGGCACATTATAAGTCCGCTAAACCTTTTGTAAGATTAAAAATGATCATACGCGCTACTACTCACATTAAAAACTTTTTTATTGCAACGCTGATATTTATACCAGTCTTAGTATCAGCCCAAAAGTTTAGCAGTGCCGAAATAAGCAGATTTAAGCAGCAGGCCGCGGCCGTTACTATTATTCGTGATGATTATGGTGTGCCGCACATTTATGGCAAAACAGATGCCGCTGTAGTGTTTGGTTTAATGTACACCCAATGCGAGGATAATTTTAAAGGGATAGAGCGTAATTACCTGTACCAGCTTGGCCGCCAAAGCGAGGCTGATGGCGAAAGCCGTTTGTTTGATGATGTGCAGTTACAACTAATTGCCGATAGCGCCGGGGCAATTGCCGACTATAATAAAAGTCCACTTTATTTTAAAAAGCTGATGGATGCCTTTGCCGATGGCCTTAACTATTACCTCTATAAGCACCCGGAAGTTAAGCCTGTGGTATTCACCCGCTTTAAACCCTGGTATGCCTTAATGTTTACAGATGGCAGTGTGGCCGCCACAGAAACAGGCAACATAAGCCCGAAAGAAACACAAGCCTTTTATAATGGCGAAACAGAAAAGTTAGGATCAGTATATAAACCCCGCGATATTAAAATGTATGAAGAAAGGGAAACCGGCTCAAACGGTTTTGCCATAGCGCCGGCAAAGTCGGCATCGGGGCATGCTATGTTATATATTAACCCACATGTGCCATTTTATTTCAGGAGCGAGGTAGGGTTAAAAAGCGATGAAGGGCTACAGGCTTACGGCGCGGTTACCTGGGGCCAGTTTTTTATTTACCAGGGCTTTAACGCTCACTGCGGATGGATGCACACCAGCAGCTATGCCGATGTTGGCGATGTATATGCCGAAAAAGTAGTAAAAAAGGATGGCAAATGGTTTTATGAATATGATGGCAAACTGAAACCCGTTACAACCCGTGCCCTTAAACTAAACATTAAACAAGGCGACCAAACAGTTTCCCGCAATATCACCGGTTATTACACACACCACGGGCCGGTACTTGCCGCAAGGGATGGTAAATGGCTGGCGCTAAAACACAATAACCGCTCTTATAATGCCTTGCTGGAGTCATGGCTTATTACCAAGGCCAATACTCTTGAGCAATATAAAAAGGCTATGGACTTGCTATCAAACACCAGTAACAACACCGTTTATGCTGATGATAAGGGCAACATTGCGTTTTGGTACGGTAACTTTATGCCAAAGCGCGATGCTAAAATTAACTGGGCTTTGCCTGTTGATGGCACCACACCTGCAACCGAATGGAAAGGCTTGCACCCTTTGAACGAGATTGTTCACGTTTACAACCCCGCCACCGGCTGGATCCAGAATTGTAACTCCACACCATTTACCGCATCAGGCACCGCCAGTCCGGATAAGAGTAAATACCCCTTGTACATGGCGCCCGATAATGAAAATTACCGTGGCATATTAGCCGCCAAATTGCTTAAAGATGCAGGCAAGCTCTCGCTTGATGAAATGATAAGCAAGGGGTATGATCATTATCTTAGTTTGTTTGATGATGTGCTGCCGCCTTTGTTTGCAGCATATAAGAACGCTCCCGATACTTTAAAAACCCAACTGGCAGAACCACTTGCTGTATTACAACAATGGGACAGGCGTTCTGCCGCCAATTCAATCGCTACAACGCTGGGCGTTGAATATGGAACGGCAATAATGCGGGTACTGCCTGCGCCATTGCCCGGCGAAAATAGCTACCAGGTAAAGCGCGTGCGCGAAATGCTGGCAACTTTACCCGGCAATAAACAGATGGAATTACTTAGTGAAGCGGTAAAAAGCCTGCAAAGCCGTTATGGCAACTGGAAAACTGCCTGGGGCGATATTAACCGTTACCAGCGCCCTGCCGATGGTGTAACGTTTGATGATAAGCAACCGAGCTTACCGGTAGGGGCTACCTCATCAAACTTTGGCCAGCTGCCATCATTTGTAAGCCGCCCTATGGGTACGCAAAAGCGCTACGGCTATTCGGGTAATAGTTTTATTGCCGCTATTGAGTTTGGGCCAAGGGTAAAAGCCAAAACCATTGTTACCGGCGGCTCATCATTCAACCCGGCATCAAAACACTATACAGACCAGGCGCAGGGTTACATTGATGGCAAGTTTAAAGATGTATTGTTTTATAAAGAAGATGTGCTGAAACATGCCGAAAAGACCTATCACCCGTAATTTAGCAATGTGTTATTTTTTTAATTTAGTAGCCTAAACCTTATTATTTGAAAAATCTTTACTCCCTGCTTTTAATATCTTTTGCAATATCATTTAAAGCAGCGGCGCAGGTATCGCCCTATGGGGTAGTTGATACCGCCGACCTGAAAATGACCACCTGCAGCTTTGAAAAAGGTGCCAACGCTATGGTGCTGTTTGATGTGGCCAAGGTAGGCTACAGAAAGTATAATAACGATATTGTAATGGAGCGGCGTAAGCGGATAAAAATTTTTAATGAAAAGGGGGCATCAGAAGCTAATATAAGGCTGGAGTTTTGGGAGAACGGCGCTTATGAGAGATTTAAAGATATAGAGGCAGTTACAATAAACCTGGTTAATAACAAAATCCAAAAAACCTTTTTAGACCCAAAACTTATCTACACCGAAAAGATTGACAAGCATCATAAAGCAAGAGTTTTTACATTGCCTGGTGTTAAAGCGGGGTCTGTAATTGAAGTTAGGTACACATGGCAAACCAATGCTCCACTTAACTATCCCGATTGGCAGTTTCAGACGCTGATACCTACAAGATATAGCGAGCTGCATGCGGGGTTTTATTATCTCTACGACTTTAACACCATTATAAAAGCAAACCAAAAATTTACAATAGATACTGTAGTTAATGCAGAAGGATCTATGTCAAGGGCGCATAAGTGGGCCATGGCAAACATCAATAGCTTCAGGCTGGAGCCCTACATGCATTCTATTGAAGATAATTTGCAGAGTATATATTTTAAACCCATAAAGCTAAACTTTTGGGGAGCTATTGCGACGCGGCTGTTGAATTTTCAGGATTTTGGCGGCCAGTTAAACTTAAGTCTGGATAAAGAGGCCGAAATAATAGCAAACGCCAAAAGTTTAAAAACCAAAAACGAAAAAATGGCTTACCTGTTCAATACAGTTAAGCACACGGTTAAGTGGAATGAAGAGGATTTCTGCTTTTCAGATAAGGGTATTCAAAAAGCCTGGCTAAACAAGCGCGGTAACTCCACAGAAATAAACCTCATTTTGTACCATTTTTTGAAATCATCGGGTATAAATCCATCATTAATAGTGTTAGGCACCCGCGACAACGGCGAAATTGAAATAGATAATCCAGGTTTTACACGTCTCAACAAAACTGTTGTACAGGTGCCAATTGATTCACTTACCTACTATGTTTTAGATGCATCTGGCAAATACAATGTTTTTAACGAAACACCTTATGAGCTTTTGGGGCTCAACATGATGACTATAAACCCCGAAACCAAAGAATCTGCGATAATCCATCTGCAAAACGGTACGCCATCACAGGAAGCTGTTTTTGTAAACGCACAGATAGATGCAACTGGCAGGCTAACAGGTAACACACAAATCAGTAGCTCGGATTATAAAAGGATAGCCAAGCTGTTTATATATGATAAGTTGGGCGAAAAGGAGTATATCAACAGTAGTGTAAAAGGTGGCAATACCAAAATTGATATCAGCATATTTAAATTGCAAAACATGGAGAGCGATACCTTGCCTTTGCGCGAGGATTTTAACTTTAAGCTTGAGTTGCCCGGGGCAGACGAAAAATACATATACTTTAGCCCCAACTTGTTTACAGGTATTGGGATAAATCCTTTTATAAATGAAAGCCGTTTCTCTGATATCGACTTCATATACCTGAATAACTATATCATAAACGGCAGGTATAAATTGCCTAAAGGTTACAAAATAGATGCGCTGCCCAAATCAATCACTATTGTAATGCCCGATAATACCATTAGCTTTAAACGGATAGTAGGCGAAATGGAAGGGGATATTATTGTTAACTACATGATTAGGTTTAAAAAGGCAAGATACAGTAAAGACGAATACCCTTCGTTGCGTGAGTTTTATAAAAAAATGTACGAGATGTTAGATGAACAGATTGTGCTGAGGAAGGCTTAATCATTAACGGCCTGCAGCCCTGTTATTTAGTCAGTATCAACTCTAAAAAAACATATATTTGCGCTAATTAGTAAATGAAAAAATATCTTTTGATAGTGTTGCTGTTTTGCTTTGGCACAGGCACTTACGCGCAAAGCATTTCTTTTTTTGATCTTACCAACCTCACCAACCTCAGTGATGGGCAGGCACATAATTACTTAACACTGGGTAAGGTTTTTAAACATCAGTATATTGAAACGGTTGATGGGAAAAGGATAGAACATTTCAGATCAATGAACCCTAAATTAAAAGAGCAAAATATTACAATTGGTGTTAATACTATATTGCAAAATGGTACAGTTTTACGCACTATTACCTATACCACACTTGAGCCGCAGTATGTAATAAACCTTATAGGCCAGGCCAAAAGATCTAAGTTTACCCTGAAGTTTCAGGGGGTAGATAACGATAACAACATCTTTGTTTTCGACAATGAGTTTTACCGTGTTGATATGTACATCAGCACTACCAACAACAAGGCTATGGTAAAGGTGAACCAAAAAGAATTTGTAGGGTATTGATCTGTAGCCCGCTATGGATAAGCAAATAGATCTGTCATGCTGAACGTAGTGAAGCATCTAACGCCCAGTGCACCACCTGAGCCTTTGTTGGTGTTGTCCTCACAAACAGTTGCATTCGATGAACTTGCCTAAAGAATTTGGTGAGGACACCAAAATGGGGATTTGGTCTGTGATATATATCCCCGCTGTTTGTGTCCTCACAAACAGTTGCATTCAGCGTGCGACCTTATCATTATATTTTGCCCTTTGTTGGTATTGTCCAATAAAGGCGAAGTGTTCGGAAGGTTTGATTTACGCCAAGACTCCTTCCTTGGGGAAGGGTGCGGCTGCCTGTGAAGTGGCGGGTAGGGGTTATTTACGCCAATATCTGTCCCATAAACCCCTCCCTGCACCCTCCCGTTTGTAGGGAATCGCGCATATCCACCGCTTTCTTTCGTCTTCCGAACATGGGCAGGGGTGTGTTAGCGTAAAAGAGTACGATATTGACGGTTATTTCCCTATTAATTTAGGGTCGAACACATTTTTGTCGATTGGTGTGTTGGCTACAATATCATGGTAGGTTTCTGTCTGCAGTAATTTATCATTTATAAAAAACTTGCATAGCGTTTCGCTCCAGGCGCCGTTTAACATTTTATGTTCTTCAAAAGTGGCCTCTGTTTTTGTACCCTTATCAAATTTAAAATAACGTACCGCTACCAGCTTATCTTTATCTATCCATAACTGGTTCAGGGTATCATCATCTTTTTCGGCGCCCAAAACATAAACCGGCTTGCCTTTCCAGCTGCTTTCATGAAACTTTGAAAGGTCGAAATGCAGTTCGGCGAAATGCGCCAATAACTGATCAAATGTTTTAAAGTACATGCCACCCAAAAAGAAAATGAGCTCGTTTTCGCCCCGTGCAGCACGTATTACTTTGTTGTTTCTGAAAGAATAAGACGAATCACCACGATAAATAACACCGTTACCACTGTTTACACTACCAAAATCTATCCGCAGCATATCCGGATAAACAATACGCTCATACCATGTGTCGTTTTTTATCAGGCTATCATTACGGTACCTGCCGGTAGTTTGGTTAAACGTTAACGAGGTATGCCATTTATTATGATAGCGGCTGTACATTTTTTGCAGCACAGTGGTTGATGTTGTGCTTTTAGTTGTAGTAAAACCAATTAATGATATTACTGTAATTAAAAATAAATATTTCATGCTTTAATAATTATGCCCCGGTTAATTCCTCGTAAGCAGCGGTTAGTCCGCGTTCAATGCCATTGCCCTGCCATTCGGTAACACCGGGTATAGCTTTTGCAGATAGTATTTCTTCTTTGGTTTTGCCAGCTTTAATGCCGCCATCAACATAGGCTACCAATTTTTCCATAAAGTCTTTCATCAGCTTAACATCTTCCATAGTGCCGGTAACTTTAACCGGGTCAAAGGCATGGCCAAAAACAAATATGGTGTTCTTATCAAACTGTTTGGTGGCAGCTTCAAGCACTAAAGGCCAGTGCTTGCATGATGCGCCCGCGCTGCGGTCAATATAAGGGTAAAGGCGGTTAAACACAAGGTCTCCGGTGTGCACAATGTTGGCATTTTCAAAGTGGATCATGCTATCGCCATTGGTATGGCCGGTGCCAAAATAGTGGGCGGTAATGCGCTCATCGCCAACCTTTATTTTCCATTTATCGGTAAAGGTAGTATCGGGGTACAACTGTTTATCCTCAGATTTCTGTTTAACAGCAGATGCCTTCTGATTGATTAATGAATTGGCATGTGCCGCAACATTTTTCACCAGTCCTTTAAAAGCAATGTTACCGCTGGTATGGTCGCCATGGTGATGCGTGTTAATGAGCCATTGAAAAGGCTTGTCAGATTTTTTTTGCATCTCGGCAATCAAATGCGGGGCCGTATCCGGAAACTCGGCATCAACCACAACAATACCTTCCTTATTGGTCATCCAGATAATGGTACCGCCTTTTTCGGTAAAAATACCTACGTTGTTACGTAAAGGGGTTATCTTATAAGTGGGGTCGGCCAACCATGAGGCAAAGCTCCGGTTACCTAAAAAGGTTAAAGCACCGGCGGTAAGGGCCGTGTTCATTAAAAATTTTCTGCGTTCCATATTTTGGGGCTTTTGATATTAGCTAAAATAGTAATTAGTCTTTGAATTGAGGCCGATCCATTCTTTATCCAGCAAAATCGCTTTTAAAGAGCTTGTTTATTTACGGTTCTCAAATGTGCCGTCAGGCACAATTTGTAGGTAGAAAGAATATTAATTTCAAATCCACCAACCGTGGGGCAATGCCATTATTTAAGGAGATATATTTTTATAAATAGCGCCGTAGGTGCTAAAGCTTTGTAGAAAATCATAATTAAGATCTTAGCGTGCCATCGGTACGCTACCTGGCGTGGTACCGTACCGATGGCACGGTAGGGTTACCCTGATTGTTTTTCTACAAAGCTTTAACCCCTAACGGGGTTTACCCTTAAATAATCTTAAAAGCGATTTCCCTGGTCCTTTATTCAACAATTTAATACTGATGAAACGCCTGTGATACAAACTCCAGCACTACAGGTAGCGAGGTGCGCCAGTAGGTCCAGTTATGGGCGCCATCGCGCACCCGGTACTCATGCGGAATATCCTTTTTTCGCATCAGATTATGTACCAGCCCGTTACCTTCAAATAAAAAGTCGTCATCGCCCACATCCATAAACCAGCGCACAGCTTTCTTTTGTGCATCGGGCATAGCGTTCAGCAAGGGGATCACGCTGTATTTATTGTAAAAGTTGGTTACCGTAGTATCAGGCAGATTAGGTGTGTTTCTGTTGATAGCCGTACGGGCATCCTCTAAAGTTAAAAAACCTGTAGACGCACTTAACGGGCATGCAGACGAAAACATTTCGGGATGGTGCAACGCATAAACAAAACTGCCGCCGCCACCCATGCTCAAACCCGCCACCGCACGAAAACGCTTATCGCTTTTTATGCGGTACTTCTTCTCCACAAACGGAACCAGTTCCTTAAAAAAGAAATCCTCATAGTTCCAGTCGCCTTTTATATCATTAAAATAACCGCGCCTGCCGGTGTTGGCATCGGGCATCACAATTATCATTGGGGTAGCGGTGCCATCCTTAATTGCTTTGTCGGTAATGTTAAGCACCTCGCCAAACTGCACCCAGCCGGTTTGGTCATCGCCGCTACCATGCAACAGGTAAAGCACCGGGTAATTGCGGCCCGAAGTTTCATAATCGGGTGGTAAATAAATGGCATACTTGCGCTCGCTTTTCAGGATCTTGCTGTTAAGGCTCAGGTTGTCGTACACTTTGCCGGTTTGTGCCATGATCATAAAAGGGCATAGCATCAACAGTACAAAAAAAGTTTTTTTCATGAAGATTTATATTATTTGGTTTGATGCAGCCGGGGTTTGTTGCATGGCTAAATTTATAAAAAAATATGAATTGTTTTCGTGCAATATTTTAGATGGCTCCTGATATAATTAGATATAATTAGAGATTTTTAGAGGTGTTTTTGCAAAACCGCGAATACCGATATCTAAAAGGATGGTGTGCACTGTTCCGCTTTTGTTCCGCTTTGTTCCGCTTTTAGCGGAACGGAACAGCGGAACAAAAAGTTAGTCGTCACGCTATTTGTGGGCTGTTAATTCTCATTACCTTTACCACATATATGAACACCCTGCCTGGCATCCACCAAACCAAATGGCTCTATTATTTTATAGGGATTGCTGTACTGGTTAATTTTAGTGGCTTGTTCATCCCCATTATGGGGCCTGATGGTACGCTGTATGCCAGTATTGCCAAAACTATGGTACAGCGTAACGATTATGTACAGCTCTTCGCCTACGGCACCGATTGGCTGGATAAACCGCATTTCCCGTTCTGGATAACCGCTTTTTCTTTCAAGCTTTTTGGCTTTACAACCTGGGCCTACAAGCTGCCCGGAATATTATTTATGCTGATGGGAGCAGGGTACACCTACCTGTTTGCCAGGAAGTTATACAGCAAAGAAGTGGCTCTATGGTCGGTACTGATATTGCTTACGGCGCAGCATATTATCCTCTCTAACAACGATGTACGTGCCGAGCCTTACCTTACTGGGCTAATCATAGCGGGAGTGTACCATTTTTACAACGCCTACACCCGCAACAGTTTTTGGCAACTGGTTATAGCCAGCCTGTTTACCGCCTGCGCTATCATGACAAAAGGTATGTTCGCCCTGGTGCCCATTGGCGGTGCAATTGCCGGTAATTTGCTCATTACCAGGCAATGGAAGCAAGTTTTTAACCTGCGTTGGTTATTAGCTGCAGTGTTAATATTGGTGTTTATATTGCCCGAGATCTATTGCCTTTACCGGCAGTTTGATAGCCATCCCGAAAAGGTAGTTTTTGACCGGACGGGTGTATCAGGCATACAATTTTTTTTCTGGGATAGTCAGTTTGGCCGCTTTTTTAATACGGGCCCCATCAAAGGCCACGGTGATCCTACCTTCTTCATCCACACCACTTTATGGGCTTTTTTGCCCTGGTCATTATTACTGTTTGCTGCCATTTATCAATTCATAAAAACAGGCATTAAAAATGTACATAACCGCGAATGGTTTTGCATTAGCGGGGCGCTGCTTACTTTCCTGCTGTTCTCGGCTTCAAAGTTTCAACTGCCTCATTATTTGAATATTGTATTCCCGTTTTTTGCCATAATTACTGCCCAGTATTTGTATGGTTTACGATCAGCAAAGACGCTAAATATTATCCGTATAACACAGGTAATTGTAGTTGTTTTGATGCTTGCAATTATAGCTGTGCTGCATTACTTTTTCCGCCCTGTAGAGTTTAGCTGGCATGTAGGGCTTACACTTCTTATCTGGTTGATTATCATGCTTATCCTGCCGGGAAACTTCCCTGAAACGGATTTCAGGCGAACCGCGTTCCGTACACTTATCGCGGCTTTCATCGTAAATATTTACCTGAACTTCGCGTTTTACCCATCATTGCTGCATTACCAGTCTGGCAGCGAAGCCGCTATGTGGATCAATCACCATAACACCGATAAGTTACCGGTGGTTCAAAACCACGAGATAGGATCGCACCCAATGGATTTTTATATCGATCCATCAATCATCACCCTATATCCCGGAGGGAAAGAAAAAATACCTGCTACATCATTTATATTTTATGGCAGCCCCGGTGCGGTAGCTGATCTGGCAAGCAAAGGCCGGCAGGTACAAAAGCTTGCCTATTTTCCGCATTATGCCATTACCCGCCTCAAGCCCGCTTTTTTGAATAAAGCTACACGCGCTGCAACGTTAGATACCATGCAGGTTGTATTGGTCCGTTAATTTTTCGAGTTACCTGTAGCACTTAAACGCCTGCGTGCGTAATAGTTATAAACCAGGTGAAAATAAATTAATACTGACCTTATGACTCGCAAAACTCCGCTGTTATTTTTATGTGTTTTAATTATTGGCTTTGTTTCCTGCAATAAAAACAATGTCAACCCCGATACTGGTAAGGACCTGGTGCTTACTCCTGCCGAGCAGCAAAAAGTAGCAGCGGATAATGCGTTCACCCTGAAATTATTTAAGCAAATATCGGCCACTGCTATAGGTAACGATAACCTGTTTATGTCGCCTTTAAGTGTAAGCTTTGCTCTGGGTATGACCGTTAATGGCGCCAAAGGCGAAACCCTGCAAAGCATTAATAACACCATGAATTTTAATGGTTTTTCGCAGGATAGTGTAAATAGCTATTATAAAAAGCTAATTACCGAACTGCCGCAGCTTGACCCAAATACCAAGCTTGATATTGCCAACTCTATATGGTACAGGCAGGGGTTTGATGTGCTGCAACCATTTATCACAACTAACACCAATGCCTACAATGCTAAAGTACAGTCACTTGACTTTGCTAATCCCGCATCAAAAGATGTAATAAATAATTGGGTAAAGGATGCAACTAACGGTAAGATACCTTCAATAATTCAGCAGATCTCTGGTAATGATTTAATGTACCTCATTAATGCCATTTACTTTAAAAGCAGCTGGAAAAATAAGTTTGATGCTGATAAAACATCAAAACAGGCGTTCACCACAGGGGATAACAGCCAGGTACAAGCCGATTTTATGACTGGCAGGATCGATCATAATATTTATTATACTGATGCCAATCTTAAACCTACCGTTGTTGCTGAATTTCCTTACAGTAATGATAAATATAGCATGGTAGTTGTTTTGCCTGCACCGGGTGTTAGTGCTAAAGCCCTGCTGGCAGATATAGATGCCGCCAAGTGGCAAACCTGGATGACCGGCTTAAAGCCCACCACCAACACCGTATATTTCCCGAAGTTTAGTTTTAGCTATCAAAAATCTTTAAAAAATGACCTTACCAGTTTGGGTATGGGCAATGCTTTTTCAGAGCAGGCAGATTTTACCGGAATTAACGCAAATGGCGGACTACGCATTTCATCTGTTATGCACAAAGCATTTGTCGAAGTAAATGAGCAGGGAACCGAAGCTGCCGCAGCAACTTCAGTAACGATGGTTATAACCTCGGCGCCTGCAAATGAATTGCGACTAAACCGCCCGTTCATATTCGCGATCCGCGAAATGAAAACCGGGCTAATATTGTTTACCGGAATTGTTAATAACCCACTGCTAACAGCGAACTAAACTATAACGCCGCCCATTAGCGGGTCGGAGTAGCTATGTTTGCCGGTTTCTACACGGCCTGCATATCTTTTTTCAAAATTGCTGTACCCGTTTACTTTTATGCTAAAGTCATACCAGCCGTGATTTTTTGCCAAGTCAAGTACCATGGTCTGCGGGGCAAATGATTCGCCCTGAATGGTCATTTTCTTGGTGCCTGTTTTGTACGAATTATCAATTATCTCCACAGTAAGGGGCTTATCATTCATTCTCAACTGAAAGGTTAGCTTAACGTTACCGTTCAGCTTTTTGTTTACCGCCTGGTAAGCAAACGCTACGTCAAAAAGCGGGTCCTTGGTATTGCCTTTAAACTCCCTGTAAAAGCCGTTAGGGCCATATACCCGCAGATGGTAATTATCATTCTCAAACTCGTTTACAGGCCAAATATCAGTTAGGCTGTCACCCGGTGTAAGGGCATAGTTCCAGGTGCGTACAGCCTCCATTTTCTGCGGATCATCAAAATTAATATACTTACCGGGTGCATATACATTAAACGGCGCACCGGCTGCCTGTTTACCAAAAACATCGTTTCCGGCTTTAAATTTTATCTCAAATGATTTTTTATCCTCACTTAGCTTACCATCGGCATATAACTCATATGGCAATGCATTAGATGGTTTAATGCCTTTTTCTTGTTGAGGCATATAGGGTGATGTATGCGGGGCCTTTTTAATAAGCGCTATCTCGTTAGCTGTTAGCTTTTTATAATCAGACGGTAGTTTTTTAAATTGTGCCTTGTGTATACCTTCGGCCGATTTATCCTTATTTAAAAAAGGAAGCGCCGGCAATTTCTCGCCATTATATGGTCTGAAAACCGATGTCAAGTCGCCGCAAACGGTACGGCGCCAGTCACTGATATTCTGTTCTTTTATCTGCTTGCCGGTTTTGTGGGCCAGAAATTTCTCCAAAAACTGTAGGGTAGAAGTATGGTCGAAAACTTCGGAATTAACATATCCGCCCCTGCTCCATGGTGAAGCTATAACCATAGGCACACGGTAGCCTAAGCCTATCGCATTTTCTCTTTTATAATTTTTAGGGAAACCTTTGCGGGCCAGTTCCTGATCAAGGGTTACAAATTCCACCCGGGTATCTATTCCGTTGGATACTTTGCCTGTACCCTCTTTATGAGAATGTGGCGCTACAAAAGGCGGGATGTGGTCAAAATAACCATCATTCTCATCATAAGTTAATATAAAGATGGTCTTTTTCCATACGGCGGGGTTGTGCGTAAGAATATCCAGTACCTCTGATAAATACCATGCCCCGTACCAGGGAGCACCGGGGTGGTCAGAAAAGTTTTCTGAGGCGGTAAGCCACGATACAGCAGGTAATTTGCCGGTATTTACATCTTCTCTAAACTGGTGCAATACATCACCCTTTGGCACTTTTAGTTCACGTTCTGTACCATTATCGTTATACTTTAAGGTAGTAAGATCGTGATAATTTGGGTCCCCTTTATTGGTGTCAAACGCTTTAAGGTGGATGTTTTTTTCCTTTTGTGAGAGCTTGTCAAAAGCGCCGGGTTTTAATATATCAATATCTTTATTTATAGCATCCAGTTCGGTCTGCATTCGCTTAAGCTGTTTTTTAAGCGGGGTTAATTTCGCGTCTCCGTCGGCCAGGCTTTTTATTTGTTCTTCTGTTGCTGTAATTTGCTTTGGCAGCAGTTCCAGCTGTTTTTTTAAGTAGATGATGTGCTTGTCATGCAGTTTAACATTATACTGCTCAAAAAACTCTAAAGGGTTATCAGTAAAGTTTGAAAGCCAAGCATCTTCCTCGCCCTCAAAACCAACATTTATTGATACTTCGTTTTGGTAGCACTTCCATGATACGCCATTTTCTTCCAGGCGTTCCGGGAAGGTTGTCCAGTTCAGCGTGCCAAAATCGGCATCCTCGTTCCAAACGTTAGCCCTTGAGTTTTCATCCTGATCTTTACGGATAGTGCCGCTCCACAAAAAAAGCCGGTTAGGCGTAGTACCCGTAAGCGACGAGCAAAAATTTTGGTCGCATACAGTAAAAGCATCAGCCAGGGCGTAATTAAAGGGCAGGTCTTCGCGTTTATGGTAGCCCAGGGTTAAGGGCATATCCTTATATTCTTTATTACCAGATTGCTTTTCATTCAGCCATTGGTCAAATTTACCATCGTTACGGGCATTTACCTGGTTGCTCCAGCTGTGCGGTAACGAGTTCATCCAGGTGGCTTTTGTGTTTTTGATATCTAAATGGAATGGCGCGTATGTTTCGCCTTTGGCGTTCGATTGCAGCCAAACCGGATTTTTATTAGGTAAATCAATAATACGGGGGTCATTAAATCCTCTTACGCCTTTCAATGAGCCAAAACAATGGTCAAAAGAGCGGTTCTCCTGCATCAGGATAACCACATGCTCAGCATCCATCCATGTACTGCCAACTGCGGGGTTTATGGCCATAGCTTTCGCTATAGAGTTTGGTAAAACACTGCTTAAACCTGCTGCCCCTGTTAACAGCGCGGCTTTTTTAAGAAAATCTCTGCGGGAATTTAACATGTGCTAAAGATATTAAACACTCATAAATTATACATGATGTTAGATAAAGACTATATTATGTTATTGTAAAATGAACCGGTATAGTAATAATTCCTCATCACCGGGTGGGGTTATCTGTCCGTTTCTGATAAAACCGCACCGCTCAAGCAAACGTTGCGAACGGGAGTTTTTATCAGTTGTTGTTGCATAAAGGAACTCTAAATTATAGCTATCAGTTACGTACTTAAGGGTAGCCATACTGCTTTCATAAGCAAATCCCCTGCCTTCAAAGCCGGGTAAGAAGGCAAAGCCAAGGTCAGGCTTATCGAGGTAATTACGCTTGAATAAGCCACACATGCCAATAGGCTGATTGGTTTCTTTTAACCCCACCAACCAGGGGCCGTAGCCGTATTGGGTATAAAGTGCCAATGGGCCATTATGCAGGTAATTTGTCGCGTCAAGTATTGAATGGATATTCCGCTCGCCTATAAACTCCTTCCATGTAGGTGTGTTCAGCAGTTCAAAAATAAATGTATCATCATAGGTTGTAAAACGCCTGATGACAAGGTTTGGCGTTTCAAAAAGGGTATTGGCCATTAAGGTTAATATTTTGATAAGTTAAAATTATAGATTATTTCTGAAAGCGATTAACAGATGTCATTTGTAATTATGCCAAACATTTGGTTACTTGTACAACCAATTGAACACACTCAATTTACCTTGAAAAGATACTGTTTAACCCTCGATCTTAAAGATGATACCTCACTGATAGCCGAATATGAGGCCTATCACAAAAGCGTATGGCCCGAGGTATTGGATAGCATCAACGGCTCAGGGATCATCGGCATGGAAATTTACCGTTATGATATACGCTTATTCATGATCATGGAAACAACTGATGATTTTAGCTTTGAGAATAAAGCGGCCATGGATGCAGATAATGTAAAAGTACAAGAGTGGGAGCAACTGATGTGGAAATATCAACAGCCGGTAAAAGGCGCAATTGCCGGTGAAAAGTGGGTTTTAATGGACAAGATATTTCAATTATAACTAAACCAACAAATATGAAAAGAAAGTTAATTATGGTTTGCCTGTTGTTTGTTACTGCCACGGGCCTAAACAATGCTATGGCGCAAGGAACTTACGTGCCCACAGCAGGTAATATGGCGGCGCGCAGGAATTTTCAGGATATGAAGTTTGGCTTATTTATTCATTGGGGTATATACAGTATTTTGGGTGATGGCGAGTGGGTAATGAACCAAAAAAAGATCTCTTATGATAGCTATAAACGGTTAGCAGATTTTTTTAATCCACAGGAGTTTAATGCAAAGGAGTGGGTAGCTTTCGCTAAAAAAGCCGGTATGAAGTATATCACTATTACCTCAAGGCATCATGATGGCTTTAGCATGTTTGGTACAAAGATGTCGCCATATAATATTGTTGATGCTACGCCTTATCATAAAGATCCATTAATGGAGCTTGCAAAAGAGTGTGAGAAAGAAGGTATTGAACTGCATTTTTATTATTCGTTATTGGACTGGGGCAGGGCAGATTATGCTTATGGCAGCCAGATTGTTGATGGTAAACCTGTAAAAGGCGACTGGGACAGCTATATTAAATTTATGAAAGACCAGCTTACCGAACTAATTACTAAATACCCCGGGGTAAAAGGAATTTGGTTTGATGGTAACTGGGAACGCACCGAGGCCAACTGGCACTATGACGAAATTTATGGTTTGATACATAAGCTTAATCCATCAATAATGGTTGGTAACAATCACCATTTGGCGCCAAAGGATGGCGAAGATTTCCAGATGTTTGAAAAGGATTTGCCGGGCAATAATAATACCGGCTTTAGCGGCGAATCAAAAATTGGAAACCTGCCGCTTGAAACCTGCGAGACCATTAACAACAGCTGGGGCTTTAATATTACCGACAGAAAATTTAAATCGTCAAAACAGATCATTCACTATTTGGTGAATTCGGCAGGGCGTAATGCTAACTTTTTGTTAAACATTGGGCCAATGCCTAACGGAAAGATTCAGCCTGAATTTACTGATACGCTGGCTATAGTTGGCGCATGGGTTAAAAAGAACGGCGAAGCCATTTACGGTACAAGAGGAAGCAGTGTGCCGCCGCAAGCGTGGGGTGTGGTTACTGTTAAAAATAAAACCATGTATGCCCATATTACCGAGCAACAATCGGTGCCTTATATTTTTATCCCGCAGGTAAAAGAAACGGTTACTAAAGCGGTTTTGTTAGGCAATGGTACTGCAGTTAAATTTAAACAGCAGCCCGAAGGTGTATTTATTTACACAGCCGGATTACCAATGGATGCTAATGATACTATTGTTAAGTTAACGGTAAATTAGATAAGGGTTGTTAAAATACAAAGGGCACAAAGTGTAAAACCTTTGTGCCCTTTGTATTTTAATTGGACTTTTTATTCTGAGTGTCCTTCGTGTTTAATAGAAAATTATGCTTCTGCTTTACTCGTTGCAAATTCCATTTCATCAGCACTTGGGCCGTAACTGCCAGGGATAGGTATATCCAATAGGCGTAAAAATACACCCAGTTGTGCCCTATGATGAATGATCTGTGATAAAGCCATGCGTATTACTTCGCCTTTGGTGCTTTTATCAAGGATTGTATCGCCGTTTCTTAATATCCAGGTCTCGCCAAGTTTACTCTCATTGGCCGGTACCAGTTGCGTACGGCCGTCAATTAATGATCTTTCAAATAGCTCCATTAGCTGACTGGTATTATCAACGTTCTTTTGCTCATAGGCATTGTTTTGAAAATCAAGCTCATCAGTAGTTAAAGCCATAGTGATCCAGGTAGGTAGTTCGGCAATATGGGTTGCCAGGCGGCGGATATCCATGCTTTTTGGGTGAGGCTGCCAATCGTATTTGTCGTTTGGTACGCGCTCTAACATTTTGCGGGTAGTTATTGATTCCGCATTAAGTTCTTTCAAAAAAATTTCAATTAGTGACATAGCGTTGTTGTTTTTGGTTTATAATTCAAAGAAACGGCAGGCTACTGACAGCCCTATGTCAGCAGGAAAAAATAATTTTAAAATATTTTCAATTGCTATGCATGCATAATAAATTGACCTATTCCATTTAAACCTGATATTTATACCAGATACCGTTTTGTTATTGATTTGGCCGCTTTAAAAGCTAAACCAAATAGGTAAATTAATCGTTAGTTTTACTGAAATCAATTATAATACACTACAAAAAAATGGATCATATATTAACGGATAGCCCTGCGGGTTATGACTTTTCTGTAAGCGACAATCAAAGAATGGTAGGCCAGATGGCAAAGGATTTTGCCGAAAAGCACATCAGACCAAATGTAATGCAATGGGACGAGGAGCAGTTTTTCCCGATAGACCTTTTTAAACAATTAGGCGAAACCGGTATGATGGGCGTGCTGGTACCTGAAGAATACGGAGGATCGGGTTTTGGCTATGCCGAATATGTTACCGTTATAGTTGAAATAGCAAAAGTATGCGGATCAATAGGCCTATCCGTAGCGGCGCATAACTCGTTATGTACCGGCCATATCCTGGCGTTTGCCAGTAATGAGCAAAAACAAAGATGGTTACCTAAACTAGCCACTGCCGAATGGTTAGGTGCATGGGGCTTAACTGAAGCCAACACCGGATCTGACGCGATGGGAATGAACACTACTGCCGTATTAGATGGCGACCACTATATTATAAATGGTTCAAAAAACTGGATCACTCATGGTAAATCCGGCGATTTGGCCGTGGTAATGGTGCGTACCGGTAACAAAGGCGATTCGAAAGGAATCTCGGCTATTGTAATTGAAAAAGGCACACCCGGTTTTAGCGCCGGTAAAAAGGAAAATAAGCTGGGCATGCGCGCATCAGAAACCACTGAAATGATATTTGACAATTGCCATGTACACAAAGAAAATTTGTTAGGCGCCGAAGGCGATGGTTTTAAACAAGCCATGAAAGTACTAGATGGCGGACGGATATCTATAGCGGCATTATCATTAGGTATTGCCAAAGGCGCTTTTGAAGCGGCAGTAGCCTATTCAAAAGAACGCCATCAGTTTGGGCAGCCTATCAGCAATTTCCAGGGTATCGCGTTTAAACTGGCAGATATGGCTACCGAAATTGAAGCCGCAGAACTACTGATCATGCAAGCCGCCGACCTGAAGAACCGCCATTTGCCGGTTACCAAGCAATCGGCCATGGCTAAATACTTTGCATCAGAAGTGGCGGTACGTACCGCTAACGAAGCTGTACAGATATTTGGTGGTTATGGTTATACAAAAGATTTCCCGGTAGAGAAATTTTATCGTGATGCCAAGTTATGCACCATAGGCGAAGGAACATCTGAGATACAAAAAATAGTGATAAGCAGGGAAGTGCTGCGATAGGTTTAAATAACTAAAACAAATCAGCATAAAGGCTTATTAATCAATAAAAGACAAAGCAATGAAAAAGAAATTAATAGGCCTTATAATGCTTGCTGCATTATATATGGCAATTGGAACAAGTTGCGGGAGCATGCATCATCCAAAACCTCCGCCAAAACCACCCGGAGCCCCGTCACGTTAATATTTTGAACCTTAATCATAAAGCAGGTATAATTTAAATTATACCTGCTTTTTTATTCAATTATTTACTGGGTAACCTTTACCGGTATGGGTGATACATAATATAACGCGCCCCTGTCTACGCTTTTGATATTTACATCCATGGTTTCGTTCATTTTATTAATGTTTACGTTAATGCTGCCATCGGGGTTTACAGGCAGGGTTACATACTTTTTGGTATCGGCCATGGCAGGAGTAATGCTGCTTTTAACCAGGTTAATAGTTAGCGCTACAGCGATGATGGTAAGAATGATCTTGGTGTACAGGTCTGTTTTCATGATTGATTTAGTTTAATAGTTGAAGATAATAAACCGGCGCAGTAAAAGAGATATAAATAAAAAAATCCCTTCATGGGTGATGAAGGGATTGGAGCGAAAGACGAGATTCGAACTCGCGACCCCGACCTTGGCAAGGTCGTGCTCTACCAACTGAGCTACTTTCGCGTTGGGGTGGCAAAAGTAGAATTTTAGATCAAATAGCAAAAATTTAATTGGAAATAGTTGGGATATTGGTCCGGCCCTCCAGAATTAAACCCGATTGCAGCGGAAAGCGGGGCTGCCGGAAATAGCAGCAATGGTTACGCTGTTCAGTTAATTTACTACGTTAATAACGGTAAGAAGCGTTCACGTTCACGGCCGTGAACACAAATAAATAGCTGATAATAAGCAAGTTTTAATTCTGCTACTGACAAAATATTGTCACCATTTTTTTGGGTATAATTACTATGCAGAGACCAATATCATATTCAATTCAAGAACGAGTTCAATCGCCTCTTTAAGTTTCTCTACAAAGAGGCAGACCCGGTGGGGTACGGGCCTTGCCAACTAAACCCGATTGCAACGGGTACCGGCCCGTGAATAATGCCCAATGTCATTATTTAAGGGATCTCTACCCCAGAGGGGTTAAAGCTTTGTAGACTAAAATCGAAATTATCTAATCCGTGCCATAGGTACGGAACCTTTGCGTTGCGTACCTACGGCACGCTAAAAGCACAATTTATATTTCCTACAAAGCTTTTACTCCTAACGGAGTATTTTGCCTTTCCTTAAATAATGACATTGGAATAAGGCCTGTGCAGTATAAGCGGAAAGCGGGACTGGCGGAAGATAGTAGCACAGTTGCTGCTTTAACATTAAATATTTCCGAGTATGATTAGAGGGATTATAACTCCCAATCCTAATAAAAAATAGAAAGAGTCGCCTTTTATGCTTCCTGTTATAACAATAGCCACAAGGAAAAGTAAAGCAAATATATAAGTAAGAAATGCTGCAAAACCTGCGGTTTCACCGCCACTGGCAATTCCGCTGCGTTCAGGATGTAATTTATTATACTGATGGAATTGAAAGCACACGGACAAAGCGAAATAACAAAATACAATATAAATTAAATAGCATACTATTGATATAGGGTGTTTCTTAAAAATTTGCCAAGCCAATTTCATCTGTGGTTTTATATTAATACACTCAATGATGCAAAGGTGACCCTATGTCTCATCTCAGATCCCTTGCTATCGCTAAGAATGACAAACCGATAAGTCAAATTCATCAAATTCCACCACTCTCCCCACCTAATCAATCTATTACAAAAATCTTTTTCATTCAAGCCCTTGAAAATCAAAAAATAGTACCTACCTTTGCAGTCCTTAAAATAAGGATAAAACTGTAAATACAAAAAGGAAAAAATGCCTACTATTCAGCAATTAGTTAGAAAAGGTAGAGTAGCTATGGTTGACAAGAGTAAGTCACCAGCGTTGGACAGCTGTCCACAGCGAAGAGGCGTGTGCACCCGTGTGTACACCACTACCCCTAAAAAACCAAACTCAGCAATGCGTAAAGTTGCACGTGTGCGCCTTACAA
>NZ_JBAZVP010000049.1:0-21206 GCF_041660805.1 Mucilaginibacter sp. | reverse complement strand
AGCTTTTTTCTAAGTTTAGAGATGAACATATCCAGACTGCGCCCCACAATAACACCTTCATCTTCCCATATCTCTTTTTGCAGCCGGCTTCTTGCAATAGTCTCATTGGGAGACGACGCGAAAATGAGCAGCAGACGCGTTTCAGTTCCAGTCAGATCGATGGTCTTTTTATTTATTATCAGTTGCCGTTCCTGCGCATCAAACAAGACCAAGCCAAAAGTGAATATCTTGGTAGACTGATTGTTAGTCAAGGCTCTCTGCGGCTTACCATATTTCAAAAAAACAAAACCAACAAATGCTAAAAATGGCAGGCTGCCCAGAAGATATCCATTCTTTGCTGCATTTATTCCTGTTGGTTTGAATTTAATATTGATCATATAAGATGCCTTCGGTTGTTTCCTTCCTTTACATGCTACAATATCATCTTTTTTATTCCCGGATATAGCAAATCCATAGGCTACGCTGGCGTTGCCATAGTTCAGAACATTAACAATATAATCATGTGCGAGCGGGTCTTTGGCTAACAAACGCCGGGTAGTATTTACCAGGGAGTCCGATTGAAAAGTAAGCTCATTCTCAAACCTGATCTGATATTCATTTTCTGCGATTTTTTTTACCGGGAGCACCCTTGATTTACTGTCGCCCGACTGTGTGAGCAGTTCATCTCCTATCCTCCGGAGTAAAACCTCCCTCCTGGCGATATTAAAATCGTCATTACCGGCCATACTGAAAGTTGCGCAGATTGCACAGCTAAACAAGAGTACTATCAATCCGCACAGGTATTTGCGTTTCCCTGAGAGGAGGTTTCGGCTATCAAGCATAATGTCAGGATTTTAATTTACAAAGTTTACATTTTTATTTACAATCCTGGTTCTTCAGACTGAAAAATATCAAAGTAATTTCGGTGAATCAAATTGATAGGTTATGAAAAATGAAAAAATGAAAAAATTATTTGTGTTTGTTCCGGCCGTCCTCCTGGTATTATTTATACTAAATTCTTTTGTGCTAAAAGAAAAGGAAGCGGGGAAGAAAACAACCGAAGGGACTAAATCAGGGCTTTTGAACATCGTTTTAAGATCTACTGATGGCGGACAAACATGGCAGGACATTAGCAAAGGGCTGCCTGAAAATTTGCAGAGAGAAGGTGTGTGGGGTCATGGTTTATTTGCAAATGACCGTGGGCTCTATTTACGTGCTGGCAATGGGGTTTATCACAGTGAACCAAATTCCACAACTCCTTTTTGGACAAAAGAAATTTTCCCTGGTAAACAACGTAACCTTGCCCCCGGCAAGAATGGGATACTTGCATATGATTTAAGGGGTCAATTTTTAAAAAAAATAAACGGAACGAATAATTGGTCGCCCATGTACACGAATTTTCAAGAGCAAGCTGTACGCATAGACAGCACGATGGATTGGATGTACAAGAATTATAAAGAGAAAGAAGTACGCACCGTTTTTGAAACTGCCGAAGGCACAGTTCTCATCGGCTCCAGCAACAGCCTTTTTAGATCTACTAACAGTGGAAAAACCTGGAAACAATTGCATGTTGGAGACGGTAGAATGAAATTGGTAGAGTCAAACGGTGTATTGCTGACTACCAGCAAAGATGGAATATTAAGATCGACCGATGATGGTGAAAACTGGGATCGTGTGATTAGTGAAGGGGGGCTTGGCATCGCTGTGGAACGTATAGATGGAGGATTTGCTGCTATAGTCTACAACACAATAACCCAAACAAACAGCATACACATTTCACTGGATAGTGGAAAAACCTGGAATGCCATAGGCGAAGAACTTCAACCTTCCTGGAGTAGTTTATTAATAAAAAAAATAGGCTTACTTAAATCTTCATCGGATATTTTATCAATTAAACAAATGGGTAAATATTTAATATGTGGCCGCTCAGATGGTATATTCAGGTCATCAGACATGGGCAAAACATGGAAAAAACTGTTACTTCCTGCTATAGAAAATAGGGGCTTCAATTTATCTGTTTCAGGCAACGTGATTTATGCTATACCAAACAAAGGATGTTGAAAATTCCAAAACGACATAGAATACCATTCATTTAAAAGGGCTGTCAGTGGTATCAGTTTTATATTCAATAAACCTTTGAATTTTCTTCCCATCGCCTTCTTTGTAAATACCGATTTAAGCGATTAAACATAATAAAACTTCAAAATCCTCAATAAAATGTTTGGAAATCGGTATCTTCGAGAGTACAAAAGCCCGATGCATGTCCGCATTGGGCTTTTGTGTTTTAAAGCATGTTAAATGTTGTTTGAATCTCCCATTTCGCCTGGCAGGTAAAAATGTATCAATGTTACCTACTTCTGTATAAACTGGCCAGCGCGGGCGCATATAACTTTGCCTCAACATTTTAAAACAACAACAATGGCAAAAACAATTTTTATTACCGGTGCCTCACGTGGCTTCGGTAAATTATGGGCCGAGGCACTTTTGCATCGGGGCGATAAAGTAATAGCAACAGCACGTGATTTGAGTGCACTGGATGACCTGGTGAGCAAATACGGTGAAAATATTTTACCGCTGCAACTGGATGTTAACGACCGCGCCGCGGATATCGCAGCCATTAATAAAGCTAAAGAACATTTCGGGAGCATTGATGTGCTGATCAATAACGCGGGGTATGGCTTATTTGGCAGCATTGAAGAAACTACTGAGAAAGAGGCACGCGAACAGATGGAAACCAACTTTTTTGGTTTGTTATGGCTAACACAGGCTGTATTACCTATCATGCGCGAGCAGGGCTATGGGCACATCATCCAGGTTTCGAGCGTGTTAGGCCTGGTTACTTTACCCGTGCTTGGCTTATACAACGCCTCAAAATTTGCGGTAGAAGGTTTAAGCGAAACACTGGCTACAGAAGTAAAGGGCTTTGGCATTAACATCACACTGATAGAACCTAACGGTTTTGCAACCGACTGGGCGGGCGCTTCGTCTGCACAAACCGTTGCAATGCCCGAGTACGATGCTGTACGGGCTGCATTTCAGTCCGGTTTAACAAATGATATTTTCGGCGTTCCGGAGGCTACAACCCCTGCGGTGCTTAAACTTATCGACAGTGAAACCCCTCCCCTGCGTTTATTCCTTGGTAAGATGGCTCATCCATGGGTAAAACAAACTTACGAAGGCCGTTTTGCCGAATGGGGTAGCTGGGACGAGGTAGCATCTGCAGCACACGGGAAATAATCTGTTTTAATGATATTGTTTTGACATGATCTACGCCGTATTTCGGCGTAGATTTGTGTAACTTGTATAACCATGCAGCATTTTAAAAATTTAGCCGATATGCACCGTCACAACGGTTTCCCCATGCCGGAGCACCCGCTCTTTAGCATACACAGGTGCACCCATAACTGTAGCATCGGCGACAGAGAGTTTACATCCGATTTTTATATGATCGGGTTTAAAAAACTAAAATCGGGCGTTATCATGTACGGCCGCACCAAGTACGACCATGATAACGGCAGTATGATGTTCATCAAACCCCGGCAGGTTATTGAATTTAAGAGCGTGGAGTATGAAGAAGATGCATTCATTATGTTTATACATGAGGATTTTTTGCATGGCCACTTTCTGCATACCGAAATGAACAAATACGCTTTTTTTGACTACGAGGCAAACGAAGCGCTGCACCTTTCACCGTCGGAAGAGCAAATTATGTGGGACCTTTATTACAAAATAGAAGCAGAATATCTGAATAATACCGACGAATACAGTCGGGATATTATACTGACACATGTCGATTCAATACTGAAATACTCACAGCGGTTTTATAAGCGCCAGTTTATAAACCGCACCCAGCTATCGGGCAAAACAGTATCAAAGTTTAATGATGCCCTGGCTGCTTATTTCGCGAATGGGTTACTGGTTACACAGGGCTTGCCAACTGTGCATGCAATGGCATCACAACTCAATTTATCGTCCCGCTACCTGAGCGATATGCTTAAACAGGAAACCGGTAAAACCGCGATAGATCTGATCCATATTTATCTGGTTAACGAAGCCAAGAACCGGCTTAAAAGCGATGACCAGCGGGTTTCAGAAATAGCATACGAGTTGGGATTTGAAAACCTGCCCTATTTTTCGAGGCTTTTTAAAAAGGAAACAGGCTTAAGCCCCAATCAATTTAAAAAAGGATTGATTAACTGATCCGTCAAACGGTTTAAATGGCAGATAATTTCAATCGATTTCCGCTCTGAGTACAAAAGCCCGATGCATGTCTGCATCAGGCTTTTTTGTTTTTGAGGGTATGGCGATAATACCGTCTGGCTCAAGAATGCAGCGCAGGGCTAAAGCGTTGATTTCTCGTGGCTTTAGGCGTATGTCCCGGTCACAAGAAGCCTTTGCCTGCATGCCATTTCCGTCATTCTCGCGCCAGAGGGGAGCAGGTTTAATTGATTTAATAAAATACCTATTTCTGGGTATTTCATTATAAACGAAATGGTCATACATTGTGAGTAAACTTAATCCTTAAAATATGCTTGATAAAAACCTCACTACATCTGCTGTTAAAAAATTAACAGCAGATTTCTTTAACATCGACGAATCCGAACTTGATTTTATCAACGATGAATATGTTTCTCAAGAATTCACGCTATTTAACCCTGAAAAACATGAAGGTAAACTCGCAGAAGGAGTGGCTCAACTTCCAGATGTTTTTCACGGTCATAATGTTGCGTATGGACGGGCGAGTAATGGGAGGTTCATTTATACCTTCTTAAGCGGGCAATATGGCTGTAGTACATCCCCGTCTTCATGTTATCAGGATGAGTATAACCATTACAACTTGAACCAATATTGTGGTACTGTAAGACCTGAAAACCAACTAGTTCAATTCCGAAAGAAATAAAAGCAAAATATTTTACTTGGCAAAGGTAGTCTTACTGTCCTTAATGACGTCTTGCTAACAAAATTATGTTGGTTTAAGGTATGAAAAATCTGTTTAAATACAGGTCCTGCCATCGTGTCGGTTACCCTTTTTCCATTTGGTAGTGTATCCCTTATGATCACACATCCGGCGCGAGAATGCAGCGCAGGACTAAAGCTTTAATTTCTCGTGACTTTGGGTATATGTCCCGGTCACGAGAAGCCTTTGCCTGTATGCCATGCCCGTCATTCTCGCGCCAGAGGGTATGGCCTATTTGCGCATTCGAATGAATTAATAAATATTTTCTTCATCCGCATCCGTATAATACCATGAATCATTTTTAATGTCGATATTATGCTTAACTAATTCGTCAAAATTAAATTCCTTTTCACCGATAAGTCGGGTTTCAAAAATCCCTGCTTTGACTAATACGACCTTGTTAGTATCAATAATGTCGGTTCTCAATGCCAGATTAAATCCCTTTAAGGGAGGATTGGTTTTAATGCCCTTAACACTATGGTACAAAATACCGTCTAACGCCATATTGGATAATGACTCAATCTCTTTCATTGTTCCCCAGTTAAGCTGCGGATTAAAGGTATCATCAAAAAGATAGTTACTGTAACAAGCGGTCAACCAATATTTAAGATGTTCTTTTTTCTTAATCGGTACTCGAAAACTGTCATTGATATATTCGAAGAACTCATTGATATATTGATCTTTTACGAAATCTTTGTACTTTGACTTAATATTTTCTTTGTGTGTCTGAATTTGCCCGTCAGAAGTTACACCAAACCTCACATCCGCAACATATAAATCTTGGGTGACTAACCACATACCTACTTCAAATCTTTCATATGTCCTATCAAATGCGGCATTAGAATTTCCAAACTCTGATAGGAAGTAGGAGCATTCGGCGATAGATAGATGGCGATCTGTTGAACAATAGAAATGCCTTTGTTCTGGTTCGCTGCAACGATTGAAAAATGGATAGTTACACTCCGAGGGCCTGTAACTTAAGTATTTCTTTCGTCCCATAGTTAAATCATCTCGATGCACGGGTACGGTACGAAATAAATAGTCACCTTTTAGGATCTTGTTTGATACTACTGGAATTTTATTAAACATTCCTTTATATAACGCCGATTTTAGTTCAGTATACTCTTCAAATTGTACTTGGTCAGATAGTTTGATAAGTTTTAATAATTCAATGGGTGTACTATTTTGATTATTCATTTAAATCCTTTATGAATGTAATATAAAGCTTTGTTTGGAGATTTATTAATGATTATTTACTAAGGTTATAAAGCCGCAAATCTCCCTCTAACGCGAGAATGCAGCGCAGAACTAAAGCATTAAGTAGGCATACGTCCCGGTCACGAGAAACCCTTGCCTGCATGCTATACCCGTCATTCTCGCGCCGTCCGCTCAGTCGCACGCACCCGCGAAAGGTTATTTTTTCAGCGATCCAAGGTGCTTATAAGTGTTGAGGAGCACACCCGTGGGCGTCGACTTAGAACTAACGAATTCGAGTTCGCGTGCGTCAAAACTGTCCGATAAAATGCGTTTACCCCTACCCAGCAACACCGGGTAAACAATCAGTATAACTTCGTCAACCAGTCCCTGGTCAAGCAGCACGGATGTCAGCGTTGAACTTCCTGAGACGATCAGGTCAGGGCCGTCTGTTGACTTAAGGCTGCGAAGACCTTCTATGATATCCTCGCCCAAGTCCTTTACCGGTCCCCATTTCAGGCTGTCAGGCCTGTGGGTAGCAACGTATTTGGTTGCCGCGTTTATAGCGTTCGCCATCGGGAAATCCCCGGCTTTTGGCCAGAAGCCGGTCCAGCTATCATAGGTGCTACGGCCAAGCAGCAGATCAAAGCCGGGGCCATATGCCTCGAAAAGCAGTCCGGCTCCGGCCGGGGTTCGATACGGCGTTGTCCATGCGCCATACTCGTAGTCTCCATCGTGTTCGATCACGCCATCCAGCGAGATATGTTCAAAGATCCTGATCTTTCTCATTTTGTTTGCTATTAGTTTAATGTTATACAAAGTTAAAACGGATGGGGTACGCGCAAGGGTGTAATCATGACAATATAAGGGTGTTTTGCGACCATCGCACTTGCCCAAAGCGAGGGAAACAATTTAAAATCAAACTCTTATTTAACCATCGCACATTTAAATGAGAACTGAAAGGTGAGCCATACAGGCAAGTAAATTGAGCCGTAAAAGATATTGGCCATGGGATACAAAGCTCATCTTTGTATTATTAAATAAAATATCAACCATGAAAAACATAACAAAAATAAACCTCGGCAAAAACGGTCCGCTTGTGTCCAAACTCGGATTAGGCTGCATGCGCATGTCTTCAGTTTGGGGAGGCCCTGTGAATGACGAGAGTGAAAGTATAGCTACCATTCAGTCAGCATTAGACAACGGTATCAATTTCCTGAATACAGGAGACTTTTATGGGGCCGGCCACAACGAGCTGCTTGTAGGCAAAGCCATCAAAGGCCGAAGGGATGATGCCTTCATCAGCGTCAAATTTGGCGCTATCTTTCATAACGGTCAATGGTTGGGCCTGGACCTTCGCCCGATAGCCATCAAGAATTTTATCAACTATTCTTTGGTACGTTTGGGTATAGATACTATAGATCTTTATCAGCCGTGCAGATTGGATAACAGCGTTCCGGTAGAAGATGTGATAGGAACCGTAGCCGACCTGATCAAAGAAGGAAAAGTACGGTATCTGGGTGTTTCGGAAATAACTGCGGATCAACTGCGCAAGGCCAATAGCGAATACCCTGTAACTGCATTGGAAATAGGTTATTCATTGGCCGACCGCCAGATAGAAAGCGACCTTCTTCCAACGGCTAAAGAGTTGGGTATAGGGGTTGTAGCCTTCGCCAATACAGCTGAAGGGTTGCTTACCGGTGACATGACCGCACCACTTGCGGCTGATGATTACCATAATCACTTTTCGCGTTTTCAGGGAGAGAACCTGATTAAGAACCTGGAGACAGTAGAAGTTTTAAAGCAAATGGCAAAAGAAAAAGGATACACCCCGACACAATTGGCAATTGCCTGGGTAAATGCCCAAGGCGATCATATTATGCCATTGGTTAGCATGAGCCGCAGATCACGGTTGCCGGAAAACATACAGGCCATGGAGATCGGGTTCACTCCGGACGAGATGAATACCCTTAAAATGCAATTCTCGCCGGGTTCAATACTTGGCGGTACATACCTGCAACGATAATGGGTGGGGCTGCAAAGCCCCTCCTATTTTATATCTTTACCTAATGACTAATCCAACGGAAATAATACCGGGAGTAATCTTTTACTCATATTTCTCGGCCAAGAGAAAAGAGAAAGTAGGATTTTTTGAGCATAGTACCTTAGTATTACAGGTTTCGGGCCGTTTTACGTTGGAGACTGCCAGTCAAAGCATTTCGATGAAAAAGGGTGAGATGTTGCTGATCCGAAAAAATCAACTGGGAGAAATTACCAAGACCCCGCTGGATGGCGAGGATTACCAGACCATTATCATTTGCCTGAAAGAAGACCTGCTCAGGAAGTTTGCCCTGGAGGAACAAATAGATACCGGGCAAAAATACACCGGTCCACCCAACATTCTTATTCCCGGGAACGATTTTCTACATGGCTTTTTCCAATCCGTGATACCCTATGTCCATAATCCGGAAGAAAAGGTAACGAAGGACCTGGGCATGTTAAAGGTAAAAGAAGGGGTGCAATTACTGCTGCATGCCATGCCCGAACTCAAGGATTTCCTGTTTGATTTTTCCGAACCTTATAAAATGGATTTGGAAAAATTCATGCTCAACAATTTTCATTTTAACGTCCCTGTCGAGAAATTTGCACAACTCACCGGGAGAAGCCTTGCAGGATTTAAGCGCGACTTTCAAAAAACATTTGAAATGTCACCCCGGCACTGGCTACAAGTAAAACGGCTCACGGAGGCCCGCCATCTTATAGAAAAAAAGAACAGGAAACCATCTGAAATTTACCTCGACCTGGGATTTGAAAGCCTTTCTCATTTCTCGCATTCTTTTAAAAAGAGGTTCGGAAAGGCACCCACTGAGCGTTTATAACAGGACAGCATTGATCTATTATAACAATCAGGTTGCATAACAAAAAGCCAGAGGGCAAAAAAGCTCCGGCTTTCTTTAACTTTCGTTATCCTGACTTCTAAAAACAATTGGATATTTACCCTCGCCTTAGTAAAAACTTCGCTTCAAGAAATTAAACGCGCGTTCACTTTTCTAACATGATTATTGGAAATTCCGGCTAAACAATCGAGCAATAACTAGCCCAACAAACCCGTTAAGTTGCCCGGCATATGGGCATACAGGCCAATTGAGATAATGCTATCAGTAACTGAAACAGATGGTTATTTAAAGTCAGACTTTATTATCCAATAGCAATAAATAATATAATATGCGGAAATAATAATGATTTAAACATAAAACATTTAAAAGATTTTATAGTTTAAATCATACTCTTAAATTAGTAAAAGAAACTATTTATATAATTGAAATTTAAATTATTACCCCGAAAAGTGCAGTATAAGCAAACTACAAAAAGGTTCTCTTTGTTATTGAATATTTTATTATTACCCATATTTATAGGTGTTCATGATTATGCTTATAGCCAGGTAACAATACCTGTTGATACCGTGAAAAGGGATTCCTTACGTTCAGATTCTATAAGGGCTAAACAGGCCGTTATTCTATCAAAACAGTATGATGTTGGTGATTTATTTAGCAATATATTTCATCCGGGAAGAAAGACAGACTCGCTTAAAAAAAAATCAGGCATTACCATAATACCTAATATAGCCTCTAACCCCAGTATTGGATCCCAAATAGGAATTAAAGCCGTAGCAGGCAAGATATTAGGGAATAATCCAAATACTTTTATGTCTGTTGCTGCAACATCAGCATCAATTACAACTAAAGGCATCATTTATTTTTACATTAATCATAATGTCTATACTCCTGGTAATACCTGGAATTTGCAGGGAAACCTGGTTGCGGCTAAAACTGTTACACCTGATTATGGATTAGGTATTGGCCAGGCCTCTAATGGAAGTGAAGCTGATCAGGTATTGGCCAATCCTCAGCGAAAAGGATATGCTTTCCACTCACAATATTATAGCTTTAGAGAAAAGGTATATAAAGAAGTTCAGAAAAACCTCTTTGTTGGAGCAGGTGTATCGTTTGACATCAGACGAAACATTGAAAACAGACTATCAACTACCGACTTAACCCCATACAATATTTACAGTGACCGGTATGGGTTTAACAGGAATAAGTATATGTCAAACGGTCTTCTTTTTAACGTGCAGTATACCTCCCGTGATAATCAAAATCGTGCGTATAAGGGCATTTATGTGGATGCAGGTTTCCGGGTAAATCAAACATGGTTAGGAAGTTCAAAAAGTGCCGCGCAATTTACAACTGACTTTAGAAAGTATTTTAGCCTCTCTAAGCCGAACCCGGAGCATGTTATTGCTTTTTGGAACTGGGGGTCTTATTTACTTAGTGGTGCTATCCCCTACCTTGAACTACCAGGCACGGCTAAAGATGGAGGTTTTCGCAGTGGAAGAGGATATACCGTTGGTTATTTTAAAGGCACAAAGTATAACTATTCAGAAGTTGAATACCGTTTCCCGATATTAAAAAACAAGTTTATTAGTGGTGTTACATTCTTTAATTTACAAACCGCTAATGACGAACAAGAAACAAAACTATTCGAAAAATGGCAACCCGGTGGTGGTGCAGGCTTACGTGTATTGTTTAACAAGTCTACACGCACCAATTTGTGCCTGGATTACGCCTGGGGTAAATATGGTGCCAGGGGATTCTTCCTGGGGTTAAATGAAGCTTTTTAAAAACCAAACTAATTGTTTGCTTAATGCCTTGTTAAACCATTTCCTTTAAAAATATTTCTTCTATCCTATTGGTTTGTTCGGTATAGATAGATTTTTTACGGGTGCCAAAGTAAAGCGTGTTTTCAATAAGATTATTTCCTTCCCAAAGTATTTTAATATTGCCGGCATCAAGCTCTTTTTTGGAAAGGAAATCGGGAATAACGGCTATGCCCTTGCCCCCACTTAAACACCTGAGTATAGAACTCATGTTAGGGACAATAAAATTAGGTTTAAAATCTGGCCGTTTACCAAAGTTAATATGCCAGAACCGGCGCAGGTGTTCCATATCTCCGGTTGTGCCGTACCACGTTTGCATTTTTAGCCATTTTTGAATCTCCGTCAAATCCTTTTGCTTTAGCAGTTTTTTAAAATCTATAACCGGTGTTTGCGAACCTGCAACTATCACTATCTTTTCCTTAAAAAAAGGCTTATAAACCAAACTTTTGTAATCACCCTTTTGAGGGGTTACAATCATATCGAGCACACCATTATCCAGGTCGGCCAGCATTTCGGGGTATTCCCCAAATTTGATGATCACATTAAAAGGTAATGTAGGCAGATATGATTCGAGCGTAAACTGAAACGTTTCAAAACACATCCCTATACTAATAGTAGGCACGTCCTTTTCGGTGCTTTTATGAAAGTGCTTCTCGGCATCTTCCAGCTTACAAATAGCCTCTTGTACGTAGTTATACAATATTTTTCCTCTTTCTGTCGATACCATTTTGCGTGATGAACGATCAAAAAGTTTGTATCCTACATATGCCTCTAACGAACCGAGGTGTAAACTCACCCCAGGCTGCGATATAAATAAACTTTCTGCCGCCCCTGTTAACGAGCCGGTTTCGTATATCGCTTTAAATGTTCTAAACCATTCCAGATTTATCATAACATACTATCATAATTATGATACAAATGTATAATTTATATTATTTTAATAGTAGATTATTGAGCCGTAATTTTGAAGAAAATTAAGACAGACAAAACATGAAGAAGATATTTGTAATAAACGGCGGCCAGGTATTCGGTCATTCAGGTGGCAAATTCAACAAAACTTTGTTAGATGCTACCGTAGATTTCTTTAATAACCAGAATGATTTTGAGATACGATCAACCGATATTAACGAAAACTATGATCCTGCGCAGGAAGTAGAGAATTATAAATGGGCCGATGTGATAATTTATCATACACCTGTATGGTGGTTTCAGCTTCCACATGGGTTCAAAAAATATATTGATGTAGTATTTACCGAAGGCCACCAAAATGGTATTTACAAAAGTGATGGCCGGTCATCAGCCAATCCGGCCATTAACTATGGCACAGGTGGTTCACTACATGGCAAACATTATATGTTAACCACTTCCTGGAATGCCCCAAAGGAAGCCTTTACCTTACCCGGTGAGTTTTTTAATGAACGTAGTGTTGATGAAGGCCCACTGTTCGGCTTTCATCGTATGAATGCTTTTACCGGCATGAAACCGCTGAAAAGCATACATTTTCATGATGTAGAAAAGAATGCCAATATCACAACGGACCTATTGCGTTATCAGGAACACCTTACTAATATATTCATCCGCAGTAATAATAACCCGGAGCCAATTATTAGTGACGTTGTTGAACTGTAAACATGTTTAAACAAAAAGATCCCGGTACGCCTGTACCGGGATCTTTTTGTTTAGTTTGAAAGCCTGTCGTAAATTCAGTTATGACAGCAATTCAATTAAAAATTCGTTCTTAAAGTAACGCCATACATACGCGGGTTGCCTAAGTGCGATGCGCCAAAGTCATAAGCATAATCAATATAATGTTTGTTGCTTAGGTTGCTTCCCCATACAAAAACATCAAACTTGCTTGTGCTTACACCTAAACGTGCGTTAAATGTGCTATAACCCTTTTGCTCTATCTGGTTAGCCAGGTCGAAATATTGGTCGCCTAAATAGCGCCATTCGCCGCGGGCTATTAGTTTAGTTTGCAGGCTGCCACCTAATGAATAAGCGTATTGCAGGGCAAGCATTGATGTAACATCAGGCGTATAAACCTGATGATTCCCATTTAGGTTAACAACGGCCCCATTATTTGGCACTTGCAGATCGGTGTAACGGGCGCGGGTGTAACCAAAGTTATATGAAACATCCAATCCTCTTAATAAGGTAGCGGCAATTTCAGCCTCGGCACCTTTACTGTTAAGTTTACCGGCATTTTTGGTAACAGTAATTGCAGCGGGTAATATTAATGTTGGCACCTGCGCATCGTTAACCTGTATGTAGAACAAAGAAATGTTTACACGTAAGCGGTTATTTAAAAATGAGTTCTTTGAACCTATCTCATAGTTGTTACTATACTCCGGCTTATAGGCAAACAATGGGGGCTGTGATGGATCAGACCCCAACTGACTAATGCCTCCTGCCCTAAAACCACGGCTGTAAGTAGCATATAAATTATTATCATCAGTTATGTGGTAAGCCAGGCTAAACTTCGGTGTGAAGGCTTTAAAACTTGCTGTTGATGATGTATCTGTTTGTGTAGTGATAGCGTTTTCTCCATCGGGCTGGAACTCACCTTTCACCAACTCTTTTTTGTGCTCATAATCATAACGCAAACCGGCTGTAATATCCCATTGCGGATTGATCACGTAAACCAACTGGCCATAAATTGCCGCGCCATAACTGCGCTCAATATTAGTATTAATACTGGTAAAATTGGTCATGGGCGAACCTACAGCAGCAGCATCTGCCCCAAAGTGGGTACCTACCTTACTTGGGCTGTAACGATAAAAACCATAAATGCCCGTTGTCCATTTAAAATTGGTAGCCGATGCTGGAGATGAGAACCTGAATTCCTGCGTTCCTACTTTTACCTTATTAAATGCCGGCCCGTAATTATTTACTACTGATACCGCATCTAAAGGAGAAAAATCGCCATCAATTGGTACGGTATAGTAACGATAGTTTTCCTGGTAAGCACTGCTTGATGTAAAGTTAAAACCACTCCCTGCATAGTTTGCTGATAACGACGCGTTCAGGATGTTATCGATCATCTTTGTGGTTGCGTTTTGGTTTACTTGAAAGGGTGTGTTTATAGCATCATCCGGCGAACCTGATAAAGCAAACGGGCCGTTATTTCTGTTAGCGTAATTTTTAACATTAAGCGTTAATGAGAAACTTTGTGTGGCCAGGTATTTCAAATAATAGTTACCCGTAAATGAATGTTGTTTGTCCAATTTACTATTAGTGAACTGGTTATTGTAAAATCCATTAAAGCCATCATATAATCCGGCAGCACCAAAAAACAACTTGTCCTTAACCAATGGTAAACGGATACCCAGGCTGTAGCGTTGCTGGCCATAGCTGCCATAGTTCACCTCGGCAAAACCTGTTGTTGTATTAGTTGGCTGTTTGGTAAGTACATTTATAACACCACCCATTGCGTTTCTGCCATATAGTGTACCCTGCGGGCCGCGCAATACTTCTACACGTTCTACATCAAATAACTGCGGGATATAAGTATCTAAACCAAATTGGTTAACACCATCAATATAAGTAGCAATAGCCGGGTCATAAGATGTAGTGGCAATACCCCTTATACCGGTAACATTACGGTTATCGCCTGGGTTAGCCGAGTAAAGGTTGGGAATAATAGCGCTGAGGTCCTTTAGGTTCCATACTTTATAATCCTGTACTTGTTTTGCTGAAAGCGTTGATACGCTGAATGGCACCTGCTGTGCTGATTCCTCCCGTTTTTGAGCGGTAACCACCACCTCTTCCAGCCGGTTATTACTTTCGGCAAGCCGGATGTTTACAAACTGGTTGCCATTAATTGTAATATCTTGATTTATTGATGCATAAGCCACATTACTTACCCGCAGCGTATATTTACCTGCAGGCACATTCTTAAATACAAATATACCTTTGGCATTAGTGCCCGATGAATAGTTTGTGTTAAGCAAGCTTACACTAGCGCCTTGTATGGGCTCTGCTTTAGTATTGGTAACCGTACCAGAAAAATCTGAACGGGATTGTGCAAACGCAGAGCAAAACACAGCCAACAATAAGAACAGGATAGATAGCTTTTTCATTTCATAATAAATAAAAAGCGGATATGATTGCTATATCATATCCGCTACAAAGAAAAGAATTTTATTATTTAAGCGAGTAGATCCAGCTAATGATCTGCTTGGTTTCCGCAGGTTTAATAGCAGGATGTGCAGGCATATCCACATCTCCCCAAACTCCATGGCCGCCGGCTACTATCTTTTTGCTAAGATGACTGGTTGACGCATTGGTATTAGGGTATTTTTTAGCTACATCTGCAAATGACGGCCCTACAGATTTTTCGGCTATTTTATGGCAAGCTTTGCAATCCATCGACATCATTAATGCCTTACCCGCAGCATTTGCTTTTATATTAGCCATCTTTAGTTTCATATCAGGCGAATCTTGTCCCGCTAAAACAGCTGTTGTTTTGCTTTGACCTACCGCTCCCATATCATCCTTAACATCAACCGAAACATTGTAGGTTCCTTTTTTGGTGTAAGTATAGGCCAGCTTAGGAAGCGCGGTTGTTTTTTTAACACCGTTACCCAGGTTCCATGTATAGGTCATTTTATTTTTTTCCGGGTCTGTTGCCTTAACCGTAAATACTACAGGTAAGGGCAAACTGCCATAAGATTTATTTGATGTAATGCTGCTTATTTCAGGTGCCCGGTTCCCGGTGTTGTAATCTAAACGTGCTATACCAGCATCCTTGTTTTTAGCAAACCAACCTGAGCCATATTCCAATACATAAATTTTACCATCGGGGCCGGTTTCCATATCAATAGGGTTATTGAATTTGGTGCCTGCCATAAATGGTTCCATTTTATCCAGATCACCGTTTGGCTGCAGGGTTAATAATTTTATCCACCCGCGGATCCAATCGTAAAAAATTACCTTTTTGTTAAAGTAATCAGGCATACGCGTAGCTTTAGGATACATATCTGTGTAATAGATAGGGCCTGCCATAGCATTTCTGCCGCCTGTACCTACCTGCGGGAATTCTTTTGAAGCTGCGTATGGATAATAAATAAACGCAGGTTGTGCCGGTGGCAATTCTCTTAAGCCGGTATTATTTCTTGAATCATTTACAGGATGCAAAGGATCAAATGCAGGGCCGGATACACCTGTTGCATAATTATATACATGATAAGGTTTATTATCAGCCACAAATAAAGGCCAGCCAAAGAAACCAGCAGCTTTTGCCTGGTTAAATTCATCATATCCGCGTGGGCCGCGTGTTTCTAAACTGTCATTATTCGCATCAGGGCCAACTTCTCCCCAGTACAAATAGCTGTTCTTTTGATCTACCTGTATACGGTACGGGTTCCTGTCGCCCATTACATATATTTCGGGCCTTGTTTTTGGCGTACCGGGTTTAAATAAATTCCCTTCAGGGATTGAGTAAGTACCATCTTCCTTCATTTTAATTCTCAGGATTTTTCCACGGAGGTCATTTGTATTACCTGCAGAACGCCTTGCATCATGGTTCAAAAACTCAGGGCGATCATCCAAAGGTGCAAATGCATGGGTATCATATCCTTTTGTCTTTTTCTCATCAAAAGGCGTCGTATTGTCACCTGTAGAAAGGAAAAGCATCCTATCGGGACCGAACGCAATAGAACCACCTGTATGGCAGCAGATCTCGCGCTGCGAGTACAGTTGCAGTACAACTTTTTCTGTTTTGTTATCAATGGTATCGCCTACCATTGTAAAACGTGATAAACGGTTCACTGAAGTATCAGCAGGACTGTAGTATATATAAACGTAGTGGTTATTCTTAAAATCGGGATCCGCTTTTAGGCCTAAAACACCTTCTTCGGCATTAACACCTTTAGTATGAAGCGTTTTGAAGTAAGCATTCAAAAAGCCCACCTGTTTTATGGTTTTAGTACTGTTTTTATATAGCATTATCTCTCCCCGGCGCTGAGCTATAAGTATATCAAGATTAGGAAGTATAGTCATTTCGGTAGGCTCAAATAAAGTACCTTCTATGAGCTGTGTTTTAGCAAAACGGTTCTCTTCAGGAACACGCAGCGTGGTTGCTTTTGAATAATCCAGTTTTTTATTATCACCAATAGCATATTGGATACCACCAAGCAGGTGTTTCAAGTAAGCCGGATCGCTGTATGATTCATCTGTATGGCCAAGCTCGGTATAAAAAGATCTTCCGTTCTCAAAATTTTGATACCATGCCATTGGGTGGTTAGCTCCATTATTACCGCCTTTATAACTGGTTTCGTCGATATTAATAAGCACATGAATTTTCTTGCTGATCATTTTAAAGTTATACCACTCGTCTTTTCTTTTCCATTCATCAGGTAAAGCACGTGTTGAAGGATGATTTTTATCTATCACTTTCAAAGTAGCTACCTGCTGTTCCGGATGACTGTCAAAATAAGCACCAACTAGGCGGCCGTACCAAAACCAGTCATACTCGGCATCTGCTGCAGCATGTACGCCCACAAAGTTACCGCCTGCCTGCATATACCTTTCCAGGTCTGCCTGTTGGAAATTGTTTAACATGTAGCCGGTAGTTTGTAAAAATACAACTGCCGAATATTTGCTCAAATTAGCTTCGGTTATTTTTGAGGCGTCAGATGTGGTATCAACAGTAAAGTTGTTTTCCATACCCAATTTGATAATGGCTGCGCTTCCAGCCGGGATAGATGAGTGGTGAAACCCAGCCGTTTTTGTAAATACTAAAACCCGGGGTTTAACTGATACTTTACAAAATGTAAATATCAGCACACTTACAAAAGCAAGTAAAAAAGTAAATTTTAATCTCATAAAGAAAGTTTATAGGTTATGCTACATAATAGCAGCACAAATTAGCCATTGTGTACTTAATACGCAATATATATTTTAAAATATAAAGGATTTGTTACCTAAGGCTTTAGCAATCAGAAATTAAATGTAAAAGCCGGTTATCTTTGACCGGCCTTTACACTGTTTTTGTTTACTGTGTAAGTGATGAACTTTTTAACTTTAGCGTTTTCCAGTTCATAAATATCGCAATAATACATATCATAAAATGCACCATTAGGGCCTGTGCATTGTACCTGCCCATCAACGGCGACATTATCACCATCAATAATGATGTGATCTTTAGTGGCTGATAATACCTTCATTTCAGTATTATCAGCAAAAAACTTTTTTAAAGCTTCTTTACCTGTAAAGGTTTGATCACCTAACATGTGCCATTCTACATCGTCTGTCATGTGTTTAGTGATTGCTTCGCCGTCGCCTCTATCAAAAGCTTCAATTACTTCAATAATGATCTCTTTATTAGTCATGGCTTTAGTTTTTTGGTTTATTAATTCTGATGTTACAAAAATAAAGCTTAAAGACGGTTTTAAGAGCGTGTAAAAACGACAAGTTAAAGGGTGAAAAGCGACATAAAGCAATTGAAGCAAAGGCGATTAGATATGGTTTAGTACATTTACATATAAATTAAATTATGGCAACAGTAGCACTAAGCAGTAAAGCCGGTAAATGGATTATGGTCTCTTCTATCATGGCTTCGGCCATGGCATTTATTGATGGCACAGCACTAAATGTGGTATTGCCATCGCTGCAAAAAAGCTTAAACGCAAGTGGTACCGATCTTTTTTGGATATTGAATGCTTACTTACTCATACTTGCGGCCTTAATACTTATAGGCGGCTCATTAGGCGATAAACTGGGCCGTAAACGAGTTTTTATGATCGGTATATTTATTTTCATTGCCGGTTCTGCTGCTTGTGGGTTTGCACCCAGTGTAACACTATTAGTTGCTTTTAGGATGTTGCAGGGCATTGGTGGTGCATTGATGATACCCGGGAGTTTATCACTCATCTCCTCCTCTATCAATGAAAAGGAACGGGGTAAGGCAATCGGCACCTGGTCTGCATTTACAACAGTTGTAACAATGGGCGGGCCAATACTAGGTGGTGCTTTTGGCGATGCCGGTTTATGGCGATATATCTTTTTTATTAATATCCCTATTGGTACAGTAGCGCTTTTTATTTTATGGCGCGAAGTTAAGGAAAGCCGGGATGAGGATAGCGATCAATCCCTTGACTTTGCCGGAGCAGCCGCCATAGCACTCGGGCTTGCTTCACTTACATTTGGTTGCCTGCGGATACCAGATGTTGGTTTATACAACTGGCAAGTATATTGCACTTTAATAGCAGGGATATTACTGCTTATAGCCTTTGTTGTTATCGAGATGAAAAGTAAACACCCAATGATGCCTTTACAGCTTTTTACCAACTTAACTTTTAGCGGCGCCAATTTGCTTACTTTTTTTTTGTACGCCGGGTTAGGTGCCGGTATGCTTTTCCTGGGCCTAAATATGGTACAGGTGCAAGGTTATAGCCAGCTGCAATCAGGTCTTACTTTTTTGCCATTTACAGTGCTGATGATTAGTGTAGCCCGTTTTGCAGGTGCGCTTGCCGATAAGCATGGCCCAAGGCTGTTGCTCATAGGCGGCCCTGCTGTTGCAGGTTTGGGCTTGCTTATCTTATCTTTTGTAAAACAAACCTCCGGGCCTTCAGATTACTGGACTACATTCTTTCCGGGTATTGTGGTTTTTGGCTTAGGAATGTCATTCACCGTTGCTCCACTTACCACCGCTGTAATGGGTTCTGTAAGTGATCATTTTTCGGGCACGGCATCTGGTGTAAATAATGCACTTACCCGAATTGCCAATGTTTTTGCAAATGCGGTGATTGGTGCACTGGCTGTTCTGTTTTTTTCAGGAGCATTACAAAACGAAATAAAAGGTATCCAACTGAATTCCAACGAAAAACAACTGGTACTTAAACAAGCGGTAAATTTAGGTGATGCAAAAGTGCCGAAAGATATACGCCCAAAAGACAAAGCTATTATTGAAAAAGCGTACCATGAGGGGTTTATTTCGGCTTATGGAAAGATTATGAAAATATCTGCCGCATCAGGATTTTTAGGAGCCTTAATGGCACTATTACTTATACGGGATAGCGCGGTTAAAAAGACTAAAAAATAATTATCTAACTATAGCAATATAGCCGGACCTGATAACTTTTGCAAAGTTAATAGTTACAGGAGGGAATTAGTGAATGGGAGGTTCATACGCATATACCACATGGTAAGGCGTATTTTTTAACCTGGCGGTCATTTGCCCAATTTTAACATCTTCAATCTGCGGGGTTGGCTCACATATAGAATAAGCTTTGCCTTTATAAACTATAGGATCACCTATTGGTTTGCTAAATTGCACAGCCATAGTTATATGGGTTGGATATAACAATGCTATCATAGGCAAATTGTATATTTCTTTTACCAAATAAAAAAACAATGCGGCCCTGTCATCACAATCGCTGTAAGTTGAATAAAGGGTTTGCTCAGGAGAAAGACGTTTTTCTTTACCAAAATTCTCATCATCATTCTCATACAAGAAAGCATAACGTGTGAATCGCATTAAATAATCCACTCCTTTTTTTTGATTCATACCCTTTACATTACTTTTTAGCAAAGGGATAAGCGATCCGTAAGTTTCTTTACTAAGCGGAATATTAAAATAAGTTTCAAAGCTTACACCCGGATAATTGGCAAAAGCTTTTTCAAGATCGGAGTTTAATTTTATGCTGAAATGATATGTTTTGCGATCATATACAAATGTCATTTTTTTCTCAAGGTCATGTGCTGGTTGAAAATCCGGCATCATAGTTACTTTATATGAAAAAGCTTTTTTGGCAGTGGCAATAGGGATATTTACAGGTATAGGCGGGTCATCATTAAGATCGGCCTTGGCATAATCATGGTAATTTAAGCACACAAACTGTTTTCCATCCACTATAAAGTATGGAATATCCCGAATTTCCTCATCGTTATAAACATAAAAAATAAGTTTTTGGTGCGATAGGGCTAAACGTGCATCATACCCTGACCGGCAAAGCATAAACCATTTGTAAAAAGTATATCGCCCATAGTTATTTTCCTTAGGACTTATTTGCTGAGCTACCCTCCTGATGAGTTGATAATATAACCAATCGTTAAGCTGATACTGTGTTTTATATGCTAAAAGTGAATCAATAAGCGGCTGATAATTAATTTTGCTGATACTGGTATAGCTTTCTTTAAACCCCTGTTCTGTAAGCGGTTCTGATAAGTTAACTAAAACATTACTATCAACATTTGCCCGGAAGGTATTTTTGTAAAAGTCAACTCGCACTTCTTTCACTTGTCCGTTTGCTGTATGTGCAAACACAAGTATAAATATGAAAAAAGAAGATAGAAGCCTACTCATGGCTTTATAATTTGATTACATTAAATATACGTTATATTAATATTAAATTAACA
>NZ_JBAZVP010000048.1:0-23058 GCF_041660805.1 Mucilaginibacter sp. | reverse complement strand
TCTTTCACTTGTCCGTTTGCTGTATGTGCAAACACAAGTATAAATATGAAAAAAGAAGATAGAAGCCTACTCATGGCTTTATAATTTGATTACATTAAATATACGTTATATTAATATTAAATTAACACACAAATTACATATATATTTTTTAAGGCATGGTTTATTCTATATCCTTGAGGGTGCTATTCCATAGATCTTTTTAAAAGCAAAAGAAAAGTGAGACAGATCCTGAAAGCCTAACTCCAGATAAATGTCTGATGGTGCTTTACCTTTTTCTTTGATAAGATAGTAAGCTTCCTGTAGCCTCCGTTGCTGTAACCATCTGTTTGGCGTGGTTTTAAACAGTTTTTCAAAATCACGTTTAAACGTTGCAAGGCTGCGGCCAGTTAAATAAGCAAAACGTTTTAACTGAACATTAAAATGGAAGTTCTTTTCCATGAATCCTTCCAGGTCAATTTTACCCGGTTCACTAAAATCAAAAAGTACATCTTTTAGTTCGGGATTGGTTTGAAGCAAAATAAGGATGGCCTCCTGAAGTTTTAACGCTTGTAATTTTTCGTTTATCACTACCTCCTCCTGTTGGTATGGCATCAACGAATCCATAAAGCTTTTAAATAAAGCATCAGGTTTTAATACAATTATTGAATCACCATTGTAGTGATTTGAGGCTTTGTAACCGTACTCCATACTAAAATTGCGCAAGGTCTCCTGATCAAGGTAAACAGATAGCGATTTAAATTCGCCATTGGGTGGTGGTTGCTTTATAAACTTAACCAGATTATTGCGCTTGATAAACCTGAAATCACCGGGGTTATACACATACTGCTTTTGCCCGTCGTTAATAGTAAATGTACCTGAGATCTGATAGCTCAGCACATGCTCGGGCACAAACTGTTCACCCTCTCTGCTGCGTGTAAAATAGCAGGAATAGGTTATTTTTGGTTTAGCGTTACTGTTTTGTTTACCTGGCATTATATAATGTAATTAAGCTGATTGAGTTGCTGTGAAATATGCCAACTCAATCAGCTATCTTTCTACAAATTACTTCTTTAAACTTAAATATCGTTTGCCTTGTTCAGTTTCAAGGAAATTTACTGCATCGTCATGGTCTGTTGAGATACTTACAGATTCCCATTTTTCCAGCTCTGCCAGCTTTGCAGCCTCTGAATGTTTAACAATGGCCACTGCTTCGCTTCCTAATAGCAAATGTAGTGGTGGTTGCGGGTGATCAACCATGTCTATCATTACTTTTGCTGCTTTGTCCGGATCTCCCATTGGTACAAAACTTCCGCTTTTAAACAAATTAACCCTTGTATCAACGGTAGTTTCATATCCTTCTACATGTTTAGCATAGGTCATTGAATCACCTGCCCAATCAGTTTTAAAACCGCCGGGTTCAACACAAGTTACTTTTATGCCCAGAGGTGCAACTTCTATCGCCAGGCCTTCGCTAAAGCCGCTTAAACCAAATTTTGCGGCCTGGTAAACAGTTACGCCTCCGCTGCCTACTCTCCCGCCTATCGAACTTATTTGTAATATGTGGCCGGAGCGTTGCTTACGCATATAGGGTAATACAGCACGGGTAATTTCAATAGGAGCATATAAATTAGTTTCTAACTGACTGCGAACCTGCTCATCAGTAAAAGCTTCAACCGCGCCTGTTATCCCAAAACCCGCGTTGTTCACCAATACATCTATCCGGCCAAAATGAGCTACTGTATCTGCAACTGACTGGTAAACCTCGTCGTGGTTAGTAACATCCAGTTTAATTGCATATAGTTGATCCGGGTATTTATCTTTCAGTTCTTGTAATTGTTCGGGGTTGCGGGCTGTTGCGGCTACTTTATCGCCCTTGGCAAGCACTGCTTCCGTAAGGCTTCGTCCCAAACCGCGGGAACTTCCTGTAATAAACCAAACTTTCGTCATTGTTTTATTTTTTAATGATTAATTTTAGTCAAAAGTAGGATCAATTTACAACCGTTGGTTTGTTTAAAGGTTCATTTAACTTTGTTAAAAAGCTCAATATTTGTGTTAAATTTATATTAATTAATTTATTAGCGTTAACACAATGGTAATTACCTTTAGTAATAAACTTATTTAATTTTGTTTCATGCCCTGCTATATTTAAGTATGCGGCGGCATTAATAAACCTTATGAAAATACTATACGCAATACAAGGAACCGGCAACGGGCATTTAAGCCGTGCAATGGATATAGTACCACTATTGCAACAAAAGGGAGAGGTTGACCTGTTGGTTAGCGGCATTCAAGGCGACCTTACTTTACCCTTCCCTGTTAAATATAAATTTCATGGGATGGGGTTTGTATTCGGCAAAAAAGGCGGGGTTGATCTTTGGAAAAGCTTTTATAAATCTGATCTGCGTAAATTTTTAAAAGAAGTTAAACAACTCCCTGTTGAAGAGTATGACCTGGTGATAAGCGATTTTGAACCGGTATCTTCATGGGCATGTAATTCAAAAAACAAACCCTGTATTGGCCTTAGTCACCAGGCGGCTGTATTGGCCGAGCAGGTTCCGAAACCCGACTCAAGCGATATTATTGGCAAACTGATACTCAAACAGTATGCTCCTGTAACCGCACAATATGGTTTTCACTTTAAAGCTTTCAATGCAAATACCTTTACACCTGTTATAAGAAAACAGGTGCGCGATCAACAGGTAATAAATAAGGGCCATTATACAGTTTACCTGCCTGCGTTTGACGATGATAGATTAATAAAGAAACTATCGAAATATAAAAACGTACAGTGGGATGTATTTTCCAAGCACAACAAAAAGGTAATCGTTCAAAAAAATATATCAATACACCCTATAAACAACGAAGCTTTTATAAAAAGCATGGCCGAAAGTGAAGGCGTTTTATGTGGTGCCGGTTTTGAAACCCCTGCAGAAGCATTATTCTTAAAGAAAAAGCTATTGGTTATCCCGATGAAGAATCAATACGAGCAGCACCTAAATGCCGCAGCCTTAAAAGATATGGGTGTACCGGTTATTAAAAGCCTCAAAGCAAAACACGAGGAAACCATTAAGAACTGGATAAATGAAGGCAAGGTTATCAGTGTTAACTATCCTGACAAAACCAAAGAGATCATAGACCTGATCTTCAAAAAACACGCCCCTAAACCAACAGGCGACAGATAAGCGTTATATAACTTTGGCCTATTTGAAATTCACCAATATTTTATCCGGACCGGGTAATGCATTAAATATTACTTTATCAGCTTCTGTATTAAAATTGAGAATTTTTCCTTTTTGAAGTATGCTTTTAACCTCAAGCTTATTTACTGTTAAGTTTATGGTTAACGGCTGATCGAAATTATTGCGGTTAGTGAGTGTATCTGACAAAGACAATTGCCATGTTTTTGGAGTTCTCCGTATCAATCTTAAAGTAGCACTATTTCTTTCTTTATGATACTGAATAACGTTCTTAAATGGCGCTATCCATAAGTCTGCCTTACGTTTATCCAATTCAATCAAGTGCTTTTCAAATACATCCCCCGGCGTAATGATCCAGCCATCAGCAATACCATGATAGGTTGGGCAAAACCAACCGCCAATTGCTATAGTTTCATCAATGTTTTTACCAAAATCAGCCATAGATGCCGAGTCGGTTATCATTTGACTGTTAATGTTATAATAATCATCGTTAGTTAAGGCAAAATCATATTTATTATAAGCGTAGGGTTTGTTTTTTGTGGCCCTCGCCCCTATAAAATATTTGCTTACCGTTTGCCTGATGCCTTTGTCCTTTTCGGTATTCCCCCCGCCCTCACCAAACGGATAAGCATGGGTAATTACTTTTTTACCCGGTATATATTTATCTATATATTTATTTGATTCGATGCTTTCAAAAGCTATAGTATCCAACGGGATCTTTATAAAATGTGGGTGCGTAAGTGCATGATTAGCAATCTCATGACCGGCCAATGAAGCTTGATTTAATAGATCCCAACTGATTTTTTGGTCGTTTATAATTTTTACAGCTACAAAAAAAGTCGATTTAAACCCGTACTGGTTTAACAGTGGCAAGGCAATATGATATTGGCCTGGTATACCGTCATCAAATGTTAAGGTTACCGCTGCTTTTTTGTTGTTGAACCATGGGGCTATGGTATATTTTAAGCTTTCGGCATTTTGTGCAAAAGTGCTAATGGTTATTAAACAACCCAGCAGGCAACAGCTAATTAACTTCATACTATAGCTTTTTGTATTGTTTTGCGGTATCGTCTAAAATCAGGATCCAATCCTGACCATAACCGTTTTTTGGCGGATTGAACTTATTATTTTTAGTATTTGATACGATGCCTGCATCTTTTGTTTTGCCATTGCGCGGGTCATACCAATAGGCGTTCAGGTTTGTCGCTTTAATTTTGCCCGCAATTACTGTAAACGGTTTCCCCTGCGCTGTATACACAAATATGTAACCATCTCCCCTGGTAGCTTGTATGCGTTCTGCCGGAGTATTATTACTTTCAAGTATTATCGATTGATCAGGCACGCGGTCCGGCATTGGGTGCGACTCCATCAATCGTCTTACAAACTGCATTTGCGTAGCTCCCGGCAGGTCAAGTGCGTCATACCAATAAAAATGTGGCCCATTCAATGGCTCGTATCTTGGACTATACATCTGCCAAATGTCGTGGCATCCATAGGTATGCCCAAATGCACCGGCGAACAGATCGAGATAAGCTGATTTCCTGACATCATAAGGGCTTGAAGTACCCATGTCGCTTACGTTAAAGCAAACGGGATGATCTTCATAAATTGGCTCGCCATCAATTGTTGGTTTTACGGGCGTAGCATTATAGGAAGCATTTATTTTATCATATGTAGGATTATCCCTGCAATGCCCGGTCTGGAACATATTAAAGGTAAACCATTCCTCGTTCCTAAACCACTCTGCAGAACCCAATTGGTTTGGCTGACAATGGTAAGTAATAATGGCTTTATTATCGGTTACCTTCATGATGACCTTACCCATTGCCCGCCAAACAGCAATATCTTTTTCGCCGCGTGGCTGGCGGTCGCCGCCCAGGATCCAGATAATGTTAGTTCTGTTTTTATATCGTTTTGCCAGCCATGTTGCATACACAGCCGCATTTTTTTCGTTAAAAATCTCGGGGCCTTTACCCCAGTTATCTGTATTAAGCTTATCTCCCCAGGTTGGTAAAAACCCTATATTGATGCCATATTCGTTCGCTTTGTCAATAATATAGTCAACATGCTGAAAATATTTTTCATTAGGTTTCTCGGGGTTGTCATCAATCAACGGTGTATCGCCATAAGGGTTAGGGGTTTTAATACCGTCCATTTCAGCCAGCGCAACGGCTTGTATAACAGTAAAGCCCTTTTCGCTCCTGTTCTTTAAATAACGGTCGGCCTCTTCCCTGTTTAAACGATGAAAAAGTTCCCAGGCGGTATCACCCAGCCAAAAAAACGGCTTGCCCGCTTTTAAAATATAATGTTTGTTGGTACTTACACTAAACTGTGCCAGGGCAATTTGTGTTAACATTATAAATAATACAAACAGGGTGCTTCTTTTCATTTTGATTAGGTGATGCAATTGTAAATGGATCAGTCTTTAATATTCAACGCATTAATATCATCCAGTAAAAAACAATGCGGAAAATTACTCATACCTGTTTTTGGATAATAATTTACAGCGGCAGGTGCAGCAAGTAATATCAATTTGGCTTGTGGTGTATGCCTTTTGGTTTCCTTAATAAGCCTTACACCTATACCCATTTTTTGATATTCCTGATCAACCGCTAAGTCAGACATATAGGTACAAAAAGAGAAATCAGTTAGTGAACGTGCCACACCCACCAATTTACCATCTTTACGTGCGGTAACTATCAGGTTAGCGTTTTGCAGCATTTCTTGAATTCTATCGAGATCATTAATTGGCCTTCGCTCGCCAAGGGTGCTGCGTTTTAAAACGTCAACAAATTCATCTGCGTTCAGCGTAAGTTCCCGTTGGTATTCAATTCCAGATAGTGACATTTTAATTGGCTTAAATAATGAGTAATATTATTGATTACCCAAATTTGGTGTTTAGCTATTAAATCCAATAGTCCAATAAATATAAATGCTTTAGTCCAGATTTATTCAATTTAATCCCTGGATGTTCACATTAGTAAAGCAAATTATGCACACAATCTTTCCAGTTACTGCCCGTTTTTTAATTAATTAAAGTTTCAAATCAATATTGTAATAAATTACTTCTAAAAAGTAATTTATAATTCAAAAACAGAGCTTAATATGTCTAAAATTCAAATCAGAATAATATTAATTTCAATCTGTTTCGTTTTACCCACATCATTTTCTTGCAACAAGAACGCAGATATTGAATCCGCCCCAACCTCAATGTCAACCGATACACAGAAAATCTCCAATTTATTAATGGCATCAACAAGTTTACCTTCCACAACCGGGTCTGGGTTTATGCTGGGTGCAAACGGGCATCTTGGTGATGCACCTTACATGCAGTACCCTTATAGTAAGCAAGTTCAACTACTAAATGGAATGGGAATGAATTGGTATCGTATTAATGTTCAAACCAAAGATGACGGTACAATGTCTGCTGAAAGCCGGTTCCTGGACTTATATAAGGCTGCAACTGCCAAGGGTGTAAATATATTGCCTATGCTTTACACCCGTACGCTTGATTTGGATAAAACAGAAGCCGAATCTTACAAATTGGGAAAAACCCTGGGCACTAATTTCGCAGTAAAGTATGGTCAATATTTTAGCTACTATGATTTGGGTAATGATTTAGAGCTTGAATTATTAATTAAGGGAAAAACCGGGCAAAGCCAAAATCATTATAACCGCCGCAAAACTAATGTTACGGCAGCTTACCTAAAAGGAATGGATGAAGGTATTAAATCAAAAGATCCAACAGCTAAAACAATGATATCTACCGGTTGGCTACATTACGGATTCATAAGAATGTGCGATTGGTATGGTGTTAAGTTTGATGTGGTGGCATATCACTGGTATTCTGACATGGAAGGTTCGGCCCCCAAGGCACCATACAATATCCCGGATATTACAGTAAAATTGGCTTCATTATTCCCTAATAAACCTATCTGGTTCACTGAATTTAATTACAGATATAAAGAAATAAAGAGCAGCACATATGAGGCAGACCAAAATGCTTTTGTTACAGCGTTTATAAAAAAATGTAAAAATAACCCTCAGGTAAAAGCACTTCTTATTTATGAGTTATTTAATGAGCCATACAAAAAAACCGAAGAGGCCAATTTTGGGCTAATAAAATGGATCACTCCATATACAGTAATTAGTAAAAAGGTTATAGCTAATACATTGACAATTAAATAAGCTGTTCAATTTCTGCTTCAGAAAATGAACAGTCTAGATTAGATTCTTTCCAGCATTAAGGGATACGTTTTATCAGAATCCCACTGTGGGATATACAGGTTTTCATCCTTATCGACACATACATCATGCGGATGTATAAACGTGCTGCCTTCTTGCTTTTGCGGCTGTAATACACTGTTAATATACACAGGCTCTGTACCACCCGGGCTTGAAACTACCCTATCGTTTTCATCGATGATAGTTATATAGCCCGATCTTAAGTTTTTGTTATGTTCTGAACGAAATACAGCACTATAAACATTTTTACCATTGATAACCGGCCTGCAATTAAAGGAACCGGGCAAAGAAATGGTGTTTAAATATTCGCCACTCATGCTAAAACGCTTTAAAACATTATGATTACGGGAGGTAATAAGTAACGACGGTTCTGCATTGCGGTTATCAACCGTTATACCGTGTACACAATTAAACTGATCAATGCCATCTCCTTTACCACCCCAATGGCGAATGTAATTGCCCCTGGCATCATACTGAATAACAAACTGAAGGCCATAACCATCAGTCACATAAATATCCCCATTAGATGCAATTGCTGTTTCCGTAGGTTTATATTCGTTAGCCGATGTATACAAAGAAATTTCTTGGGGATAATCCAGTATCATCAGTTCTTTACCCTCCAAATTTGTTTTTATTACCTGGTGCCTTACGGTATCTGTAATGTATAAAAACTCTTCTCCGTTTTCATCACTAAGTGTTAATCCATGTGCGCCGGGATATGTTTTGCCCCAGCTCGCTTTCACAATACCATCTTTGCTATAAACTAATACATTATTACGGGTTTCATTGGTTAATAAGTAAAGCAGCCCATTTTTGCTCATTACCATCTCATGGCAATCATTTACAGGATATTGTTCAGGGGTAAATTCAGCCCAATCTTTTTTAACCCGGTATTTAAAATTGTTGTGCCCTATTACCAATTCATTTTTTTGCATAAAGTAAACGTATTTTATAAAGATCTTTAAAGTTTAACAAGCCTGGTATTCATACAAAGCAGATGCAGTGTATTTGATGCGAGCTAAGTTAGGAATACTTTTTTTCACCAGGTTGCAAAATTCACCATATCCATACGTACACCGGTAAGTGTAGGCGTTTCTTAAAAATAAAGCCAAATGATGTTAGTAATCAACCTACTAAATGATCATGGTCATTTTTTCATTCAATTTTAAGTCCAATATTTGTAATATATAATTCCGGCAAATAAAACATAGGCAGTAGTTTCACCAATAAAAAACATAGTCATGAAAAATATTTTGGTACTGACCGATTTTTCGGCCAATGCAGCAAATGCTGCTACAAATGCGGTTTATTTGAGTGAAAAACTTCACACCGATTTATTACTTTATTACACCTATCAATCAGCTCCGGTTACGCCTTATTATGCCGGTGGCCCATTTGTGCCTGCAGCAAATGTGGTATTTGAAGAGAAAAGCAACAAAGAACTTTCCCTGCTTTCAGAATATCTTAAAACAAAGATCGAAGTATCAGCTCATGGTCATCGCCCTTCAATACATCATATGACCGGAGAAGGTAATTTAGGTGAAAACGTCAAAGATATCATTCATCAAAAAAACATTGACCTGATTGTAATGGGTGCCCGTTCAAGTAGTGTTATTGACCACCTGTTAAGCGGAAGTGAAACCACTGATGTAATTAATTATGCAGACAGGCCCGTGCTTATCATCCCTGCAGGATCTGAATTAAAGCACCTTAAAAAGATTGTATTTGCTACCAATTACAATGAAAATGATATCCAGTCACTTGGCTATCTTATAAATTTAGCACAGTTTTTTGACGCAAAAATAGAGGTAATACATGTTGATGTAATGGGAGAAAGAGAAAACCATAATATTATAGTTGAAGTGGAGTTCAAAAAATATATTAATGATTTAAAATTTTCCGGAATAACTTATCATGATATCCAGGGGAAAAATGTTGTTAACAGCATTAATCATTTTTGTCATAATTGTGGGGCGGATATGTTGGCTATGGTGCATTATAACCGCTCCTTCTTCGCCCGGGTCTTTGGTAAAAGCGATACAAAAAAGGAATTGATCAACCAAAAACAAGCGGTACTTGTATTTCCGCCAGATTTCTCAATTATTCCATAAGTATTTGCCTGCTATTTTGTCCCTAAACCGAAGCTACTTTATGTTTATGACAAATTATTTCATATTTATTGTAAACACAGTTTTATCAGCAATTGTCTTTAAAGAAAAACTGAATCCATGATTCAACAATATTTCACGCACCAGGGTTAAACCTATGCCCTGCCCGTCTTTTTTGGTGCTGAAAAAGGGCGAGAATAGTTGAGTGCTTTCCTCTTCACTTATCCCTTTGCCGTTGTCTGTAATAAAAAGTTCACCTGTTTTAACGTTGATGATAAATTGAACCAATCCACCGTTTTTATCCTCAATTGCCTCAATGGCATTTTTTACGATATTGATGAGTGCCTGTTCCAGTTGGTGTACATCGGCACTAATGATAAATGGCTTTGCCGCAGGCTGGAATAAAAGCTCTACATTTTTAGCCCGGGCTTTTATCTGCATTAGTTCTAAAACCGCTTTAACAAGCAAATTAAGGTCTGTTTGCTTTTTATTAGCTGGCGGGAGCTTTACCAGATCGGCAAAGTTGCGCATAAAGTGGTTAAGATTTTGATTACGGTCAAAAGCAACCTGAAGGGCGTTACTTAGTTGATTATCTGTTTGTGTTTGCCATAAAGTATCTGTTTTTAAAGCTGATTGCAAGATGGAATTCACCGGGCCAATGGTGTTATTCACTTCATGCGCCATCATCCTTATTACCTTCCCGTAAGTGTTTTTCTCGGCAGCCAGTATTTCGGCGGTCAGTTCTTCTATCATCAAAAACCCCCGCTGAAAGCCACGATCTATAAAGTGGGATTTCTGCAGTTTATAGGTGTTTATGCTATCAATTTTAACAGTAATGGTTTCCCCGGTTTTTAAATCCGCGGCTTGTTCTAAAAGCGGGTGTTGTATTTTGCTAAGCTCATGGCCTATCAGTTTTTTATCAGCAACATTTAATATTTGTATGGCCTTAGGGTTCAGCTGATGTATCCGGTTATCATGATCTAATATAATTATACCCGTTGGCGACGTATATATCAGCTTCTCCAGGAAAAAGTGCTGCTCTTCCTGCCGAATGCGTTCGTTTCTTAACTCGTCAATCATGTGGTTATATACATTTATCAGTTCATCTACTTCATACTTGCCCGTGGGCAAAAACTTTACATTAAAATCCTGGTCTTTTATTGCTTCTATTCCCTGCAGCAGCATTTTTATCGGACTTACCAATTGCCGGTAAAGCTGAATAGATATAACCACCGATATGATTACAAAAACCTCTGAAATAATAAAGAAGACCCTGTTTTGATTGAAAATATAAAAAGTTAATGCCAGTGTTAACAGATGCACTATAACAACAAAAAGTATGTATTTAGTCCTCAGCTTCATCGTCATAAGGTATCTCAAATTTATCCAGTCGCCTATAAAGCGCACTACGTGTAAGGCCTAATGCTGTAGCCGCCCTGCTCACCTTGTTCTTATGAAAAATCATGGCCCGTTTTATCATCTGAATTTCCATCTCCTCCAGGGTTATGGTGCCCACACCCGGCCACTGCGTATTCCCGTTTTTTTGAGGTGATAATTCCAACTGCGATTTAAAATCATCTATCTCCAACACATTTTTTTTACTTACAAGGATAGATCGTTCCACCAGGTTTTTGAGCTGCCTGATGTTACCTGGCAAAGGTAATTGTTGCAACCACTTCATAGCGCTCTTAGATACCGATAGCCCGGGCCGGTTATAGATCTGTTTTAGATTATTGATAAAGAAATTCACCAGCAATGGTATATCATTTGGCCGTTCGCGAAGAGCGGGTAAAGTTATGGTGATCAGGTTGATACGATATAACAGATCTTCCCTGAAAGCACCACTATTTGACATTGCTAATAAGTTTTTGTTGGTAGCACATACAATACGCACGTCCACAGTTTTGGTACGGCTGCTGCCCAATACCTCGTAGGTACGGTCCTGCAAAACACGCAGCAGCTTTACCTGACTGCCGGCATCCAGGTCACCTATCTCATCTAAAAAGATGGTACCTTTGTTTGCCAGCTCAAAGCGTCCGGCCCTGTCAAATCGTGCATCTGTAAATGCTCCCCGCACATGGCCAAACATTTCGCTTTCAAACAGCGAGGTAGATATTCCTCCCAAATTTACCTTAATGAACGGTTTATTGCGTCTCGGGCTGTTCTGATGAACGGCCTCTGCAATCAATTCTTTACCAGTTCCGCTTTCTCCCATTATTAAGATAGAGGCATCGGTCCCTGCTACCCTACCTATGGTTTCCAGTATTTGCAGCATTTGCGGGTCCTCTGCTATAATGTGTTGAAAATTGTATTCTTTATCCAGTTGCTTACGTGTACGGTTTACTATGGTACTCTCGCGCAGATCAAGCAATGTTTTTACAGATTGCAGCAGATGGCCATTATCCCAGGGTTTATTAATAAAATCGTTAGCACCTAATTTCATTCCCTGTACTGCCAGGGCTATGCTGCCCCAGCCGGTTATCAATATAACAGGAATAGCAGGATTTTCGTTTTTAATATCACGCAGCAATTCCATTCCCTCTTCTCCTATAGTACTAATAGAAAAATTAAGATCAAGGATTATTAACTCAGGGATCTCCTCCTTTATGATAAGCAATGCATCTGCAGGGGTTTCGGCACCGGTAACTGCGTACCCTTCGCCTTTCAGCAATAGCTGTAAAGACGTTCTTACTGCGGTATCATCATCAATAACCAATATCATACTGTCAAATCTAAAGTATTATTCCTCATGTAAAGCAACTGCAGGGTAAATTGCCGCCGCCTGCCTGCCCGGGTATAATGAGCAAACCAAAACCAACAGGTAAATAAATACTATAGAAAGCAACATGGCAATTATATATACACTCGCCGCCAAATCAAACACGTTCAATAACGGGAACTGTATAGCAAAAAAACATCCGATAATTAGTGACAGTGTAGCCAATATCATGGCCTCGCTTACCAGCTGGGCAGAAACCGAACTGCCGGGCGCACCAACAGCCCTGCGCAGGCCGATCTCTCCCCGCCTTTTATTGATATTGTACCACAATACCCCAAAAATACCCAAGGCAACGTTGATGATAAGAAACGCCGCTACAATAGAAAGTATAATAAGCGGCACCAGGGTAAATTTGTTGTAGCTGGTTAGTTTGTTAGATAAATGCTCCACCTCAATATTCGAATCTTTTAAGTTGTTGGCCATAAACTTATATAGCTTGCTTTCAAACGCTGCATCGGCATCGGGGGTAACTTTTACCAGTATCTTGCCTAACCAACGATAAGACGATGTATCAATGTGGGAATACATTGAATACTCGGGTGCCTGGTAGTCGCCATTAAATTTAATATTGTCAATAACGCCTATCACCTTTATTTTTTTCTTACCATCATAATTTTCGTAAAATTTACCTACTGCACTGGCTTTACCAAACATCCTTTCTTTAAGCTTGCTGTTTATCACCATCAGTTCCTGCTTTGATCCTATATCTGCTTTATTATACCAGCGGCCTTCCACTATTTTAGCATTAAGCGTTTTGGTATAGTTATCATCCACCATAAAACTATTTATATGTTGTATATGGTCGCCTTTATAAGTAATACCGGTTGACATATGGTTGCTTGAAAACGGAATATTAGCGCTTGTGTGTGCCGCATCTATCACCTTTGGCATAGCCTTAATGTTGTTCAGCAGGTTGTCATAAAAGAGCTTAAGCGAATCTCCGTTGCTTGTTTTTAAGGTGTTGTTATAGCTAATAGCCCATACGTTCTGGTAATCGATACCCATAGGTTTGGCGTAATTGTCATAGGAGTTTAAGCTGAAGGTAAACACCGCGAATATAACCAGGAACGACAGCAGGATCTCCACTATAAGCAGGGAGTTTTGCTTCTTTTTATTCCAGATCATTTTAAATAAATGCTTGAACATAATATTGTTGATTTAAGGTTAATAATTTATTGGGACTTTAAAGCCGTAACCACATTAAGTTTCGACATGCGCCAGGCCGGATACACGCCGGATAGTAAACCAAATACTATACAGGTTATAATGGCGTAAAATAGTACCGTAAAGTTTAAACCAAGGGTTAAGTTGGCAATAAGCTTTGCGTTATTAATAATATACATGGCGATAAGTGATAATATGATGCCTATAAGCCCGCCTAAAAATGTAAGGATAAGGTTCTCTACAATAAACTGGTAAACCAACGTACGCGATGATGCCCCAAAGGCCTTACGCACCCCAATTTCTGACGAACGTTCCATGATACGGGTTATGTTAACATTTACCAGGTTTAGAGTTGGCAACAACATTACAAACAGCGCGAAAAGTGTAATAGCAGTTATGGCATACAACATGCCCGATTTGGTTTCATTACCACTGCGTACATAACCTTCTACGTAGCTGTCGGCGTGGCTGTAAATATGGTCCCACTCCTTACCAGGTATAGGCAGTTTGGTTACGATGCCGGCATATTCCTTTTTCATTTTAGGCACATCGCTTGCTTTGGCAGCCATAACAATGCCCATATAATTGCCCATATAGCCTTTATTGCTCGTCATGTCGGTTTTAGTAACGGTTATAGGCAGGTAGATATCCGAATAATATAAATAGGATGTAATAGGCAGCGTTTTCACCACGCCACATATCCGGTACTTCACGTTATCAGCCTCAATATATTTACCAAGCACAGGGCCGGAATCGCCAAAGTATTCTTTTTTAAGGTCTTCGGTAATTACGGTAACACGGTCTGCATTATCTATTTGTTGTTTGGTTATGGCTTTCCCTTCGGTAAACTTATAATCCAGAATGTCCCAATAATCAGCATTGGTGTATTTATAGTTGATAACAATTTTACGGTTATTTACATAAGTATTGGTTGAATTAAAGCCCGATGAAATGGCAAACTTAACCGGTGTTTTCATACTGCCAACATACTGTTTGAGGAAGTAATAACTTAATGCTGACGAATTCATAGATTCCTTACCGCGCAGCTCTATTTTACTGATGTATAATGAACGGTCGCGCTTATTATCCGGATAATCATCATTCACTACCTTATCTATAAAGGCGGTTAAAACCATTAGTATGGTCAGCGTAAAGCTGATGCCAAATAGGCTAATAAAGGTGAAGAATTTTCTCCGCCTTAAAACCGCTATGGCTATTTTGAAGTAATTTTTTAGCATGATCTTAGTTTTTTAGGTTGATAAATTATTGAACCTGCGATCCGTCAAACAACCTTACCAGGCGATGGGTCTTCTGCGCCATGTTCTCATCATGTGTAACCATTACAATGGTGGTTCCTTCATTGCTGTTTAGCTGTAAAAGAATTTCCATGATCTCGCTACCCATAGCGCTATCCAGGTTACCGGTAGGCTCATCGGCCAATATAATCTCCGGCCTGCCCACTATAGCACGTGCTATAGCAACACGCTGCCTTTGCCCGCCAGAAAGCTGGGATGGGAAGTGTTTGATCCGGTTGCTCAGCCCTACTTTTTCTAATGCCTCAGTAGCAAGCCTTTTTCTTTCCTTAGCAGTCGAATTACGATACAGCAATGGCAACTCCACATTATCCAGCACCTGCAGGTCATTTATGAGATGGTAACTTTGAAAAATAAAGCCGAGCTTTTTATTGCGGAATTGAGCAAGCTCCTTATCTGAAAATTTGCCGGTGGTTTGCTCGTCAATGCTGATACTGCCCTTTGATGGCATATCTAAAAGGCCCATTATATTTAACAACGTACTTTTGCCACAGCCTGATGGGCCCATAACAGAAAGGAATTCTCCTTTTTCAATATCAAGGTTTATGCTGTTAAGCGCCAGTGTTTGGATAGTGTCTGTCCGATACACTTTTTCAATGTTTTGTAATCGTATCATGTGATTTAATTTAGTAATTTTATTTATAAGTTATTTTTTGATTTTGTTCAAAGTCATAAAGCGACAGATAGCGCAGTTGGTAATAGGCTCCCCAAAAATCTCTCAGGGCAGCAACGTAATCACGCTTAGCCTGATCATTTTCCTGGAAAGCTATACTCAGGTCGGTAATACTTAAATCGCCCAGCACGTATCTTTCCCGGGCTATCTGGTATTTTTCTGATGCGATGCTATCTGCCTGGGCAGTAAAAACCAGTTGATTTTTCATCAGGTTAAATAAGGTTACCTGAGTAATGATCTGTTGCTTAAAGGTTTGTTTATCCTGCTCTACTTCGTATTCGGTAAATTGCTCGTTTGCTTGCGCCGTTTTAACGCGCGATTTTGAGCGTCCCCAATCCAGCACTGGTATGCTGAACTGTAATTGCAGCAGCTGCTGGTTCTGCGGAGATTTATATACATCGGGTATATTCCTTGCCGTGTTGGAATAGCCGATATTGGCGGTTAAAGTGGCTACCAAGCCGCTTTGGCCTTTTGCCTTGGCCACATCTCTTTTGGCCTCGGCAATGCGACGCATAAAAGCGATCGCATCTGAACGGTTTTCAAAAGCTTCAGCCAGTACTTTATCGGCAGATACCTGCATATCAATGGTAGAGGCCGGCAGTTCAAGCACAATTTTTTCATCACCTTCTGTACCTGTGTAAGTGCGCAGGTTAAGGGTAGCAATTTCCATATCGCGTTTGGCAGTGCCTACTGCCTTTTGAGCGTTCAGTTGTTCTAATTGCAATTGCAATATCTCATTTTTTGATACCTTACCCAGCTCGAATTTAAGATTGGCTATTTTTAATATCTTTTGGGTGTTAACATAATTTGTTTCGGCTATTTGCAAGCCCACCTGTGCCATTAGCAGATCAAAAAAGTAGCCGCTAACAGTTATTGAGATTTGCTCCTGTGATTCGATATAGGCTTGCTTGCTTTCATTAAACTTTAGCGGTTCAATCTTTTTATCCCATCGTAAAGCGTTAAACTGGAACAGGGGCTGGCTATAACCTATTGCATATGGCACGCCATTATACAGTACATTATCGCGGTCGAAATCATAAAAGCGCTGCATTTGGGTAGTCCCATAAATGGTACCTCCGGTAGTGGTTATGCTCTGGCTAAAATCAAGCTGGAGCGATGAATTATCATTATGTACCGGCTGGAAAAGTATGGTACCATCTGGCTGTAACACCTGCTGAGTTGTTTTACTATAACCGGGCAGGTTGCCGCTTAAGGATAATTGCGGCTGATAATTAGATTTAAAAGTACGCCATTGCCAGTATTTGGTTTCGCGCACTGTGGTAGCCTGCTTTGAGGCAATGGAGTTGCGCTTTGCCATTTGCACCACCTGCTGCAGGGTAAGCTTAACTGTATCGCCGCCGGCACTACCAAAAGCAAGCCTGCTCATGAGTACTAATATGATGATGTATAGATATTTCATGGCGTTAATCTTTAATAGTGAGCTCTTTAGCATTCTTGTATTCGCTCATATCTGAAGTAATCACCACATCGCCGGGCTTGACACCATTTTTTATTTCAACAAAATCAAAATTGGATAAGCCCATATGTACTGATCTCCTTTCGGCTTTGCCGCCATTCAGCACAAAAATATCCTGATCGGCAGGCCCTTTAAACGTGGGGCCATTAGTCACCCGCAATACCTTACTGTGTACCTCGGTCACTAAAAACACATCCACTTTCATATTAGGGCGAAGCTGTTTGCTGTTGCGTTCATCTAACTGTACATCAAAAGTTACTATACCATTTTGTACAGAAGGATACACGTTTACCACATGCCCTTTCAGCTGCACTTCGTTTACACGTACTATAACCGGCATGCCGTTATGAAGCTGATCCATATAATTATCAGATATACTGCCGTTAACTTTAAAACTACCCAGATCGGCAATGCGGGCAAGTGATTCGCCTTCGCGTACGGTGGCCCCAATATTTTTATTTACATAGGTAACAACTCCGCTGCGGGTGGCTATAATGTTAGCAAGCTGTAGTTTGCGCTGTAATTCATGCAGATCGTTCTCCTGTATGGCCAAAGCAATTTCGGCCTCCTTAATTTCTATCTGCATTGTTTGCTGCTTGCTTTTTATCTCGTTCTCCAGCTGTTTCTTTTCCAGTTGAGCAACTTTCAGGTTCAGTTGGGCCTGCTCAATACTTTCGCGGGTACCACCCCCGGCTTTAAAAAGTCGTTTGGCATTCTCTACCGCGTCTGCAAGGTTGCTTATTCGCAGTTGTTTGATATCGTTATTAGATTGTATATCAAAGAAGCTTTTACCCAGATCAAGCTTGAGCTTACTGATCTCGTTACGCTTGCTTTGTAATTGAAATTTGATCTTCTCAAATTCTGTTTGCGAGGCCGATTTATCAAGGGTAAGTATAGATTGCCCTGCCTTTACCTTATTACCGGCATCCATCACTACATTTTTAATAGATGCATTTATGGGGCTGGTTAATATCTCCTCAAATTCCGGGAGTACTTCTCCGCTGGCATTCAGCGTGTTTTCAACATCGCCCCGTTCAACTATGCCGGTAGTAATTTGTGCTTTGCTAATAGTTGACTTAAGTGTAGCGCGTACAAACCATACAGCAGATACCAGTATTAGTAGTACGATAACTCCTATAGTGATGCCCTTTTTCTTTTTTTGGGCGGATACTTCCTCTTCAATTACCTTGTCCATTGTGATAAATTAATATACAGTGGTTTGCAAGGCTTATACCAAAGTTAAATACCTGTTAAACAGCAACTTAACTTAAGTCTACTTTGATAAAGTGATCGATATCGGACAAGTCTTTCTATTTTCGTAACAGAATTGAAAAGAAGCAATAAGGAAGGATAAGTTAAACTATTATTTGACCCGATTGCAATTCAGTGATTTAACTGTTGATGACCTAATGATTAGGTTAGTTTTTAATTGCTTAATAATGGCCTTCTTTTTATCACTTTCAATTTGATCAAATAAAAGTTGTGCAGCAGTACAACCAATATCTTTAACAGGCTGGGCAACTGTTGTCAATCCGATTAACTCTGATGCGAAATCATTGCTAAAACCCACAACTGCTATATCTTCCGGGATTTTCAATCCCATTGATTCAATAATCTGAATAGCCTGGATTGCAGACGGGTCATTAATACAAAAAATAGCATCAGGAGGGTTTTTGATTTTAAGTAAGTGATTAATATATATTTTCACTTTATCAGGCGACAAATCGCATTCAATGATCAGATCTTCATCAACCCCATAATTGTCTTGTTTAAGTGCATCCATATAACCATTCAGTCTTTTTTTACTGATGCTCAATGACCTGGGCCCCGCAAGGTGGGCGATCCGTTTTTTTCCGATCTTGATCAAGTGTTCTGTTGCACTGAAAGCTCCTTCGTAATCATCAACAAGTACTTTAGGAACCATCATTTCATCACACACCCGATTAAAAAAAACTATAGGGATGTTTTTCCTGTCAAAAATTTTGAAATGATCGAAATTAAGCGTCTCCTGTGAAATGGAAACCAATAAGCCATCTACCTGGTGACCTAATAAAAGTTTTGCATTTGCAACCTCTGTTTCATAAGATTCATTTGATTGCATAATTAAAAGCAAGTAGTCCTTTTGTTTAGCTATTTGTTGTACCTCAACGATTATAGACGGGAAAAAAGATGAACTAAAATCCGGGACAATAATCCCTATCGTTTTACTACGCCCCTTTATTAAGTTAGTGGCAATAATGTTCTTTTGGTAGTCTGTACTGATAGCCATCTCCAGCACTTTCTTCCTGGTTTCTTCATTAACATTAGCATGCCCCGTCAGCGCCCTTGATACCGTTGACTTGCTGATGTTTAGCGCCCTGGCAATATCTTTAATTGTAACCTGATGACCTTTCATGCATTGAAGGTATATATTGAAACCCAAGAATGCAACTATTGGGAACGGTCTCAATGATTGGGAACGTTCCCAATAAAATAATTTCTTTCAAACAGGTTTTTTCAATATTAAATTTCCTTTACTTCATGCCGTAGTATCAATCTATTGATACATTAATACCAATTTTGAACTTTAAGAATATAAAAATAATAAAGTAGGTTTTGCCTGTTTGTGATGATTTATTACTGCTTTCACAGGTTAATTATCATTGCAATTATGAAATTTGTTTGCAGTACGGCTTTTAAGAAAGCACAAGCAATTTCAGTAGCTCAAAATCTTGATAAGTATACCTGCAGGCAAGTATACGCGTAAAAGTTAAACCTAATTAGAAACTATATAAAAACGATTATGAAAGATTTACCCACTAACCTACCCAATGTGCCTCTCCCCCAAACAGGCATTTATATTTGATACAAGGTATCACTTATACTACATGTAAAACCTAAACACTAACCAATAACCATGACCCTAAATAAACCAAAATGAACAAAATTTTACTTACAATTCTTATTTCCTGTTTTTGTATCAGCACTTATGCACAAGTGAGGAGCATCTCCGGGATAGTTGTAGATGAACAAAAGGTACCGGTACCCGGTGTCACCGTAAAAGCCGACGGAACAACCGTAGGTACCATGACAGATTTAAAAGGAGAATTTACTCTTAAAGTTCCGTCATCTGTTAAAAGCATTTCTTTTTCGGCTATTTCATATGTTGCACAAACTGTTGATATTACTAATAAAGAAAAAATAGAGATCCAACTTATTACAAACGTGCAGAGTTTAGACGAAGTTGTTGCTGTTGGATACGGATCACAAAAGAAAGCAAATTTAACCGGTGCTGTAAGTACCGTTTCTGTAAAGGAAGTTGAGGGCAGGGCACTGACATCAGCCGACCAGGTTTTGCAGGGGAAATTATCCGGCGTTACAGTGGTTCAAAATTCCGGCAGGCCGGGAGATGACAACTCGCAGATCAGGATCAGGGGTATTTCCTCAATCGATAATAATAATGATCCGCTGGTAATAATAGATGGGGTACAAACCAATTTTAACGATATTAATCCTTATGATATAGAATCTATCTCCGTATTAAAAGATGCTGCTTCTGCTGCAATTTATGGTTCAAGAGCATCGGCAGGTGTAATTATCATTGAAACCAAAAAAGGTGTAGCGGGTAAAGGGTTGCGGGTTGATTATAATGGTACAGGTTCCTGGTCGCAGGCTACAAGGCTGCCAAAAACTGTTGATTCCTACACATATGCCTCGCTTTTAAATGAAGCAAGGGCAAATGTTGGTTTAACACCTGTTTATACCCAAACCCAATTAGATCTTTACAAAAACCAAACTGACCCCAATTATCCTAATACCAACTGGTATGACACGTATTACAAAAAAGCATTCTTGCAAAATCATTATCTAAGCTTAAGTGGTGGCGACAAAAACTATAAGTTTTCTAACTCAGTATCCTACAAAAAACAAAACGGGATATTAACCGGTACCTCTGCCGATAGAATTTCTTACAATACTAATTTAGATGGGTCTTTTATCAGGAACAAAGTAAGGGTTAATCTTGGCCTTATTGGTTATACTAACAAAAGCACCGAATTAATTGCACCAACAAACTCTGTTTTATCAGAGGTTGCCGGCTTTCTTCCTACAGTTTATGTAAGGTCTATTGATACGCTTACCGGAAGCCCGAATTTGTATAGTTATGCCGGGAGATTTTTAGGAGCAAAGGACCTTGGCGGTGGCGCTAAAAATGACGCATACAACCTTAATACCAGGGCAAGTATTGAAATAGAGCCCATAAAAAACCTGGTAGGAAAAGTTTTAATCAGCAACAATCGTTTAAAAACAAATTATGTAAACTTTCAGCCTGAGTTTTATACGTCTGGCACATATGAGGAAACTGCTATAAACATCAGGCAGTCTATGCTTGAAAAGAGCAACTCGCAGATGGATCTGAATACCTATTCAGCTACGCTTAACTATTCATACAGCGCCGGTAAACACGATTTTAAAGTACTTGCCGCTACCGAAAAACTGGAGAACATTTACACCTATGATGGCGGCAGCGTTAAAAACCTTTCATCTAACCAACCTATTTTTGGTTTTGGCGATCCAACTACACTATTCCTAACCAGTTCGGCTTATGAAACAGCCACAGCCTCCTATTTTGGGCGGTTAAATTATTCCTTTGCCAGTAAATACCTGCTTGAGTTTAATATGCGCCGAGATGGTTCATCCCGTTTTGCCGACGGAAGGAAATGGGGAAACTTCCCATCTGTTTCTGCAGGCTGGCGGGTAAGCGAAGAGCCATTCTTTAAACGCTTTGAAAACATCTATCTAAAGATCAGGGGCTCATGGGGAAGACTTGGGAACCAAAACATCAGTTCGCAATACGCTTTTGCCGATCAGATGAGCGGATCTGAATATTATGATTTTGGTGGTGTTATCGTCCCCGGAAGAGGTACAATTAGCCTGGCTAATAAAGATACAAGATGGGAAACCACCGAGCAAACCAACATTGGTATTGACATGACGTTATGGAATAAACTTAACATCACTGTTGACTACTTTAACAAAAAAACTTATGATATCCTGGCGCGTGTTACCATTCCACCATCACTTGGTGTAACAACTCTGCCCTATCAAAACATAGGTGATATGGTAAACAAGGGAATTGAAGTGAACGTTGGCTACTCTGGCAATATTAACAAACTGCGTTATGGTGTAAATGCTAATTTTAGTTACATCACTAACAAATTGACATCGTTGGGCGGCCTTTCTTATGTTGACCACAACACAACCAACCGCAGTGTTGTTGGCAATCCTTATTATTCATTTTTTGGTTACAAAGTTGGCGGCATCTACCAGGTATCAGACTTTACATGGCAAAATAACAGCGACCCGGCTATACCAAATACCAGCAGGACCTATGCTCTTAAACAAGGTATGCCCAATGTTTCAAGTGTAATGACAAGCCCGGCCCCCGGCGACATCAAAATACAGGACATTGATAATAACGGCATTATTAACGCCAATGATAAAACAATTATCGGGAGCCCGATTCCCAAGATATTGTATTCTATTTCGGCAAACTTAGATTACAAAAACTGGGGGCTGAATATAATTGGACAGGGTGTTGGTCATGTAGATGCCTTTATGAATGGGAACCTGATATCTCCTTTTTATAATACCACAGGCCCACTGCTGACGAGTACAGTAACTAACCGATGGACGTACGATAATCCATCAAATACCTACCAGCGGATTTATGTAGACAAAGGCCGTGATGCACTTATTACCAGTTATAATATTTATAACGCTGCCTATTTCAGGCTTAAAAGTATGCAGCTGTCATACACCTTAAGTAATAAAATAACTAATAAGTATGATATTAAAAGGCTTAGGTTTTTTATTACTGCCGAAAACCTGTTTGTGCTAACAAAGTTTGTTGATGGTTTCGACCCTGAACGAAACTTTATACAAACAACAGCAAGTTTCCACCCGCAAATTGCCACTTATTCGGTTGGCCTAAACCTTAATTTTTAATGTCTACCAAAATTTAAATCAGATGAAGACAAAATATATATTTTTAAGCCTTATAGCCTGCCTGTTTACCGGCTGCACCAAGGATTTTCTGGATCGTAAGCCCATTGACTTTTTAGCCCCTGATAACTTTAAAACCGA
>NZ_JBAZVP010000047.1:0-23428 GCF_041660805.1 Mucilaginibacter sp. | reverse complement strand
TGTTAAAGCCTTTAAACAGGTATATACGGTATTGATGAGTTCCCGCTGTATGAATTGCCATCCGGCAGGAAATATCCCGCTGCAGGGAGACGATAGCCGCCTGCACACAATGTCGCCTCAAAGAGGAGTTGACGGTAAGGGTGTTTATGCAATGAAATGTTCCAACTGTCATCAGCCCGCAAATACTCCTGGTTTGCATACGCCGCCGGGCAACCCTAACTGGCACCTGCCGCCGGCAGATATGAAAATGGTGTTTCAGGGCCGCACACCGCGCCAATTAGCCAAACAACTTGTAGATCCTAATCAAAACGGCCATAAAAATATGCAGAAACTGATTGAGCACGCGGATGATGGCCTGGTGTTGGCCGGCTGGAAGCCGGGCGAAGGCCGTACACTTCCGCCAATGAGCCATGCGGCATTCAAGAAAGCGTGGATAACATGGCTTACCACAGGGGCTTACGCTCCGGCTAAATGATTTGATGATTTTAAAGTTTAGCATTGCAAACTAAAGGGTTTAGTTAGCTGTAACCCTAAATTGTAAGCAGTATAAATACGCGCCTTCTTTGGCAGACAAGCCTGGTAAAATATCCTCATAGCCGATATTTTACCAGGCTTGTCTGCCGGTGTAATCTTTTAATGATGTGTTTAAATTCCTAAAGTTTTATAAACTAAAACTATTTACTCCTTTAACTTAATCCCCCCGGAGCCAGGCTTTGCAGCCCATTCGTAGCAAAAGTCAGTTGCCATAATGTGTTATAAAGTGAACGCGGAATGTCCTGCGCCCAAGCAAAAAACATCCATAAGAAAAATCACAGAAAAATTGCGTAGTTAAATAACTACATTTATATTTGTAGTCAAATAGCTACGCAATGAATTTAAGACGAGACGTGTTTCAAGCAATAGCCGACCCGACAAGAAGGGCTATACTTCTATTGGTAGCCTCACAATCCCTCACAGCAGGTGCAATAGCCTCAAACTTTGACACAGCAAGACCGACAGTTTCAAAACACCTGCAAATACTCACCGAGTGTGAATTGCTTGAACAAGAGCAAAACGGCAGGGAGATCTACTATCATATTAATGCAAAAAAGATGAAAGAGGTAGCCGACTTTATTGAGCCATTCCGCAAAATATGGGAAGACCGATTTAACAAACTGGAATCCATAATGAAAAACTACAAATCAAAAAAATAGAGTAATATGGAACAAAAAACAAAAATTATTGCAGAAGACGGCAAACAAGAATTAGTGATTACAAGGGAATTTGATTTGCCGTTGGAATTACTTTTTAAAGCGTATGTAGAGCCCGGCATTGTTGAGCAATGGATGGGAACGAAAGTGCTAAAACTCGACAATAAAAAGCACGGCAGTTACCAATTTGAAACAACTGATGCTAAAGGAAACAAATACGGGTTCAATGGGGTAATACACGAGTTTAGCCCGAACCGGAAAATCACACGGACATTTGAAATGGAGAATACGCCTTTTAGCGTCCAGCTTGAGTTCTTAGAATTTGTACAACTTACTGACGACACCAGCAAACTCAATATGCACGTAATATATGAATCGGTTGCACAAAGGGATCAGGTACTTGCTTTACCCTTTGCTCAGGGCATAAATATGGCACATAACCGGATACAAGACATCGTAAGCAAATTAAAATAACACACCATGACAAAGAGAAATAAAATTATCTATTGGGTTTCCACCATTTGGCTCGCGTTAGGAATGATGTCAACTGGCACAGTACAGTTATTAAAAGTGAAAGAGGAAGTAGATAGTATGACACATTTGGGTTATCCTATCTATTTTTTAACAATACTGGGTATTTGGAAAATTTTGGGAGTTGTAGCAGTCCTTATTCCTAAATTTCCCTTACTAAAGGAATGGGCCTATGCAGGCTTTTTCTTTGCCATGTCGGGAGCTGTCTTTTCTCATTTAGCCAGTGGAGATGGCGCCAAAGAATTTTTTGGACCGATATTATTGCTCATCCTAACTGTGGTGTCGTGGTATTTCAGGCCTGCTGATAAGAAAATTATTTCAGCTAATTTTAATAAATGAATAAAATGAATCCTAAGGTTGATTTTTACTTCAGTAAAACCACAAAATGGCAGAAAGAATTGGAGCAATTGAGAATGATCATTCTTGATTGCGGGCTGACCGAAGAATTGAAGTGGGGTGTCCCTTGTTATATGTTTCAGAAAAGTAACATAGTTTTAATACATGTGTTTAAAGAATACTGTGCGGTTTTGTTTTTTAAAGGTGCCTTGTTAAAGGATCCAAACGGTATTCTAATCCAGCAAACGGAGAATGTGCAGGCGGCGCGCCAGATCCGGTTCACAAATGTTTTGGAAATAGTTGAGATGGTACCCATCTTGAAAGCCTATATTTATGAAGCCATTGAAGTGGAAAAAGCCGGTTTGAAAGTAAGCCTTAAAAAAACTTCAGAATTTATCATTCATGAAGAATTTAAACATAAATTAGATAAAATACCTGACTTGAAAGCTGCTTTTGAGGCATTGACGCCGGGACGGCAAAGAGCATACATTTTTTATTTTTCTGCACCCAAACAATCCAAAACCCGCGAGTCGAGGGTTGAAAAATATTTGCTGCAAATTCTTAATGGAAAGGGGTTAGATGATTAGTAAATTCGATTTCAACAGGTTATAATATAAATTATGAGCAACATGAATAACGATAAAAAAGATTTGTCACCAGAACAACGTGAAGAACTACTCAACGTATTAAAAGTCCGTTTTGAGAAAAATGTGAGCCGCCATAAAGGTCTTGAATGGGCTAAAGTACAAGCAAAGCTGGAAACCAATACTGAAAAACTTTGGTCGCTTGATGAAATGGAAATAACCGGCGGTGAACCAGATGTTGTTGGTTATGATAAAAAGACGGGCGAATACATTTTTTATGACTGTTCGGCGGAAAGCCCTAAAGGCCGCAGAAGTGTTTGTTACGACGGTGAGGCCCTGGAGGCAAGGAAAGAACATAAACCAGAAAATAACGCAATAGATATGGCAGCCGACATGGGTATTGAGCTTTTAACAGAAGAGCAATATCGGGAATTGCAGCAACTTGGAAAATTCGATACGAAAACGTCGAGCTGGATAATAACACCTCCTGCTATTAGAAAACTCGGCGGTGCCCTCTTTTGTGATCGCCGCTACGACCATGTCTTCGTCTATCACAACGGTGCGGATTCTTACTATGCCGCCAGAGCATTCCGTGGCTCGCTAAGGGTCTGAATTTTTCACATATAGCGATTGGAATATTTTTTGTTAAGCCAAATAAAACTGATGCTAACAATGCATATAGTTTATGGCGGGCGAAACAATAAATTCAAGGTTTTCGACTTTTAACCCAATTTCGTTTTGAGCGGGAGAGAAGCGCCTCGTAAACCAACCAGGACTTTAGATAATCAATTGACAATAGATATTTGATATGCTATTTGTGCCACCTGTAATAGTGCATATTTATTGATATAACTTGAATAAATTGGGCTGAAGTTAAAACAAAAAAGCCCTTAAATCTATGATTTAAGGGCTTTTGATACTTGGTATCGCTTTCGTCGGGATGGCAGGATTCGAACCTGCGGCCTCCACATCCCAAATGTGGCGCGATACCGGGCTACGCTACATCCCGATTGGGATTGCAAAGGTAGCTTTTTTAGTAAGTGCTGCAAATTTTTTTTTGAAGAATCTGAAGATGCCCTTCTAACCAATTCATTTGCAAAAACTTAGTCGTAAAAAAATATTTTACAGGGCTCTTTATTCGCCGAAATGAGGCTATTATTAATATGAATTTAATTACGGCTTAGCCAATTCAATATATAATCAGCATCTTTTTCCCAGCCAGGCCGGCCTAGTACAAAATGATTGCGGTCCTTAAACTCTTTGTAATCTAATAATATTGTCTGTGCTGCCCGGGGTAAGCAACAATGGGGCATGGGTTTCTATAAATAATAGACACTTGTTGTAAAAAAAACTACTTGCCAGATATCGCGAAAAGTTAAACGACTAATTTTGTTTAGTGCTTTAGGAGATTATTATAATTATCTAATGGATAAAGTGATCATTTCACGCAATATATCTTCGTTAATGTCGGCCAGTTTTTTAATGTACAGGCAGCTGCCTTTCACTTTATGTTTACCTAATTGCTGGATTAGTTTTTCGCTATCAGCATAATTTTTTGCTAAGTATAGTGAGAACTCTTTGGCACGTGGAGAAAAGCCTGCTTTTGGCGCATCACCTTCGCGGCCGCTATCGTATTTATAATGATAGCTGCCAAAACCAACAATTGCATCCCCCCACATTTTGGGTTCAAACCCTGTTGCCTCTTTCATAATTTCCATCAAACGGAAACTATCCGCACGCTTAACATCATCGGTCACCGTATTTAAAAACTCGGCAACACTTTGAGTGGTTTCTATAGTTTTATTTTTTGCCATGGAGACCGGTTTGATTTTGCTTACACCAAGATAAGGATATTTACAAAAAAAATGCTACCCTATCTGTGGTTGCTGCCCATTTGTTACCAGTCGCAAAAGGGCTGCCTTTTCTGTTTTATCTTATTTCGATTAGTGGGGTGCGGATGTTAATGTGTGATAGGGAAGTGATCTTATCCCAGATCGTTGATTTTTTTAACATAAAGCTCATCAACCAAAATAATTAAGATAGCCAGCAGTGGCACGGCTAATATCACGCCCAGGGCACCGCATAGCGTCCCCATAATTACCTGGCTTATAATAGTTAAGGCAGGCGGCGTATTTATCATCCTTTTTTGAATAAGCGGCGTAACAATATTGCTTACTATTGTTTGGCATATTATATACAGTAAAGCGGTTGCTATAGCGGTATTAACACTTATGGTAAGTGCAAGCAAAACGCCGGGTATCATGGCCGCTAATGAGCCAAAGTTTGGGATAAGCTTAAGTATGCCGGTTATTAGTGCAAGTACCAGGGCAACGGGGATGCCTATTATTGTTAACCCTGTGGTAAGTAATATAGTTATTAAAACCATAGAGAGCATCATGCCCTTAAGCCAGCCTTTTAATGCAAAACTAATGCGATCTATTACATTCTTCGCCAGGTTTTTTTTAGAATCGGGCATTAATTTAATTATACCATCTTTATAAAGGTTAGGGCTTGCTGTAAAAAATATAGCTAAAAATAAAATGATATACATATTACCAAGCACCCCAAAGCTAGTGCTGAAAAAACTTTGCGCTGTTAAAAAAAGCTTATCAGATTTATCACCGGTGAAGTATGCTAATATTTTTGCCCCAATTGGCGATTCGGCCAGTTTTGCCTTAGCTGTACTTATAGTTTGAGGGAGTGTATCATTCAAAATAGCAATTTGCCCCTGTATTTTGGTGCCCATAAACCAAAGCAACAAAGCAATAATGGTGAATGAAACAGCAACAGATAATATCATGCAAACCCGGCGGCTGAATTTGGTTTTCCGTTCAATCATATCGCCCAACCCATGAAAGTAAACCGATATTAATACACCTGCAAGTACCATTAGCAATACATTAAAAGCAACGCGGGCTATTAAAATAACAACCACCAGCAAGGCAACAATAGCTACAGTATGCCAAACTTTTTCAATGTATGATAATTCTCTCCTGGTTACTTTTTCCTCCGGTTTTTTGCTATCGGGCATATTACTCTTAAATGATGATATACCATAAGGACACCATTTACACCTAAAAGTTTTAACAGATGTTAATGAGTTGAGTTAACTTTAACTTTTTGAGCAATTCACTTCGTTTTTTTGCTCATTGCCAGGCTTTCATTCTGTTTTATACGGGCTTTTACAATTTTTGTTATTAACTCTTCGGGCAAAGGTTTGTTGGGTGCAAAGTGGAGTGTGGCGCCTGATGTTTTTATATCTTTCAGTTCATCCTTCAATTGTTTAACCAACGGCGGGCTCATGGTATAAAAACTGCACGAGTTTTTATTGGTGCCAACACCAACCAGCATATACAAGTATTTAAAACAGGGGATCTGGTAGCTGATGGATTCTTCGGCCTGCGGTACAACCGACAGGATGATCTCACGCATTCTGATCAACCCAGGCCTAAACTCTTCGGGCTGCAGTGATACATAATGATCGAAATTTAGCGGGGTCACATTATCAGGGTACGCTTTCATTGCCTTATAGAGTTGTATACTCTAATTTATTGATTTTTAATTAATCAAGGCGGCAAAAAAACAAAAAACCTTCCAGGCAGGCCGGGAAGGTTTTGTAATATAAATAAAAGCTGTTTCTATGGTTGTTTATTCGCGGCTTTAACCTTATTAAAGTACTCTACCAGTTTTTCAATATTTTTTAAACCATAGTTATTACTGCGGATGCGGAGTACAACGTCGGGTTCGTCGCCCATAACTTCGCTCATTATATCTACAAAGTTCTCGTTGGTGAGGTGCTGCATATTTGCCGTACTGCTGCCATAATAATAACTCATTTTTGAGTTTTTACCACCACCACCTCCGCCAAATGATATGCCTAAGCCACCGCCGTATGATGTACCATAACCGCCGCCGGTGCTTAATCCCACCCCGGGCGATACATGTACGCCACTGCCGCCACCACCGCTGCCCGCGCCGCGGGTAGCATAAATTTTAAGGGGTTCATCAACTACAACACGCACAAAGTCAAGGTCTTTTTTTGCCCAGGTTTCGTTACCCGGCGCGTGTGCCACCACAAAACTGTCTTTACCCGCAACAAATGATTGCAGGTCGCTGGTGCTCAATTTTATTGGATTGGCTTTTTCATTCTCCTTATATTCAATAAAGCCCTCATTTTTAATGGGGCCATTACCGCCGGGATAGGCGCGTATCAAGCCTGTTTCAACAACACCTTTGGCATCGGTAAAATGACCGGGTTGCCATTTTTGCGCGCTGGCCGAAAAAGTAATTACAAAAATTGATAGAGTTAAAAAGTAGCGCATTGGTTATTCAATAGGGTGTTCTTTAAAAATCTTGTACTGTTTTACAAGCTCGTCTATCTTACCATAACGGTATTCCTTATTTTTAATTGCTTGCACAATGCCATTGTTATCAGCCATTATTTTACTCATAATTTCAATGAATTTACTCCGGCTTAATTCAGTTATATTATCTGGATTTTCACCGTAAAAATAACGGGTATTATATCTCTCCCAATAGCCAAGAGTAACGGTAGTGCCTGTATAGCTGCCGGCTCCCATTGTAGATGGAGTTGAATTTACTCTTAAATTTACATAAAGCTTTATAGGGTTATCTAACAGTACTTTTAAAACTGGGTATTCTTTAAGGTAGGGGTGATGAGATACTACAAAGCTATCTGTCTTAATTACAAATGATTTGATTTTATCTGTTGAGATCTTTTCTTTCTTTACGGAGTCGGCTGTGCGGAACTGAATATGATCACCAGTACCTTTAAAAATATTTCGGGCGGGAACATCCCATTTTATTTTTCCGCATATACGGGAATTATTAATGTCATAATAACAAGCCGGCGTCCATTCGCCTATCTGCGCTTTTGCTGCGAACGAAAAAAAAGAAATAATTAAAAGAAGTAAAAGTTTATGCATGAGGATAAGGTTTGGTTACGCCAAAATAAGATAATATTGACTACCCCAATAATATTCAAACCATTTTTGTGATTTTGCTGATACAACTATCAGCATAAAAAATAAAATGATTAAAATTGGGCGCATAATTTGAAACACAAATAATGTATTTTTAGCTATAATATATGATAACTGTTGATTTACGCAGCGATACTGTAACTAAGCCAGCTGCCGGTATGCTGGAAGCCATGTGGAGCGCAAAAGTGGGGGATGATGTTTTTGGTGAGGACGAAACCGTTAACGCGCTGGAGCAAAAAGCTGCCGATATGTTTGGTATGGAAGCCGCTATTTATTGCCCATCTGGTACCATGACCAACCAGATAGCTATTAAATGTTTTACCCAGCCGTTGGATGAGCTGATTGCCGACCAAACCGCACATGTTTATCGTTACGAGGGTGGGGGCATCGCCTTTAATTCGGGCGTATCAACGCGATTACTGAATGGTTACCGGGGCATACTCACCGCAGAGATGATAGAGCCGGAAATTAATGCTGAGAATATACATTACCCCCATACCAGTTTGGTAGTACTGGAAAACACCGTGAACAAAGGCGGCGGGAGTTGCTATACCTTAGCTCAAATAAAACCAATAGCCCAGCTTTGCCATGATAGGGGCCTGAAATTGCACCTTGATGGCGCCCGCATATTTAATGCCCTTGCCCATACCGGCGATAGTGCTAAAGAGTATGGTAAGTATTTTAACGGGATCTCGGTTTGTTTGTCCAAAGGGTTGGGTGCGCCGGTAGGTTCGGTTTTATTGGCTGATAGGGCAACCATTAACTATGCACGCCGTATCCGTAAGGTTTTGGGAGGCGGTATGAGGCAGGCGGGGTTCCTGGCAGCAGCAGGTATCTATGCGTTGGATCATCATGTTGAAAGGTTAAAAATAGATCACTCACATGCCCGTATCATGGCCGAAGCATTAGCCACGGCACCATGGGTAACCAATGTTGTACCTGTAGAAACTAACATAGTATTATTTGATACCACCGAACCTGCAAGTAACATATTAGCCAAGCTGGAAGGAAGGGGCATTAAAGCTAACAGTACCGATACACACCGCATCCGTTTTGTAACCCATTTGGATGTGCATCCCGAGCAGGTGGAGTATGTAGTGGATACCATAAATTCTTTATAGATAAGGACGGGAATGATAAAAGACAAAGGATAGATGGACAAAGGATCAAGCTTTATGCTAAGGTCATTTGTCCTTTGTCTTTAAATCTTTAATCCCACATGCAGCCGCTCGGCTCCTGCCGAGTGGTAACTATTATTAGGCCTCCGGCCGCCTCTTAAATAACTGCTTAAACACTGCGGCGAGGACGCCGCCTAATAACTGTCGGCTCCAGCCGAGCGACTACAGGAGGCTGACTCGCCCGATCTTTGGCTATAAATCCCGTCTCTCCAAACTTATATATCCCAACAATGTTATTATCATCACATGAACCGCCTCTTAAAAAAACTCGAGAAAATAGGGCGAGACCCTAAAGTTACCGCGAAAGCTGTAGGGTTGCGCTATGTATCAGATTCTACCCCCGGCTATACCCGCAAAAAAGCAGGCAAAGGGTGGAGCTATATGGATGCTGATGGTAACGTGGTTAAGGATAAAGAGCTAATAACGCGCTTTAATAAGTTAGTGATACCGCCCGCCTACACCAATGTTTGGATCTCGCCACATGAAAACGGACATTTACAATTTACAGGCACTGATGCTGCCGGGCGCAAACAATACCGTTATCATGCCTGCTGGAACAAAATTCGTAACCAATCAAAATACCATCGCCTGCAAACTTTCGCGGCGCATTTACCAGCCATAAGGCAACAGGTAGATAAAGACCTTGCCCGCCGCAATCTCGATTATGAAAAGGTAGTGGCACTTGTTGTACGCCTCATGGAACTAACCAGTATAAGGGTAGGCAACGAATCATACAAGAAGCTTTATGGTTCTTTTGGCCTTACCACACTAATGGACAGGCATGTTAAAATTGAAGGGGCAAAGTTAAACTTTGAGTTTAAGGGCAAAAAAGGGGTAATGCACAAAGTTGCACTGCAAAGTAAAAAATTGGCTAAGCTGGTAAAGCAATGCCGCGATATACCCGGTAAAGAACTGTTCCAGTTTTATAATGAGGAAGGGGAACGCTGTACCATAGGGTCTGGCGATATCAATAATTACCTGAAAGAAATAACAGGGGAGGACTTTACCGCTAAAGATTTCCGTACCTGGGCTGGTAGCGTAAGTGCCTTATACGCATTTAAAGAAGCCGGAGAATTTAGCAGTATAACAGAATGCCGCAAGAAAATTGTGAGCGTGCTTGATGAAGTAGCCATTAACCTGGGCAATACCCGCACTGTTTGCAAAAAGTATTATGTGCACCCAACCGTAATAAGAAGCTATGAGGAAGGCAGCCTATTCAAATACATTAGTCAGCTGGATGAAGAAAAGGACATAAAAGCTACCGAATTGAATATTGCTGAAAAGGCCTTATTACAGATCTTGGAGAATGAGAAACTCGCGGAAGCAAGTTGAACGGCTTATCAGGTATTTTAGTTTGCAAGTTGTCGCTCAAAATATTACTTTCGGCTTTATAACCTAAACCTATAAAGCCTTTTATGAAACCACATTACCCAATTTTAGACGGATTACGTGGCACTGCTGCCATACTGGTAGTTATTTTTCATTTGTTTGAGGCTTATTATCCCGAACTTGACAAACACCCTATGCACCATGGTTACCTGGCGGTAGATTTTTTCTACATGCTTTCGGGTTTTGTGGTGGGTTACGCTTATGACGATCGCTGGGCAAAGGGAATGACCATTAAACAATTCTTAAAGATAAGGCTCATTCGCCTGCATCCGCTGGTTATTTTGGGTACGCTGATAGGCGCCATCGCCTTTTGGTTTGATCCATATAAAGACGCACAAAATGTAGAAGTGTGGCGACTGATAGCTGTTATGCTTATTGGCTTTACCTTGTTGCCTGCACCGATAGATGTACGCGGCTGGGGCGAAACACACCCGCTTGACGGGCCCTGCTGGTCGTTAATGCAGGAGTATATCGCTAACATAATCTATGCTGTATTTGGCCATAAAATGACCAAAACCGTATTGTGGGTTGTTGTTATTATTAGCGGTATTATACTTACTGTGGTTGCAGTAGATCATGGCGACCTTGGTACTGGTTGGGGTTACGCTAAAATTAAATCTAAATTCATTGCCGATTTCTTTTACGGCCCGGGAGCCGAGGGGTATCCTAATGTATGGGTAGCTCCGGTCCGCATGATGTTCCCATTCTTTGCAGGGCTGTTGCTGTTCCGTACGGGCAAACTCATCCGTATCCCTATGGCATATACCGTATGCTCGCTTATGTTAATGGCGCTGTTCTTTTTCCCATGGTACAGTTGGAATGGTTTTTATGAGGCGGCATGCATCATCATTATGTTCCCGATTATTATTGCGGCCGGTGCCGGCGGACAAATAAGCGGCCGCTGGGCCAAACTGTGTAAATTCTCGGGCGATATATCATACCCCATCTACATTACGCATTATCCGTTCATTTATATTTACACGTTCTGGGTAATGAAGGCAAAACCTGCCCCATCAACCATTGTCCCTATAGCTTTCGGGCTGTTCATCTTTTTTATACTGCTGGCTTATGCAGCTTTAAAGTTATATGATGAGCCGGTAAGGGTATGGCTGAAGAAAAAGTTGATGAAGGGATAAATTATTGAGCAATTGTAAGCCTGCAAACCACACTTGAGGGCGGATAGGTGCCTCTGTTACTTTGGTTTTATATGCTCATCATAATTCAAGGAAATCAACATAGAAATACCGTGTTTTCACGGTTGTTGCAGCCTTATGATTACCTTACTTTTATTAAAAAAAAGTTATGATTAAAATATTTAAGTATATGATAATAAGCGCAATGTGCCTGGTATTAATGTCTCTTACACCAGTAATTAAAAACCCAAAGCCGGGTTGTAAGTACTATACCTTCGTTTGGTACGGAAAAGCCCATTTAACCTCAAATGTAAGAGCGACAGAAAACGTTTACAAGGAATTTAATATTATAAAAACTAAGCCGGGTTATATGGCTGCCTTTAATGATTATCGGTCGGTTAGTAACGGGGAACAAAAAATAATTAATATAGGGCCTTTTGATACAGAAAGTGTATGCTATACTGAGAAAAGAAGGATCATAACTGATTTGGAAAATAAGGGTTACAAACCGCGTGAACAATACAAACACATGATGCCTGCAATTTTAGAGTTTGACTATCAGGAATGTAATTAGTTTATCTCTTTTCGGGTATCCGAATATTTTGAATAACAGGTGCTTTTGCATCCACATTTAAACCTACAGCTTATTAAACCAGCCCTTTTTCCAAAAAATAAATATAAGCCCGCAGCCTATCAGGAACATTCCTATAAGGGTATAAACGTATCCATGTTGAACATAAAGCTCGGGCATATTATCTTTAATCACATGGCCATTGGCATCCTCGCGACTAAAATTCATGCCGTAAATACCGGCTATAAAGGTTAAAGGAATAAAAATTACTGATATGATGGTGAGCACCTTCATTATCTCGTTCATGCGGTTGCTCACCATAGATAAGTACAGGTCTATAATGCTTGAAGTTACCTCCTTATAGCTTTCAACCATATCCATGGCCTGTATGCAGTGGTCATATGCATCGCGCAAAAAAAGTTTGGTTTCTTTGGTGATAAGCTCACTTTCACTGCGGATCATATCATTTATCTTATCCCTCTCCGGCCAGCACGAGCGGCGGATAATGATAAGGGTGCGCTTCAATTGCTGCGCATCAAACATGATAGATTTATCGGGGCTTTGATAGAGCTTGTCTTCAGTTTGGTCTATCATATCGCCAATTTTAGCCAGGAGGACAAAGTAATTGTCTAATATGGTATCTGTTAAGCTATAAAATATATAACCCGGTCCGGCCGTGCGGATAATCCCTTTACCAGCCTTTAAGCGGGCGGTAACCGCCTCAAAATAATCTTTATGACTTTCTTCAAAGCTAATAACGATATTATCTTTAACGATTCCGCTAAACTGGCAGTTTATCAGTTCGTCCTCTTTATTAAAATAAATTACCCTGCTGGTACCAAATACATAACCTTCATATTCATCAAATTTGGGGCGCTGGTGGGTATTTACAATATCCTCAAGCACCAGTTGATTTATCCCCAGGAAAGTTCCAATATCTTCAATTAGCCGGGCATCGCCCAATCCATTTATTTTTATCCAGTGGGTGTGATCCGTGCATTTCTTTATCTGCCTGGTAATGGTTTCTATATTGGTACCCTTACTGGTTTGCAGATCGTCCTGATTAAAGGAATAAACAACTATTTGCGGTTTTTCGGCATCATCGGGGATAATAATTGAACCCGGGCGTGCACCTACATTAATATGTCTTTTGTGGTTTTTATAACGTACCCGTTTGGTGTATGTTGACATTACAGATAATTTAAAGCTTGTGGCCCCTGGTTAAACAACAGATCAACAATGCTTAGATTTTTTAAAAAGCCTTTTCGTTCTTCAAAAACTTGAAAGTAGGGTTTTTGTTCGGTATCAGGTACGTTTTTGGCGCTTATTACATTTCGCAGATCAATCAGATGTGGGTAAGCCGCTTCATATGTTTCGGTAAACTGAAGGGGCAGCTTTATTTTAAGCAGGCGCAGCAGCAACTCCAGTTGTTCGCGGTTATAATCAACCAGGTAGGTAAAGTTCTTTTCGTAAAAAGGGGCAAAATCATCTTCATAATACTCAAAATATGCCGAACTGCGGTAGCAGGCACCCAGACTAAGCCAGTGCAGGCGCTGCCACTTAAAATCGTAGCTTATTTTAACATCTTTTGTTTTGGTGTGGTTTTTTGAACCTTTTGATACAGGTACGGTAAGGGTTAGCATACCATCGGGCGAGTATATGTTTGCCCGGTTGCGGTAGGTTTGTTTTGGGAAATGTTCTTCCACCTCCAGCAGTATATTCGGCTTAAAGTTGTTCAGCTTTGTAAAATACTCAACCGGCGGCAGGTAGAACATAGGTAAAACAGCACCATTCTCAATCATATATATTTTTTATGTTTGTGGCAAAATTGGTTAAAATAATGTTAAAAAAGGCCGCATATAATACCGGTATATTTTTTTGGTACCTGTTTTCGTTATTGCCCTTTTGGTTTTTGTACCTCGTTGCTGATCTTTTATACCTGATTATCTATTATATAATTAAGTACCGGCGGCCGGTTGTTTATGAAAATTTAAAGAATGCCTTCCCTGAAAAAAGCGAAGCCGAGCGATTAAAGATTGAAAAGAAATATTTTCATTACATGGCCGACCTGCTGATGGAAACATTTAAGATGGTAAGCATATCTGAAAAAGAGCTGCTTAAGCGTATGCGTGTTACCAATCCCGAAATAGTTGATCATTACTTTAAACAGGGTAGAAGCATTATCGCTGCTGCCGGGCATTATGGTAATTGGGAAATGGCAGCACTGGTATTTGGCCTGCTTACCGAAGAGAAAACCCTTATTGTTTACAAACCACTGTCAAATGAAGCTTTTGATAAATTTTTAAACAAGCAAAGAACCCGTTTTGGCTCTACACTGGTTGCTATGAAACAAACGCTGCGTACCATTGTCGCTTTAAAAAATGAGCGTACAATGATTGTACTGGCATCAGACCAAACACCTGTAAGGCATGATATAAACTATTTTACCACTTTTTTAAACCAGCCAACCGCTGTTTTTTTGGGGATAGAGAAAATAGCTAAAATGGTAGATTCTGTTGTGCTTTTTTATCGCATAGATGTAATAAAGAGAGGCTATTATACCTATACACTAGTGCCGTTGATTGAGCACCCAAAAGAAACCGCACAATACGAAATTACCAACGCGCATGTGCAGTATCTTGATAAACAAATAAAAGAAACGCCCCAGTATTGGCTGTGGAGCCACCGCAGGTGGAAGTTTAAGCCGGAGGATTTTAATAAATGATGCATACACCTAAAGTTGCCGTAGTAATATTAAATTGGAACGGCATCAAATACCTTCGCGATTTTTTGCCCTCTGTTTTAGCATCAAGCTGGCCTGCACTGGAGATAGTGGTTGGCGATAATGGCTCTACCGATGGTTCTATTGCTTTTGTACAAAGCGTGTACCCAACGGTAACAGTAATTGAAAATAAGGATAATTACGGCTTTACAGGCGGTTACAACCGGGTGTTAAACCAGGTAGATGCCGATTATTATATACTGCTTAACTCTGATGTTGAGGTTGAGCCCGGATGGATTGAGCCGGTAATAGCCCTTATGGAAAGCGACGAGCTGATAGCCGCCGCCGCGCCAAAAATTAAATCATTTAATAACAAAGACCATTTTGAACATGCAGGGGCTGCAGGCGGCTTTATTGATAAGTATGGTTACCCGTTTTGCCGTGGGCGGATCTTTTACGAGATAGAAGCCGATAGGGGGCAATACGACCAGCCTGGTGAGATCTTTTGGGCATCGGGTGCGGCAATGTTCATTAAAAAGAAATGCTGGGACCTGGCAGGCGGATTTGATGAAAGCTTTTTTGCCCATATGGAAGAGATTGATCTTTGCTGGCGATTGAAAAATATGGGTTATAAGGTAGTATACTGCCCACAATCGCAGGTTTACCATGTTGGTGGTGGTACGCTTAATGCCGAAAACCCTTTTAAAACCTATCTTAACTTTAGGAACAACTTATTGCTGCTTAAAAATAATTTACCTTTTTGGAAAGCATTTTGGGTGATCAGTATCCGGTTTTGGATGGATCTTTTAGCCCTTATCCGCTTCCTGATGGAAGGTAAACGTAAGGATGCCTGGGCTGTAACCAGGGCGCACCAGAATTTTGTACGCAGGCTGTTTATGTCAAAAGTTGAAAGCCAAAAGTCAAAAGGAGCAGTATTTCAAATCTCAAAATTCAAATCTCAAATCTTAACCGGTACTTACACCCGTAGTATTGTTTGGGATTTTTTTGCAGGGAAGCGCACAAAGTTTACTGATCTGGAGCAACAGGACCTGCATTAGCATCGGGCAGGCCGGTATCTGTAATATCTGTATTGGCCACTTCGGCCTTTTTACCGGGTTTCTTTTTATTATTGCCGGCAATAATATCTGTTTGCTCATTTGTAAGCTTTAAATGCAGGTCGCGCTGCGGGAATGGTATCTCAATCCCTTCTTTGGCAAAGGCTAAATAGATGTCCGTAAGTATGCGGCTCTTTAACGATAACCAGGTGTTTATATCAGCGGCCCAGAATAACAAACGGAAATCAACCGAGCTTTCATTTAAGTTATGCACAAAAATGAGCGGAGCGGGGTTGTCCATAATATCTTCACTGTTACAAAGCAGATCGGTTAAAAGTGCTTTTACTTTCTCAATATCTGATCCATATGCTACCCCAATAATTAGTTCAATACGACGGTTGTTATTGCTTAATGTCCAGTTAATTACGTGATGGGATATCAGGTCGCCGTTAGGGATAATAACCTCAGCGCCATCGCTTGTAGCTATTTTACTTGAACGGATGCCTATCTCCATAATAGTACCTGAGCGATTATCTACTTCAATAATGTCACCTATTTGAATAGGTTTCTCAAAAGCCAGTATCAGTCCTGATACCAAATTGTTTACAATGTTTTGCAACCCGAAACCAATACCAATACCAAATGCGCTGATGATGATAGTTATCTTATCCAACGGGAAGCCTGACGCGGTAACAGCCAATAAAAACCCTACAGCAAACACCGCCAATTTAATGAGCAGGGTTGAGGTGCGGTTTTTCTTTTTTAGCACATCAATATCATTGGCGTGTTTGCCGGCCACTTCATACAGGTAGCTAATTATCCGTGCCGCAACAGATGAGAACCATATTACGGCTATAAATATGATGATACTTTGAAAGGTGAACTGTGTATTGGTACCGCCCAGGCTGCGGGATTGGGTCAGGAAGTTTTGGATAAATGTAAAAACGGCATCCTCAATACTCAGGTTTTGCGTAAGCATTATTAACCATAACACACTTGCCAATATCGTTAAAATGCTCCTGAACTTGTTCTGCAGCATCTTAAAATCAATAAATGAGCTTATGCTGCTGCTATCTTTATTGGCCTCCAGTTGCAGGAACAGGCTTTGCATAATTATTTGCACTAAATAGTACATACCCAATGCCAGCCATAAATTATATACTGCCGTTACCCCAATTATTTTTGATAGTGTAACCCGGCCAAATACGTTACATAAAAATGAAACAACCAATAAAGTAATAAATACCTGCAAGATGGTTTTTGTATAAGGCAGGTAATCTTCGGGTTGCTTTTTAACCTGGCGATATAGCCAGATACTTACAATAGATGTGGCCAGGGCCAGTAATAACACAACCACCCGGTCGGTATTTGATACCTCAACAAACAAATTGCTAAGGCTATAAACAATTGTAAGCCAGAATAATATGTGCAGGTATTTGAATTGGGTAGGAGGGCAGGTTTTTTTAACAAGGTAAAGTATGCCCAATGTAAGTACAGTGAAAAATATCTCCTGTACAATTACCGGTGGGTGGTCATAAAAGTTAGGTACAATAGCAAAAGCTAAAATTATTGTTGATGTTATTGGGTAAAGAGAAATATACTTAGCATGATTAAAAACTGCCTGTGGTTCCTCTTTTATTCTTGAAACTTTACGCCTGTTTGAATAGATCCAGGTAAAGAACAATACAAAAACCAACATCCCTGCAAAGTGGATAAGCGGATCGCGGCCAACAAAAAAGTTGAGCAGCCTCCTGTTCATATTAACTGTTTTGCTTAAGGCCGTTTTAAAAGTGCTTGTGGTATCAGCATCCATTTGCCAAATGCTGTTGTTTTCAGAACTTAAGGCTTGCATGCTAAACTCACGGATCTTAATATCTATCTGATCCTTCAGGTCAAGCAGGGAAATATACACTGCCGATATACGGTTTTGCAGCAATCCTATTTTAAGTAAAAGCTTTTTGTTAGTACTATCCAGCCGTTTATGCTTACTATCTATAGCAATTTTTTGTTCCAGAAAGGTGGAGCGTAAGCCACTATCAGCCGGTACAATTTTCAAAGCAGAATCTTTATCCATTGATGCCAGCTCATTCTGATTTTGTACCAGTTTAGAGTTAATTGCGGCAAGGCGTTCCTGATAAATGTCTAACTGGTCATCACTTCGGGTAAGGATGTCACGTATGGCATACAAATAACGCAGCGTGCTTGAACGGTCATTATCAATAAGGGTTTTAATAAGCCCTACACGCCTTTCAAACGAAGGCAGCTGGTTGCTTATATCAACCGTATCAACACTGCGCGACAGCCCGGTTTTGATCTGGTTGAAAGATGAAGTATAATATTCTATCTTTTGCAGCAGGTTGTTGATGGATGTGTCAGACTTTTTAAAAGTGCGCATCATCGAGTCGCGGCGCAGGATAGCCATACGCAGCGAATCGCGAACAGATTGCTTCTTCTTTTTGGTTTGGGCAATGCCATCCACCGTAAATAAAGTAAGTATAAACAGTAGGGGGAATGTTATTTTAAATACTTTACTCATATTTTTATTTCGAATGCCGAATGTTCGATCTCTAATTACTAATTCTCTGTGCTTAAAAACCCGATTTTAAAATTCAGGTTTTAGAATTTATATCAGAAAGCTCTCTATTGCTAACCTGTACGAATGCATTCCAAAACCGGCTATAACGCCCTTGCAATTACTTGCCAGCATACTGGTATGCCTAAACTCTTCCCGTTTATATACGTTAGAAATGTGGACTTCAATTACCGGGGTGTTAATAGCTGCAATAGCATCGGCAATAGCGATAGAGGTGTGGGTGTAAGCACCCGCATTCAGCACAACGCCATCATAGCTAAAGCCAACCTCGTGTAATTTGTTTATAATTTCGCCTTCAACATTACTTTGGAAGTAATTAATGGTGATGTTTGTAAAATGTTTTTGCAATTCGGCAAGGTAGCTTTCAAAATCAGCACTGCCATATATAGATTTTTCGCGTACGCCAAGCAGGTTTAAATTTGGCCCGTTTATAATTTGTATATTCATTTGTTCAAACTTAACTATAAAACATCAAAAAACTAAAATCAATTGAACTGGGCTTCGGCAATAAAAGGATTTAAAAGCTATCTGAAACTGGAACGCTCACTGGCCGCAAATTCCATTGATGCTTATACTGATGATTTAGGCAAGCTATACCAATATGCTGAATTACAGATAAGTAAAAAATCACCTACAGAATTTTCTTTAACAGATTTACGCGATTTTATTAAATGGGTGAATGAGTTAGGCATGATCCCGTCGTCGCAATCACGTGTGATATCGGGCATTAAGGCCTTTTACAAATACCTGCTGATGGAGGACCTGATAGCCAGCGACCCATCCGAATTATTGGAAACCCCCAAGATAACCCGTAAGCTTCCCGACACGTTAAGCATCAACGAAATTAACAAAATGATAGCCGCCATTGATGTATCCAAGCCTGAAGGTGCACGCAACAAGGCCATGCTGGAAGTAATGTATGGATGCGGCCTGCGGGTATCTGAGCTGACAGAGTTAAAACTATCAAACCTTTACCTGGATATTGAATTTATAAAAGTTACCGGCAAAGGCAGCAAAGAACGCCTGATACCTATAGGTGGGGAAGCGATAAAGGCATTATCGATTTGGATAGAGCAGGTGCGTGTACACTACCCTATTAAAAAAGGCGAAGAAGACCTGGTGTTCCTGAACCGAAGGGGCAGTCGCTTAAGCAGGGTATACGTATTCATGGTGATAAAGCAACTGGCAGAATTAACAGGGCTAAAAAAGAATATTAGTCCGCATACGTTGCGCCATTCGTTTGCCACGCATTTGGTTGAGGGCGGTGCCGATCTGCGCGCTGTACAGGAAATGCTGGGCCATGAAAGTATTACGACTACCGAAATTTATACCCACCTTGACAGGGAGTATCTGAAAAGCACAATCATAGAATTTCATCCGAGGAACTGACCGTTGATTTAAATGATTAAGCTGATTGGAATCAACATAATCAAAAGCATCAGTGAGAATCAGCGGTCGCGGCCATTATCATCCTGTCCCGGCCACTCATGTCCTGCCTTAACTCAATGTTGGTAAATTTGTTATGGCTCAATAACTCAACTGTTTCTTTACCATAATTTTCATTGATCTCAAAGAATAGCAAACCATTATTTTCAAGATGCTCTGCCGCGAAACCAGCAATGGCTTTGTAAAAAATGAGCGGGTCGTGCTCTGGTACAAACAGGGCGGTATGCGGCTCAAAACCGGTTACATTCTGGTGCATTTGCAATTTATCTTCCAAAGTAACATAAGGTGGATTAGAAACGATAATGTCGAATTTCTTTTGACTTTTAACTTTTAACTTTTCACCTTTCACCTCCAGTATATCCTGTTCAATAAACTCCACCTCAACTTCATTAATCACAGCATTTTGTTTAGCTGTTTGTAAAGCACCTGGTGAAATATCAATAGCCATAACATTGGCACCAGGCAAATTCTTTTTTAAGCTGATAGCAATACACCCGCTGCCTGTACCAATATCCAAAATTGATAATGACTTTTCACTGTTCACTTTTAACTTTTGACTTTGCAACACCCATTCCACTAATTCCTCTGTTTCCGGTCGGGGTATAAGCACTGCCGGGTTCACTAAAAAGTTTAATCCGTAAAATTCCGTAGTTCCTAAAATGTATTGCACGGGTTTGCCCGTCTTAAGTTCTTCTAATATGGCGGTAAGTTTTTCAACAGCATTGGCAGGAATCTCATCTTCAGGGAAAGCTTTGATCTTAGCACGTGAAAAACCTGTAAGCTCTTCCAGTACCATTAAGGTTATTGCACCGGTTTCGCGGGCATCATAAAGCGTTTCAAGGGCATGTTGAAAGGATAGAAATACATCCTTAATAGTTTTCATGCAACAAAGTAACATAAAACCTACTTTTGCACAATGGCATTACATGAAATATATATGCAGCGTTGCCTTGAACTGGCCGCTTTAGGAGCAGGCTCGGTTAGTCCGAACCCTATGGTTGGCGCTGTGATTGTTCATGACGGCAAAATAATAGGCGAGGGCTATCACCAAAGATATGGCGAAGCACATGCCGAAGTAAATGCCGTTAACATGGTGATAAACAGGTTTGATAACCATGCCGACCTAATGAAAGATGCTACCATCTATGTTTCATTAGAGCCCTGCGCACACTATGGCAAAACACCGCCCTGTGCCGATCTGATCATTAAGCACAGGATCCCGCAGGTGGTAGTTGGCTGCCGCGACCCATTCCCGCAGGTAGATGGTAAAGGGATTGAAAAACTGATAGCCGCCGGGGTAGCGGTAACTGTTGGGGTTTTAGAACAGGATTGCCAGTGGCTTAACCGCCGCTTTTTTACCCGTGTACAAAAACAACGGCCATACATTATCCTCAAGTGGGCTCAAACAGCTAATGGCTTTTTTGCACCGGCAGATGGCAGTCAGCACTGGATAACCGGCCCGGAAGCGCGCAAACTGGTACACCAATGGCGTGCCGAAGAAGATTCCATACTGGTAGGGAAGAATACAGTGATGGCTGATGATCCGCAATTGAATACGCGTTATGCCGAAGGCAAATCACCCAAGCGGGTTGTAATAGACCGCAGGCTGGAGTTAAGTACAGCTTTAAACATATTTGATCAAACTGTTGAAACGTTGATATTTAACGAAATTAAAACCGATATTGACGGCAAAATAAAATACATCGCTTTAGAAGATTTTGACCGGTTTGTGCCACAGTATATTTTGTTCCAGCTGTATTTACAGGATATTCAATCGGTAATTATTGAGGGCGGTGCGCATACATTAAATACATTTATACATGATGGTTTGTGGGACGAAGCACGTATTTTTACCGGCACATCTGTTTTAAGTGAAGGCATTAAAGCACCTGCTATTACCGGTACAAATGCCGGTGAATATGTAGTGGGAGCAGATAGTTTGCAAATTTTTTATAATCAACCTAAATAAACTTAATAGCCAATGTTATATGTTTTTTTAAGCGTTTGCTGCAGCGTAATTGTGTCGGTTTTATTGAAACTGGCCCGGCGTTACAGTGTTGATATTTTCCAGGCCATTACATGGAATTACTCCATGGCTATTTTACTTACCTGGTTCTTTTTTAGGCCGCAATTGCAAAATTTATCGCATGCACCTGTAACTATTTATGTTGCTGTAGGGATATTGCTGCCACTGGTGTTTTGGATAATGGCATCGTCAGTTAGGGTGGTGGGTATTGTGCGTACAGATGTGGCACAAAGGCTCTCGTTGTTTATTCCTATCCTGGCATCGTTCCTGCTGTTTAAAGAACCTTTAAGCACGTTAAAAATAATTGGGATAACTGTTGGCTTTGCTGCTATACTTTGCTCAATACCATGGCAAAAGCAAACAGCCAACCGTAAGGTGCTTAGCAATTCCTGGATATACCTGGTGGTAGTGTTTTTAGGTTTTGGTATAATTGATGTACTGTTTAAACAGGTGGCTGTATTTAAAGAAATTGCTTATACCACTTCACTTTTTATTATTTACATACTGGCATTTGTTATTGCCTTTGTTGGTTTACTTTTTAAGGTAATTACCAAACAATCAAAAATTTCATGGCCGCATATGATGTTTGGCTGGGTACTGGGTGTTGCCAATTTTGGTAATATTTTATTTTATCTGAAAGCGCATACTGCCTTATCTACCAGCCCTTCAACTGTATTTTCTGCAATGAACATTGGTGTAATTACTTTGGGTGCTGTTGTGGGTTTATTTGTTTTCCATGAACGTTTAAGCCTGTTAAATAAAATTGGCATTGGCCTGGCCATTGTTGCCATAATTATAATTACCTACTCACAACATTAATGCTGTTTGACGATACTTATACTACTATTGCCCAACCCACCGAAGGCATTTTTCGCGACCGTGGCAGTAAGTTTTTAGCTTTTGCATATCCTGTAAGTTCAGATACTGAGATAAAGGCCATTGTAGCCAATTTAAAAGCCGAACACCCCAAGGCCAATCATCATTGCTGGGCAATAAGGCTTGGGATTGACCGCTCGGTTTTCCGCGTGAACGACGATGGCGAACCTTCCGGTACAGCAGGCAGGCCAATATTGAACACACTGCTATCAAAAAATATTACCAATGTGCTGGTGGTAGTGATACGCTATTTCGGTGGGACACTGTTAGGTGTTCCGGGGTTAATAAATGCCTATAAGGCAGCTACCGAGGCAGCATTAAGTGAAGCACAAGTTATCGAGAAAACAGTTAATGATATTTATACCATCACGTTTGATTACCTGCAGATGAACGATGTTATGCGCATTATAAAAGATGAGCAATTACAGATATTGGAACAGCGTTCTGAATTGAATTGCGAGATCCGGTTCTCCGTACGCAAAACACAGGTAGAACAGGTAATGACCAAGCTGAATAAAGTAAGCGGGGTAAAGGTGGTTTATAATTATAGCGGGTAGGGCATAGCAGCAAAGACGGCTCGTTGTAAGTACAAGTCATTGCAATGAACGCGCGGGGTGGAAATTGCTACAAACAATTACGTCTTTGCGAGCATAGCGAAGCAATCCCAAATATGCTTGTCGCCTACTTTCTATCGGGGATTGCTTCGTACCTCGCAAAGACGCGCTTGGTGATTAGTAGTGGCGCATTTGGTAAAAACAACATAATGAAGAGCGTCGGCCAGACGAAAAACCGGGG
>NZ_JBAZVP010000046.1:0-25116 GCF_041660805.1 Mucilaginibacter sp. | reverse complement strand
GATGATGTTTTTGTTAGGCATGTATGGGTTGTTTTGCTCATCAGGAGGGTAAACATCAATCAGTTTAACAAACCAATCTGCATCGGTACCGGTGGTTGCAACTTTCAGGTTGGCCATTATCTCGCCACCCAGTGTAACATCATCTGTTAAAACATCACTCTGGAAAACCAATACATCGGTTCTGCGGCCTGCAAAACGCTGATCCTCGCTCATGTAATTGTGCGGGGTAAAGCCCATTGTGGTGGTATTATCTTCGGTATAAGGTACCGGTTTTAGCGGGTCGCTTACAAAGTTTGTGGTGCCGGCAGTTGTTGGCTGCGTATTAGCCAGCTTACCATCATTGCTTAAATACAATTTTTGGTGTGTTGCCGCGGGCGAAGGCCATTTATCAAATGTTTGCCATTCTTTTTTACCGGTATTAAACATGTAAGCTTCTGGCAGGCCAGAGTTTTTATCGCCATTGCCTTTAAGGAAGTGGTTAAAGAATTTTTGCTCGATGTTCTTTTGGTAAAAAGTAGCAATGCTATCACCAAAGTATATGTTGCTGTGCATAGTGTGCCCGGTCTCGCGCGACCAGCGGCCGTGGCCAAACGGACCCATTACAATGGTATTGTAAGCTTTAGGATCTTTCTTTTCAATAGTTTTATAAATAGCCAGCGGACCTGTTAAATCTTCGGCATCAAACCAGCCGCCTACCAGCATTACGGCAGGTGTTACTTTATTGTAGTGTTTTAACAAACCACGTTTTTGCCAAAACTCATCATAGTTGGGGTGGTTAACAGTTTCCTGCCAATAAAAGTTGTCTTTGTAATATTTGTCGGCATTTTTAAGCGGGCCTAAGTCCAGTAAAAACTGATAACCATCACGGGTGCCGGGGTTGATAATAGTATTGTTATACCAAGCTTTAGCAGTTGTGTCTTTTTTCTGTACGCCAAAAACAGGGTAAGTAAAAAAGTATGACTCCAATAAAGCGCCGTTATGATGGAAATCATCAAAAAAGAAATCGGAGATAGGTGCCTGCGGCGATGATGCCTTTAACGCCGGGTGATTTGATAGTATGCCAGCTGCAGTATAAAAACCCGGATACGAGATACCCCACTGACCAACGCGGCCATTATTGCCGGTTGCGTTTTTTATCAGCCAGTCAATAGTATCATAAGTATCAGAGCCTTCATCAACATCTGTCTTGCTTTTTTTATTATCAATAGCCGGGGTCATGTTAGTCCAGGTGCCTTCGCTTTTGTAGCGGCCGCGTACATCCTGGTAAACAAAAATGTAACCTTCCTGCATCATATATTTTGAGGGGCCTAATGAGCCGGGGTACTTAGTTTCGCCGTAAGGAGCAATGCTGTAGCAGGTGCGCTGCATCATTATAGGGTATTTATTTTTTGCCGATGCATCTTTTGGGGTGTAGATAGATGTGAACAGCTTTACGCCATCACGCATGGTGATGTAAACATCTTTTTTAGTGAAATGCTCTGCAACGTAAGCGCTTTGCGCAAATGACGCGCTATAGGCAGTGGTCAGCAATAAAAATAGGACGAAGAATTTTTTCATTGATCTGGAAGTTAGTAAAAGTTAAATTTAACAAGTTAAATTAGTATTATGCCAACCGTGATAATACTGTTACAAAAGAGGGGTTAAATTAACAGAATATCTCTGCAGGCAAATAAACTTAAGAGTTGCATATATTCATTGCCGTCGGCTTTAGCCATCCCGCGTTAGGGATAAAAGCGGATACCGGCCTGTGGCTAAGGCCAGGTGCAGTATAAGCGGATAGCCCGCCCGAAGGGAACGCCCAGAATAGGTTGTTAGCAGGCAATTACAATGGTACGTATACCTGTTATAACCCTACTGCTTTTACTTTTGTCAACCTCCCAACATTTAATTAAAAACCTATTTATTAGCCCTTTTATATTACTTAACTTTGCCAGCCATAAAATACACTACTATGCAATATGATGTTATCGTTATAGGTTCGGGTCCTGGTGGTTACGTTGCCGCCATACGTTGCGCTCAACTTGGTTTAAAAACCGCCATAATTGAAAAATATAATACCCTGGGCGGTACCTGCTTAAATGTGGGTTGTATCCCTTCAAAGGCATTGCTTGATTCGTCTGAGCATTACCATAACGCCGCACATACTTTTACCACGCATGGTATTAAGCTTGATAACCTGGGCATTGATTTTGGCCAGATGATAAAACGCAAACAGGAAGTTGTTGATGCCAATACCAGCGGTATTGCTTACCTGATGAAAAAGAACAAGATTGACGTACACCAGGGTGTAGGTTCGTTTAAAGATAAAAATACCATTATTGTTACCAAAGCTGATGGCACCGCTACCGAGCTAACCACCGAAAAAGTGATCATAGCTACAGGTTCAAAACCATCAAGCCTGCCTTTTTTAAAGATAGATAAGAAACGCATCATTACTTCAACAGAAGCTTTAACACTTACCGAAATACCTAAACACCTGATTTTAATTGGTGGTGGTGTTATTGGTTTGGAGCTGGGTTCTGTTTATGCACGCTTAGGTTCTAAGGTATCTGTAATTGAGTTTATGGATGGTATTATCCCTACAATGGATAAAGGCCTTGGCCGCGAGTTGCAGAAAGTGTTGAAGAAAATAGGCATGGAGTTTTACCTGGGCCACAAGGTTACCGGTGCTGCTGCCAAAGGCAAAGAGGTTACCGTAACATTTGATAACCCTAAAGGCGAGAAACAAGAGCTAAAAGGCGACTACTGTATGGTAGCTGTTGGCCGTATTGCTTACACCGATGGTTTAGGCCTTGATAAAATAGGCATTACAGTTGAAGAGCGCGGCCGTAAAATTACGGTTGACGAGCACCTGGAAACCAGTGTTAAAGGTGTTTACGCCATTGGCGATGTAATAAAAGGTGCTATGCTTGCCCACAAGGCAGAAGATGAAGGTACTTTTGTTGCAGAACTAATTGCCGGACAAAAACCACACATTAACTATAATTTGATACCGGGCGTTGTTTATACCTGGCCGGAAGTTGCCGCTGTTGGTTATACCGAAGAGCAATTGAAAGAACAAGGTGTTAAATATAAAATAGGATCATTCCCGTTCAAAGCAAGCGGACGTGCACGTGCAAGCGGCGATACCGATGGCTTTGTAAAAGTATTAGCTGATACCGTTACCGACGAGATATTAGGTGTACACATGATTGGCCCACGTGCTGCGGATATGATAGCCGAGGCTGTTTTGGCAATGGAGTACCGTGCATCTGCAGAAGATGTATCACGTGCCAGCCATGCCCACCCAACCTATACCGAAGCCATGCGCGAAGCGTGTTTAGCCGCAACGGAGAATAGGGCGATACATATATAGGAATTTCGGATTTGTCTTATTCCTCTCTTGAGAGGGGCAGGGGTGTGTTAATGAATAAGATCCGGGTTTTCGGATTTCAAAATATAAAAAGCAGAACAATTAAACTTGTTTCTGCTTTTTACTTTTACAGCAATTATTAGATGCAGGTATTAATAAACATAGGTATTATAATTGCCACCATCGCCTTAATGGAAGCACTCTCATGGGTAATGCACAAATACTTGTTTCACGGGCCGCTGTGGTTTATTCATAAAACGCACCATCAGCAGCGGCACGGCTGGTTTGAACTGAACGACCTGTTTAGCATTGGCTTTGCAGCATTAGCCTTATGGCTGATGTGGATAGGGCATATCAGTCTGGATTATCACTTTTGGATAGGCATCGGTATAAGTACCTACGGGATTATCTACTTCATCTTTCACGATTGGTTTATCCATAACCGCTTCAAGGCCTTTAAAAGCGATAATAGTTATCTGGCAGGAATCCGCCGTGCGCACAAGATCCACCATAAATCAACACAGAAAAATCCTTCGGAAGAGTTTGGGTTATTGGTGGTTGGGAAGAAGTGGTTTAGGAGATAATGGTACTGGCAAATAAAAATTAGTTTAAATACCAGTCCATTCAAGTTTAAGCAAATCCAACAAAAATTCCGAAATTCGCCGCATCCGAATTTATAACCCCATGCTGCAAATACAAGAAAACGTATCACTTAAAAATTTTAACACTTTTGGTATTGATGCCAATGCCCGGTATTTTGCAGAGATAAATCACCCCGATGAACTGGTAGAGCTATTTGCTGATCTGCAATGGCTGCAAATGCCCCGACTGGTTTTAGGTGGCGGCAGCAACATGCTGATGGTAAACGATTTTGAGGGTTTGGTGATCCGCCTTAATATTCGTGGTATTGAGCACCGCATTAGTCACGATGATGTTTTTGTAGAAGCAGGTGCCGGCGAAGTATGGAATGACCTGGTGAACTTTTGTGTTGACCGCGGGTATGCGGGTATGGAAAACCTGAGCCTGATACCCGGTTCGGTTGGTGCATCGCCCATACAAAATATTGGCGCTTATGGTGTGGAGCTGAAAGATATATTTGATAGCTGCCGGGCGTTTGAGATAGCAACCGGAACATTCAGAACCTTCAGTAAGGCCGATTGCAAGTTTGGCTATCGTGAAAGTGTTTTTAAAACCGAGGTGGCAGGGCAATTCATTATTGTATCGGTAAAGTTTCATTTATCGCTGATACCTAACTTTAATCTTAAGTATGGGGCGATAGAGCAGGAACTGACCAATCGTGGTATTACGGAGCCTACTATAAAAGATGTATCGCAGGTGGTATCTCATATCCGTGTCTCTAAACTTCCTGATCCGTCTACTATCGGCAATGCAGGCAGTTTCTTTAAAAACCCCGTGATAAGTGCTGATCAGTTTAATCCGCTAAAAGAAAAATTTCCAGATGTGGTGAACTATCCGGCAGGCGATGGTCAAATAAAACTGGCTGCCGGCTGGCTTATTGAGCAATGCGGATGGAAGGGAAAAACCGTTGGCCATACCGGTACATGGAAGAACCAGGCGTTGGTGTTAGTGAACCACGGAGGTGCTACCGGTAAAGAAGTGTATAGTTTTTCGTCGCAAATCATAGACAGTGTGTACACTAAATTTGGCGTTACCCTACAACGTGAGGTGAATATTGTTGGTTAAAAAATTTAATTCAAAAAATATTATAGCATTTTCCTCATTTACAGCGAGTTATGGTTATATATTCTTTTTATGGCTGATAGTCCCTTAGACAACAAAATTCTATGTTTGTTTCTATTTATAGTTCTGATTTTCAGTATTTTACAATAAATTGACGAATCTGGTACCTGCAACATGTTTTAGCTGTGCAGTGTTTGGCGTATGTATAGTTAATAGGTAAACCAAATAAGTTGGTACTATGTTTGAATAATACTCAATATAAAACATTAACAGAATGACAAAGATTGAGTTTAACACCCTGGTATTACGTCAAGCAAGTTCATTAAGGTCTTATGCCTTACATTTTACACATGACGCAGACGATGCTAACGACCTTGTTCAGGATACAATGTTGAAAGCTATTACTTACTATAATAAGTTTAAAGAAGGCACCAACTTAAAAGGATGGTTATACACTATCATGAAGAATACCTTCATTAACAACTATCGCCGTTTTGTTAAAATGAGCACTTTTGTTACCAAGAGTGATGAGATATCTTCTCCTAACCTGGTATTCAGCTCAACAAAAAATCAAGGTGAAGCTAAGTTTGTAATGGACGATATAAAAAGAGCTTTAGACAGATTACCATCTGATTACTATGTGCCATTTACCATGTACTTTGAAGGGCATAAGTATCATGAGATAGCAGACTATTTAACTATTCCTATTGGTACAGTTAAAACCCGTATCCACGTAGCACGTAAATTGCTTAAAAAGAATTTAAAGGCTTATGATAATGGTATTACAAAACCTATCTACGCCGAAAACTAAATAATTAAACTCAACATATATAGAGAAACCCGCTTATGGCGGGTTTTTTTGTGAGTAAGAATTTCTCTTGTCTCTTATATCTTGCCTCTTGATTCTTGCTTCTTCACCCCAGCCTTCCTATCGCTGTAAACTTCTCAAATACGGTTTCAGTATGCGGGGCATCGGGTAGTTCGTCGGTAAGGTCCTGGCCGGCCCAGTGTTCATAGTGCTTTCCGTTTTGCCAAAGGCGACTTTCGGTTACGTCATATATTATTCCCTTGTAGGCTACCCAAATCTGTGGCTTGTCCTGCCCGTTGCGCAGGGCCAGTTGTGATTTAGTGTAGATGGGCAGCTCGGTCATTTGGCAGTAGTTAATCTTCTTGCTTTAAAGTATTCAAAGAAAGCGATATTCATCAGTAAAAGCGCCATACTATAAAAATGATCCTCAAAGGGGATGGTCCAAATTCTGATCCCCAGGTTTTGATCATTGTTGTAAAGTACTACAGGTATTGCTGTAAGTAAACCATTAACTATATAAAACGGAATAAGCGATACTAGATACGCCAGGTAAAAGCGATTGAGCCAATCAGCCTTAATAACAAATAATAAAACCAATAGTACAATTGCCAATAAGCTAAACGTAACTACAGTGTATAGCTTATTAAAGTTGTCAAGCAGTATAAACGCCGATGCAATGGCAAGCAAGCCGGAGATACTGCGCGCTACATCATTACTTAATGACCATTTTATGTAGTAATTTAAACAGCAATAAATAAAAATACAAGCGAATGGTACAGTCAGAAAAAAGAGGATCTCCTCTATAGGCAACTCAAAAAACTTAATCCCGGTTATGTACTTATTATTAAAAGACCATACGCCATGAACGGTAAACAGCACATCCCAAAATAAGAATAGTAAGCCGGTGATAGCCATGCCGGGCCAAATGAATTTCCAGCTCTTATAAAATGCTACGCGCTTATCAAACGATAATACAACCGGGAAAAAAATGGTCAGTACATTAATGAGCAGGTAGGTGTATTTCACTATAAGGCGGCTAAATGCTGTTTTAAATTATCGTTTTCGGCAGGGGTACACCTTTTTGAATTTATCAGAAAGGTAATAATTGTTTTAACTAAGGGCTTATCTGCCGAAGCGTAATATTTTTCATCTACCTGTTTAATGATCTCTTGCCGGTCGGCATCAAGGTTTTTATTATAACCCAAAAAGCCCGGCACATTATGCTCAACAGAAAACCGCATAAAGCGAATCTCCATGTTATGCGGATCGCGGCTTACGGCTCCCTTAAAAGTTTTTTCAGAATCGTTCAGATATTTGATCTTAAAATAAGGGTTCCAGGCATGTTTGGCTTTAAGGGCCTGCAATGTACCCATATAACCGTTTAACAAAGCCGAACGATCTTTAACAGTATTAAGGCTTGCATATAATGAGTCGGTGGTTTTTTTACTGTCGAGCGCGCTCATCAGCAGTTTACGAATAACATGCAAATTGGGTTCAACTATATCATTATACTTAGTAAAAGCACTGCTATTATTAATGGGCAATAACAGCAATACAAGTGCCGATAGCAATATATATTTGAATTTAATCAGCATCAGAAAAAATATTTACTAGTAATGTTAGTTCTTAAATTACATTCAATTTTTGATGCAGCACGGCCTTAAAGTACAGGCTTAATTTATGTGTATCAGAAACCCTTATCCTTTTTTGCATAATGGTATTTGCTGTAGTGCGGCGTATTTTTTTAAATAGCTGCAGGTAATATACATAAGCTACATAAACACCCAAACGACTGCCCCTTGGCAGTAATTTTATACCTTCTAAAGCATCGTCAAAGTCTTTTTTTATGTCTGTCTCTATAAAGTTTTTATCCTGCTCGGTAAAGTTGCTAAAGTCAACCTCCGGGAAATAGGTACGCCCGCGGTCTTCATAATCCGACTTGATATCTCTCAGAAAATTTATTTTTTGAAAAGCCGACCCCAGGCTGCGGGCTTTTGATATCAGCTGTTCATACAAGGTACAATCATTTTCGCAAAAAACGCGCAGGCACATCAGGCCTACTACCTCTGCCGAACCGTAGATATAAGCTTTATAACCATCGCCATCATAAGCCGTTTTATCCAGATCCATTTTCATGGAGTTTAAAAAAGCGTCTATCAGTTTTTTTTCAATGCCATACCGGTTTACCACCTGCTGAAAGGAATGCAGCACAGGATTGGTGCTTATGCCAAGGTCAATAGCTTTAAAAGTTTCGTTCCGGAAATCATCAATCAATTGGCGCTGGTCATGCCCGTAAAAGGTATCAACAATTTCATCGGCATAACGCACAAAACCGTATATGGCATAAACCGGGTACCTGAACCGTTTTTCAAACGCGTTAATTCCCATACTGAACGATGTACTATACTTAGTAGTGATCAGCTTACTGCATTCAAAACACGTTTCGTCGAATAAATTCATTTATCGGTCAGTTACGGTAAAAGTACAAAATGAATGCGGTATTGTTTTTTAGAAGCTTACAACTTTTGCTAATTTGGCTGCTATGGCTACCCAAAAGCATATTGTAGTAATTGGAGCAGGGTTTGCAGGTCTTGCTACGGCATGTGTGCTCGCTAAAGAAGGCCACAGGGTTACCATTTTAGAGAAGAACGATCAGCCTGGCGGCCGCGCACGCTTTTGGGAAAAGGACGGCTTTAAATTTGACATGGGCCCCAGCTGGTATTGGATGCCCGATGTATTTGAGAACTTTTTCGCCCTTTTTGGAAAGAAGCCATCAGATTTTTACGAATTAAAGCGCCTTGACCCCGGTTACCGTGTTTATTATGGCAAGGATGATATGCTGGATGTACCTGCCGATATGGGCGAACTGGAAAATCTTTTTGACGATATAGAACCCGGCAGCAGCGCAGGCCTGCGTAAGTTTTTAGACCAGGCCGCTTATAAATACAAGGTGGGGATGGGAGAATATGTGTTCCGTCCGTCGCATTCTATTACAGAGTTTATTGATTTTAACCTGATCAAAAAAAGCATGAGCATGCAACTGTTAACCAGCATGAGCAGCCATGTACGCAAATATTTTAAAGATCCCAAGCTGATAAAGTTATTGGAGTTCCCTGTGTTATTTTTAGGGGCGACACCCAAGGATACGCCTGCTATGTACAGCATGATGAACTATGCCGATCTTGCACTTGGCACCTGGTACCCAATGGGGGGGATGAACGAAATAGTGAAAGCAATGGTAAGCATTGCTGAAAGCTACGGTGTGGATCTTCGCCTGAATACAGAGGTCACTAAGATTGATGTTGTAAACAAACAGGCTAATACCATTCAAACTACACAAGGGATCGTTAATGCCGATTTTATAATTGCCGGTGCAGATTATGAATATACCGACCAGCATCTTTTAGAGAAACCTGATAGAAACTATACCGGGAAATATTGGGACAGCCGTACCATGTCGCCATCAAGCCTGCTGTTTTACATCGGCACAAATAAAAAAATAGAAGGCATACAGCATCATAACTTATTTTTTGATGAGGATTTTGAGCTGCACGCCAAAGAGATATATAAAGACCCGCAATGGCCAAGCAAGCCACTTTTTTACGTATGCTGTACCTCAAAAACAGATGCGGGTGCCGCGCCGGAAGGCAGCGAGAACTTATTCTTTTTAATGCCGATTGCCCCTGGTCTGGAAGATGACGATGCTACCCGCGAAAAGTATTTCGATGTGATGATGAACCGTTTTGAGCATATCACGGGCCAAAGTATAAGAGAATCGATAATAGTGAAACGCAGCTATGCGCTTAAAGATTTTAAAGCCGATTATCACTCCTTTAAGGAGAATGCCTACGGACTGGCCAACACCCTTGCCCAAACCGCTTTTTTTAAACCAGGTATGCGGGCAAAGCATATTAAAAATATGTTGTACACCGGTCAGTTAACCGTACCCGGCCCGGGTGTGCCGCCTGCGCTGATATCCGGGCAAATTGCTGCAATTGAGGCGATGAAGGTTTTGGGTTTCATGCGGCCGGAGGCCTAATAATAGTGGTCACTCGGCTGGAGCCGAGCGACTAATTTCTTTTGGAGCCCAGCACACGCTCGGCTCTTGCCGAGTGTGTTATATTATAAGGCCTCCGGCCGCAGCGTGGCATCAGTTACACCAAATACTCAAACAAAGTTTGATCCCTGTTTAGTTCAATTACTTCAAAACGGTGCTCTTCCATCCGCTGTAGTAATGCAGGATAATCCTCCGCATTTTTTAGTTCGATACCTACCAAAGCGGGGCCGTTCTCTTTTGAATTTTTCTTGATGAACTCAAACCGGGTAATATCATCACCAGGGCCTAATACATTATTTACAAATAATTTAAGCGCACCCGGGCGTTGCGGGAAACGAACGATGAAGTAATGCTTTAAACCTTCATATAAAAGAGATTTCTCTTTTATCTCCTGCATGCGGTCAATATCATTATTGCCACCGCTAATAACGCAAACCACTTTTTTGCCTTTTATCTGCTCACGGCAGGCATCAAGCGCGGTAACTGATAATGCACCTGCGGGCTCAACAACAATGGCATCCTCGTTATATAATTTTAAGATGGTGGTACATACTTTCCCCTCGGGTACGGTAAGCATATCATCCAAAACATCTTTACATATTAAAAACGTTTTTTCGCCTACACGCTTAACCGCGGCGCCATCAACAAAGCGATCTATCTGCCCTAAAGTTACCGGTGCGCCTTTTTCAAGGGCGGTTACCATAGATGGTGCACCTTCAGGTTCAACACCTATCAGTAAAATTTCCGGGTTGCTTTGTCTAAGGTAAGTACCCGTACCGGCAGCTAAGCCACCGCCGCCAACAGGCATAATAACCACTTCAACATCCTTAAGGTCTTTCAGTATCTCTACCCCAACAGTTCCCTGGCCTTCTATGATCTGTTCATTATCAAACGGGGGAATGAAGGTCATACCATGAGCTTCGGTATATATTAATGCTTCGCGCAGGCAGTCGTCAAAAGTATCGCCGGTTAATACCAGCTCTACATTGCCGTTGCCAAACATTTCTGTTTGTTTAACTTTTTGTTTTGGGGTAATTTCGGGCATAAAGATTACCCCTTTTGTACCCAGCTTTTTGCAGGAAAAAGCTACACCCTGCGCATGGTTACCCGCGCTGGCGCATACCACGCCACGGCCTAACTGTTCGGCATTTAGCCTGCTTATCATATTATAGGCGCCTCTTAACTTATAAGAGCGCACTATTTGCAGGTCTTCACGTTTTAAATATATTTCGCATTCATATTTTTCAGACAGGCGGTCGTTATACTCCAGGGGAGTATGCCTCACCACATCTTTTAGCCTTGCGTAGGCCCCTTCAAAATCCAAATGCACTTGCGTTGCTGTATCCATTACTTAGTTCTTTACCAGCCTGTAAGCCACTAAGCTTAATAGGTCGTCATCATTTATATCCAGCTTACTATCGGCAAGCGTTAAAAAGCGTTTATATACCTCAAGAAGCTCTTCTTTACCCAGTGTATGTCCTAATCGCTCTAAATGAAATTTAAGCGCGTGGCGGCCGCTGCGTGCGGTTAAAACGATACTGGCACTCGGGAAACCCACATCCTCCGGGCGAATGATCTCATAGTTCTCGCGGTTCTTCAAAAAACCATCCTGGTGGATCCCTGAACTATGCGCAAATGCATTGCTGCCTACAATAGCTTTATTAGCCTGCACCGGCATCCTCATCTGGGTGCTTATCATGCGGCTTATCTCGTAAAAATTCTTGCTGTTAACCTTGGTATGCAGGCCAAGCACGGCATGGGTTTTCAGTATCATCACCACTTCTTCAATAGAAGTATTGCCGGCACGTTCGCCTATTCCGTTAATAGTGCCTTCTATTTGGCGGGCACCATTCTGTAAGCCTGCAATTGAATTTGCCGTAGCCAGGCCCAGGTCATTATGACAATGAACCGAAATAATGGCCTTATCAATATTCTTTACATTCTCTTTCAGGAATTTGATCTTGCTGCCGTATTGGTCTGGCAGGCAATAGCCATTAGTATCTGGTATGTTTACCACGGTGGCACCGGCAGCAATAACAGCCTCTACCATTTTGGCAAGATATTCAATATCGGCACGGCCGGCATCTTCGGCATAAAATTCAATATCCTCAACAGATTTTTTGGCGTATTTTACCGCTTCAACCGCGCGCTCCAGGATCTCTTCGCGGGTGCTGTTAAATTTTAGTTTGATGTGGGTATCTGACGCACCAATGCCGGTATGTATCCGCGGGCGTTTGGCATACCGTAATGATTCTACAGCTACATCGATATCGTTTTTATTGGCACGGGTAAGCGCGCAAACAATAGGGTCTTTTACCGATTTTGATATCTCAACAACGCTGTTAAAATCTCCAGGACTTGACACGGGGAAACCTGCCTCGATAATATCCACGCCCAGCGCTTCCAGTTCGCGGGCTATCTCGATCTTTTCGGGGGTTGTAAGCTGGCATCCCGGTACCTGCTCGCCATCGCGAAGCGTGGTATCAAAAACATAAACGCGGTTAGGGTCGTGTAACATATTTCTTAGATTTTGAGATGATAGATTTGAGATTTGAGACTCGCACCTGCCATCGGTTTAATTCTTTATTTTATTATTTAGATTTGAGTATCGAAAATGTGAGATCTCACGCCTCAATACTCAAATCTCTTTTACTGCTATAAATCTTAATCTTTTATAATCGGCATACCATTGCCCGTTCTCGTTGTATTCTGGTTCAAGCAGTGCGGTAACTTCTGCCAGCATTTTCTCTTTTTCTTCCTTGGGGACGCCTATCAGGTATAGCGGGGCAAACATTGTTATCCATTTAGCCACACCCTGGTTACCATCCTGCAACGGCGTTTTACGGTCGAAATGCGTAGCGAAGGTTACCCTAAAGCCATGTTTCTCTAACAGGCCCGCATACTCACCTAATGATGGGAAATACCATACCTGCGTTTTTGCCTGCTCATGATAGCCATGCTGTTTTAGCACTTGCTTTGTTGCAGCTATCAATTTGGCAACATTGCCTTTACCGCCCATTTCGGCAACAAAACGGCCGCCGGGTTTAAGGCTTTTGTAAACGCTTTGCATCATGCCGCTCTGGTTTTTTACCCAGTGTAAGGCAGCGTTTGAAAAAACAGCATCATACTTGCCTGCTTCATCAAAATTGCCGGCATCAGCTACTTCAAAATTAACGCCGGGGTAACTCTCTTTTGCCTGCGCTATCATATTAGCTGAATAATCAGTACCTTTTACAATAGCACCTGCATTGTGAATTTGCTGCGTTAAATAACCGGTACCACAACCAATATCAAGAATGTGCTCACCTTGTTTAGCATTTAGTACTTCAAGTACATTCTCACCAAACTGGTAAACAAATGCATGTTTTTGGTCATATAATTCAGCGTCCCATTTCATTTTTTGAACCCCCTAACCCCCTGAAGGGGGAATTTAATTTAATAATATATTGTTAGCCTCCTACTCCCCCTTCAGGGGGCCGGGGGGCTCGCTTACAAATATTCCAGCACTTTTTGCCCCATGGCTTTTGTGCCTAAAATTTTGCTCTGATCGGTATTAACATCGGCTATATCACCTGTGCGGTAACCGTTCTTAAGCGTTTTATCTATAGCTGATGTTATTTTTTTAGCTTCCTCTTTTAATCCGAAGCTGATATCCAGCATCAGGGCAACTGATAGGATAGAGGCCAGCGGATTGGCTTTGTCCTGCCCGGCAATATCATGTGCCGAACCGTGGATAGGCTCGAAAAAGCCCGTACCATCACCAATTGATGCCGATGCCAGCATGCCCATTGAACCTGCTATCTGTGATGCCTCATCCGTTAAAATATCACCAAAAAGGTTAGCGGTTAATACCACATCAAACTTTTTAGGGTTCTTTACCAGTTGCATGGCGGCATTGTCAATAAACATATGTTCAGTTTCCACATCAGGGTATTCTTTGGCCAGGTCCTGAACAACCTCGCGCCACAGGCGTGATGATTCCAGTACGTTAGCCTTATCTACCGAGCATAGTTTTTTACTACGGACACGTGCCGCTTCAAATGCTTTTATGGCGATGCGCTCTATCTCGTAACGGTGATAGATCATCAGGTCGGATGCTGTTCTGCGGTCTTCACTGCGTTTCTTCTCACCGAAATAAACATCACCCGTCAACTCACGGAAGAACAGGATATCGGTACCCTTAAGTATCTCCGGCTTTAAACTTGATGCATCCAGCAACTCATCAAATAACATAATAGGGCGCAGGTTAGCATATAGCCCGAGTTCCTTGCGTATTTTTAATAAACCCTGCTCCGGGCGCACCTTTGCCGATGGGTCATTATCATATTTTGCATGGCCAACCGCGCCAAATAAAATGGCGTCGCTTGTTTTTGCTTTGTCAAGCGTTTCCTCGGGCAGTGGTGTACCTGTAGCCTCAATAGCTACGTGGCCCATTAAAGCCTCGTCATAAGTGAATTGATGACCAAATTGCTCAGCAATTTTTTCAAGAACGGCCTTTCCCCAGGTTGTTACTTCCGGGCCTATACCATCACCGGGTATTACTAATATGTGTTTTTTAACTCCCATTGTTTTTTATTCGTTAGTCCCGCGTACTTCCTTTAGTTTCATTATCATTAGCCGCGCGTCGCTTTGTATCCATTCATTATAATCGGCTATTGCTTTTAGCCGGTCGTTATCATCTAAATACCCTTCTTCAACCATTTGGGTTGATTGTGCTACTTTGGCCCAAATGCCAATCTTCGGCAGGAAATTATCCCCGCCTTTTTTATAAACCTCATTTGCCTCTAAAACCTCTATGGCGCTAAGGCCGGCTTGTTTAAAGTATCCTGGCAAATCTTCGGCAATATGATTGTTCATATGTGCATCAGCCCGCCACCTTAAAAAAGTAGCATAAAACAGGCGCATACTTGCCGGCGGTTGAGGCTGCCATTCCAGTGCCTCATGGTTATAATCCAGTATGGATAATATCCCACCCGGCTTTAGCATTGATTTTAACTTTTTTATCGCTTCCTCCGGATTATTGAGCCATTGTAAAACCCTCGCGGCCACAATCAGATCAAACTTTTTCATTGGGCTGTACACAAACATATCGGCATGTATCAGCTCAAGGTTTTTAACATCCGCATAGGTCTTTTTACCGCTTTGGATAAAATATGCTGTGTTATCAATGCCGGTTACATGCCCTGTTTCGCCAACCATTAAGGCTATATCTTTTGAGATAGCACCTGTGCCACAACCTACATCCAGCACGCTCCAGCCTTTCTGCAGCAGCGGAGGCAGGGTTGCATAATCAGCCGCCAAACTACGTTCATCAAATAGTTGGGCGGTGCCCTGGCCTTCTCTTTTTATATCCTTTTGGCTCATTTGTTCAATGGTTTATTAGTTAACCGGGGGGTATTTTAACTTTTACCTTTTCTCAAACTCCTCTACCAGTTCTTTTTTGCTTAGTATATAATCTATATCGTCATAACCATTGGTCATACAAGCTTTTTTGTAAGGATTAACCTCAAAGCTTTCCTGTTCGCCGGTGGCTACTATTTTTATAAACTGATCTACCAGATTCACTTCAATAACAGCATGCGGATCAGCATCAATGGCATCAAATAGTTTCTTTAAAAACTCATCACTTACCTGTACCGGTAAAAGGCCATTATTTAAGGCATTGCCTTTAAAAATGTCGGCAAAAAAACTGCTTACCACGGCATCAAAGCCATAATCTGCCAGTGCCCAGGCAGCATGTTCACGACTACTGCCGCAACCAAAATTTTTGCCTGCTACCAGTATTTTGCCACTGTAGATAGGGTCATTCAATATAAAGTCTTGTTTCGGATTGCCGTCGTTATCAAAACGCCAGTCGCGGAACAAGTTATTGCCAAAACCCTCGCGGGTGGTGGCCTTTAAAAACCTTGCAGGTATTATTTGGTCCGTATCAATATTCTCGATAGGCAGCGGTACCGCACTGGTTTGTATGTGTTTAAATATTTTAGTTGCCATCTTGAATCAGAATTTTCAGGATTTGAGAATTTTCAGAATCCTTTATTAATTGTTATTGATTTTAATGTTATACTTTGGATTAAATATTAGTTTATACTGAAGACTTGCACTGCCGAAATTGATTAATAATCCTATCGGGAAGTCGTAAGCAACCGTGTAGTTTTTGGCTTGTGCTAAATGCACATCCTCTAAATTTATCAATGCTTTCAACTCAACCGACAATCTGCCTTCGACAACAAAGTCTGCTCTTCGAGTACCGACCTCAATTCCATCGTAAAATATTGTATGTTCTTGCTCACGTACAAAATTAATCCCTGCTTTTGCAAGTTCAATAGCCAAACACCTTTGATAAATAACTTCCTGAAAGCCATTGCCAAGTGTGTTATGCACTTTCATTGCACAACCAATTATTTTGTATGTAAGCTCATCTTTTTCCATTTATAGCATTCTGTAAATCCTATAATTCTGCAAATTCTGATTCAGACAAAAAATCTCTTATATCCGTAACCACACCTGTAATTGCTGATGCTGCCGCTGTTAGCGGGCTTGCCAGGAATGTACGTGAGTTTGGTCCCTGCCTGCCTTCAAAGTTCCTGTTTGAGGTAGATACACAGTATTTGCCTGCCGGGATCTTATCCTCGTTCATACCTAAGCATGCGCTGCAGCCTGGTTCGCGTAATGGGAAACCTGCTGCATCAAAGATCTTGTCCAATCCTTCGCGAATGGCTTGTTCCTGCACTTGTTTAGAGCCGGGGACTACCCAAACGGTAACATTATCTGCCTTGTGCTTGCCTTTTACAAATTCGGCCACCTGGCGTAAGTCTTCAATGCGGCTGTTGGTACAGCTGCCTATGAAAACGTAATCAATTGGTTTTCCCAATAGTTGCTCATCATCATGCAAGCCCATGTAATCAAGCGCTTTTTTGTACGAGCCTTGTTCCTTTTGCTCAAAAGAAGCAGTTTGCGGAACATGCTGTGTAACACCAATGCCCATCCCCGGATTTGTTCCGTAGGTGATCATCGGCTCAATATCTTCGGCTTTAAAGCTTAAAACAGAATCAAACTCAGCATCTTCATCAGAATATAAAGTTTGCCAGTAAGCAACCGCTTTATCCCATTCTTCGCCTTTAGGGGCAAATTCGCGGCCCTTTACGTAGCTGATCGTAGTTTCATCAGGAGCAATTAAGCCACAACGCGCACCCATTTCAATGCTCATGTTACAGATGGTCATGCGGCCTTCCATGCTTAACGAACAGATGGTATCGCCTGCATATTCAACGGCATAGCCTGTACCGCCTGCAGCACTGATCTTTGAAATAATATAAAGGATAATATCTTTAGCGCCTACACCTTTGTGCAGCTTGCCGTTCACTTCAATTTTCATGCGTTTAGGGCGCTGCTGTAACAGGCATTGCGTTGCCATTACCTGCTCAACCTGTGATGTGCCTATACCAAACGCTATGGCACCAAATGCGCCATGGGTAGAGGTATGGCTATCGCCGCAAACATATGTGCCACCGGGGCGGGTAATACCAAGCTCGGGGCCTATAACGTGTACAATGCCCTGGAAAGGATGCCCTAAGCCATAAAGCTCAATGCCAAACTCGGCACAGTTCTTAGTGAGCATATCAACCTGGTAGCGGGAAAGTTCTTCTTTAATGGGGAGGTGCTGGTCCCAGGTAGGGACGTTATGATCGGCCGTGGCAACAGTTTGTTTTGGCCTGAAAACCGGTAACCCTCTTGCGCGCAAACCATCAAATGCCTGCGGACTGGTTACCTCGTGTATAAAATGTGTATCGATGTATAAAATATCAGGGAAGCCCTCGTTGCTACTGACGACGTGTGCATCCCAAATCTTATCAAATAATGTCTGTGCCATGTTTTTTAAGTATAAAGTCAAAAGTGGAAAGTTGAAAGTACAAAATAGAAGCTTGTAGCTTCAACTTTATACTTTCAACTTTATACTTCCTTATGCTTCTACAGCCTGGTTTTCCGGCCTTAAGCTGCGGACAGTTTTACCTGCCTGCCATAATTCGCTATCGCGTAATTCTTTTAATTCCGCGTCTAATTTCTCGCGGTAATCAGCTTTACTGTTAGAGTCGATTGATTTTTGTGACTCCACACCAGTTGCAACGCTTTTGTATAATTCTTCAAATACAGGTTTAGTAGCGTCACGGAATTTTTTCCACCAATCTAAAGCGCCACGTTGTGCAGTGGTTGAGCAGTTGGCGTACATCCAGTCCATACCATTTTCTGCAACTAAAGGCATTAATGATTGGGTAAGCTCTTCAACAGTTTCGTTAAAAGCTTCAGATGGTGAGTGGCCATTAGCACGCAATACATCGTATTGTGCAGCAAAAATACCCTGGATACAACCCATTAGCGTACCACGCTCGCCGGTTAAATCGCTAAATACTTCTTTTTTGAAATCTGTTTCGAAAAGGTAACCGCTGCCTACAGCAATACCTAAAGCAATAACACGGTCAAATGCCTTACCTGTTGCATCCTGGAAGATAGCATAGCTTGAATTTAAACCACGCCCCTGTAAGAACATGCGGCGTAATGATGTACCTGATCCTTTAGGAGCAACCAAAAATACGTCAACATCAGCAGGAGGCACAATGCCTGTTTGCTCGTTAAAAGTGATGCCAAAACCGTGAGAGAAGTATAATGCCTTACCTGGTGTTAAGTGTTTTTTAACAGTTGGCCATAAAGCTATCTGTGCTGCATCGCTTAATAAATAACAAATAACAGTTCCTTTTTCAAGGGCCTCTTCAATTTCAAATAGGGTTTCGCCCGGTACAAAGCCATCACTTATGGCTTTATCCCATGTTTTTGTGCCTTTACGCTGGCCAACAATTACGTTAATACCATTGTCTTTTTGATTGAGCGCCTGGCCCGGACCTTGAACGCCGTAGCCAATTACTGCTACAACTTCGTCTTTTAATACGTCCTGAGCTTTTGATAAAGGGAACTCTTCGCGGGTTACTACATTTTCTTCACTACCGCCGAAATTTAGTTTTGCCATTGTTTTATTGTTTTGCTTTTGATGATCTCACTGATTTTATATGATTTCACCGTTTTCTAATGTGTTTATAAGTTAATTCATTTGTGGTTTGCTGATTAAGCTTTCGCCTTTCAGCTTTACCCTTCCATTTACATAGTAAATACTTTTTGCCCCTGATTCAGGTATTCGTTTTCAATAACGTCTTCGCCCGGTTCAAGTCTTTCAAACTCGCGTAGCTTCCTGTTAAAACCATCGCTGTCTTTAATAATGGCTACACGTGCGCTGCGTACAAACTCAATAAGGCCGTAAGGTTGCAAAATGCTGATCAGGTTATCGGTTTCTTCGCGGTGGCCTGTTGTTTCAAATACGGTGTAATCCTTACGGAGCACTACTACACGGGCGCCATTTTCGCGAAGCAAACGTTCAACACTTACCTTCTCGGCAATAACATCTGTAGATACCTTGTACAGGGCAAGCTCCTGCCAAATAACATCTTCATTGGTATGATAGTATACTTTAAGCACTTCTACCTGTTTTTCAATCTGGCGGGTTAGCTTACGCACTACTTCTTCAGATTCTGTTATCACGATGTTGAAGCGGTGAATGCTCTCAATCTCAGACGGAGAGGTATTCAGGCTGTCGATATTGATTTTGCGCCTTGTAAATATAATAGCAATACGGTTTAGTAAACCAATTTGGTTTTCGGTGTAAACCGTTATGTTGTATTCCTGCTTCTCGTTATCTTGAGTTTCCATGTTGTTTTTCTTTTTTTAAGTCCTCTCCTTTGAAGAGGATTTAGGTGAGGCTCTACTTTAACCTGATCTCGCTTACACTGCATCCTTGAGGTACCATCGGGAACACATTGTTCTCTTTGGTTACCATTACCTCTAACAGGTATGAACCTTTATGATCCAGCATTTCATTTAATGACGATGCCAGATCCTCACGCTCAGTAATTGTTTTTCCGTTGATGCCGTAACCTTTGGCCACCATTACAAAATCAGGACTTTGAATATCAACGAAAGAATAACGGCGCTCGTTAAACAGTTCCTGCCACTGGCGAACCATGCCCAGGAAACGGTTATTAAGAATAATGATCTTCACATCAACACCGCTCTGCATAATGGTGCCCAGTTCCTGCAAGGTCATCTGGAAACCGCCATCACCAATTATAGCAACCACAGTACGTTCCTGCGCACCAAACTTAGCACCAATTGCAGCCGGCAGGGCAAAGCCCATTGTGCCTAAACCGCCGCTGGTAATGTTGCTGCGGGTTTTGTTTAGCTTAGCATAGCGGCAGGCCACCATTTGGTGCTGGCCCACATCGGTTACAATTACCGCTTCGCCTTTTGTAATATCGTTCAGTTGTTTTATTACCTCGCCCATGGTCATTTCGCCGCTGGTAGGGTTTAGCTCATCAAAAATTACGGCTTCAACCTCTTTGCTGGTATAATCATTAAACAAGTTTAGCCAATCGGTATGTTGTTTTGCTTCAACAAGCGCTGTTAATAATGGCAATGTTTCTTTACAATCGCCCCATACAGGTACGGTGCTTTTAACGTTTTTATCAATCTCGGCAGGGTCAATATCCAGGTGGATAACCTTTGCCTGTTTTGCATATTTATCAAGGCGGCCTGTAACACGGTCGTCAAAGCGCATACCTATAGCTATCAGTACATCGCACTCATTAGTTAATACGTTTGGCCCGTAATTGCCGTGCATGCCCAGCATACCCACGTTTTGAGGATGATCTGTAGGGATAGCGCCTGCACCTAAAATAGTCCATGCAGCAGGGATACCGCTCTTTTCTACAAAAGTTTTAAACTCCTGCTCGGCACTGCCCAATATTACACCTTGCCCCCATATAATAAATGGTTTTTTGGCCTGATTGATCAATTCAGCAGCTTGTTGTATATATTGTGGCCTAACAATTGGTTTTGGCCTGTAACTGCGGATATGATCACATTTTACATATCCTTTATAATCGAATTTTTGTATTTGCGCGTTCTTGGTGATATCAATCAATACAGGGCCCGGGCGGCCGCTTTTAGCGATGTAAAACGCTTTGGCAATAACCTCTGGGATCTCGGTAGCATCAGTTACCTGGTAGTTCCATTTGGTAACCGGGGTAGTAATATTGATCACATCTGTTTCCTGGAAAGCATCGGTACCTAATAGGTGCGCGAATACCTGCCCGGTAATACAAACCAATGGCGTGCTGTCTATCTGTGCATCGGCTAGGCCGGTAACTAAATTTGTAGCACCCGGGCCGCTTGTTGCAAACACAACACCCACTTTGCCGGATGTACGTGCATAACCCTGACCGGCATGGATACCACCCTGCTCATGGCGAACAAGGATATGGTTCAGCTTATCACTATAATCATACAACGCATCATAAATAGGCATGATGGCGCCACCCGGATAGCCGAAAATGGTTTCCACACCTTCCACAATCAATGCCTCTAATAAAGCTACCGATCCTGAAACCTCAATGGTTGGCGTTTTCACTTCTGTGATTTTACCTATTTCCTGTGTGATTGTTTGTGTTTCCATATTACCCCCCATCCCCCTAAAGGGGGAGTGTTTTGATTAAATTTCTTTTTATATATCAAGCTCCTTTGTTCCCCCTTCAGGGGGGTAGGGGGCTACATTTCATCTGTTACGCAACCTTCGGCAGCTGTACTTACCGTTTTAGCGTATTTGTATAATAAACCTTTTTTAACTTTTAGCGCCGGTTGTGCCCAGTTAGCTTTACGTGCCGCAATTTCTTCGTCAGATACTTTTAGCACCATCGTATTTGTGGTAGCGCTTATTTCAATGGTATCGCCATCCTGCACAAAGGCAATAAGGCCGCCGTCATAAGCCTCGGGTGTTATGTGGCCTACTACAAAACCATGTGTACCACCGCTAAAGCGCCCGTCGGTAATTAAAGCTACAGAAGCGCCTAAGCCTGCACCAAAAATGGCGCCTGTTGGTTTAAGCATTTCGGGCATCCCGGGTGCGCCCTTAGGGCCAATATTACGGATAACCACTACGTCGCCTGCACACACGCGGCCGCTTGTGATACCGTTGATCAGGTCAAACTCACCATCAAACACACGGGCAGGGCCCTCAAAGCGCTCGCCTTCCTTACCGCTGATCTTGGCAACGCTGCCGCCTTCGGCAAGGTTGCCGTATAATATTTGTAAGTGGCCTGTAGCCTTTATAGGGTTTTCGGCCGGGAAAATTATCTTTTGCTTTTCAAACTCTATCTCCGGAACACTTGCTAAGTTTTCGGCAATGGTTTTACCGGTTACGGTTAAACAATCGCCATTTATCCAGCCAAGTTTAAGCAGGTATTTCATTACAGCGGGTACACCGCCAATTTTATGAAGATCTTCCATCATGTATTTACCACTTGGCTTCATATCTGCCAATACAGGTATGCGGTTACTTACCGACTGGAAATCATCCTGGGTTAGTTTTACATCAACGCTTTTAGCCATCGCTATAAGGTGTAATACCGCGTTGGTTGACCCACCCAATACCATAATGGTTACAATGGCATTTTCAAACGCCTCGCGCGTCATGATGTCTGATGGTTTAATATCTTTCTCTAACAGTACTTTTATCGCTTTGCCCGCAGCTAAACACTCTTCTCTCTTTTCGATGCTTAAAGCCGGGTTTGAAGAGGAGTAAGGCAAACTCATACCCAAAGCCTCAATTGCCGAAGCCATAGTGTTGGCAGTATATATACCACCGCAGGCACCAGCACTTGGGCACGCATTTTTTACAACGCCCATAAAATCTTCGGGAGTTATATTACCCGCTATTTTTTGGCCCAATGCCTCAAATGCCGATACAATGTTCAAATCTTCGCCTTTATAATGGCCCGGTTTAATGGTACCGCCATAAACCATAATAGACGGGCGGTTTAACCTGCCCATGGCTATCACAGAGCCCGGCATGTTCTTGTCACAGCCTGGCAGGGTAATTAAGCCATCATAATATTGTGCACCGCAAACGGCCTCTATTGAATCGGCAATTACGTCGCGGCTTACTAATGAATAACGCATGCCTTCGGTGCCCATGCTCATACCATCACTTACGCCAATGGTATTAAATATAAGGCCTACCAGATCTTCATCCCAGATACCTTGTTTAACTATCTTAGCAAGATCATTAAGGTGCATGTTGCAGGTGTTGCCATCATAGCCCATGCTGGCTACACCAACCTGCGCCTTTTGCATATCATCGTCAGTAAGGCCAATTCCATAAAGCATTGCTTGCGCTGCCGGCTGGGTTGGGTCCTGCGTTAAATTCTTGCTATATTTATTCAATTCTATAGCCGCTGTAGTATCTGATGATGAACTCATTATTTATATTTTACGTTTGAGCGTAATGCTAAAATTTACAATTGATATTTGGGTTATATTCCGATTCTGTAAGTTAAATATAGCCTTAGGGAATTACAAGCAGATAAAATATTTTTTTAAATAAGTATATTATTCTGTATAATTAATAAATACAAAATATAAATCTTTGTTTGTTGTAAATATAAGAATATAATTTTTAGCTTCCTATACCAAAGTTTAAAACGGTATTTAGTATGTTTTTTATGCATGCATAGCAAGTTTCCATTTTTCGGCGTGAAATGGGGTGGGAAGGGTAAAAAATTACATAAAAAAAGCCCGGTCAATACTGACCGGGCTTTCTATTTATCAGTATAAAAGTTTTACTTGTGCGTAATACCTTCTGCTAAGACAGTCACCTTGTTATTTAAAGCTTCAACTACGCCACCCTGGATCAGAAAAACTTCATCCTTACCCGAGTTGCTTCTAACAGTTAGCTTGCCATCATTTAAAGTTGAAATGATAGGGGCATGGTTATTCAGGATCTCTAAAAAACCTAAAGTACCCGGTAAGGTTACCGAGGTGGCCTCGCCTTCAAATACTTTTTTATCAGGAGTAAGAATTTCTAATGTCATGTTTTTTTTAGATTCAAGATTCAAGAATCAAGAGTCAAGATAAAACTATCTATTGTCTTGTATCTTGACTCTTATTTCTTATATCTCTTAGTTGTTAGCTTCTGCTAATAATTTTTTACCTTTTTCAATGGCATCTTCAATGCTGCCCACAAGGTTAAATGCTGCCTCAGGGTACTGGTCAACTTCGCCATCCATGATCATGTTAAAGCCTTTAATGGTATCTTTAATATCAACCAATACACCTTTTAAGCCTGTAAATTGTTCTGCAACAAAGAATGGCTGTGAAAGGAAACGCTGAACACGACGTGCACGTGATACTATCAGTTTATCTTCTTCAGATAACTCGTCCATACCTAAAATGGCAATAATATCTTGTAATTCTTTGTAGCGTTGTAAAGTTTCTTTAACGCGCTGAGCGGTGTTATAATGCTCATCACCTAAGATAGCCGCGCTAAGGATACGTGAAGTTGAATCCAGTGGATCTACCGCTGGGTAGATACCTAACTCGGCAATTTTACGTGAAAGTACGGTTGTAGCATCTAAGTGGGCAAATGTTGTTGCCGGTGCAGGGTCAGTTAAATCATCTGCAGGTACGTAAACAGCCTGTACTGATGTAATTGAACCACGTTTTGTTGATGTGATACGCTCTTGCATGGTACCCATCTCAGTAGCCAGTGTTGGCTGGTAACCTACTGCCGATGGCATACGGCCTAATAATGCCGATACCTCAGAACCTGCTTGTGTAAAGCGGAAGATGTTATCAATAAAGAATAAGATATCACGACCTTTACCTTCTTCATCACCATCGCGGAAATATTCTGCAAGGGTTAAACCAGAAAGTGCCACACGTGCACGTGCACCCGGAGGCTCGTTCATTTGACCGAACACAAATGTTGCTTTTGATTCTTTTAAAGCTTCAGGGTCGATCTTGGTCAAATCCCATCCGCCTTCTTCCATAGAATGCATAAATGCATCACCATATTTTATAATGCCTGATTCAAGCATCTCGCGCAGTAAGTCGTTACCTTCACGGGTACGCTCACCTACACCTGCAAATACAGATAAACCTGCATAAGCTTTCGCGATGTTATTGATCAGTTCTTGAATTAATACTGTTTTACCAACACCTGCGCCACCAAACAAACCAATTTTACCACCTTTTACATAAGGCTCTAAAAGGTCAATTACTTTGATACCTGTAAACAATGCTTCAGTTTCGGTAGATAGA
>NZ_JBAZVP010000045.1:0-25778 GCF_041660805.1 Mucilaginibacter sp. | reverse complement strand
ATGTCTGTCATTAACGCTGTCAGGAACAAATTACTTGCTTTAGCTTTATCTGTGGTCAAAAGAAACAGCCCTTTTATCAAAGAATATCTTTTCACTTTTTCTTGATTATGCCATAGAAATCCCTAACTCGTTTTTGGGTTATTTGGTTAGAAACTATATTATCAAGAAAGATAAATTAAACGCTTATTGCTCTTAACATTTCCCGTTTGCCTGGTGCGCCTGGTGCTTTCTGTACTTTTAACCCGCATGCTTTTATAATGCGTTTTAAATTACCGGTTATGGCATAGGTTACAAATACACCCTCTGGTTTCAGAAATTTAAGGGTGTGGGTTATGGCTGCCTCATCCCACATTTCGGGCTGGTGGGCCGATGCGAAAGCATCAAAGTAGATCACATCAAATTGTTGGTCGCTTCTAAAATCTAATAGTTTGCGGGCTGCTATCTGTAGCTGGCAATAGGTATTTAACTTAACCGGACTAACCAGTGACTGCCTGTAACTATCCAAGAAATTTGCCCATATACCTGCGGATATATATTGCTCATATCCGGTTTTACTGATCATCTCTGTAGTTAGGGGGTAAGCCTCAATACCGGTGTAACGTAATTGTAGTTGCTGTTCGGTGCAAAAAACAGCACTTAGCAAAAAATTCAGGCCTGTACCAAAACCCACCTCTAATATGGATACAGCCGGTGTTAAGTCTGTGGTATTCTCTAAAAAATATTGAAGCCCCTCTTGTATAAATACATGCCTGCTCTCCTGCAGGGCCCCATTGCGCGAATGGTAGTTTTCGCCAACATGCGCGTTATAAATGGTGTTTGATCCATCGGCAGTAGTAACTATTTGCAAATGGCCGGGCTGTTCATCAGAATGCATATAAAAAGTAAAGCGCTAAAATATAAATTCTAAAATCGAAGATCTGATTTTTAAAGCCGAAATTATGAGTGTAACATCAATTTAAATTCAATATAAAATTCAAACTAAGCTACCTGTGCCAGCAATCTGTTCAGTCGTTTACAATAGTCGGGAAGGGTTACCCGCCCCTTATCGTAATCCGTAACCAGCTCATCTAATTGTTTGGCAATCTTTTGGCGCATTTCTTTATCATCAGCTTCATTTGCAGCTTTTAATGAAGTTAGTTTTTGTATTGCCGCCTTTTGCATAAATAATGGCTGTACATCTTTAGCGCCGGTTAACAAGATGTTCATTTTACGTCTTTGCAGTTTATCAAATCTTAAGATCAGGTAAACAATAACCGAACCAACAATCAAAAAAGAAAAAAATGTAATTAATGATGATGCTGAAATTGATAGCGTATCCATGATAAAATCTCCCTCCCTTTTAGTACTGTGTTATACATGGTTTACGTGTCTTTTGGTAGTTTGGTTTCACTCATTTATACTTTTAAGAATTTTTTTTCATGCAAACATTTTTACTTGTTGTGTTTTAAACAATCCGTATACCTTTGCGCTATGCTAACTAAGCACTTTATAAAACCTATCCTACTAATCAGCAGCGTATTTGCTGTGGTCATATTAATTAGTTGCCCGGCATTGGCACAAACTAAAAAAGAGAAGGCAAAAAGCGATGAAACTATTAGTTCCTTCAGGTTTAAAACTATTGTGATAGACCCCGGCCATGGCGGTAAAGACCCCGGCGCGCATGGCGCTTATTCCAATGAAAAGTCTGTAGCATTAAGCATTGGTAAAAAATTAAAAGAAGCTATTAATGAGCAGTTGGGCAGTATAAATGTGATCATGACCCGCAGTACAGATAAGTTTGTGGAGTTGCACAAGCGTGCCGATATAGCTAATGAGAACAAGGCAAACCTGTTTATCTCCATCCATTGTAATTCGACACCCGAGCGGGTGGGCAGCCGTAAAGGGGCACTGTTACTGGTTTACGGTTTCCACCGCAAGCAGGAGCAGATGGAGGCCTTGCGTGAGAATGCATCCATCTACATCGAGAAAGATTATCAGAAAAAATATAACGGCTACGGCGATGATGCCGCGGTGAATGCCATTGTACTGGCCGCGTTTCAACAGCGTTACCGCAAACAAAGCATCCAATTTGGCGATTTGCTTGACACCGAGTTTACAAACACCGATGGCCGCCGCAGCGCCGGTGTAAAAGAGCAGGGTGTACTGGTACTACAGCAAAGCGGCATGCCCGGCTTATTGATTGAAACAGGTTTTATAAACAACCCCGACGACGAACGTTACCTTAACTCCAGCGAGGGGCAAAACGCCATTGTGCAATCTATAATGCGGGCTATTAAAAAGTACAGGGATAATTTGAATAGATAAACTATCTAACCTTGAACGGCACAGAGGCTGTAAGTTAAGCGCTCGTGTTCAATTGTTTCTTAAGCTTTTCCAATTCGTATTCCAATTTTAGTACATACTCGTTTTGCGGTGCAAAGGCCTGTTTTATTTCATCGGCGGTGTAGCGTGGGGTAATGTGCTGCGGGCAGTTCCAATCAAATGCCTTTACATCAAAAATCATCATCCTTTCGGGTGTATGCTTATAATCTGCCGGGTCTAACAATCCAAACAATGCCGGGTCATCTTTTATATCAACAATACGCGCATCTGCATAGATCTTCAATCTGGTCTTATGCGGATAATCCATCAGAAACAGTGAAACCTGCTTATGGGCGTTTATATTCCCTACCGATATAAATTGTTTGTTCCCTTTAAAATCAACTACACCAATGGTCCTGTTATTAATCACCTTAATAAAACCGGCAGGCCCACCACGATGCTGTATGTAAGGATAATTGTTTTCGCCTATACTGGCCATGTAAAAACTATCGCGGCTTTCAATAAACATTTCTTCGGCCTCGGTAAGGCCATCTTTATCTGAGTAGCTTTCCATCCGGGCATAAGAATCGCGACTGCCATACTGTTCCTGCAGGGCTTTAATGCCATCGGTAAAAGCAAATTTTGCAAAGTTCATGATTGAAATTTTAAATGATTAAGCCTGCCCAACCTATTGGCCGGCAGGCTTTAATATATCTAATATTATTTATTATACCAATTCAGGGACAGCAGGCCAGTCAACAGGTACTTTGGTTAATGCAAAAACATAATTGGTAATAGTTTTATCGCCAACGGCAATCACTACATCTATTAAATTACCCTGGGTATAACCGGCCGCGTAAAAAGCTTCAATTAAGGCTTCATCTGCATGGCCTTTATTTTCGGTTATGCTTTTGGTTAATTTAACCAAGGCATCAAATTTAGCATCAAAAGATGCAGAACCGCCCCTTATTTCCAATATCTGGTCATCTGTAAAGCCATTCATTTTGGCAATTGCAGTGTGTGCGCTTAAACAATATATACAATCATTAACCTGGCTAACTATTAAGTTTATTATTTCGCGCTCTTTGGCACGTAACGAGGTTTTGCCATTTTGTAGAGTAAGGTAATTAGCAAGTGCATGGTCTGAATGTGCTAAAACACCATATAGGTTAGGTACTTTGCCTACAACTTTTGTAAGTGTATCAAAAAGGTTTTGGTTTTCTGCTGATACCTGGTCTCTGGTTGGAACTGTGAAAGTTTTCATTGTATTTGTGTTAAATTTTTTTGTTGTGAATTAACAATACAAAGATGCACAGCGGCGCAGGCCTGCAGAATAGACAAACTTCCCGTTTGTTTGTAATTATTTCCCTGCGGCAGATAAAAGTTTACTATTTCTGAAATCGGTAGGGGATAGTGAGGTGTGCTTTTTAAACAGGTTACTAAAGTAAGCGGCATCTTCAAACCCCAGCTCATAGCTTATTTCTTTGGCCGACTTTTCTGTATAATAAAGCAACCGTTTAGCTTCCAGCAAAATTCTTTCCTGTATAATAGTAAGCGGCGATTTATGATTATAAATAGCGAAAAGGTTTGATAAAGTTTTTGGCGATTTATTTAACTGGCCCGCATAATAGGCTACCGTGTGTTGGGTGCGGTAATTATTTTCTACCAGTAAATTAAACTTGCGGATAATGTTAAACCTATCGTCCGGCAGGTTAGTTTGAGGCAGGTAATAAAAACGGGCAAGCCTTGTTATGATGATGATAAGCCGCTTTAACAGCATTTTCAGCATGTCGCTCTGGATATTATCGGTAGTATTAAATTCTTCAATAAAAATACTAAGCAGTAAAGACAGCTTTTTTTGAGAAGCCTCATCAAGCGGGATGAAAACCTGCTCTGCCATGCCGTAAAACAGAAAGCCTACGCAGCTTACTTCCTCATCATGGTCTACAATACAATAAAAATCGCGGTTAAACTGCCAGGCAACAATATCTGCAGGCCGTTCAAAAGTAAACGACTGGTTAACCATTAGCGGCAATATGGTGTTTGGCATCAGATCATGCGCCACCTCATCAATAGTAACGGTTTGCCGCGGGCCGCGGTTCCAGGCTATGGTTAAATATTTTTGCTGACGGTCGCGGGTAAAGAACATGCGGTCGAAATGTTGCTCTTCAATCCACAGCAGCAGGTCGCCGCCTTTTACACCATCAGTTACCGATAATTTCATGGTGCTAAGATACAGATATCATAAAAACAGGATTGCAATAAATTGGTAATTTCAATCTGCTTATAAGCCTTTTCGCATTTGTATCATATGGCTTATAAAGCCAACCTTTTCATAGGCTTTTATGGCAGGCGCGTTTTGGTAATAAACTTCAAGCCGCAGCTCGTTTATGCCGCGACTAACCGCCCAATCCCTTAAAGCGTCAATCACCATTTTATTTACGCCTTTCCCGCGATGTTGGGGCAGTACATACATAAAGCCTAAATAGGCATGCTGCGGATGTTTCAGGTAAATTTTTGAACTTTCAATACGGGCATAACCGCTGCCAATTACTTCGCCATCCAGCTCGGCAACCACCAGCTGAATGTGCGGCGCGGTTATCAATTCGTTTAAATTGTAATAATTGATATGCCCCTCCTTTAAAGTAGGGTCAAAGGGCCGCTCTGCAGTTATAACGCCCTGCTCAAATTGCAGTAGGGTATCCATATCGGCTAAAGTGGCTTTGCGGGTGGTAATGTTTTGCATGGAACCCTTGATTATGAGATTTGTAGCTCGGTTAATTCTCTGCCAAGTTCTCTGATCCCCATTAAAATTTTTTCCACCTGTTTAACTGATGGTTTCTTTTGACCACCTACATATTGAGCTAAAAGGCTTTGATTCATTCCTACCCGCTCTGATAAAGCTTTGGCATTAATAACTTTAAAATATTCAAAAAACTGTGGCAAATCAAGAGTAATATTTATATCATCTAATGATATAGCATTCCTACCTATTTCTTCCTGATAAAGATTAGTGGCTTCCAGAATATTTGCTTTCAATTCTGTCATTGATTTACCGGTAGTGTACACCGGTAAGTTCTCTGCATATGCAGAGAACCCAGTTGAAGTTTTTTCAACTATAAGATTAATTTTTTTCATCGTTTACAAACTATTTATGATGATAAAAATATAAGAACAAGCAGATCATTTAAGTCCTGCTTGTTTCAAAATACTGTTTGCAAGGCCCTTACCAACTTCGGCAGCCCCATGATCTGGAACTACAAGTACACCTTGTTTGGTAGGATGGATCATAATTAAATGACTACCTTTTTGTCTTTTTGTTGCCCAACCATCGCGGTTGAGAATTCTTAAAAGCTCCGAGCTTTTCATACTTAAATTTTAATTGCAAAACATAATTCATTATCAAACTGGTTTAGGTATTACAAAGGTAATAAATATATTACTTTTTGCGAAATAAAAAAGTAATATATTTATTACCTATAACGTTGATGTATCGGTTTAGCTTTTATCTTCCCTATTCTACCGTGAAACTCTTCTTTAACTTAATATCTTCTGACGATGCGCCTATCCAAACCTGGAAGGTACCGGGCTCAACTGTCCAGTTCATGTTTTTGTCAAGCAGGGCCAGGTCATCGGGGTGGAGGATGAACTTTACCGTTTTCTTTTCTCCGGCATTTAAACTTATACGCTCAAAGCCACGCAGGTCATACTCATAAGTAGTAACCGAACTAAAGTCGTCTTTAAGGTAAAGCTGTACCACATCATCACCTTTGCGCTGCCCGGTGTTAGTTACATCAACCGTAACGGTTACATCGCCCTGTGAATTTCCTTTTTCTGGTGATACTTGCAGGTTGCTGTATTCAAACCTGGTATAGCTTAAGCCGTAACCAAACGGATATAGCGCGCCGTTCACACTGGTTTTACCCCAGCTATTCTTTCCACCTTGCCCGGCTTGCGAGTTTGGCTTAAACGGAAAGTTAAACTCAATTTGCCCGGTTGTTTTAGGAAAAGTTATAGGCAATTTACCGCCGGGATTGTTGTCGCCAAATAAGGTTTCGGCAATTACTTGTCCGCTTTGTACACTGGGGAACCAGGCCTCTAAAATTGCGGGCACATATTTGTTCTCCCAGTTAATGGTAAGCGGCTGCCCGTTTATCATCACCATAACAACAGGTTTGCCGGTAGCCTGCAATGCCTGTATCAGTTTTAACTGCCTGCCTGGCAGGTTAAGGCCGGTACGCGAAAGGCTTTCGCCAACGCGGTCCACATCCTCGCCTACAACCGCTATAATTACGTCGCTCAGTTTGGCCTGTGCCACAGCCGAATCTATCCCGGCCTGTTCAGCAGGAGATAGGGGTGTATCAATTATTTCGCTCTCCGGCCAGGTGGCATCAATAATGTCGCAGCCTTTTATATAGTTTACTTTGGCGGCGTTGCCTATATAGTTTTTAATACCATCAAAAACGTTGGTTATAGGGTTATGCGACGGGCCGTATCTGCTAATAGTGTAATTAGTTTCTGTAGCCAGCGGGCCGGTTACCAATATGTTTTTGTATTTGCTTTTATCTAAAGGCAAAAGGTTGTTCTCATTCTTAAGCAGCACCATTGCCTCGCGGTTCATTTTCAGGCTCATTTCGGCATCTGCTTTTGTGTGCACAAGTTTGTCGGCTGCTTTGGGGTCTTTTACATAAGGGTCATCAAATAATCCCAATCTAAATTTTACCCGCAGTACATCGCCCACGCGGGAGTCAATTGTTTTCATAGAGATGCGGTTCTCTTTTATTAATTCGCGCAGCGGTAAAATAAATGTTTGCGGCATGGTAAAATTGGTACGCACATTTAGCCCGGCCTCAACAGCCTGCCTTACGGCTTCTTTATAATCACCGGCAACTTTATGTTTAGAGTATATGTATTCTACGGCTTCACTGTCTGATACCACATAACCGTTAAAGCCAAATTGCTGGCGTAATAACTCGGTTAAAAAGTAATAGCTGCCGGTAATTGGTACACCATCCCAATCATTATAGCTGCTCATTACACCCATTGGGTGCGCTTCCTGTATTACCCTGCGAAATGGATATAAATATACCTGATGCATTTCCCTTGGCGCCACATGCGGATCAGTGCGGGCGCTGCCATCACGGCCTCCCTTGGGTACGCTATAAACCGCGAAGTGTTTAAGCGTTGATGCCACACCTTCTTCCTGGATACCCAGCACCATTTGCTTGCCCATTTCGGCAATGTGGAAAGGGTTTTCGCCATAGCATTCTACCACACGGCCCCAGCGCTGGTCGCGGGCGGGGTCAAGTATGGGCGCATAAACGTTGGTGTATCCCAATGCCTTTGCCTCGCGGCCAACCGTTTGGCCTGCCTGGCGTACCAGTTGCTTGTCCCAGGTGCTGCCAATACCTATGGGAGCGGGCAGTGGTGTGGCACGATCATGGTTTAAGCCGTGGATACCCTCATTAGTAAAATCAACAGGGATGCCCATGCGGGTTTCTTCAACAAACCATTTTTGTATAGTGTTTATAGCCGATGCATGTTTGCTGAACGGAAAAGAGTATTGTGTAGGTGCATCGTCTGTATGCGATGTCAGGTTGTTCAGTTCTTCGTCTATATTAGCAATACCATCTTTCCATATCTCTGTCTTCCAGCGTTCTACCGGCATTTCATCCTTCAACACCCGTTTGTAGCCATAAAGGGTAGCCATCTGGCAGGTTTTCTCATCAACTGTCATCTGGCTCAGCAAATCGGTAACGCGTTTATCAATGGTTTGCTTCGGGTCCTCAAAAATATCCATGCGGCCGTTCTTGTTAAAATCAACCCAGCCTTTGTGGTAAATATTTGTTTTTTGTGCCGATGCAGAAAGCGAAACAATAAGCAATGGTAGCAGTAGTGGCAATTTTTTCATACAGAAGATACAGGATGTTTGGTTTACCTTCCAAATATATAAGAAAAGCGCATAAAGGGATATTTAAACACTATTTTGTGTACTACAACGTTTGCGAAGGTGATTTTAACCTGTAATTTTCCTCATTATAAGATGTAGATTGTTAATTAACACTTATTATCTGTACAGTTTAACATTCTGCCCCTTTTCGCATACAGCAATTTCTTTATTTAAAGCACTTTCTATTGTGTAGAATGCCCTGTTGTTATTGTAACTGTAAAGTCATAAATTGGCATTAAGTTTGTTTATAGTCTTGCACACGCCAACCAAAGTTTTTATGAGTACCCAATTTTTATTAAGCTTTTTTTCATTACTGTTATTTACGGGCAATACAGGCAAAACAAACAACTCAATAGCGGCAGCCGAACTGATTTGCGGCAAATGGCAAACCGAAGAAAAAAGCCTTACTGTACAGGTTTACCAGGTTGATAATGAGTTTAGGGCAAAGATAATTTGGTTTAATGACGGGGATAATGAAAAAGACATGGATAAGTGGACCGACAAAAGAAACCCGGATCCGGCTTTGCGGGGGCGCAAAATACTGGGCATGAATGTGCTTGAAAAACTGGTTTATGACCCTGATAGCAACTCATGGGAAGATGGCATTATTTACGATGCAAAAAGCGGCCGCCACTGGAGTTCATCGGCATTTATTGATAAGAATGGTAAGCTAAAGGTAAAAGGTTATTGGCACTTTAAATTTATTGGCAAAACCATGACCTTTAAACGAATCTGAAACAAAACTAACAACTAAATAAAAAAAGCGATCCCGACTATGCTGTCAGGATCGCTTTTTTATTTTAAGAAGAAATTTTCTTAGTTAGCTTTTGCGAATTCGCCGTTTGCTGTCAGGGTTACTTCATCGCTTAATACTGGTGAGCTAAATTTGCTGCCGAAAGCAAAATCAGAACGTTTGATAGTACCGGTAACTTTAAAGCCTGCTTTGCTTACCGGGTTAGTGATAGTACCACGATGCCATAAGTCAAAAACAACCGGTTTAGTAACACCATGTAAGGTTAGGTTACCTGTTAACTGGTATTTGCCTGCACCTGTAGTTTTAATACCTGTGCTAACAAAAGTTAAAGTTGGGTATTTTTCAACATCAAAGAAGTCAGCAGATTTTAAGTGACCATCGCGTTTTTCATTATCAGTATTTACTGATGCGGTATTAGCAGAGAAGTTTACTTTAGCGTCGCTAAAATCAGCTTTGTCAGCAACTATTGTAGCATCAAAATCTTTAAAAGAACCGTCAACGTCACTTACCGCTAAGTGGGTAATGGTAAAAGTAACGCGTGAGTGTGCTTTGTCAACCTTCCAGTTGGTTTGTGCAAATACAGCCGTTTGCATAAATGCTGCAACTGCTAATAATGATAAAATCTTTTTCATGTTTTGTTAAATCTTAGTGTTTAATATTTTTTATACCTCAAATATATATAAAGCTTCTGCATTATAAATCAAAAAAGATGTTTGAACATCTTTTTTGAGAAAGTAATGACAAACAAAGATAAAAGGAAATGCCATTTGTTTGTCGTACAGTTTAAAAGGGCAATTAATTGGGCGTTGCCTTCGGCCGGGCTAACCGCTCATACTGCACAGGCATTAACCACAGGCCGGTATCCGCTTTTATCCCTAACGCAATAGCACAATAAAGCGCTGTTAATCTGCGCTATACTATCTTCTCCCAGTTACCACTATCTAAACTGCGGTAAATAGCATCTACAACTTTCATATCCTTTAAACCCTCTTCACCGGGTACACGGCTTTTTTTATTTAAGGTTACGCAAGTGGCAAAATCATCCATTTGAGCGGTTTGCTGCCTGTTATTTGGAATATTCATAGGCTTGCCGTTTATGGTGCCGTCCAAACCACCGTAACCGAAGGCCGGTTCCAGTGAAAATTGACCTTTCTCGGCTTCAACATGCAGGTAGCCCCAATTATTGTTATAGCTTGATTTACCTGTAACCTTTGCACCACCCGGGAACTTCAGCTCCCAGAAAATGGTTTCATCCACTTCCTTAAAAAAATCAGGACGGGTTTTCTCTTGTGTGGCCTTCACTGCAATGGGTTCCTGCCCTAAGGTATAACGCGTGCCCTGTATAGAGTAGACGCCCATATCCATTAACGCGCCACCGCCAGAGAGGGCTTTTTTCAAACGCCATGCATTTGGGTCACCATTATAAGTAAAACCGTTGCCTGTATCAATCTTGGTAACCTTACCAAAAATTTGTTTTTGGCCAAGGCGCATCACCTCCTGGTTGTGTGGTTCAAAATGCAAACGGTACCCTATAGAAAGTAACCTGTTAGCTTTTTTACAGGCGGCAATCATTTCACGGCAGTCATTAGCATTAAGCGCCATTGGTTTTTCGCATATCACATGCTTACCGGCACGTGCCGCCCTAATAGTATATTCCTTATGCATAGATACCGGCAAAACCACGTATACAATATCAATATCCTTATTACCGGCTATCTCGTCAAAATTTTGGTAGTTATATATATTCTTTTGAGGGATGTTGTACTTTTTTGACCAGCTTTCGGCTTTGGCGGGGGTGCCTGTAACTATGCCGGCCAGGTAGCAGTTTTTGGTGTGCTGCAATGCCGGGGCCAGTTGTCCGCCGCTATAACCACCTAACCCAACTAATGCTATCCCCAGCTTTTTACCGGGCTTATGCGCAGCTAATGATGACAATGCCGAACCCAGCAGCAACGCCCCGGCGCCTAATGAACCTGTACGTATAAAATCCCTGCGTGATGTTTTAATAGGTGGTTTCATAATGGTTTATGTTTAAGGTTATTGCAAGATATTGGTTTATTTTGAAACCGCAATTTTTATACCGAATATTTAAGAATGGCGCATCAGCACGGTTGTATAAATTATTAATGACGGGGTATAAATGAACATTTGTATCTTGCGGCAATAAAAACAAACACTAATGGATACTACCATTTTCCAGCAATTCGCCAACATCCCCACTAAAGAAATAGCTCCCGGTTATTTTTCTAAACTGATACATACCACCAATAACACTATTAACTTTTTGGAGGTTAAGGCAGGCAGCGCATCGCCATTGCATAGCCACGTGCATGAGCAATGCGCTTTTGTAATTGAGGGCCAATTTGAACTTACCGTTAACGGTGAACCGCAGATTTTGGACGCGGGTTTATTCGCGGTTATCCCTTCAAATGTACCGCATAGCGGATACGCTATAACAGATTGTAAACTGATAGATGTTTTTAGTCCGGTTAGGGAAGATTACAGAAATTTGTAAGGCCGGTTCAATAATCAATACAGCGCGGCTATACATTTTGTGGTTAATTAATAAATTTGCCGCATGTTTATTACACTTGCTACCCTTACCGACGTACCAGAACTAACCGCTTTAATTAATGCATCATACCGTGGCGAAAGCTCCAAAAAAGGCTGGACCACTGAGGCGCACCTTATTGACGGCCAGCGGATAGATAATGAAGGACTGGCCGAACAAATGGAAGACCCTAACGCGGTTATCCTGAAAAGTATGGATGATGCCGGCAAAATAACAGGCTGCGTATACCTGCAAATGCGCGGCGATAAACTTTATTTGGGCATGCTCACAGTATCGCCTTTATTGCAGGCCAACGGTTTAGGAAGGCTACTTTTACAGGCAGCCGAAGACTACGCCCGCAGTATTGATTACCATACCATCACCATGACGGTTATTAGCACCCGTACCGAATTATTGAGCTGGTATGAAAGGCGCGGCTACCAAAAAACCGGCGACGTAATACCACTGATCATCACCGAAAAATTCGGAATATTAAAGCAACCGGTAGAAATGTTTAGGTTGGAGAAAACGGTTTAATACACCGGCTACAATAAAACTATTGCATCTTTGAACAGAAAAATAGTTTTATTATTTTTATACCGCAACGCCGCTGAAAAAACGGTGTCTTTTTATTTTACTATTAAGGCATTGTATGGAGCAAATTGATCCTCAGTTAAAGAACTTTATTGTTGATTATTGCAACAAATATAAGGTGCGCCGTATCTACCCGGATATGCTGGACACGGATACCAGTATTGACCTTGACCTGGATATAGTGGATATTGAAATAGAACTTTTTGTAGCTGAATTTGCCGAACACTTCCATATTGATAGCTCTAAATTTAGCTGGTATAAATATGGTTATCCAAAAGGCTCTGCAAGGGTGCGCATGTTAAAGCTCATGTTTGGCTATAAACACCAGTGGGTTAAGCAGCTGGCAAGCTATTGTTATAAACCTAAATTTAAAATACGTGTTTTGCAGGATGCTTTGCTGACAGGCAAGCTGGTGTAATTATTAGCGACTATTCGTGTGTATATAACCGTGTCATTGCGAGGAGCGTAGCGACGTGGACAACCGACCGTAGGGAGCTCATTAATTCCATAAAAGAAAAATCAAACTCATTAATAATCTCGTAGCCAATGCATATTCGCTTGTCCCGCTACGAGATTGCCACGGCTTTCCACTACACTACCTCCGCGTAAGCCTCGCAATGACATTTGAGTTATTTGGGCATCCCGAGCTTGTCATTTCTCCCTCAGAGGCTTCGGATTTTAAAACTCAGGATGACAAAATAGAATCTGAAAATCAGGTCCGCTCACCCTTTTCGCTTGCTTTTATCAATCCTTCTAAACGGCTTAGCTGTGTTTTTTCCTGCTTGGCTGTCATTATAAGATGTATAGATACCTTGATGTACCATGGCGCTTGTGATTGGAAAAAATCCCAGGCTTTTTTATTGACTTTAAATTGCTTTTCGTATTCGGGTTTTAAAACCAGTGCCTCATTCTCAAAGCTGTAAATCCTTGATCTGCTTTCTTCGCGTTTGGCAAAGGCTGCTAAACCCGCGGGTTGCATTAAACCCTGTTTGGTAAGCTCTTCAACTTTTTTAATATTTATCGCGCTCCAATTGCTTTTGGCTTTGCGGGGTGTAAAACGATTGCAGTAGCTTTCAGCATCAATAGATCTGCGCACACCATCTATCCAGCCAAAACATAATGCTTCATCAACAGATTGCGGCCAGGTAATACTGGGTTTGCCACTGCCGGTTTTATAAAAACCAACAATCAGCTCGGTTTGCTTGTCGGAATTTTGCTGCAGCCATTCCCTAAAATCAGCCTGTGTTTTAAAAAAGGTTGGTTCCATAGCTGCTAATATACAGCAAGCTATTACTTTTTAGAGGTGGCAACAATAACTATTCCGCCTATCAGCAATATCCCGCCCAGGTATGGTGGCCAGTTAACGGTTTTTTGCCTGTCGGCCGATATTTGTACTGGCCCGGCATCAACAATTTTTTCCTTTTTGGTATAAGTAAAGCTTGTCCAAATTAGCATTGCGGCGCCAATAATGATGAGTAATATTCCAATTGTCTTGTTCATGATTTTAGTTTATGGTAATTAGTTATTAATGGAATGTTTATTTGCGGCAATTGTTTGCTATGGGTAAAACATCATCTCCAACCCTAAAACAAATTTGGTTCAGCATCACTTATATTATTATCATGAACAATAAAAAGATTGAAACAGGCAAAGCGGAGGCCACACCTAACAATGGGCACAATATAGTTGAAGTAATGAAGCCTTTTGTAAAATTTGGAGTGAAGGCACTTGGCCTTTTAGGCAGTGTACTGATACATATTGTAAAGAGCATCCCCAGGCCGGATGATCATAAACAGGCACCTAAGAAAAATGATAGGGTGATCAAAATTTAAAGACTGTAGAGACGCAATATTTTGCGTCTCAATCGCATATTTAAAACGCAAAATATTGCGTCTCAAAACTGATATATCCAAGACGCAAAATATTGCGTCTCTACCTTATAGCCACTTCCCAAACTCGTAGTATTTTTTAATGCTGATGCCTACCTTATTACCCGGCTCATATTTGCCGCGGGTATAGTTGATAGCACGAAGTGTTACTTCCTGGCATTCAATAATTAGTTCTTCATAAAAACCTTTGAACAGCACTTGTTTAACTGTCCATTTTTTAGCTATTCTAAGCGGATTTATTTTGATATGCTCTGCATAGATAACCACGCTTCCGCGCTTTGACGTAATGCCGCAAATACTTGCCTGTTTGGCGGTAAGTTCAGTGCTGGCAACCAGTATTTTAGAAGTGTACAGCAATTTGGGCGAATGGTAAAGCTCAATAGGCGGACCATTCTCTACAATCTCGCCTTCTTTTATCACTATCAGTTCATCAGCCATAGAAAGCAGTTCGGCGGGGTCATGCGATACCAGTATCACCGTAACACCCCATTCTTTAACTATCTGTCTTATATCGTGCTGCAGCCCTTCACGGTAGTTGGCATCTAACTGGTTAAAAGGTTCATCAAGCATTAAAACCTCCGGGCGGTTAATCAAAGCCTTAGCCATAGTAACCCGCTGTTTTTCGCCACCGCTTAGTTTACCGAAGGGTTGATCGCGCAAGTCATAGATGCCTAATAAATTTAAAGCCTGCGTGGTTTTTTGTATCTGGTAATTCCTATCCTCGGCGGGCAATCCATTACTAACATTTATCCAAACGTTGGCTTTGGCATCCATATCATGATTGTCCTGGCTTACCATGGTTATAACGGTGTTGGCAGCCGTAAAAGCAGCGCCCCGCTCTGGCAGGGGCTGGCCGTGAAAAAACACATCGCCCGAGTCGGGCTTTATCATCCCGGAAAGCAATTTAAGTAAAGTGGTTTTGCCGCTGCCACTTTCGCCCACAACGGCGGTAATTTTACCTTTCGGAATAAAAAGAGTGATATTATTAACCCCGGAAGACTTATCGCCAAAAAAATTCTTAGTAACTGATATGGTTTCCAGTATCAACTCATCTTTCATAATGCGGTCGGGGTATTAATGTAATAAAGTTCATTCAAACCTAATCTATAATATGTTATCAGCCAAAAAAATTAAAAAGTTAATGGCTACTTATTTAAGTTTATATGTGTCATTGCGAGGAGGAACGACGTGGCAATCTCTTCGCACACAATGGGGGCATGCATTGGCTACGAGATTGCCACACTGCGCTCGCAATGACATGATTTTGTTATCTAATTATTAACCCTATGCGGCCCTTTTCTTCTTCAGTGTTATAACTGTAATCTCCGGCCATATGCCTAAACGGCCTGAAAATGCCAGGAAGCCAAATCCACGGTTAACGTATAGGTAGCGGTTTTTCTCATTTATAAGGCCGGCCCAATCAAGGTAGCGGTATTTAACAGGGCTCCAGCGGATGCCGGCTGCCTCAATGCCAAACTGCGCGCCATGCGTATGGCCAGAAAGGGTTAAGTGAATATCTGTAGGGTTAAACCTAACCTGCTCTTCCCAATGCGTAGGGTCATGCGATAACAGGATCTTGAAAGCATCCTTATCAACACCCTGCATGGCTTTCTTCAGGTCGCCTATCTGGACAAAGCCCCTGCCCCAGTTTTGTATGCCAATGAGTGATATTTTTTGCCCGCCTTTTTCTAAAACCACGTTCTCATCAAGCAGCAAACGATAGCCCAGATCGGCATGGTGTTCTTTTAATTTTTGCAGGTTAGCAGCTTTTGCCTGCAGGCTGTCCCACTCAACATAATCGCCATAATCATGATTGCCCAAAATAGAGAATTGCCCGTAAGGCGCTTTTATCTGGCCAAAACGGTCAATATATGGTTCAATTTCCCATGCGGCATTGTTCACCAGATCGCCGGTAAAAACAAACAGGTCGCTTTTTTGGGCCTTAGCCAGGTCAATTCCCCGCTGCATGGCATCCACATTATCAAAACTGCCGGAGTGGATATCAGATAACTGTGTGATGGTAAAGCCGTCAAAAGCTTCGGGCAGTTCATCAAAGTAAACGGTGTGCCTGTGAACTTTATAATCATACTTACCCCTTATCATAGCATAAAAGAAAGAGGTAAAGGGTATAGCGGCTACCAGTATGGCTAGCTCACTGATGAATTTCCTGCGTTCGGGAAAGTAGGGCTGCCCCGCAATTTGTTTCCCGCTTACATTATTTACAATGCCATATATAAACCGGCCAAGGTCGCCCAGTGAAAGTACTATAATGAAAGCAACCTTGGTAATAAAAAAGGTAAGGAACAGGCTCAGCATCCACTCGTGGAAGGGCGTCATCCCCCGGGATGATTTAAAACTGCCTATCCCCAATAAAAAAACAACGGTTACACTTACCGATATGATAAGGAAGCCCCATATAACTACCGCACGTGCGGGCCGGGATTGCCAGTCGTTAGTTAATGAACGTAATCCGTTAAAAACGTACCAGTCCATCAGCAGCGTTATAGCTGCGAAAATAAAAAACACCCTGAACAATCCGCTTGCGTGCATAATACTTGTATTTGATTTGCAAGATAAAAAAGGAAAGGTAATTAAACGGTAAAAAAGCAGCCTGTATATAAATCAAATCCATATTTTTAACCACCAATTTATCCATTCATGAAAAACTCAATACTATCACTCACCGCATTGCTTTTGCTTTCGGGCGCGGCTGTGGCGCAACAAACCAAAAAGGACACCGTTTTCTTTGATGATTTTAACAGCAAAACACTTAACCGCAACAAGTGGAATGTAGAAATTACCGGCAATACCGTTAACAACGAGCAGCAGGCTTATGTAGATTCGGCCGCTACCATTTACATGATCAAAGGCAATTTAGAAGGCGCTAAAAACGGCGCACTGGTTTTGAAGGCCCTTTACAAACCCGGCCATGCCAGCAAGGAGGGAAAGAAATACGATTTTGTATCGGGCAGGATAAATACCCGAGATAAAATGATGTTCACTTATGGCAGCGCATCGGCACGCATAAAACTGGCAGATGGGGCAGGGCTATGGCCGGCATTTTGGGCATTAGGAAAAGGCGATTGGCCTGATTGTGGCGAAATTGATGTAATGGAAACCGTTGGCGATGGCTCATGGATAAGTAACGCACTGCACGGGCCGGGTTATTTTGGAGATACCCCTTTAGCACATCGCGAACCATTTAAAAAAGGAACTGATGTTACCAAATGGCATGTTTACAGCGTTGATTGGACAGCAAGCAACCTCATTTTTAAGCTTGATGGTAAAGTAATTTACACCGTAACCAAACCAATGGTTGAAAAATATGGCCGCTGGGCCTTTGATAACCCTAAGTTTTTGATATTGAATTTTGCTTTGGGGGGAGGCTATCCAAACGGGGTAAATAAAATTACGAAGCCTTATTTTGGGCTATCGCAAAGCTCGGTTAATAAGATAAAGGCTGGGAACGCCAGGGTATATGTAGACTGGGTACTGGTAACCCGGTAAAACAAAAGAGCCTCCCCAATCGGGAGGCTCTTTTGTTAAGAGACAATATTGTGTCTCTCCAGGGGATGCTATTAGTAATGACGTACAACTACTGCATGCCTGTGATAATTACGGCGGTATACCGGCCTAACAACTGTACGGCGGTAAACGGGTCTGTTCACTATAACTGCCCTACGGTGATAGTTGCGATGATAAACCGGCCTGTTTACTACAACAGTTCTGCGGTGATAAGTACGTTGTACAGGGGCGCCTATACGGGCTTTAACTACTACTTGTGCTTTTGCGCCTTCAAAGGCAAACATTGCTATTACTGCTACGGCTAATACTTTTAGATATTTCATGGTATTTATTTTAAACTTGTTTTTAATTATTTACTGGTTTATTTTGTTTAGTAATTATTGTAGTGGTGGTCCCTGTCATAATGATGGTCACGGTCCCTGTCGTTACGGCCATGGTGTTTTTTATCATACCTTCCGTGACGACCACGATTCTCTATCGAACAGCTGCTTAATGCTGCAGCGCCAAATAACAACAGCGCTAACATTTTTATCATTTCCTTTTTCATGGTATTACTCTTTTAGTGTGTTTACTATATCTTGTTTCTTGTAATGTTAAACTACAATAGCATTGCAAAGTTTAATCCGCAGGGGTAACCATCACTAAGAATGTTACAAATGGATTTTTAAAGAGAGGGGAGTTTACCGGTATAAGATCAGGCTTGGTTTGTACTGCTTATTAACCGCGCAATTAGTACGTATAACATGCTAAAACCTAAAAAAACTATCATTAGCACGGTTATATTTAAAGACACTTTACCATAGCCAAATTTGCCTGCATTTAAAAAAAAGTATGGGTAAAGGTTGCTTAGGGCACCTCGTATAAGTATATAAACCAGGTAAAAGAATGGGTACCAAAGCCATTTAAAACTAGCTTTAAAGTTTATGCTTTTTTTAAGTACTGCAGTAAGCCAGTATATAATATAAAGCACAGGTACAATTAAATGAACCAGTTCATCGCCCAGTTTGGTTAGGCCTGTGAAATGGTATAACGGCCTTAAAACCAAATTGTAAACCAGGCTAACTACGCTAATGTAAACGGTAATAGCTGTTATAACCCCCGGCATTTTAAAAAAGCTTTGTTTGGATGTTGGCATAATAGCAATAACCGTAAGCGATATGGCTGCCAGCAAATTGCATTGAATAGTAAAAAAGCTGAAAAACTCTACCAGGGCACCTTCTATGGTGCGGCCCTTACTGAGGTAGCTTTGGAGAGCTGTATACAATTGAAGCGTAATTCCAAGCCAGGCAAGCAAGCCAATGATCCCCGCGCATATTCTATAAGTTTTAACGTAAGGCCTGCCCATATTTCACTGTTAAAAGTGGATAAATATATCTATTCTAAAATAATGTATTTGTAATCGTTACAATAAAAAACTTCAAAAGTTTATACTACTATGCCGCAAACTGTATATTTAACACATCATTACAACCTGTATCTATGACACTTTTTATCAGCCCGGCACTTATAAGATCTCATTTTTTAAAAGGGATAATAGTTTTAACATTGTTTTGCCTGCCTCTTTTAAGCACCGCGCAAGCAACGTTTAACCATGCGGCATTATGCTCACAAAATTTAAAAGTGAGCAATAAGTTTTACACCACGGTATTGCAGCTTAAAATTATTCCTAACCCTTTTAAAGATACCGTACATACCTGGTACAGCATTGGGCCAAACCTTGCCATGCATGTTATACAGGGCGATTGCCCTAAGGCCGATTTTCATCGCGGGGTACACTTATGCTTTAGCGTGCCATCAATAACCGCGTTTATTGATCGCCTTAATACCATGAAAATTGAATACAGCAACTGGAAAGGCGAACCCGGCAAAACCGAGCACCGTGTTGATGGTGTAAACCAGGTATACATCCGCGACCCGGATGGGTACCTGATAGAGATCAACGATGCTAAATAATTACGGGCCTTTTAATTTCCAATCATCCTGTTAAACCTTTATATTTTTCGCCTGTCACATAAACAGAAACACACAATAATTCTGTTTGCCATGAAATTGATCATAAAAAGAATAAAAAGCGACCTATATAATGTATTTGTTAAAGGCGATTCTGATAAAGTAGAACAAGCGAGGGTATTTGTATTGCTAACTGTACCATTTTTATCAATATTGTTCGCGTTTGGCCGGTTTCCTGTATATTAATTGTAAAAACATCCGCTTAGCTGCCACGGCTTAAAATAAACTTTTACTTTTGCGGCACAATAAGCAGCTATGGATATTTTACACGATAAATTCGACAGTATAATTTTTGATTTAGACGGGACGCTTTGGGATAGTACCGATACTATTACCGATGCATGGCAAACCGCTTTAAGTAAAGCGCCTTATATGAACAATGAGGTTATGACCCGCGAGCGTGTACGCTCTATTACCGGGATGACCTATGATAAGATCTTCGAAAAATTGTTTCCGTTTCTGGATGACAAGCAACGCGCCGAGGTAAAGCACCTTTGCTCGGTAAGTGAGCTGGAGATACTGCACAAACAAGGCGGTACCCTATACCCCGAATTGACCCAAACCCTTGAATACCTGGGCGAAAAATACAAGTTGTACATTGTAAGTAACTGCCAAAGCGGTTATATTGAACTGTTTATGGATCTGTATGATATGCATGGCCATTTTTTGGCGCACCAATGTTTTGGTACAAAAGGCAACCCTAAGGCAGATAATATTAAAGATATTGTAAACGACCATAACCTTAAAAACCCTGTTTATGTGGGCGATACAATGGGCGATTATGATTCGGCAACTAAAGCCGGTGTCCCTTTCATTTTTGCTTCATATGGTTTTGGTGAGGTAGAGAACGGGCAGGTAGCTACTATTGATGATTTTGCACAACTAAGGGCTATATTATAAGCAAAACTTTTTTCAGATCGGCAGGTTTATTTGGTAATATTCAACTATTAATATGAAGATATCCAAATACATACACTCCTGCCTGTTATTTGAGCTCGACGGGCATAAATTATTGTTCGATCCGGGGAACTTCACTTTTGCTGAAGGAATAGTTACGCCAAATGATTTTGCTGATGTGGATAGCATTATCATTACCCACATCCATCCGGACCACCTGGATACCGAAAACTTAAAAAAAATTGTAGAACTGAGTAATGCCACTGTTTATACCAATATGGAAGTGGGTACCGCTATACAAAAGGCGGGTATACATTATAATTTGATTGAAGAGGGTATTTACAGGGTTGGTCCGTTTAAGTTGCAAGCTATCTCTGTTGTGCATGAGCCGTTGCTGGATAACCCCATCCCTAAAATGACCGGCTTTATTATTAACGATAAAGTACTGCACCCGGTTGATTCTATGGAGCCAAAACTAACGGCTTACCAGGGAATTGAAGTGCTGATTATGGTAAGCATGGCCCCGTTCGCTAACGAGTTAAAAATAGCTGACTTTGCCGATAAGGTTCGCCCTAAACAAATACTACCGGTACATGATGGTTTTGGAAAAGAGTTTTTTGTTAAACAACGGTATGAGAATTACGCCAGACATTTCGATAAGTTGGGCGTAAAGTTTAACGCGACCTATAAGCCGGGGGATAGTATAACCATTTGATTTGGGGTTCCTGCTGCGCATTAGGAGATTTGCAGTTCAATATCAATTTGAAATAACCGGCGCCTGCCTTATATATATCCCTTGCTCCAAAACATTAACGGTAAATTTTGCCACACTTTTTCTGCCGATGAGTAACGATGGCTTAGGTGAGTTATTGATGCTAACCTTTACAGGCCTAAAAGAAGAAGAGTTAGTAAGCCCCGCCGGGCGGATGGCCGTCCAGTTAAGGTCAGACTTTTTTAATAATTGTTCTTGCAGCTCATGATCCTGATAAGCAAATCTGATATTGCTATGGTCTATTATCCATTTAAACCACCAGGGGATATGGGCCCGGGTTTCATTAACACCCCATGCAGATATTACTATCACGCGTTTAATTTGATGCTGAGATGCTGCGGAGATCACTTTCTTTATTGTTGCCGATAAAAAATCCTTAGGTGTTCGCAGTGCCGACCATGGGAAATCCCTATAACGGGAAATGTTTAACGCGCTAATAATGGCTTCGCAGCCTTGCATTGCCGCATTAAGTGTTTGCTCGTCCAGTGTTGAGTCTTCAAAAACTGTGAGGGCAGATGATGTAACTTTCATCTTATTCTCATCCCTTACCAAAGCACACACAGTATGCCCCCGTTGCAAAAGCTCTTCGAGTATTAATTCACCGGTACGGCCGGTTGCACCTAACAGAAGTACTTTCATCGTATTTGCCTAATTAAAAATTAAAGCAACAGACTATTCGGGCTTATCCTTTCATCTCTTTATCAAAGTTCTCCATCACCAAAACAGCGGCGCCTATCAGCTCGGCATCAAAACCTAATGATGATATCAATAATTCGGTACCCAATGACAGGCGCGGGATACAGTATTTATGCAGGGCCTGTTGTATAGGGGCAAGTAATATTTTACCCACTTTGGCGCCGCGGCCGCTTAAAACAATATTAGCCGGGTTCATGATATGGATAAGAATGGCAAGCGCCTTACCAATTTTGTAGCCCGCGTCAGACAATAGTTCTAAAGCGAACTGATCTCCCTGGTTGGCGGCATCCATCAGCGAATCGCCCATGAGTTTTGATTGCCCGTTATGCGGCTTTAAGCTGGTTACACGGCCTTGTTTAATGCCCGCTTCGGCCTTTTGGGCTACTACCAGCATTGATGCCTCGGCCTCTAAACAACCACGCTTACCGCAGGTGCAAAGGGCGCCATCTTCTGATAATGGGATATGGCTTAACTCGCCTGCAAAACCATTATAACCACGAAAGATCTTACCGTCAATGATCATCCCCAGGCCAATACCCCAGCCAAGGTTTATCACCATAACCTCCTGCTGCGAGCGGGCTATACCAAACTTTTGCTCGGCAAGCGCTATCAGGCTGCTATCGTTATCTATGTAAGTGTTAATGGCTGTTGCTTTGGTAATATATTCGCTTAAGCTTTCTCCGCCGGCATCAAGGTAAGTGTAATTTATGCCTTCTGTAGCGTTAATAAAGCCGGGCATACCTATTCCAATACCCGCTATCTTACTTTTGGGGATCCCGCTTTCGTCAATATAATTGTTCAATTGCGTTATCAGTTCGGGCAGGGCATTTTCGTTATTATAAAGCTTAAGCTCAACCGCTGCCATATCGGCAACCGGGTTATTATGCAGATCAACCAGCAGGATCCTTGCAGATAGCTGATCCATTGCCACGGCAAGTATAAACATGGCACTGGCATTAATCGCATACATTAAAGGGCGCCTGCCACCACTTGATGGGGCATATCCCTGTTCAACTACAAATCCTTCTCTTATAAGTTCGTTTATAGCTTTGGCTATAGATGGGATACTTTTATCAAAAAGCTCACTTAATTCGGCACATGACATTGCTTTGTCAAAATACAACCGCTTAACGATCATGTTTTTTAACCAGCTGCCTTTAACACTATTGCTTTTTATTTCCATTAAGAATATTTTATGCCCTCATCAAAATGCAAGGGCACCAATAATTTGATAAAATTAAAAATAATGCTGAAAAGTACAACATCATCATTCATAGACGCATTAACCCGGGTATAATTACAATATAATATAAATTTATTGCCGTTTAAAATATGGTATATTTACTATAACCAATTTCCGCAGGCATAAACCAGCCGTGTTATGAAAAAATTGCTGCTCTTTTTGATGTTATCAGTAGCAATAACAGGCTGCCGGAAGGACAGCCGTACACAAAGTACAGATGCCGCCCTTAAAGGTACCTGGAAATCAACCCTGATCATTGATGTGGTTTATGACAGTAAAACCAGGGAAGAGTTAACCCGCTTTAATTACCTGCATGGCCTGGGCACATTAATTACTTTTGATGGCAAAGGCAGCACCACGTCAAAAGATACCATCCTGAACATTAGTTTGACCAATGCGTATACATTACGTACCGAGAACAACAACAAGTACCTTACTACCCGCATAGTTAATATTAATAAAGACGTTGAATACCAGATATTGGGGTTGTATGACACCCAACTGCAACTAAAGGGAACAATAAGAACCAATTTTGATTTTTTGCGTAATGATGGTAAATACTATAATGTATATTACGAGCGTACAGAGCACTACACAAGGCAATAAAGTTCATTTGCCATTGGTAAAATATATGTCGAAATAAAACTTAGCTTCGTTTTACCCGTTCTACTAAAAGATTTTTCACTGATATGGCATTTATAGATTACTATAAAATTTTAGGCGTAGACAAAAACGCCACCGAAAAAGACATCAAAAACGCCTACCGTAAGCTGGCCCGCAAGCATCACCCGGATCTTAACCCTAATAATGCGGAAGCAGAAAAACTGTTTAAACAAGCCAATGAAGCTAACGAGGTATTAAGTGACCCCGAAAAACGTAAGAAATATGATAAATATGGCGAAAACTGGCAGCACAGCGAAGCTTATGAGCAACAAGCCCGGCAGCAAAGCCAGCAACGCAGCTATGGCGGCGGCGGTCAGCAAGGTTTTGACGGCGGATTTGGCGGCGGTGGCGACTTCTCCGATTTTTTCAACTCGATGTTTGGTGGCGGCCCGGCGGGTGGTGGCAGGCAATCGCAGCGTTACCGCGGGCAGGATATGAACGCCAAGCTGCAACTGGACCTGCGCGATATAATGGAATCAAAAAAGCAAACCATTACCGTTAACGGCAAAAATATAAGGCTCACCATTCCGGCGGGGATACAAAACGGGCAAACTATAAAAATTGCAGGGCACGGTGGCGCGGGAGCAAACGGCGCCCCGGCAGGCGACCTTTATATTGAATTTTCCATCCCGGACGACGCTGAATTTAAAAGGGTAGGGAATGATCTGTACCGCACCATTAACCTCGACCTGTACACGGCTGTATTGGGCGGCGAAATAACCGCTGATACATTAACAGGCAAGGTGAAGCTAAAAGTACCGCCCGGTACACAGAACAACACCAAGGTAAAATTAAAGGGGAAGGGTGTGCCGGTGTACAAGAAGCATGACCACTTTGGCGACCTGTACCTTACTTATAATGTATTGTTGCCTGCAAACCTTACCCCTAAGCAAAAAGAGTTATTTGAAGAGTTGGCTAAATCATGATGTTAAACATTAAACCAATGAGAACCGAAAATTTAATAACCGTAAACGACTTTTGTGTATACCACAATGTGGAATATACATTTGTTGATTATTTGGCAGATGCCGGCCTGGTGCAAGTTAAAACTGTTAATAAAACCAATTGCATCCCAATTGATGAAATACAGAAACTGGAGCGGCTGGTGCGCTTGCATAATGAGTTGGAGATTAATGAACCGGGCATTGCAACCATAAATAATTTACTGCAAAAATTAGAAGATATGCAGCAGGAAATGAGTTATTTAAGGAGCAGGTTAAGCTTATATGAAGGTTAGTATTCCTAAAAGTGGTAAACTTTAATTAAACCATAGCACTTGTTGTGTGTCATAGATACAAGAAACAGCAATTACTAACTAAAAACTTTTACCATGAAATTGATTAAATTTTCAATTATAGCACTTTTCTTAACATTCTCAATGCAGCTTGCAAAAGCACAGGTACACGTAGGTGTAGGCATTAATTTAGGCGGCCCGGTTATTGTAAGGGAGGCATACCCGGTATATGAAACGTATCCGGTATATGAAACTTACCCGCGTGTTGTTTATTACAACCGCCCGGCTTATTACCCACGTACAGTAGTTTACAGAAGCGGTTACCGCAGGGCATATTATGGCAGGCCACATTACCGTCGTGAAAGTTTCCGTGGACACGGTTACGGACGCGGTCATGATCGCGGTCACGGCCGTGGTCATGGAAGACACAGATAACTCTACATATATATTAAAAAAGCCCCTCAACTTTTGGTTGAGGGGCTTTTTTTGTTGGTATTAACCGCGGCCGGAGGCCTTATAATAGTCGCCACTCGGCTGGAGCCGAACGGCGGCTAAATAAATCATGTCATTGCTGTAAAGGTTAACTAATTCGGTAACAGAATTAGCTTTAAGGAAATAAAGCTAAAAGTTATGCGGAACATAAACAATGACCTCACTTTAAAACGTAATTATTTAAATAAGTATCGTTTCCTGATCGGG
>NZ_JBAZVP010000044.1:0-26045 GCF_041660805.1 Mucilaginibacter sp. | reverse complement strand
AAAAAAGTAGCACTAATAACAGGTATAACCGGACAGGATGGAGCATATCTTGCCGATTTATTATTATTAAAAGGATACGAAATTCATGGTATAAAACGCCGTAGTTCGTTATTTAACACCGAACGGATAGATCATTTATATCAGGACCCGCATGATGAGAATCAAAAATTCATTTTGCATTACGGTGATTTGTCTGATTCTACGAATTTAATACGGATCATACAACAAGTTCAGCCAGATGAAATTTATAATCTGGGTGCGATGTCTCACGTAAAGGTGAGTTTTGATACACCAGAATATACCGCGAATGCAGATGGTATTGGTACGTTAAGGCTTTTAGAAGCTATACGTATTTTAGGATTAACCAAAAAAACTAAAATTTACCAGGCATCAACTTCAGAGCTTTATGGTTTAGTACAGGCAGTTCCGCAATCAGAAACTACACCATTCTACCCTCGCTCACCTTATGCAGTAGCCAAAATGTATGCATATTGGATAACCGTTAACTATCGTGAGGCATATGGCATGTTTGCCTGCAATGGTATATTGTTTAACCATGAAAGCCCTTTACGCGGCGAAACATTTGTAACACGTAAAATTACAAGGGCAGCATCTAAGATAGCATTGGGCCTGCAAAGTAAATTATTTTTAGGCAACCTTGATGCTCAAAGGGATTGGGGACATGCTAAAGACTACGTAGAAGCAATGTACCTGATATTACAACAGGACACTCCTGAAGATTTTGTTATTGCTACCGGTGTAACCACCAGGGTGCGTGAATTTGTACGCCTGGCTTTTGCAGAACTTGGAGTAGAAGTTGAGTTTACAGGTACCGGGGTTGATGAAAAAGGATATGTAACAGCTTGCACAAATCCTGATTATCAAATTGAAATTGGAAAAGAAATTGTTGCTGTAGATCCCAAATATTTTAGACCTACAGAAGTTGATCTATTAATTGGAGACCCTACAAAATCACAAACAAAATTGGGTTGGAAACCTAAATATGATTTACAAGGACTGATTCAGGAAATGGTAGCTACAGATGTTGAACTGTTCCGCCGCGAAAAGTTATTGAAAGATTCAGGATATCAAATTAAAAACCAGTTCGAATAAAAGAATGGAAAAAGAAGCGAGTATATATATCGCAGGCCATCGCGGTATGGTTGGTTCGGCCATTCATCGCAAACTAACAAAAGAGGGTTATAATAATATTATTACTACTACCTCCGCTGAAGTTGATTTGCGCAGCCAGCAACAAACTGCCGATTTTTTTGCAGCACAAAAACCTGATTATGTTTTTTTAGCTGCTGCAAAAGTAGGAGGAATTGTAGCTAACAATACTTATCGTGCAGAGTTTTTGTATGATAATCTGCAAATTCAGAACAATGTTATTCATTCATCATACCTTAATGGTGTAAAAAAGCTGATGTTCTTAGGGTCTAGCTGTATATATCCAAAGTTTGCGCCACAGCCTTTAAAAGAAGAATACCTTTTAACCGGTTTGCTTGAGCAAACTAACGAGCCTTATGCTATTGCTAAAATAGCAGGTATAAAAATGTGCGATGCTTACCGTGCGCAATATGGTTGTAACTTTATATCAGTAATGCCTACTAACCTGTATGGCTATAATGATAATTATCATCCTGAGAATTCGCATGTGTTGCCTGCATTGATCCGTCGGTTTCACGAAGCTAAAACTAATGGTTTACCTTCTGTAACTATTTGGGGAACCGGTACACCGAAACGCGAGTTTCTATTTGCTGATGATTTAGCTGAAGCTTGTTTTTACCTGATGCAAAACTATAACGAAGAAGGTTTGGTTAACATTGGCACTGGTGAAGATATTTCTATTAAAGACCTTGCCCTGCTTGTTAAAAATATTGTTGCCTTTGAGGGAGATATAATATTTGATACTTCAAAACCAGATGGTACACCACGTAAATTAATGGATGTATCAAAACTTCACAGTAAAGGGTGGAAACATACAATAGAACTGGAAGAAGGCATTCATATGGCTTACCAAGATTTTCTATCAAAAAATAAAAGCTTAGTTTAACACTAAGCTTTTATTTTTTTGTGGTCTCTAAATTCAGAGACCTATCAGGATTTGTTATTATCTATTTTATCCCAACCAGCCGTATTATAGCGTCCATACCATAAGTTAATTATTGTAGCGGCTATAATCCCCGGTGATGTATATGGCTTAACATATAACTGATTTAATTCATCAACAAGCTGTTCTCCCATTCTTTTAAAACTAAAAGCATCAATAAACTTTAAAGATGCAGTACTCATCGCCGCTTTTGATAGTCCATCCGTATTTATATACCTTAAGATAGCATTGTAAATAGCATTTACATCTACCGGATCAAATCCAAAACCGTTTATACCTTCTTGTAAAAGGTCAGCAGCAGCATTAATCCTTGCACTCAATAATACAGGCAAACCGGCGGCCATAGCCTCGTTTACAACCAGCCCCCATGTTTCTGATAGGCTTGGCAGAACAAACGCACCAGAGCGTTGATAATAAGCAGGCAACGCCTTGTTATCAACAGCATCAATAAACTCAACGGTTTTAACACCCAAATCTGATGATAGCTTTTTTAAATACATTCCCTGAGGCCCGTTACCAACAATTATCAGGTGGTAACCTGTATTTTGCCGCTCAATTAATTGCCATGCCCTTAGCAAATTATCTATATTCTTTATGGGCACCAACCGGGCCACGCAAATGATGGTTTTGCTTTCGGGCTGATAACTAACACTTGAATTAAAAAAATCATTATCTATACAGCTAAACCCATAAAAAAACGGGATACCTTTTTTATGAAAATATGCATATTCGTGGTTGTAACTTTTTGAAGGGAGCCACAAGCTGTCAACCTGTGATGTGATCAGATCCTTAACCCACTGCACTATAAAATTCCTTTTTACCTGCGATGGCTTTGCATCATCAAACATGATAAATTTCTTATTGTTCCTTTTGGCCCATGAGATACCTAACGCCCCCGGAAAGAACACAATAGAGGGACCAATAATGATATCAGGCTGCAGATCATCTAACGCCGTATACAGCGCTTTCCTGATATCGAATTTTGAAAGATCGGCCGAACCATGATGAGGCAAAAGACAGGTCCACCATGATTGCGTATTATTAACCGTATCAAAAGCATAAGGCGAGCCTTTTCCAAAAAGCTCAATCGCGTACATATCAATATTTTGAGCGGCAAGGTACTGGTGGAGAAAAAGCAACCTGCTTTTCCAATATACCCTGAAATCGTTATTTAATATTACTATTTTCAATTATTTGTCTTCCCTCTTTTTAAATCTATCCCAAATAACCGGGAAAAGAGTTTTTAGCCATAGTTTAGCAAAAGCACTAATATAATCTGCCGGGAAATGCTTTTTTATATAATAAAGATATTCTTTGTAAGCCAGGCCATTAACATTGTACAAGTATTTGATCCGTTCTTTAAGCGGATACTTACCGGATAACCAGTTAACACCATGATCATCTTCGCAGTAACCATAATAACCCGGTGCAATTAGCACATCAACACCATTCCTGGATGCTGTTATCGTATAATCAAAATCGGCCAGATAATGTGTATAAGCATTAGAGAGAATGCCGATCTTCTCAACCGTAAACTTATCAACCAAAAATATATTAGCGTTACCCAATTGGCATGGAAGCGTGTTGTAAGCATCGGGTTTAACCGGATAGTAAGCTGCATGATCTAACCTATACAATGCATTGCCACCATATGATAACTTGTTTGAAATGGGGCTTAACGTTGAACCTATTAAAATGGTACCACTATCCCCGGCCCCTTCATAGGTGGCCATTAGCCTTTCAATGCTATCTTCCAGTAATATTACATCATCATTAAACAACAAAAACAGGTCATAAGCTTTTTGGGTGATAGCGTGTTGCCAAATAGTAAGCATCCCTCCTGCCCAAAATAAATTTCCGGTTCCGTTTACAACGTTAACAATAGGGAATGCCTCCTTTACAGCAGCAGCAGTGCCATCGGTTGAGCCATCATCAAGCACATAGATATCGGCTTCTAACTTTGTAAATGCAGCTTGGTTAATCAAACTATGCAGAAAAGTAAGGGTTTTATCTTTACGGTTATAACAAGTTAATAAAACCGCCACCTTGTATAAACCGTAATTTTTCATACTCATGGTATGTAATTAAATACCGGCAAGTTTACCACCCTCCTTTTGTTTTTGTTTTTCTTTAAAGCCTATAACGGTTTGTGATTTTCTCAAAAACAAGAATATTAGTATAAATGGCAGGAAAAGAATAGGTTCTCCAAAACTTAAACCCAGCAAAATAAGTATGCAAAAAATTACATTTATTGGACTAAGAACATATGGGCTACAAAACCGTATATAACGATATAAAAGGTAGGCAAATCCAACTATACCAAATTTGGCAAAGAAATCGAATATTCCGTTAGATATATTAACCGGATACGATTTATTTAGGAAATCGTTATACTTATTACTTACTCCAAGTATTAGTTTATCCCCAAACGAATTAATAATATGCCACATGCTTGAAAATCTATTCAGCGGTATCTGCATTCGGTTATGCCTATAATATTTTTCCAGTACTTTTAAATGATTAAGGTCACGCATGTCCTCTTTATATGTATCTATGATCTTATCTCCCAAAAACGGAACAAATACGATAATTAACACAATTACCGGTATCAATATTAAAATCCAGAGATTTATTTTACGCACCCGATACCTATATGCCAACATAAGCAATACAAGTAAACCTAAATAATTGGTGGTTGAAAACGTAGTGATACTGGCAACAATTAAAATGATGGCAGTACTATCAAATTTAAATTTGTTTAAAAAGAAGTGAAACATTAAAGTGATAACTAAAAAGCAACCAAATGCACCAGGTTCCCAAACAAATCCTGAATTACTATAATCATGAAACCCCCTGGTAAAAGTAAACAACAGGAAATTTGAATATCCCGGTATAATATTGCCTGTATCAAAGCTTATAGCGGTAAAAACTTTATACATGGCCTCGGGTGCCAAAAGCTGCAGTGCATAAAATACAAACGAGAGTATTGTTAAATGAGTTACTACTTTAACAATATAGGCTATGGCTTCTTCCTTTAATATTGCGCAAAATACAAAACTCAAAAGAGCAAATTTAACCAAAAATACAATATCACTAACCAGGTAGTCCGTTTCAAGATCATTGACCACATAAAATCTAAACAAAACAAGTATCAGGTATCCAACAGAGAGCCAAAAAAAGTTCATCACATCTCTTTTTTCAAACTGCCTTTTTATAATACCCACCATAATCATTAAAAACAGAATTATAAACCAACCAATTGTACTTGATGACAAGAAGTTGGCATTTGCCGTTAGTAATAAAAAAAAGAAAGTGATAAGGTATTGTATGTTTATATTTTTAAAGAATTTCATCAATTACAATTTACTTTTGGCTAAAATATTAATTTTATAGGATTTTTAATGTTAATTAAATAACAATTGAAGTAATCCCCCCCATTATTATTTAAAAGTTGATGTAAAGAATTCAACATTTTCAAAAAACTTACCATTCGTTTTAATTTTCTCTAAGCTCCAGTCCCACCATTTTATTGCTAAAAGTTTTTCTGCTTGCTGTTCATCAAAACGTGGTTTTATAAATTTTGCGGGTACCCCTCCAACAATTGTATAGGGTGCTATATCTTTTGTTACAATTGATCCGGATGCTATTATGGCTCCATCACCAATTTTAATCCCATCCATAATTATAACGTTGTTGCCTATCCAAACATCATTACCTATCAGCACAACATATTTTTCATTGGCATCAATAAATAAGTGCTCTTTAAAAATATCTTTATCGACAAAAGAAAAGCCCGCCTGCTTTTGCGTTGAATAAAACGCTGGATGGCTTGATACAAACCCAGTTGAAGGGTGAACACCTAAACCTGTTTGTACAAAACTGCCTATTGAACAAAACTTTCCAATAACAGCTTTTGTGATGACTGACCTATCTGCTATGTAGCTTCCTAAGCCAATGCTTGATGAGGCAAATATGGTATCATTCCCAATAGCATTAAATCCTTTAAACTCATTCTGAGTATTTAATAGTACGTTTTTCCCGATCTTAACATTTTTACGGTAATAAGCCAATCTATAATAATTCCTTTTTAGCCAGGTTTTCATTTAAATTGTAGTTATTCAAGCCATAAAGATAAATAACAAAGCTATAAAACCTATTAAAGGTTGTTAAAGTTATGTAGACTTATTTTTAAGTGCTGTTTGTTAAAAGAATCAATAATTATATTAAAAATAACACCAAAAGATTACTTTTAGGGAATTTTATATGCTATCCTACTTTAACAACATAATGCTAAGCAGTTACTATGAGAACTAAAAAAACACTAAAAAAAAAGTTCCCTACCTTTGACAAGATTGTTTTAATATTAAACTTCTTTGCAACATTAGCTTTGTTATTGAGTTATCTGGCGCCAAGTACAGATCCACGAGACATTGCTATAATCGCAATTTTAGGCTTTGGGTATCCCATATTGTTAATTGTAAATTTGATTTTTGTTTTCTATTGGCTGATGCGCAAAAAAATCCTTTTACTAATATCTCTAGTTTCAATTTTATTAGGCGTGTTCAATATTCAGTCATTTTATGGATTTCACGGCAAATACATTAACAATAAAAAAGTTGCAGATGACGCTATCAGAATAATGCAATATAATGTTCGTGAATTTAAAGGGATCGACAAATATGGAGAGTCACCCATACAAAATGAAGTAGCAAAGGTGGTTAATAATAATCAGCCGGATATACTTAATCTTGAGGAGTTTTCTAAATATAAATCCACCAATGATTCTGTGACTATTCAGATCAAAAGAAATCTAAAGACTAATTATAATTATTTTAAGGAATTTAAAGTTGTAAAAAACATTCACGACTCAACAGGAAATATGATATTTTCAAAATATCCTATAACAAACTCAGGAATCATTCCGGTAAATAAGTTTTTAAATGCCCGTGCAATTTTTGTTGATGTAAATTATAAAGGCAAAAGTATAAGAGTTTACTGCATTCATCTGGCCGCCGTAAAAATTAAGAATCAGGAAAAAAGCAGATATCTTAATGGAAATGTAAATATAGAGCAATCGACTTTCATCAAAAACAGGTTAACCACGGCATTTATTACGAGAAGTTTTCAGGTTAGTCAAATTAAACGTTTTATAGAGAAATCGCCATACCCCTACATACTTACAGGCGATTTTAATGATACGCCTAATTCTTTTGCGGTTAATGAAATAGGAGATGGCCTAAAAAATGCTTTTATAGAAAAAGGAAGTGGTTATCAAACAACTTATTTCAGTAAATTTCCACTACAGATTGATTATATTTTTACTAGCCCAGAATTTGATATACTTAATTACCAGGCGTTAGATTTAAAAATATCTGATCATAAACCACTCATATCTGATATTAAGCTTAATTAAGTATGTATGCTTTAATTAGCCAAAAAATTCTCTACAAAATCATTCATTACCGTATCAACGTTTAAATATTTAGTAGCATAGTTACGGGCGTTTATTCTTTTGCGTTCAAGGTTATCATCAAGCTTAATATCTATTATAAGCTTGGTAAGCAGTTCATGCTTGCCGGGTTCAACTATGTAGCCAAAATTCTGCTCTACTACCATATCATACAATGATGTGCCTTTTGATGCGGTTATAATACTGGCTCCCCCAACAGCCAAAATGGTTGTTAGTTTTGAAGGCATAACCAAATCACCGGCATTGGCTTTTTGCAATACCAAATGCAAATCGGCCATGTTAAGAAACTCATTGAATACTTCTTTTGCCTGCACAGGTAAAAAACTAATGTTCCTTAATTTTTTCTTTTTAGCCTGCTCCATAAGCAGTTCGTTATAAGGCCCTGATGAACAAATCACAAATTTAATATGCCGGTGATCGTGCTGTAAATTTTCAGCGGTAACTAAAATCCCTTCAAGCCCTTGTTTTACGCCAACAGCGCCGGAATACAGCAACACAATATCATCAGAATTAAAACCCCATTTATTTTTAAGTAAATGCCTATCTGCAATTGGGAAATAATCTTTTGTATCAACCCAGTTAGGAAAAAATACGATCTCACGGTTAACTTTCGATTTGATCTTTTTGATCATTCCTTCAGATATACTGCTTACGTAATCGGCTCCACGTAATATGCTATACTCTACTTTAAATAAACCTGCTAATATTCTTTTCCTGGCAAACAATTTAAGATCACGAGCAGCCTCAATCTGCATATCCTGTATATGATAAAGTAGTTTACCGCCATTTAGCTTTCTAAGTATTAGCCCCAGGTAGGCCAGATGAAATGGCGGGGCAATAGTAATAATAAGATCATAGTTTCTTTTTGAAACTATAAACTTAAATATCATTAAAAATTTTGATAACCAATATGAAAAATCTTGTATAGCTCTTTGCTTGCCGGTAGGGTCTTTAGGAATATAAGACGGACAGCGGTATATTGTTAAATAAGGCTTACCTTCTCCAACATACATCAACTCTTTTTTATACCACAAATTATTATACGGTGCTTGTACTTTCCAATATGGGTAATATGGAAAAGTTGTAATTACAGTACAATCATAACCACGATTTGCTAACCAGAGAAGCATTTCGCCATTATATTTTCCAATACCAATTGGTTCAGGTGAAAAATTATGACTTATTAACAGGATTTTTTTATTGTTCATTTATAAATTAAGCCCTCGGCTAGTAAACGCATAATCACTAATAACAAGTAGAATGAATAAACCTTTAAATATAAAATAAATTGGACTAAAGTTTTAATTGCCCTACTCTTTGAAATAGCTATTATTTGGCTAAAATAATAAATTAAATCTTGCTATATGTTTCGATTAACTCCTTATCTGTTACAGAACCTATAAATATATCAGTTTGTTTGTTTTTCATACTCTCAGATAAAATTTCTTTCGTTTTAAGTACTATAAAATATTCATATATTGATTGCATCGTTGCATAAGTTATACCAGCGGTACCATCAATAAAAGCCCCCCGTATAAACATCATATAAAACCACTTAATTAATGGCCGGCCCGGCAGCTTATAAAAAAGACCTTTTTGATGATATCGTTTCTCGCTAAAATCTTTACTGAAAAGCGCTTTTTTTATCGAAAACTCTTTTTCGGCCCCTATTTCATCAATCCGCATCATCGCTTCCATATCGGCATAATTCAAATGACGCTTAAACCAAAATTTAAAACCCTTACTAAACGGATAATGATCTAAATAACCATCTACACGCCCAATTGAACCATCCGGTAAAGAAACCGGATTTACTAAACGTTCATAATGCATTTTTTCTGGCCTGAACAGACGAAGATAAAATGGCGAGATTTGTGCATGCTTTAACCAAACCCCGTTCCATGCAAAATCCCGACGCCTTATTTCATAAGCGGCATGGCTGCTCTCTTGTAAATTCAGCAATTTTAACGAATTACATAACCCTGCTGATACACGCTCATCAGCATCTATATATAACACCCAGGAATATTTAAATTTTATATTTTTTAACCCCCAGTTTTGATGTGCCGACCAATTATCAAACTTTCTCTGTGTAATTTTGGCATTGGCATTAGTAGCTATTTCAACTGTTTTGTCGTCACTATAAGAGTCATAAACATGTATATCATCACACCACTTTACCGAAGCGAGGCATCCCGGTAAGTCTTGTTCTTCGTTTTTTGTGAGTATTAAAACAGATATCATTAAAATTAGTACAAAAATTAAATCATAGCCCTTAATTTGAGGGGTTTACAAGGATGGCCTGAACATACCATCCACTCCGGCATATCATTCACAACTACTGATCTTGCACCAATTACACAACCATTTGCAATGGTTACACCCGGATGTATAAATGCCTCGGCTGCAATCCATACATTTGCACCAATATAAATTGGCCTGGTAACCAAAGGCATGCCTGCATAGGTATAATCATGTGTACCGGTACATATATTTACGCCTTGCGATATTACTGCCCTTTTACCAATAGTTATTTTCCCCTGCGAATAAAGTATAGCGTCACTGCCAATACCACATTCATCATGTAATTCTAAATTCCATGGCGCCCATATTCTTACCCGGGGATAAACATGCACGCCACTGCCTACTTTTGCACCAAAACAACGCAAAATAAAAGAACGCCAGCCATGTAAGGGCTTTGGTGATAATCTAAAAAAAAAGATGTACACCAAATTCCATAAAACTCTTGCAGCACGGTTACGGATTGAAAAAGATGGCCCGGTTAGTGTATCTTGATTAACCATTAAATTAAATGAACGTTTGAATGCAATATAACACTTATTATTACCTCTGGTTAATTAATATAAATCTGGCTTTGCAAACTTTGTTTAAAAAGTTATATATGCGCAATAATAGTAAACTTATGCAATTTTTAACAATATTTTATTAGCTGTAACTAAATTATTAACCATAAAACAATTTGTAATTAATTGCTCGTTATGGTATAAGTTATAGCTTTACTAATAATAGCTCTTTAACCTTTAAATAAAAATCTGGCTAACAGAATTTGGTAATGAATTATATACGTATTGAGTTAATAAAGGCTATTGACGCAGGCCCGATGTGGAATCTTTTTTGATAGGTCTCGAGCGCATGTTCACCAATTTCTTTTTGCTCTTTCGCAGATAAACTTATCCACTTATCTAACATTTCCTGGGTTCCTTCAAGCGTATCGGCAGCAATAATTCCACCTCCGCCGGCTTCTATCTCTTTCCATATATTTATTTGATGCGATATTAGTACCGATTTTTTGCATGCCATTGCCTCAACTATAGCAATACCAAAATTCTCCTGATGGCTGGGCAGTACAAAAGCATCGCAACCATAAAGGGCACCCCATTTATAGTCGCCGGTAAGCATCCCTGTAAAAAAAATATTATCCTTTAATTGAGGGAATGATGCTGAAAGCCTGATCATTTTTTCCCCGTATGAACTATTTAAACCAGGGCCGGCTATTACCAACTTTGGGTAATCTCGTTTTTCGGCCAATGCTTTATCAATTATATTAGCATATGCTTTTATCAAAAGACCAATACCCTTTTTTTTATGTATGCGGCTTAAAAAAAGTAAATACGGCTTATCTTTTACTTGGGGGCACTGGGCTAAAAATTTCTCTCCCATTTCTGCAGTATACACGGGTGGCGGAATAATGCCATAGCCTACATTAATTTCTTTTTTAGGATGATATGGTTGGAATGATTTACGGGCCAGCAGAAGTTCTGTTTCACAGGTAAACAATATACCATCAGCATCATCTACAACCTTATTTTCTATCAGTTTCCAATAAAACCAATTGCGTATAGCTTTTAACTTCCTATCCGGAGCATTTTGAAAATATGGATCAAGCATACCATGAGGCATTACAAATACCTTAGGCACATGTATATTTTGATTATACTTAGCTTGTTTTTTTATAGTTTGTATTGCTCCCCAACCTGCATAACTTGGATATATCCATAACCCGTTTATGACAACAGCATCAAACCGGCTAAGATTAGCAAGTAGCCACGACCTTAAACGGGGGGCATAATGCCACGGACCAATTGCCGGTCCTAAAGCATGTATTATAAAATCATCCGATCCTAAAAAAGAAGCTTTGGGATCATCCAGACTAACTACCTCGCGGCTTACACCATAACGAACAATTTCCGGATTACTGTTACGTATACCTTGGCAGGGGCCCCCGCTGGCAGGGTTCATAGTGGCAATAATGTGCAATAATTTCATTGTTTACCTTTCTTATAAATACTAGTAAACAAATCCATCCGTGCGGGTAAAATATTTGGCATCTGCAGATAGTTGTTGAATTGCTTTTGCGGGTACACCGCCATAAAGCATCCACTCTTCAGTAAATTTTTTATTAAGTAATGATTTAGCTCCTAATACCGAGCGGGGTGGCAGTTCGGCCCCACCCAACATAACTACATTGGTGCCTAAAAACGCATATTCGCCAATAATTATCCTATCACTATCCTGCCTGTTCTCCATCACATCTATTGAATGAGTAAGAAACTGCGATTGGTAACCTGCAACAGTTGTAAAGCGGCCTATTTCAATTATATTGGTACAATCAAAATGATGATTTTTTGTCACTGCAGAACTATCGCCCATAATAAATAACGACCTCCTTAATGTTTGGTGGCTAAAATGGGGTGAATTTGTATTGGATGGGAAACCGGTTATCCAGTTGCCGCGGGCTATTGAAGCTTTGGCACCCATCTCCATTTGGTCAAGGTGTATGGCCATGTTAAAGTGGCCTATCTTCGCACCTTCTTTCATGATTAATTTACCAGGGTATATCCATGATAAACCTATCCTGGCAGTAGGATGAATAACGTATCCAAACCATTTTTGCAAAGCAATACGCCTTAACGGCCATGGAAGTATAAAAGCAAGTGTTTTTAAAAACATACTTTAGTAAATATAAACTTAATAGCTGTAATTGGCTTCGGTATTATTTAAAGTTTCTGCAACGGCACTTAGCACCTCATTTACAGTGATAGATAATATACATTTTTTTTGCTGCACAATACAAACCTCTAGCCCGCAGCCTGCACAATCAGTTTTATGATATATAATTTTATTGGAATTATCTCTTGGATACCACTGTCCCGGAAAATTCCTGGCTGAGTAAATAGCAACGCAAGGTACTCCTACTGCCGCTGCCAAATGCATTGGCCCGCTATCATGCCCAATAAAGATCCGCGCTTTTTGTAAAACAGTGCCTGATACTCTCGGCAAAGTTTTTCCACATAAATTGATGCCTGTTCCTCCCCATGCCTCAATACATTTATCAGAACGGTCGGCTTCTTCGGGCGAGCCCACCATCACTAACTGCCAATCAGGATACTGTAGCTTTAAACCTTTGAAAAAACTGATCCAGTTTTCCTGCTCCCAATCATTTGATTGCCTTTTGGTGCCCACGCTTGCAGCTATAATTGGCTTGCCGGGTAAGCATTTTTCCAAAACCTGGCTGGCTGATAAGATCTCCTCATCGTTAAAATGCATATCCCAATAAAAGCTATTTTGCAGATCAATTGGGCCTAAAGTTTCCAGCCTGCGGGCAAGGCGTTTAGCTTCCCACTCAAAATCTCCGGTTTCTTGGTCAATGGTCAGTTCATAATCAATTCTTAATGAGGGAAAGCCTATTAATTTTGATACACCTGCCGACCGGAAAAACAAATTATCTCTCAAAACCGCCAGTTTGGTTGAGCGTAGATTCTTTAGTATCCTTGTGGTGGCCAGGTTAATAACAATATCTATTTTTTGCGCTCTTATCTCTTTCCAAACAGCGTATAAAACTTGCGGGCTCCTGGTACCTGATGGATAATTAATTACCCTATCAAAGTAATGATGACTGCCCAGCACGCTTTCCAACGCAGGAGCCTTTGATACTATGGGGCGATTTGTAAGCAGTGTAATATCGGCATTAGGAAACACCTCACGTACTTTATTAAAAACGGGTAAAGCAATAATAGTATCGCCAAGACTACCAATCCTATATATTAAAATTCTTTTACGGTGAGCATCCATACTTCACAAATTTAGATGCTGTTAGATAAGCCATGTATAGGAATGGTTTTACTCTTCTTCATCAACTTCAGGCTTTTCAATTTTTAATGAAGAAATTAATAATCCGCCTATTAAAGTAGAGAAGCCCAATGTAGTGGGTTGTGCCCATTGACTTTGAGCAATAAATACAAATGCCATGCTTAAAATCATCCATGGTAATATATCTCTGGTAGACAGCCTTTTAAAGCTTAACCATGCGGCTTTTATACAAAAAGACAAACGAATTACGATAACAATAATCCCCATGATAGTTCCCATCTCTCCAATTAGCCGCCCCCACTCTTCTTCGGCAATTAAAAATTCTACATCACCAGTTAACAACTTAGCGCCAACGTTTGTTCCCATCCCAATACCGTATCCAAAAAAAGGTTGGTTGGTTTGTTGCACCGCACCTAATAATCCGCCTAAAAACCGGTTACCAAGTGTACCCTCTAATCCTCCCTCAGTGGCACCAGCATCAGTATAACGGGATACAAGCGCTTCAGTTGATTTTTGGAAAAATTCTAATTTGTTCAACAACATAATTGCAATAACGATGCCTATACTTGCCATTAACATCCGGCCAATATATTTGGGGTTCTTTGACACTGATATAAACGCGAACAATACAGTTATAACTATCTGAAAGATAAGTGTACGGCTAATTGAAAGCGGTATTGATGCAATTAAACAAATTGATGCTGCAATTAGAAGCAACCGGGGCACACCAGATGGGTTAAGCCAAAAATAAACCACAAAAATACCGACCACTGACCAAAACTGAGTATTCCCGCTGGTAAAAGAAAATGTACCGGGCGGCCTAAAAAAGCCCAATGCACCTGAAAAGCCACCACCTGCAACGTCACCACCTACTCCACGGTTAATAAATGAACTTTGCGGGCTATAAAACTGTACACCAATAAGCAATAACATTGGAATAGATACCCACATCAGTATTTTACCGAATTTAATAACATCCTCCCGTTTAAATAAACTCCCAATTAAAAACATTAACGGAAAATGGATAAGCAGTATCCTGGTTCCATAAACCGCCACGGACATACTGCCATGCCCTATACTTATTGCAATAAAAAAGGCGAAGACGGATACCCATACCATACTCCATACATAGTTATTGGAAGGGAAAAGGCCATGTTTTATGGCTAAAAAAAGCATCCAGATAGCAACAGGATCCCTTACAATTAGTAACGGGGTCGATAACCGGGGTAGTCCCCATTTGCGGATGGCACCCTCAGTTAACAGTAAAATAATATATACCCAAACTCCTTTTTTTAAAAGCGCAATAACTTCTCCCTTTTTTTGTATGACTTTTAATCGCCGCTCGTTCATAACGGGATTAAATGGGGTGGCATTAGGATTCAATTCTGCGTTCATTAATGTTCTATCGTACTATCGACCTCGAAATTACTAATTTTTATAAATAATTGCTTCTGCTAATTCTTCACCATAAACCTGCCATGGTCTTAGCCTCGCAGTTTCCATTGCTGCCTTGCCTGCCTGGGCAATTAATTGCGGTTGCTGTAATAGCCTTTCAATAGCTATTTGTATATCCTGCTCACTTCCGGCTCTTATTAACCAGCCATTGTTATCATGTTCTATTATATCAGGCCCGGCGGTACGTTCAGTTGTTATAACCGGTGTACCCTGTGCCATAGCCTCTGTTATAACCAAACCAAACCCTTCAAATAATGATGGAAATACTAACACATCGTGCTCTTTCATTATTTTGAGGATAGAAGCATGCGGTAAACTTGCTATCCATTTGTGTTTGGCTAATTCGCCGTTTAAAGCAGGGCAATCGTTACCGGTCTTTCTTCCTACAATAGTTAATTCAACATGCCGGCCAAGTTTATTAACGGCTGCAAAAAGGTCAGCTATTCCTTTTCGCTGCGAAAGGCCGCCAACAAATAACAATTTTAGCGGCCTGCCATTTACACCATCATACTCCTTAACAGCCCCTACAACCGGAAAACCGTATGGAATCACTTTAACCGGGGCGAGTATACCCGGATAATCATTTAAAGTTTTAGCGGTAAATGAACTGGCAACAAAAATGCGGTCGGCAAGCTTAAGTTCTTCATCTTTGCGTGCTAATTTAATTTCCGAATCTTTAAATGTGGTTAATGTAGCTGCCCACTCCGGCCATCGCGCGGCTTCGTTTTCTAATAATTTGCGCCCTGCCCGCCAATAACCTATAGGCAGGTCATAAAGGCATTCTAAGCCCATTATTTTTGCCTGGCTAAATGAGTACCCGGCAGCGTCTTCATAAGCATATATAGCGTTGACATTTGCATATTTACGCATATATGCGGCTACCTCTCTATCCAAACTTTTATATACGGCATCAATACTAAATATACCTGTTTCCTGTGTAGTAAAACTTGTTAACCCTGTTTTTGATGCTACAAATCTTCCGGCTTCACGCCATGGCGATAGATGGGTATATGGTTTCAACCGGGCTTCAACCCTTCTTCTACGTATATCTGATAAAGGGCCGATAGCTCCTAACCCATCCAAAAAAGTACCCGGAAAACTGGCTATAGCTGTATAGAATGCAGCTAATATACCGGCATCATACATACCGTTAATCGCGGCCCTTACAAAGGCATTACCGGTAGGGTGAGCAATTATTAATTTCATTTATCTGTTTTTAATTTATCCTATCAGCCACGCGCGGTTGGCGGCTAAAAATTCACACGGATTATAATGTAATTCAGTACTTCGGGTTTTTGATACAGGTATTGCGGGGTTACCTGCAACAATAGCTCCCGGTGCTACCGACTTACTTACTACTGCCCTTGCCCCTACTACAGCTCCGCGGCCAAGTGTTACACCAGGCAATATCATAGCACCCTGGCCTATCCATACATAATCTTCAATTACAACATCTTTTGCTATTTGTGGCCAGTTAGGGTCAGTTACATCATGCGTGGCAGTTAATATTTCCACTCCATCATTTATGCAAACCCTTTCGCCAATAATAATATTTGCATGCAATACCATGTAGGCGCGGCCGATGAATGAAAAACCTCCAACAGTCAGCCTGTTTTTGCGCCCTTCAAACTTTGCCTCACCAATTTCGGCGCGCTCATCAATCACAGCACCCTGGTTTATTAATTTTTTACGGCGGTTGTTCATTTTTAAAACTTGCGAAAATAATAGGATCCGTTTTGCCCAGGCACGGTTAAACGCGTTTGAACCCAATGGAAATTTAGCACGGTTACACCAAAGATAATTTAAACTCGCCATTAAAAACCAAGTAATAGATTTGATAGCTGTTGTGATACTATGTTAACATCAGTACTTACCGAAGATATAGAGTCCATCGAACTATAAAACTCTTTAAAGTTACCTTTTTGATAGTAAAAAACGCCATCGGGGATGAGGATCTTTTTAACTCCACGTGCATGCCACGGTCGAGAGACACTTATTACGGGCAAACCATGCTCGCGCATTGCTGCAAAAGACCCGCTTTTATCTGTGATGGACACTGGTGTTGTTGCTATACCTATATCGGCGCTTTTCAACTCTGCCGAGATGCGCTCTGCAGATTGTTCGCCTATAGCGGCTACTTGTAACCCTGCGGACTCCCATTGTTTTATCCAATTATCTTGTTCAGCGCCGCAATGCCCTAAAATCTTTAAAGTAGGTCTAATATTATACTCTTTAGCATAAGCAGCAACCTCATTTGCAAACGCCTGCACTGGTGCACCATGATGAATGTTACCAAAAATTACCAGGTTAATGTTCTTGCTTTCAGTTTTGGCATCCAATATCTGGCCATTATTAACGGGGATATTTGAAAATAGCGGCAAATATTGCGCATCGTAACCCATTGTAGCCAGGTATTGCTTATAAAGTTGAGATTGGGTTGTAATAACGGCAGGCTTCAAATTTTTTAGCAGAGAACTGATCATTTTTTTTTGCACCCATCCCCAGGCAATATGTTTTATAGGCGATTCTTTATCCATTCCTACCCAAAGTTCATGAATCATAACATGCCATTTAGCCGATGTATTTAAGGATAGCAGTAATTTACTTAACCCGGTTTTTAGTCCTTTTACATGAAAGCCGAAAGGAACAAACTGTAAGCTTAACCATTGCGGTGCAAGTCTATCAATATAGTCTTTTGCAAAAGCAATTTTTTCCGGATCAGTTAATATTGATGTAATACGCAAAACAGGCACATCAATATTATCTACTGATTGTGTACCCTTAAAATTATCCTTTACATACCGATCATTCAAAGAAATAATAGTGCACTTAATATTTGTTTGAATTAAGGCTGCCGCAAGGCGGCGGGTATAATCGCCTACACCGTCGCGGCCCGGCTCAAGTGCACTACATATAAAAATAATTCTTACGCTATCCGTAGTATCCTTCATTAAGGTATGTGTAACACTTTTAATATTAAATTGACAGCTTTTTGAACCAAAAATAAAACAATAAGATATGAAAACTGAAAAGATATTTTCTTGGCGTTTTTAAAAAATTTATCTATTTTTAAAAATATTGCCTTTTTTTAATATTATCATAATATTTTTACATTAGAATTTAAATATGTTAATTTAATTGAGATATTTGTAGCCCCCCTAAGCAAACGAGAGAACGAGAGATTAATAGTACACACTAACCAATACATGAATAAACCCTTTTTATATTGCAAAAAATGCAACCAACCTTTCCATTATAAAAACCGGACTCCTTTTTTACTTAAAACTTTACTGTTCTTTTTGCCTATAAAAACTTTTTTTTGTGCCCGATGCTTGAAAAACAGGTACAGGATAATGGATAGTAGCGAGGTTAAAAAATACCAGGTTTAGCTATTGGAATAATCTGCGATAAGAAAGTTGGTAGTTTAATTCTGTTTCGCGTGGACGAATAAATTTCGCCGGAGTACCACCAACAATTGTAAATGGCTCAACATTTTTTGTCACCACCGCACCTGCAGCTATTACTGCTCCTTTACCAATAGTTACGCCCGGCAATATCGTTGCGCGCGACCCTATAAATGCATAATCTTCAATAACAACCGGCAAATCTCTGCTTGCAAATGTTGGTGAATCAGGGTCATGATCTGCCGAGAGGATCATTACTTCCTGTGAGATAGAAACATTATTGCCGATAATAATACTGCTTTTATTATCTAAACGACATTTGCCGTTTATTACTGAATTGCTGCCGATAGAAAAATGCTGTGTGCAGTCAAACGTACAATCCATTAATATGGCTGTATTTTGGCCAATATTATATTTCATTACGTGGCGGTAATACCATTGGCGGATAGTATGACTGGGGATACTTGTCACCCACCGGTTACAAATGTATATCCTTAATTCTGCAATTATCCGCCTCATTTAATAATGTTAGTTTGCCAAAATTGCTTTTGAATTTCTGCCAGGTTAAAACGCTCTTTTGCCAGTAGTTTTGCATTAGCAGCTATAGTTGTTTTATTGGCTATCAAATTAAGCATATCTTCTGATAATTCATTCACAGCTAACTGGGTATTGCAAACGGCAGCTTTGTTTTTTTGTAAAAGGTGGCAAGCTGCACTATCTGCTGGCCCGTGGTACAGTATAGCACCAGCCGCACCCAGGTAGCCCACCATTTTGGTTGATAGGCTATAAAGGTAAAAATAAGGTTGCGTAAATTTTATGGGCAGATAAAGTATGGTACTTGCATCAAGCTCTTGCTTCAGTTCCGCATCATTTAACGTTACCGGGCGATATTCAGTAGCAAACAAACGATTTTGCAGAAATGGGATCTGTTGTGTACCACGTAACACCAGTTTAAATGAGTAGCCTTGTTTGGACAGTTCATCCAATGCATTGGCCAATACGTTAAACAGCGAGATATAATCAATATGCAGTAGCCCTGCAAAATATACTACAACAGGCAATTGGCCAGAGGTAACGGTCTCACTCATTTCCTTTTCGGCCACACCATCGGTTATTATCTCATAATCTTTTTCACCAAACAGCTTTTGGTATTCCATACCAAGCTCATTAGAAATTACAAGGCGCCTTTTTGCCATATTCCAAAGCAGGGAACTATCTTCAAAGGTTCCGTGAGTGGTTAAGAAATGATCATGAAACGACACCCATAAATTTTCCTTGGTACAAAATTCATCGGTACATAAAGCTGTAGCAAACGGGCCATGATCAACTACATGCAAAACGTCATAGGATATCCGTGCTGCCGCCCGCCGTATTTTATTGGTGGTATATGGCTTAAACGCTTTATTACGCAGCCATATAAGCAGGTTACGCAGTTTCCAGCGGGCCCAGGGTTGTATTACCGGGGTTGCGTAAACTATGGTTTCTTTGATGCTTCCGTTATGTGGTTTTATTGCAGATGCCTCCACTACTAAAGTGGTTACATCATTTTCTCTACCCTCGTATAAACGCCTTAATATGCGGTTGCCGCCGCCGTTAGAGTACAATGAAAAAGGATGGAAGGAAAGTATTTTCAACGCAATAATATTAACTGTTTATAACCGATAACCATTTTTTGAGCATAGGCTCCGTGCTAACCTCACTCTTCACTAAATCTTGCGCGTTCTTCAATATATGTGAAACCTGCTTTTGATCTCTCAATAAGCTGATAGTGTTGGCAATATCTTCTTTTTGGGTTGATGATACAGTTATAGCTGCTTTATGCTCATCCAAATACTTGATCATAGCAGAATAAGCCGGCCCAACAGCTATTATAGGTACTCCACAAGCCAGATATTCACTCATTTTTGTAGCAATATTAAATTCCGACATATTGCGTAGTTCAGCCTTAAAGCTAATTGGTAATAATAACGCATCATAGTTATGCATCGTAGTTTGCACCTCGTTTGGTGCTAAACGCCCATTAAAATGCACTTCATCTACCTGCAGATCGCCGGGCAACTCATTAACACCTGAATAGATATGCAGTTCTGTATCTGTGCCTTTAAGCGCATCAGCAACCGCTATTAAGGCATCCCGCTGCCAGTTAGCAACCGCTCCAAAATAACCTATCTTTAATGGTTTGTTTAAGTTAACACTATATTCTTGCGCAGCCTCAACTACATTTGACGACCCAAACAATACAGTCGACTGCACACCAAAGCGCGATTTATAAAATTCCTGCATAGCCGGGCTTATTACAAAAACTTGTTCAGCTTTACGTAAATGTTCGGTAAGTATTGATTCAATATATCGGGGGTATCGCCAACTGCCATCTGCAAATTCAGTTATATGATCGTCCATTATCCATGTAATATACTTTACCGGGCGATGCTTTTGAAGTTCATGCAGGGTGTAAATGGCATTAGCCCCTTGCGGACAAACCAATGCACATAATTCATGATTTCGCTTAAATTTATTATTTATAACAGTAGCAGCATAACGCGCATGCTGCCTGATCATGGTTGATGTTTTGCTGATCTTTGCAGATAATGTACGGCCAAGCACTTTGCGTACCTTATCACTATCCCATGAGGATGGAAGATTGATACTTTTACCTGCAAAATTTTCTGATGCAGGCAGGTCTGTTGCAAAACGATTAACGTGGATAAAACAAGGTATATCATTTAGCTGGTTACCCAATACACGTTGCAGGGTTAAGCCCCCGCCATGCAGATCAGATACTGACATTTCTGAAAGATAAAAATCAAACTTCATTATATCCTTGTCCTTAATTATGTTAAATCTTGTATGTTGATATAATGCTTCCAAAAATTGAGATGCTTATACCAGGCATGGCAGCCCAAAGGTAATTTATCGCCATTTAACCGCAATGAATCTTTAAGGTTATATTCAAAACTAAATTTTAAAGCACTCATTGGATCGGCTACTTTAAATTCAGGGAACAGCTGCGGAACAATCTCTGACCATACCAGGTCTTCATTTAAATGAAAATCTGCAAAATAAAACCCAAATTTTCCACTAATATAAATCTCGTATTTGTTGTTAGTTAGTTCGTTTAGCTTGATACGTAATTTTGATGAATGTGATAGAAATATTTTATAAATCCACCAACCAAAACGAAACTTGTTCATAGAACTTAATACCCTGATACATGACCGGACATTCCGGATAGAAAAACCCGAGTTACATCCCTTAGCTAATGGGGCACCCGGTTTTGTATCCCAATATCCTTCAAAAAACGGTGCGCCTATAAAATCAAAATTAAGTGCACCCGTACCTTCAAAATCTGAATGGAAAATATAAGCATCCAATTCATAAGTGAGCATATACTGATACTTACTGAAGAGGTTATAAAAATCCAGCCTCAGCTTCATTTTATTGTATTGCTCTATTGATGACAGCCATTCGGGGTTTACCAGTTTAAGCTTCAGTTCCGGGTAAAGTGAGGTATATAAAGATGTATCCATCCCGTCGGGATAAACCAAAAAGCAATCATATGCGTTTAATTGCACATTGGCCGCACTAAGCGAAATGATCTCATCGGCAGATGGTACCGGTTTATGAACAGGTATTATTACACATAGATCGTTCGTTAAGGCCATAATATCTTTCTACAAAACCGCGTCTATATATTTTATAAGCCTGTTTTTAATTTTCTTTATTATTGGAATGGCAGCATTGTCCTTAAGTATTTGATTTTGATACTGTTCCTGATAATAAGCACTTAGCTTTGTAATGAACGGTGCGTTAGCAGCCGTCAAATCAGACTGGTATTCATCAAATATAGGCACCAAATCAGGGCGGTTCTCTCTGGAATACCGGTTATTATATTTACACAAAAATAATGGCTCTGCATACTTATAATTGCTAAAGTGAAAAAACACTAACGGATATTTATTATTAATTAACCATCCATTGCCATTCTTTTCAAGTAAACGTTCGTGCCAGTTCCAATTGGCTACATTATAACCGTAATGCTTAAGTATATGGTAATTATTAAACATAACCGGAATATAGTTAGCCCATATCTGGTCATAAAACATCCCTTTATCCCAATTGGTATAACCATAAACCAGTAAACGCTCGCCCCACCATTTTAAAAATCCAGGCAACTCATCTCCTTTTGACAATCCGATAAATCCTAAATTAAAGATACCTGTACGCAAAACATCCAAATCATTGGGTTTGTAACCATCATCAACCGCATTCATCAGGTGGGGTGTTATCACAAAGGTATAATCCTGTAGCGCATCCCAGCATTCGGTTAGCGGGGCGTATATTTTAATATCAGGATCAAGATAAACAACCTGACTGTTTTGTTTAAAAAAGTATTGGAATATAAACGGTTTTACCGTAGTACAAAGTTCGGCAATATTGAATTTTAAGCTGAGCTTGTTTATGTCGATATCTACAATATCATTGATAAAAAGAATGCTTTCTCTATTAAAATCGTCGTAATTTACCTTTGGATCATTCTTATCTACCAGAACAATGAAAAAGGGTATAGCGGGATGATGTTTTGTAAAGCTCTCCTTTAACACCTTTGCAGAAGCAAGATAGTTGTTGGCACAGATTGTAAACGCTGCCCTCATTTATGTAACTTTTTTTTCATTATCACTTAAAATTGCTTAATAATTTTAGCCGGATTACCGCCAACTACTGCATTTGAAGGTACATTTTTGGTAACAACTGCATTTGCCCCTATAACGGCATTTTTGCCTATATGCACATTAGGTAATATACACACTCCCTCGCCTGTTAAATAACCGGGAATTATCTTTTAACCATTTTTGGTTTTAACGTTCTGGTATTGAAACAACGCCGGAAATATGCTACGCCAAAATGTATAATAACTCCAATATATTGGGATCATAATTTTAAAAGAATTTTCAGTTTCAAATTTCCCGTTTGGCTTATAAATAAACATTGGAAAAAACGAATTTAAAAGATGTTGATTTATAATCCTTTTAACTTTTTTATCGATGAGTCTTCTCGTGATGAGCATATCCATAACGTTATTGAAGTTCTGTCCAAAAACTTTTAAAAGATTATAACCGCCTGTGTTATTTTCTTTACAAGCAATTACTTTGTCACTTATTATTGCGTTTTGCTTTCCTTTAAAAACTGACGGCAATATCCAACTTAAGTGACCAAGGTTACTTTCATAAAACGCTGATACATCAATCTGTTCGGTAAACAACGATTTGTTAATGATGTTCCCCGTTATAAAAGTTAGCCAAAAATTGACTTTTTCTATAAATAAAAGAGGGTCATCAAACTTTTCAAAATTAATTTTTACAGGGGCTTCTGTATTATTTTCATAGACCTCGTTATACCATAATCCGTTTAAATATAAATTGCCAAAATCATTATTATTAAGCAGATCAAATATAAACTTTAAATAGCCTGGTAATAATAAATCATCGTCAGAAAACAACCACACATATTTTCCTGATGCCTTTAAAAAACAGGCCGCAATATTTCTATCAGCTCCGATATTTTCCGGCCGTTTTGTATAAGTAATTTTATGGCCTGTATTAATATACTTTTCAACTATATTAGTAGTATTATCTGGCGAGTCATTATCAGACACTATAACTTCAATATCATTACTAATTTCAGTATTAACCTGCGATAATATCGAATTAAGGCAGGTATCTAATAACCGCGCCCTGTTATATGTAGGAATTGCTATCGTTAATAATGGTTGCTCCATAAATATGCTATAATAGAACAGGTGTAGTTGTCCATGCTAGTTTAGGCCGTATAACACCTATCCATTCACCTGTATATTCTTTTCTCATTTCGCCGGTTTCTTCTACGGTAAAAGCTAATGCCTCTTCTGCTACTGCTGCATCAGCATAGTTTGGCGGGACTAAAAAAGCACTTATCGAATAATTTTTATCATTTAAAAAATTAGCCGGAATTATGCATGTTGATTTGTATCGGCCCTTTAATAAGGGGATGCCATAATAAGTATCAACTTTAGTATTTGCTGATGCGCCATTAAAAGTTGCAAAAATGCACGAACCCATACTATCAATTAAATGAATACTTGGGGTAATAATTGAATTGTCAATTAATACATCGTATTCAATTTCTATAAACACTTGCTCATCAATTGCAAAAATTGTTGTTAAACCCCTACCTGCAGATAGTAACCGTAAAGCATGAAACGCTATGATACTGCTTTGTTGTTTTAAAACTATGTCTGTGCCAATAACCTGCGCTTCGTTTTCCTTTCCTGAATTTATATACTTCTCTATAATTAAACGCGTTCTATCAAAATCCTGGATCATACCATGCTTCAATAAAATAGCTTTTGTACATAAATTACTTATAGCTGCCATATTATGACTCACAAATATAATTGTGCGCCCTTCACCTTTGCTCACTTCGCCCATTTTGCCCAGGCACTTCTTCTGAAACTCGGCATCGCCAACAGCCAGTACCTCATCAACAATAAGTATCTCGCTTTCCAGGTGAGCAGCTACCGCAAATGCAAGCCGTACATACATGCCACTGCTATAGCGTTTTACAGGTGTATCAATATATTTTTCTACCCCGGCAAAATCAACTATTGCATCAAAATGCTTTTTTATTTCATGCTTACGCATACCTAAGATTGCGCCATTTAAAAAAATGTTCTCGCGCCCGGTTAGTTCAGGGTGAAATCCGGTACCTACTTCAAGCAAACTTGCCACACGGCCTTTTATTTTTGCCGAACCAACAGATGGGGCAGTTACTCTGCTTAATATTTTTAGCAGCGTGCTTTTACCGGCACCATTGCGGCCTATTATACCAACTGCATCTCCTTTATTGATCTCGAAGTTAACGTCCTTTAAGCTCCAAACAATATCACTTGTGCCTTTTATTGTGCGGTCGTTGGCTTCGCCTATTTTTAAAAAAGGATCTTCTTTACCCCGGATCCGGGCCCACCATCTGTCAATATCCCGACTAAGTGTACCGGTACTAAAATCACCTAACTGATATGCTTTAGATAAATTTTCAACTTGAATAGCAATATCACTCATGGGTACAACGTATAATCAAATATCTTAAATAGTATCAATAAATTTTCTCTCAACCTTAAATCCTCAACTACCTTATTCTCCCCTGTTTGTGAGTTAGAGTAGTTAACTTTTATCAGGGGTGATTGAATAAATTTGACAGTATTTTTATCAGGGTTGTAGTTTTTGCATTCTATACAATTTCAATTTCAGGCAGTGGGAAGATAAACTTACCGCCCTGCTCAATGTAATTTGTTTCCCGTGCTAATATATTATGTTTAAAGTGCCACGGCAACACCAAAAAATAATCAGGGTTCATGGCACGCGCTTCCTTTTCAGATATGATGGGGATGTTGGTGCCCGGCGTAAATGAACCGAATTTATCGGGGTTAACCTCCGCTATATACGGGATACGCTTTGCC
>NZ_JBAZVP010000043.1:0-29258 GCF_041660805.1 Mucilaginibacter sp. | reverse complement strand
TAGCGATTAAACCACTTAATTAAAAATGCTAACCTCGACATTTTGAGGATTGTAGCAAAAAAACGATTAACAGGCAATGCTTTCATAGCCGGGCTGGGTATTTATTTTAATATAACGGCCTATTGTAAAATTATTGTTGCTAAACGGCTACTTATTCAATTTATAATCATTCTGTTTAAAACCGTAAGTTAAAATTCTGTGATTAGCTTCAAATAGTTATTTTTGCAGGCTATGGATATTGCTAAAACATATTTGCCTAAACAAGCAGAGGATAAATGGTACAGTTACTGGTTAAAGCACAATTTCTTCAGGTCTGTGCCTGACGAGCGCGAGCCTTATACAATTGTGATACCTCCGCCTAATGTTACGGGTGTGCTGCACATGGGCCATATGCTTAACAATACCATACAGGATGTGCTGATACGCCGTGCCCGCATGAAAGGTAAAAACGCTTGCTGGGTACCCGGTACAGATCATGCCAGCATTGCCACCGAAGCAAAGGTAGTTACCATGCTTAAAGAGCGCGGTATCAACAAAAAAGATCTTACCCGGGATGAATTCTTAAAATATGCCTGGGAGTGGAAAGAGAAATATGGCGGTATTATATTAGAGCAGCTGAAAAAGCTGGGTGCTTCATGTGATTGGGAACGTACCAAATTTACCATGGATGAAGATATGTCTGAAGCGGTGATAGATTACTTTGTTCACTTGCATAAGCAGGGATTAATATACCGTGGTGTACGTATGGTTAACTGGGACCCACAGGGAAAAACCGCGGTATCTGACGAGGAAGTTATCCGCAAAGAAGTAAACCAAAAGCTTTATTATATAAAGTACCCTGTAAGTGAAGAGTTAAAAGATAAAAGTGAAAAGTCAGAACTTTCAACTTTCAACTTTGAACCTTCAACTCAAAACTTTGTTACCGTAGCTACCACCCGGCCTGAAACTATCATGGCAGATGCGGCAATATGTGTAAACCCTAATGACGAGCGTTACCTGCACCTGCATGGCCGGAAGGTTTATATTCCTCTAATAAATAGAGAGATCCCTATTATTTTGGATGAATACGTGACCATGGATTTTGGTACCGGTTGTTTAAAAGTTACTCCTGCGCATGATTTGAATGATTATGAACTGGGCCAAAAGCATAAACTACCCATTATTGACATTTTAAATGATGATGCTACCCTGAATGAGAAAGCACAGATATTAGTAGGCGAAGACCGCTTTGTTGCCCGTAAGAAAATTGCGGTGCTGCTTGAAGAAGCCGGCGCTTTAGCTAAAACAGAAGATTATACTTCACAAATTGGTTTCAGCGAGCGCACCAATGCTGTTATTGAGCCAAAGCTGTCTATGCAATGGTTTTGCAAAATGAAGGAACTGGCCAAACCCGCTTTAGAATATGTTTTAGATGGTGAAGTAAAGTTGATCCCCGAGAAATTCGTTAATACCTACCGCCATTGGATGGAGAACGTTAGGGACTGGAACATAAGCCGCCAGTTATGGTGGGGGCAGCAAATACCTGCTTACTATTTGCCAAACGGCGAGTTTGTTGTAGCAAAAACTAAAGAGGAAGCATTGGTGCAGGCGCAGGCTATAGACCCAAAACTTTCTATTGATGACCTAACCCAGGACGAGGATGTATTAGATACCTGGTTTTCATCGGGCTTGTGGCCTATCTCTGTTTTTGATGGGGTACGCAATCCGGATAACGCCGAAATAAACTATTACTACCCAACAAATGACCTTGTGACCGCTCCCGAGATCTTATTCTTTTGGGTGGCGAGAATGATCATAGCCGGCCATGAGCTGCGCAAGCAAAAGCCATTCAACAACGTTTACCTTACCGGTATTGTTAGGGATAAGCTGGGCCGTAAAATGTCAAAATCATTAGGTAATTCGCCCGATCCGTTGGATCTGATTGATAAATACGGTGCCGATGGTGTTAGGGTAGGTATGCTGCTTTGCTCGCCAGCCGGTAACGATTTAATGTTTGATGAGAAATATTGCAAGCAGGGAAGCGGGTTTGCCAATAAAATTTGGAATGCCTTTAAGCTGATTAAAGGATGGCAGGTTGATACGAATTTGAAGCCAGGGAACGAGGTAGCGATTGCCTGGTTTGAAAGCCGTTTTAACCAGGCTTTAACAGATATTGAGGACGATTTTGCACAATACAGATTATCTGAAGCGTTGATGGCTACGTATAAGCTGGTGTGGGATGATTTCTGTGCATGGTACCTTGAAATGGTAAAGCCTGTTTATCAGCAAGGTGTTGAAAAACAAAGTATTGATAAAACTACATACGAAGCTACTATTGCATTTTTTGAAAATATCTTAAAAGTGCTGCATCCATTTATGCCATTTTTAACAGAAGAGCTGTGGCACGATGAGCTGTTTGGCGAGCGCGAAGAATTAGATTGCTGTATTGTTGCGCAACTACCTAATAACGGGCAAATAAATACCCGCTTAAATGCCGAAATAGAAGTGGTACAACAGGTTGTTGAAAAAATTCGCAACGTGCGGGATACCAAACAATTATCACCTAAAGAAGCTTTGCCATTAGCTGTTAAAGCAAACTCGGCAATTGATTATAACAAGTATCAGCCTATTATTAAACAGTTGGGTAATATTAGTGAACTGACTTTAGTTACCGAAGCCGTTAATGGTGCAAACAGCTTTATTGCAGGTACAGATGAGTTTTACATCACGCTTGACATAGCTGTAGATGCAGTTGCTGAAAGCGCCCGGTTGGAAAAAGAAAAGGAATATTTACTGGGGTTCTTAAAATCAGTTAACGCCAAATTAGGTAATGAGCGTTTTATGGCAAATGCCAAACCCGAGATAATTGAAATTGAAAACAGGAAGAAAGCCGATGCCGAAGCGAAATTGAGGATACTGGAAGATAACTTAGCGGCTTTGGCAAACTAATTGCAGTACACTGTAAGCTTGTTACAATTTAAACTATTATAAATTTGCGTATATTAATCCGCCAATTTGAATTACCTAATTGTTATAAAAGCCTGCAATTAAAAAGAAGTGGATTTTTTCAATTTTTCAATTTCTAAAATTCTTAATAAGGATCAGTCAATTCTTGACCAGGCTCGTATCCGCTTGCTTTATTATGGCTTTATACTGGTGTTTATTACACTTTTAACATTGTTTTTAAGTGTATACCTGCAAAATTTGCCTGTAATGTCAATAACATGCGGGGTATTATTGCTGTGCATTGCCGGCTTATTTAAATATCTCACTTACAAGCCCCACTGGCGAACCATATCTCATATTCTGCTAATAATTGGTACAATAACCAACCTGGTTACGGTATTCTTCACCACACAGGATGTAAATATTATTACCATCCAGATCATTATCCTGGTAATTTTGTTTAGTTTTTATATGTTGGGGCAAAACTGGGGTATGTTTTTTTCCCTGTTAAATTTATTACCGGTGCTACTGTTTCTGGTAATGGTTTATGACCATAATTACTTTATTGATTTTTTTAAGCCCGAGAAGTCAGATCAATCAACCATCATCATTGCTGTATTCGCGAGTTTTACGCTCATCATATTTATTCATAGTCATTTTTACAATGCCTTTTTAAATAATATAAAACAGCTTAAAGAAACCAGCGAAGGGCAGGCAGCCTTAAATATAAAATTTGAAAGGGCCATTGAAAAGGCCGAAAAATCATCACAGGTACAGTCCGAGTTTTTGTCTACCATGTCTCATGAGATACGTACACCGTTAAATGCGGTTATAGGAATGAGCAATTTGCTGATGATGAACAATCCGCGGCCAGATCAGAACGAGAACCTGGAGATCTTAAAGTTTTCGGCCAATAACCTGCTGGCTATTGTTAATGATGTGCTCGATTTTAACAAGATAGAATCGGGCAAGGTGGTGTTCGAAAAGATAAAGTTTAACCTGGTTGACCTGATGCATAATATATGTGGTGGCCAGGTGATCAAGGCAGAAGAAAAGGGCTTATTGTTTAAACTTGACATTGACAGCACCCTGCGCAAAAAACTAATATTTGGTGACCCCACACGTTTAGCACAAATTATTTTTAACCTTATAAGTAACGCCATTAAATTTACTGCCGAAGGTAGTATTTTGGTAAGGGCAACTTGTTTAGAGGATAGGCATAATAACATAACTATAAGTTTTTCGGTAAAGGATACGGGTATTGGTATTAAGAAGGAAAACCTGGAAGGCATATTTGAACCCTTTACGCAGGAATCTATCAGTACAACACGCCAGTATGGTGGTACCGGTTTAGGTTTGGCAATTGTAAAGCGTTTGCTTGAGTTACAAGGCCTGCAGATGCATGTTAACAGTAAGGTGAACGAGGGCTCGGAGTTTTTATTTAATATGGAGTTCCCGGTAGCAACAGAGATAGCCCCGATTGAAAGAAAAGTACAGCCTTCACAGGTTATATCAGCCTTAACAAAAAATGGTTCGGCTGCCTCAATGGAAAACGGTTCGCCTGCCATAACAACACCAGCAGCATATATAACCGAACCGGCAGAAATATTTAGTATGGGGTTGCGTGTATTGATTGCCGAAGATAATCCGGTTAACGTAATGTTGATGAAAAAGCTATTTTCAAAATGGAAGATAGTGCCAACTATTGCCGAAAATGGCGAGCGGGCGGTAGAAATTATGCAGTATGGTAACTTTGATATTATTTTAATGGACCTGCAAATGCCTGTTATGAATGGCTTTGATGCAGCTATCGAGATAAGGAAAATGCCCGACCCGGCAAAAGCAAATATTCCTATTGTTGCTTTAACCGCATCAGCTTTATTTGATATTAAAGACCAGGTAACTAAGGCAGGCATGAATGGTTACATAGCCAAACCATTTAAGCCTGATGAACTGATGGAAAAGATACAAAGCCTTGTAGCTACTGTTTAGTTCATTTAAATACTCTTGTAAGCTGGCAGCTCCTCAATAAATTTATAGCTTTCGTTCTCAAAATCAATACGGCAATAGTAATGTTGCAGCCCGTTGCTCACTACCAGCAAGGCAACTTTATGTACCATATTGTAACGGGCGGCCTGGTCAAACGTGGCCTGGCTTATGGGTACCGATGGCGCCTTACATTCAACCAGTAAGATCTTTTCTCCTGATGAATTAAAAACCACAATATCTGACCGTTTTGCTTGCCCATGGAGTTTAAGCCCGCCCTCCAGTTTAATAAGCGATCTGGGGTATTGTTTCTGGAGGATGAGATATTGCACAAAATGCTGCCTTACCCATTCTTCGGGGGTAATAATGATATTCCTCTTTCTGATCTCGTCAAACAAGCTTAGCTGCCCGTTTTGGTCAGTTAACTTAAAAGGGTAGGGCGGCAGATTAAGAGGAAGTAGCAGATCCATTTCAAGTCAAAAGTAAAAAGTTAAAAGTCAAAAGTGCCAATAATAAGACACATAAATTTTCTTTCTGGTGATGTATGGGATAAAAAGAATTCTTGTTAGCCTTAAATAGCTTTTTACTTTTTACTTTTGACTTTTAACTTACCGCCATGACTGCTCCCGAAATTATAAAAGATCTTAAGAACCGTAAGTTTAAACCCCTGTACCTGTTACATGGCGATGAACCCTATTTTATTGATCTGATAAGTAATTACATTGAGCATAACGTACTTTCAGACGCCGAAAAGAGTTTTAACCAAACGGTGCTGTATGGTAAAGATACCGACGTAATGACGGCTATAAACGCCGCGAAACGTTACCCTATGATGAGCGATTACCAGGTAGTATTGGTAAAAGAAGCGCAAGACATGAAATGGGGCCGTGATGATGACGACAAAAAAAGCATTAACCCGCTGTTAGCCTATCTGGAAAACCCCCTGCCCAGCACCATACTGGTGTTTTGTTATAAGTACGGCAAGTTTGATAAACGTAAGAAAACATATAAAGCCATTGATAAGAATGGGTTGATATTTGAATCGGCAGCGTTGTATGACAGTAAAATACCCGCATGGATAGAAGGCTATATTACGGGCAAAAACTATAAGATAAACCAGCAGGCATCGGCTATGCTGTCTGAGTACCTGGGGAATGATCTTTCAAAAATAGCTAACGAACTGGAAAAGCTAATGCTTAATGTAAGTGCCGGCGAAGAGATCACACTTAAGCATATTCATGATAATATTGGTATAAGTAAGGAGTATAATGTGTTTGAACTGCAGTCGGCCCTTACAAAAAAGGATGCTTATAAGGTAAACCAGATTGTAAATTACTTTGAGGCCAACCCTAAAGCCAACCCCATTGTGCTGGTATTAGGCAACCTGAATAACTTTTTCAGCAAAGTGCTTGCTTATCATTATGTAAAAGATAAATCGCCGCAGAACCTTGCCCGCGAATTGGGTGTTAGTCCGTATTTTTTGAAAGATTATGAACAGGCTGCAAGGGGGTATAATTTGGGTAAAACATTCCAGGTAATTAGTTACCTGCGCGAATATGACCTGAAAAGCAAAGGCGTAGAATCAAATACCGATCATGGCGGATTAATGAAAGAGCTGATGTTCAAGATATTACACTAAATAGTCTGTTTTATTTGCTCACATCTGTACTGCTCATCAAAATTAATTATTAGTAAATAATAATTACCGAAACTGCATTTAAAAGAAACTTATTTAAGTTGTTTTACGTAGAAGGGAGTTCACATCTTCAACATGAACGTTTATATAACAATTGCTATCGTTGTACTCATATTAGCAGCCTTATTTATACTGGGAACTATATTTTTTAGTTTTCTTAAGTACATTAAGAAGCAATATTATCCAAACTGGAAATTCCCTGATTACTTTAGTGTTGGGTATGTAGACTATTTGTATCATAAATTTATAAAAAGAGATATAAAATAACTTAGCATATAAGTTAATGCTATTTCCATTCTCCATGCTTTTTCTCATTTTTGCGGCATCATAAGCAAATTACTATGAATCATTGGTTAGTTAAGAGTGAGCCCGTAAAATATAGCTGGGAAAAATTCAATAAAGAGGGCCGTACCTTTTGGGATGGTGTGCGAAATTACCAGGCACGCAACAATCTTAAACTGATGAAAAAGGGCGACCTGGTAATGTGGTACCATAGTAACGAGGGTAAAGAAGTTGTAGGCATTGCCCGTGTAGCAAAAGAATTTTATCAGGACCCAACTACCGAAGATCCTAACTGGGTAGTGGTTGACCTTGAACCGGTACAAAGCCTGAAGAACCCTGTAACTTTAGAAAAAATAAAAGCAGATGAACGCCTGAAAGACGTTGGCCTTGTAAGGCAGGGGCGCCTGTCTGTAATGGCATTAAAGCGCGAAGAGTTTGACAGGATAGTTGAGCTGGGGAGCTAAAAAGATCCGGATAGATACAGTTACACACTAAAAGAAAATTACTTACCGCTTTGAGCAGCAAAAAACAGCGCTTTAAGTTCTGTAGCGTCATCAGGTTTCATTCTGCCACCCAATATTAGTCTTAGCTGCCTGCGGCGTAACGCGCCTTCATATAATTCAATCTCCGCATCGGTTTGGGGTAACAGGGGAGGTACAGGTATCTTATTGCCATCCTGATCAAGCGCTACAAAGGTATAGTAAGCCTCGTTGCTTTTATTCCGGGTGCCCGAGGGTATGTTTTCTGCAAATACATCCATCCTCACTTCAACAGAAGTGGTGAATGCACGGGTTACTTTAGCTTCAATAGTAATTACATCGCCCAGTTTTATAGGGTGATGGAATGATACATTATCAACAGATGCGGTTACCACTACACGGTTACAGTGTTTTTGTGCCGATATAGCCGCGGCAATATCCATCCAGTGCAACAGGCGCCCGCCCATTAAATTATTAAAAGTGTTGGTATCATTGGGTAATACCAGCTCGTTCATTATGGTATATGATTCTTTGGGCGCTTTTCCGTTCATGTATCAGTTTTTATGCAAAGATAAGTTTTAGGCCGATACTATCGGCCCGAAAATGCCCTTAACCCCAAATGGCTTATTTTTTGGCCATAGCCTCTTTGGTGGCCTTGCCGTCTTTGATGCCAATTTTCATAATATCCTTACCAAACTGATAAAGTAAAAAGCTTGCCATTATTATAGCTGCTGATGATATGCGTTTTGCGTTTTTGCTCATGGTTTATATAAGATAATTTTGTTTAGTAAATGTTACACATGGGGGCTATTGCCTCGCGGTATTCAGCAGGCTATAACCTACCAGTTCTTCCCAGCGCGAACCCGGCGGCCGGTAATAAACCAGTAACTGGTACTCGTTCTCGGTTTCAAAATAATTGCCCTCTAACAGGGTATCATCAGCCTTGCGGGTGGCGTTGCTTACCCATACATACTGGTAATCATAAACGCCCTGCTTTAAAAATAGGTGGGTATAAAACCTGCCACGCGTGTCAAACTCCATCCGGCTGCGTTCATCAAGTTTATAATCGTTAAACTGGCCTACAATGTAGGGAGTGCCGTCAGTTTCAGACCGGTTGGTTGCAAAGCTAAAGTATACGTGTGCATAATCTGCATCGGTACGCGGGTCGTGGCCATCCTGGTTCAGTACAAAAAATTTGCCGTCGTTATCATACAGTAAAGTATAGTTAGGCAGGTTGCGGGACGGGTCGCCCAATAGCATTACGGTGTTGGCGGTATCTTTATAGATCTTAGCTACACGTTCAGAATTAAGTTTTAACGTACGGGTATCAAAATGCCTGAACTCGTTACGGCCTGCAAAATCGTTAATATTAACATCGTTATAAACCAGCTGACTGCCGCGGATATAAGTTGGCACGGTATTCATCTTGCCGGTTTCGGGCCGCGCATTTTGCATCACAAACACGCGGATATCGGTATTGGGGTTTTGCACCTGCAGGCCCGAGTACTGTACCGTAAAGTTAACCTTTTGATTGGTGCGCCTTGCCGAAACATTATTTGACGCGGTGATACTGGCCGCTACAGATACCTTTTGATTTACCACATACAACCTTCTGGTCAGGATCATTTTTGTTTGATCGCCATCCTCATAAACCTTTAGGATGTAGTTGCCCGGTAACTTGGGGGCTATATTGCGGTTGGGGATCTTAATTTCGTAATGGGTATATTTTTGGAACGTGCCCGATGAATAAGTATAATCAAAAATGCGGTCGTCGGTAAAGGACTGCAGGTATTCGGCGGGCGAAAGGCGCGACGAGTTCCAGTTGGCATCGCAATGCTCAATGGTGTAATAAATGGTTTTACTGCCGCCGCCCAGGTCATCAAACCCTAAAACAACCTGGTCGTTTGTATTTAAAGCGATAATAGGGAAGGATGCTTGTTTGGAAGTGTTGTAAAACTCAACACTTTTTATTTCGTGCCTGAAAACGTTATTGGTATAGGGAGTTTGGGCAAAGGTTACTGTGCAGGTTAAAAGAGCAAATATTAAAAGATAAATGACTTTTTTCATTATCACAATAATACCAAAAAACGCTGTGATGCTAAATTTATTTAAATGCTAAGGAGCAACATCCTCGGACTTTTTTTGGCGTAATTGAAAATAGATAAGAATCACAGATAAGGCTAAGAATACGAAGCCAGAGACAAAACTGAAGATTGCAGCATTGTCGTTTTGAAAATTATGACAAAGAAGTGCAAATGCAAGTAATAAGGCGATAATTGAAATTAGCCTTAAGCGATTCGACTTTCTGAAAATGGATATCACTAATAAGATCTGGCCGATAAGAGAAATAAAAGCAACGGCTAATAAAGAGTTATCGTAGGTACAGTTGAAACCGATGCAAAAATTATAATCGTTATAGCTGTGTACAGTTGCAAATAAAATAGCCTCAAATAAAATAAGTGGCCCTGCACCGTGTCCGGCGCCAATAAGTATCAGGCAGTTGGTTATTAAAACCCAGTAAGTAAGTGTTTTGAATTGATAAGGCATTTGTTAGCGTAATTCAAAGTTAAAATAATTATCAGTGTCTTGCTGAGTTATTTCAATGTATTGTGCAATATAGTCGATAGGAGAATCTGTTAGCTTATCCTGAGGGGGCCCGAAATAAATTCAAGATGACCAGTATGAAGATTATAGTAGTCGGGATAATATAAAAAGTTGAATAACTAATTGCTAATCAATAGATTTACAACCCAAGTGGGAGGTTCGGCCCCGGCCCGGATTATATCAAAATACGACAATATGAAACAACAAATTAAATGCCCTAATTGCAATAGCTATAAGGTGGTTACGGAGGATAAACAATTCAGGATTGGTATACCTATTATATTTATAGTACTAACTATAGGCCTGCTAATCGCCGCTATAATGAGCAACAATCCAGCTGCTCTATATTTATTAGCATTCATTACTGGATGTGTTGTATTTGTGAGTTCTCTAAAATTGCGGGATATCAACTTTAAAGAAAAGCAATGTGTTGCCTGTCATTACAGATGGGAATAAAAAAGGGATTGCGTTTAAGGGCACAGTAATATCCGTTGTTCACTCTGGCATATGGGTGAGATCCATGTCATCCAGCATCTTTTCGGCCTCTGATTTATAGGTAAGCAACTCTTCAATTTTGATAACGTTTTGCTTGTATTGATAATATGCGACTTGAAGAAGTTCCCAGGCATTTTTATAATTATTACCCTTAATGCCAATAATATAAGCGGCAAAAGATATAACAGTCCAGCAGACAAGAAAAGAAACGAATAGCAATATTAGTTTAAAAGTAACGGAGTCATTCAGAAGTATATAGGTAGAAAGGGAGATGGCTAACAGGACAAAGGTAATGCCCAGGCTAACAAATATGATATGAAGCCTTCGCGCAACTTTTGGATATTTGTTTAACGCAAATTCAACCTCTTCTTCAATTTCCTTTACTGATCGATCCATAAAGGAAAATTAGCTATAAACTTATAGTAATAGCTGCTAAACGGGTATCATATTGATATACATATTTTGGTGAATTTTCACAGATCCTGGTACATATATGAGAATTTATTGGAACAGGGCAGAAATTTAATCTTTCCTCAATGTCGCTTGGCGGCTGTTTAAACAAAATTATGTCACTGCCGGGAGTGAAACGACGAAGCGATCTCGTAGCCAGTGCATTACCGTTTAGCATGCGACGAGATCTATTAATAACCGCGGCCGGAGGCCTTATAATAGTTGCCACTCGGCTGGAGCCGAGCGGCTGCGGAGGTTGGTTTAATAGCCACCCGGCTGGGGCCGGGCGGCATATTATATGGATATTACGCTTCCAGTTCCATTATCTGGTCGGCAAGGGCTTCCCATTTTTGTTGGATGCCACCCAGTTCCATTTTCTTGAGCTGATAGTTGTTGTTTATCTGCTTAAGCTTTTCGGCTTGGTTGAATATTTTTTCATCAGCCAGTTGCGCTTCCAGTTGCTTAATTTCTTTTTCAAGCTCGGTAACGGTGGCTTCAATTTTTGTAAGGTCCTGGTTAAGCTTTTTAAGCTGTTGTGTTTTATTGTCGTTTGGCTGTTGCTTAACAGGTTCCGGCTTTTTCTCTTCCTTTTTTGGCTGAGGGGTAGGTGCAACTACTTTAGGGTCTAACTTACGTTTAGCATTCCACTCATCATACTCGGCGTAAGTGCCAGGGTATTGTTTTATTTTTTGGTCCTCAATAAACCAAATTTTGTTGGCCACATTATCAAGGAAGTACCTATCGTGCGATACTACTATCACCGTACCTTCGTACTGTTGTAAGGCCTGTATCAATATATTAACCGAAGCCATATCCAGGTGATTGGTAGGCTCATCCAGTACCAGGAAGTTAGCATCGGCAGTTAAGGCTTTTGCAAGCGCCACACGCGATTTTTCACCACCCGATAGTACTTTTATCTTCTTAAACACGTCATCGCCGGTAAACAGGAACGATCCTAATATAGAGCGCAGCTCAGTGTCGGTATGCCTTGGGGCGAAAGATTGCAGTTCCTGTAATATCTGATGTTCTAAATGCAAGCTTTCTAACTGGTGCTGGGCAAAGAAAGTTTGTGTAACGTTATGTCCTGTAACCGCTGTGCCTTCATACTCTTTATCGGCACCGGCTACAATACGCAGCAGGGTTGATTTACCTTTACCGTTGGCACCTATCAGGGCTATTTTGTCGCCTTTTTCAATAATCGCTTCAGCATCATCTAAAATATCAATTGCAGGATATTTTTTGGTGATGTGCTCCAAGGTGGTTACGTGGCGACCAGATTGCTTGCTGAAACGGAAGCTAAAGTTAACTTCAGGGTTCTCATCATCAACATCATCAACACGCTCCATTTTATCGAGCATTTTTATACGGGACTGTGCCATTTTTGCTTTAGAAGCTTTGGCACGGAAACGCTCAATTAAACGCTCTTCCTGTTTTATTTTTGATTGCTGGTTTTTAAACTCGCCGCGCTGAATTTCGGCACGAAGCGCTTTCTCTTCCAGGTAGAAGGTGTAGTTACCCGCATAAACGTTCAATTTTCCCTTGCGCGATTCAACCGTGCGGTTAATTACCTTATCCAAAAACCACCTATCGTGCGATACGATGATGATAGCGCCGTTAAAGGCTTTCAGATAATCTTCCAGCCACTGAATCGATGGCAAGTCAAGGTGGTTGGTAGGCTCATCCAGCAATAGAATATCTGGTGCCTGTAAAAGTATCTTGGCCAGCATTACACGCATGCGCCATCCACCACTAAAGGTGCTTAGCTTGCGTTCGCAATCAGCTTCGCTGAAACCTAAACCCGCTAAAATTTCGTGTGCTTTGTATTCAATATTGTAACCGTCAAGCAGTTCAAACTCATGTTGTTTGTCGCTTAGCTTATGTAAAAGGTCTTCGGTATAATCTGTTTCCAGTTTTTTAAGCAGTACCTCTATCTCGTCATGCAATTGGTTTTGGCGCTCAAAGGCCTCCATGGCAACATGTACAATGCTTTTGTCTGATGAGTACGACAACAGATCCTGATTAAGGTAGCCCATGGTAAGGTCCTTAGCCATTGATATAGTGCCCGATGTTGGCTTATAATCACCTACGATGATCTTTAAAAGGGTAGTTTTACCGGTACCGTTTGCGCCAATAAGGCCAATTTTTTCTCCCGGTTTTATATGCCAGTTAGCTTCATCATACAGGGCCCGTGCACCAATCTCGAACGTAAGGTTATTTATAGCGATCATTTGGCCGCAAAGATACGGTTTTACGGGGAGAAAAATAAAGGACGATTAGATTTAGGATGTTATGACCACCCGGAAAAAAGATAAATGACATAAAGATTAAGGATTTAAGAACCAAAGGTTTGTGCCTTTATGTATCTGTCCTTAATCTTTTGTCTGCTCGCCTTTTGTCTAACAACCTATCCTTTCACCGTTTCCAGCCAGCCTTTTGCCATTAATTTTTCGCCGGCAACGCTTGGGTGTACACCGTCAAGTGTCCAGTAGCTGGCACTGCCGCCGCTTTCCATAGCCTTTTCAAATATACTTTGGTACGGAATGAAGGGGGCGTTGTACTGCTCCGCAATGTCTTTGGCTGCTTTCCTGAACAGGTCAAAAGTTGGGTACCATGCATCACTAACAGACCGTGTGCCTTTTAACGCGAAAGGTTCGCCAATAATAAATTTTACGCCCGGCAATGCTTTTTGTGTACGATCAAGCAAAGCTTTGTAATCGGCTATGTAGTTATCAATGGTGCCTTTGTAGCCGTTGGTAAGCGTATGCCAAAAATCGTTCACACCAATATGGATACTTACAATAGTGGGTTTAAGGGCTATGCAATCGGTATCCCAGCGCTCTGCCAGTTGATAAACTTTATTGCCGCTAACGCCCCGGTTGTAGATCTGCAGGTTTTTGTTGGCATGTTTCATTAGCAATTCGCTGGCGGCTAAAATTGTATAGCCGGTTCCTAACATGCTGGTTGTATTGGGGGTGGTGGCTTTATGGTCGCGGCCCCAGTCGGTAATGGAATCGCCCTGAAAAAGAATAATATCGTTATCGTTTAATGGTGTCCTTTTAGCTGAAGCCGATGTACCTGCTGCCGCAGATACAATTTGTGGAATGCTTAATGTAGCAACGGTGCCGATTGTAGCGGTTTTTATAAAATTACGACGTGAGTTTTGGATCAAATTATTCATAAAAAAGCGTAGAAGTAATAGTTATTGGTTGCCAACTAAATTACAATATTATTGATGATGTTAATCTTAAAAATTAAAAAACGGTAAATTCGCGGCATGTATCAATTGCTTAAACCTCTGTTGTTCCTGTTCGATCCGGAAAATGTGCATCATTTTGTAACCCGAAATTTAAAACGGTTTAACCGTTTTCCCGGTGGCGCGTTATTAAGCAAAACAATTTGGGGTTTGGATGATCATCGCCTGGAGAAGGAAGTTTTTGGACTGAAATTTAAAAATCCGGTTGGTTTAGCTGCTGGTTTTGATAAAAATGCAGAGCTGATAAGTGAAATGGGGGCATTGGGTTTTGGCTTTGTAGAAGTGGGTACCGTAACACCTTTGCCGCAACCGGGCAACCCTAAGCCCCGGATGTTTCGCCTGCCGGCAGATGGCGCGCTTATTAACCGGATGGGCTTTAATAATTTAGGGGTTGATATTGCTGCCGAGCGCATTGCCGCTTATCGCAAGGGTTTAAAACCGGGGCAAACCGCTTTGATCATTGGCGGCAATATTGGCAAAAATAAGGTAACGCCCAACGAGGATGCCGTGAGCGATTACATTAAATGCTTTGACAGGTTATTTGATGTGGTTGATTATTTTGTGGTGAATGTAAGCTCGCCCAATACGCCCGGCCTGCGCGAGCTGCAGGAAAAGGAGCCATTGATGCATATTTTAAACACCCTGCAGCAACGCAATAATAAAAATAACATAAGCAGGCCCATCCTGCTAAAGATAGCACCAGACCTAACCAATGAGCAGTTGAATGATATTGCCGATATTGTTAAACAAACCGGCATAGCGGGTATAATTGCCACAAATACAACTATTAGTCGCGAGGGGTTAACATCGGCGCATAAAGAAGAAACCGGCGGATTAAGTGGTAAACCGTTAACCAGGCGCTCAACCGAGGTGATCAGTTATCTGCATAAGGCATCGGGCGGGGCGTTCCCAATTATTGGTGTGGGTGGGATCCATTCGGCAGATGATGCGATGGAAAAACTACAGGCCGGTGCATCGCTGGTGCAATTGTACACCGGTTTTATTTACGAAGGGCCGGGGCTGATAAAGCGGATAAACAAGAGGCTACTGAACCGGGATTAATCAGATTTTTAGGATTTCAAGGATTTTTTAATGTAGAGACACAATATTTTGTGTCTCTGATCATATATGTGGATATGCAATAAGACACAAAATATTGTGTCTCTACGGGGTATTTCACCAGGATTAATCAGATTTTCAGGATTTTTAACGTAGAGACGCAATATTTTGCGTCTCTGATTATATATAATTAATAGGAGACACAAGATATTGTGTCTCTACGAAGAGGATAAAACACAACAAAAAAGGCATACCGATATATCAGTATGCCTTTTTAATTTCTTTAAAAAAGAAGAATTATTTACCTGCAGCAATAGCTAAAACAGCATTGTTCTTTGCTATCTGGCTATCTTTTTTCTCTGCAGAACGGCTGCCTAATTCAATGTTGGTAGCTAATTTTAAAAACTGTACTTCCAAACGTGAAAAAGTTTTGTTTCTTCTATCTTTTCTTTTTAAACGAGTAACGCCCATGATCTTTTTTATTTAAATGTTTTTAACCTTGAGGTCGGGAGCGGATTCGAACCGCTGTAGGAGGTTTTGCAGACCTCTGCCTAGCCACTCGGCCACCCGACCAATTTTAAGGATTGCAAAAATAACAATTATTTATTGCCAATCAATTTTATTTGTATGATTTTCCAACAGCTTCTGAACAAAATATGGCGGTAGCTATGGCAACGTTCAATGATTCGGCATTACCTATACGTGGTATGGTAACCGCTTTAGTTACCAATTGCTGTATAGAAGGCCTTATTCCGTTGCCCTCGTTACCCATAACTATCAGTCCCTCAAAGCCAAAATTGTTGGTGTAAATATTTTCGCCGTTTAACAAAGCGCCGTATACAGGCAGGTTAATGTGGCTTATAAAATCATCCAGATCTGTGTAAGTAATATTTATCCGTGCCAGCGAACCCATGGTTGCCTGCACTACTTTTGGGTTATATGCATCAACAGAATCTTCAGAACAAATGATATTTGTGATGCCAAACCAGTCGGCTGTGCGTATTATTGTGCCCATATTGCCGGGGTCCTGCACGCCATCTAACACTAATGAGAATTTATTTTTAAGATTTACATGGTTTAAACCCGGCCATTGCGGTATATTAACCGAAGCAATTGCGTCGGCAGGGTTTTTTAAACCACTTATTTTTTGCAATTCGCTTAATGAAATTTCTTGAAAGTTTATTTTTTGGGATAATTTAAGCAATTTTGGGGCGATGTCGGGCGTATGGTATACGGTGTGGATATGATAGTGAGAATCAACAAATTCACAAATAGATTTATATCCCTCAACCAGAAATAAACCATGTTCCCTGCGAAACTTTTTATGTTGTAAGGACGTTAGTAAACTGATCTGAGATTTTGAAAGCATATTATATACCCGGGTATTTCCGTCTTGCAATATTAAGTATTTTGGTGGTTATAATTATTTCCGGCTGTGGCATCACGCGCGGCGTAAAGGATAACCAGGCATTAGTGCGCAAAATTACTTTAAAGGGCATTGATAAGGATTTTTCTGAAGCTGCCATTAACTATGTTGATAAAGAGCAGCAGCCTAATAACTGGCTTAACCTGCAGTTTTACTACCTGTTTAGTAAAAAAGGGAAAAAAAATATTGGTGAGGCCCCGGCTTTATTAGATAGCAACCTGGTAGAGTTTTCGCGCCTGCAGATACAAAAATTCCTGCAAAATAAGGGCTACTTAAAAGCTAAGGTTTCTGATTCTATCATCGTAAAAAAGAAAAAAGCCGAATTAGTATTTACTGCTGTTGAAGGGCCAATGTTCAGGATACGGAACTTTAAGGATAGTATTTATGACCCCAAAGTAAAAGAACTATACAGGGCAACTCGCAAAAACTACTCGCACGTTAACAAGGGAGGGCGCTTTGATACCGATAGCCTTGCCTATGACCGCGATCAGTTTTACCTGATAATGAAGCAGAATGGGTATTTTGATTTTTACAGGCAGTACATTAATTATTTGCCCGATTCCAGCTATAACAAAAGCGTGGTAGACATAGCCATGACCATTGATAACCCTGTAGATAAACCCGCACACCCGGTTTATACTATTAACAATACACTTATTACTATTTCAAAAAGTAACGGGCGTACAGATGGTAAAGCCGATACCATACAGGTTGATTCGCAGTTTAGATTTGTAGATTTTTCTGGCAGGTTTAAGCCTCATACGGTAACCGATTACGTTTTTCAAAAGAAAGGCCAGCTCTATGATCTGGATAAGCAAACTTTAACTACCAGCCGCTTATCAGAGCTTAACGTGTTCCGTAATGTACCCAGCCCGGTTTACGAAAAGCTATCAGATAGTACCAACCGCTTAAATACCAAAATTGATATAGTTCCGCTTAAAAAAATGTCAGACAGGGTGGAAGCCGAATTCCTGTTTAACGGGGGGCGATACGGGTATAACCTGGGCAATACTTTTACCAATAGAAACTTGTTTAAAGAGGCCGCTATTTTACAGGTTAAACTTAACTGGAGCGTTTTATTTGATAATGGCGACAATGGTGTTGCCGGTGGCGGCGCAGGCATACAAAACCAGGATTTTAAAACAGGTGTAAGCCTAATCTATCCGCGGATAATATCGCCGTTTAATTTTCCTAACCTGGCTAAATTTGGTGTACCGCATACAACGTTCGCATCCAGTTTTCAGCTATTTTACCAAAAAGGGTTAGTGGAGCGTAAAAGCTTTATTAACTCCATTACCTATGATTTTTTTGAAACAGGCAGAAAACAGCATTCTTTAACGCCTATTAATATTGAGTTTTCAAGCGGTGTTATTGACCCGATAGCCCGTAAAGCGTTGTTAGATAGTAACCGTTACTCATACGTTTACTTAATTGGGCGTACCACATTTACATCGGGAAGCCAATATACATTCCAGTATAATGCCAATGAGTTAAACTCGTATAAAAACTTTATCTATTTTAGAGGGAGCCTTGATATTGGTGGTAACGCGCTCAACGCGTTAACTAAAATTTTAAACACCCCAAAAGATACATTAGGGCAGCGTACCGTATTTGGTTACACATTTGCCCAGTATGTAAAAACAGAGCTGGACTATCGCCTGTATCGTAGTTTTGGTGGCGAGCGCCAGTTTATATTTAGGTTTAACCCTGGTATCGGTATCCCGTATGGCAACAGCACACAATTGATATTTGAGAAAAACTTTTATACAGGCGGTGCCAATGATATAAGGGCCTGGCTACCCCGTACCCTTGGCCCCGGGCAATTTAACCGTGCCAGCTACGGTGTTGATTATACACAGCGCAGCCGTTTAAAATACCTTGACCAATTTGGCGAAATAAAGTTAGTAGCCAATGCCGAGTACAGGTATAAACTGGCCGATAACTTTTTTGGGGCAAAATTAAAAGGCGCTCTTTTTATGGATGCCGGTAACGTATGGCGTTTACACAAACAAATTGAAAACCCTAACGGCGAGTTTAGGTTTAATAACGTACTGCAATCTACCGCTATTGGTATAGGTACAGGTTTAAGATTTGACTTGAGCTTTTTTGTTTTCAGGCTGGATGCTGCCTTTAAGTTTAAAGATCCGCAGTTTAATGGATCAGACCAATGGGTGTTTATCAAACACTTCAATGAGTTATTTAAAGCCGGTGATTTTAAACGCGCATACATCCAGGCAAACAGCACAGGTGTAGATAAAAACGGCAAATTTGTAGGAGATAGCTACAACTTTATGCAGCTTAACTTTGGCATAGGCCTGCCGTTTTAATTTTGATTTAGTGATTTGTTGAATTAGTGATCTTAAAACAATGATCATGCTCAAGCATTCCGCTTTAAACTTTAAACTTTAAACTTTAAACTTTAAACTTTCGAGAATATTCCCTTCAACCCATCAATTATACTTTGGAAAAACGTGGGGATACTTAAGCCGCTATGGTGGTTAAAATACAGGAATATACAGAAGATGATAATTGCTATAATGATAAACCTTTTAAACAAATAGCCTAATAATATCAACCCCAGGGGGATGGAGATCAAAAGTATCCAGCTTATTTTTACAGGGGTAAGTTTGCTATCGTGCCTGTAAATGTAATAGAGCATGGAGTGTGTGCCCAGGTCGTTATTATGGCGGGCATATATAAAGCTCGATTTATCCAGCTTGTGCCTGTAAAACGCGGTGCCTTTATCAAAGGTCAATTCCTCACTAAAACCGTTCATGCTAAAGGTGAAAATGCCGTTTACATTTTCCTGTATGTTGCCGGCAGTATCGGTAGCAACTACGGCTATCTCGTTCTTAGCAAAGGGGTTTTCTTTAATTACAAAATGATTTATGTTTATAGTGTCTGCAGATGCAAAACCAATTACGAAAAATACCAGGCAGCAGGTAAATAATATTTTTTTCATTTTTTATTAGGGCACGTAATATTAACGTGCATAAAAATACTATTTTTCTACTTGTTAAGTATATAAATACTCAGGTTAAGTAAAGTTGCAAAGCTTACCCATAACAGATAGGGTACCAGCAGCCACGCCGCGGCTTTGCTGAATAGCCCAAACCAGTTAATGTTTAAAATAATTGCCACCAGTAATGATATAATAATAACAAGCCCGTCAAAAATCTCGTGCATGCCAAAAAAAACTATCGACCATGAAAAGTTAAGCAGCAATTGTACAATATAAATAATTACGGCTGTTTTATACATTGCAGACCCATCACGCAGTTTCCAAACCAGGTAGGCGGCAATAGCTATTAAAACGTAAATAACTATCCATACAGGCGCAAAAAGCCAGTTGGGAGGGTTGAAAGATGGTTTGTGTAAAGTAGTGTACCAGCCTTGGATTTGGGGCCGGGTGAAAATTGAGGCAGTATATGCTATGCTCAGTGTAATTAATATGCTGATAATTAGCGGTATAGATTGAAATTTTGCACCTGTAAGGTTGGTTTTCATGGCTTAGATATAAACCTATTTATTCCTAAAATGTTTAAAACTAAGATATAATCGTTTACTAAAAGTAACAAAAAAGCCGGACAATTTTTTGCCCGGCGTTATATTAAGAAAATTATTATCTTAAATTGAAAATTAAATCAATCCCCCAATTCGTTAAAGGTTCCCTCTTAACTCCTGTTCGCGTTCAATTGCTTCAAACAGGGCTTTAAAATTACCGGCGCCAAATGATTTTGCACCCTTGCGCTGTATTATCTCGAAAAACAATGTAGGGCGGTCTTCAATTGGTTTAGTGAAAATCTGAAGCAGGTAACCCTCATCATCACGATCAACCAGGATGCCCAGTTTTTTTAACGGTTCCAGGTCTTCATCAATATGGCCAACCCGGTTTGTAAGCTCATCATAATATGTGGTTGGTACAGTTAAAAACTCAACGCCGCGGCTTTGCAGGTCGGTTACTGTTTTAACAATATCATCAGTAGCCAGGGCCATATGCTGCACGCCCTCGCCTTCATAAAATTCCAGGTATTCTTCAATCTGGCTTTTCTTTTTACCTTCCGCAGGCTCGTTTATAGGGAACTTAACGTAACCATTACCATTGCTCATCACCTTACTCATAAGAGCGGAGTACTCTGTCGAGATCATTTTATCATCAAACGTAAGTATGTTACGGAAACCCATAATATCCTCATAAAAATTAACCCATTGGTTCATTTTATGCCAGCCTACATTGCCTACGCAATGGTCAACATACAGCAAGCCTGCAACAGGAGGGTGATAGTTGGTTTGCATGCTTTTGTATCCCGGTAAAAACGGACCGCTATAATTTTTACGTTCGATGAATAAGTGTACGGTTTCGCCATAAAGCTTAATACCGCTGGTACGTACTTCGCCAAACTCATCTGTAATAGTTTGCGGCTGCTGAAAAGCCTCGGCACCACGTGAGGTGGTTTGCTTAAAGGCATCGTAAGCATCATCAACCCCAAGGGCCAGTACTTTTACACCATCGCCATGCTTTTTAATATGCTCGGCAATAGGATGATCAGAGTGAAGGGGGGTGGTAAGCACCAGGCGAATTTTGCCCTGTTGTAAAACGTATGACGCACGGTCGCGCACGCCTGTTTCCGGCCCGGCATAAGCCAGGTCCTGAAAACCGAAAGCGGTTTTATAGTAGTGGGCGGCCTGCTTGGCATTACCCACATAAAATTCAACATAATCTGTACCGTTGAGCGGTAAAAAGTCTGTTGTGGTTGGTTCTTTATCTAATGTTAGTGTTTCCATTGTTAATTAGTTGGCCTCACCCCGACCCTCTCCAAAGGAGAGGGAGGAAGAGACGGGTTTGTTATTTTTTAAAGCCCTCTCCTTTGGAGAGGGTTGGGTGGTTAATTAATTGGCCTCATCCCGGCCCTCTCCAAAGGAGAGGGAGGAAGAGACGGGTTTGTTATTTTTTAAAGCCCTCTCCTTTGGAGAGGGTTGGGTGAGGCTTTAAATAACCCAACTTTTATAATAATTCTCGTCCTCAATACTTATCGCGTCTTCCGTTAACATCAGCGGGCGGAAAGGGTCAATCATTACGGCCAGCTCATCAGTAAATTCCTTGCCTATAGATTTCTCTACCGTGCCGGGCGCAGGGCCGTGCGGTATACCACCGGGATGCAGTGTTATTTGTCCTTTTACCACGCTTTTACGGCTCATAAAGTCGCCATCCACATAATACAATACTTCGTCACTATCAACATTGCTGTGGTTGTAAGGGGCAGGGATTGATAGCGGGTGATAATCAAACTTACGCGGCACAAATGAGCAAACCACAAAATTGTTGCCTTCAAAGGTTTGGTGTACAGGCGGCGGTTGGTGCAGCCTGCCGGTTATCGGTTCAAAATCATGTATCGAAAACGCCCATGGGTAATGGAACCCGTCCCAGCCAATAAAATCAAAAGGATGGGTACCATAGGTATATGGATATATAAGTCCTTGCTTTTTGATCAGGATCTTAAAATCACCTTTTTTGTCGTTAGTTTCTAAATCTGTAGGGCGTTTAATATCACGCTCACAATAGGGCGAATGCTCCATTAACTGCCCGTACTCATTACGGTAGCGTTTTGGTGGGCGTATCGGACTAAAGCTTTCAATAATGAACAGGCGGTTATCGGGCGTGTCAAATTCCAGCTGGTAAATGGTTCCGCGTGGAATAACCACGTAATCGCCGTATTTAAATTTTATTTTACCGAACCCGGTTTTTAAAGTACCCGAGCCTACGTGGATAAAAATTACCTCGTCGGCCTGGCTGTTCTTATAAAAATAATCAGTCATGGATTTGCGTGGGGCAGCCAGCGAGATATGCAGATCGCTGTTCACCAAAACCGGTTTTCGGCTTTGCAGATAATCATCAATCGGGTCAATTTTAAAACCAATAAGGCTGGTATGCTTCAAGTGTTTTTCGCGGGCTATTTTTGGCTCAACAGAATACGGCTCGCCCAGTTCTTTTACAATTGTAGGCGGGTAAGCATGGTAAACCAATGAATATAAACTTGAAAAACCTTCGGTTGATACCAGTTCTTCGGCATATAAAGTGCCATCGGGCTTACGGAATTGCGTATGCCGCTTAGGCGGGATACTCCCTAATGTATGGTAAATAGGCATGATTAGTTAATTGGTTTATTTAAAACGTTTAAATAGTTACAAAGGTTTTATAGACGTTGTAAAGATTAGAGTAGTTGAAATAGTTTTAAACGTTAAACCTTTTAACCTTTACAACTTTTATAACCCTTACAACCTAAATAACCTAACTAAAATTGCGCTAAAATGGTCTTGGCGAGTACAGCATCCCTAAAAGAAGAAGCATCACTCATTGAAGTAAGGCCAAGGGAAAAATAAAATTGCTTTTTAATACTCATAACTGGTATTCAAAATTACGCTATATGAAATTAATATGCAAGCATAATAATTGTGATTGTAGAATGATTGATTTGGAGAGCAGTTACATGGTTGGCTAATTAAAACCAATAACCTAATCAACTGTTCACCAATCAACCAAAATAACTACTTTTGGTTTCCATTTAAACCATTTACAGCTTATGAAATTAGTATCCTACAAAACCGAAGACCGGGAGCATTTGGGCGTATACATAAACGGGCACATTTACAACCTCAACTCATGCGATAAACTAATACCCGATAACATGAACGAATTTTTATGGGGTGGCGATGAATTGATGGATCATGCCAAGAAAGTTGACGAAGCCATCCGCAGGGGTAGAATGGATGCTAAAGAAGAGCTGTTTTTTGAGATGATGGCACCCGTGCCGCATCCAACTTCATGCAGGGATGGGTACGCTTTTAGGCAGCATGTGGCCGCCGCACGCCGCAATCGTAAAGTAGATATGATAGCCGAGTTTGACCAATACCCTATATTTTACTTTACCAACCACAACGCTATACAAGGTGCAGGCGAAATTGAGTGTATGCCCGATCATTTCCAGAAGCTTGATTTTGAACTGGAAGTAGCTGTAGTGCTCAATAAAAAAGGCCGCAATATTAGGGCGGCAGATGCTGATAGCTATATAGCCGGTTATATGATAATGAATGATATGAGCGCACGCACCCTGCAAATGGAAGAAATGCTGCTCAACCTTGGCCCAGCTAAGGGGAAGGATTTTTCGACTGTTATTGGCCCGTGGCTGGTTACGCCTGATGAGTTGGAGCCGTATAAAACATCGGCAAAAGAAGGCCACACCGGTAACGCTTATAGTTTGGAGATGAAATGTACAGTGAATGGTAAACAGGTAAGCAGCGGCAATATGGCCGATATGGACTGGACCTTTGCCGAGATCATAGAACGCTGCGCTTATGGCTGCGATGTACTGCCGGGCGATGTAATAGGCTCTGGCACGGTTGGCACAGGCTGTTTCCTGGAGCTTAATGGTACCGGCTTATTAAATGATCCAAACTATCAGCCCCAATGGCTGCAACCCAATGACCTGGTTGAAATGGAAATAACCGGACTAGGCATGTTAGGGAATATAATTAAGAAGAGTAAGGATGATTTTTCAATTTTAGGATTGAAGAAATAAAAATAATAAGAACGTCATTGCGAGGAACGAAGCAATCCCCGACAGAAATGTAGGCTACCTGCTTGTCGAAGATTGCTTCGTTCCTCGCAATGACGCGTAGAGACAACATGCTAACCCTCAATATAAAAGACCTCTCGCCATTTCAAATACAATCCTACCTCAATCATGCGGTGGCGCCAAGGCCTATTTGCCTGGCTTCAACCATAGATGCAGGCGGAAATGTAAACCTGAGCCCGTTTAGTTTTTTTAATGTGTTTAGCGTAAACCCGCCGGTGTGTGTGTTCTCGCCATCGCGCAGGGTGAGGGACAATACTACCAAGCACACGCTGGAAAATATACGGCAGGTGCCGGAATGTGTTATCAATATTGTGAATTATGATATGGTGCAGCAGGTGTCGTTATCCAGTGTGGAGTATCCTTTGGGTGTTAACGAATTTATTAAATCGGGGCTAACCGAGCTGCCATCTGAGTTGGTTAAACCGCCCCGTGTTGCCGAAGCGCCTGTTCAGTTTGAGTGTGTGGTAAATGAGATAATAAGCCTGGGCAACACACCCGGAGCAGGTAATTTGGTGATAGCCGAAATAAAGCTGATCCATATTAATGAAGATATTTTAAATGCTGCCGGATTGATAGACCAGGAAAAGATAGACCTTGTGGCCCGCCTGGGCGGCGACTGGTATTGTCGTGTAACCGCCGATAACCTGTTTAAAGTGGCCAAGCCTGTAAGCACCATTGGTATTGGGGTTGATGCTATCCCTTATAATATCCGTAACTCTAAAGTACTTACCGGGAATAATCTTGGGCAGTTGGGTAATGTAGAAGTATTACCAACTGATGATGCTATTGAAGCTTATGCGCAAAGCGATGAAATAAAAGAGCTGTTTGATGCCACCATTGGCGATAGCCAAACCCGCGAATTGCAGCTGCATTTAAAGGCTAAGCAATTGTTGGATGAGGGTTTGGTTGATGATGCGTGGAAGGTGTTGTTGATTTAATTACTGCCATAAAGGAGACACAAAATGTTGTGTCTCTACAATCACACCCGTAGAGACGCAATATTTTGCGTCTCTTGTTTAAACAATTTCAAGCCTCAATCATTTTACCTCTGTAATGATTGTGAACTATACAGAACAAGGGTGGGAGATTATTATGCAACGGGCACATGGCCTGCTTGCTGCCCAGGTTGCTGTGCAATGGCGTAAAAAGGACCGCCCCAACAGATGGGTAGAAACACTCATCGCCATTGCCGACCACGACGACGCCCAAACCGAATTACAGGCTGATGACCTGCTCACTCCGCAAGGCGGCCCGGTTGATTTTAAGATGAAACGGTTTGACCCTGAGCATTGCCAAAGGTTGTATGATTTTTCGATCTCAAAAAGCAGGTACATTGCTTTGCTTGCTTCAATGCACATGGTGTTTTTGTACACCCGGGAAACGGAAACCAACCCGCAGGTGAAACCCTTTTTAGCCGAACAGGCCAAACTACAGGCCCAATGGCGCAAGCAATTAAAAATTACCCGGAAAGAAGCTGATAAAATTTATGGTTTTATGGAATGGTGCGATGCCTTTTCTTTGCTGCTTGCCCAGCATGAGATACAACCCGAGGGCCGCCTGATTGAAGTTAGCCAGGGGCCGGATAAAAGGCAATATAAGCTAATGCAGAGCAAGAATGGTCCGCTTACCGTTAAACCCTGGCCGTTTGAGCGGAAAAGCTTTGCCTTAAACATTGAAACAAGGTTATTACCGACTCTGCAATTTAAAAGCTGTGATCAGTTCAAGAAAGAATTAGCAGAAGCTGAGGTAGTGGAAAAGAGTTGGCGAATAGAGAAATAAGATCGTCTTAAAACGAGACACAAAATATTGTGTCTCATTACTTAAATCCCTAATACCTGTTTTAACTTCACATACCCTGTTTTGCTTACCGGGATCTTAGCACCCGATTTAAGAATAGCCAGGTGACTGTCCTTCTCATACGGATCTAAACGGGTTATTTGCTGTATAGCGATGATGTAAGAGCGGTGCACGCGCACAAAGTGCCGTGGGTCAAGCGTTTTCTCGAAGAAAGCCATGGTCTTGTTTTTCAGGAAGGCGCCTTCGGCGGTTATAACGCTTACATAGTCGTCATCGGCCTGCAGGTATTCTACATCCTGTACGGCAATAATTTTTACTTTGGTGCCGGTTTTTACCACAATACGCTCGTTTTGTCCCGGCGATTGTGCTGCCTCTTCTAACAACGGGTTGGTTTTGGTTACCGGGGTGGGGCCGGCAGGGGCCTGGGCTAATAGTTTCTCTATAGCTTTATTAAAGCGTTCTTTACTAAAGGGTTTTAAAAGGTAATCAACCGCATGGGCTTCAAAAGCTTTTATGGCATATTCGTCAAATGCGGTGGCAAATATTACTGCCGGTGGGTTATCCACCAGTTCAAGCATTTCAAAGCCGTTTATTTTTGGCATTTGCACATCCAGGAATATCAGATCCGGCTGGTGCTGCTGTATGGCTTTAAGGCCTTCAAAGCCGTCGCCGCATTCCTGCAAAACCTCTATTAAAGGGAATGCCTGTAAATATTCTTGTACAACCATACGGGCCAGAGGCTCGTCGTCAATAATTAAAGCGCTGATCATAACTGCGGTATTTTTATTATGGTTGTAAATATATTATCATTTGCGTGAGTTTCCATCAAATCATTTCGCGCAAATATCAAATAAAGCCGGCGTTGTACACCGCTTAAGCCAAAACCTGTGCCTTTACGCGGGCGCGATGTTTTAGGATCATAAGGGTTTTGAATCATGATGACAAGATATTGGTCCTCCGTTTCGGCACGGATGCTTACGGTAACCTCGCCAGTGGTATCATATAAACCAAATTTAATGGCGTTCTCTACCAATGGCTGTAATAATAACGATGGCAATAAAGCTTCGCCACAGGTATCGTCACAGCTTATTTCTGTTTGCAGGCGATGGCCAAACCTTACCTTCTCAATCTCCAGGTATAAATTCAAATGTGATAACTCATCAGTAAGCGGAACCAAAAGCTGATCGTCTTTCTTTAATGTGCCGCGTAAAAAATCTGATAACTGGTGGATCATCTTGCGTGCTTCATCGGGCTTAAAGCCTATAAGCGCGTTAATAGAATTTAAGCTGTTGAATAAAAAGTGGGGTTGCAGCTGCTGGCGCAGATTATAAAGCTCAGCATCGCGGGCCAGTTTTTCGGCCTCGGTTTTGCGTTGCTCGGTTTTTTTATGATCGAGCTGGGAATACCATAGGGCGCTGATCATGGCCATCCATCCAATAGCTAAAAAAACAGTAAAGTACCGTATGGTAAGCGACTGGCTAAGGAAGTTGTTATAAACCACCCCTAGGTTAAATAATGGCAGTAAGTACCGGCACCCGGCTACACAGGCGGCGGCTAAAGCACCACACCATATCAATAAATAAACATAGCTTTCTTTATCGGGCTGGTAATAGCGCAGGTTGTTGTTAATGAGCCAGCACGCGCCCGAGAGTAGTAAAGCGCTCAGGGTGCTGTCAGTAACCGCAATAAACCATACAAAGCCAAAGCTATGTATAATGTATGCCTGCAGGCTGGCCCAAACCAACCCGCATATGGCAAAGGCCCCAATTAATTTTGATTGCGATATTTGTGCTCCAGCCAAAGCGTTTTATTTATTGTTAGGTTATATTAGGTTTTATATAGGTTTTGTCAGGTTTAGTTCTTTACCCCCAACAGGGCGCTTTTATGATGTGCCCATGCTATATAAAGATCAGGGTCTTGCGCTTCGTGTATGTTATAATATAGTTCGGTACCATCACTAAGATCGCTTAAAACATTAAGTTCGGCAACATCAATAAATTGCCATTTAACAGTTTGTTTTTGTACGTTAATAAAGCTATCCTGGTTAGAATGACCTATCATGCTTGCCTTTTCAAAGGCCTGTATTTCGCTATCAGCATTTATGAGGCGCAATTGCTCATCAAATTGGGCATTATGGTCTCCCGTACCACTTATCACCCTAAAAACTAATTTTGCTACGTACCAGTTCATAAAATATATTTTTATTGATTGATAATTGTTTGGATAGAATTAATAGCTGCGGATATCAACACCTGCAAACAGGGATACACCTTTAAGTACTAATACTTTATTGTGGTTAACAGCCTGCGGGTTTTTAATACGCTTATCATCAACGCCGGCAAATATGGCTGCCAGATCTGGCACTACATGCCAGTTAGCCGGAACGATTATTTTGGTGCCGCCAAATAACTGGGTAATATCAATCACCACGCGGCCGTTTATATCTGCCTGGGTAAAATCGAGTTCGGTGCCGCCAAAAATGTTGGTAATGTCGCCACCCCTGAAATTTTTAGAGAAGATAGTTTTATTTACCCCGCCAAATACGGCTGTAGCATTTAAAATATCATCATCAGAATGCGGGGGCACGCCACCGGTTATGGGTTCAACAGGAGGAACATTGGTTGAAGTATATTCGGCCTCAACATAATCACCTACCGGTTTATCAACAGGGCTTGCCTGGTATTTTTTATCCCAGTAATTGTTGTTTGCTAGCTGGTTTTCGCGGTTCTTTCTTAGTATTATCCACAAACCAAATGCAATTATCAATATTGGCCACATTATGCCGCCTACATCAAAGTTGGTTTCCCGGTCAAGCAAAAAGCCTACTCCTAATATCACCAGTATAAACCATACGGGTTTGCGCCAGTTGTGTTTGGCACCGGTATAAAGGCCCCAAACTATAAGCCACATTGGCCAGCTAAAGATCCAATTAGGGAAAAAGAAAAAATCGAATTGTTTTATAAGTAGTAGTCCGCCTACTACCAATAAGATAACCCCGGCTATAACTTTGCCCTGCGGGGTTTTGGTTGGTTCATCTATATTGTTGGACATGGTATCTTAATTTTAATCTTACCCAAAACTAATGTAAGATTACACATATGCAAATGTATAATTGGCAATATGATTAAAGAAGTCGGTAAGGATGGATAAATTGTCGGTGAAAAAGTTGCTA
>NZ_JBAZVP010000042.1:0-32956 GCF_041660805.1 Mucilaginibacter sp. | reverse complement strand
ATACCTGGTCTACTACAACTGGGAACGGCCTCACCAGGGAATCAATGGCAAAAAACCTATCGATATGGTCACCTTAAACAACAAATAAAAACACCTGATTCTGTTACCGAATTACTAAACCCTTACAGCAATGACATGGTGGTTATGCGCAATTTGAGATCCTTCGCTATCGCTCAGGATGACAAATCAACTACCACTTCATCTTTTTCTCAATAAACCCTATCAGTTCGTTGGCCATAACCTGTTGTTCTTTCTCGTTTGGGTGGCCCGGTGTGTTTTTATACGGGAAAAAGTGCGTGTAAATTCCTTTATCCTTTAAACGGGCAACAGCCTTTTCAATGTATCCCGGCCACGGCGCGCCATCTTTGGTGGCATCCATACTGCCTAAAGCGCAAATAATTTTTGCCTTCGGATATTCGGCCCTTATCTTACTGATGAAATTCTGATAGCTTTTAATGATAAACTCCGGAGTTGGCGCGGTGGTACCAAAGCGCGCTTTAAATTGCTCATGCTCAAAATTCTTTACCAGCCATGAATCATTCTGAAACAGGTTAACCACCACCACTTCGGGTGTGTATTTTGAAAAATCCCATAATACTTTTGGATCTTTAGCAGCCAGCCGGTTATAAATATCGGGCATTACGTAATTGAACCAGCTAATGGTAATACCAATACCACTTTTTGATATGGAATTATAATCGGCATTAAGATGGCGGGCGGTAAGGTTTGCATAGCTTTTATAGGCGTTCACAAATTGATAGGTGCCCCTGTCCTTCCCTTCCTTATCTTCAATAGCGTAGCCGCAGGTAATTGAGTTTCCGTAAAATTCCATCCGGTGTTTGTAAACCGGTGGAGGCAGTAATTTACCTGCTATATCAAAACTATAGAAAAACAGTTTACCCATATCATATTCGGTACGTTTAAACAGTTCCAGTTTATGCGGGCCTGCGGGCAGGCCGGATACCAGCGCATATTCCTTTTTATCTACAGTTGGCTGTATAGCGGTTACTACTTTATCATCAACCACAACGGTTATTAAATCAAAACCAGAATCATCTTTTAGTGTCGCTTTCGCGCCTGTTCCACTAAAATTGATCACTACAGATGATGCCGACCAGGTAAGTTCAGCAGCATCGTCTTTCATGCCAACGCGACCCATGTAATGAATATTAGGGTCTTTATAACTAATTAGTGTTTGTGAATAGGTGTTTGAAGTACAGGCGAATAAAAGCAGTGCCAGACTTTTAATAATCAGTTTCTTCATTTATAAAAAATTTATTAGTTGGACTATTTTAAATAAACATAAGTAATTCCGTCACCGCCCCTGTCCGGGTGCTCATCTTCCATGCGGTCTACCTGATCATACTTTTTCAGGTACTGGCGAATCATCTTTCTAAGGATCCCATCACCCTTGCCGTGTAATATTTTTAATGTGCCAAAGCCCATCATCAAAGCACGGTCAAACAGTTTTTCAATTGCAAACAAAGCATCCTCGGTACGCATGCCCCGTACATCAATCTCCGGACTAAAATTAGCTATATCACTTGTGTGGTTATTACTGCTTCGCCTCAATTCTTTTGGCACAGTAGCTTTTGCCACCTTTTCTACCCGTTTTCTTTTCACTACGGTACGCAGTTCGCCCATGGCAATTACTACATTGTCTTTTATCAATTCAATTACTTGTCCTGTGGTGTCGCCATCAATCAGCTTTACCCAATCCCCGGGTTTTATTTCTTCATCAGTATTGGCAACCGGCTTTGCTGCCTCAACCTTAACCGTGTTCTTTTTAAGCTCGGTATTCAGGTTATCCCTAAGCGACCTGGTTACTTCTTTATCGGCATTGCTGCTTTTAATTTCGGCAATGGTATTCTCAACCAGTTTGTTGGCATTAAGGATTATGTTCTTTGCTTCCTGCTTAGCTTCTTTCAGTAATGCTTTCCTGTTTTCGTCCAGGAAGCTTTTCAATTCCTCGTTTTCAGCTAAAAGGGCATCTACCCTTTTCTGCTGGCGTTCCAGCTTTTGTTTGGTGTCGAAGATCTCTTTTTTCTCGCGTTCCAGGTCTATCAGTAAAGTATCAACCTTTTTTTGCCCCGCGCTTATTTTATTTTTAGCCAGATTGAGCACATTTTGCGGCAACCCAATTTTTTGAGCTATCTCAAACGCGTAGGAACTACCCGGCTTACCCACTTCCAGCCTGTATAGTGGCTGCATTTCGGTATTATTAAACAGCATGGATGCATTCTCAATCCCCTCGGTATGGCTGGCAAAGATCTTAAGGTTAGAGTAGTGCGTGGTCACCATACCCCTCACCTTTTTGTGATTTAGGGCCTCTAAAACAGCTTCGGCAATAGGGCCGCCAAATTGCGGATCGGTACCTGTACCAAACTCATCTATTAGTATCAGGGTTTTGCCATTAGCATCCTCTACAAATTTTTTCATTTTTGAGAGATGCGCGCTGTATGTACTCAGGTCACTTTCTATCGACTGATCATCACCTATATCAACAAACACCTGCTTAAAAACCCCCACTACACTATCAGCAGCTGCGGGTATCAGCAAGCCCGCCTGTACCATCATTTGCAGCAAGCCAACCGTTTTCATACAAACAGATTTACCACCCGCATTAGGCCCCGATACCACTATTACGCGGGTACCTTCATCAATAGAAACATTTAGTGGCACAACCGTTTTGTTCTCCTTTTTAAAATTCAGGAACAACAGCGGGTGCCGGGCATTAAACAGGCGTAACCTTGCTTCATTTACCACTTTGGGCATTTCGGCATCAATATCAATAGCAAAAAGCGCTTTGGCCCTAACAAAATCAAGCTTGGTTAACAGGCCATGATATGATAGTAAAAGCGGCACATAAGGCCTTAGCTCATCGGTTAAGGTGGTAAGTATTTTAATGATCTCGCGGCGGCGGTCAAACTCCAGATCGCGGATAAGGTTATTCAGCGTGAAAACTTCTTCCGGCTCAATATAAACCGTTTGGCCCGATGCGGATTCGTCATGTATAAAACCCTTTATCTTCCGTTTGTTTTCGGCTAATAAAGGGATACAAATTCGCCCGTCGCGTACGGTTAGTGAGCCGTCTGCCGTCCAGCCGTTGCTTGAAGCTGCTTTAAAGATCTGGTCTATTTTTTTACGTGCCTCTTGTTCAGCCTTTGAAATTCCGGATGTAATATCCATCAGCTCGCGCGAGGCATTTATACGGATCTTACCTTTAGGATCAATTACCTGGTCTATTTTTTTAAGTATCGTTTTCTCTATTGGCAGGTGCTCAAAAAGCGCTTCCAGATTGGGGTATATACCCTCGCGTTCGTTAAAATAAGCTATTACGGCAAACACAGTTGTTAACGAAGCCTGTACCTGAAAAAATTCTTCTTCGGATAGAAAAGAACCTTCAATACGGGCTTTATTTGCCAGTGATTTTATATCGTAAAAGTGGTTGATGGGCAGGGCATCATCATTTTGCAGGATGTTCTTAAACTCATTTGCCTGGTTTAAAAACTTAAATATCAGGTCGTAGTTACTCATTACCTGTATCTTATCAACCATTTGCTGACCCATAATACTCAGGCAATGTACTTTTATCAGTTCCTTAATTTCGGTGAAACCCAGCTTATCTGCACTATTATTGGGGTACAGCATTCTTTAATTTTTTAGTGCCAATTTTAGTTACCGAGTCTACTTTGAATTGTACTCTCTTTTGTATGGTATCATACATAGCCAGCATCAGTTCTGGTTGGGTAGAATAATACTTTAGGCTTTTTTTTAATATATCCTCTGTTGTATGGTGTTTTTTAAATACATCTTTATACTTATTTGCACCATATTTATACAAGCTATCCGGCGTTTGCTGTATAGCATATAATTGACCATCAACTAAATGGATGTCGGTTAACAGTTTTATCATTGGCTCCTTTTTTATAACACCGGCAGGCGGCCCTCCATTGTTGCAGGCACTTAAAAATACCAATACTGAAAAAAACAAGATTATATATTTATGCATTCTGTAATTTAGCGGCGTTTATAAAAAACAAAATTACGGATAAATGAGCATTGCAGATAATATCATCAGCTTAAAAAAAGAAACCGACGCAATTAATGTGACGCTGCTTGCAGTTTCAAAGACCAAACCCGCCAGCGACCTGCAACAGGCTTACGATGCCGGGCAGCGTTTGTTTGGCGAAAACATGGTACAGGAGCTTGTTGAAAAGTACGAAGTTTTACCAAAGGATATACAATGGCACTTGATTGGCCACCTGCAAAGCAATAAGGTTAAATACATTGCCCCATTCATTAGCATGATAGAATCTGTTGATAGTATTAAACTATTGCAGGAGATTAACAAACATGCCATAAAAAACAACCGGGTTATTGACTGTTTACTGCAAATATATATTGCCGACGAGGAAACCAAATTTGGTTTAGGTTTTGATGAAGCTATTGAACTGCTGCGCAGCGAAGAATACGCTGAATTGAAAAATATCCGCATAAGGGGCTTAATGGGGATTGCCACTAACACGGATAACGAAAAACAAATTAAGGACGAGTATTACGAATTGAAAACCTTTTTTGACGGCATTAAAACGAGCTTTTTTAGAAAGGACGAGTCGTTTGATACCCTATCAATGGGGATGTCATCTGACTATAAGGTGGCTATTGAACAGGGCAGCAACCTGATCCGCTTAGGCAGTACTATTTTTGGCGGCAGGCGTCCGAAGCAGAATTTGCCGAATTAAATAATTAACAGAATAAAAAAACTAAACCATAAGAATTCTGAAAATTTAAAAATCCTGTAAATTCTGATTCAAATACTAATGAACGTAAATATAAGAGTAGCCAATAAACAAGACTGCCCACGCCTGCTGGAGTTGATCACCGAACTTGCCGTGTACGAAAAAGCCCCCGATGAAGTAACTGTTACCTTGCAGGAATTTGAAGATGCCGGCTTTGGCAATAGACCGGTATGGAAAGCATTTGTTGCCGAAATTGATGGTGTAATAATAGGCTTCGCTTTATATTACATCCGTTACTCTACCTGGAAAGGCAGCAGGTTATACCTGGAAGATTTAATTGTTACGGAAGAGCATAGAGGTAAGCGGATAGGGAAACTATTATTTGAACGTATTATAACCGAAACCCGGGAAATGGGCTTAAGCGGTATGGTTTGGCAAGTGCTTGACTGGAATGAACCTGCCATTAATTTTTATAACAAATACCAGGCGAGTATTGAAGCCGGATGGTTAAATGCATCCCTCTCAAAAGAACAAATATTAAACTTATAGCTATGAGACTTACAGCTTTGCTTTGTTTAATGGTATTGGGCTTATCATCCTGCGAATGGGGAAGCATGCCTAAAAAGGAAGTTCACCCTATTTTTAAGGATACCCTTGTTTACACCTATAAAACTATACATGAACGTGCTGCAGACTGCGGAAACAAGCCGGATAGCGCGTGTACAGTAGTGAAAATTAAGTATCCTGAATTTAAAGGGCAAACTGTATTAAATGATACTGTTGAAAGCAAGCTGTTAAATGTTTTTATGCTGTCGGAGAAACCGGATACCAGCTTAAAAGACCTGACAAAAGACTTCCTGAAAGCTTATACTGATTCTAAAAAATCACACACAAGAGCGGAAATGTTTTATGAGTTAGATACCTATGCAAAGGTAATTATGCAGGATTCTGCGCTGGTATCTTTAGAGTATGGCGGGTATACATTCCAGGGAGGGGCACATGGGGCTTCCTTTACCGGCTTTATTAACTGGAACCCCAAAGCAAACAAAGAGATATTGTTAAAAGATATTTTAGTTGATGGTTATAACGCCCAACTAACAAAAGTTGCCGAAAGTATTTTCAGAAAAGATGAAAAATTGGCTGATACTGCTTCATTAGCAGGCAATTACTTTTTTAAGGACAATAAATTCGCACTAAACGAAAATTACGCGATCACGCCTCTGGGGTTACGGTTTATGTACAATCAGTACGAAATAAAACCTTATGCCGCAGGGCAAACAAAACTGTTTGTCCCCTACACACGTATCCTAACTTTATTGCGACCAAACTCGGTTGCTGCACAATTCATTATAAAAAATGCTGGTATTTAAATTTGGCGGTGCATCTGTTAAGAATGCACAAGGTGTTATTAATTTGGGCGAAATAGTTAGCAGCTATGCAGGCAACCAAATATTAGTGGTGGTATCGGCAATGGGTAAAACCACTAACGCGCTTGAAAAGTTAACCAATGCCTATGTTAACGGCACTGAAGATGTTCATGAAGTTTTTGAAGAAATAAAAGACTATCATTACCAGATCCTGCACGAGCTCTTCGGCGAAACGCACCCTGTGTTTGATGAGATAGCCAATACTTTTGTTGAAATTGATTGGATGATAGAGGACGAACCGCATGACGATTACGACTTTATTTATGACCAGATTGTTTCGGTAGGCGAACTGGTATCTACCCGGATAGTGAACGCGTGGTTTAATCATGCAGGCATTACCAGCAAATGGATTGATGTACGCGGGTATATCCATACCGATAACACTTACCGCGAAGGTGTTGTTGACTGGGATAAAACCAAGGCCAGCATTGAAAAGGATATCCCGTTATTGCTAAATAACAGCGTTGTAGTAACACAGGGTTTTTTAGGCGGAACATCTGAAAACTTTACAACCACGCTGGGCCGTGAAGGATCTGATTATACCGCTTCTATATTTGCAGCCTGCCTGGATGCGGAGTCTGTTACTACATGGAAAGATGTGCCCGGTATATTAAATGCCGACCCTAAATTTTTTGAGGATACCATAAAGTTTGATGAGTTAAGCTACCAGGAAGCTATAGAGATGACTTATTATGGCGCGACTGTTATTCACCCTAAAACAATAAAGCCATTACAGAACGCTAAGATACCCTTGCTGGTTAAGTCGTTCGCCCACCCGGATGCCCCCGGAACAGTGGTAAAGGAAACGGTTACCTATAAGTTTGAGAAACCTATAATTATTGTAAAGCAAAACCAGGTGTTGTTATCTATCTCAACTGTTGATTATTCTTTTATTACAGAAACCCACCTGAGCGAAATCTTTGGGTTATTTGCTGATGGCCAGGTAAAAATTAATATGATGCAAACATCCGCATTAAGTTTTACAGCCTGTATAGATCTTTCAAGCGGTAGATTTGAGAAACTGCTGCGGTCTTTAAAAGAAGCATTCAAGGTGAGGTATAATGACAATCTTACACTGATCACCTTAAGGCATTACACTGATGCTTCGGTTGTTGAACTTACTGCCGGAAAAACCGTTCTGCTTACACAAAGCAACAGAAATACAGCACAGGTAGTAGTTAAATAATTAGTTTAGTTACTTGTTATATCAGTATTAATAACCAGCAAGTTAATACCGACAATGCTGTATTTAAAAAATTCACGGCATCGTTATTCAGGTAGGCTTTCCTTTCGAGCGTAGCTCCTAAAATAGAGTCGGTTATATTGCCCATTGTACCGGCTATTATGATGTAAAAAAAGGTATTGCCCCAGCCAAAACCAATTGCATATATAACAGCTATAACTACTGAACCGGCAATACCAATCAGCGTACCTTCTAAACTGATCACCCCATCCCTGCCCTTTTCATCCGGCTTAAAATTAATGATGTTATAAAAGCGCCTGCCGTAAACCATGCCAAGTTCTGACGACAAAGTATCTGCCGTTGCCGAAGCTAAAGCAGCGGCCGTTAAAACAGTAAACAAAATAGTTTGCGAAGGTATCTGGTAGGCCAATAGTCCCATTATAGCAGCAATGCCTCCGTTTGCCAGTACCTGCCCCGCATTACGTTTTTCCGGGTGATGTTTATCTGTGGCTATTTTTCTTTTCTCCGCTTTTTTATGTGATGTAGCCAACACCGACAAAACAAAGAATGCCGCTAACATACCTATTCCTGTAAACCCGGCACCTGCAAATATTGCCAGCGCTACCACACCGCCTGTTAAAGTGCCCGCCGGGGTTAGCTTGTTTGCTTTATAACTGGCAAACATGGCTGCAAAAAGCAGGATAAGGAAAATAATAACAGGTGTTGACATTGGGTATCAAACCTAAAAAATATTTTTGTCATCCGGGGTGGTTCGACAGGCACACAATGACAGATTTAGTTATATGGGTCATGCTGAGCCTGTCTTGTCATGGTGAGCCTGTCGAACCACATTGCGAGGTGGGCCTTTGCGCACGTCCTTCGACAAGCTCAGGATGACCCCAACAAATGTCGTTTCCCCTTCAAAATCCACCGGATATTATCATTCATCATGATAGATTATTGGAGTTTGACCTGGTAAATTGTTTTAAAACAACAAAGCCCCTTTATAAGGGGTTCTCCTATTTATTAACCTTTTTTATGTTCAGGTTTGTGGGCGCTGTCTCTGCTTGATGTTTGATCAGACCGTTGGCCGCCGGCATTGCTGATACCCTTTTGTTTTTGGGTTTCTTTAGCATCGTTAAAAGCACGGTCAGCTGTTGAATTTCCCTGGCCTTTGTTATTGTTCTTAAAATCCTGCGCTTTCATAATTATAGTATTTAAGTTTTCAATATGGCTTTTAAGCCGTTTAACTTTATACAACAACCATACCGTTACAACCAATTCGCAGCTATTTATTTGCAATTGCTAATCGCCGGGCACTACTTTCCCTGATATATTGCCTGGTAAACTTCCTGCATGTATTGCGCCTCTACCATGGCGGCATTAAAGTCCTCCCATTCGGTGTCAGAGAAAACAAAATTGATGTCGCTGTTAGGCGTACAAAGCACCAATCTATCAGATCCATCCGGGAACGGGAAACTCCGGTCATCAAATTCCATTTCTGTTGCAAACTTCTGAAACAATTTAAATTGCTCGGGGGTAAAACACAGCATCAAGTTATTATGCCATATGTTTATCATTCCGCATTCAACACAATGGCTAATGGTTGTTGCTCCGTATTGCGTCAGTATCCTTGTTTCGCACATAATGAAGGGGTTTTAGTGCCTGCTTTACCTGCGGTGGCAAACGCTCCGCCCGCAGGTAAACAGGGCTTTGGTTTTTAATTCAGTGTAGTGCTTCCATTAGCCTGGTAAGCAAATTTAAAAGTGTAATACCTTGATGCAGGCCTTGTTGCCAGATCAGCAAATGCCGCTGTAGTTGGATCAGGGTTGCCTTTGTAATAGCTTTTCATTTCAATTTTTGCATAGTTACCAGCGCTGGTTTTCACAACTAATATTTTACCCGGAGTAGCTAATATGGCATGCTGCGGTGCCGTTTCTGCTGTGTAAGTGTACCATCCGGTTATGGCGGCTGCACCTTTCGCATCTGTTTTGTAACCTGCTGCCGGTGCAGCAACAAGGTCTGCAAATGTGCTGCTTACAACCTGTGCCTGTGCTGTACCGCTGCCCGATGTGCCGCCATTTACCAGTATACTGGTTGATGAGAATTTAATATCCCACTTGGTGCTTGCGGTATCTGCACCTGTTACTACCGAGTTAGTGCTTAAGCTGTAATAAACACTTCCTTTTGAACCATCAAGATCGGTTACTGTGTTGGTGGTAAGCGTTACAGGCGCGGGTGCCGGGTCATCATTATTTTTGGAGCACGATGTTATTACCAATGCCGAACCGCTAATTAGTACTAATGCAAGAGTTTTAAATTTATTCATGTTGTTTTTAGTTTGATATGTGTGTTTATTGTTTGTTGAAATTATAAGTGATCCCTGCGTACATCAGCCTGCCGGGTAAGTTGCTTATGGCTGCTGTATTTTTGTAATTGCCCAGGTTTTCTGCCGTAACCTGCAGGCGTAACTGGTTGTGGTAAAACAGTTTTGATACCGAGGCATTAAACAGCACGTACCCTTTTACATACTCATCATCGCGGTTCACAATGCCGTTGCCGTCCAAATCAGAGAAACCATAACGGCCGCGGTAGATAGCCCGTACAGAAGTGATTATGCCTGATTTATCGTCCTGATAGGCTATGCGGGCGTTAGCCATGTATTTAGAGCGGTTAAGCAAGCCGCCATACTGGCTTTTTGTAATTTTGATAGTCTCGCGGGTTGCCGGGTCAAGCCCAAAAACTTGTCCGGCTTTAATTTTGTCAAGCACGCTTTGATCATAAGCTTCCAGGTATTGCAGGCCACCGGCAATTGTCCAGTTTTTTAAAAGACTATAGCTGATATCAGTTTCTGCACCCTGGGTGTATACATCATGGATATTGAAGTAAGAGAACACCGACTGCCCGTTCGTTTTTATAGCTATGGGCTGCGAATCTATCAGGTCGCGAATGTTATTGCGGAACACATTAACGGTCCACATAAGGTTAGCAATTGGCCTGTAGCGGTAACCGAAATTGTAAGCTGTAGAACTTTCAGCATTTAGTTTTTGAAGCGTAGCAGGGTCTATCAAAATGCTTTGTATCTGGCCCTGCGCCTCTAGTTTCAATACTTCGTTATAGGCCTCCTCATAACCAAAAACGCTGTAGCCTACCACCGCGTTGGTAAAGTTGAGGTACAGTTGCCTAAAATCAGGGGCTTTATAACCTTTCCCGGTTGAAGCAAGCAGTACAAACTTTTCACTCAATTGATAACTGGCAGCCAGCTTGGGGCTAAACTGCGAGCGGTAAACGCTGTGGGTATCAAACCGGCCGCCTGCAATTATATTTAGCTTTGTAAACAGTGTCCAATCTGCCTGCCCGTAAGCGTAGCCGGAGTTAAATGTTTGTTTTTTATTGTAACGGGTTGCAACAACGCTTTCATACTGGCCGCCTGCCCCGCCGGTTAATCTTAAATTTTTGAGCCATTGGTAATCGCCTTGTGCTTCGGCGCGGTTAAATTCCTGGTTAAAGTAAGTTTGATCATAGGCGGTGCCGGTAGCTATATAATTAAGGTTTGATTTTGTGCTGTAAGCGGCATGATAAAACCTTAGTTCGCCGGTAAATTTATCTGAAAAGCGATGTGTAAGAGCCGTATTTATATTCAGGTCCGTTTCTTTTCCTTTACCCGTAACCTGCCCGCTATCAACGGTAAAATTATTATCGGCTGTATTAGTATAGTTCCTTGCCTGAATTTTAAAATTCGTGCGGTCGCTGAATTTATAAGTTAACCGGCCATTTAAAGTGTATCCGTAAAACGGAGATACAGTTGGGCTGCCGGATTGTGGCTGCAACGAATAACCACTGCTGCTGTACCGGTTTGCAAATGCCGAAACAGATAAACGCTTTGTGGCATAAGCGCCGTTTAATGAAATATCTACATTGTTATTTGTACCATACCTTGCCGCTAAACTGCCGGATGTACCTAAAGCAGGCGTTGCTGAAATGATGTTCACCACCCCGGCCATAGCCTCACTCCCATATAATGAGGATACCGGCCCCTTTACAATTTCTATTTTTTCGATATTATTTGTGGTGATGCGTGACAGGTCGAGGATGCCGGTTGTACGGCCTATTAACGGCATACCATCCAGCATGATCATGGTATAATCCGGACTAAACCCCTGTATCTGGATCCCCTGTCCGTGCGCATCAGGTAAAACGCTTAAACCTGTTTGTTCATTTAGTATTTCGTTTAGCCTAACCAATCCACGGTTCTTAATTTCCTTATTGCTTATCGTGCTCACCGGCATCGGTACGTTCATCAGGTATTTTGCCGTGCGGGTTGCGGTGATCACTACTTCTTTCAATTTTTTAGATTTCGATGTATCGGATCTTAAAGAATCTGCCTGCTGCGCATTTACTATTACCGGAAAAAGAAGCAAGCAGAATAAGAAAAGTTTCATTTATTTAGACTAATTAAAAATAATGATGCAAATTTACATAACCTTAGCTTACGTGGTTAACGCTAAACGGATTGAAAACAACGCCAAACGGATTTTATGCACCTAACCTTTACATCCTCATCATCAAGTACGCAAAAACTGCAATTGCAGCACCCCGATGAGTTTGCCGGTGATTTTCAAGAGCGCGTAACGGTGATAACGGATACCTGGGGCAAATTCAATTTCAGAGAAAGCTGGTTTAAAGATGTTTGCATTTGCTACACCGTATTTAGTAAAACCGGGCCATGTACAATAAATGTGCAATGCGACAATTTTTGCTGGCTGATGAGCTTTGTTTTAGAGGGTAAGTTTAAAATTGATAGGGCTATGCTCAAAGAAAAGAAGTCCCCTATTCAGCAGCATCCTTATTTAAATGCCGATGTATTAATTGATAGTGACACCAGGGTTCTTACTGTATGCTTAACCCGTAACTTTGTAAGCAAATTTGTTAAAGAAGAATTGCTGGATGATAAGATCTATAGGGCTATTGTTCCTGTAAATATTAGCGATCATCGTAATACCCGGCTCAATTCTATTGTAAAAGATATATTGAATGCAGATCAGCCGGGAACCATCAGGCGTATATTCCTTGAGTCAAAAATTCTAGAACTATTATCCATCCAGTTACAAGACCCGGCCCGAGATCAGGCTACCCCAAAAGGTTTAAACAAAGAAGATATAGCACGTTTGCACGAAGCTAAGTTGATTATAGCCCAAAACATGCAAGCCCCCTGCTCGCTTATTGAACTTGCCAAGCGTACGGGATTGAATGATTTTAAGCTAAAAAAAGGGTTTAAGGCAATATTTGGTAATACTGTTTTTGGATACTTGTTTCAGCTGCGTATGGATACCGCTTATAATTTACTTAGGGATAATAAAAGCGTAAGTGAAGTTGCCGAGATCATTGGCTATAAAAACCCACATCATTTTACCGCGGCTTTTAAAAAGCGATATGATATGCTGCCCAGCCAGGTAAACAAAATAACCGCTTAATAATCAAACAAATTAGTCCAGCCTGTTATTCATCTGGTGTGGCTCTTAACAATTCAAAACAAATTCAATTAACCGGTCAGCTTAAATGGGTGGAGCGGATAGCATCTGTAATGGATGATAAATTCCGTATGCCGGGTACAAACTTCCGGTTCGGGCTCGATCCAATAATGAACCTTATCCCCTTTGCAGGTGATGTATCTGGCTTTGTAGTTGCCGCAGCCCTGTTATATGTAATGGCCAAAAATGGTGTGAGCCGAAAAGTGCTTATACTAATGGCCATAAATATTTGTGTTGATGCGCTATTGGGTGCAATACCACTATTAGGCATGGTGTTTGACTTTTATTTCAAAGCCAATACGCGCAACATCCGGCTCCTAAAAGAACATTACCAGGAAGGTAAACATACAGGTAGCGGCCAGGGGATAATAATTATTTTATTAATTGTAATGATTGTATTTATGGCGGCTGTAGTGTTTATAAGCTATAAGGCCTTGCAATGGCTGTTTATGCAGTTTTAGAAAAATGGATTACCGAATATTGCCCATATGCAACTAACATAAGAGTTCAATTTACATTAGATCGGCCCGGATAATTATCCGGGCCGATCATTATTAAGTACTTTATCTTATTAATTAATTAGTACCTGCGGTTGCTGCAGGTGCAGCATTCTTTACGTATTTATCCATCCATTGATTTATTTCCCATAACTTGTGCAGCAAATTTTCGCGGCCACGGTAACCATGAGCCTCATAAGGCAGGTAAACAAATCTTACAGTCCCTCCCAAGCCTTTAAGGGCGGCAAACAAACGCTCACTGTTAATAGGAAAAGTACCGGGATTGTCGTCGGCCTCGCCATGTATAAGCAATATCGGCGTTTTAATTTTATCAGCAAAGCTAAAAGGGCTCATATCATAATACAACTTAGGGTCTTCCCAATAAGTACGCTCTTCATTCTGAAATCCGAAAGGTGTAAGTGTGCGGTTATAAGCACCGCTTTCTGCAATACCGGCTTTAAACAGACTGGTATGCGCCAACAGGTTTGCTGTCATAAACGAACCGTAACTATGGCCGCCTACTGCTATACGGTTCCTGTCGCCTACTCCCATTTCAGCCAATTTGTTTATGGCAGCGTCGGCGTTTAGCTGTAGCTGTTCAACAAATGTATCATTCGGTTTTTTGCCGTCTTTAGCAACAATAGGCATTTCGGCATTATCTAAAATAGCATAACCCTGTGTAACAAAGAAAACCGGACTACCGCCACCAATAACCGTAAATTTATGTTGTGAACCGCGTACCTGTGCCGCATCAGACGCTGAATTAAATTCACGCGGGTAAGCCCATATCAGTACAGGTAAGGGGCCGTCTTTATCTTTGTTATAGCCCTTTGGCAAATATAGATCGGCAGTAAGGTCAACGCCATCACTGCGTTTGTAATGTATTTTCTCTTTACTCACCCCAACCAATTGCGGGTAAGGATTGGCAAAGGTAGTCACCGGCCTGTCGGCTATTTTAAGTATCAGGTTTTTGATGTAATAATTGGGTACATCTTTCTCTGATTCGCGGCGGGTAAGCAGGATCAGTTTTTCAGGATCTATTACATCAACAACAGTTTCAAAAGTACCTTCAGCACTGCGCCAGATAATATCATTCTTGCCAGATGCCAGATCAAATCGGGATAAGAACGGAAGATCACCTTTTGATGAAGCCCCTACCCGGTTATTCATCAGTAATTTGGTGCCATTATCGGTAGTAAGCAATACCTCGCGGGCAAACTTATTTTTAACAGTTACCGGGTCTCCGGGATCTTTATAAGCATCATTGGTATTCCGTTCGTAAAGCTTTTCCAGTTTCCCGGTTGATGGGTCAAACCTGTTTACACGTTCCAGTTGTTTTGAGCGTAAACCCTCTGTAACTAAGGCCAGCCCGGCATTACCCCATTGTGTACCACGGTAACGGTAAGGTGTTTTAAAAAGCTCGGTTGGCTGCCCGGTAAAGGGCGCTGTTAAAGCATAAACAGCATCATGGTAATCAGTTTTCTTTTTGATGCGGCCGCTATCTAAAGGGTGCGCCCAGGTAATAGTTGCGGGCTCATCATCACGCCAGTTAAAACCGCGGTCGATGTTTTGGGTATTATCATAACCTGATGGTGTGCCTTCGCTTGATGGCAGTTCTGCCAGTACTTTAACCGTTTTACCGGCCAGATCAGTTATCTTAACAGTTGACGGAAAGCCGCCTGCTGTAACAAGATAAGAGAATGGTTTTTTAATAGCCCTTACCATCATGTATTTTTTATCGGGCGATAAAGTAATATTGCCGTTAATGGCTGGTTTGCCTATCGGTGTTTCTACCCCATTCTTATTTTGCACTAATTGTGATGTCGCAAAAAACTCAAACAGTTGCTCGTCATATGGTGTTTTTATCAGATCTTCATACGTGGCGCTTGGGGCTGCTTTGCCCAGGCTTTGCTGTATAGTTGGCCCTTTAGGTACGGGTGGCCTTGCAGGCGCCGCACTTGCGGGCTTTAAAGCGGTACGGTAAAGCATGGTGTGGTTATCAGTCCATACAACTGCACCGCCTTGTGCTATAACCGTGTTTAATGGAGCCCTATTTGCTCTAACTGCCTTTTGGGTAAGCAGGTTTATCACATACAGATCAACGCTTTTTGTTCCGGTTTGGGTGAACGCTATCTTGTTTTCATCAGGGCTCCAGCTTATGTTGCTTGCAAACAATGGCACGGGTAAGCTGGTAATATTATAAGTTTTACCGCTTTTAATATTTTTTAGGGTAAAGTTATTTACATAGGCGCCCCTGCTAAGTGAGTAATTTGCCGGGTTAATGCGCAGGCCTGCAATACGCAGCTCTGGCCGGGCAAGTTCTTCAACAGAGGGATACGGGTTACGTTCGCTCAGCAGCATCCACTCCGCTTTAGAGTCAATGCTAACGGCCGGTGTAGGTTTGGCCAGCAACAGATCGGCCATGGCTTTTGGCGGCAACTGATAACTTACCGCATCCTGTGCGTTAGCATATACGGCAGGCAGCAGCAGTAAAAAACAGAACGTAAACTTTTTCATATTGTGAGTTTGATTAAGGATGGATGAATTTAATGATTATCATCTGCAAAAAGAGCCTGTCATTGTAAAAATCTGGCTATGAAAACTTACAAAAACAAAAAAGCCCCGGTCAAATGACCAGGGCTTTCCAATATGATGAGTTTCGCTAAAATTATTCAGCTACTGCTTCTTCAGCATCAGGTGCTGCTTCTTTCTTTGCTTTTGGAGCTGCTGCTTTTTTAGCTTTAGGAGCTTCTTCAGTAACTTCAGCTGCAACAGGTGCTGCTACTTCTACTGCTTTTGCTTCAGCTTTCGCTTTTGGAGCAGGTGCTGCATCTTCTGCAACAGGTGCTACTTCAAAAGGAATAACAGAAACGTATGAACGGTTGTCTGCTTTCTTTTTGAATACTACATGACCTGCAGTTAATGCAAATAAGGTATGATCTTTACCGATACCTACGTTAAGGCCCGGATTGTGTTTGGTACCACGCTGACGAACGATGATGTTACCTGCAATTGCTGGCTGCCCACCGAAAATTTTGATACCTAAACGTTTGCTATGTGATTCGCGGCCGTTTCTTGAACTACCGGCCCCTTTTTTGTGTGCCATTTCTTAATTTCTTTTGTGGGATAACGAGACCCCGTTTAAAATTTAATTATAATGTGATACCGGTGATCTCGATCTTGGTAAATTGCTGACGGTGACCGTTTTTCTTTTTGTAACCTTTTCTTCTTTTCTTTTTGAAGATAATTACTTTATCACCTTTTAAATGAGACAAGATCTTAGCTGATACTTTAGCACTTTTTAAATCAGAACCTAATTTAAAGCTACCTTCGTTTTCTGCTAACAATACCTGGTCAAATTCAATACTAGCGCCTTCATCTCCCTGTAAACGGTGTACAAAGATCTGCTGGTCTTTTGCAACTTTAAATTGCTGTCCGGCTATACTTACTATTGCGTACATTGTTGATTAATTATTATTTTAAATTTTGAGGTGCAAATATATGGATTAATAAATTAATATCCAATGCACTATTTGCTATTTTTCTGACGTGCTTCTGCCTCCTGCAATACTTTCTGTATTTCTTTTATCAGGCGCTCGTTGGCATCTTTCAGTTTATCATTACCATCATAGGCAGCATCAAACATAACTGTTTTGCTTTTGCGCTTGTAATTAAACTGGATCAGGTACCGTGGCGATCTTACCTTTGTTTCGGTATTTAGCTCCTTAGCCGGGAAATCCCAAAAGCCCAGATCGGCAGCTTTGCGGTGCAGGTACAGAAGGTCGTCTTTGGTTAGTTTCAGGTGCATTTTAATGACAGAATCGCGTGTATTCACAAACTGGTAATCGCCCGTTTTTGAGTCGTATTTATTAAGCAGGCTGTCACCATAGCCATATTGGAATTGTATAGATTGAAATTCAGAGAACTTATAAGGCGCGTTCTTGATCATCATACCATAATAATAGATACAATAGAATAAGAACGGCACAACGATACTTGCTATAAGAAATATTTTTTTAGAACGACTTGACATTATAATTAATTAGTGATTTAATGAATTAGTGAGTTAGTGATTTTTATTAACTCTTTGTGTTGTTTTTATTTGTTGATACGGTTTTTCTTGATGCTGAGGTGATTTTTAGAATTTGATTTGCTTCATCTAATAAGTAGAATAATTCAGATTGTTTAACAATTTCGGCTTCAATAAGTACTTCCATCCAAAAGGCAGATTCATCTGCTTCTTCAACCACAATAGATAGTTTTGAATGAAACTCTGCTTGTGATCTTGCTCTGCAAGCAGCCCTATAATTGGCACCCACCGATGAAGATGATCTTAAAAGTTGTCTTCCTATTATCTTTGCCTCTTCTGTTTTTGGTAAAGTTTTGAAAAACTTTATATTGTCAACAACAAATTTCTTTGTCCTATTTCTAAACAGTTCAGCAAAATCAGTTTTTGTAGTATCTGCCATTTATGTCATCAATCACTAATTCACTAATTCACTAACTCATTAATTCACTAAATCACTCAATCACTAATGCTTCAGCTCTCCCTCCCACTTACTTACAACCGCGGTTGCCATAGCATTACCCAATACATTGGTAGCAGAACGGCCCATATCCAGTAACGGATCAATACCTATAAGTAAAGCCAAACCGGCTTCTGGTATATTAAACAACGACATGGTGCCGGCTATTACAACCAGCGATGCACGCGGTACACCAGCAATACCCTTACTGGTTATCATTAATATAAGCAGCATGGTTATTTGTTGCTCAAAAGACAAATGGATATTATATGATTGCGCCAAAAATAACGACGCAAAGGTCATATACATCATCGATCCATCCAAATTAAAAGAATAACCTAACGGCAGCACAAAGCTTACAATTTTGTTATTACAGCCAAAGCGTTCCAGCTCAAGCAATACTTTTGGATAAGCGGCTTCGCTTGTTGATGTACTAAAGGCTATCAGCATAGCATCTTTAATGTTACTTACCAGGTTAAAGGCACGTTTCTTTAACACCACAAACCCGGCGAATATGATCACCATCCACAATATCACCAGCGAGAAATAAAACTCCCCTATAAATATGGCGTAGGTAGATAGTATGCCCAACCCCTGCTTAGCTATAATGGCCGTTATAGCACCAAAAACCGCTAATGGCGCAAGCTGCATTACATAGCCTGTTATTTTTAAGATAACATGAGAGATAGCATCCAGCGCTTTTATTACAACCTCGCCTTTTTCGCCAATGGCAGCCGTAGCCACACCAAAGAATAACGAGAACACCACTATCTGTAGTATCTCATTATTGGCCATAGCCTCTGTAAAACTCTTAGGGAAAACGTGACCTATAAAGTCGCGCAGCGATAATGCTGATTTTTTAATATCAGTAGTTAAATTGCTATCTGGCAGTGGTAAATGCATCGCTTTGCCCGGTTCAAAAAAGTTAACCAGTATCATACCTAATAATAAGGATATCAGCGTTGCGCTTAAAAACCAAAGCAGCGTTTTACCGCCAATACGGCCCACAGCTTTAATATCGCCCACTTTGGCAACACCCACCACAAGCGTAGTGAACACCAGCGGGGCCACTATCATTTTTATCAGCCGGAGAAAAATATCACTCAAAACTGTAAAACCAACCAGCTTATCCTCACGGGCTGTGTCACTTTCTTTACGCAGCTTAACCTGTGTGGTGCGTTCTGCCTTAAGTGCCTTGTAATTGGCCGTGGTTGAATCTTTAATTAGCAATATTTGCCCATCTATAGATTTTATATTGGCCTCGGCAGCGCTTATTTTGGTATTAATATTGTTAATTACCGTAGCATTGTAAATGTATCCGGCTATTACGCCTAATACAAGTGCTACAAAAATGTACATGGTTAGTTTGCTTCTTTGCATCTGATTAATTAGAGGCGCTAAACTACAAAATTTACTATGTTGCAGAAACATTAAAATATACCTATGAGTATCACTGCCTACGGGTTACAGCAAATTAAAAAAGAACTGCAGCATTTGCCGCCAGAACAGCTTGCCGAGCTATGCCTGCGTTTGGTACGTTACAAAAAAGAAAACAAAGAATTACTGGCCTATCTGCTCTTTGAGGCGCATAACGAGCATGATTTTATTGAAAGCATAAAGGCCGAAGCCGGTTTTATGTTTAGTCAGCTGCCTGCCCAAAGTTATTTTACAGCTAAAGGGTTACGCAAAATTTTAAAGATGCTTACCAAGTACACCAAGTTTATTGGATCAAAACCGGCGGAGATTGAGCTGCTTTTAAATTTTTGCCAAAACTACCTTCAATACGTGGTGAAGCAAACGGCGTATAAACCAATCCGCTTAATATTTACCCGGCAGGTAGAAAAGATCCGCGCATCTATAGATAAGTTACACGAGGACCTTCAATTTGATTATAGCCAGGATTATAACAAGCTGCTGGACGATGCGGACAATAAATTTTCATGGTTAAATAAAAAAAGTTACCTGTTGTAACATTTATAGCGTTAATTTGTCAAACCGTAAATTAACTAACAAGTGGCGAGCAGAGAAGAAGCTTTCAGGGAAATATATGAAGCCAATTCAAAAAAGATATTCCATTTGTGCTATGGTTATACCGGTGATGACGATGCTGCAAACGACCTGTTGCAGGAAACTTTTTTAAAAGTTTGGCAAAACCTTCACAAATTCCGTAACCAGGCATTAATATCAACCTGGATCTATCGTATTGCTGTAAACACCTGTTTAACTTATCTACGATCAGAAAAACGCCAGGCTAAAGACGAGCTTACACCGCAGATAGCTGAGAACAAAAGAGAAGAGTTTTCAGAAAAGAACGAGCAGGTAGCTTTGTTATATAAGTGTATATCAAAACTGGAGGAATCAGAAAGAATTATAATAACGTTGGTGCTTGATGAAGTGCCGTATCCTGAAATTGCTGAGGTTTCGGGTATATCAGAGGGGAATTTGAGAGTGAAGATATATCGCATTAAACAAAAATTGACAGAGTTATACAATCAATATGAAAGACTTTGATCATTTAGTTTCGGTTTGGCAGGGACAGCCAAAGCAGGAACATCCTTCGGTAGATGAAGTACTAAAACAGGTGAAGAAGGATATTCGCGGGATAACATCAAGGATGTACTGGGCTATAGTTACCATGACAGCAACTATGATCGGGGCTTTTATTTTAATGTTTTTTATGGCGTTTAAATCGCCGGCAACCACAATAGGGATCTTAATTATTGTAATTACCATAGCGCTTTACCTGTACATGATTGTAAGGCACTACCACATCTTAAACAAACGCGATCTTACCCAAAACCCTACAGATTATTTAGACAGCTTAAAGGAGTATCAAAAAAACCGCACTAAAGTAGTTGGCTGGTTCTATTACATATATATACTATTATTAAGCGCGGGTTTAGGACTTTATTTTATTGAGATACTTGAAAATGCATCATTAACGTTTAAGCTGGCTACTTATGGCTTTACGTTTATATGGTTTATGTTTACCACCTTTTACCTTAAACCACGCATGTTTAAGAACGAAGAGGAGAAACTGAACCTGATGATTGACCGCTTAGAGCGCCTGCAGGAACAATTTGATTAATTGCAGCCATGCAAATTATACCTGTTACATATAATGATGCAGTAGTTTTGCTTGAGCTGAGCAGAAAAACTTTCTTTGATGCTTTTTCGCATCTGAACAGTGCGGCCGATATGGAAACATATGCGGTTAATGCTTTTACCCTTCAAAAATTTCAGAACGAACTTAATAACCCCGATTCCCTCTTTTATTTTGCTATGGTGGATGGTAATATTGCCGGTTATCTTAAAATAAACCTCAATACCGCCCAAACCGAACTACAGGACCCTAATGCCCTTGAAGTAGAACGCATTTATGTGTTGAAAGAGTACCAGGGGCAACGGATAGGCAATAAGCTTTTAGATTTTGCAATTGATATCGCCATTAATAAAAGGCTTACCTATATATGGCTTGGTGTATGGGAACACAATGCCGGGGCAATTCGCTTGTATGAAAGTAAAGGGTTTAAAGCTTTCAGCAGCCATCCGTTTGTTTTAGGAAACGATGAACAGACAGATCTGTTAATGCGGAAGGAATTATAGTAATCCAGTCGCTCTGTTCTTACTCACAAGTGTTGGAGGATGAAAAAAACAATGGATATGTGCGATTCCCTCCCAACGGGAGGGTGCAGGGAGGGGTTTATGCGATATGCATTGGCGTAAATAACCCCTACCCATCACTTCACAGGCAGCCGCCCCCTTCCCCAAGGAAGGGGGTTTGGGTGTAATGCAAATCATCCCAACACGTGTACGCTTCAACCAGGCGGCTGCATAAAGCCACTATTCCTTCAAAAACGGATTAAATGTTCTGGCTCCAATTTCCATTCCTGCTGCCCGGCAAACCGTTTTATCACCAAACCTAAAATTGATATTATCCATGGCCTGGTAAAGGCGAATGCGCTCCTCATTGTCTTCAAACAGGTTTATTTGATAGCTGCCGGTGCAAAGGTTACTTAGCTTCACGCCTATCAGCCTTATTGGCCGGTGCTGGTTCCATGCTTTGGCGAGCAGGTTTTTAATCCCTGGTATCAGAATATGCTCGGCAGCGGTTAATGCTATTTTCTGCTGTTGGGTATGGGTATCAAAATTGGCATAGCGGATCTTAATAGCCAGGCATGACGATACCTTGTTCTCCCGTCTTAGCTTCCCCGCCAGCTCTTCGGTCATGCTTACCAGGATAGTTTCAAGCGTGCGTTTATCGGCTACGTCACTTTCAAAAGTATGCTCTGTCGAGATTGATTTTCGGTCACTATGCGGCACTATTTCGCTGTCATCAATACCATTGGCCTTATTGTAGATGTAAGTGCCCATCTTGCCGAAAACGGTCTCCAGAAATCTCGGGTTTACGCGTTGCAGGTCGCCTATTTTTTCAATACCGTATTGATAAAGTTTTTGGCAGGTATTTTCGCCCAGGCCCGGAATTTTTTTAATAGGTAACGGGGCTAAAAATTCTTTCTCTTTACCATGTTGGATCCAAAGTTGTCCGTTGGGTTTTGCCTGGTTGGTAGCCATTTTAGCAATGGTTTTGCCCGATGCCATTCCGAAGGAGATGGGCAGCCCTGTTTCCCTTATCACGCGTTGCCGCAGGTCGCATGCCAGTTTGTATGGGTCGTGAAAGCGTTCCATGCCCGATAAGTCGATATAAAACTCATCTACCGAAGTCTTTTGATAAAGTGGAACTGATCTGTGGATGATCTCCGTAACCTCTCGTGATGCCTCAGAATAGCGCCCATGCGTACCGTGTATTACAATAGCATGCGGACAAAGCTTTAGCGCCTGCCGTGTGGGCATAGCTGAATGTACGCCAAACGCACGCGCTTCATAGCTGCAGGAAGCCACTACTCCCCTCTCTGCCGAGCCGCCTATAATAACCGCCTTGCCAATAAGCGAAGGGTTAAATTTACGCTCTACAGATACGAAGAATGAATCGAGGTCGATATGTACAATATGCCGTTTAGCATCCATATACAAATATGAAAATATAATTTGAATTACTAAAATTATTAGCAAAATTTGTGTCGATAATTCACAGATCTATGACCAGCTATGCCGACTATCTTTTCCTGCTCTCGCCCCCGGAGGCTATTAAACACGAGATCTCCCGCTATAAAAAAGCATCGGCAAGATTAATAGGTGATTATAAAAGTATGGACTCACCGGCACATATATCTCTCTTGCATGTAGAGCGGCAGAAACCTTTTTTTGCTAACACCACCGTTGGGCAAATGGAAAAGAAATTGTACATAATGCCGCCGGTTTTGCTGCATGTAGATGGCTTTAGATATTTTACGCATCTGCATAGTAAAATGACTATATATGCCCATATCCGTTCAACTCCGGCGGTTGAAGCATGGTTTACGCTGTTAAAGAAAAACCTTAACATCAAAAAAGCGCTGATACCGCATATCACAGTTGCAAGGGATATCCCCGAAGCTGATTTTAATACCCTGTGGCCGCATTTCCGCCATAAAAAACTGGTTGAGCCTTTCTGGATAAATGAATTGAAGATAGTTCAGCGCGAGACCTTTGGAAGTTTCCCCAAATGGGCGCCTTATAAAACTTTCCAGTTTAGAGGGACGAAGAGTTTTGAGAATTTGGTGAATGGTGTAGAGAAGTTGCCGGAGGTAACGGATGAATTAGAGCAAAGAAGCTTGTTTGACAATAATTACCTTTATAAAATAAATAAGCGTTAGTAATATAGCGAATTCTAATTATTCAAACATCTTTGTGATATTTACATAAAATAATATATATAATATTTATGAAAGAAATATTTGAAAGCATATCCAAATTCGGCTGGGCAGTAATTGCATCCTGTATTACGTTTATTGTATATGTTTTCCTTGAAAAGTTCAAATCAAGATGGTCTATATTCAGTTTTACAAGAAGTTTTAATTCACTTGCAACATCAATTAACGACAATTTTTATGGGAGCATAAAAATCTTTTATAACGAAACACGTGCGGTTAACCATTTAAACTTTATTACCGTAAATATAAAAAATGAAAGTAATACTGATTTTGAAGATGTAAATATAAAATGTTGGGTTGATGGTGATAGTAACATTTTGACTTTTAATTCGAATCATGATCAATATCAAACTATAATTTTTATGGAGGATACCTTTCAAGTTTCAAAAAACGAAATAGTTGATAAAGTAGAAAATTATAATTTATCAAAGCAAGAAGGAGATATAATGCCTAAAGATCTCGAAGATAGCTTTAACTTTTTTTTAAGAAATGTGGTTTGGCATATACCTGTATGGAATAGAAAAGATTCCATAACTTTTAATCTCCTTGTTGAGAATTTAAAAGGCCAAGTCCCATTGATTAGACATCCAATAGAAAAAAAATCTATCAAGCTCATTGAAGCAGAAAGTTTGGAAAGTAAGAATAATCGCTTAGGAAAATGGATGCTAATAAATGGATATATAATTTATATAATTTTTACAGCAATGTTTTTATCAAATATGTCTTTCGATAAAAGTACAGTTATAGCTTTTGCAGTTTTGGGAGGTCTTTATATATGGATTGGATTGTTTTTATATCAATTATTTCAGTACACAAAATCTTTCTTTAGATAGCCATTTTGGTCGCCTTTGTAAATATAAATATTTGTTAAACACAATCGAGTTTATCATCGACTCCAAAACCGTTACCATAATATATCCCCTGATTATCAACTCATAACCCCTTTTTTAACAATTTCTTAACCAAAAGCGCATCATTTTCCTATATTTGCGCCGGGGTAAGTCTTTTACGGCCAGCTCCTCTTGAACTCCCCCAGGGTGGGAACGCAGCAAGGGTAGAGAGTTGAGCGGCGCGATAAAAGTAGCTTACCCTTTTTTTATTTTTCATCTTTTTTATTTTTTTAATGGGAGATGAAGCTATAATTAGCCTTTTTTAACAAAATAACTAATTATGGTCTTTTTTTGACACTCTACAAAACCAATAGCACTATATTGGTTTTTATTATTTAAACTCTTAATGTTAGATATACTCATCATAGGCGGCGGCCCCATTGGTATAGCATGCGGATTAGCAGCTCAAAAAGCCAACCTTAGTTTTGTAATAGTCGAAAAAGGCTGCCTGGTAAATTCGCTGTACAACTATCCTTCTACCATGACATTCTTCTCTACATCAGAAAAACTGGAAATTGGTGGGGTGCCTTTTGTTACTGTACATAATAAACCAACCCGGAATGATGCACTGGAATATTACCGGCGGGTTGCCCTCTCTAATCATCTGCCCCTAAATTTATTTGAAGAGGTTACCAATGTTATTGCCGTAGATGGTGGCTATACTATTACTACTTCAAAAGCAATTTATCAGGCTAAAAAGGTAATTCTTTCTACCGGTTTTTATGATATAGCCGTGAACCTTGATATCCCTGGCGAAAACCTGCCTAAAGTGAAGCATTACTACCAGGACCCGCATTATTATACTTTGCAAAAGGTTGTAGTAGTAGGTTCAAGCAATTCGGCTATTGATGTGGCTTTAGAAACCTACCGTAAAGGCGCCGAGGTTTCCCTTGTTGTTCGCGGCCCTGAAATTAGCAACAGGGTTAAATACTGGGTACGGCCCGATATTATTAACCGTTTAAAAGAAGGCAGTATTAAAGCTTATTTTAATTCAAACCTTGAAGCTGTGCGCGAAAATGAGGTTGATATTAAAACTCCCGAAGGATTGATCACCATTCCTAATGATTTTGTAATGGCCATGACGGGTTATAAACCCAACTTTGATTTTTTAGCCAAACTGGGTATCAAACTCTCTAAAGATAAATTCATCCCAGAGTATAATCACGAAACAATGGAAACCAACCAGCCGGGTATGTACCTTGCCGGTGTAGTTTGCGGCGGATTGGATACACACCTATGGTTTATTGAAAACTCCCGCATTCATGCGGATATGATCATAAATGATATTGTAAGTAAGCGGTAATATGGGTTCAATGTGCAAGATAATTGTTCGTATTACTTAACCTGAATATCATAATAAAAGTTTTTTCTTGCATAAGTAAATTATTATGCAATAATTTGCACAAAATTTAAAAACAACAAATTCATAAAAATGAATATTGAAAACTCAAACATGACGGCTGTCAGAGCAAAATTTGCTCCGGTTGCTGCTGCTTTAGTTTCTTTTGTTTTGTTATTCTTCCCCAGCCGACGACGGGTGTTCATCCCGCGGGTTTGAATCAGGTTTTAATTCTCATCCAAACAAAGAAGTGTTATTAAACTTCTTTAACCATTGTCCCTCTAATTATCCTGGCCGGTAAAGCCAATAATTTAACGGTAATTTTTCATTATAATGACCATACAAGATTTTGACATAACGGTAGCTACTGCACAACATGCAGACTTTGCCCCTATGATCTGCAATGAAATGGCAGAATCGGCAAAGGCACGCGGAACCGGAATCGCACAGCGCTCACCGGAATATGTCGCCAATAAAATGCTGGAAGGCAAGGCAGTAATTGCTTTGCATAAAGACGGTACCTGGGCAGGTTTTTGTTATATCGAAACCTGGAGCCACGGCGATTTCGTAGCCAACTCGGGTTTAATTGTAAACCCGCTTTATCGTAAAGCTGGTTTGGCAAAGGCTATCAAGCACAAAATATTCGATCTGTCGCGTAAAAAATATCCTCACGCTAAAATATTTGGTTTAACTACAGGCCTGGCGGTAATGAAGATCAATTCGGAGATTGGTTATGAGCCGGTAACTTACTCGGAGCTTACCCAGGACGAGAACTTTTGGGCCGGATGCAAAAGCTGCGTGAACTATGATATTTTGATGAGCAAAGATCGTAAGAATTGCATGTGCACCGCCATGCTTTTTGATCCGGAAGTGATACAAAAGCAATACGAAGAGAAAATGAAGAAGATAACGCATAAAGCGACACTGCTTGAGCGTATAGAAGCGGCCATCAAGAAAAGAATGGAAAAAATTATAGCGTTTAATTAAGATAATTCGAGACACAAATGTAGAGACATAATATTTTATGTCTCTGGAGATAATTTGAGACGCAAGATATTACGCCTCTACAGAATAATAACATCAACTAATGTAGAGGCAAAATATTTTGTGTCTCTGAGATAAATATACCATGAAAAAGAAAGTAGTACTGGCATACAGCGGCGGATTAGATACATCATTTTGCTGCATTTATTTAACACGCGATCTGGGTTACGAGGTTCACTCGGTAATTGTAAATACAGGTGGTTTTAGCGAAGAAGAACTGAAAGGTGTTGAAGAACGCGCTTACCAAATGGGCGTAACATCACACCACGTGGTTGATGAAACCGAAAACTTTTATAATACCTGCGTGCGTTACCTTATATATGGTAACGTGTTAAAAAACAACACCTACCCACTTTCTGTAAGTGCCGAACGTGTTAGTCAGGCTACAGCAATAGCCAACTACGCCAAAGAAATTGGTGCCGAGTATGTTGCCCATGGCAGCACAGGTGCCGGTAATGACCAGGTACGCTTTGATATGATCTTCAATATCCTTGTGCCCGAAGTGCAGATCATCACCCCTATCCGTGATTTGAAACTGAGCCGTGAAGAAGAAATTGAATATCTGAAAAAACACGGCGTTGAAATGAACTTCGAAAAGGCAAAGTATTCTATCAACAAAGGTATTTGGGGAACATCTGTAGGCGGTAAAGAAACGTTGACCTCTAACCTGGGCTTGCCTGAAGAAGCATGGCCTACACAGGTTACCGAAACCGAACCCAGAGCTATAGAATTAACTTTTGAAGCGGGCGAACTGGTTGGTATAGATAACGAAAGATACGACCACCCCACCAAAGCGATACAGGCACTACAAGCCATTGCACAACCTTACGGCATTGGCCGTGATATCCACGTGGGCGATACTATTATTGGCATAAAAGGCCGTGTAGGTTTTGAAGCTGCTGCCCCAATGGTGATCATTAAAGCGCACCATACTTTAGAGAAACATGTGCTAACTAAATGGCAATTATCATGGAAAGATCAGTTATCATCTTTCTATGGCAATTGGCTGCACGAAGGTCAGTTTCACGACCCTATCATGCGCAATATGGAAGCTTTCCTTACAGATACGCAGAAGAATGTGAGCGGTAAAGTTTTTGTTCAGCTGTACCCATATCGTTTCCAGGTGATTGGTATTGAGTCTGACCATGACCTGATGTCGAACAAGTTTGGCAGCTACGGCGAGATGAATAACTCCTGGAGCGGAGAAGACGTTAAAGGTTTCTCCAAAATATTTGGTAACCAGGTAATGATATATCATAAAGTAAATACCCCCCAGCCCCCTGAAGGGGGAGCTGAATAAGCTAAATGAATAAAGAAATGGAAAATGATGATAACATTCCTAATACTTCTACTCCCCCTTTAGGGGGCGGGGGGGCTATTGTTTTTTCTAGAAGTGAATGCCTGAGCCAGTACAGGTGGGGCGATGACTGCCACGGCTGGAACTTTGTTGATACGGATGCATTATCTGTAAAACAAGAGTTAATGCCGCCTGATACTGCCGAGCAGCTTCACTATCATGAAAAAGCAACTCAGTTATTCTTTATCTTAAAAGGCAGGGCCATAATAACCATTGATGGTGTAGAAAGTATGCTGAAACCGGAGCAGGGTATCCTGATCAACCCCGGTCAAAAGCATTTCATCAGCAATAAAGACCAGGCCGACCTGGAGTTTATATTATACTCATATCCATCTACAAAAAATGATCGGATAAATCTTTAACCCCCTAAACCCCTGAAGGGGAAACTAAAGTTGAATAACATGAGCAATCAAACTATAGATAATAAAGACACTTCTACTCCCCCTTCAGGGGGGCGGGGGGTTAAAGCAGGTATTGTTGGCGGCGCCGGCTATACAGGCGGCGAAATGCTGCGGATACTCATTAACCACCCCAATGTGGAAATTGTATTTGTGCACAGCAACAGCAACGCGGGTAACCATGTATACGAAGTGCATACTGACCTGTTTGGTGACACCGACCTGCAATTTGCATCGGAACTATCCAATAGCATTGATGTTTTGTTTTTATGCGTTGGCCATGGCGATGCTAAAAAGTTTTTAGAAGCCAACAATATTCCTGATCATATTAAGATTATTGATTTAAGTCAGGATTTTAGATTGAGTCAAACTTCAACAATAAAAGGCAAGCGCTTTGTTTACGGTTTGCCTGAACTGAACCGTGAGGCTATTAAAACTGCCGGTAACATAGCTAACCCGGGTTGCTTTGCTACCTGTTTGCAATTAGGCCTGTTGCCACTTGCCGGTAAAGGTTTGCTTAATAACGAGGTGCATGTTACAGCTACTACAGGTTCAACAGGTGCAGGACAAAGTCCATCGGCTACCACCCATTTTACCTGGAGGAATGATAACCTATCGGTTTACAAAGCATTTAATCATCAGCATTTAAATGAGATCGGGCAGTCGCTGAAACAATTGCAGGCTGGCTTTGATAAGGAAATTAATTTTGTTCCCTATCGTGGTGGTTTTACCCGTGGCATAATAGCATCTATATATACGGAAAGTGACCTTACCGAAGCGGAAGCTTTAAAGCTTTATCAAGAATATTATGCGGGCCATCCGTTTACGCATGTTACCAGTAAAGATATCGACTTAAAGCAAATTGTAAATACCAATAAATGCTTTGTACAAGTTAAGAAACATGGTAATAAAATATTCATTATCAGCATAATGGATAACTTACTTAAAGGGGCATCCGGGCAGGCGGTTCAAAATATGAACCTGATGTTTGGCCTGGATGAACGCGCAGGGTTACGACTTAAGGCGACTGGCTTTTAAGCCATTCGCCGTATTAGCACTGTTATTATTTAAGTATCCCATTACCTTTTTTCCTTAAAAAAAATGAAATTATTCGACGTATATCCAATCAATCCAATAAATATAGTTAAAGGCCAGGGCAGCCTGGTTTATGATGATAAAGGCACCGAGTATCTTGACCTTTACGGCGGGCACGCGGTTATCTCTATCGGGCACACGCATCACCATTATGTAACCCGGTTAGAAGATCAGCTGCATAAAATTGGCTTTTATTCAAATTCCATCGAGATCCCCCTGCAAACACAACTGGCCGAAAAGCTGGGACATGTATCGGGCAAGGAAGATTACCAGTTATTTTTGTGTAACTCCGGTGCTGAAGCTAACGAAAATGCTTTAAAACTGGCCTCGTTCTATAACGGTAAAAAGAAAGTTATCGCTTTCAGCAAGGCTTTCCATGGCCGTACCTCACTGGCTGTAGCGGTTACTGACAATCCAAAAATAGTTGCCCCTATCAACGAAACAGATAATGTAATTTTCTTGCCCTGGAATGATGAAGCAGCTTTAGAGCAGGCATTTTCAGCAAACGAGATCTCATCTGTTATTATTGAAGGGATACAGGGAGTTGGCGGTATACAGGTTGCCCCTGTTAGTTTCCTGCAAAAAATAAGGTCGCTTTGCGATGAACATAATGCTGTTTTTATTGCAGATTCAGTACAATGCGGTTATGGCCGTACCGGTAAGTTCTTCTCACATGATTTTGCGGGCATTAATGCCGATATCTATTCAATGGCTAAAGGTATGGGTAATGGTTTCCCTGTTGGGGGGATAATTATATCGCCAAAAATACAGCCTGCTTATGGTATGCTGGGTACTACATTTGGCGGTAACCATTTAGCTTGCGCGGCGGGTTTAGCTGTATTAGAAGTAATTGAACGGGATAACCTGATGCAAAACGCGGCCGAAGTGGGCGGCTACCTGATAGAAGAATTAAAGAAATTTGATAAAGTAAAAGAAGTACGTGGCCGTGGCTTAATGATAGGTATTGATTTACCTGATGAATTAAATAACGTTAAAAAGGACCTGCTGTTTAAACACCATATTTTTACCGGCGAGGCAAAACCAAACGTGGTAAGGCTTTTACCTGCATTAAATTTAACCAAAGCACATGCCGACAGGTTCCTGGAAGCATTTTTAACAACATTAAATAACTCTTAGGTTAACACATTAATTATAATTTTACAAATAGATAGTACCGAGGCTAATGAAAATATTTTCTTCTGTAAATGATGTTAAGGATATCCCCGCTTTAGTGGGCGAAGCTTTAAAACTGAAAAAAGATCCTTTTGCTTTTCAGCATCTTGGTAAAAATAAAACCTTGTGCCTTGTTTTTTTAAACCCAAGCTTGCGCACCCGCATAAGCACCCAAAAGGCTGCTTTAAATTTAGGCATGAACGTTATTGTGCTGAACATTGATAAAGAAGGCTGGGCGCTTGAACTGCGGGATGGTGTTGTAATGAACGGTACCACCGTTGAGCATATTCGTGAAGCTGCAGGGGTTATGGGCGAATATTCTGATATTATTGGTGTACGTTCTTTCCCCGGTTTAAAAAATCGGGAAGAGGATTACAGCGAGCATATTTTTAACAAGTTTGTTGAGTTTTGTAAAGTGCCTGTGGTTAGTTTAGAATCGGCTACCCGCCACCCGTTACAGAGCCTTGCCGACCTGGTAACTATTGAAGAACTGAAAACAGTTAGCCGCCCCAAGGTAGTATTAACCTGGGCGCCGCATATAAAGCCCCTGCCACAGGCTGTACCCAATTCTTTTGCCGAATGGATGTGCAAGGCTAATGTTGACTTTACCATCGCTCATCCGGCAGGATATGAGCTTTCTGCAGACTTTACCAATGGTGCAACTATCACACACAATCAGGATGAAGCGATAAAGGATGCGGATTTTATCTATGTAAAAAACTGGTCGGCTTATGAGCCTTATGGTGCAGTTACCACAGGCAATGAAGACTGGATGCTGACCAACGAAAAATTGAAACAGGCACCTAATGCAAAAGTAATGCATTGCTTACCGGTGAGGCGCAACCTGGAGCTATCTGACGAGGTATTAGACGGGCCACAAGCAGTAGTGATACATGAAGCCGGCAACCGTGTTTGGGCCGCCCAGGCAGTACTTAAACAAATGCTGGAAGGTTTGTAAAATGTATACCCCAAAATACAACCAGATAACCAATACACAGGAAGCTGTAGACTTTATGCAGAAGTACGGCTTTGCCACTATTGTTACGGTTGTAAATGGAATGCCCACAGCTACGCACCTGCCATTTATTGTTGAGCAGCGCGGCAATCAGGTTGTTTTGATATCTCACTTTGCAAAAGCCAATCACCAGTCGGCAGATGTTTTTGCTTGTACCCCATTAGTGATCTTTACCGAGCCGCACGCCTATATATCTCCTGCTCATTACGAAAAAGAATTAAACGTACCTACCTGGAATTATCTGGCTGTGCACGCTTACGGCAAAGCCACTTTAATAGACAACAAAACACAGGTTGCCGAACTGCTCGAAAAAATGATTGGCTTTTATGAAGCCGGTTACATGCAGCAATGGAACAACCTGCCTGATGATTATAAAACCAAAATGATGAATGGCATAGTAGCCTTTGAGATTGTGGTGGATGATTTGCAGGGCAAAAGCAAGCTGAGCCAAAACAGAACCCAACAGGAGAGGAAAAATATCATCAACTCTTTTGCAAAATCTGCCGACAAGAACGAGCAGGAAATTGCTGAGTACATGAAAAAGCTTGATAAGGATTAGTTCGCATACCAACTCCACATTTTGGTGTCCTCACCAAAATCTTTAGGCAAGTCGCCGAGTACAATTATTTGTGAGGACACAAACAGCGGGTAAGTTATAGATCACAGCCCAACTCCACATTTTGGTGTTCTCACCAAAATCTTTAGGCAAGTCACCGAGTGCAATTATTTATGAGGACATAAACAGCGGGGTAGGTTATCTATCACAGCCCAACTCCGCATTTCGGTGTCCTCACCAAAATCTTTAGGCAAGTCGCCGGGTGCAATTATTTGTGCGCTTACAAACAGCGGGGTAGGTTATCTATCACAGCCCAACTCCGCATTTCGGTGTCCTCACCGAAATCTTTAGGCAAGTCCCCGTGTGCAAA
>NZ_JBAZVP010000041.1:0-37585 GCF_041660805.1 Mucilaginibacter sp. | reverse complement strand
ATGTCTGTCATTAACGCTGTCAGGAACAAATTACTTGCTTTAGCTTTATCTGTGGTCAAAAGAAACAGCCCTTTTATCAAAGAATATCTTTTCACTTTTTCTTGATTATGCCATAGAAATCCCTAACACAAAACAAATGCACTTACGGAGTTGCGTACCTACGGCACACGACGCTGTTGTGCCCTTTTCTACAAAGCGGTTGCTCCTACAGAACATGGACATTTAATTTCCTTAATGAATTTGTAATATTGATATTAACCATTTGCCCCATCGGGGCTACAGCTTTGTAGAGACGAAAAAGCAGGGTTCCCTTTGCTCCGTAGGAGCTACCCGTATGCCCATGAAATTAAAACAACTCCAATATCCTTAATGCAACACCTTCTTTAAATCTAACGCAAAACAAATGCACTTACGGAGTTGCGTACCTACGGCACGCGACGCTGTTGTGCCCTTTTCTACAAAGCGGTTGTTCCTACAGAACAGGGATATTTAACTTCCTTAATGAATTTGTAATGATGATCTTAAGTATTTGCCCCATCGGGGCTACAGCTTTGTAGAGACGAAAAGCAGGGTTCCCTTTGCTCCGTAGGAGCTACCCGTATGCCCATGAAATTAAAAGAAACCCCAATATCCTTAATGCAACACCTTCTTTAAATCTTTTTCCGGTTGCAGATAATGGCTGTCTTCCATCCAATCGGCTAAACGTTGGGGCCAATTGTTTATCGACTTTAACTTTCTGTTAGTACCCATATTAAAAGCATGATCACCCCTTGCATACATGTGCATCTCTACCGGCACTTTGGCATCACGATAGCGCTGTAAAAGCTGTATCAATGGCAAAGAGCAGCAAACATCATCATTTGCGGCTACCAGGAAAGCTGGCGGCGCATCAGCACTAACAACATCAGGCAAATAAGATGGGCCGGGATAAACTTGTATAATAAAGTTAGGCTTAGCGTTGGCCCGGTCTATTGGGTCGGCAGCTTTAGGGTCGCCTTTGGTATCTTTAAATGATATCATATCAACCACCTCACCACCTGCCGAAAAGCCCATCAGGCCTATCCGGTTGGTATCAATAGCCCATTCTGCAGCACGGCTGCGAACCAAACGCATGGCGCGATAGCCATCCGCTTTGGCATGCACATCAATTTTATATGGTGATAAAGTATCACGGCCTAAACGGTATTTCAATACAAACACGGTAACACCAATGCTATTAAAAAATTTGGCCGGGGCTACACCTTCAGCATTATAAACCAGTAAACGGTGCCCTCCACCGGGACAAATAACCACAGCCGCGCCATTTGCTTTATCCGCAGGAGGTGCAAATACAGTTATTGATGGGTTGTGGATGTTCTTAACCCAGTAATCCTTAGCCTGCTCGGGCTCGTTACGGCGGTTTTCAAATCCAGGCGCGCCTTTTGGCCACAACGGAATAACGGTTTGCGCTTTTGCCACAAAGGTACTTAGCAACAAAACAACCAAAACTTTGCAGTACAGATTCAGGGTTTTCATGATGTTAGCAATTAGGTTTATGCCCTAACCCATGTAACGTTTCCACCACTCAGAATTATAGGGGGCTTTAACATCAACTGGTTGGCCGGGCTCAGGTAAAAATAACTTAATATTTTTCTCTTTACCAAATTGTACCAATTTTTCTACGGGTTCAAACCAGGCATGTGTTGACAGGTTAAAAGTCCCCCAGTGTACAGGCATCATTATATTACCCTTTAAAGCAATGTGTGCGTTTGATGCATTATCAGGCCCCATGTGTATATCAGGCCAGTTAACACCGTAAGCGCCTATTTCCAATATGGTAAGATCAAAGGGGCCAAAGGCTTCGCCAATGTCGGCAAAGCCAGGGAACCAGCCAGAATCGGCACCAAAAAATATATTGTGTTTAGGGCCTTTTATTACAAATGAGGCCCACAAGGTTTCATTACGATTAACAATTCCCCTGCCCGAAAAGTGCCTTGCCGGAGTAGCCGTAATATTGCAATTGCCTATCATTACGCTATCTCCCCAGTCAACCTCGTGTGTGTAATTTTTTAAGATACCCCATTGTTCCAGATATCTGCACACACCTAAAGGCGAAATAAAAGGAATAGCTTTATCAGCGAAAAATTTGATGGTTTTGCTGTCTAAATGGTCGTAATGATCATGCGATACAATTACCACATCAAGCGGCGGGAGGTCTTCCAGTGCCAATGGCGGTGCAAAAAATCTTTTTGGGCCAATGCAGGAGGAGAACGAAACCCGTTCGCTCCAAACCGGGTCAGTTAGTATACGGATGCCATCTATCTCTATCAGCAAACTGGAATGCCCCAGCCAGGTAACGCGTAAACCGTTTTCCGGCGGCGTTTGAAAAATGGCAGGGTCTGTTTTAAATGGACCTAATTGCTTTTTGGGGATACTTTCGGCTTTGTTGTTAATGTACTCCCTTAAAATGGGGATCATTTTGTCGAAGCCGGCCTCGTGGGTAGGTATGGGGTTTAAAAACTTTTTTCCTTTTTTACTGGCACCAACTAAATTCATAAGCAATTATAAAGCTTGTATTGTTATTAAATCTTATAATAACGTAAAAGTTTGTCTATATATCAGTTTAGCTGCAGCTATTTCCTTAAAAAAGCGATTGCCGCATCACAAAATTGCAATAACATTACAGGAAGCGTATTTTCCGGGTACGGATGTGCTCCGCCGAAGGTATGATCACCACCAGGAATAACGATTAATTCAGAGTGGGGCTGAGCATTATGCAGTTCCTGTGCATGGCTCAGGGGTACGCTGGTATCATCATCACCATGAACAATTAGCCAGGGTTGTTTAACATCGGCGGCTTTAGTCAGGATGTTTAAACGATCAGGGTTTTTCTCCAGATCGTCCAGTATGGTTGCTTTTAAAGGCATGTTTTGCCCGGTACGTTTGTTGGGCATGTACATAATACCTTGCAGGCGCCATTGCGCCTCGGCCTGTTTGGGCCACAAATTATAAAAACTTGATATAGATGCCATCGTTACCAGTTTTTTTATCCGTTTATCTTCGGCAGTTTTTATGATGCTGATACCTCCACCCATGCTGTGGCCTATCAGGTAAACTTCTCTTACGGCGGGCACATATGATCCGCCGCAGGCAAAGTCAATAACCGAATTAAGATCTTCAAGTTCAATAGAAAAAGTATTATCGCTAAACGCGATCAGGTCGGCAAAATCAATAGGGTTATCAGTTGTTGTGCCATTATGCGAAAAATTGAATTTTAAATAACGGAACCCATTTTGAACAAAGTAATTAGCAACAAGATTATGCGTTCCCCAATCTTTAAAGCCTTTAAAACCATGTGCGAAGATTACAAGTGGGGCATGAGGTAATGCATCATCAAAAGTAATATCGGCCAGCATTCCCCTGCCTTTAGCGCCGGGAATAGTATAAAAGTTCTTGCGGATCATAGGATACGAAATTAGTAATGTTTCGTATAGTTAGCTCAAGCCTAATTTGAATTTTTTTATCAGTTGCGTGAATAGATACAATGATGAATTATGCAGCATCCCATGCCTTAACCAACAGGTTAATTTATATCTTCTTGCCATTAAATGTTATTCCATACAGATCTGTACGGCGGTCTTTTAAATTTTGAACGCTGCCATACTCATGCAAGGCGTCTAAAACCGAAAGATCCACATCTGCAATAACTATCATTTCGGTGTTTGGGGTAGCTTCTGACTGGATCCCGTTTGTTGGAAAACCAAAATCTGAAGGCGTAAATACCGCCGACTGCGCATAGGATATACCCATGTTGTTTACGTTAGGCAGGTTACCAACACAACCGGCAATAGCCACATAGCATTCATTTTCTACAGCGCGGGCCTGGGCGCAAAATTTAACCCGGTTATAACCATTTTGTGTATCGGTTAAAAATGGTACAAAAAGTATTTGCATATCCTGACTGGCCAAAATGCGGGAGAGTTCAGGAAACTCAACATCATAGCATATCAGGATACCTATTTTACCGGCGTCAGTATCAAATGCTATTACTTCATCGCCGCCACGCATACCCCAGGAGTTGATCTCTGCCGGTGTAGGGTGTATTTTTGTGGTCTCTTCCATGCTCCCGTTACGCCTGAAAAGATAGGATACATTATACATCGAATCCTCTTCAATTTTAGGCATACTACCGGCAATGATGTTTACATTGTAAGATACTGCCAGTTTTGAAAACTCCTCAACAATAGGTTGTGTATATTTTGCAAGTTCACGCATGGCCTTGGCAGAATCCATATGATTATAATCGGCCATTAGCGGCGTGTTAAACAGCTCGGGGAACAAAATGAAATCCGATTGATAATCGCTTACGGCATCAACAAAATATTCGGCATGCTTCATCAATTCACTAATGTTGCTGTAAGGCCGCATTTGCCATTGTACCAGGCCAATACGTACAACCGTTTTATTATTAATTACCGAGCTGGGTTCTTCATAATAAACGTTATTCCACTCAATAAGCGTTGCAAAGCCCTTAGAACGGCTATCTTCAGGCAAATAATTTCGTAATATTTTTCGAACGTGAAAATCGTTGGCTAACTGAAACGATAGGGTAGGGTCATAAATCTCTTTATATTTTACCTTATCAATATACTGGCGGGGGGTAAGATCGGTCTGGAATTTTTGATAATTGGGAATCCGGCCACCGGCTATAATACTTTTTAAGTTTAGCTTTTCACATAAAGCTTTGCGGGCTTCATACAAACGGCGGGCAAGGCGTAAACCGCGGTATTTAGGATGAACAAAAATGTCAATCCCGTATAGCACATCGCCTTTATCAGTATGCGTTTTAAACGTGCTGTTGCCCGTTATTTGTTTATAAGTATGGGTATCGCCAAACTTGTCATAATCAACAATTATTGATAGCGCGCAACCAACAACAACGTTGTTAACAGTAACACATATTTGCCCTTCAGGAAAAAGTTTGATAAGTTTTTTTATCGATGCGGCGTCCCAATAGTCCTCATCCATATCCAGGTAGGCAGATTTCATTGACTTTTTTAATTCCTGGTAATCCTGAACATCCAGGTTGCGCATTTCAATACTTTGCAGATCCATTTTGCTGTAACTCTATTTAATGGTAATTGTTTGTTTTTGATATTAAGTAGAAGCATTAAGACTGCTGCTGTTTGCCTGATTTACTATTCTTTATGTGATCAGGCCTATGGCATTAATAAAGGTTGCTGTAATGATCTTATTCGATTATAATCCCCCATGAAGCAACCTTATGAGATTTTGGGCGTATCATTAACAGCACGAAGAAATTTCGAAAAAACCGGATAGTGCATTTAACACTACCGGTAATGGCAATAATGAGAGAAAATATAGGAATAAGATAGGGGGTTATAAATTGATAAAATCCGGCAATAAAAATAACCGGCTATCAAAATTATAAGGCTGATATTTTTAATATTTTCATTTTTATAGGCCATTTATTTCGGAAAACGATATTTTAACAAAATAGGAGGGAATATATTAGGGAATGTACCTAATTTATAAACATTCTAAATACTCCTGTTTGACATATCCTTGACATTGGATCATTCGCCGTGTGTTACTTTTGTTGGGTCAAAATTAAAAACTGCTTTGAAGTATTTAAAGGTAATAGCTTTTACGCATAAACAGATTGAGCTGAAGGAATTAGGGAGATTGGTAATTTGCCAGGAAAATCTGACTGATAAGCTTCATGAGGTTAAAGAACGTTTTGGCATTGCCGAAATATTTTACCTTGCTACCTGTAACCGTGTCGAATTTATCATGTCGACACCGCAGATTGTTGACAGAGAATTTGCACATGCTTTTATTGAAGCATTAGAAATTGGCCTGTGCTCACACTCTACCAGTACTTTCTTAGAAGCAGCCTCAATTTATGAGGGACAGGAAGCAATGAACCATTTACTGCGTACTTCATGCTCATTAGAAAGTTTAATTGTTGGTGAAAAAGAAATTTTAGCCCAATTACGCAAAGCTTATGAAAGCTGCAAAGATGCCGGCCTAACCGGCGATTCACTGCGTGTGGTGATGGGCTGCATTGTTAAAACAGCTAAAGAGGTTTATACACATACCAATATTTCAAAGAACCCTATTTCGGTTGTGTCATTAGCATACCGTAAATTAAAAGATCTGAAATTATGTTCTAACGCCCGTATCCTTATCATTGGAGCAGGCGAAACCAACAGGAACATATCTAAATACCTGCAAAAGCATAAATTCTCAAATTTCTCCGTATTCAACCGTACGCTTGCCAACGCGCAGCAATTAGCTAACGATTTAGGTGGCGAAGCTTTTGAATTATCCGATCTTAAGGATTTCAATAAAGGGTTTGATGCTATTATTACCTGCACATCGGCAGTTGAGCCTATTATTACAACTGAGATTTATACTTCTTTACTAAACGGCGAAGAAGGCAAAAAAACAATTGTTGACCTGGCCATACCAAATGATACCGCTCCTGAAGTGCTGGAACAATTTGATGTGAACTTTATTGAGGTACACTCTCTTAATGAAGTTGCCAAAAAGAACCTGCAGGAACGCTACCAGGAACTGGTACACGCCGAAGCCATAATAGAGCAAAACATTGCCGAGTTTTTGGTGATGCTGAAACAACGCCGTATTGAGCTGGCCATGCGCCAGGTGCCGGAGAAGATCAAAGAGATCCGCAACAATGCCGTGAATACCGTATTTGCCGAAGAAGTGCAGGGTATGGACAAAGAATCGCGCGAGATACTGGAAAAAGTGATCAACTACATGGAGAAGAAATACATCAGTGTTCCCATGATCATGGCTAAAGATATCCTCATCAATAATAACTAAATTTCTTCTCTTAATTGGTACCGGCTTAACGAAGTATAATTCTCCTATTCCTTCCCATTAACTCTATTTCCTTCTAAATAATAGCAGTTATCTCCTTTTTTTTTCTCTTTTTGCTTAATACACCCATATAAGGGTCATTTTGTTGCAATTAGATATAATTCCTGCAATCGCATTCCTTATCATCCCCATAAAAAATTAAATTTGCAGTAAAATATTTATCCCTTTGGACAGAAAAATAATAATAGGAACGCGTGGCAGCGAATTAGCTTTATGGCAGGCAAACTTTATAATGGACAGTCTGGCTGCTATTAACATTACCGCCGAACTTAAAATTATAAAAACCCAGGGCGACCGTATCCTCAACTTAAGCTTTGATAAGCTGGAGGGTAAGGGGTTTTTTACCAAAGAACTTGAAGAAGAATTACTGGCAGGCAGTATTGATATTGCAGTACACTCGCATAAAGATCTGCCTACTGAAAACCCTCCGGGACTCATTATCGCAGCAGTTTCAGAACGGGAAGACCCGGCTGAACTGTTGTTGATCTTGAAAGATTGTGTTGATGTGCGCCAAAAACTCTCCGTTAAATTCGGCGGCATGGTAGGTACATCATCCAATAGGCGCAAGGCACAGCTACTGGCCATTCGCCCCGACCTGGAAATAGATGAATTGCGTGGCAACGTACCAACCCGCATAGGTAAACTACGCGATGAAAAGTATGATGCCATTATGCTGGCCAAAGCCGGTGTTACCCGTTTAGGCATCGACCTGAGTGAATTTCATGTTGAAGAACTTACCGCGACTGAATTTATTCCCGCCCCGGCACAAGGTGCGCTTGCTATTCAGATCCGCGAGAGTGATCATGCCTTGTTTGAAACCTTGCAGGCCCTGAACCACTTCGATGTGGCGGAAGAAATAGCGCTGGAGCGCGGCGTGCTAAAAATGTTTGGAGGTGGCTGTCATTTACCACTTGGTGTTTACTGCCGCAGGGACGAGGGTAAGTTTCAGATATTTACCTCAAAAGCTGATGATGGCGAGGGTTTCCCCGACAGGTTGTTTATTGAGACGGATAATTTAGAGGGGGTTATTGATAAGATCGTTGCCCGTTTTGCTAAAGACCGTAAATTCCCTAATAAAGTATTTATCTCACGTGATATCTCAGCTACCAGTTATTTCCGCAGGGCGCTGGATAAGCACAAAATAGAAATAGAGGCGCGCTCATTGATCCGTACCGTACCGGTTATCACCAGGTTTGATTCGTATATATTGCGCAATATGGATTGGATATTTTTCACCAGCAAAAACGCGGTGGAATATTTCTTCAAATTAAATCCATCTTTTCCTAAAAAGATAAAGTTTGGTGTAATGGGTACCGGATCTGAAGATATGCTGCGCCGTAACGGCCACTTTGCCGATTATGTTGGCGACAGTAATGATACCGCCGATGTGGCTAACGATTTTGCTAAACTGGCTAACGGGACCCATATATTGTTCCCCGGTGCTGATAGCCCCATGGGCAGTATCCAGCAAGGCCTGTCTGCCGATACAAAAATCATTAATCTACCGGTTTACGAAACTGTGCTGGAAGAAAATGTAGAGCCAAGTGGTGCAGATGTATTGGTATTTACCAGCCCCAGCAACGTGGAAGCTTACTTTGCAGATAACCTGCTTGAACCCGGACAAAAAATAATAGCCATTGGCAAATCAACCGGCAAAAAATTTGATGAAATGGGTGTAAAATATATCCTGCCTTTTTCACCTGATGAAGTAGGCTTGGCAGAGGCTGTGTTTGGGATTTAAACCCCCTAACCCCCTGAAGGGGGAACAATAGAGGGGTTAATTATATTATAATAGAAATTCAAAAAGCTCTCCCTTTAGGGAGCTGGGGGGGTATATGTTACAACGACCAAGAAGAAACCGGAAAAGTGAAGTAATACGCCAGATGGTGCAGGAAACACATGTTAGCGCAGCTAACCTTATATTCCCGCTGTTTATTGTTGATGGCGAAAACCAAAAAACGGAAGTATCATCAATGCCCGGTATTTTCAGGTACTCGATAGATAATTTACTCCGCGAAGTAGAAAGCTGCATGAACCTGGGCTTACACTCGTTTGACTTGTTCCCTAATATTGACGAAGCATTAAAAGATAAATATGCTACTGAAAGCCACCGTGAGGAAAGCCTTTACCTGCGTGCAATCCGCGCCGTTAAAAAGAATTTCCCCGAAGCTTGTGTAATTACCGATGTTGCAATGGACCCATACAGCAGTGATGGACATGACGGTATTGTGGAGAATGGCGAGATATTGAATGATGAAACCCTGGAGATTTTAGGCAAAATGGCGTTAGCTCACGCCCGCAGCGGTGCAGATATTATTGCTCCGTCAGATATGATGGATGGCCGTGTGGGCTATATCCGTAATGTGCTTGATGAAAATGGTTTTACCAATGTATCTATCATGTCGTACTCGGCAAAATATGCCAGCGCGTTTTACGGTCCTTTTAGAGATGCTTTAAATTCGGCACCAAAATTTGGCGATAAAAAAACCTATCAGATGAACCCCGCCAACCAGCGCGAAGCCTTAATTGAGGCCAACCTGGATGAACTGGAAGGCGCCGACTTTTTGATGGTGAAACCTGCCTTGCCTTACCTTGATGTAATTAAGTTAATAAAAGACAATACCGAGCTCCCGGTTGCGGCATACAATGTAAGTGGCGAATATGCCATGATAAAAGCCGCCATACAAAAAGGCTGGTTGAACGAGCAGCGTGCTATTACCGAGGTGCTTACCAGTATCCGCCGGGCAGGCGCGAGCGCCATACTAACCTATCACGCTAAAGAAGTATTGTTAAATAAGTGGCTTTAAGCCTATACTAAAAAGCGTCATTGCGAGGAACGAAGCAATCTCAAAACTGTGCATAGCCGATATGCTTAAAGGGAGATTGCTTCGTTCCTCGCAATGACGCATGGACGAAATAAAATGAGTATACCCGATATCAGCAGAGAAAAATCTGCAGCATTGTACGATAAAGCTAAAACCTATTTCCCGGGAGGGGTAAATTCACCTGTCAGGGCGTTTAAATCTGTTTACGGCACACCGCTTTTTATTGAAAAAGGCGATGGCAGCCACATATGGGATGCCGACGGTAATGAATTTATTGATTTTTGCTGCTCATGGGGGCCACTTATCCTTGGTCACAACCACTCATCCGTTCGTGAAAAGGTGATGGAAGTAATGCAAAAAGGCATGTCATTTGGCGCGCCTACCGCATTAGAGAATGAGCTGGCAGAACTGATATTGAGTAACAACCGTTTCATTGAAAAGATCCGTTTTGTAAGCTCGGGTACGGAGGCGGTTATGTCTGCTATCAGGCTGGCAAGGGGTTATACTAAACGCGATAAGATATTAAAGTTTGAAGGCTGCTATCATGGGCACACCGATTCATTATTGGTTAAAGCAGGCTCGGGCCTTGTAACCTTTGGCGAAACCTCATCAGCAGGCGTACCAAAGGCTTTTGCCGATGAAACGATAGTTATATCATTGAATGATAAAGAAGCCCTGCAGGAGGCTTTTAATGAGTTTAAGGGGCAAATTGCGGCAGTTATTATAGAGCCTGTTCCGGCTAATAACGGTTTGCTGTTGCAAACTCCTGAATATTTAGAATACCTGCGCCGGATATGTACGCAAAACGGCACCATGCTGATATTTGATGAGGTGATCTCGGGCTTCCGTATTGGTTTTGAAGGAGCAGCGGCATATTACAATATACAGCCGGATATTATTACTTATGGTAAAATTATTGGTGGTGGTTTACCTGTTGGCGCTTATGGTGCATCGGCAGAGGTTATGGATCATATATCACCGGTAGGCTCGGTTTATCAGGCAGGTACACTATCAGGCAACCCGGTAGCTATGGCGGCGGGTATTGCGCAATTAACGGAGCTGTTAAAACCGGGGTTTTATGATGAATTGCATACAAAAACAGCTCATTTTGTAAAATCTATACAAGAATTTGTTGCCAATCGCAGTTATAATTTTAAAGTGTTTACTATCGGCTCTGTTTTTTGGTTTGCATTTACAGATAGAACCGGTATAAGCACTGCCGAAGAAATTGACCCGGCAAGTATGCTTAAGTTTAAAGAAATGCACCGCGAGCTGATAAACAGGGGCATATATTTAGGCCCGTCGGGTTATGAGGTTGGTTTTATATCTGCGGCCCATACAATGGCTGATTTAGAAACAACAAAAACAGCTATATTTGATAGTCTGGATATCGTATTTAAACAGGGAAGTTAAAAGTGGGCGTGTAACGGAGCACGCTTAAAACTGCAAACTAATGAAATATATGAAAAAGTCGCTTGTTATTTTTTACGCCATCATTATTTACGCTGTCGCGGAATTAATGTGGTGGGGATACATGCTGGTTAAACTTAACCCAAGCCGTACCGGCATGATATTGGGTGAGGGCTCTATGTTTGTTGTTGTGTTTTTGATTGGGGCATATTATCTGCATAAATCAATGAACAGGGAACAAAGGTTACAAGAGCAAAAGAAAAACTTTTTATTATCGGTAACTCATGAGCTGAAATCGCCCCTGGCATCAATTAAAATTTTGCTGCAAACCATTCAAAAGCGAGACCTGACCAAAGCACAGATTCTGGACTTTATTGATAAATCTTTAACCGATGTGGAGCGCCTGGACGATATGGTTGAGAATATGCTTTTGGCCTCAAAAATTGATAACCGCTCCTATACCTTCCCTAAGGCACGGTTCAATTTATCGGTTTTAGTAGATAGCATTGTAAACCGCCTGCAAATAAGTAAGTGCGATTGTAATCAACAGATTATTAATGCCGAAATTGAACCTAAAATAGAAATTACCGGAGACAAGTTTGCCCTGACATCAGTAGTGACCAATTTGGTAGAGAACGCGGTTAAATATTCAAGTCCGTGCGAAACAGTTAATGTTAAGCTTTTTGAAAAAGAGGGCAAGATCTACTTCCAGGTGGCCGATCATGGTATTGGTATAGCCGATAGTGAAAAAAGCCGTATTTTTGATAAATTTTACCGTGTAGGCAGTGAAGATACACGTAACACAAAAGGTACAGGCTTAGGCTTGTATATTGTTAAAGAAGTGCTTGATAAACACCAGGCCAGTATAAAAGTTAAAGATAACCGCCCTGCCGGGAGTGTTTTTGAAGTTGTTTTTGCATAAACCTAAAATAGATATCATGCCTACTAAGAAAAGAATTTTATTAGCTGAAGACGAAGACCATTTGTTGGAAGCCATTAAGTTAAACCTGGAGCTGGAAGGTTATAAAGTTTCTACAGCAAATAATGGTAAAAAAGCACTTCAAATATTTAAAGAAGAGCGTTTTAACCTGGTAATATTGGATGTTATGATGCCTGAGATTGATGGCTTTGTGGTTGCAGAAACCATTCGCCTGGAGAACTCTGAGGTGCCTATTATGTTCCTTACAGCCAAAAACACCAATGAGGATAAAATATCAGGACTTAAAAAAGGTGCTGATGATTACCTGACCAAGCCATTTAACCTGGAAGAACTGATATTGAGGGTGAACAACCTTGTAAAACGCAGTTTGAAAGGTGATGACCTTAAAGAATTTAATAGTTATAAGATAGGTGAGAAAACCATCCACTTCAATTCATTTGAGTTGGTTAATGAGGATGGAAGCATTACTCCGCTTACTAAAAAAGAAACCATGCTGCTTAAACTGTTAATTGAGCGCAGGAATGAAGCGGTATCGCGTGAGCAAATATTAGAAACTGTATGGAACTATGATGTATATCCATCAACCCGTACCATTGATAATTTTATTCTTACTTTCCGTAAATACTTTGAACCAGATCCTAAAAACCCGGTTTATTTTCATTCTATCCGCGGTGTAGGCTATAAATTTACAGATAACCAGCACTAATAAATGTTTACTAATAAAGCACGAATTTTAGTTACCGGGCTTTTTGTAATACTGCTGGCTATTATCCTTAAGCTTAAAGTTTATGAACTGGCGGCTGTAGCTGTTTTGTTTATTGCATTACTTATTTGGGGCTATTTTAAACAGGGAACTATAGTCCTGGCAGCAAAGGCTTTTCACCAAAAAGATTATACAAAAGCAGAGAGCCTGTTAAAGCAGATTGCCCGGCCAGATTGGTTAAGCAAAAAACGACGTGGCTTTTATGAATTTATATATGGCGGTGTATGCCTGCAAAAGCAGGAATATAAAGAAGCCGAGCTGCATTATGAATTAGCTGCACAATACCCGTTACGAAGTGCTAATGACCATGTTGCGGCCTTAGTACACGTAGCCAATATAAACGTACGTAATGGCAATTATGATAAGGCGCAGGCCTATTTACAATTAGCCGAAAAGCATAAAGAACATATAACTGCAAAAATGAAGGATGTGATCCTGAAGGTTGAGCAGGAATTAAAAAAACACACAAAATAAAGAGGCGAGATTGTTAGCGCCAAGAACCAAGCATATTTTCTGTCTTGAATCTTGACTCTTGTTACCCTGCCTCTCCACAAATATGAAAGATTCGTTATTAATTAAAGCCGCATTTTCACAGCCAACAGAGCGACCACCGGTATGGATGATGCGCCAGGCAGGCCGTTTCATGCCCGAGTATTGGGAGATCAAGAACAAATATTCTTTCCTGGAGATGTGCAAAACACCCGAATTGGCTGCCGATGTAACCATGTTGCCGGTTGATTTGCTGGGGATAGATGCTGCTATTTTATTTTCAGATATATTAGTTACCGGCGAAGCTATGGGCGGTGACCTGAGCTTTACACAAGGCGTTGGCCCTAAGTTTGCTAACCCCGTACGCAAACAGGCTGATATTGATAACCTGCAAACCAATGTAGGTGACAAGCTGCAGTATGTTGCTGACGCTATAAAGGTGATACAGCAACGCCTTAATGGTAGTATCCCGCTGATTGGTTTTGCAGGTGCGCCATTTACTGTAATGAGTTACCTGGTTGAAGGCGGATCATCAAAAGATTTTAAGCTGACCAAGTTGATGCTGCATAATGAACCTGCAATGGCTCATCAGTTGCTATCAAAAATTGCCACCGTTACAGCCGATTACCTGAATATGCAGATAGCCGCAGGTGTTAACGCCGTACAGATATTTGACAGCTGGGCGCAGGCTTTATCATGGGATGATTATACAGAATTTTCGCACCGCTACATTACTGAGATCATCAGCAAGCTTGATAGAAAAGATATCCCGGTGATATCGTTCTGTAAGGGAAGTTCGGTATTTGCACCGCTAATGGCCGAGGCTAAACCGGATGTAATATCGATTGACTGGAATGTTGACCTGCTGGATATCAAGAACCGTTTACCAAAAGGCATTGCAGTACAGGGCAACCTTGATCCGCATATTTTATATGCTGATAAAAAAGTGATCAAAGAACGTATTTACCGCTTGTTTGACCGCATGAAAGGTGAACCGGGCTTTATTTTTAACCTGGGCCACGGCATTATGCCCGATATCCCATTTGATAATGTGAAGTACGCGGTAGAGGTGATAAAAAATTACCCCCCAACCCCCTAAAGGGGGAGTTATTGGGCTTTGGATAGTTTAATAATAAATTAATTAATTAAAAATTCCCCCTTCAGGGGGTTAGGGGGTATGTACCAATACGTTTTAGCCATACATATCATATTTGTAGTCTGCTGGATGGCTGGGCTGTTTTATATTGTGCGCCTGTTTATTTATCACAGGGAGGCGCAGGATAAGCCAGAACCCGCCCGTACAATCCTCTCAGAACAATTTGAAGAAATAGAGCGTAAGCTTTGGTGGATAATTGCTACGCCAAGCATGTACCTGGTAATTATTGCCGGTACAACCATGCTTTATTTAACACCTGCCTGGTTAAAACAACCCTGGCTGCATGTAAAACTTACTTTTGTGGCCGGCCTGATAGTTTATCATTTTATTTGCCAAAGTAAAATGAAGCAAATGGCTAAAGGTATCTACAAATGGACATCCATCCAGCTCCGTATCTGGAACGAGGTTGCTACCATATTACTGTTTGCCATTGTGTTTTTAGCCGTACTTAAAAGTGCTGTGAACTGGATATTTGGGGTAATTGGCATTATCCTTTTCAGCCTCATCATTATGTCGGCAGTGAAAGTTTATAAGTACTACCGGGAGAAGAAGTAGTTTTACTTCTGCAAATAAATCACCCCATCCTTCATTACCAGTCTTACCTGTTTAACTGATTTAATATCCTCAACGGGGTTTCCTTCTACGGCCACCAGATCTGCCAGGTAACCCGCTTTGATATTCCCCAGGTCTTTCAGTTCAAATACCTCTGCATTAACTGATGTGGCAGACCGCAGCACGTCAATATTTTTCATGCCATATTCGGCCATTAACAGCATTTCAAGCGCATTATTGCCATGAGTAAATACACCTACATCTCCGCCCATGCAAATGGTTACACCGGCTTTAAGGGCTTCGGTAAAAATCTCATGTTTATGCTTAACGGCTTCGGGGTTGGCGTCTACACCTTTCTTCCAGCCCCGGTAAGTGTTGGTAGATTCGGTTGCAGCAAGAGTAGGGCATAACGCGATTCCTTTGGCTTTCATTTGCTTAAACAGTTCAGGCGTGCCGCCGTCTCCGTGCTCAATGGTACTAACACCCGCTGCTATTGCACGGCGCATACCTTCTTCAGTGCCGGAATGTGCAACTACCTGTCTGCCGCTGCTGCCGGCAACTTGCACTGCTGTTTTCAATTCATCCAAAGTAAAAGTAGGGGCGGCAGTTTCATTTAGTCCCCAACGGTAATCAGCATAAAGCTTTATTACATCGGCACCATAACCTATTTGTGAGCGGATAACACGGGTTAATCCTTCTGCACCATCCGCCTGTTCAGCGCCTGTAGGTAGTACAGCTTCGGTAACATTGCTTTTTGGTCCGTAACTGCCTGTAGCTACAATTGCGCGGGTAGCAACCAGCATCCGCGGGCCGGGAATGACCCCTTTGTTAATAGCTCCCTTTAAGCCCACATCATCGTAACCGGCACCTTCGGTACCCAAATCACGCACAGTTGTAAAACCGGCCATTAACGTTGCTTTCGCATGTTCAACCGCACGTGCAGTACGCTCGGCGCGGCTCTCAGTCAATACCTGGTCGTTCCAACTGGTTTCGTTGTAAGGATGAAGAAATAAATGTGAGTGCCCTTCTATCATACCGGGCATTAAGGTTGTGCCTTTTAATTCTATAATTTTTGCGGATGCAGGGATTTTTATTGTTGAAGGCTCACCTACGGCTTCTATTCTTTTACCTTTTACTAAAACATACCAATTAGTATGCAGTTGCTTTCCGTCGAATACCCGGTCTGGCTTAATTAAGGTGTAAATGGTTGATGGAACCTCCTGAGCAATAACTCGCGGGGATGTAAATAATACGGAGATAATTATAAGTTTGATTATTTTCATTACAGATAAAGATAGCGTACTTTATAACAGGTTAATTCCGGATGAAAATTAATTAATTATTTTACAACCCATGCAACCATTTACGCTTCCTGTACATCTTACTGTTAAATGATGTTTTTGGAACCCAAACCCAATATCGACGATCTTGTAAAACGGTGTAAAGCCGGGCAGCGTAAAGCGCAGGAATTGCTATACAAGCAATTGGCCGGTAAAATGCTGGGCGTTTGCCTGCGGTATGCCACTGATAGGATGGAGGCCGAAGATATGCTGCAAAATGGCTTTATCAGGGTTTTTCAGAAAATGGACAGCTATAGGGGAGAGGGTTCTTTTGAAGGATGGGTTAGGCGTATTATGGTACATAGTTCAATTGAGTATTATCGTAACCATCATAAAATGATGCAGGTAGTTGATATAGACAACACGGGGCATGAACCCTCAGTGAATGCGGTTGCAGCAAGCAGCCTGGAGGCCAAAGATCTGTTATTGCTCATCAAGGACCTGTCGCCTGGTTATAGGATGGTGTTTAACTTGTACGCTATAGATGGTTATTCGCATAAAGAGATTGCAGAGATGACCGGTATAAGCGAGGGGGCATCAAAATCGCAGCTATCAAGGGCACGGGGAATATTGAAAGAGCAGATTTTAAAAATGGAGAAAAAAAGATATGGATATGCAGGATAAAGAAATTGATCAATTATTCAGATCGGAGTTTGAAGGTTTTGAGATTGAACCATCACCACAAGTGTGGGGAAATATTATTGATAAACTGAATGCCGACAGGCGCAAAAAAGCATTTTTCCCTTACTTAAGCATCGCGGCAAGCGTATTGGTTGTGATAGCTGTGGGGCTGTATTTTATACCCCAGGTAAAAGTACGTACTAAAAAACCGGTGCAAATTGCGGCTGCTAAAAACAATAATGAACCAAAAGTAATTATAGCACCTGCGGTGCCAGTTAAAGAGAATGATTTACGGAAGCCTTCACAAGGGGCTATTGCATCAGTAATAAAGGCTAACAAAGTACATAAAGGCAGCAAGATCCGCAGGGATAATGCAACTAAACCTGCCGAAGTGATTGATAAACCAATTGAACAGATTGCGGCTGTGATAGAAAGAAATAACGAAATACTAAAACCTACTGTACCTGATATTGAAACGCCTTTAAGTATAAAAACGCAGATCACAGATGATGTGCCATTAATAACCAGACCGAATGTTTTAATTGCACAAGTGCCGCAAGCTAAAGTAATTGCTGCCGCGCCCGCCAAAAAACGCCGTATAAGCAGCCTTGGCGACCTGATAAATGTGGTGGTAAGCAAGGTGGACAAACGCAAGGACAAGATCATAGAATTTACCAACACAGACGATGATGAGTCGACCATCAGCGGGCTTAATTTGGGGTTAATAAAAATTAAAAAACAAGACTAACGAATCTAATACACAAAATATGAAACGCTTAATATTTACCCTCTTAATATCCATGGTTACTGCCGGTGTATTTGCACAAATCACTCCCACCGATAGTACAAATACTGCCAAAGCAGATAGTGTTAAAGCTAAAAAAGGCGTAAAAGTAAAGCTTGGCTTTGGCGAAGATGCTGCCCAGGTATCAGTAAACGATAAGGATACAGTAGAGCATACATCAAAAGCGCCTGGGTTTTCATTCGGGCTTACCTTTACACGGTTTGATCTGGGGTTGGCAACGCTAATAGATAATGGCAGCTTTACCTTATCGCCAAACAATCAGTTTTTAAACTATCGCCAATGGAAAACCAGCAATGTAGGCTTTGATGTGATACAGTTTGGTTATCGCTTTAACAGTTCTTTCCGCATCTATGTAGCGGGTGGTTTTGATTGGACACACATTCGCCTGCGTAATGATATTACTATTCTGCGTAACCAACCTGTGTTAACTTACCAAACGGATGATATTCACTATAGTAAGAACCGCTTCTCATCAAGCTACTTGCGCATACCGTTAGGGTTTGATTTCCGGAGCCATGAAGATGCAAGTGGCCGCAGGTTCCATATAGTTGCCGGCCCTGATATTGGCATACTGCTAAACGGCCGCGTTAAACAAATCAGCGAAGAAAATGGCAAACAAAAGTTTGATGACAATTACCATTACGCCAAACTGCGCTATGGAATGTATGCCCGTTTGGGATACGGTTTCATGGGGATATTTGCCAAATATTATATGAACGATATGTTTGAGAATAGCCCCGACCAAAAAGGGTTAAAGAATTTCTCATTTGGCCTAAGCATAGGCTGGTAAGTATCAACTTATGGGTTTTAATATGGGCACATTCAGTGATAATCCCGGCAATCTTTAAATCCCAAAATCGTGTTATCTTCGCTTAATGTTAGAGGCGCCTTTTTTACAAGCAATTTCGGTAACTAAAACCTATAGTGGTGCAGAGGCATCAGGGATAAAAAACATCAGTCTGGACATTGAGCCCGGTAAAATAACCGCCATAATAGGCCAGAGCGGAAGCGGCAAAAGTACCTTACTAAGACTGCTTTATGGTTTGATGTCGCCGGATGAAGGGACTGTTAATTTTAAAGGTGAGCGTATTTGGGGACCCGAAGAAAAACTGATACCAGGTCATGACGCCATGAAAATGGTTACCCAGCATACTAATGACCTCAACCTTTTTGCACGTGTTTGGGATAATGTATCGGCCATGTTGCCCAGTACCAATGTAAAGCTTAAAGAAGAAAAAACTGAAGAGATCTTAACCCAGCTAAACATGATACAGCTGGCAAAGCAACGGGTAGCCGATTTGAGTGGCGGCGAAAAACAACGTGTAGCCATAGCACGTGCCATTATTACGCGGCCGGAGGTTTTATTACTGGATGAACCCTTTAACCAGGTAGATGCGTCTTTTAGGGAAGGCTTGCAGCACGATATAAGACAGATAGTAAAAGAAACAGGCCTTACAGTTGTTATGGTATCCCATGACCCCGCAGAGGTGCTTTCTATGGCCGATAAGCTGGTGGTGCTTAATAATGGTGAGATAGTAGAGGCTGGTCATCCAAAATCACTATATCAAAACCCGCTTAATTTATATACTGCAGAATTGCTTACCAACTGTAATGTGTTAAATGCCGGCGAAGCCAGGCTTTGCGGTATACAAACGCATAAAGAATATGTAGTAGTTTATCCGGAATGGATACGGATAAATAAAGTTCTTAGAACCAGTAACTGGAGGGTTCAGCAGGTTTTATTTAAAGGCTTTTATGAAGACCTGATACTGGAGAACAATGGCGTTTTACTGCGTGTGGTAAATGATGAAAGCGGAAAATACAATGAAGATGATGTGGTGAGCCTGAATATAAAGAAGTGGCTGGAATATTAGCGGCACCCACCGCCGGAAGCTTATAAAGATAGTCGCCCGCATGAGGCGGGCGACTATTAATTGTTTTATATCTCGAATGATGACAGGCGTACAAACTCTTGTACACGAGCAGCAATTTCTTCCTGAGAAAGATCCCTTATTTTTTCTGTTCCGAATTTTTCAACACAGAATGATGCCAATGCCGATCCAAAGATGATGGCATTTTTCATATTGTTGAAGTTAACCGTACCAACCTTGGCCATATAGCCAATAAAACCACCGGCAAAAGTATCGCCGGCACCGGTTGGGTCAAATACTTCGGCAAGCGGAAGGGCTGGTGCCGAAAAGATGTGATCTTCATGGAAAAGTAATGCACCGTGCTCACCCTTTTTAATGATCAGGTATTTTGGGCCCATGGTTAAAATTTTGCGGGCCGCTTTTACCAATGAGTACTCGCCTGATAGCTGGCGTGCCTCGGCATCATTAATAGTTAATACATCAATCATTTTAATAGTTTCCAGCAAATCATCCATTGCAATGTCCATCCAAAAGTTCATGGTATCCATTACAATAAGCTTAGGGCGGTTTTTAAGGCGGTTAATAACCGTTTGCTGCACTTGTGGGGTAAGATTACCCAGCATCAGAAATTCACAGTTCTGGTAAGCTTCAGGAATAACAGGGTCAAAATCAGCCAGGACATTTAATTCTGTGATCAGGGTATCGCGGCTATTCATATCATTATGATATTTTCCGCTCCAGAAAAATGATTTTTCGCCTTCTTTAATTTGTAAGCCTTCGGTATCAATTTTATGTTTATTGAGGTCTTCAATTTCCTCTTTAGGGAAGTCGTCACCAACAACCGCCACAATTTTAACCTTATCATAAAAATACGATGCAGCTAAACTTGCATATGTAGCGGCCCCGCCAACAATTTTATCAGTTTTCCCAAAAGGGGTTTCAATTGCGTCAAACGCCACAGTACCAATCACTAACAAACTCATGTAAAATATTTTTAATTTTTTTTTGACAAATATTGTGAAATTACATCAGAAATCATACTTTTGCACCACTCCAACCGGAAAATACTCCTGAGTAGCTCAGCTGGTTAGAGCATCTGACTGTTAATCAGAGGGTCGCTGGTTCGAGCCCAGCCTCAGGAGCAAAATGGCCTTAGCATGCCCGCTAAGGCCATTTTTAATTTCAGCCAATTTAAAATATGCGTTTGAAGCCAATAGAAGCACATTTTGGTTCGAGCCCAGTCTCGGCACAGAGACTGGAACATCGAACCGGCATTTATGCCCTTCAGGGCTTTTTTAAATCCTTACATAGTGATTTCCGCGCATTAAAATCTCCGGCAATTAATCCATATAGCCAATGCGATAGGCTGTAATAGATTGGATCGTTGATCCTTCCTTTTTTGATAGGATATGATAAAAGAGGGCAGCGAAATTATATTTGCTGCCGGCATATTAAAACAATGTAACCTAAAGTCTCTTTATTAAGAGCTTTAGGGCTGTGGCAGGCTAAAGGCAATAAAAAATTAGCCTATTTCTTTAAGATAACTTATGCTTTTCCGGATGCTTAAAAATTGATCTATTTTAAAATTTTCCTGTTCCACAATATAATATTTCACCCCGGCAGAATGGGCTTTACCAAGTATTGTTTTGTAATCTATACTTCCGGTTCCAATTTCTGTATTCAATGCCGGGTTCGTTTTATCCATATCCTTAATATGTATAAGCTTAAAACGGCCCGGATATTTCTTAAACAATTTCAAAGGATCTTCTCCCGCTCTAACCACCCAGTAAATATCCAACTCAAAATCTAATTGCTCCGTATTGGTATTGTTTAGCAGCATGTCAAATAACCGTTGGCCTTCTATGTTTTTAAACTCGAAATCATGGTTGTGGTAAGCCATTTTCAGCCCCGCCTCGTGAATTTTGGCCGCCGCCTGGTTGATTTTGTTAATAACATCCTCCATAGCCTTTGCGCTGTTTCGAAATTGCTCTCCCAGGTAAGGTAATACCACGTACTTTTGCCCGAGTATCTTTGCCGCCTCGATTGTCTGCTCCACCTGCGCTGTGTCACCAGATGAAAGGAATGTATCAAAAGAGTAGTGTGCGCTTGGTGCAGTTAGTCCATTATCGTCAAGGAGTTTTTTAAATTCAGTGGCAGAGAGTCCCCAAAAACCATTGGTTTTAGAATAACCAAAGGGCTCTACCTGTTTGTAGCCGGCCAGGGCTATTTTTGGTATAATCGTTTTAACATCTTTTGGCAATTGCTCCCTGAAAGCAAATAATTGCAAACCAAAAGGTCGATTTGTTTTTGCGGATAACAAACCCGGTATTAGCATCATGCCGGCAGACATAACGCCGGCTTGTTGCAGAAAAGTTTTTCTATTTATCATAATTTACAGTGTTACAAGTTGAAAAATAAGTTTCTTAAGTTGGCGCTGATAACGAATATCCAGCGGATCAGCCTGTTGTATGCAGGCTTCTCCCGTCAATTTTACCATTGCCTACAGCTCTTTTATCTTGATGTTTCTGAATGAAATTCCGGTCGACCAGTCCTGTAGTGATATCCTGCCGCTGAAGTGCTTTCCAAATTCGGGAAAGGATTTAAAATGGGAGGCTGCAACAGCTTTTTTCCAGGCATCAGATTTTAGATCTTCGCTGCAGGTAAGAACGCCGTTAAGGAAAAACTCGATTTTGCCGTCCATTTGCCTGATTTCAGCGTGATTCCACTCGCCGGTGGGTTTATTCTTGACCGGGTTTTTTTGCGGAGAAAAACCGTATAAACAACCTGAACGTGATTTTGGCTGCGGATAATCAAGGTGCGACTTATCGAGCAGCTGATATTCAGGACCGGATGCCCATGCGGTCGGTATATCTTTCCTTTCCAGGACGTTGATGAAAACACCACTATTTCCCCCTTTGGGCAGTTTCCAGTCAAACTTCAGGTCAAAATTTTTATACTCGTTATCGCTTACCAGGTCACCCACTCCAGACTTATCTTTCGGATCGCAAAAAAGCTCACCGTTGCCAGCCTTCCAAAAGGTAAACGGACCTTTTGAGTTATAGAGATGCCAGCCTGCTGTCGAGTGTCCATCGAATAACAACTTCCAGCCCGCCTTTTTTTCAGCAGGCGTAAGTTCATTGTTCTTATTGCCAACTATTGCGTAGCAATTAATAATTAATGCCAGCACAGTGGCTGCCATTACTACTCTTCTGTTCTTTGTCTTCATTTATTTTAAGTTTATTGGTTAATATTTAGTGCCTCGCTTACAAGATCAAAATCAGTTCACTATCATTTTATTTTGAGGATAAAAGCGATCATACTCTTTGCGTCTTCCTTAGTGAGTGACGGATGAGGGCCCATGGAAGCATCGCCCCAGTTCCCCGAGCCTCCTTTAATTACTTTGGCTGAAAGTAGATCAAGGTCTTTACCAGTATACCTCATTGCTATACTGCGGAAAGCAGGGCCGATTAGCTTCTCCCGTTCTCTATGACAATTCCGGCAGTCGCTCTGAATAATGAGCTGCGCCCCTTTGTCAGAAGATGTTGCCAGCGTAACAACCGGTGAGGAGGATACAACGCTGTCGGCATTGTCTGGGCCCAATTTCGGGCTGGCTGATTTAGTGCTATCAGCAAAGTTCTGTGGTGCAGTATTGCGACCGCAGGAATTGATCGCAATAGATAGTGTAATTAAAAAAAATGCTTTTCTTAACATAATTTACGGTTTAAATTTTGCACCTGTTTTGAAACGGTGCTACGCCTTTAATAATAACATTTTGCAAAATTATGCAAATTTGTATAATTTTGCAAAATGTTATTATTAAATGATTCTACTGATGTTAAATCAGTAACCAAAGCAAAATTGGCCACGCAAGCCATATTCCTGATATGCGGCATTGGCGTATCCAGTTGGGCGGTCATGGTTCCATTTGCGAAAAGCCGCTTGCATCTCAACGACGCTGAACTTGGCGGGCTGCTGTTACTTTTAGGTGCAGGTTCCGTAGCCATGATGCCCCTGACAGGGATTCTTATGGGGCGCATTGGTAGCCGGCGGCTCATTTTTATTGCTGCCATCGTGATAGCGCTTTGTTTACCTTTATTACTGATCCTGAACACACCATTGACGCTTGGTATTGCCTTGTTCTTTTTTGGCGCGGGTATTGGAACAATTGATGTAGCAATGAATGCACACGGCGTACAGGTACAAAATTTATACGGCAAACCAATCATGTCTTCGCTGCATGGGCTTTTCAGCGTAGGCGGGTTGTTAGGGTCATTTGGATTGGGCTTCCTGATCCGGTTGGGAGCGCAGCCATTTTATGCCGCTATGATTATTGCTTTGAGTTTATTGCTTATTGTAATTATTGGCTATCGTTTTCTTTTTAACCGTAATGCGGAAGCGGCCGCCGTCAAGCGCTTTTCGTCAGTAGTGCACGGTATAAGCGGGCAGATGACAAATGCCTGGCTTAGTCCTGCAGCAGTATTTCTTGGGGTGCTTTGTTTCGCCGTGTTTCTGGCAGAAGGGGCCATGCTGGATTGGTCGGCGCTTTTCCTGAAAGAATATCGTGGTATTGATCCCTCGCTGGCAGGTGCCGGTTATGCGGCATTTTCTGTAGCAATGGCGACAACACGCCTTTTTGGGGACCGTTTAGTAGCTTGGCTAAAGAGCGACCGCATCGTCATTTTTGGCTCGCTGGTCGCAGGAACCGGCATGTTTATTGCCATCAGCCTGCCCTGGTTGGCCGGTACCTTATTTGGTTTTTTCCTGATCGGTTTAGGTGCTGCCAATGTAGTGCCTGTCTTTTTCAGCGAGGCAGGTCGCCTGAAAGGCGTGAGTAGTGCGATGGCGGTATCCGTTATTGCCACCTTAGGTTATGGCGGACAATTGGCTGGCCCGGCATTTTTGGGCTTTATCGCACAACATTTTACCCTGCCTGTTGCGCTTGGCGTTGTGGGTATTTTACTATTTTTTGTTACCATTGCATATGGAATCCGCCGGATGAAAATGGGAAGTAATAATTAAACAATGGTAAAGGAAGAACGATATGAACTGATCCTTAAAGCGCTCGAAACTGATGGTAAAGTTGGTTTTGATAATCTTGCACTTAAATTTGACGTTTCGTCAGATACAGTTCGGCGCGATATTGAACAGTTGAACAAAATGGGCCTTCTTTCAAAGATAAGGGGGGGAGCAGCCGTGCGGTCGAAATTACCCTTTGCATTCCAGGATCGTGTTCATGAGTTCAACGAGGGAAAGAAAATCATCGCGCTGAAAGCCCAGCAGCTGATAAAGTCCGGTCAAACCATATTTATGGATGGTGGTACCACCAATTGCGCGGTGGCAACACATTTCCCTGTCGATATTAATTTGCGGGTGATTACCAATAATCTCGCGCTTCTCCCGATACTTTCTCATTTCCCCAACATTGAGATTGTAGTTCTTGGTGGCGTTTATTACAGGGAATTAGAAATCAATGCAGGCCAGCAAACCTGTGATAATGCGGCACAATATGTGGCGGACCTATACCTGATGGGAACTTGTGGGGTCGACAGTCAAATGGGTATTACCGCACTCCTCCGTGAAGATGGAGAAGTGAAGCAGGCCATGCGCCGTTCGGCACTAAAAACGGCGATACTAAGCGACCGTCAAAAACTCGGCATCATCGAGTATTTTAAAGTAGCTGATATTTCTGAGGTGCATACGCTCATCACCGATCTGCCCGGTACACATGCTTCCTTAGATGCTTTCCGGACTCAATCCCTGCAAATACAATAATGATCAATACATTTTAAGGCGAGGGGTAACTATATGGTGACATGGAATGACGGTAAAGTGACCAGCTACAAGATCGGATCCTGTTTGGGTCATAAGGTCAAGGTGAATGACAAAATTGAATTAATCAGCGTTACAAAAAATCAATCTTTTTTAAATTAGAATCCCATATACACTTTTTTGTTGCCCTATTCACTGACAAATGAAACACCACTTTGGAGATTTTTTAGACAGAACAGACAGTTATTGGACTATTGTTCCAAACAGGGAACGATATGCTTATGCTGCTGACATTGATATTACCGACAAGGAAGCAGTAAAGATTTTAACAATTTATAAGGGTCACGTAAATTGGGAACAAGTTTTTGACTGTCCAAATATTGAAGAACTTACTTTACACGACCCGAGTAAAGAACAGGTTGAAAAGATACAGCAATTGAAATCACTTAAAAGATTGAGAGTGACTTTTTTTAGGGCAAAGGATATTGAATTTGTTGGCGATTTATATAATTTGGAAGAAGTCATCCTTGAATATGTATCGGGATTTTCTGACCTGTCACCACTACAAAAATTGACAAAATTAAAATCCCTGCATCTTGAAAATTTGCGAAGAGTCTCAAACTTTGATGGCCTCAAAGGTATCAATAGTTTGAGGTATTTACATATTGACGGAACGTTGGACTGGAATCAACCAATTGAGGACTTCACCTTTTTAGCCGGACTACCAAATATCGAAGTATTTTCATTAGGCTTTATAACAAGCAAAGCTGAATTTCCTGCATTTTTACCTGCATTGAACTCGAAAAAGTTAAAAAAAATAAAAATTGGACGAACTACATTTAAAACAAATGAATATGCATTTTTACAAGTTGCTTTACCGCAAGTTGAAGGTTGTTCATGGGATCTATGCTGGGACTATCACGACAATTTTGAGTTTTTAGGTAAACGAGCCGGCTTTGTAAAAAAGAGTAGCCCAAATGCGAAAGCGCGATGTGACGAGTTTGTTGAACTTTATACTAAAATGAAAAACGAATCAGAAGAACTTATAAAAAACTCCCGTAGCTAACAAGCCATTGATATAAAATTCAGGTTTCACTAGTTAGCTGTAATCGTTAATATCTTTTAAAGGATCCTCCCCAATATTTGCAATTCTTATCAAATCTTCCATCAAAGTTTCGGGAGGGCCATTATGAGGAGCAAAAGTATAGCTTATCGTAAATGCAAACTCACCAATAGTTTTGAAATATATAAGGCCTTGCAAAAAATATCCTTTATTTTTTGATAATTTAGTCATGGATCAATTGATAGATACAATATGACCGTTACAGAGATTCTTACCAAACTTGAGGCCATGGGGAGCGAAAAATTGCGCCTCCAAAATATCAGGCACGGAGCGCATGAAAACCAATTTGGGATAAAGCGGGGAGATATCAGGACACTGGCCAATATGATCAAAACCGATCATGAGCTGGCTAAGGCCTTATGGGAGACCGGCAATATTGATGCAAGGTTCCTGGCAATATTAATTATCAACCCAAAGCGGTTATCTATTACCGAATTGGACAGCATGGCCCGGTCTGAACGGTTTGCCGAGGTGATCGACTGGCTATACGCTTATGTGATTAAGGAACACCCTGACAAGGAGCAATTGCGGCAGCAATGGCTGCTGGCTGAGGCTCCGATGGCTGTACGCCTGGGCTGGAGCCTTACCAGCGGACGGGTGGCAAGAAGTCCTGAGGGGCTTGACCTCCCGACTATTCTTGACCGGCTCGAAGCAGAAATGCCAGGTGCTCCGTCTGAGGTACAATGGACGATGAATACCACGCTGGCGCAGATCGGCATCAACCATCCTGCTTACCGGGAGCGTGCGCTCGCCATTGGAGAGCGGTTGGGTATTTACCGCGATTATCCCGTATCGAAAGGCTGCACTTCTCCTTTTGCTCCAATCTGGATCAATGAAATGGTTAGGCGGCAGGGCTAATTGCTTCTGATCTTTTCTTTATTTAAACCCAAATATTAACGGAAATAGAAAGGTTACAATAATTGTCCATACGAAGTAAACGGGCAGGTAGAAGGCAATGGCTTTCCCCACTCCGGTTATGTCGGCTTTTTTTGAAAGTACCCTGAAAAGTTGCGCAGTTACCAAGAGCAGATTGATTAAAATTAAGACATTGCCACCCAAAACCGCAGTCCTGTTTGGTGTGAATCCCCATTCTGAAATCCGGTACAAAATGGCAGAAAGCGCAACGCCATTAACCAATATGGTTATAGCAGATAGCAGGAAAAGAACCCAGATTTGTGTAGAACTTTTAGTTGTCTTTGATGTTTCGGCAACAGAAAAGAAGATAATGGCCATAACGCCGATTAATAAAGCATTAAAAATGAGTAAAAACTCGCGGTCATTATAAGGGTTTTTACGCGAATAAACTATTGCTATAAGATAAACCACCAGCATTACTGCTACCAGCGGACTGAATAGTTTAGCAATTACCGGAGAAACTTTTCCTACTAATTGCGGATTGGTTTGGGTAAGGTAGGTGCCTACAATTGGTGCGGCGGCAAGCCCGAATATTCCAACATTTTTGAAATAAAACTCTTCAATATTAAAACCGATCAGCGAAAAAAGTCCGATGGTTATACCGGTCATAATTGCTCCTGCTATCAGGATGAGCGTTGTCATCACTACCAGGTCGCCGTTATACTTTAAAAAGCTGAGTCGTTTTTGCTCGTCATTTCTTATCTCACCAACAAAAGCAAAACCTAATACCGACCATAGAAATAAAAGTAAATGAATGCACGACAAAATCAAGGTATCGCTTTTTTTAACATTTGGAAGGAAATTGATAAAAATCACACCCACAAGAGTTGCACCAACAATAAAAGTAATTTTACTGGTTGATAATTTGTTTTTCCATGCAAAATAAGCTGTTAAGAGCGGGAAGACAATAAAACCGATGTTCCTGGGGTAGAAAAAATCTTCATTTATAGAAAAAAATGCCGGCAGTTTTGCGATAATACCTGCCATTAACGAAGCAATTATAACAAATAATAATTCCCTGCTTGTGCCCCAGTTAATCTCGTCACTTTCGTATTTCAATCTTTCATTCCAGAAATCAGCGAGTGTGTTGCCTTTAAGCTCCGGATATAGTGTACTGAACGCCCGCTTAAAATTCCCTTTGTTAGTCCGATATATTTTTTCGAGTTGCCCGGGGTCGTTTATATGGGCGAGTATTTCGTCTTTCATGAGTTTTTACTTTGAATATTTTTAGTTAAAATTTTTAATTCTGATCGGTTAGCACTGTTCAATTCCACAAAGTGCCGTTTAATCCTAAAACAAAACCAAGCCACAGCCCAATAATGTATACAAGCAGGCTTAATATAATAGTTAACGCCTTTTTCCAACCACCCTGGTTAAACACGTTGTCCATGAAGTAATAAAATAAACCACCCGTTGCACCCGCCAACGGAACTATAACCAGGGGTTTAATCATCCATAGGTTTCCCCAGTCCGGGTTAGGCTCCCTAACACCAAGTAAAAAAATTGCGATCAGGATAAGGGCAATCCCTGCCCCTAATAACATGCATTTAGCTAATGAAGCCGGATGAATTGGTTGTGTTGTTAAATTGTTTGTGTGCGTCATGATAATTGGTTTTATAAGTTATAAATAATTTTTGATGTTTTATTAAAGTACTTTGAAATGCAAAGTATGAATATAAAAAAAATGTTAATTGTCTTTTCTGTTACTCAAATAAGCTGTTGCAGTGCATCTTATATTTTCTGGATATTTTTGTTGGGTATTCATTTAAAAGTACTTTGTATTTCAAAGGTATTATTTATTTTCATTTAAACAAATACAATCAATAGAATTTTTATATGGATAACAAAAATGGCTGTGCCATCAGCACAGCCATTTCTACCTGGGGGCCAGGAGCAGCTTGTTAACTATTTTACAGTTAAAATAAAGGATTCATTCTGAAATATGTTCCGCCTGCAAAACTGATCACATAATCTGATTTGAAATGCCCGCTTTTCTTATAATAATCTGTGGTAATAATTTGAGCGCCGGATTGCATAGCAGCGTTAAAACTACTCTTATCATTTGCCCTTGCTTCCTGCGTATCACTATCAGCCCTGGTACGGATAATGTACCCTTTTTTTACTAAAGCGCTAATCTGAGCAAGACCTTTTTTAGCACTATTAATAACGTGTATAGCGGCTTCGGGCGTGCCTGGTTCAGCATTAACAAAAAGCAACCTGCCTTTTAATGATGGATGCCCGGCTATATAAACGTTGGTTTTAGGGCTTGTTTCATCAAGCAGGAATATAAATTTGCCTTTAGCCTGTTTTAATGTTGGCCAGTTTTGATGCAGCACGGCGTCTTCAAGTGTATTATAATTACCCCTAACATTATCTGGTGTAATTAAATGGTCAGTACCCAAATTATCTGCAATTTCTTTATCCAATTTATCATAAATTGAAGAAGTAAACTTATCCGGTATAGTAAATCCGGGCTTTTTCATTGGCTCATCCTTAGCGTTCATGGTTATGAATATAGGATGATGATCAGGGTGCGCGTCAGACCATTTTTTAAGTTCTTGCAGGCATTGTTTAAAGGTGAGACAATTGCTCCTGTAATCAATATCCTGCACATGAAAAACCTTAAATCCAGGTTGTTTCATTACACCTTCTGTATCATAAGCCGGCTGCCCGGGAGCCCAGTCAAGCCCTTTTGGATGCGCATATTTGCCACCTGCGGTATCGGCATATACATCAATCTCCAGGTTTAAAAGCCCCAAATTAAGCTGGTCTGTTAGGCTGATATGGCTATAATCAATCTTACTCATCCCTACAGAATCTGCCTTTTGCAATATTTTGAATAACCTGGGGTCAATGGCTTTTTTGTAGCTGTTATGAGAGCCAATAACCTGTATATGGTTAATAGGCACATTATCGCCCGGGTCACTTTTAGATATAGGTAATAGCGTAATTAGTAATAAGCCAAATATAGCTTTCATATAATGTAGTATGTAAAACAGCCGGCATAACGCCGGCTGTTAGTTATTTTATTATAAACAATTAATAACCCGGGTTTTGAACCAGGTTAGGATTAAGTTTAATTTCTGCTGCTGGTATTGGATAAAGTCTGCGACTAACATCTTTATTCATGGTCAATACATCATTCGGAAGAGGGTATTCCACCTCAAACTGTCCAAAACGGATAAGATCATTACGGCGCCATGCTTCCCATGAAAATTCGCGGGCGCGTTCATCCAGTAAACCCTGCAAATTAATACCACCAACTGCAGGTGCACCGGCACGGGCACGTATCTGGTTAACCAATACATCAGGAGTTTGCAGCTGGCCATTAACAGTAGTGGCAGTTGCACCGCGTAATATAGCTTCTGCCTTCATCATCATTACATCGGCCAGGCGAAATACGGGTACATCATTACCATTTAAGCGGGTAGCCTGTATAATAGTTGGATCCGGATAATATTTTATAGAACGTACACCTTGCGACTGGCTGGCGATGGTATTACCTACATCCATAGGTTTGCCAGGTACAAGGGTAAGTTTAGGTTCTATATATATTTGAGTTGTAGTGCTTGGATAATATACCGGCTGGCTTGTAAACCCACCGCTGCCATCCGGGGCAAACTGTGGCCCGGCAAGCCATGTTTTGGTACGTGCATCGCCAGGTAAATTAAACCTGTTGTAAAATTCAGGTGTAGTACTCATGGCTATACTTAAACCTACGTTAAAACCATAAGCGTTTACCAGGTAATAAAAGAAACCAAACCTTGTAAACTGGTTACCCGGTATTTGCTGATCATAAGGTATGGCAAATATGGTTTCGTTTATCTGCGGGCCATTGTTAGGTAAAAATATATCGCGGTACTTTGCATCAAGGCTGTAGTTGGTATTCTTTAAAATACTATCAGCCATGGCAACTGCTTCTGTATATTTTGGAGCACCGATATATACCTGTGCATTTAGGTACATTTTCTCTAATAATGCAAACGCCATAGCTTTGGTTGGGCGGCCATAGTATAAGGTGGCATTAGCACTGGTTTTTGCAGGCAATTGCTGCAATACGGCTAACAATTCACTTTCAATATATTGAAATACTTTAGCACGTGATTGTGTTGCCGGTAAAGTAGCTACAGGGAAATCTGTAATAATAGGAACGTTACCATACAAATCCATCATAAAGTAGGTATAAAGTGCGCGCATGGCCCTAACCTCTGCAATTGAGGTTATTTTTTTTGCCTCAGGTGATGGACCATCGTTAATAACGCTGATGATACGGTTACAGGTGTTGATACCACCAAAACCCCATTGCCAAACGCCGGCAACGTTAGGGTGATCAAATGTCCAGGAGTGATAATGTAACTGACGGTATTGGCCACCATCATCAAAGTTACCATCGCGTGCCGGTAATATGGCCTCGTCTGTTGATAGTTCCTGCATGCGCCAGTAAGGCACTGCATAGTTTGATGACAGGTTGGAGTAAATGGTACCTGTTAAAGCGTTAAAATCAGCATCGGTAACCGGGAAATTTGATTTTACGTATTGCGATTCTACCGGCACATCTAATTTTGTACATGAATATGTGCTCATGATTACAACAACTGCTGCACATAATATAAATATCTTTTTCATTTTTTTAAGTGTTGAATTATTAAAATGATGCGTTTACACCGAAACTGAAAGTGCGGGTTTTAGGATAAAAGTCCCTGTTATCAATACCTGGTGTTAAACCGCCTATGTTGATCTCCGGATCAATACCGCGGTACTTAGTTATAATAAATATGTTGTTCCCTGACAAGTACAGGCGGATGCTTTTTATTGCTTTAACTTTTGGCCTTATGGTATATCCAAGGGTTGCGTTATCCAAACGCAGGTATGAGCCGCTTTCCAGGTAACGGTCTGATACCAAGTAAGCATTGATGTCTTTATAAGATTCGCCTAGGGTAAACGTTGGGATATTTTGAAATTTAGAATCGGCAGGGTTATTCAGGGCTGCAAGTGTGCCATTTAATATTTTGTTGCCATAAACTCCGCGAATCAGGAAATTAAAGTCGAAGTTTTTATAGAAGAAACTATTGCTAAAACCATAAACAAACTTAGGCTGCGCATTACCACTAATGCGCTGGTCGGTTGATAAGGGTTGGCTGGCAATTGTGGTACCATCAGCTTTTTGATAAGTACTTACTCCGTTTGCATTTTTACCCATGTAATGCCATAAGTTGAAAGTACCGATGGGATATCCCGGCTGTATGATCTGGCTGCTTAAAAACGACTGCCCTTTACCACCCAGCTGTGCTGTAGGAAGGTTTACGGCCACAAATTTATCATTAGATAAACTTTCCACTACGTTTTTGTTATGAGAGAAATTTAAAGAGGTACGCCATGTAAAGCTATTTGATTTTACAGGTATGGCGCTTACTATAACTTCTACACCGCTATTTTTTATTTTACCAACGTTAGCAGTAAGGTTAGGAACAAAATATTGTGTGGTAGATACCTGGTAACTGGTGATCAAATCGGATGTTTTCTTGATATAGTAATCAACCGAGCCTGTTATACGGTTACCAAGCAGTCCAAAATCTAAACCAATATTTGTAGTGGCAGTGCTTTCCCATTTCAGGTCAGGGTTAGGATTACGAACCGGACCAATAGGATTGGTGATAACTCCGTTACTTAAAAACTTACCACCACCCGGAGGAATACCATAAATTAACTGTGCAGTAAATGCATCAAAACCTAAACTGTTACCAGATACGCCATAGCCGGCCCTTAATTTCAGGTCGGTAATAGCGGGAATACTTTGCATGAAATTTTCCCCTATTATTCTCCATCCTGCCGATACCGCAGGAAAATAACCGTGGCGGTTATTTAAACCAAATGCCGATGAACCGTCCTCCCTTAATGATGCCTGTAACAAATACTTATCATTATACTGGTATTGTACACGCCCGTAATAAGATATTAGCCTTAATGTGGAGATATAATTTTGATTAAATGCGATTTGGGCCAAGCTGGTAGGATTGGAAAGAAAAAGGTTGTTATAAGTTAGATTGTCATTTGAAAAACCTTGTGTTTGCACACCAAAGCCATCATTGGTACGATCCTGCTGATAAGAGTAACCACCTAATAACTTTATGGAATGCAGGCCAAATTCCCTGTCGTAATTTAAGTACCCTTCCACAACATTAAACGTGTTTGTAAAAGCACTGCGGTTAGCTACACCGCCAGCACCAACAACCAAACCAGATTTGCTATTGTAGTAAGAATTGATATTATTTTGGTCTTTTTGGGTTGATCCGCTAAGGGTGAATTTCAACCCTTTTAAAATATCAACCTGTGCAACACCATTGATAAGGGTTTTATTGTTATCCGTTTTTATAAAGTTATTATCAATTAATGATAATGGGTTTAGTGTGCCGCTGCCGGTACGTGCAAAGTTTTCTTTATAACTGCCATCCGGGTTAAACGGACTTACTGTTGGCAAATAAAACAATATGCCTGATAATACCTGGCTTTGAACAATATCGTTGTTTTTGGTAGCGCTGTTAGTAAGTGTTAATCCAAGCTTAAGCCTATCGTTAAAAAAACGCTGGTTTATATATCCTTTAAAAATAGTACGTTGTAAACTGGTGTTTTGTAAAATGCCATTATTTTTAAAGTAGTTTACACTTGCTCCATAATCAGAATTGTTGCCCGCACCACCATAAGAAAGGTTATGGCTTTGTGAATAACTTGTTCTTTGGGCAAGCTGCTGCCAGTTGGTATTTGAACCGTCATCATCTAATGGCTTTGCCAACGGTGTTACACCATTATCTGCTAAATACTTTCTCAGTTCATCGCCGGTAAGTACGTCTATAGTGTTTGATACTTTTTCTGTAGCACCGTAAGCACTGTAATTAAGCCTGGTTTGGCCTGTTTTTGATTTACGTGTAGTAACAATTATTACTCCATTTGCGGCACGCGAACCATAGATAGCTGTTGATGATGCATCTTTTAATACATCTATACTTTCAATATCGGCAGGTGCAAGCAGGTCTATAGATGCACCGGGCACACCGTCAATTACGTAAAAAGGCTCCTGGGCTGCACCTTCGCGCAGGGTAGAGGGCCCCCTTAAAATAGTTGCAGGTTGTTTGTTTGGGTCACCGCTTTTGGTAATATTTAAACCCGCAACTTTACCTTGCAGTAACTGGGCAGGAGTAGTTAGCACGCCCGGATTAAACTCTTCGGCTTTTATAGAAGTTATAGCACCTGTTACATCCCTTTTGCTTGATGTACCGTAACCAATAACTACTACATCTTTAAGTAGTTTAGCGTCTGGTAAAAGGCTGGTGTTAACCGTGTTGCTGCTGCCTACGGTCACTTCTTTTTGGATGTAGCCAATAAAGCTGAACCTTAACGTAGCATTATTGCCGGTAATGGTTAACGAATAGTTACCTTTTACATCTGTCATGGCACCTGTACTACTTCCTGTAACCATTACAGATACGCCTGGAAGAGGCTCATTCTTTTCGTCGGTAACGGTACCTTTAATGTTTCTGCTGGTTTGTGATAATGCGGGTGATACGCTGAAGATGATAGCGCATAATAGCATCACCCATTGCCTTGAATGATAAATACTACCATTAAAAAAACGCTGGTAAGTTTGTTTCATAAATGAATGAGATTTAGTGGGGTATAGATATTTGATTAAATTAAGTGCAAAGTAATGGAAGTCTTATTATGAAAATATCAATTGAACATTAGCTTATTGCCAAATTTTGCAATCAAATTGTTGCCTTGTATTTAATTAATAAACATAGTGTTAACTATTTGTTAATAATGATTTAAAGCCGGATGTATACTTCAATAGGTTTTAAATAAAAGGGCTGTCATTTATATGATAGCCCTTTGTATACGATGTTATTGGCAGATAGGTTATTGAAACTTTTGAGGTGTTCAATACGCTTAGAGAAGGGGGGTAAAAACGGTACCCAGCGGAGAAATAATTGTAAATGCTATTAAGCATGGCCAGGATGATTTTATTCCCTGAAAAAGAGGAATTTCTTTATAAACTTGAAAACCTGATGTGTACATTAGTTGCGCAGTGATAACATCTATGCACTGTTGAATAATATTTTTAGTATGCATATTAAATCATACCTTAAATTATCCTAACGCTTATAACATGTCAACATCATCAGCAAAACTAACCCTTCACGAAGACTGGACAGTGGTTATTTTGGGTTCATTGATTATCATACTGGCTATTGCCGGGTTCCTGTTACCCGTTCCTGTTTTTGGCTGGAAAACAACAGCCGAACTTTCAGAAAAAGTTTTAAGCTCGGCCAATCTTTTAAAGATGCTTATGCAGTTTGTATTTGTACTTGTAATAGGTGGTGTTGGTGCGCTGATGATCGGTAAGTCTGTAAAGAATTATGCGTTGGGCTTCCCGCTGGTTTACCTGCTTACTATGATCGCGCTTGTAATGGCGGGCAGTAAGCAAGCTAAATCACTTAATCTGGAAGCCGTAATTTTTAGTCTGCTGATTGGGCTCGTCATCAGCAATTTCTTTAAGTTGCCAGAGTGGTTAAAGTCTTCATTATCCACCGAGCTGTTCGTAAAAATAGGATTGGTGCTGTTGGGAACCAGTGTTATTTTCACTGATATACTTAAAGCAGGTTCGCTTGGTTTGATCCAGGCATTGGCGGTAGTTACCTCTGTTTGGTACTTTGCTTTTTGGGTTTGTAAAAAGTTAAAGGTTGATGACGAAATGTCAATGATGATATCAAGCGCGGTATCCATTTGCGGGGTGTCGGCCGCTATTGCTACAGCCGGTGCCATAAAAGGCGACCCTAAAAAACTCTCTTATGTTATCTCGATGGTTTTAATAACCGCCATCCCCATGATGATATTTATGCCTGTAATTGCTCATTATTTTAAATTTTCGCAAGAGGTTACGGGGGCATGGCTGGGCGGCAGTATTGATACCACCGGGGCGGTAGTAGCCTCCGGTACATTGGTTGGCGAAATAGCTTTAAAGATCAGTACTATTGTCAAATTCTCGCAGAATGTGCTGCTGGGGCTGGCGGCTTTTGCTATCTCCGTTTATTGGACCTACACCAAACACCCTGCATCAAAAGATAAAGACACCAAACCATCTTTAGGCGTAATTTGGGAACGTTTCCCCAAGTTTGTATTGGGTTTTATTGGCGCGTCGTTATTGTTCTCATTCGTAGTTTCGCCGGCCACAAATGTACTGGTAAAAGATAGCCTTAAAAACCTGCAAGGTTTATGGTTTGCTTTGGCCTTTACAAGCATTGGGTTAGAAACCAACTTTAAAGATCTGTTCAATGAGAACAGTAAAAAACCATTGTACGCGTTTTTGATAGCGCAAACGTTCAATATATTCATCACACTGGGTATCGCGTTAATTCTTTTTTAAAGTTAAATCCTATCAACTGCTCTGCATTACCGGCATTAAATTACGGTTAATGCCCTATTGGGTATGCAATAGGCCATAGCTATTCACATTTCCAATATCAGCCCCAATTAATAGCTCAAACAACTCGCCTAAACTTAATTGATAAGGCAATAGGGGGATTGCTACGACATTGTTACATTGAGAATATTTTAAACTTAATTACCTGTAATATAGGTGGTTAGTTTTGGGCGCATTCCAAAGCTGGCAGGCATGTGTATCATTCTTCGTTTTTAGCCGTAATCCATCGATACAAACCCTGTATTCGCCGATACATAAAGTTAAGAACAGGTATAATTTTATTTATTTACCACAGTTAAATAGCGGCATTAAGCCTAAACTATATCACCATCCAAATGAAGAGAACATCGACCCAAATTAAAGTATTACTATTAGTATTAATAACTGCCGGCCTTAGCGCTTGTGTGAAAAGCAACGATGCCGTAGCCCCCGTTTTATCTACGATGGTAACGTACGATGTGGTTATTGACCCAACATCAACCAGCGCATGGAGCGGTGGCTTTTTAACCAGCGGAACAGCATCATTTACAGCTTACGGTGTTTGCTGGAGCGCTACCAACCAGGAACCCACTATTGCCGATTCAAAAACCTCAGAGACCATACTTTTAACATCATACACCAGTAA
>NZ_JBAZVP010000040.1:0-37632 GCF_041660805.1 Mucilaginibacter sp. | reverse complement strand
CTTACGCTGAAAGGCTTCAAAGGTGACCTGGGAGAGGATCGAACTCTCGACCCACTGATTAAGAGTCAGTTGCTCTACCGGCTGAGCTACCAAGTCATTGTTTTGTGGGATGGCAAAGAAACGAAAATTATTTGAAGTGTAAAAGACCATTTTTAGGCTATTTTACTTCATCAATTTTAGCACCACGCTTATTCTGGCTGAATGCACCTGGGGTTAAATTTATCTTCGTCGGGAAGAATTTCCAGGTGAGTTTTACCTGTTTTTACAGGCATTCAAAATTGCTGCAACACAAATTGGATTTTTTATTGTTTTTATTAGTAACTTCATATTAACCAATTACAAACATTAAAAAGGAGGGCATCATGAACATGGTTCGCAGAATAGAACATTGGGGTGATCTTCATCATCCTAAATGGCTTGATATAATTCGAATTATTCTTGGATTAATAATTTTCACCAAGGGCATTATTTTTATCAGTAGCACAAATGTACAGCAAGACTGGATATTTCGAAATAGTAGCTTTGACTTTTCGGGACTTATGGCAGTTGTGCTTATACATATTGTGGCCTTTGCGCATGTTATAGGTGGTATGCTTATCTTTATGGGTTTACTTACCCGTTTGGCTGTAGTTATTCAAATGCCTATTTTACTGGGCGCAATATTTTTTGTAAATATTACTAAGGGCCTGTCTTTCCTTAATTCAGAATTATGGCTGTCAATTATTGTCTTTTTAATGTTGGTATTAATTTGGATAGTTGGTTCAGGGTCTTTCTCTGCGGATAGCTGGGTACGTGAAAACAATAATCGTCATCAGAGGTATCCATAGTTAACAATTTGTGATATAAAACATAGCATTTTTCAAAGGGAGTATACCCAAAAAAGCCTTTCAGCTAATGCTGAGAGGCTTTTTTATAGTGGTTTTATTCACTTCTTAGGCTTTTAACCGGGTTGGCCAACGCAGCTTTTATCGATTGGTAACTAATGGTTAAAAAGGCGATAATAACGGCAACAATACCCGCCATTGCCAGTACCCACCACTGTATGTTAATGCGGAAAGCAAAATCAAGCAGCCACTTGTTCATGGCATACCAGGCTATCGGCAGGGCAATTACAGCGGCAATTATTACCAGTTTCAAAAAATCTTTCGACAGCTCTGTTACAATTTGTTGTACGCTGGCGCCAAGTACTTTACGTACACCTATTTCTTTAACACGCTGCGAAATAGTAAATGCCGACAAACCAAATAAACCCAGGCAAGCAATAAAAATAGCTATGCACGAAAAAATGGTAAAGAGTTGAGCCTGTTGCTGTTCGGCATTATAAAGTTTCTGGAAACGTTCGTCAAGAAAGGTGTATTCAAAAGGTGTTTCGGGTTGATATTTTTTCCAGACCTGCTCTATAGTGCTTATTGCGGCCTTAACATTGTGGCCATCAACTTTTATAGAAACCCTGCCATAATTACTGTTGGCAAAGGCAGGCATGCGCATTAAAAGCGGTATAATGTTCTGATGCAGTGATTCGAAATGAAAATCATTTATCACTCCCACAACTTTCCCTGTAACACCGCCATAAATTATATTGCGGCCAATGGCATTATCAGGGGTTTTCCAACCCAACACTTTAACTGCTGCAGTATTAATGATGTAATTATTACTGTCGGTTCCAAAATCACGGCTAAAGTTACGGCCGGCAGCCATTCTTATACCGTAGGTAGGTATAAAACCATAATCGGCATTAATATATTTAACATCGGCCTTAACAGGCAGCGATGCACCACTTTCAAAAACCGAGATACCCTGATCATCCAATAACCTGCCTGATGGAAGACGTGAAGAACGCCCCATATTCTTTATTTCAGGGTTTTTTAACAGATCAGTCTTAAATGATTCGAACATATTGGCAGATACTTCACCAATTGTTATGATATGATCTTTATTAAAACCCAGGGACTTTTTCTGTATGTACTGTAGTTGTTGAAAAACAATGGTGGTTGCCACAATTAATATTATTGAAACAGAGAATTGTGTAACCACAAGCACTTTACGAAATGAAACACCTCCCCCGCCTACTTTTAACATCCCCTTTAAAACCTTTGAAGGATTAAATGACGACATAAAAATAGCCGGATATATACCACTGATAATGCCTATTATAAAAGGCAATATCAGTACAGGCAATAATATTACCGGCTGTAATAGAGAATTTATTGACAGGCCCAACTCTGATACCTTGTTAATAGCCGGCAGTGATAGTGCGGTTAACAAAAATGCAAGTACCAACGAAAGATAGGTGATAAAAACAGACTCGCCTAAAAACTGTACAATAATCTCTTTTTGCTGTGCACCGATAACTTTTCTAATACCTATTTCTTTAGCCCTTAAGGTAGACCTGGCCGTAGAAAGGTTCATGTAATTGATACAGGCTATCAATAGGATAAACAGGGCAATAGCCGAGAATATATAAACCCGTTTAATGTCGCCGTTATCTTCTATCTCGCTATCAAGGTGTGAGTGAAGGTGAATATCCAATAGGCGCTGCAGGCTTAGCTTAGTACCATCAGAGGGTTTGTTAGTACTGCCATCACCATTGGGCGGCATATACTTATTTAAAAAAGCAGGAAATTGTGATACCACATGTGCCACATTATAATTTGGCGGAAACATCAGGTAGGTATAAAAAGAATTATTCCCCCAATTGGTTTCCAGGTTCTTTTTGCCATAAACAGTAGTATCATTCAATGTATTAAATGACATAAGCATTTGCGGATGTAACTGCGAGTTTGCGGGGAGTGCCTTGTAAATACCCGTCACCTTAAAGTTAAACTGGTTCCCAAATCTTATTTCCTTATTCATTGGGTCGTCATCTCCAAAATACTTACGCGCTAAATCCTCGGTCAGCATAACACAAAAAGGATCTTTAAGAGCAGTTTTGGGATTACCTTTAACAGTTTTCACGGTGAAAAAATCAAAGAAATTTTCATCGGCAAAGCAGCTCCCTTTTTCGTTAAACAGCTTTTCTTTATATCGTAAGGTTACACCACTGTTTGGATACACACGGGTTACTTTTTTAATGTCAGGAAATTCATTTTTAAGCAACGGCCCAAATGGCGGCGCTACCGCACCCAGGTGTAAATTTACAGCACCATCGGCGCTATTAAAACTGCGGGTTACCCGGTAAATATCTTTGGCATTAGTGTTAAACTTATCATAGCTTACCTCCTTAATAATATAAGTAAGAATTAGCAAACAACAAGTGAGACCTATAGTTAAGCCAGAAATGTTGATAAATGAGATAAACTTGTGCTTGCTTATGTTGCGAAAAGCACTGCGTAAATAATTCTTTATCATAACGATGTTTATTGAATATTTAATTATACAGCCAGGACTATAATTAATAACACTATAAATACGTGCCATGTAGCTAATTAAATGATATTCAATAACTTAATATAATTTACACTTGATTTAACCGTCCGTAGTTGTAACAACAGGTGTTCGGTAATGATACAGTTTACTAAAGCAATTACAAAATAGTAACTTTTGGTTAATATTTAACTTTTATTTTATAATATAGTTTATAACATCTCTATCATGTTTCTGCATTTTATTCTAATACTTATTATAATCTGAGGAAATGGCTCATTACTGATCTAATTTACACTTTAAGAGCAATTAGCACAATGCAGTATACACTTTCTTATTAGGAAATAATTTAATCTATATGATATGTAGATTCGTCTTGTTGAATAATTGAAAAATCAACTCACAGGTAAACCAAATTAAACCAGCCCTTTGGGTATCATTCGTAAACAGTATTAAAATCTTGTATTCTAACTTATATTTTAAACCAATCTTAACTTATTAATTATGGCACAGAGACTTTACAACCAACCAACCGCAAAAGCCGCGGCTGCAGAAGGTACTCGTTTAACTCAAATTGATCTTGATTTCATTGATTTCGGTCTGAAAATAATTCAGCACGAAAGCAGGATCCAACGAGAGGGGCTGGATAAGGTTATAGAAGCGGAACAGGGCGTTTACGTACAACCCGGGCAAGGAGAAGCTGTGTGGGTAGAAGTTGGATTAGCTGCCGCCGCACTGGCATGGGAAGCCTACAAAGCATATAAGTCAGGGGTTGAGTTATCACGCGACTATTCAATTGTGAGCCGTTTAATTAACGCCGATATTAAAGAAGGGCTTTCATTGGATCAACTTGTTGATATGAGAAATCAACTTAACAAAGCTTTAATAATGGGACAATAATAAAACATCTACAATGGACTGGATTCAGTATCTACTTATTGGATTTTATGGGCTGTGGTTTGTTATTTCAATTGCATGGCAATTCCAATTTAGGCATGAATTGGTCGAAAAGATAAAATCGTACGATGTAGTTGGCATTATACCCAATTGGACATTCTTTGCACCAAATCCCGGCACATCAGACTACCATCTGATCTACCGGGATCAGTTAACCGATGGTTCGATAGGTTCCTGGCATGAGATCTCTGTTACTAATTACCGGGGCCAGCTGGATTGGTTGTGGAACCCTCATAAACGGAAGAATAAACTTTTAATGGATTGCGTAAACCATATCGCCCGTTTATCCAGAAAAATCAAAGAAAAAAGTAAAAATGAAGAGCCGGTTTCCTATAACCATTTATGCCTTACAGTTCCGTACATGCTTTTGTTAAATCTCGTTTGTAATGGAAACGAAGTGGCTGCAGAAGAAAACTCTAAGTACAGGCAATTCGCGATAGTTAAAAGCGATGGCTATATCAGAAAAACCAATCCGGATCTAATTATACGATCATCTTATCATTCCATAAAAATGTAAGATCATGAGCTTAATTTTGTTTTTAAGTAATATTGAAAACGCATACATAGTTATTGTAAGCATTTTTTCAATCGGACAACTTATCTCCTCACTTGAATTTCTTTTCATCAGAAAGGAATTTAGTGATGTAGGGGCGTTTCCATGGAAAATTCTTCGGTTTGAACATCAAAGGTACCTGTCTTCTAATATCAGGCCTGCTATTTCCGGTCTGTTTAGTTACGGCGGCGTTTTAACTACGCTTATTATACGCATTATTGCATTAATCGCCATTCTTTTCACTCCAATAAATAGCTTACAATTTACAATCTGCGTTGTGATAATTGTAGCCACGCTTATTATTATGCATTCCAGGCAGGTATATGGTGGCGAAGGGTCAGATCAGATGAGCCTGATCATCTCCATTTGCCTGTTAACAGGTGGGGGTATATTTATGAACCACGGCTATATGGCTCAAATAAGCCTCTTTTTTTTAGCTGCGCAATCCTGTTTATCCTATACTGCTGCGGGTGTCGCCAAGCTTGTGTCGCCTAAATGGAGAAGCGGATATGCTACATTTGAAATATTTAATACGGCTTCTCACGGTAGTTTAAATGTGGCAAGTTTTTTATCAAAGAACCGGGCACTTAGTTACACGCTCTCCTGGTCGGCTATATTGTTCGAAAGCTCTTTTGCTGTTTGTTTGATAAGCCCCTGGCCTGTTCTGTTAAGTATTTTAACTCTTGGCATTATTTTCCATTTTGTAAATGCTATTGTTATGGGGTTAAATTCATTTCTCTGGATTTTTGTTGCCACTTACCCCGCAATTATTTATACAGCTGCTTCCATTCACCAATTATAAATGCATATGAAATCAGAAAACAACACATATGGCTTACAATTGGCTTTACTGGATAGAGGCATTAATCTTTTTTTGAAAAAAGATCCGTTAACCGCTAAATCCACACCAAACCCCGGCGAAGAAAATTTAGCAATTAAGATATCTGGTAATAAAGAGGTGAAAGAAGAGTGGAAGTTAGGCGGACAAAACCCGACTGACCTTGCCGAACAGACGGCTTTGCTTAATACTACTCTTTTAGAGCGTGCCGGCCTATCATTAGCAGACCTTGTTAAAATGCGCAAAGAGATTGTAACTGAAATGCAGGCGCAAGTTACTGAACGTACGGTTACAGAAAGTAAATTCAGCTATAAGCGACTGGATGACAGTAGTGTAAAGCTTACTTCGCTCGACCTCAACATGCTTGATTTTGGAATTAAGTTAGCCCAGTTTGAAAAGAACAAACATGGAATATTAAAAAATGAACCAGAAGCCAGGGTATTCGACTCAGATGATATGTTTTTTGTTGTACCAGCCGTTGCAAGGGCTTGGGAATTTTATAAAGCTTATAAGTCTGGTGCTGAAATGTCGCGCGAAGCTATTGTTTTACAAAAACTAATAAACGGAAATCTAAAAAGCAATGAATCATTGGAGGAGCTTATAGCATTACGCAACGAAATTGCCAGGCAACTTAAGTAACAGGTAATAAATATGAAAAGTAATAAAGCAAAAAGGCAAGATATCAAATTAAGTAAGGCCGACCTGGATTTAATTAATGCCGCGCTTGAACTGACAAGATATCGCCAAAATGATGGGTTAAAGAAATCACCGGCAAATGAGGTTTTAATCCCTTTAAATGAGTTTGACGCGCTATCTCCCGAGATTGATATGGTTGATGTTTTTATAAAAAGTGTTGTAGATCTGCTTAACCGGATAAAGCAAGCTATTGGTGGTTCGCTGGCTATGGATAATATAATTGAAAAGGAATTTTTAGATAATAACAGGCATTCATTACAACAATTAATTGATGCACACCAAAAATTAACAGATATGTATAACGCACAAAAAAAATAAGTTTAAATTATGGATAGTAAACAGCCCTCCCCAAACGAGTTATCATATACCGAACTACAGTTGGCTTTACTTGATAAAAGCATTGAGCTTCGCTCTAAAATTAAAGATGCTGCTGCTGTACATGATAACGTATTTGTCAATGAAGGTGATAAAAAAGCATCCCTTACTGACGCTACAGCCGATATATTTCGCATAGCAATCACAATGCTAAGGCAGGCAAATGCGCGTGATTTTTTTGAAGGAATGGCTGAATTGAATGAAAGTGTGTTAGAAAAAACCAACTACTCTCTTGACGAACTTATTAAATACCGTAACGATCTGGCAAACCGAAAAATTGTACAGGATAAGATTAGTTTAGCACACGAACAACAACCAAAGCAGTTTAAGTTAACGCAACAACATTTGGATTTGATAGACATTGCCCTGAAAATAAAGAAAAAAGATTTGCGGCTTCCGGACGAGTTAGAACAAGATGTGATCGTTTCAATAAATGATAACGTTCAATTCTATGATGAAATTGTGGAAAAGGCTGTTAATTATGTGATGGGAGTAACAAGATGGGTCTCTACAGATATAAAAGGAATGAAGGTGAATATGGATCAAATCCTCAAATCTGCTACAGATAACCCTTCTTCTTACTCACTCGAAGAGCTGTTAAAATCACGAGAGGAAATTGCCGCCAAGCTAAAAGCTGAATTATAATAGCAAGTACTTTAAATTCTAATATTGGTGTTATTCCATGAATAATGCATAAACCCAAACACAACTATGGAAGCTGAAGAAAAAAAGCCCGCTGATGATTTTTCAAGGTCAAAATTAAAATTGGCACTACTGGATCAAGGCATTGAACAATATCTTAAGAAAGATATCTTTCAAACTGATGTAAGAAATGCAGGGAGTGTTTATGTAAATGTTACTAATACAGATGATGTAGTACTTGGGCCGGACCCGAAGTTGGTATTTATATGGGATGACAGGGTACAAAGCACTAACCGGATGCTTGATGACATTGTTAAACTTAACGATTACATACTCAGTAAAGCTAATTACTCCTTAGAGAACCTGGTTGAGCAGCGACAGGCATTAACTGAAAACCTCAAAAAAGAGAGAAGTGTTCAACCGGTAAAAGATGCAGATAACAACAGCGTGCGTCTTAACCAAGCTCATTTAGATATGATAGATTTAGCGTTAAAGATAAAACGCGAAGAACAAACACTTAATAACCCTGATTTTGAGAGACAGGTAGTTATTGACGTTGATAAAGCAGCCGATTTTTATGATAAAATTGTAGATCAGGTAGTGCAGGTTGTAGTTGCTGTAGAAAAATTCATGTCAACAAATTTCAAAGGTAAAGAAGGTCAATATCTTGATGAAATAGCCTCCAAACAGTTTAACCTGGAATCGAATTACTCATTAGATCAATTACTTCAGGCGCGAGAAAAACTAGCTGAAGAACTAAATAATCGTTGACACAGAACGTAAATTTATAATTAATTATCTGTACAGCAACCTGATAATAATAAAAAACGCCAGGCAATTGCCTGGCGTTTTTAAAAGTATTGGTATAATACCCAACACTATGTTGTTATATTAATTTGCACTTGACATAAAAGTACTAGACAAAACTTTGTTTGTCCAAGTTGTATATTGGGTTTTCCATTTTAAAATGCCGTAACTTTTTTCCTGAGTACTTTTATATGGCTCATCAAATAATTCATAAACCATAGCTACTTTAACTCGTGGATTAGCTTTACATTTTGCAACAAATTTAGTAACAAATGCATTTTGATCGCTCTCATTTTGACTTGTTGAACTGGTAGATTTATACCTAAAATTGAATTCAGTAAACCAAATATCTTTAGCTGGAAATAAAGTGCTCAATTTAGTAGTTATATCAGGTATAAAATATGGGGATTTTGCAGCGGGTGCTTCCATGTCAGAATACCAATTGTAGCCTACAACATCAAACTTCACACCATATGACTCGCACATTTTTAAGAAGCCATAATGTAACCAACCTGCCGAAATCATAGTTTTTGCATCCAAATCTTTTGATTTTATACCAGCATCCATACCTTTTAAGTAGGCGGCTGTTGCTTTAAATTCGGTTTGCTTATAATCACTTGAGTTTTGTCCGGTTTTATTTGAGTATAATAATGGCAGCTCCAAATCATTTCCAAGATTATAATAGGAGAAATACTTGCCATATTTAGCCGCAAAGTTAGCACCCAGGGTTTTTCCTTTTTCATAAGATGTTGATTCGCTATCACCAAAATTAAGTGTGCGCAAGTAGAGCATTGGCAAGATCTTTACGCCCCCACTAGTAGCAGCTGATTGCAGGGCTTCTAATAAGGTTGATGAAGATGCAGTACCGTCAGATTTAGTTTGAATGTTTAGCCTATACCATTTCATTCCTCTATTCCTTAATGCCAGGATTTGTTTTGCAGGTGTTGTTGCCAGATAAGGCGCATCACCCATGTGCCCGTTAATGCCCAACATTAAGCCAGTTCCAGCCAGGGCGGAGGATGGAGAGGTAGTGGCTAATAATAAATCAGTAGATTCTGCTGGGGTAGACATCACTACTGGTTCTGGTTCCGGGTCTGGGTTTGCTTGTTTTGAACAAGAGAAAAGAGTCACACCGAGGATACTCATGAGCATCAGCGGCTTTTTGAGGTAGTTTTTATTCATGCTTTTTTATTAATAGTTTGTCCTCTAACGAGAGTTGTAGCGAGAATGTTGCATAAAATGATAAGAAAAAATCAAATTAATTTAAATTATTACATATAAAGCATCTTTTATTTCAACAAAAAACCCATTTTATTAAAAAAGTATTAAAATTTAAACGACTCAAAACAAACGACTTAGAACCACACATCAGCACATTTTATTTAAGTTGTGTACGGATTAAAGAGCTTTGAATATTTTGCAGCATTTTTTTTCAACATTTTATCAAATAGTTTGTATCGTGCCAGTACTTCGGTAAACAATTGCTCGATAATAAGCAGTTGTTTTACCTCAAATCTGTGTAAGCACGAATAAAGGATGAAAACTTGAATATTTGGCAAGGTCCAAACTCAAAACAGACGAGTGGAATATAAAAGGACGTAGTGGTTTCAATCAATATTAATTGTTTAAAACTTGTTTATCCCTTTATTTAAACTAAAACAGCAAGGAAAACACTCTTTATAGATGTTTCCTTGCTGAAATGGGCTTAGGAGAAGGCTTTAGTACTATTTCACTTCATCAATTTTTAGCACAACGCTTGTTCTGCCTGAATGCACTTGTGGGTTAAAGCCTATCTTCATCAGAAAATCGCCAGTGTAAATTTTGCTGCTATCAATGCTTGTTTTGCTGCCCGGATACAGATCAATTTCCTTTACCTGATATTTTTTAGCTGTATCCAATCCCTTTAATGGTATTGGGGCCCTGCTTTTTTCATCATACCGGTTATTTACAAGGTAATTAAAGATAATGCCTGATGATTTAGCCTCATCCATGTACATTATAGCTGCCACACTACCTTCGCGTGGGTTAGCTAAACGATATTGGTTGCCATGCCATACAAGTTGCTTAAATGAGTTATAGCTTTTTATGGCATCCTGGCAAAATTGAAGGTCGGTGCCGCTTAGTTTGCTCACCACAATATCAAAGCCCAGTTTACCCATCATAGCTACGTCTGTACGGTATTTAATAGGTTGTTTGCCCCAATCCGTAACGTGGTTTGAGCTGGTTATAGCCGGGTAGAAATACGAGTACTCCCACTGCATAAAAATGCGTTCAAGCGGGTCGGTATTGTCACTTGGCCAAAATTCGGTAAAGTATTGTAAGGCAGCATAGTCTACCCTGCCACCACCGCCAGAGCATAGCATCATAGGTACAGTTGGATATTTTGCTCTTATACGCTCAAGTACTTTATATAGGCCACGCACATATTCCACATAAAACTGCGACTGGCTTTTTCCTAAATGAGTTGAGTAAGCATTGTAAATCACCGCGTTACAATCCCATTTAATATAAGCAAGTGCGGGGTTCTTAGTGAACAGATTGTCAATAATACCATATACAAAATCCTGTACCTTGGGGTTGCTCAGGTCAAGTACTAGTTGGTTCCGGTAATAATATTCTTCGCGTTTAGGTTGTTTAATCACCCAGTCGGGGTGTTTTTCGTATAATTCGCTTTTAGGGCTAACCATTTCAGGCTCCACCCAAATACCAAATTTCACTTCGTTTTGCTGCGCTTCCTTTACCAGTGATGCAATGCCATTGGGTAATTTTTGTTTGTTTTCTTCCCAATCGCCCAGGCCGGTATGGTCGCTGTTACGCGGGTATTTATTGGCAAACCATCCATCATCCAGCAAAAAAAGGTCTACCCCCAGTTTCTTTGTATCTTTTAAAAGCTCGGCAAGTTTACTTTCATTAAAATTAAAATAAGTTGATTCCCAGTTATTTAACAAAGTAACCCTTGAGCCTTTACCATCTAATATCTTATAATCGCGCGCCCAGCTTTGTAATTTTCTACTGGCATCACCTTTACCATGATCGCTAAAGGTGTACCAAAAAGCAGGTGTGGCAAACTCTTCATTAGGTTTAAGTACATAAGGCGAAGCATAATTATTGATGCCAGATATGATCCTTAAATTGTCCTGTGGGTCAAGCTCCAGGTCGGTACGGAAATTACCGCTCCACTCCAATCCACCATATAGTACGCTGCCTTCATCCTCGGTAGCAGGTTTATCTAAAGATATCATAAATACCGATGGCTGGAACAGATTAGCACGCGTACCAAGCTTAGTATCAAGCGTTTTAATGCCGTGGGTAAGTTTACTTTCCTCCGGTTGCATCTCTTTGGCCCAGTCGCCATGGTACTGGTTTAGCCAAAAAACTTTAGCCTTGATATGCAAATTGGCCGAGGCGAATTTCTGCAAAGTAACATTACCTTTTTCCTGATGTTTAATAACGCTCCATTGCTCTACCACATCGCTTTTATAATAAGCTTTGTAATAAAGAGTTACCTCGAAATTATACGCCGGATCTTTTAGTACAACGCTTAACAGCGATACATCATCACTGATCTTTTTAACGTCATGGCTTACATATTTCAGATCGAGTGAGTTGTTGCCATCGGCATGGGTAACTGAAATTGCAGGCTCAACCAAATTACGTGAACCCGCCGGGGTATAAGCCGAATTTAACGAATTAGTATAATCTTCTACTTGTTTATATACTCCAGGTATCTGACTGTATTCCTGCGTATTATTAAGTTTTTTACCGAAGTAAATAATGTTGAGGTCTTTGTTTTTAGCCACCTCTAAAACCATCGCATTATCACTAGTTTCTACAGGTATAACCGTTTGTGCTTTTAAAATTACCGCACTCAGCAAGATGCCGGCGGTGCATAATACAGTTAATTTGTACCCGGGTATAATTATCTTCATGGTTAATAAAGTTTATGGTTGTGGTTTGTATCTCGGTAAATTGGTTTAACCCCAAATATGAACAAAATAGACTAAAAAAGATACGGGTCCATGTCGAAAAGATATGGATTTATGGAAAATACAAACAGATTTTTGCATTATTGTGCGGATATTAGCAGAGCATCAGCAGGAGTACATTTAGTGAGTAACGAAACCGGCAATCCTTCAAACCATACTTTTATTTTAAAGGATATTCCTTTCGAAAATATTACCGAGGTTACCGTTGCGCAATATGCTTCGGTAGGGATCTATTTCGATGCGACATCCTACCAGCACATTATTCCCCGTTTTTTAGAACTTAACCAGGGAACATTTACACATGCGTATAGCAACATCAATTTCCCGGAGGTAACCGTGGTACATCACGCCGGCCAACTAATGCTTTCCTGTAGTTGCAATGCTATGCCCGGCAAGCTATGCGAACATGAGGCGCTGGTACTTGCGGCCATTATAAAACGGGATGACCTTAACATTTTCTTTAATGCGAAAGTTCGTCACCAAAAACTCAAGAAAGCAGCACTGGATTATGGCCTGGAGAACGAGCCCGACCTTGACAGCTTTTTCAATGTCATCCACGAAAATAAAAGGGTAACCATCACCCCTGCTTTGCCGTCACTCATACCGGTTACCAAAGAAAGCCTGTTTGATCTTAACCAGCAGGTTGCCCCTGCTGCCTTAATTCCTTTTAATCAACCGGTTAACGATACCGAAAGGGTAACCTGCGTGGTTTTAAAACAGCATAAATACTATAAATATCTGTTTATTGACCTGTATTCGGCACAAACCACTAAGGATGGTAAAATAAAGAACCCACTGTCTGCTATAGATCCACTGGATATGATATGGGAAACGGACGATCACCAGCAGTTGAAATTTTATACAGGCATCAACAAGTTTCAAAATCATTTAAACTCCAAACGTTCCGAGGCTGATCTGACAGCTTTGCGGGCTATCGTAAAGAATCCGCTGGGTTACCGGTTTTATTACCATAATAGCGAAGTATCTGAAAATATCACCGCCAACTCTGTTGTGCCCGTTAAAGTTAGCCTGCTCCCTCCTGCTATTAACCTTGCGGTAAATACAAAAGGACAATTTTATGAACTGGCAGGCAACTTAAAAATAGGTAATATAAGCTATGCTTTAAAAGATCTGAGCATCAGGTTCACCTACTTTATTTTGCTAAACAATACCCTTTACCTGGCAGATAACCTGCAGACTTTAGGCCTTATTGATATTTTAAGAAAGCGACCGGATAATTTGCTTATCCATCAATCTAAATTCAAAGAGTTTAAAACGCAGCTGTTAACGCAGTTAGAGGACAAGATAAGTATTGATTATAAGCATATTAAGCCCGCTACCCCTGCGCAATTGGAGCAGCAGGGTTTTACTGCCGAAACGGAAAGGATAATATACCTGTCGGATTTTGGGAGCCATGTAATGATCATCCCCGTAATGCGCTATGGCGAAACCGAGATCTCCGTGCGTACCAAAAGGCAGATCTACAGCATCGACAAAAAAGGAAAAGAATTTTTAGTACAGCGTAATGATGAAGCCGAACTGGAATTTACAGCTTTACTGGTAAAACAACATGCTGATTTTTTAGAGCAACTGGAAGACGACCTGTACTACTTTTACCTGCACAAAAGGCATTTTTTAAATGAAGACTGGTTTTTAGATGTATTTGACGAATGGCAGCGTAATGGCATAACTATATTAGGTTTTAACGAGTTAGAGGGTAATAAGCTTAACCCCAACAAAGTAAATATCACTATACGGGTATTGAGCGGTATTAACTGGTTCAACTCGGATATTAATGTGCGTTACGGGCGCAAAAAAGCCGCTTTAAAACAGGTGTACAAGGCTGTGCGCAATAAGAGCAAATACGTGCAGTTGGATGATGGTACTTTAGGCATTTTACCTGCCGACTGGATTGAAAAGTTCACCAAATACTTCAACTCCGGCGAGATTGTGGATGATAGTATTTTACGTACCCCAAAAACCAACTATGCCACCATTGCAGAACTGTACGATGATGAAGTGCTGGATGAGGAAGTAAGAAAAGAGATTGGCAGCTACCGTGAAAAGTTCGCGAATTTTGAATCGGTTAAAGATGTTACCGTACCGGCCGATTTAAAAGCTATCCTGCGCCCTTACCAGCAGCAGGGGCTAAACTGGCTTAATTTTTTAGATGATTTTAACTTTGGCGGCTGCCTGGCAGATGACATGGGCCTGGGTAAAACCATGCAGATCATCGCTTTTATATTATCGCAACGTAATAAGGTTACCCATAACACTAACCTGTTAGTGGTGCCTACCTCGCTTATTTTTAACTGGCAGCAAGAGGTTCAAAAGTTTGCGCCATCCATCCGGATCCATACCATTTACGGTGCCGACCGGATAAAAAACACCGATAGCTTTCGTAACTACGAGATAATTCTTACCTCCTACGGCACACTGCTTGCCGATATTAATTTTATAAAGGCTTATCAGTTCAATTATGTTTTTTTGGATGAGTCGCAGAATATTAAAAATCCCGATTCGCAACGATACAAGTCGGTACGGTTATTAAAATCGCGCAACAAAATTGTAATAACAGGTACCCCTGTTGAGAATAATACCTTCGACCTGTATGGCCAGCTGTCCTTTGCATGCCCGGGCCTACTGGGTACACGGCAGTATTTCAGGGATATTTATTCGGTACCTATTGATAAATTCAAAAGCAACAAACGGGCGGCTGAATTGCAGAACAAGGTAAAACCGTTTATCCTGAGGCGAACCAAACAGCAGGTAGCGGCAGAACTACCAGACAAAACCGAAATGGTATTGTACTGCGAAATGCAGGAACAACAGCGTAATATCTATAATGCTTACGAGAAAGAGTTTAGGGAATATATTTCGGCCACAACAGATGACGTGCTGAAAAAAACGCCAATGAATGTGCTGAAAGGCTTAACCAGGCTAAGGCAGATCTGTAATTCGCCTATGTTATTGACAGGCGAGAAACCACCGGGCAGCGAATCGGCTAAAATTGACCTGTTGATTGAGCAGATAGAGGGTAAATCGCCACAGCATAAGATCCTGATCTTCTCGCAGTTTGTATCGATGCTTGAACTCATCAAAAAAGAATTAATTGCCAAAGGGATAGCTTATAGCATGCTTACCGGCAGCACCCGTAACCGGGAGGCAATTGTAAACGAATTTCAAAATAATACGTCTATCAGGGTTTTCCTTATCAGCACCAAAGCTGGTGGTACAGGGTTAAATTTAACAGAGGCAGATTATGTTTACATTGTTGATCCCTGGTGGAACCCTGCTGTTGAGAACCAGGCTATTGACCGCTCACACCGTATTGGGCAAAACAAAAACGTGGTAGCCGTAAGATTGATCTGTCCGGATACGGTGGAGGAAAAAATTATGCTAATGCAGGATTCTAAAAAAGAGCTGGTAAATAATCTCATTAAAACGGATGCATCATTCCTCCAATCCCTTTCAAAAACCGACCTGTTAAATATGCTTGGATAAAGCAATAGCAGCCGCACGGCTGGAACCAAGCGACAGCGCGGTGGTTATAGCCGCTCAGCTCCTGCCCGGTCAAAGCAATTGCCGCCGCTCGGCTCCTGCCGGGTGGCAACTATTATAAGGCCTCCGGCCGCCTCCTAAATAACTGCTCAAACACTGCGGCGGGACGCCGCCTAATAACCGTCACCCGGCTGGAGCCAAGCGACAGAAGCAGGCCGCCTCAATTACATTCCCCTCGCTTTCAGCATCTCTTTAAATGTATCCAGATCTTTTTTTATAGCTGCTTTAAACACAGCAGGCGAGATGGTTATTGTTTTCGCTCCATCCTCTGCCCCGCCTAATGCATATTCAAAATGCATACTTGCAGGCCCGCTTATTTGGTACTGCTTTATCATACTCAAATACTTATCGTAGTTAACAATACCGCCACCCAGCGGTACCGTTTTGGCCTGCCATTTAGTGCCGTTTGGCGCCCAGGAAAAATCTTTTATAGCTATGGTTTTTATATGCTTGTGTAACACGTTAAGGCTTGTACTCCAGGTATCGGGCCCTTCAACTGTTGCATGCCTTATATCGTATTGGCAACTTATATAAGCCGGGTCAAGGTCTTTTAATACCAGCCACAGATCCCATATAGATGCGCCAAAGTATTGCCCTGCGTGGTTTTGATATGCACCATGCATATTATACTGTTTATTCAATGCAACCAAACCGGCTAATCGCTTCCTGATCAATTCTAAATTTGTAGGAATATCAACTGATTGATCATAATCATACCAGGCTGTGCGGTAATACTTAATGCCTAAACCTGCGGCTGTTTTTAATATGTCGGCAGTATAGGTTTCATCGGCACTTTTAATATTAGTGGTGATCATGTATACTTTTAGTCCGGCTTTTTCAATAGCGGCTACAGCTTTGGGCAGGTCCTGAGTTACACGTTCAGGTAAAACATGGCCACCGGGCCTTACCGTTAAATCTATTCCATCAAAACCAATCTCAGCGGCCATCGCAGCCATATCATCATAATTTAGCCAATGCATACATTTACTAAAAATGCAAATCTTCATCGCGGTAGCGGGTAATGGTTCATTGGTAGTATTATTTACAGCTGGTTGTGATGCAAAAGCGTTTAAACCCGACTGCAATGAAATGGCAGCTAAAACCGACGATGCGATGAATTTTTTACGACTGATTGAATGGCTCATAAACTGATTTATTATTAATAAAAGTACTATAAAAACATTTGTGAAGGCATTTTAATTTGTCAGTTTATTATAAGTCTAAACTTGATCTGATTGTACTGTGGATTAATTATATTTGGCCTGACCTCTAATTGAACCACTCACATTTAATGAAGATTAAACAGTCCTTTTATGCTGTAATGTTACTTTTGCTCTGCAGTATTACAGCTTGGGGCTCTGCATCTTATAACCCACCCCAACCTATTGCCAAAAATGGTGTTATTGATCTTCGTAAACAATCTCTTACTGATGCTATTGAGCTAAGTGGCCAATGGGAGTTTTACTGGCACCAGCTGATAGATCCGCAAAAAAACACAACCATTAAAGGCGAACTGATAGATTTCCCGGCCCTATGGAGTAATCATATCAGAAACGGGAAAAAGCTGCCTGCCTTTGGTTACGCTTCATACAAACTAACCATATTGCTACCCAAGAATACCAAGCCACTGCGCGCCAGCATGCCTGATCTGTATTCAGCCTATCGCTTATTTTTAAATGGTAAGCAAGTGGCAGAAAATGGCACAGTTAGCACAACCAAAAAAGGGTTTGTTCCTTACTGGGCATACCGGGCTTTTGATATTCCGGAAGGTACAGATACGCTGAACCTGGTTTTACAGATCTCTAATTTTGTACACAGTAAAGGCGGTATCAGAAGCCCTTTGACAATACAGCAAAAGGATATAATGGTATTAAACAGGCGGCGCGGCGAAGCTGTAGACCTGCTGCTTACAGGATGCTTATTTATGGGCGGCTTGTTCTTTTTGGGCCTTTATTTGTTTGGGAACCGCGATAAGGCAATTTTACTTTTCTCTTTATACTCAATAGTATATTGCTATCGTATAATGGGTACAGATAATTATGTACTGCATACCATACTGCCTGATGTGAGCTGGTATATAACTATCAGGTTAGAGTATATGAGCCTATTTATGGGTATTGGTTTGTTTGGATTGTATACCCGCTACCTGTGGCCAGAAGACATAAACAAATTGATCATAAGAATAATCTGTTTGATCTGTCTACTTTTTGCTGTTATGTCGTTATTGCTGCCTCCATTATATTTCACGCAGCTTATTAATCCATTTTTAGTAATTACAATATACTGTTTGCTTTATGTGCCCTATGTGTACATCATCGCTTACAAAAAAAGGCGGCCGGGCTCTGTATACGCATTATATAGTTCCATATCGCTAATGTGCGTATTTGCTATATCATTATTCCACTATTGGGGCTTTATTCCACAACTGCAATTTTTAAGTTTTGCCGGGTATGTAAGCTTTTTCTTTTTGCAATCACTGGTATTGTCTCACCGGGTATCCTTTGTATTAAAAAAAGCGCGTGAACAGGCAGAACAAGGCCTTATTGCCAAAAGCGAATTTTTAAGCACCATGAGCCACGAGATACGCACACCGCTTAACTCGGTTATAGGGATGAGCTATTTATTGTTAAAGAACAACCCGCGTAAAGACCAGATGGAGCAGTTGGATATAATGATATTTTCGGCCAACAACTTATTGGGGATAGTTAACGATATTTTAGATTATAATAAAATAGAGGCAGGCAAAATCACCTTTGAGCAGGTTGAAACTGATATTGCCGGTATCGCACGCAATGTGATCAACAGTTTGCGAAGCTCCGCAGATGATAAAGGTATCGGCCTGAAACTAACAGTTGATGCTGATCTGAAAAACAAAATACTGGGCGACCCAATAAGAATATCGCAGGTAATAACCAATCTGGTGCATAACGCTATTAAGTTTACCCAAAAGGGGGCGGTAGAGGTCGAAATAAACGTAAAAGAGCAAACCGAAAAAAATACAACACTCAGCATAAAAGTAAGTGATACAGGCATTGGTATATCAAAAGCCAATCAGGAACTGATATTTGAGCGGTTTACCCAGGCAGATTCTTCCACTTCACGGGGTTTTGGCGGTACGGGTTTAGGTTTGTCCATTAGTAAACGCATCTTAGAGCTGCAAAATTCAACCCTCCATTTAATAAGTGAGGAAGGCAAGGGATCTACCTTTTATTTCGATCAAACTTTTATAAAAAGCAGCAAAACACCAGGTCAGCAAGGCCAACACGTAAACACTCAAAATGAGGGCAAACCTTTTACAGGTGTAAATATTTTACTGGTTGAAGATAACCCGATAAATGTAATGGTGGCCCAAACATTTCTGCAACGCTGGGGGGCCAATATTGATGTTGCAGTAAACGGATTAGAAGCTATAAACAAGCTCGATATCACCAGGCACCACTTAATATTAATGGACCTGCATATGCCGGTTATGGATGGCTATGAAGCAGCCAGGACCATGCGTGCTAACGGTGTAACCATACCTATAGTAGCACTTACTGCTAACCTGCCTAAAGAAATTGAAGAACAGGTAAAACAAACCGGTATAAATGATATTGTGGTAAAACCCTTTTTACCTGATGAGTTATACCAGAAAGTACTGCACCATATATCCAAAAGCTAATTTGATACAACCATTTGCCGGCGGTATTGTTAGTAATATCAATCAGCATATGTTTTATGAGTGATATAGCCAGGCGTTTTCCGCAAAATCCATTATTATCGCCAAAAGATCTGACAGCAACCCGCGAGGGCTTGCATATTGCCTGTCTGCTCAACCCCGGTGTGTTTAAGTTTGATAATAAAACCTGGTTGCTGGTGAGGGTTGCCGAAAGGCCGCAGCAATCTGATATACATGTATCCTTCCCTATCCTTACCGCTACCGGCGAAACCCAAATAATGGAAATAGCCCTGAATGATGCCGACCTGATAGCCACTGATGCCCGTGTGGTACGATACCGGGGTGTAGATTACCTTACTACGCTTTCACACCTGCGTTTGCTTTGCAGTGATGATGGAATTAAATTTTACGAACCTGAAGGTTATTCAAAACTATTTGGCACGGGCGCTTTGCAAACTTTTGGCATTGAAGATTGCCGGGTTACCTTTTTAGAAGGCAAATTCTATTTAACATTCACGGCCGTATCTGATAGTGGTGTGGGTGTTGGCATGCGCACTACTATTAATTGGAAAACCTTTGAATCGCACGGGATGATACTGCCGCCACATAATAAAGACGTAGCCATTTTTGAGGAGAAAATAAACGGGCTTTATTATATGCTGCACCGCCCAAGCAGTGTAGATATTGGCGGCAACTACATATGGCTGGCCGAATCACCTAATGGCATACACTGGGGCAACCACAAATGTATTGTTAAAACCCGCGAAGGTTATTGGGATAGCGGCCGCGTTGGCGCGGGTACGGCACCCATAAAAACAGAAAAGGGCTGGCTTGAAATTTATCATGGCGCCACTAAAGAGCACCGCTACTGCCTGGGGGCATTTTTGCTGGACCTTAATGATCCATCAAAAGTAATTGCCCGTACCGAACATGCCATTATGGAACCAATTGAACCTTACGAGGTGAGCGGTTTTTTTGGCCATGTAGTGTTTACCAACGGCCATATTGTTGAAGCCGATGGCGATACCATAACCATGTACTACGGCGCCGCCGACGAGTTTGTATGCGGAGCGCATCTATCCATTAAAGAAATATTTGCAGCAATGGGGATAATAAGTTAATTAACAATGGCTTTTTATTTACTGTTCATGGCTTTTATAACATTGCGGGTTAGCCTTTGCAAAATGGTAGCATCCTGGGTGATGATCTCGGCATCGGCCATCATACCCTGCTTTAAGTGAACAGGCTTTTTAAGGTCTGATGACATTTTTGACCGGAAAGTTACCTTGGATATAAATATACTGTCGCGATAAGGCACGTCAGACAGGTAGGAGATCCGGCCCCTTAGCATACCATACTCTTCAAATGGGTAACTTTTTAATTTGATCAGCACCTCCTGCCCTTTTTTAACCTTGCCCAAATTATCCTGCGGGATGCTCATTTCTCCAAAGAACTGTTCATTGCCCGCATTTACATAAAACACATCCTGACCAACGGTAACCACCTGGTTCTCCTGGATTATGCCTGCATAAGTTATCCTGCCTGCCTGTGAAGCGGATAGTACATATTTTGTTCTCCAATCTTCGGCCTGGCTTATGAGACTGTTAAGGGACTGTGAAAATTTTGCTTTCTCTTCCTGCACCTGGTTATCCAGTTCCATAATTTCTTTTTGCTTGGCGAGGGAATTGGTGCTGGCATTGATCAGAGCCGCATCGGTTTGTAGCATGGGCGCTTTACGAGACAGGTATTTACTCTCCTGCTGCCTTAACTCTGCAGGGGTCTCTACTTTTTGTTGCTCCAGTTTTTTATGCATGCTATATTCTTCTTCGGCCAGTTTAAAATCGCGCTGCTGCAGTACTTTCTCTGATTGCAACTGACTGGCTTGCTGGCTCAAGGCAGATACGTCCTTTTGCAGGTAAGCACGCTTTTTCAGCAAAAACCCATCCTCTACAGATGATTTGTAGGTAAGATAAGCCTGCGAAAACGACTGGTATGAAGCCTGCAATTCGCCCAGTTCATTATTATCAGCGTTATTAAAAAATGATTTATCTATCGGCTGGTTTAGGCCCACCTGTTTTTGCATTTGCTTAAGCCTGGTTAACAACAGCAAAACCTTATCATGGCTGGCGGTACTTTCAATATAGGCCAGCGCCTGCCCCGGCTTTACTTCATCATTATTATTAACCAATAGCTTTACCAGTTTACCGGTAATTTTGGGCACTACCTGTTTAGGCATATTTGGCGAAGTAATCTTCAGCTGCGTTTTTACTATATCGGGGTATTTTATAAATGCCGATAAACTCAACAGCATTACCAGCACAAAAAAGAACAGCGTTATACCCCACCGCAACAACCATGATGGCACCGACGTAATAATATCCTGCATATCATCTGTATGCCTGACTTCCGCGCTTCTATCTGAATATATTATGGGCATAATTTATTAAATTCTAATCTTAAACTTTAAACACCATACATCAAAAGCTAAATCCGAAATCGTAAATCGTAAATCCGATATCAGGTTACATTCCCAGTTCCAGTTGGTTCTTAACCAGTTTATAGTACTCTCCTTTAAGCGAGGTAAGCTGCTTGTGCGTTCCCTGCTCAATAATATGGCCCTTGTCCAGCAAAATAATATTATCGGCATGGCTAACAGTACTTAAACGGTGCGCCACAATAACTACCGTTCGGCCGGTAAAAAACTCCTTCATATTATCCATTATCACCCGCTCGTTATTGGCATCGAGCGCATTGGTGGCCTCATCAAAAAATATGTACTCGGGGTTCTTGTAAACTGCCCTTGCTATCAGTAAACGTTGCCGCTGCCCCTGGCTTATGCCATTACCCTCGGCGCCTATTTTGGTTTTTAACCCCAACGGCAGGCCGTCAATAAAATCCTGTATGTTGGCCACTTTTATAGCATGGCGCAGTTTGTCTTTGTCAGGATAATCGTCTCCAACAGAAATGTTGCGCTCTATAGAATCCGAAAATATAAAACCATCCTGCATTACCACACCACAGTGCCCCCGCCATGTTTTAAAACCAATATTGGTGAGTGACTGCTCCCCTATTCTGATGTCGCCTTTTTCGGGCTCATAAAAGCGGAGCAGCAATTTTAATATGGTGGTTTTACCGCTACCGCTCATGCCAACTATAGCGGTGGTTTTTCCCTGCGGGATACTGAGGTTAATGTTTTGCAAAACCGGCTCGTTACCTGCGCCCGGATAGCGGAATGTAAGATTATTAAGGCTGATACTTAAGTTATGCGGCAATGTATGGCTAAATTCTTTATCCACAGGTTCCTCATCAGCCATCTGGTGGATCTCGTTCAAGCGTTCCAAACTGATCTTGGCATCCTGGAAGCCCTGGATAAAGGTTAAAAACTGCTGTATGGGGCTGTTAAGCTGGCCTATAATATATTGCACCGCTATCATCGCTCCCAGGGTAAGCTGTCCGTCTATTACCGCCTTGGCGCTTAAAAAGGTAATGAGTAAATTGGTGGTTTCGTTAATAAACGTTGAGCCGCCCTGCTGATACTGGCTCAGTGCCAGGTTTTTTACATTGAACTTAAACAGCCTTGCCTGCAGGTGTTCCCATTCCCAGCGTTTTTGCTGTTCGCAGTTATTCAGCTTTATTTCCTGCATCCCGCTAACCAGTTGTACTATGCTGCTTTGGTTTTTTGAGGAGATCTCAAAGCTTTTATAATTAAGCTCGCGCCTGCGTTTTAAAAAGGCCAGTATCCAGCCAATGTATAAAGTACTGCTTACTACGTAAACAAAAAATATAGTGGTGTTGTAATAGGCTAATACTATCGAAAACACTATAAGGTTGAACATGGAGAATAGCGTGCTAAGGGTTGATCCTGTTAAAAAGGTCTCTATGCGGCGCTGGTCATTCATCCGCTGCATAATATCGCCCGTCATTTTGGTATCAAAGAAGCTGATAGGCAGCTTCATAAGCTTTATGAGGAAATCTGTAAGGATAGATATATTTACCCTGGTACTGATATGCAGCAGGATCCATGAGCGGATAAACTCCACACTCACCCTGCCAATGATCAACGCGGCCTGGGCGATAATAACAATATATATAAAGTTGAGGTTACGGGTATTGATACCAATATCAACTACAGACTGTGTAAGGAACGGCGTTACCAGTTGCAGCAGCGTACCTATGCCCAGCCCAAAAAGCAACTGGATAACCAACTGCCGGTAGGTGATCAAATAACGCAGTAAAAAGCTCCAGCTTACTTCACTGCCTTTTTCATCTTCCTGTTCATAAAAGTGCGGGGTTGGGCTCAGTAGTAAAGCAATACCCTCTTTATTTTCCGCATCAGACAGCCAGTTCTTGCTAAACTCAGCTTCGGTTAAGGTAACCAGGCCATTACCCGGGTCGGCAATGTAATATTTGTTGTTACTGATCTTGTAAAGCACCACAAAATGGTTCTGGCGCCAGTGTAATATACAAGGCAGTTCGGCTTCCTTTAAATCAGCTACACTTAACTTGGCGCCTAATGAGCGGAAACCAACCTTTTCGGCAGCGTCACTAATTCCCAAAAGGGAAACCCCCTCACGGTTTATTTCGCACAGTTCCCTTAAAGTTTGCAGCTTTATATTGCGGCCGAAATGTTTGGCCACCATGCGTAAACAGGTTGGGCCGCAGTCCATTTGATCGGGTTGTTTATAAAAGGTGAAGGACATAGGTAAGGTTGAATACTAAATGTAAATCTTGTTGTGCAACTACTTAACAAGGTAGGTATAAATAAATCTCCCCAAACGCCCGTCAAAGGAAACCCCTTCTACAACTACTCTGTAAAGCCCTTTGCTATCAGCATTGAAAAATGTTAAGCTGGCTTTTCCATCCTGTTCAGTTGACACTTTGGGATTCCAGTAAACTACATCCCGTAGATCAGGTTTTTCCTGTTTCACTTTATCTGTTGGATTATAAAATTCACGCGAACGATAATAGCCCTTTACAAGAAAGGTTGACATTCCACTAACGGCATCTTTCCTGAAATTATGGTTCGGGTCTCTCCTTTTGGTGTTAATTACAATAACACCTTTATCGAGTACACCTACACCAAGACCATTTGTATGGATTTCAATCGATTCTATTTCATCCGGGTTCATCGACTGCAGGATATCATTGTCTGTTAATGCACCATCTATCATAGTTACAAAATATTCTGGAAAAAATGGTCGCCTTCCTATATACTTTGGCTGATTTTCTTTATTAAAACGAATAAATGGGTTATACTTCTCAATTATGTATTTTAAACTGCTTTCACCTTTAATTTTTTTATTATCAATGACATTATATGCAAAATTTCTTCCCAAAACAGTTGAAGAGTATGCCTGCTTTTTACTTTTCACAATTACTTCTTTTAATTGCCTAACGTTATTGCTTATGTGGTTTGTCGTCATCTCATTGTTACGTTTTTCGTTTGCTACCGTGTAATCTGTCTCTATCAATGAGTCCCTTACCAGGCTATCGAATGCTGTTAACTCCGGCTCAGGTACAGTATTCAAAAAGATTGCTACGTTATTTTTGTTTTTAACATCCTTTGTTTGAATAGCAAATGATGTAGGATCATCAAAGTCAAGATCACTAAATTTAAAACTACCATCATTAGTTGTAACGGTATTTAGCAACACCGGCATTCCACCGCTATTTGCAAAAGCGTAAATTTTGCTCTTAATGACCGGGCTTTTTGTTTTCGTTAACAATTTGCCGCTGATTTGCAAGCCATTTTCCGGGGCAAATGGCAATCCTGTACTATCGGTAGCTATTTTTTTCCAAATAAACCGCCTCCATCCTTGCGTTAACAGTAGATTATCTAAATGCAATGCGCGTTCATTACTATCTGCTTTAGTCCAAGCCAAAAAATAATAACTTGGATGCTCAATACATCCTTTTACGTCCGAAGCTAATAATAGATTTGACTGTATGGTCGATTCGGCTTCTTCATTTTCAGGGACTTTAGTGACACTCGTAACAGCAACCGAATAGTTTCCAGGTAGAGGTTTGCCCCCTTCATCGACAGAACTGAAATCCAGGGTTATTTTTTCTGAAGGTGAATATTCCTCTTTTGCTGAGCTTATTTTTAATTGCAGGTCTTTTGCATCGTCATTAAATATGAGCCTCTCAGCCACCGGGATGTTTTGAGCTGAAGAAAGTGTAAGCCTGATAACACCCGCAGGCAAGTATTTTCTGGGTATGCTTGCCTTACAGCGACCTTTCTCCGCTGTAATTTTCACCGAATAATATACAAGCCAGTCGCCTTGTGCTGTCAATATAATTTCCTCCTGCCCTGTAGTATTATTGTTTGCTATGTTCACGTGAACGCTATCGCTCTCCCGGTTATTAACAGTAAGCACGTATCCGTGAAGACGGACTTCAGGCAAAGGGATGCACATTTCACCTTTACCGGGCGTAGTAATCACTGCTTTATAAAAACTGCCCGCCGCAGGCGTTAATGGAAACGCCCCAATACCGGCATGTGTGGTGTGGAACGATGCCACAATATGCCCATTCTGATCAATAACATCGCCACCTGCATTTTTACCCAAGCCGTCATAACCAGTTATTTTAACCCCAACCTTGCTCCGCAATCCGGCAACCAATTCTCCGCCTTCGGGAAAAAACTGGACATTCATCTTTTTTGCGGTATCTCGAGTTATCTCTTTTTGTTGCGGGCCTGCTTCAGGTGAACCACTATTTATAACCGGAATTTCCTTTTCAAAAAACGTGTCAGAGCCAAAATTCCGCATCCAGTTGGTAAATGCATAAATACGGTAACGCCCCCCTTTTAATGTGTCTGGCAAAATGATATCGCCATTTGTGAGTCCGGAATCGACGGGAAGCAGCATATTTTTAACAATATGTTTATAGCTATCAATCAGGTTAACGTGTAATACTTTGCTTATAGATGAGGGCCTGTTACTTCCCGCTGTAACAATATATGCCTTAAACCATATTGTGTCGCCAGCGGCATAAAAAGGCTTATCAAAATGAATGTGAACCTTCTCTCTCTCAATTTGTGGTTGGGTTTGCCCCAAACTATAGTTAACAAATGTAGGACTAAGCAAAAAAATAATTAAAGCGAAGAAAAAACATGGGATTTCTTGAATGTATTTATTCATGATTGCTTTACTTCAAAAATCTATATAGTTTTTAAGATTATCTTTAATATCTACATTGGTGATGGTTTGTAAACTATCTTCCAGACTTTCGCGATTTAAAAGCTTTGCTTTGCTATTGTACTCCTTCACCAAAAAGTATAGAAAATATTCCCGGACATAGGCATTAGGATATTTATTAATGTAATTAAACAAAGCAACTGCATCCGCATGGCTGGTAAGTTGTTTGAATTTTATTTGTACCAACCTTGTTAAGTACCGCTTAAACAAGTTTTCCTGTACGAAATTAAAATGTGTATCGCCGGGTAAAAACCTGGTGGCTAAAAAAGAATCATCTAAAGTTTTGGAGAAGTTACCCAGGCCCGGATTATTGCTTTTATACAATTCATTTTCGAAGTATATCATATTAAAAAAAAACTGATTCTGTTCCGCCCTTTTCACGAAGCCAATTAATGCCGGAGAACATTGCAAAGAAGTTAGGATCTTATCAAAATAATTAAAATACACCTTTTCAAATGTATTGAGATCCTGATAGAGTAAAAGAGGGTTTTTCTGATATTTTGCGCCATCAAAATCCGGAAAATAGCTATCCAGTTTTTTTGTCATAATATAATTGGAATAAATATAATTTCCCGAATGTACCCCAGTAGCTAAAAGGCTATCAACCTGCTCATCCATCGTCTTTGAAACAAGTCTCCATGTTAACTGGATGTTATCGCCTGGGGTGATATAAATAGGTTTTAGATTCAAATACAGTATCCCGGGTATTGGTTCGTTATAAGTTAGGGTGTAATGTGTTTCATCTTGTTTTGTTAACAGATAGTTACCGGCCTTCTCAAACAGCGACAAATGATTTATTTGTAGCTGTGTACTATTCTCTAATGTGATAGATATATTGGCTGGTTTTTGGGCTTCGCATACAAAACCAAAAAAAAGTATAAAAAGAATGTAAGCTAATATTTTCATGAGGGTGTTAACTAAAAAGTTTGTGGACAAAACAAATAAAGCCCGGAATTAAATCCCGGGCTGAAAATGATTAGCAGGCGAAATTCCCAGTAGCTGAGTTTTCACAGTGGTTATGTGCGCCAACTTGTTGCCAGGCAGGTAGGGTATTGCAATTTCCTGTGTGATTTAGCCCATCTGATGTTGTACACACTATTGTACCACCCATCGGTTCGCAATAGGCGGGGCATGGATTAACTAATCCGCCCATTACATTTTTCATCTCAGTTCTGCTGAGTTTGTTAAAGTTTGACATAAAAATAAAAAACTTAATAATTGATTATCTTTGCCGTAACCACGCCCCGGCAATTTGGCGGCATGTATGTTAAGTGCATGCTCCTTTACTTTCGCGAGAAGTTTCTTTATTGCTGTTAGCCCAGCATATATTTAATATCTTTTATTTGGTATGCATTTGGTAAAACGTAACCGTTAACCAGCAGGGTGGGCGTGGCTTTTATTTCGGCCAGTTGGCACCATGCTTTTTGCTTATCAAGCTGTACAAAATCTGCTTTATTTAATTGAACCGGGTAGAGCTTTGCCCATGCCTCGTAATTTTTTTGTTTTTGGTTATACCAATCGTGCAGGGCTTGTTTAACAATAGCTTTATCAGGCAATTGATTTAATGCCATGAGGTGTCGGGTTACCGGGGTTTTGATGTCTTTTTCACTATTGTCGGCTGTAAAAACTATTCTTGCCTGTATGTCGGGGTTGTGGTTTAACCAATCGTTCAGCACATCATGCACTTTGGCACATGGCGGGCAGTACGGGTTGCTTACCATAGTAATAATATTTTCGGCCTCAACATTCCCTAAAACAATGCTCCACTCCTCTGCCGGCATGGCATACTTAGGCTGCTCTTTTAACAGAGAATTGAAAAGCTCGCCGTTGTATTTAAATTGCCGCAACTGATCTTTTAGCGGTTTTACCTGCTGCGCTTTTAATAACAATGGCTTGAGTAAAAGCCATGTTGCTACGGGCAACGTCATACAAATTAAAAGGTTAAACCATCCGGTGGCATTTAAAAATTCAAAAGGCTGTGTAAACGATATTACCAGCGGAACAAACTCCAGCCATAGCAATACCTGCACGGTGCAGCATAGTACGCACCACTGTTTGGCTACCCTTGCCTGGTAATAAATAGAATAAACCGTATAAGGCAGGCTAAGGATGTTGAGTATGGCTAAAATCTGCAGCATAGCAATACTGCCACCGCTAAACATTAACGTTAGCCAGGTACCCGCGAAATAAAAAAAGCCTACCTCGCTCCAGGTAAGTCCTTCAAATACATTTGCAGCTTTTGATGATAATATGGTGTTACAATTAGCTTTATTATTGCCTCTGCACAGGGTTTGCACCAAGGGGTTATTTTTATCAATACTTTGTATCAGCAATAAAACAGACACCGCTAAGCCACCTGTTTTAAATAACCAGGCTAATGCATTTTGCCAGCTCATAAAAACAGATGAATGTAATACAACCCCTGCTATAAATGCAATAAACAGCAATGCAATAGCCAGCGGATAACGGATCTTTTCTATAGAAAAACTCCCTGATGTTTTATTTTGAGATAGGGTTGTTTCATTGGTTTCGGGCACCAGCACTACACCATCAAAGATATTTTCAAATTCCTTAACGTCTATTTTATAGTCTTTCTTATTTTGATCGGTAACAGTTACCGTGTTTGTATCTAAGCTTTTTACCAGTAAAAATTCTGTGCCCGATTTGCGTGTATGGGCTATAAACGGACAAGGCACACCGGGCAATTCGTCGCTATTAATACGGTACGCCCCAGATTCGATCCCGAAGTTGTTTAGCACATCATTCAATGCCAGTAAATTAGGATAATCCGGATGGATGTTTAACTCGTTGATAACCTCGGTTGCAGTTACGGGCGAACCCAGCAAACGTAATAACTCAATCAATACAGCATCAGGGTTTAACTGCTTGGCAAAAAAGGGCATAAATTGTTTATGATAGGTTGGTTTGATAAAGCTAATTAATTAATATGCAATAACTGTCATTTATTTAAAAAACAGGTATTTCTACCTGTACTTAATAATATACACTTAAATAATGTGAATTTTACGGTTATAATGGTTAATATTTATTCACAAGATTGATCGATATCTTACAAAAAGCATGTTAAATTTCCTTATAGTTAATCATGATCATTAACACATTGTAAGTTAATTGAAGACTTCCTATACTTGATTAAACAGAAAGTTTAACTTTGCAACAATTCATAAAATATCCTGTATATATGGTAAAAACCGGCCACCCTATTTATAATCTTCAGTTTGGTTTGGTTTGTCTTAGCTCCTTGTTATTCTCGGCCAGTTTTAATATGCTGATACCTGAATTGCCTGCTTATTTGAGCAGCATGGGTGGTGCCGAATACAAAGGATTAATAATTGCTTTATTTACACTCACGGCGGGTATCTCCCGCCCTTTTAGCGGCAGGCTTACAGATACGCTTGGCCGGATACCGGTAATGGCAGTTGGCTCAATAGTTTGTTTTGTATGCGGCTTTCTTTATCCTGTTCTGGGCTCCGTTGCAGGCTTTCTTTTTTTGAGGCTGATACATGGCTTCTCCACCGGTTTTAAGCCCACAGCAACCGCCGCCTACGTGGCCGATATTGTCCCCAGGGAACGCTGGGGAGAGGCGCTGGGTTTTCATGGTTTATGCTTTAGTACAGGCTTAGCTATTGGGCCGGCTATTGGCAGCTCAATTACACTGATGTTTTCATTAAATGCGCTTTTTTACACTTCTTCGCTATTTGCGTTAATGTCTATTGTGATATTAATGAACATGAAAGAAACCCTCAAAGTAAAACAGCGCTTTAGTTTATCTATTCTAAAAATATCAAGAAGAGATATTATAGCACTGGAAGTGCTGCCGGCGGCTGTGGTTACCTTTCTATCTTATATTGCTTATGGCGCTATCCTTACCTTAATCCCTGATTGGGGCGGGCACCTGGGTGTAATTAATAAAGGTTTGTTCTTTATGGTATTTACTATAACATCCTTACTTATCCGTTTTGTGGCCGGCAAGGCATCAGATAAATATGGGCGTATCCATGTTATTAATACCGGGCTTGTTCTACTGGTAATATCCCTGTTAATTGTTGGCTACGGAGATAGCTTCGCAGGGTTAATGCTTGGTGCAGCGGTATATGGTGTAGCTACGGGTATCCTTTCACCTGCCCTAAATGCCTGGACGGTGGATATGAGCCACCCCGAGCATCGCGGCAAAGCAATGGCTACCATGTATATTTCGTTAGAAGCAGGTATTGGCTTGGGGGCCTTGTTTTCGGGCTGGTACTACCAGGATGTAATAGCCAGGATCCCCCTGATCATGTACGTATCTGCCGGTATTACGGTTATTGCACTGGCCTACATGGCATTTCGCTCAAAGGTAAATGATGAGAAACAGGCCGAAATTATAGCTGAGTGATAAATTACTACAAGACAGTAAAGAAACTACAAGACAGTAAAGAATTGTATTTTTAAAGCGTTACCTAACCACCTATCATAATAAATGAGAAAATTTGTACTATGTTTTTTTATTTTACAGTTTTATTGCCTCGTTACTTTTGCACAAAGCTTTTATGTAAGTACCTATGTAAATGATGATATCGGGATTCCTACAGGCTATATACAGAAAATTACAATAACTCCAACCGGCGTTACCTATCAACCTGTTGCCACATGCCCTAATACCTTTTTTTTCTCAATAGCAATGAAGGGTAACAATTTTTATTGGCTTGATAATAATCAATTTTATAAAGCCGACTTTAATGGAAATACCTTGAGCAACTGTATTAAATTAGCGGACTTTCCATCTACCAGCAATTCGCTAACAGTTGGCCCGGATGGTAATGCTTATTATATAGATTATAGCTTAAAAAGCTTTAATCCCAGCACTTTAGAAGTAAAAGATTATGGACAATTAAATTATTCACCAAGTGGCGATATAACTTTTTTTAATGGTGATCTATACATGGCTTCAGGAGAGGGCATTGTTAAGATTGATAAAAACAGCCCGGCTAACAGCACGTTAATTATACCTACAACCGGTTCAATATTTGGTTTAGTAAGTGTTGCCACAAGTATACGTAACAACACGGTTTATGCATTAATGTATATCAGTGAAAGCCAAACAGATATTTATGAGCTTGATATTGACAGTAAAAAAGTGGTGGGTAAGGTAGGATCGCTACCTTTTGCTGTACTTGATGCTGCCAGCATGGTTGAGGATGGAAACATACAAGGAGTAAAAATTGATAAAATAAACATCCATCAGGATTGTGATGCACCTACAAAAGGCATTATTGAAGTAATAACTCCACCACATACAGATATATTTACTTATACATTAAACAATGGTTTAACTAATAATACCGGCGTCTTTACCGACCTGGCAAGTGGCGCTTATCAGTTAACGGTAAGTTCCGTATTAGATAGCCAAACCAGTTCATTTGTTGTTCCCGCATACACACTTACAAAACCTCAGTACACCGTTGGCATAACTAATTTAAATTGTGATAATCCCGGACAGATTGCTTTTGTTACTGATATCAATAGCACATACACTATCAAATATAAAACAAACAATTTTCCGCTGAACCATGTCTTTACGGATTTATCGGCAGGCAGTTATCATTTTGAAATTTACAATGAAAGCGGTTGCAAGACCGATGAAAAAGATGTTATTGTTTCAAAAGATAAATGTGTTATACAATTTAACGAAATAGTTAATCAAAAAGAATGCTCCGCTATTAACAAAGGAAGTATACAAGTGCTAACCAATTTACATACTGGCATTTACACTTACTTATTAAACGGAATAAGTAATACTACCGGAATATTTAACATGCTTGATCCGGGTAGCTATTCTGTAAAGATAATATCTGCCGAAGACGAGATAAATATACCGGCAGTTGTTCCTGACTATCAATTATTACATCCTGATATTACTTACATAGTTAATAACCCGGTATGTGCCATTAAGGGAAATATTAAATTTGATATAAAGGCAGGCATTTCTCAATACAAGATAAAATACGGATCTGTCACCTACCCATTTGATCATTTATTTACTGATATGCAAGCAGGTATTTATCACTTTATTGTTTTAAATAAAGACGATTGCCTTATTGATGAGTACGATGTAAAACTTGAATACCAACCATGCCCTGTGGTAATTAACAACGTTAATGTAACTGCAGAATGTAATGTATTGGGTAAAGCAACTTTACAGGTAAGTGTTGAGTCAATACCTGAAATTCTAAATTACAAGCTCAAAAACACAACCAACACTACAGGTATATTTAATATGCTTAGCCCCGGCAGTTATATACTTACAGTTACGGCTTCAGGTGGCAATTCGCAGACGCAAACGGTGCTCGTGCCCGATTTTAGTTTAAACAAACCGTTTACTACAATTAAGCAGGTAAATCCTATATGTACACTTACCGGGCAAATCAATTTTACAGTTGGAACAAATGCCGCTTTATATGATATAGAATATAATTCAACTATTTATCCTTCAGATTACACATTTAAGGGATTATATGCCGGCACCTACCATTTTTCAATACTTAAAAAAGATGGTTGCATTGCTGATGCGATAGACGTTACATTAGTTGAAGAAGCTTGTAACCCGGTATCATTCCCAACTGCATTTACCCCAAACCAAGATGGCATTAACGATATTTTCAGAGCTGACCCGTCAAGCAAAGCTACAAATTACCGAATTCAGATATTTAACAGGATGGGTAATGTAATGTTTACAACAACAAATGTAACCGAAGGATGGAATGGAGGTTATAAAGGCAAACCTGTACCAACGGGCATCTATTATTATATAGCAACCTATACCACACAGGAAAATAAGCCGGCAATGTTAAAGGGCAGCATTACAGTATTAAGGTAAATAAGGAGACTTCATTCCTAAACTTCCTTGCGGCGATATAATAGCCAGGATCCCCCTTATCATGTACATATCTGCCGGCATTACGGTTATTGCACTAGCATACATGGCATTTCGCTCAAAGGTAAATGATGAGAAACGGGTCGAAATTATAGCTGATTAATTTAAGTAAAAAGGCCAGTTTAAAACCGGCCCTTTACATTATATCACTTCGTTAATACTCATTTCCCGCAACTCTTTGGGTTCATTTGGCCTGCCGTTTTTAAATGCCTTACGTGGTTTTAGTCCCAGTAATTCAAACATGGCCATATCCTCATCAAAAGAAGGGTTTGGCGTGGTCAGTAATTTTTCACCTGCAAAAATGGAGTTAGCGCCTGCCATAAAGCAAAAAGCCTGTTCAATCGTACTCATCTCTGTGCGGCCGGCCGAAAGCCTTACCACAGTTTTAGGCATTATGATACGGGTGGTAGCTATCATCCTTACCATATCCCAAACAGATACACGTGGCTGTTCTGCCAATGGTGTGCCCTTTACCGGCACCAACGCGTTAATCGGAACAGATTCGGGGTGCTTAGGCAGGTTTGATAATGTTTTAAGCATCGATATACGGTCGGCAACGGTTTCGCCTAAACCAATAATACCACCGCTGCATACACTGATCTTGGCTTTGCGCACGTGCTCCAGTGTTTGTAAACGATCATCATAAGTACGGGTAGTAATAATACGTTTATAATCATCCTCAGAAGTATCTAAATTATGATTGTAAGCATACAGGCCCGCATCGGCTAAACGCTGCGCCTGGCTCTCTGTAAGCATGCCCAACGTGCAGCATACCTCCATATCCATAGCGTTAACAGCCTTTACCATATCAATTACTTTGTCAAAATCGCGGTTATCGCGTACTTCACGCCAGGCAGCGCCCATGCAAAGCCTTGAGGCGCCGCCGTCTTTAGCTTTTTGGGCTACGGCTACCACCTCTTCTTTAGGCATAATGGCATGTACATCAACGCCTGTATTATAACGTGCCGCTTGCGGGCAATAAGCGCAATCCTCAGGGCAACCGCCTGTTTTTATCGAGATCAGCGAACTGATCTGTACTTCTGAATAATCTGAATTTTCGCGGTGGATGCTTGCTGCCCTGTAAACAAGGTCGAGCAAAGGTGAATGGTATATTTCGGCTATTTGTTCCTGGGTCCAATCGTATCTTACTTCTGTCATTAGCTTAAGTTTTATATCTACTAATTAATTTTGGTTACCTTACGTAAACACACTAAGGCGCAAAGATTCAAAGATTATTTACTATTTCTGTTATTTCTATTCAGTTTTCGCGCAAAGACGCTAAGACGCAAAGCATTAAAGATTATTTACTATTTCCGTTATTTCTATTCAGTTTTCGCGCAAAGACGCAAAGTATTAAAGATTATTTATTATTCTTGTTATTCTATTCAGTTTTCACGCAAAGACGCTAAGGCGCAAAGCATTAAAGATTATTTACTATTCTTGTTATACTATTCAGTTTCACGCAAAGGCGCTAAGACGCTAAGCATTAAAGATTATTTACTATTCTTGTTATACCTGTTTTTATTAGCGGCTCATTAAAATTAATTAAAAGTCCCACTTTGCAACCTGATAATTTCAGGTAGGTTAAAACCTGTTTTGAATGTACAGGTGCTACCTCAGCAACTGATTTTAGTTCAACAACAACCTTATTTTCTACTATCAAATCGGCCCGAAAACCAATATCCATTTTAATCTCTTTCCATGATACCGCAATACCTTTTTGCTTTTCAACTTTAAGGTTTTTACTTAATAATTCAAAATACATTATTTCCTCGTAAACAGACTCTAAAAGGCCAGGCCCAAGTTTAGAATGAATCTCAAACGCTGTATTTACAATTATTTTTGAAAGTTCATTCTCATCCATGTTCTTAGCGTCTTTGCGAGAAACTAATTCTAAAATCTCAAATTTATAATAAAAAGCTTGATGCAAGCCAAAGCGGCAACAAAAAGCCTATGCAATCTGTAAAGGTGGTAATGATTATGGATGATGCCACTGCAGGGTCAACACCTACCCTTTTCAAAATCAGCGGGATAGATGCACCTGTTAAACCGGCAATGATAAGGTTACCTGTCATAGCTAAAAACAACACCGCGCCTAATTTTGGGTCGGCATCGTAGAACATGGCAATCAGGAATACAATTAAACCATTGGCCGCGCCGTTTAACATCCCAACTAAAAACTCTTTTAAAACGGTATTGTATGATTGCCTGTCTGATAGGTCGCTTAGCGAAATACGCCTTACTGTAACGGCCAGCGCCTGGGTAGCCGCATTACCACCCATACCGGCAATAATGGTCATATAAGCTGCTATACTTGGTATTTGTTTAACCGTAGGCTCAAAATGGCGAATAACAGAAGCAGCTAAATAAGCGGTCCCTAAATTAATTATCAACCAGGGCAAGCGGCTTTTTATCGCGTCTTTCCAGTTACCGCTTAGTTCCTCATCCTCAGATACACCGCTTATCTTCAAGAGATCTTCGGTGTTCTCCTCCTCCATTACGTCAATAATATCATCAACCGTAACCCGGCCAAGTAATTTCATATTATTATCAACAACAGGGATACTGGTGAGGTTATATTGCGATATCAGGCGGGCAACCTCTTCCTGGTCAAGATCAGCATTTACATATACAAAATCGGTATCTACCAAATCGCTTACACGGGCATCGCCCCTGGCTTTTATAACCGTTTTAATGGAAAGTATCCCTTTCAGCGTGTTATCATCATCAACAACGCAAATGGTATAAAACTCCTCCATCTCTTCTGACTGGCGGATGATCTCTTCCAGGGCTTCCTTTTTATCCAGGTTAATGTGCACCTTGATGATCTCGGAGTTCATCAACCCACCGGCCGTATCCTCATCATAATTTAAAAGGGCACGTATACTGGTCGCATCTTCCTGATCAATGTCCTCTAGAATCTCCTTTTGGTCTTCTTCATCCAGCTGCGAGATAATGTCGGTAGCAACGTCATAATCCAATTCCTCAACAATCTCTGACCGTTTCTCGGGATGCAGGCCCACCAAAAGTTCCTCCGGGTGCGATTCCTCGGTCATCTCTGATATTACCTCAGATGCAATATCCGCCGGAAGTATATTGATGATGCGCTCCTTAGCCTCCTGTGGAAGCCTTTCGAAAAGTATGGCAATCTCCGAGGCGTGATATTCTTTCAGAACCAACTGTAATTCAGCATCATCAGCCTCAAGGGCAGCCTTAATGCGGAGCAGATCGGTTTTATCTATATCAAAAGATTGCATATGCCACTAAAATAGGCATATTTAATTAATATGGATATGGTTTGTGTATTATTTGGTGCCGGCCGTTTGAGAAATTTGAATAGGCTTGTTTGCAGATATTATGATATGGTTTTGAATGCTATTTATAATGTGTTTTGTCTTGTAGAACCCGAGGTTTAAACATTAACCATATTGGCGTTGCCTGCGGCCCGGGTTATCCGCTCATACTGCGCAGGCCTTAGCCATAGGGCCGGTATCCGCTGCTACCCCTAACGCGGGCTCACCCGCTATAATTATAAACCACCCTTACCCCGCTTACTTTGTTCAGCTTGCTCATCACCTGCTCTACCTGTGTTTTGCGTACGGAGAACCTGATCTCGCAATTCAACTCCGAACGCTGCTCCATTATCTGTAATTGCTCATCTTTTATGATGCGCATAACATCGTTCATCTGCAGGTAATCAAACGTGATGGTATAAATATCGTTAACCGTTTTTTCTATGATCTGCGCTTCGTTCAGCGCTGCTTCGGTAGCTGCCTTGTAGGCATTTATTAACCCGGGAACACCTAACAGTGTCCCGCCGAAATAGCGTACCACTACCACCAGCACGTTAGTAATATTTTTGGATAACAGTGTGTTCAATATTGGCCTGCCCGCTGTGCCTGAGGGTTCGCCATCGTCGTTCACTCGGAAAACCGAGCGGTCGATCCCCAGCCTTATTGCCCAGCAATGATGATTGGCCTTGGGGTGTTCGGCTTTTAAATTGGCTACAATGGCCTTTATCTCAGTATCTGAACTTACAGGATACGCAAAAGCTAAAAACTTA
>NZ_JBAZVP010000039.1:0-41756 GCF_041660805.1 Mucilaginibacter sp. | reverse complement strand
ATTTAAATCAGATGAAGACAAAATATATATTTTTAAGCCTTATAGCCTGCCTGTTTACCGGCTGCACCAAGGATTTTCTGGATCGTAAGCCCATTGACTTTTTAGCCCCTGATAACTTTAAAACCGAGAATGATATCAAAGGCGCTGTAAATGGCATTTATACCGCATACATATCCGACAAGAATGAACCTATATATACCGATTTCATTGTTGACAACGGTTATTTCCCCGATTACAGGGATATGTGGAACAGGACTTATAATAATGAAACAAGCTATATTGTTAACAAATGGTCAAGGGATTACAAGGTGATTTTACGCGCCAATACCCTACTGGCAAATATTGATGGTGTAAAACTTACTCCCACTGCTTATAATCAATATAAAGGCGAAGCAACATTTTTAAGGGCCCTTGCTTATTTCGACCTATCATTCTTCTTTGGCGGCGTTCCGCTAAGACTAAAACCCGAAGGACTGGAAGATGCCAATAAACCTCTTACTTCTAAAGAGGACATTGTGAACTTTGTGCTTACCGAATTGGAAGATGCCTCAAACATGCTGCCGGTATCGTACGCTGCTTCTGAAAAAGGCAGGGCAACTAAAGGTGCTGCTTTGGCTATTAAAGCAAGGGTATTGCTATTTAACAAGCGCTATGACGAGGCTATTACCTATTGTAAAAAGGTTGATGCCTTAAACTACTACAGAATAATGCCGGATTATACTTCATTGTTTATACCAGGCGGAGAAGCAGGGAATTTGGAAATGATCTTTGATATGGAATTCATGACAAATGCTGCGCCTCAAAATTTATCAAACTCCTGGTATGATCGTTTTTATTCGTTTGGAGGGTACCAGGTATCTTATGACCTGTATCAGCAGTATTATTCTACTAATGGATTATCAATCAATGATTCAAAAAACAAGCTATATAATCCGGCTGTACGCACTTCCGATCTTGTATCTCCTTCAAAATATATAATTGCTGGTGGTTATGATAACCGGTTCCAGAACCGCGACCCACGCATGTATTATTCTATGGTTGTTCCCTATTCAATAGATAAATATGACAAAACCACTCATGCCCCGGGAGTATATTACCCGTCTATCATTAAAGCTACAAATACAACCAGCTTTAGGGTAAGAAAGTATATAGATTACACTAATTACAGTGTAACCGGAATCTCCGGTGTTAACCCCATAATTATCAGATACGCCGATGTTTTACTAATGGAAGCTGAGGCCATGGTTGAAAAAGGCGGTTATGATGAAAACATTGTTTTTGGCTTAATAAATCAGGTTAGGCAGCGCCCCGGTGTAATGATGCCAAAAGTAGAAGATGTTGAAGGCCGTGGCCTTCCTGTAGCTACGTTAAGAAATGTGATAAGGCATGAGAGAAGAGTTGAATTTGCTTTTGAGGGATTAAGAATATTTGACATTATGCGGTGGGATATCGGCGCAGATGCTTACACAAACCTGCAAGGTTTTGATCCGGCAAAATTGACCCAGTTCGCATCAACAGGGATAGTATATCAAATTAACACCGCATTAACGCGCACTCCTTATAATGCATCTAAAGGCTATTTATGGCCAATTCCCAAAACTGAGCTTGATGCTAATAAGTCAATCCAATAATAGGTTATGATGTTAATGAACAGTAAAAATAAAATGATTAGCCACGCTGCTTGCGTGTTAGTTGGCTTGCTGCTTACAGCATTTTCCACAACGCTATATGCGCAGGTAAGAGTTGCTGATTTTGGCGCTGTTCCTAACGACTCGAAAAACGATCTGGAGGCTATCCGGTCAGCCATTAAACACCTTAATACATCGGCTGTTAAAAAGTTGATTTTTGAAGCTGGTGTATATGATCTGGATGTTGATGATGCTGCAAAAAATACTGCATTAAGCATCAGTAACATTAATAATTTGACTTTTGAAGGGGCTGTAAAAGCCAATAAAGAACCAGCTACTACCCTATTGAGGCACTATAAGTTTAAAAATAACCTCTCGGCTAAAAACATCCTTTACATAAACAATTGCACCAACTTTTCTTTAAAGAACATCATTTTTGACAATGCACCAAGGTACTCAACTGCCGGAGAAGTCGTAGCTAATGACGGAAAGTCAATAACCGTTAAAATTTTTGACGGAAACCCTGTATTAGATGGCAGCATGTTTTATTGTGCCAATAGTTGGGATTTAAAAAGTAAGTCGTTATTGCCTGTTGAAAGTATTACCTATGGCGGTGATGTTTCAAGCAAAGCAAATGAATACACCTGGCATATCGAGGGTGACCCTTCCAAACGCCTTATGAAGCTAAATTCCCCTTCGGCAGCGTCAAAAGTGCACATTGGCGAAGGATTAAGCTGGCATTACGGCTTTAATGGTGTGCAGGTGCTCTTTGAAAAGTGCAATAACCTGAATGTTGATAATGTGTGGACCTATAACGCCATTGGTTTTTGTATGGAAGCGCAGATCTGTGAAAATATCCATGCTTCAAATGTAAAGATCATAGCACCTGCCAACCAGCTTGCTGTTGGCTCAAGGGATGGATGGAAACTCTATGCCTGCCGGGGAACGGTAGTTATGGATAATATTTACATGGAAGGTGTAAGATGGGATGGGCAGAATGTTCATGGTTCGTTTGTTTGGCCTCATCAAATCATCAGCAAGAAAAAAATATGGTTTAAGAAAAAATATGCCGCGGCCTTCCCTATCAAAGCAGGATCAAAAATAGGTTTCTGGAATGGGCAGCAAGAGGTGTTCAGGATAGTTGATACCAGTTATGTAGCGAAACTACCGGGTAATGTAGGTGGCTTTATGGTAACCTTTACAACACCCGTACCCGATTTTGTTAATGCCAGTACTTTATGTACCGTATATAGCTGGAATATTAATTCCTATACGCTCAGCAACTCCACTTTCAAAAATATTGCCGGCTGTGCAAGCATTATTCGCAATACCAATGTAAGTATTCTTAATTGCAAATTTTCAAACGTCATGTATCCTTTATTGATAGGTGCAGCTATTGAAGAAGGCGAAGGGGGCATTCCACAAAATATTAAAATTACAGGCAACTATTTCGAAAGCTCCGGTTGGATGGCACGTCATAATGTTAGTGGGGCCATTGCCATAAGGACGCAGGATGTTAACGAAAAATTGGATTACGATCCGGCCAAAAAAGACTTACCGCTCCCATTAACTACACCTTATATGAAGAACATCACAATTAAGAATAACATTATTAAAAATTGTATTACAGGTATTAACGCCGCAGGTGTAAACGGCTTGGTTATAAGTGGCAATCAATTTATAAATGTTCAGGAAAAAATTAAAATTAATGCTTGCCTTAATGTTGTTAACGATCAATAATTAACACACAAAACTAACTTATAACACTGTATACCAAAGCAATCCAAATAATATATGAGTAAAATTGACTACGTAGTAATGGCCATTTTTGCTGTTCTTATCTTAAGTATAGGAATGGCTTTCACCCGAAAAGGAAGCAAAAGTTCCAGCTCATTCTTTGAAGCCGGAGGGGAAACGCCGTGGTGGATCAATGGGCTATCTCTTTTTATAAGCTATTTCTCAGCAGGCACCTTTGTTGTTTGGGGCTCAATAGCTTACAAATATGGCCTTGTATCAAACGGGATACAGATCTCGATGGCTTTAGCCGGATTTTTTGTAGCAATCTTCATAGCAGGCAAATGGAAAAAAATAGGCGCCGTAACTGCTGCCGAATACATTGGCAAGCGTTTTGGAGTTAAACCTCAACAATTTTATACCATATTGATAATGCTTTACAGCTTGTTTTCTACCGCGGCTGTACTGTATCCGGTGGGTAAAATGGTTAATGTTGTTACCGGGTTACCTATAAATGCCTGCATATTAGTTATTGGCGCCATAATAATACTTTATACTGCCGCCGGTGGCCTATGGGCTGTTTTAGTAACCGATGTTGTACAGTTTGTTATTTTAACTGCTGCTGTTTTCATCGTGATCCCGCTTGCTATACAACATGTAGGTGGCATGCAAAACTTTACCTCAAAAGCTCCCCCCGACTTTTTTAATTTTTTAAATTCAGAATATTCCATAGGTTTCTTTTTGGCTTTTACAGCCTATCAAACTGTTTACATAGGTGGTAACTGGGCATATGTACAAAGGTATACCAGTGTAAGCAGCGTACCTAATGCCCGCAAGGTTGCTTATCTGTTTACAGGATTGTACCTCATTAGCCCCTTTATATGGATGCTACCGCCAATGATCTACAGGGTATTAAACCCTAATTTAACAGGCTTACAGGCCGAAGGTGCCTACATGCTAATTTGCCAGCAGGTTTTACCGGCCGGTTTAATAGGATTGGTTTTATCAGGGATGGTTTCGGCCACAGCGAGTAAGGCCAATACTACCATAAACCTTGTGGCGGTTGTTTTTGCACATGATGTATATAAAAAAATAATAAGGCCAGGTGCTTCTGAAAAAAATCTTATTGCAGCGGCCAGGTTCTTTACTGTTTTATTCGGAACATTAACCATACTTATCGCCATGATGGTGCCATTAGTGGGGGGCATTGTTGAAATGGTATTAAGTACGGCGTCAATTGCCGGCGGCGCTTTGTTTGCACCAATTATCTGGTCCCTTTATTCAAAAAAACAAACAGCAAGCTCAATAGTACTCGCATCACTTGCGGGGCTCATTATCAGTTTGTTCTTCAAGTTATTGGCACCGGGTTTATTGGGCATTAAACTAAGCCGTGTTTGGGAAACCGCTTTGGGTGTATGTATCCCATTGATAATACTTGCTGTTACAGAGCTAGTTAATAAAGCCCAACCGGTTCCGCTCGAAATTGCGTCTTTTGATCAATCAGACAAATCTCAAACCAAAACATCTTCCGGCGAAATACATGAGCAGGCACAGCAACAAAATATTTTTGGAATAAAAGTGATTGCCATATCAATAGGCATTGTAGGTGTCGGTGTTTTCATTTTGGGGACAATAGCACATCAGGGGTCTGTCGCCATGATCGTAGGGGGCATAATAGCTATGGCATTTTTGCCAATATGGCGTGCTGCGATTAAAATTCAAAAATCCATTATCTAAAATCTAAATTTCAAATAATACACATGATGATTAAGGGTGACGCAGCAGAAAAGCGTGAAAACAAAAAAGTGATCTTAGATGCTGACTTTGTGGTAGCAGGTGGTGGTATATCAGGCTGTTGTGCCGCCATTACCGCAGCCCGAAAAGGCAGCAAAGTAATATTAGTACAGGACAGGCCGGTATTGGGCGGTAATGCAAGCAGCGAAGTCCGGTTGTGGATATTGGGGGCAACCTCCCACATGGGAAATAACAACCGCTGGTCTCGTGAAGGTGGTGTAATTGACGAAATCTTAATAGAAAATTTATATCGTAATAAAGAAGGGAATACATTAATACTGGACACCATCTTACTTGAAAAAGTAATTTCAGAACCAAATATTACTTTATTACTGAACACAGCAGTTACTGATATAGAAAAGAGTGAGGTAAGAACTATCAAAAGTATTAATGCTTTTTGCAGTCAAAACTCCACAGCTTACACACTAAACGGAGAAGTTTTTTGTGATGCCACAGGCGATGGTATAGTAAGTTTTTTAGCGGGTGCCGGCTTTAGGATGGGTGCAGAGAGTAAAGAAGAATTTGATGAACCATTGGCACCAGATGCCGCGTATGGCGAATTGCTTGGCCACTCCTTATACTTTTACAGTAAACGTTCGGATCAGCCGGTTTCCTATATTCCGCCCGCATTCGCGTTAAAAGACATTACAGAAATTCCGAGATATAAGGTACTAAATCAAAACGATTACGGATGCCGGCTTTGGTGGATAGAGTATGGCGGCAGAAGGGATACTGTACATGATACCGAAGAAATTAAATGGGAATTATGGAAAGTGATATACGGTGTTTGGGATTATATCAAAAATTCGGGCCAATTTGATGATGTTGAAAATTTAACCCTTGAGTGGGTTGGCGCTATTCCCGGCAAGCGTGAAAGCAGACGGTTTGAAGGCTTGCACATGCTTAAACAACAAGATGTTGTTGAACAAACAAACTTTGATGATGCGGTTTCTTTTGGTGGCTGGGCGTTAGATCTCCATCCGGCAGATGGTTTATACAGTAGTAAGCCGGGTTGTAATCAATACCATAGTAAAGGGGTTTACAGTATCCCCTACCGTTGTTTTGTTAGCCGTGATATAGACAATCTGTTTTATGCGGGTCGTATTATTAGTACCACACATGTGGCGTTCAGTTCTACCAGGGTTATGGCAACATGCGGCCATGGCGCGCAGGCGGTTGGTATGGCGGCGGCATTATGTACCAAACACCAGGTTAAACCGGCTGCACTACTACAACCCGAATACTTAAAAGAGTTACAGCAAGAACTAAACATTGCCGGGCAATCTATTCCGGGTTTGCCCATTATCCCCGATACCACTAACATCGAAATACCAGCAATCAGTGCATCTTCAACATTATCATTATCCAGTATACCGGCTGATGGAAAATGGCAAAAATTAACCGTTTCCGAAGCGCAGATATTACCACTTGATCAACAGAAATATACGTTTGTTATTCAGATCAAAGCATCAACTGATACCGTATTAAAAGCTGAATTACGCTGCAGCACAAAAAAAGATAATTATACGCCGGACAAAAGCATCCAGATAATTGAAGTGCCTGTAAAAGCAGGTGAACAGAAAGTTACCTTGCAATTTTCAGAAACATTTCCTGAAAATGCTTATGGTTTTTTAATTCTGCAAAAAAATGAGATTATTGAAGTAAAATTAAGTAACACACTTCTTACCGGAATAACTTCTGTTTGTAATGGAAAAAATAAAGCGGTCTCAAATAATGGAAAACAAGAGGTTGATCCAAACACAGGAGTTGAAAGCTTTGAATTTTGGATTCCAAGACGCAGACCCGACAGCTACAATATAGGAATGGAAATTACCCCGGCCCTGTCCGCTTATCATACCAACAATCTACAAAACGGATTTACGAGGCCTTATCTAGGTACAAATGCCTGGGTTGCTGATACTGCCGATAAACAGCCCATGCTTACATTTAGTTGGGACAATCCACAAACTATAAATGCGATAACACTATATTTTGATACCGATTATGATCATGCATTAGAATCATCCCTATACGGTCATCCGGAAGATGTTATCCCGTTTTGTGTGAGTGATTATTCAATTTTCAACAAGGACAAAACCATTGTGTATACCACCGTTGATAATCATCAAACTATAAATAAGATAGTATTTAAAGCCCCTGTTACAACAGACCTATTACATCTGCAATTAAAGCATCCGGACAAAGCACCTGCAGCTATTTACCAGGTTTTGTTTAGTTAACAGCATAAATTAGCGGCACAATAAAAGCATATTGATAATAAAAGAGACATGAATACCATTTTAAAATTTCGCAGATCCTTATTATTACTGATCATATTTAGTTGTACAGTAATTGTATCAAAAGCTAATGGCATTGTAAGGTTATCAAACTTGTTTAGCGATAACATGGTACTACAACGGCAAAAACAAATTAAAATTTACGGCACAGTCAATACAAAGGCTTCATTTGAGGTTGAGTTTGCCGGCAAGAAAAAAAAGGTTAGTACATCGGGCCAGGGAAACTGGGAAGTCACATTTCCTGCCATGGAAGCTGGAGGCCCATACCAGCTTAAAATTGTTTCTGATAGTTCGTTTACACTCAAAAACATTTTATTAGGGGATGTATGGATCTGTTCGGGCCAGTCTAACATGGAATGGGTATTACGACGTACGCTTAACGGCCCATATGAGTTAAAGAAAGCCAATTGTGATGGTATTCGTTTTTTTACTGTACCTAAAAATGTAGCTTCATTCCCCACAGAAAACACTAAAGATGCAAGTTGGAAAACCTGTTCAACAGATAATGCCTGGGAATTTTCTGCTGTTGCCTATTTTTTTGCAAGAGACTTGTATGCAAAATATAACGTGCCTATTGGCATAATTCATTCTTCGTGGGGAGGAACGCCTGCCGAATCATGGATTAGCCGGGAAGCCATTGCAACTCATCCCGATTATAAACAGAAAGCCGACAGCCTTGCAAAGGCATTTGAAAGTGGTAATACAATTGAGGTATTGCAGAAACAGGTATATACTAATAACAGCCTACCCTACCTGAAAAGTTTATTACAAAAAGACAGGGGCTTTATTGAGAAGTGGAATAAGAACGATTACAACGATGCCGGTTGGAAACCATTTATTGTACCTGGCACGTTGGAACAGTTTGGCCCTAACGATTATAAAGGAAGTATTTGGCTGCGTAAACACATCAAAATTCCGGCGTCAATGAGCGGGCAAGACCTTACGCTGATTATGGAAAAGTTGAATGAACGTGATATCACTTATTTTAACGGAACCGAAGTAGGCCGCATAGCAGGTGCCGGTGGCAAAAGAGTTTATCGTATCCCTAAAGCTATGGTTAACCAGGGAGAGAATGTAATTACCATAAGGCTGGAATCGTTTATTAAACCGGCGGGTTTTGAAGCAAGGGACGCGTCAATTATAAGACTGGAGCAAATGGTTGAAACTGATTCACCAACTACCATACCACTTGCCGGCGAGTGGAAATACATGCCGGGTTTACCTTTGGCTGATTATCCGCAGCAACCTAAACCGAGTATAACTGTTTCATCGCTTCCATCGGTGCTTTATAATGGTATGATAGTGCCTCTTGAAAAGTTCACAATAAAAGGTTTCTTATGGTATCAGGGCGAGAATAATGCGGAAAAGGCATTTCAGTATAAAACATTATTCCCGTTGCTGATAAAAGATTGGAGAGAAAAATTCAATCAGGGAGATCTGCCTTTTATTTTCACACAATTATCAGGCTATGGCCCAATTACCAATGATCCGGTAGATAATTTTTGGGCTGAATTAAGGGAAGCTCAATTCCAAACGCTCACATTACCAAATACAGGCATGGCAGTCACCATAGATATTGGTGACCCTTACGATATACACCCGTTAAATAAACAGGTTGTTGGTAAACGTTTAGCTGCTGAGGCAATGAAGCTGGTTTATGGCGAAAGTGATATCAATACATCGCCCTTATACCAATCTGTAACCTATAATGCCGATAGCGTACGCATCAAAGTTACTAATGCTCCTAAAGGGTTAATGACCAAAGGTACAACCGCACCTAAAGGTTTTGCCATAGCTGGCGCGGATAAAAAGTTTGTATGGGCCAACGCAAAAATTGAAGGCAATGAAATAGTGATATGGCAAAAGAACATAAAACCCGCCGCGGTAAGGTACGCCTGGACCGGCAGCCCTGTGGAAAGCAATGGTGCCAATGTTTTTAATAAAGAAGGTTTTCCGTTATCCCCTTTTAGGACAGATACCTGGAAAGAGATAACCGAAGGAAAGAAATAAAGAGTTAATTATTAGCTTGTAAAAGAGTAACAGCCGTAGCCATAAGTAGTAATATTAATCAGTATGAAAAGAAACGAAAAGACATTGATCTATATAAAAAGCATTTTAAATATAACCTTGTTATTTTCCTGCTTCAATCCGGTACAGGCAAACGCTATTTCAATAGGCTATCAGAAAACCGATACCCTTAAAACATTTCCATCAATAATTTCTGTTAATCAAAGTGGTTATAACCTTGGTTCGCCAAAAAGGTTTACCGTACCAAAATCAACAGAAGGACAGTTATTTATAGTTACAGAAGCGAATAATAACACCCCGCTATTTAAAGGAAAATTGCACAAAGGCATAGGCGATTTTACCGCCTTTAACCCGGTTGATAATAAAGGCCAATTTGTAGTAAGGGTAAATAAATTGGTTTCTTATCCTTTTTCCATCAGCAAGCATTGGATAGAAAACACTTTTTTACAGTCTTCGCTTGATTTTATGATTGATGACCGGAGCGTTGTCGGCACTCACCCTTCAGCTTTTGGCGGCTGCCCATGGCGCGATGGCACTTACTACAGTTTTGAAGTCCCTTCCTTAATAATGCAGTACATGGCTAATCCGTCCACATATGAAGCGTTACCAGTACAGATCGATTATCAAAAGGACAAGCAAAAGGTTACCTCTCCAGGCTTTAAATATGTAATGGACTCGGAGGGACAAGATGCATTAAAGACCACGCAAAAATATTATACAGAACTTGATGCTCCGGTTGGCGCAAATGTACCTGATATTGTCCAGCTCATACACTGGGGTATAGGTTATTACATGCTCAACCCGGTAACGCTTGACCCAAGCGGAGATTTTGAAGGGCGCAGGTTACATGCGCAAACAGTTGAACAATTCGCGTTCTTTTTATATGCCTATCCAATGTATAAAAAGTACTTTACCGATGCTTATTATGTAAAAGCAAAAGAGCTGGCCTTTAAATCATGGAGTGATGCGGGGCTGTTTGAACTGTTTACTACTGTTGGTACAGGCAAGGGGCGCGAGTGCCCCGGGCACTCTATTATGCCCAACCTGCTTATGTTTGAAGTAGCCAAAAGAGAGGGAAATAAAGACTCTTCTAAATTCTTAAAAGCTGCTATAAATCAAACAGAATGGATAGTTAAAAATTTGGATTGGAATGATCCGCATACCACAAAAGGGCAACGGATGAGTGAACATAAATTAATTCCATCATTAGTTTATGTTCTGCAGCACTATCCTAACCAGGCACCCAAAGGCCTTAAACAAAAAATAAATGACTGGGCTGATATTGCCATTAAACGTTCAAATAACATTTGGGATTTTAGGCGTTATGATCTGGAAAGTAACTGGACCATTCCAGAATATAGCGAATCGGGTAATATTGCAGGCTTTCCGGCTAGCGCCCTGGCGGCGGCGGCAGTACAAACTGATCCATTAAAGGTAAAACGTTTAGAGCAGCTTGCTTTTGCGGCAATAGACGATCTGTTTGGTCGAAATCCTTTAAATGCCTGTTCTCCCCATCATCATACTTTAGGATTTCAGAATTTGGAAAAAGGATGGCCTAAAGGGTATATCGATGATATATGTGCACGTTTAGAAACAGTTAGGGGGGCTATAAGTTCAGCATGTTCAACCGAAATGTATCCTTATAACCCTAACGGAAAGTTCCGCCATCCCGAAGGATGGACGGCTTTCAATGCAGCATGGAACGTTAGTCTGGCATACCTAACTTACTATAACTCGGGCTTACAATTTATGAGTAAAACTTTGCAAAAATCAAAGCTCTAGTTCACGGTAAATTTAAACTTATGTATTTAATATGCATCTATATTAATAGCAGGGATTCTTAATCATCCTCAACATACTCCAGATCTTTTGAAAAAGTTTCCTGCATATAACTTAAAGCCCAAAAAGCCAGTCCAAGACTTATAATAGCAACTACAACGCCCGCATAAATTAATGAACCGTTAAATAACCCCATTAAATATTTTAGGAGTAATGAAAGGGGAACCACAGACCCGCGTACAAAATTTGGCACCGTTGTGGTTACTGTCGCTCTTATATTGGTGCCAAATTGCTCTGTAGCAATGGTCATAAAAATAACCCAGTAACCTACCGAATAACCTAAAAGCAGGCAGGTTGCATAAAATGCCATCAGGCTTATATCATGCAAAAGGAAAAATACACAAAGAGATGCTGCAGATAAGAATAAGAACGCATACACTACTTTAATCCTGCTTTTGAGATACTGACTAAGCAATCCACTCGTAATATCCCCTAAAACTAAACCTCCGTAACACCAGGCCACTGCTGCGCCTGCATTCACAGGTCCGCTTACATTTAAAATTTTCCCAAATTCAGGAGAAAGAGTAATCAAAATACCTACAACAAACCAAAGCGGAACACCGATAAGGATACATCGTATATATTTTAGAAAACGGCCTTTTTTGAAAATAGAAAAGAAATCTCCCCGCTTTACATCTGTTTTCTCCAGTTTCCCAAACATTCCCGATTCTACAACTCCTATCCTTAAAAAAAGTAAGGAAAGGCCTAAGCCACCGCCTATGAAAAAACAAGTGCGCCAATCAAACAGTTGCGCAATAAAGAAGCCCGCCACTGCACCGCTTACACCTACTGATGCTATAATGGTAGCAGCATATCCCCGTTTTTCTTTAGGCATAAGCTCTGCTACAAGTGTTATGCCGGCTCCAAGCTCTCCGGCAAGGCCAAAACCGGCAATAAAACGCCATATGGCGTAACTTTGAACGGTGTCAACAAACCCATTGGCAATATTAGCTATAGAATACAGAAAAATGGATCCGAATAGTACATATAAACGTCCTTTCTTGTCTGCCAATATTCCCCAAAATATACCTCCGGTCAGCAAGCCTATCATTTGAATATTTAGCAAAAAAATGCCGTTATCTGTTACGTCCTGCCCTTTTAAACCTAATGATTGCAAACTTGGTACACGTACAATGCTGAATAGTAACAGATCATAGATATCTACAAAATACCCCAGGGCGGCTACCAACACAGCTGCACTGAACAACTTGCTGCTGGCCTTATCGCTGTTAGTTTTAATCGTTTCTGTTTCCGTCAAAATATCATTAAAAGCCATTTTTCGATCTGGTTGATTTTATTTTATTTAAGGATTTATATAGGTTGGTTAACATTTCCCTTCGGGTGCTTGTATCTGATGTAAACTTTATTTTTAAACCGGATAACTTATTCCATGATGCAATTTGCTTCTTATCAACAGGTGCATCCAAATTAGCTTCCCAAGCTGGCAGGTAGCCTTTCAAACCCATAAATTGAACCATTTTAAAATCCGGGCTTGAGGGGTTAACATCTTTGTAATATATTAAAGTGGCTTTTTGGTCAATTAACGCACCCTGTAATTGATCATTCTTTATGTCTCTTATACGGGTATGATTATCAATTGCCAGTGATGCAGCTATACCAGCCGCTTGCCCAAGTGCCATCCAGCAAGGCTCCATACGAATAGTTGAAAACCCTATATGACTGCCTGACACTGGCACCGGAAGAATTAAATTATCTACCTGTTTTGGTATCATAACCCCAAGTGGTACGGTATAAACAGCCGTTGGGTAACTGATAAAACCATCAAGATGAATTTTACCCGGCTCACGTTTTCTTACAGCATGCGAATCAAGCGCGTAGTGGCTTGCAGTAACGCTTGATGGGTGCACAGGCGGGCGCTTACCCGGCGATACCGGCGTAGCATCGCGTGCGGTGAAAAAGTACATGGCCTCAAAACGACGGCCCTCCCTTATGTACACCTGGCGGGGAAAATGCTCATTGTCATTATACTCATCTTTAGCCAGACCCCATTCTTTTGTTGCTTTGCGAAAACTTTCGGGAAGTTCTTTTTCATTTTGTGCAAAATAGATAAGCCCGAGGGTATATTCCTTTAATCGCTGTGCAAAAGCGTCTCGCCAGGCCCAGCCAGATGTAGGCCAGGGCCAGTTCTCTTCCGGGAGATCAGTAGAAATAAAGGACATGTGCTGATTATTGCCATCAGTTTTATGGTTAGGTAAGGTTACCATATTGGTTATTTTGCCAATCCCCCATCTGTCTCCAGGTATTTTTGTTACACCGCCATTTGCAAGGGTCTTACGGTTATCTTCCATCATAGCGGTGGTAATCTGCTTCATTTGCACACCTGTATGGTTACCAGTCCAAACATCTTCTATCATTGAAACATATTCGTCCCTGTTATATTTAAGTGGCTTCTCAATGGGCACACTATTCGATGGGTCATTGGTAAGGCATATCCTGTAATTATATGACTGTACTGCATTGTCTGCCTGATAGGTACTGCCTTCGCCCTCGCCCCCTTGCCAGTACTTGTAAACCCTACCGGCTCCTGGCTCATTAAATTCACTTTTGCCTTCGCGACCTACCCTAAAAGGGATGCTAGCGGCTGCACCAAGGTCGCCTTCATAAGTTGCATCTATAAAAACCGCACCTTCATAGTTCTCACTTTTCTTGGTTTCCCTGTTTAATATGCTTATGCGGGATATTTTGCCATTTGCTATTTGAATATTCTGCGGCTCGGCATCAAACTGGCGCATTTTAAGTACCGTTATTTTATTGGTATGCTCAGCCAGCATCTGTCCAAATATTATTTCGGCGACAGATGGTTCAAAGTGATAACCATCACTGCATGCTTTAACCTGCTCAGACGAAGCACCATACTTGTCAGTATAGTACTTTTTAACACGTTCAACAAACTCTGTAAACAAGCCCGTAGTAGCCCCGCGTGTGGCAATATCGGTTGCTCCTAACCCGTTGGCAGGTAACCCGCCTACATGTGAGGTGCGTTCCAGAATAAGCGATGTTTTACCTAACCTGGCTGATGAAATAGCCGTCATGATACCGGCCGGGGTTCCGCCAACAATCACCAGATCGTATTTTTTAACATCCGTACCGGGTTGCGCTTTAACAACAGTGCAAAATGCAATGCTGACAAAAAGCAAGAGTTTAATTTTCAATGGAACTATATTCATTATTGTAATTATTGTTTGGTAGTTTATCTGACAGGAACAAAAAGAACAGCATCAGCGATGATAGCGCCGTCTGCGCTTTTATTTGAAACCTGTACATATGCTTTTTTTCCACGGGATAAATTATAAGACCCTAATGAGATCCACTCTCCTGATGTTTGTCCCTGAACCTGGATATCTGCCTGGTTTATTACCTTTTCTGTAGCCTTTTGCCCATCATAAACCGTAATAATAGTTTTAGCCGAAGCATTTTTTACTTTCGGAAAATAGGAATACACATGATAAGTACCGTCTTTAATCACTTCGGGACTAAATTGAACCGACCCGGCTGTTGCCGCTTTAGTAGTATCTACCAGAAAAGATGGCCCATAGCCGCCATTCTTTTCAGTTTTCCAACTACCTGCTATTTGCACGTTAGCATCTCCATTATCAACTAATAACTCTGGTGTGCTACCGTCTGCAAGGGGATTCCTTTTTAATATATTCTGAACCGCTGTTACATTTACCTGCTGTACAGGTATCTTTTTATCAATTGCCTGGCAGGCAGCTACCGCTGCAGATTGCCCCAAAACCATAAATACCGGTTCCATACGTATTGAACCATAAGCGATATGCGTGGCTGATAAACATACCGGAACAAATAAATTAGCCGCTTCTTTTTCTTTTGGGACAATAGCCCTGTAAGAAATAGGATACGGCCCAAAACCACCAACTTCTACATTGCCTTCATTTTTTACTACCCCGTTTACAACCTGGCGGTCGCAATTATGAGAATCCATTGTGTATGCAGCCATACCAACTCCGTCATTTGCTACTTCCCTGCCCTGGCAATAATGCTGGGTCATTACCAACTCGCCAATCATCCTGCGTGCCTCGCGGATGTAAAGTTGTGACGTCCAGTTATGATTGTCTGTAAATTCATCTTTCGGGTATCCCCATTTTTGCATCTCGGCCCTGATATTTTCCGGTATACGCGAATCATTACCTACAAAATACAGCAAGCCTTTTGTATAATCCTCATGCTGTTTCCAAAGGATAGCCCTCTTATTATAATCAGCATCGGGATAATCCCAGTTCATACCTATCATATCAGTAGAAAATCCACCTTTGTTGTTAATATCTGTTTTGCCATTGGGCATTATACTCCATATAAAAACATCACTAAGCACTTTCCAGGGCCTTTTTTCCTTTAAACGTAATAACAGTTCATACTTTTTAGGGTCGTAATTTTCGGGCTTAGTAATGGCAATGCGGTTTTCGGGCACATTAGTAAGTGTGATGCGAAAATTATATGCCTGAACCTTTTTATCACCAGCACCTTTTGGTTGTAACTGCAAATTGCCAATACCCCATAACAAGCCGCTTTTAGGGTCACCAGGTGTAACATATGGGTCTATCCCATCAGGAAACTGGTGCCCCTCCATCAGCTCGACACCGTTTATGGTTTCATTATACTGACTATTAGCTTCTCTGCCAACACTATAAGCAACACCTGCCAGCGCCATCAGGTCACCTTCATAAGTACAATCAATAAATACTTTTGCACGGATAGATTTACGGGTAGCAGCAGTTGGCACAACAGCATTTTCAACTACAATTTCTTTTAATTGATTTCCCGACTTGTTTACCTTAATAATCCGATTTTCATATAACACACTAAAGCCCGCCAGCTTTACGTAATCATTAAATATGCCTTCTGCTACTTTTGGTTCAAAAATCCATTGTTCAAATTTTTGATAATGTTGACCAATACGGCGGTAAAAATCTCTGGCTAGGCCGGTCACTACATATTTATTACCAATATCTGTATAACCCAATCCCCCCGAGGTCATCCCGCCTAAATGCTTACCTGGTTCAATGAGAATGACTTTTTTGCCCATCCTTTTTGCAGTATAGGCAGCAATTACACCCGCGGAAGTACCGCCATATATACATACATCTGCTTCTATAATATTTTCTTTTTGTGCCCATGCACCAGGTATGCCAATAAAGCTCAGGGCAACCAGTAAAAGGACTATGATCTTTTGATACGTCTTCATAACTATCAGTTTGTTAAATAATTGGTAAAGAAAAGCCTGCTGCTCATTAACAGCAGGCTTTAATTGGTATGCCGACAGGCCCCCGGCTTAATAGCCCGGATTTTGTGTCAGCTTTGGATTAGTAACAATCTCAATATTAGGAATTGGCCAAAGATAATCCCTGTTAGCATTGAACAGCCTGGTTTCTATTACACGCATAGCTGCTTTATTGGGTACATTATCATACTTTGCAATTCCGTTTGCATCTATAACAGGTGCGGTAGCTAATAAGCCTTTGGCTATACGGCCATAAAAAGGCCCTGGCATTACCTGTTCAGCAATTTTCCAACGACGGATATCAAAAAGCCTTACGCCTTCCATAGCCAGTTCGTATAAACGTTCTTTGTGTACAATGGACCGAAGTTCGATTTGTGATAGCCCCGATGATATTGCAGGCATATTTACGCTCGGCCTTTGGCGGACTAAATTAATAGCAGCATAAACGCTTGCATCTATCTGCCCTGCTTCTATCTTAGCTTCGGCATAGGTTAGTAAAACTTCAGCATATCTTATCAATATGATATTTAACTCAGAATTGGACACATCTACTTTGTCTGTTAAATCGACGTATTTACGCCAGCAGTAACCGGTAAAAGAAGCAAAAGGATTGATAGCGTCCTGGTTGTCAATCCTTGTTGCGGGACTGGTATTATAATTCCAGCACTTAAGACTGTCTTTATGTGTCTCGAATTGATAATTAAAATACACAGAGCCTGGCAATGCAACTGTAAAACCAAGCCTTGGGTCGCGGTTTACAAATGGTTTTGCAGGGCTATACAGTGGCGATTTATCAATTGTTAAACCATCTGTACATTCATAAGAGTCAACCAATGATTGTGATGGAACTTTATTGGCCGTACCCTGCCCGTTTCTTGATAATAAATTACGGGGTACAGAATGTGTCCTTTTTGCTGTTTTTAAATACTGCAAAGAGAGAATGATCTCTTTAGAACTTTGACCGTTATAAGTAAACAGGTCGCCGAAATTGGTATGCAGGCTGTAGGTATTTAAATCCATTACCGCCTTTGCGGCAGCAGATGCAATATCCCATTTACCATTAAATAAAGCGGCGCGGGCTTTAAAAGCAAGTGCTGCGCCCCTTGTTGCACGGCCAACATCAGCTGCACCGTAAGTAACCGGCAAGTCCTTTGCTGCCTCATCAAACTCAGTTAAAACAAAGGTTAAAACTTCATCTTTTGTATTTCTTGGGATCTGCGCTTCATTTAAAGCCAATACTTTTGTTACCAATGGTACGCCGCCATAAAGCTCAATTAAGTTTTGATAGGCATATGCCCTTGCAAAACGTGCTTCTGCAACAGACCTTGCATAAATTGCAGGCGTGGTTTTGTCTTTTACCTTACTTACGTTGTCTAATATAAAATTACACCTTGCAATAAGTTTATAAAATGAAGTCCATAGGCTTAGCGCATAATCGCTATTGCTATCTTGATTACCTCTGCCTAAAGCCTGAAGGCCACTTGTGTTACGGTCCCAGTTAATGTCTGTTGTGGCATCTATAGTAGTATTAAAGGGCATAGCATCAGTAGGGCTGATAGCCATTGCAGTATATAAACCGTTTACCGCCAGCACCAATTCATCCTGACTTGCGAAAAAAGATTCATTTGATGGGCCAGATAAGGGGTCTTTATCCAGGTAGTCTTTATTGCAAGCTGTGCCTGCCAGAACCAGGACAGTGATTAATAAATAAAACTTTATATTCTTTTTCATTTTTAAAATATTAAAAATTAGCACTTAAACCAAAACTGTAAACTTTAACCTGCGGATACACACTTACAGTTCCAACAGGCGATTCAACATCAAAGCCATCCCAAAATTTATCAAGCGTGAAGAGATTTGAACCGTTTACATATAACCGTAATTTTTTAATTCCGGCCATGCTGGATATTGAGACAGGGAATGTATAACCTAACTGTACATTTTTAAGCCTCACATAAGAAGCATCCTTCATCCAAAAGCTTGAGTTTTGCTCGTTGTTGGATTCGCCAAATGCCAGTCGTGGATATTTAGCATTAGGTGTTTCAGGTGTCCACCTGTCTTTATTAGGTTCAAGGATGGTACCGCCTAAATTACCTACGCTAAATGGCATTATACCTGGCCCATAAAGATAAGAGTTGCCTTTTCCGACACCTTGTAAAAGAAAGCTTAAATCAACACCTTTATAAGAACTGTTAAAATTAACACCAAATGTATACCGTGGAATAGTACTTCCTAAAACTACCTTATCGTTATCATTTATGAATCCGTCATTGTTTTGGTCTTTATATTTTAAATCACCCGGGGCAACCGTGCCAAATTGTTTTGCATGGCTTGCAACATCCTGGGCGTCTTTAAAAAACCCTTCTGCCTGTAAACCATAAATAGAATTGTAAGAATAACCTTCCCGGCTAACCTGAAGCCTGTTTTCGCTTATTCCACGCATATCAACCACTTTATTTATTACATCAGACAGGTTTACGTTTATGCCATACTTAAATTCATTTATATTTCCTTTATAACCTACCGCTACTTCCCATCCTTTGTTACTAACTACCCCGGCATTCTGAAATGGAGCATTTAAGCCGATAATTAAAGGGACATTTAGTAATAACAATATGTCTTTTGTTTTCCTGTTGTAGTAGTCGGCAGTTATTGTCAGGTTAGAGAACAAAACCATATCAATTCCTATATCAGACATTTCTGTAGTTTCCCAACTGATATCCGGGTTGGCCAGGTTATTAAGTGCCGCTATATTTACTATCTGTTTCCCTAAAGTACCTGATCCTAAGTCTACAGATGTTACAAATGGATAAGTCCCGATATTTTGATTACCTAAACGTCCCCATGATGCCCTTAGCTTCAACTCATCAATAACATTTTTAAGTGGCTGCATAAATTTCTCCTGAGATATGCGCCATCCGGCAGAAGCCGAAGGAAAAAAGGCATATTTATTACCTGTAGCAAAACGGGAAGACCCATCATACCGGGCATTTACTTCCAACAGATATTTTTGCTTATAATCATAATTTATCCTGCCAAAAAATGAACGCAGCGCCCATTCTTCGGATGTACCAGAAGTTTGCTGGTTCACAGCCGAACCGGTGTTTAATACCGGGTAATTTGGCAATATATAGGTATCGCGGAAAGCGCTTATATAATCATTATGGAAATCTTCCTGCGAGGCACCTAAAAGCACTTTAAGCGTATGGGCCCCAAATGCTTTATCCGCAGTAAGCGTGGCCCGCATGTTGTTATAAATTGAGCGACTGTTATTTTCTGTTAACGAAGTCAAGGCAGGCGATCTATAACCTATAGTTCCGTCGGGATAATAAGTTTGAATAGCCTTGTTAAAGTTTTTACCAATAGATTCTCCCAATTTAGGTGCTATGGTAAATTCAGCTGTAAGCCATTCTACAGGGCGATAGTTAAGGGATGCATTGATAATTCCTGATGGACTGGTAGTTTGATTAGTACCGCCGTCTATACTTGCGGCTACCGGGTTAAGGCCGTTCCAGCCGATACCCCATGTTCCGTTAGAGTTTTTTGCTAACTGGTTAGCAGGAATACCATCCATATAGTTAAACACGTTTCCTGTGCCTATAGCAGGCTCTCTGGTAATTCCGTTTACAAACTGAAGATCGAATTTCATACTCAGTTTCTTCGAAAACGTGATATCGGTATTATTACGAACGGTATAGCGCCTGTAACCCGAGTTTTCTATGATACCTTTTTGGTCAAAATAGCCTATTGATGTAAGTACACGGATATTGTCCGATCCGCCGTTGATATTTACAAAATGGCTTTGCTGAAAACCAGAACCGGTTAATACCTCTTTTTGCCAGTTCGTATTTGGATATTTATCAGAGCTTACCCCGTTTTGGCCACGGTATTGTTCAATTAAATCGTTAGGATACAACTGGGTTCTGCCTACATTGGTATAAGCTTCATTCATCAGTAGCATATGATCAAGCGCATTCACCACATCAGGCATGTTTGTTGGCTTTTGCCAACCGGCATAGCTATTATAGGTAATGGCAATTTTTTTTCCAGAACCACGCTTTGTGGTTACCAAAATAACACCGTTTGCAGCGCGTGAACCATAGATAGATGCTGATGCGGCATCTTTTAAAATGGATATAGATTCAATAATATTGGCGTCAATATTATCCATTGTACCTTCTATTCCATCTATCAGTACTAAAGGATTAGCACTACTACCATTAGCAGCATTCGGTATAGTTCCAACGCCCCTGATGCGGATAGTTCCCGCATCGCCACCCGGCCTTCCCGAGCTTTGTGTAACAGTTACCCCGGGCGCTATACCTTCTAAAGCCGCCGATGTTTGCCCAACCGGGCGGGTATCGATATCCTTACCTGATACTACCGAAACAGCACCGGTTAAATTCACTTTCTTTTGCGTTCCGTATCCTACAACTACCACTTCATTTAACGCTGAGGCTTTTTCCTTAAGCTGGATATTGATAGTGTTTCTGCCGTTTACTTCTACTTCCTGCGTGGTAAAGCCTAAATAACTAAAGATTAGTGTACCGTTCGCATCAGGGATAGTTATCGAATACCGGCCATCAGCATCGGTAGTAGTACCGGTACTTGTTCCGTTAAGTTTAATATTCACACCGGGGAGAGGCGCTCCTAAGGTATCGGTTACCCTACCCTTAATAGAAAGCGGTGGCAATGGTGCTACCAATACCTGCTTTACCGATTTAGAAAGCCTCCTTATGACCACCGTTTTTTGACTGATGGAATAAGTTAATGGCTGACCAGCAAAACATTGTTTAAGCGCATCTTCAAGAGAAACATTTTTAAACTGGGCATCAACCGGTTTAGTATCTTTCATCATTGCATCGGTATACAAAAAATTGTAATCCGTTTGCTTTCTGATCTCTTTTAAGACATCTTCAAGTGAAGCGTTTTCTTTGTGAAAGGTTACTTTTTGTGCATCTGCCGCGAGGCTTATTTGCAGAAGCATGGTAATCAAAAAAGCAAATGTTAGGTTTATTCGCATAATGATCTTTCTTTTATTTGCCGAATTGCAGCCAAAAAGCTTCAAATCTGCAACAATAAGCATTTTGTCATGGACATAAGCTGGGAGCTTATACCCGGTTTGAGTAAAAAAATTCATACATTTGAACGTTTGGTTTTTAATTGGTTATTAGATTGTTAGACGATGATTTATATGCTAATTCCAGACATTTTGAGGTTCCGCCTGCCAGCGGAACCTTCATATTTCCAGAGTACATTAAAAGTTTTTCTTAAGGCATAACTATTATCCTTTTCTTTCCCGGTTCTGCCGGATCGTTTTCTGTTTTAAAATGAACGGCCCCTGTTAATTGTAGCATATCCAATACCTGCGCTACATCTTTAAATTTTGATATTGTACCTATAAACCCTTCTTGTGTAACATTATCTTCATATTGAATATTGACATCATACCATCTGGATACCTGGCGCATGATGCTGCCGATATTTTCATGTGAGAAAATAAAATAGCCATTTTTCCAGGCAATAGCCTGAGTAGCATCTACATCTGAGACTTGAATTTTAGCCCCAACCTTTGCCTGTTGGCCTGGCTTTAAAAGCTGTGAGTTATTAGTTTTGGATTGAACTACTTTTACGCTGCCCTCTAATAAAGTTGTATTTATAGTAGTTTCATCAGCATAGGCATTAATATTAAAATGAGTGCCCAATACCTCAACCGTTTGATTATTTGTAATTACCTTAAATGGTATACGGCCACCCTCACGTCCTGCAACCGCCGGGCCGGTAAGTTTTGCTACTTCAAAGTACGCCTCTCCCGTTAGTTCAACTACACGTTCGTTATTTGAAAATGCAGCCGGGAATTTCAATGAAGAGGCGGCATTAAGCCATACTTTACTTCCGTCAGATAAAGTAACCTGATATTGCCCGCCACGAGGGGTGGTAATAGTGTTATATAAAACCGGAGTATTGGAGCTTAAGGTGTTTGATGCATTGTATATAATTTTGCCGCCAATTGCTTTCCGGATATCAATATTAGCCTGTTTGGCCAATATACCGTTCTGTGCATCACCCAATATAATATGTGAACCATCGGCAAGGGTAAGTACAGCCTTATTGCCACCCGGAAGAATTTGATTTTTTGATGTGGTTTTAGCTGCTGCAATTTCCTGCTTTTTACTATCCGGAGATGAAAGAAAATATATTGCAGTTGAAGCAATCACTAAAAAAACAGCTGCTACAGAAGCTATCTTTTTAAAAGATGGCCACAGCATTTTTACAGGTTTAACTTGTTGATCTTTCTTGCCTAACTCATCAATCCCTGCCTCAATACGGCTGGCCAGATGCGGATACAGCACTGGCTCTTCATTTAGATTCCTTTGAACAACAAACTGATATTTATCAATTATTTGCTGCACCTGGTCTAAAGGTGCAGTGTTTAACCATTCAATAAATAATTCATGTTCCTGTTCTGTATGGCGGTTAGCCATATATTTTTCAAGGAACTCATTAAGTGATTTTTCGTCCATCATTATTGCAGAGACGAACGAACAGAACAAAAGAACCCCTCAGGGTGTATCTTTTTTTAATTTAATATTATAGCTGTCATTATTCGCAGTCTATCATACACCTTATTCATATTTAACCTATCGGCGCAATGCGGGGAGCCAAATTAAGATACCACTTTCTGATCTGATAGCTGTAGACTGTCTTTGGTCTTCCAAAGCAACAAAACGAGCGCGATCACGGCCGCCGCGCCGATGTTCAGCGCGATGAACAGCCCGATGGCTTGCCACACATTTAAATTCTGTTGCTGTTGCCCGCTGAGATATAACCAAGACGTCGGCGTATGACTGAACGTGAACAGAAAAGAGTTGGTAAAATTATTTCCCCAATGGATCCCGATCACCAGCCAGATACTGCCCGAACGAAGCAGCGCCGTCGAGAACATCAGATAACCCACGAACAGCCCGACCGCATAAAAAAGCACGTTGACGAAATTACCGCCCCACACATCATGCAGGGAAATAAAAAAAAGGCCGAACGCTACCGTAGCCACCCATTTATTGGTCAGCCGGATCAACTTATTATAACAGTAGCCGACCACGATAAAGTCCTGCACCGCCGCGGTCGGGAAGACCCACCAAAATGCCTTCAGTAGACCGTTCCAGTCCGTCGTGTGGCTGACCACAATGTGATCGCCCCTGACCAGCGTACCCACATAGAACGACAACAGAAACGAGCCCATACCCAGCAGCAGCCCGGCCGGTATCAATAGCAAGTGCCCGCGCTTCAGATCGAAACCCAGCGCAGTGAGGTTTTTGTTTTCGGAGCGGTACAACAGCCACGTGACCAGGATGACCAGCAACAGGCCTGCTGGTATGTAAGGCAGGTGAATAAAACCACTGCCGATCAGCGCGGCAGCAAGTAATACAGCGCCCACGACCAGGCGCGTCCAATCAGGATAAGTACGGAACAGGTTTTTCATGCAAGGGCCAAATTACTACCTTCGCAAGCAGATCCAGGTACCTTTAATGTAAATGTCGTCCAAATGTCGCTGAATGTCCTTCCCGAAACACCCCCGCTGACGCGTGAGCAGACCGCCCGGCTGGTCAGGGAAGCGCGCCTCAAAAAGCCGCTGACCCAAAAAGAACTGGCCGATCTGGCCGGTATCAGCCTCCGCTCGCTCCAACGCATCGAGAACGCAGAGGTATTGCCACGGGCCTACACGTGGCGCCAACTGGCTGCGCATATCGACCTGATGCACGTACCTGCGACGGCCCCCAAACCCAACCTGGCCCGCAAATGGATATTAAGTGTCAGTTCGCTCGTGGGGCTGGTACTGGCTTTCTCCGCCTATGTGATCCAGTCGCCCACCTTTCCCGAAACGCTATTCGAGAGCTTACTAATGCTGCTCGCCGGCTGCATCATCTATGGCATTATCCTTTACCGTATCTGGGATTAAGACAGGATATGCTTAAGGTCGGGACTATTGCGCACTATATCTCTTTTTGTCAATTTATAGCAGCAAATCGATGTGGAAGATTAACGATGAATAAGGTGTATGATAAACTGTGAATTGTTACAATCGCAACTAAGGTTTAAGGACAGTTTTTTCTTTATTAAGACTTATTACAATTCAAAAAGAGAGATAAATAGCCCTAAAAACAGCGTGAGCTCGGCATGCTTTTGCAGGTAAGATTTGACGAAGTGCAAACCCGTATATAGTTGTTTTTTTACAACAAATTTGGAGATGTCCAATCTTTCTGCGATCTCATCAAGGCTAAGATCTTCTTTAGTACGCATTTCAACTATTAGCTTTCTCTTCTCGGGAAGAAGATTTATTGCATCCTGGGCTATTTGATAATATTCGCCGTAAATAATATCAGATTCAAGTCCTTCTACAGATTCTTCTGTACCGTCTTTGATCATCAAGAATATCTTTTCCCGGGTTTGGTTTCTCCTTATCTCATCAAGCATAAGGTTTTTGGCGCATTGGTATAAGTAGGCTTTAAAGCAGGTTATGTTTTTTAACGATGCGCGGCGCTCCCATATTTTTATAAAGACATTTTGAACGATATCTTCGCTTGTCTCCTTTGATTTGGTAAACAAGTATATATAGCGATAAAGGCTATTAATATATCGTGAATAAAGGACAGTAAAGGCTGTGCGCTCGCCTTCAATAATACGTAGTATTAGTGTCCTTTCATCTTCATGTCCGGTCATTTAATAATTAGGTTAAATAATAATTGGTAACCAAATGTAATGAATAATTTACATTAACAACATATTTTATGTCGTTTGCATTTTAACATCATTCTTGCCGAATTTTTACAGATAAATCGACTGAACCAAAACTATAGCATTACAGATATGCCATTATAAATTTAAAGTAGTAAGAGCTCAATGTGCTCAGAGTTGAGCAGCAACCAATACATCTTAATGTTATTTTTATTTATTAATAAGCTTTAAAGCTTCATTTATATAATATAAACCTTTATTGGAATAGTTTAACGATAAAGCAAACCCATGGCCCCGGGCGTCCATTTTCAGTAACGACCTTTTAAGAATATTGATCACCTTTTCAGGTTCATGTTTTGGATAAAAATCCTCGTATTGAAATTCAAGGAAAACCAGGCACAGTGCATTTTCCATAACCTGTACTTCTGCATCAACTTTGATTTTTTGTTTCAAAATTATTTGAGTAACCCTATTAATCTGCTCAGCCCCGTATCCTAAATGCTGTAAAATTGTTGCAACTATTTCTGCATGGTGTTTAGCCAAATCTTTGCGCCATTGTAAATAGGCTTCCCTTCCTTCGGGATAACTATCGCGCGGAATTTCCCACCGACCTATATGCTGACTACGGGAAGCCAGTAAAAGCGCCTCACTTGCGTCTGGCGCCAGTTTCAAAACCCATTCGTATAATTTAAGCGCTAAAATGTATTCCTGTGGATATGCTGTACCGTCCAACGTAAAAACGTTAGGATCTGCTTTATTGTAATTGTCAAATTGCTCAAATGCAGTGGTTAATTTGTCCATATTCTACTAAAATACTTATTAAGACGCGGCTATCATCTTTTCTACAAGTAAAAAGTTTTCTTTTGATGCTTCACAAACCGGACAGGCATATTCAATAAGCGATTCAAATTCTGTATAAGGCGCAATTCCGTTAACCAGGTCACCGTAAGATTTATCATAAATAGTTAAACAGCTCTTGCATTGGTAAACAATATGCTTTACAATTTCAGTATCGTTTTGTTCTACCTCGTTTTCTAATGTACTTAATGCTCCGCTATTATCACTTAATGTTAAGTGATAATAGTTACACAGGCTTATGAGGCATTGTGCCAGGTCATTTTGTGATACATTATCTTTATAATTGACCAAATCTTTTGAGTTTGGATTGAAATCCTTTGAATGCAAAATATCAAATAGCTCCCCCCTTTGCTTTCGTATAATTATGGAGCCGGGTAACCCGGTTTTAGGTTGCATTTTTATAGCGAAGCCGAGCCTGTACGTTCTTAAGTCATGTTCTTCAAATTCTCTTACAAGCTGTTTTTTTAACTCAAGGCTTTTGCTGCATAAATTTTCCAGTTGCCAGTTCAATTCATTTGCTGCGTGCCTTATATTCACCCGGTATTTATTTAAGATTGCACCCCATTGGGCACGGTCGGCTTCATTTATTCCTTTTATTAATAATGATTTCCAGGGGGTAGTATACAATTGCCCTACGCGCGTTTTAAGGCATAAAGCGCATATGTCTTTTAAAAACTCTAATGGATAAACCTCATTTCGGCGATAAACACCCAGCCAATATTTATTATTGGCATATTTATTAAAGCCTTCGTAATATGGCAAGTAAAAATCAGGGAGTTTAAGTGGTTCGGTTACTGGCTGGTCGCCAAAAGTATTACCGGCCATAACCATCTTAAAAAACAGTTGATGCTTAATTTCCGGCTGATCGTAAAACAAGTGCCTGTTATTTAATATAGTATTTTCTACTACCTTACTTATAACCGGGATATCATCAGAATATATAAGTGAAGGCCAGCAATAACTGCTGTTGGTTTTAGGGAACCGGATGTATAAAAACCAATAGTTACTTATATTAGATGTTATAAAATTTAAATTTCCGCTAAAAAAAGGCACAAAAGTTTGATTATTGTCCACAAGGTTGATTTTTAACCTGGGTACAAAATCAAACAGGTCGAATATATCTTTATAAACCCCTTCTTTAATCCAACTCTCCACATTAAAAATGGCATCTGTTACATAGGAACTGAGAATGTTAGGGAAATCATCTTTATCAATTTCATAGTTGATCTCAGCCTGCATCAAATCTGTTCTTATATCTTCAAGCCTATCCGCATCTATATAAAAAAATAATTGCTGCCGATTACCAATACTTACTGTTGTTGCCCCGGCATTTGAAGCAATTATCAATATCTCATACATATCTCCCGCTGATGCAACACCACCAGGCAGATTTATTTTTATACAATATTGGTTTTTTACCTCCATTTGATCTGCTTAATTTGAAACCATACTATTAAGGCTTTCTTCCAGTAATCGTTTTACTTCTGGCCTGCAAGATCCGCACCCTGTGCCGGCACCTGTAGCCAAACATATGTCTTTAAGATTATCGCAGCCAGATGCTATTTTATTAATAATATTTTGGCTGCCAACATTATTACAACTGCAAACCAGTTTCCCCAATACAGGTTCGGCTTTATTGCCGCCACGTAATAATTGAAGGCGTTTTTCGCTCAGCTCTGTCTTGTTAGCTATCAGTTCTTTAAACTCCAGCATCTCACTTTTATCGCCAATTAGTATAGCCCCAACCAAACGGTCATTATGAATAATACATTTTTTGTAATATCGCTTGGCCTTATCAATAAATACTATCTCTTCATAATCGCTATTATCCGGGCATTCCGGTAATCCTATGCTGCAAAGATCAAATCCATTGATCTTTATTATATTCATAAATATGCTACCCTTATAATAGCTTGCAATATCACCATTCATATATTTAGCCATTACCTCCGCTTGCTGTTCTGCTGCAGCGGTAATACCATATAAGGTCCCCTCAAATTCTGCAATTTCGCCAATGGCATATATATCCGGGTCGCTGGTTTGCATTCTTTCGTTCACAATAACCCCGCGTTTGCAGTCAAGGCCGCAGTCTCTTGCTATCTCTAAGTTTGGTGTTGTACCTACCGCAATAATCATGGCATTACACTCAATTTTACGCCCGCTTTTTAAAACCACGCCAGTCAATTTCGATCTGCCGTAAAACAGCTGCACCTCATCGTCATAGTAAATATCGCAACCCTGGTCTACCATTTCTTCGTGCAATAACTGGCTGCCTAATGTATCCAGCTGGCGGTTTAAAAAACGGGATACCCGTTGTACTATCGTAATTTTAATCCCGATCTCGCGCAATGACGCTGCCATTTCCAACCCCAGCAAACCACCACCAACAATAACCACATGGCCGTTTGCCGGAACAAACCGCTTAAAATTATCCGCATCGTTACGGCTGCGCATACTAAATATACCCGGCAATGTTGGTACGTTTTTGGGGATAGTTGCCCTGCTGCCTGTAGCTATCAGCAAAACATCGTAAGATGTTTTAATGCCGCGCGAATCGGTAACTTGTTTATTTATCCGATCTATCTTCTCTATACTTATCCCTCTTAAAAGCGAAATATTATACGCGGGTTCTTCTTCATCTTTCATTTTTACCAGCTGCTCCCATTTCTGTTCGCCACTTATGTAATCAGGCAGCATTACACGGTTATAAAATGGATGGTTTTCTTTGCTGAAAATTGTGATCTGGTCATCAGGATTTAATTCCCGGTATGATTTAACAAAGCCATATGCACCCGCCCCGGCACCAATAACCACAATACGCTGAAAAGGCTTTTGGTATCTCTTTACGTTGACGGCACAATACTTAAAATCCGGTTCTTTAGATATTGGGTCAATCAAGTCATTGGTGACATTATTAGTTCTGTTCAGGTCATTATTTAATACTTTGCCCCAGTGCATGGGTAAAAACACCACGCCAGGCTTTATTTGTGCCGATAATTTTGCCTGCACCTGTACCTCGCCCCTTCTTGATGAAATGGTTACAATATCCGCTTCATTAATTTGCAGGCACGCTGCATCTGCAGGATGTATCTCTACAAAGGCTTGCTTATAATGCTGATTAAGCTTGTTCACTTTCCCTGTCTTACTCATGGTATGCCATTGATCGCGTATGCGGCCCGTGGTAAGTATAAACGGATAATCATTATCAGGCTTTTCACTCGTCAGAATATCCGGAACAGCACTGATCGTGGCTTTTTTTGATGGTGTATAGAAAAGCTTATCGGTAAACAATCGTTGTGTACCCTGGGTCCGGCTCTTTTTTTTATAAGGCCATTGTACGGTTTTGTTCTCCTTTAAAATAGCATAGCTTAATCCACTGATATCTATATTGGTTTTAGCGGTAAGTTTCGCGTGTTCTGCATAAATAGCAGCTGGGTTTTCAAAATCAAATCCTTTATAGCCCATTTTACGGGCAAAGCGGCAAATGATCTCGGCATCAGGTAAGGCTTCGCCCGGCGGCTCAATTATTTTATTTAAATAACTAATACGTCTTTCAGAATTGGTCATGGTGCCTTCCTTTTCGGCCCAGGCAGCAGCGGGTAAAATCACATCAGCATAGGCCAGTGTTTCCGGCTTATTGCTGATCTCCTGCACAACTACAAACTTTGCTTTTTTTAAGGCTTCTTCGGCAAGGCGAACATTTGGCAGGCTGGTTAACGGGTTGGTACACATTATCCAGATGGCTTTTAAACGGCCGTCGTTCAATGCCTCAAACATTTCTGTAGCAGTTAATCCCGGTTTGGGCTGGATAATGCTGCCGCCCCAGAATTTTTGAACCTCTTCCCTGTGAATAGGGTTATTTAACTCACGGTGGGCCGGAAGTAAATTGGCTAAACCTCCGACCTCTCTGCCGCCCATAGCATTTGGTTGTCCCGTAAGCGAAAAGGGGCCAGAACCGGGTTTACCGATATGGCCTGTAATTAAATTGAGGTTAATAAGACTAAGGTTTTTGTTAACTCCTATGGCGCTTTGGTTAAGCCCCATTGTCCACATGGTGATAAATCCCTTTGCTTCACCAATATACTTTGCCGCCAGGCGAATGCTGCTTTCGCTTACCCCGCAGATCTGCGCTAATTCTGAAAGTGTCTTTTTAAACACCAAATTACTGTATTGTTCAAAACCTTCTGCATGGTTATTTATAAAGTCAATATCAATATCACCGTTCTCAATCAACAACCGGCCAATGGCGTAATTTAAAGTAATATCAGTTCCCGGATTTATAGGCAGGTGCAGATCTGCAATAGCGCAGGTATCCGTAATCCGTGGATCAACAACAATGATCTTTACGTGCGGGTTGGCTGCCTTATGTGCCTCTACCCGGCGCCATAATATAGGGTGGCACCATGCCGGGTTACCTCCTGTAATAAAAAAGCAATCAGCAAGTTCAATATCGTCATAACAAACCGGAACAGCATCCTCGCCCAGGGCTATTTTATAGGCCGCTACAGCACTGCTCATGCACAAACGCGAATTAGTATCAATATTATTACTGCCAATAAACCCTTTCATCAGTTTATTAACCACGTAATATTCTTCCGTTAGGCATTGCCCCGATGCATAGAAAGCAACAGAATCCGGACCGTATTTATCAATAAAGGTTTTAAATACGGCGGCGGTACGGTCAAGGGCTTCGTCCCAGCTTACCTGCTGTAAGGGCATACTTTTATTATAACGCATTTGCGGATACAGCAAACGGTCACTTTTATCATTAACCGTATAATGTAAATTAAGGCCCTTACTGCAAAGCATACCCTTATTTACAGGATGATCCTGATCACCAAGCACAGTAATAGCTCCGTTCCTTTCCTTATTTACAACTATACCGCAACCTACGCCACAGTAGCAGCATACAGTTGTTGATGTACCCGATGATGCTTTTACGTCCATTTTTATGCCATGCTTTCTACCATAACAGAAATTTCTGTTTGATTACTTGTTACCGGTTTTTTAATAAATCGGGTTAAAAAAACAATTACGGCTACCACAATAACTGTATAGCCTATATAAGTGAATGCCTGTACATAGGTAATTGAGTCAGATTTAAAAAGAAAACCAAACATCATTCCTCCCAGGTTACCGCCTGCACCAACAATGCCGCTTATCATCCCAACATTTTTTGAGTTAATAAAAGGTACAATACCATAAGTAGCCCCGTTAGCCATCTTAAGAAATAGCGCGAATGAAAGCATAGAAACAATAGCTATCAATAAAGTACCGGATTGCGCAAATAATATCAAGCCGGCCCCCTCAAGCAGCAAAACACCGGCAAGCAATAAACCCTTGCCCCGCATACCAAATTTGTGACCAACCTTGTCAGATACAATGCCACCCAATGCACGTGCAAATAAATTCATAAACCCAAATACACCAGCCCAAAAACCTGCCTGACTTTGGGACAAGTGAAATGAATCAACAAAATGCAGTGAGGCCACATTATCAAAAGTGATCTCCATGCCAAAGCACATGGCATAAGCTAGCGTTAAGGCCCATACCCTCCAGTCTGCAAGTATCTTCCAATCGGTTTTTGATGATTTACCAGTGGTATATCCTATCTCATCATAATTGCCATTGGGCGTATCCTTAGTGTATTTTGAATATAAGTAGGCTATAACAAGCATCATAACACCCGGTACTATCATTGCATAGCGCCACGCATCTGCCTTGGTATAACCAAAACCCACAATAGCGGCAAATATTAACGGCATTACCATATTGGTTACCCCACCCCCCAGGTTACCCCAGCCACCGGTAACTGCATTAGCCGTTCCCTTTATTTTAGGGGCAAACATCATGGAAGTATGAAACTGTGTAATTACAAAAGATGCACCTATAATACCAATAGCCAACCTGAACAATAAAAATGTAGCATAATCATGTGCAAGGCCTACAAAAAACACAGGCAACGATCCCACAATTAGCAGCCTTATTGCTGTTTTACGAGGCCCCCAGGTATCGCAAAGTTTGCCTATGATAAGCCGGGCAATTATAGTTGCTGATACCGATGCTATAATAATATTACCTACCTGTCCCTTAGTTAAATGCAGTTCGGCGCGAATGGTTGGCATTAAAGGCGCCAACCCAAACCAACCGAAAAAACATACAAAAAACATAAGCCAGGTAATGTGAAAAGTGCGCATTTGTACACCTTTCATTGAAAATATATTGAGTTTGGTTAGTTGCTTTTCCATTGTGATATTTTATTGTTTATTAAGAAATTCAGGTTTGATGTTTAGTTGCAGGTAAGCCCAAAATGGGTGCATGCCTGATGAGCCGGGTACGATATTCTTGGCATATTCCATACTGCGGGTAGCAGCCATATAGGAAAGGCCCAGATCAATACCAGTAAATTTATTTAGCTTATAGCCTGTAGTGAGGTCAAATTCCGATCCGAGATGTTTGCTAACAGGCTGCCCACTTATGTCTTTTTGATCCTGCGCCAGCATAAAATAATGGCCGGCCAGCTCAGTGCTAAAACGTTTGTTAGGTGATGCAAACTTTGCTTTTAAATACAGGTTGCTTAAGCCGCCTGTGGGTGCCCCGCTTACTGCATAGAAATAGTCCATGTATCCCCAAAACTTATGGGGTGTGCCATACAAAGGGTCAAACCTGTGATTAGTTGTTGAAGTTGAATAAGCATCGTTGCCTGAAAGATAATCCCATCCGGCAGTATAACTTAAATTGGCTGGCTTATAGGTTAAGGATGCTGTAAAAGTATAAGCATTTAAAGTTAAGCCATCCTTATCATGCCCACCCTGGTAGTAATAACCACCAGTTAATCCCAACTGATTTTTATCTCCGAAAACAGGGGTAATCAATAAGCCGGTGGTATAGCGTGTGTTTACACCCGTTTGATTAAAACGCTTACCATATATATAACCTACATCTGTACCGCTAACGTTTTTTACTGAATCAAGAATATATCTGCCAAACTGGTCGGCCAGGAAAAGGCCCGAAATGTTAGTTTTATTGATTTTCCTGGCGACATACAAATATTGAAGGGCTTTGTAATTTTGATTTAAGGCATTTGTACCGGGAGCGTTTAAAAAAGCCGGGCTGCCGTTTTTTGCGCTGATACCCGCGCTATTAATTAAAGGGATTAATCCGGATGGGGTATTGGCCAGGTTACCCTTACTATCTTTTACAGTGGCCGGTACATTAGCGGGGGTATAATAAGTACCGTTATAATTTATAGCCTCAGAATTTTGATTAAATGCGGCGCCAATATCAAGCCGCCAGCCTTTTTGCAGCAACTTTAACACAATAGCATCATGCCGCCGGCCTTGTTGCAACCAATCAGAGTTACCAAGTAAGCGCTCATCATCATAAACCAGTTCCTGGCGGCCTATTTTAACAGAAAAGTAATCAACCGGCGATATTTTAAATGAAGAGTCGCTTTTGTTGGATAATATGAGTTCGGCCCATGCTTCATGTAGGCCCAGCTTATTGCCATCTGCACTGCTTATAGTTGATGCATCCTGCCCCCACAATCTTACATCCTGTATTGAAGTATGAAAAATCAGATTGCTCCATTTATAATTGAACGTTAAACGCGTTCGTTGTGAAATAAAGGCAGCATTTTTGTAACCCGTGGTTTGTAATGTGCCGTAACCACTCCTCAATTCACCTCTTGCCCGTAATTGCCCAACAATTGATACCTGTGCTTTAACATTTAAGCTACAGGCAGATAATATTATAATTATTGGGATAGAAAGCGCAATAGTGTATTGGTTTAATACATTTTTGTACATTTGAAATAGTTTTTAATTTGTTAAAGCAATGAAAACTGTTTAACCCTGTTCGGGAATGCGACCTCCCGGCAGGGCTTTTTTATGTTGTGTAATTATTAATTTATCACCATGGGCATTTATTTGTTTAAATATTAATAAATTATTGGTTTCATTATTATAAATATATCTAATTTAATTTAATTAATCAACGAAATCTTAATTATGATTAATTTTTATGATTTAAATCATATTTAATAGCGTTTTTTATTAAAAAAGTAAAAATCCACATTAACAAATTAGAGAAAATACGAAGTTTACAACATAATTTTAAACATACATTGCATTTATTACGCTAATTAGTAATTACTTTGCCAATAATTATTGACAAAACAGTGCGCCAACGACAAAATGTTAATATTTTTATCCATACTATTTGATATAATTATAATAAAACCACACAATGCCCATCAAATAAAGCCAAACTGTTACCATTATAATGCTTTAAACTGTTTATTCTTCTTAAATGATACAAAAAACCAATATCTGCGATACCAAAAGTTGCTTTATGTGCAAGAATTGCCTCTCAGAATGGAAATCTGCAATAGCTGCCAATAAAACCAATTTAAAAGTTAAGAAAGGTGAGATCATTTTTAAAGAAGGCGATCCGGTTACAGGTATTTACTTTGTTTATACAGGATTAGTAAAAGTTTACAAAAAATGGGACACTGAAAAGGAGTTGATTATACGCTTTGCCAAAGAAGGTGCAATTTTTGGCCACCGTGGCCTGGGGAAAAATGACACCTACCCTGTATCGGCATCGGCAATGGAAGCGGGGATAGTTTGCTACATCAGCCTGGATTTTTTTGAGGCCACCTTAAAAGTAAATACAAATTTTACTTACCAGTTATTAATGTTCTTTGCTGATGAGTTAAGAGAATCTGAACGAAAAATGCGCAACCTTGCACATATGCCCGTTAAAGGGCGGGTATCTGAAGCATTGATGGCATTGCAAAAACAGTTTGGAACAAATCATGATGGCTTTATAAATATCGGTATGAGCCGGCAAGACCTGGCATCCTATTGCGGCGCAACTTATGAAACCGTATTCAGAATGATTAATGAACTTGTGCATGACGGCCTTATAAGTATTTCAGCAAAAAGCATCAGGATAAATAATCTTGATGCGCTCTCTATTTTGGCACAGGACGTTATGTTTCCCTAATTAGTTAAACAATACCTACATACACTTTCCCATCCGCTACCTTAACAGGATAAGTTTTAATCTGATATTCATCTCCGCTTAAACATTCGCCGTTAATTAAAGAAAATGTCTTTTTGTGGAACGGACAGGCTACTTTGGGGTTACAATCATCACCTGTGCTTCCTATCATCCCCCGCGATAATACCATCTGCTGTTTATGCGGACATAAGTTTTGCGTGGCATACCACTCATTGCGGCGGGCGAAATTATATATCGCTATCTGTTCATCACCATGTTTCATGCAGGCGCCGCCGTTTGCCGGCACATCGTCAGCATAACAAGCCAATACCCATTCAATATCTGTTACTGTTTCCATATTATCATTTAATAGAATAGTGATATAATTAATTATATGTTCATGCTACCACTGGGCTTTCACCTGCTGGCGCATAGGTTCAAATTTTATATTGGGATCTTTTGCCTGGGGTGCATTTACAAAGTGGGCAAAACGCTTACGCAGATCGGCATTATCTACAACTTCCTTCCACTCGCAGTGATAAGTGTTTACCAACTCCTGCATTTCTTCTTCAAGCTGTTCCACTATACCCAAACTATCATTGATCACCACATTTTTAAGATAGCTCATCCCGCCCTCCATTTTGTTGAGCCAGGTTGCAGTACGCGTTAAAGGATCGGCAGTTTTAATGTAAAACATCAGAAACCTGTCGAGATATCTCATACACGTTTCATTATCAATATCTGTTGCCAGTAACTGAGCATGCTGCGGTTTAGAACCGCCGTTACCGCATACGTATAAATTCCACCCTTTTTCGGTTGCTATAACCCCAAAGTCCTTTGCCTGTGCTTCGGCGCACTCGCGCACACAGCCGCTTACACCGCCTTTTAATTTATGAGGCGAACGCACCCCTTTATAACGTTCTTCTATTTCGATAGCAAATGACACACTATCATGCAAACCAAACCTGCACCATGTGCTACCTACGCAACTTTTTACAGTACGCAAGGCTTTACCATAGGCATGCCCGCTTTCAAAACCCGCATCTATCAACTCTTCCCATATCTGCGGAAGATCATTTACATGCGCACCGAACATATCTATACGCTGACCACCCGTTATTTTGGTATAAAGCCCGTACTTTTTGGCTACCTGCCCAATAACAATAAGCTTATCCGGAGTGATCTCCCCGCCGGGGATACGCGGCACCACAGAATAGGTACCGCCTTTTTGAATGTTGGCCAAATAACGGTCATTACTATCCTGTATAGTATCCTGCTTAACAATCACATCATTCCACAAGCTGGATAAAACACCCGCGATAACCGGCTTACACACTTCGCAGCCATCGCCCTTTCCGAAATGATCAAGTACCAGATCGTAATTTTTAACCTTGTTTATTTTGACCAGGTCATACAACTCCTGTCTTGAATAATCAAAATGTTCACATATTACATTTTTAACATACTGGCCGTTGGCTTTTAATGCCCCTGTGATGAGATCCTTTACCAATGGAACACAACCACCACACCCCGTACCGGCCTTTGTACATTTCTTTATACTGTCAATATTTGTTGCGCCATCGTTTACCGCGTTGCAAATAGATAGCTTGCTCACCGCCTCGCATGAACATACAAGCGCATCATCAGGCAGGCTCATTGCGCCGGCATTTTCACCAGCATCGCCCCCCCTTGAGCCTAATATAAGGTCTTCCGGATTTGGCGGAAGTACTATTTTATTGTTAACTGTTTGGAGTAAAATATTGTAAGCATCAGCATCGCCAATTAAAATGCCGCCTAACAGGTATTTACCGTCATTGCTAATATTTATACGTTTATATATGCCTTTATAGGTATCTTCAAAAACAAGGGTACGGCAATCAGGCTCGGTTATAAAGGCATCGCCAAAGCTGGCTACATCCACACCTATTAGTTTAAGCTTAGTGCTCATATCATAACCGTAAAATGCCTTACTGCCACCGGTTAACCAGGCAGCCACAATGTCGGCCATTTCATAACCCGGCGCCACTAAGCCATAGATCATTCCTTCATAAAGCGCGCACTCACCAATGGCAAATATGAACTCATCACTGGTTTGCATCTTTTCGTTCACTATAATTCCCCCGCGGGTACCTACCTGCAAACCTGCCAACTTAGCTAACTCATCGCGCGGGCGTATCCCTGCAGATATCACCATCATATCTACCGCCAGCGTACTATCATCATTAAAGCGCAGGGCCTCAATTTTACTTTCACCTATAAAGCTTGCTGTGCTTTTATTAAGATGAATATTTAACCCCAGGGCTTTTAGTTTTGATGTCAGCATGCCACTTCCGGCAGAGTCTATCTGGCGGGGCATTAACCTTGGTGCAAATTCAATAACATGTGTTTCTGTTATACCCAAATCTATCAACGCCTTTGCAGCTTCGAGCCCTAAAAGCCCACCACCCATAACCGCGCCAGTTTTAACATTTGCAGAATAAGCTTTAATCTGATCCAGATCTTCAATAGTACGGTATACAAATACCCCTTCTTTTTCTACGCCTGGTATGTCGGGCACAAAAGCCGAAGAACCTGTTGCCAGCACCAGGTAATCATATTTTAAAGTAATACCGCTTAATGAATGAATTGCTTTCCTGGAACGATCAATTTCCTGCACAGGATCATTTAGGTATAAAGCAATACCGTTTTCCTCATACCAAGAACTTGAAGATAGTGAAAGATCATCGGCAGACTTACCATTAAAGTATTCACTTAAATGAACTCTATCGTAAGCTATGAGGGATTCCTCGCCAAATACAACAATATTAAAATGAGATGATTTGGCTACCAGTTTTTCACAAAACTTATAACCTACCATTCCATTGCCTATAACTATGATGGTTTGCTGTGGCATGTTCATTTTTAAATTTGTTAAAGCATTTTCTAATTAAAAATACATTTAGTTGCGACCGAAATGCATTTACAGTAACAATATTAACAATTAATTGATTAAAATCATATAAATAACCGATAAAATTTAAGATTTAATTTACTTTTTATGATATTAGCAATATAATTTGTTAAAAAAACGCTATTTTTATAATTATTATATAAAATAACGCTTCTTATATACATGTTTCTTCCTTAAATTAGAATCATAGAGATTTTAAATACAGGAAATAGACTTTTAATCATTAAAATTAAAGAAAATGGAAAATAATGAGATTTTTCCTGAATTATTTGTGTTAGGTGCAGGTCCGGGCGACCCTGATCTAATAACTGTTAAGGGTTATAAGCTTTTACAGGAAGCCGATGTTATACTATATGATAACCTGGCTAACAAGGATCTTTTAGCTATTACAAAAGAAAGCTGTGAGAAAATATATGTTGGCAAGCAACCCTACGGGAATTATACGCCGCAGGAAACCATACATGAAATGATTAAACACTATGCTTTTACTAAAGGTAAAGTAGTAAGATTAAAAGGCGGCGACCCTTTTATTTTTGGCAGGGGTTTTGAAGAGGTCATCTTTGCCCGCCAACATGGAATAAAAACACATTTTATACCTGGGATTACCAGTATGCAGGCATCGGGTTTTCTGGATATACCATTAACCCACCGGGCTGTAAGCGAAGGTGTATGGATGATAACCGGCACCAAAAAAGATGGTTCATTATCTGCCGACCTGAAATTGGCCATGCAAAGCAATGCCACTGTTGTTATTTATATGGGCATGAAACAAATAGCTACTATAACAGCAACTTATTTAGAAGAAGGTAAAGCCGATATGCCTGCAGCAATTATTCAGCATGCATCGTTGCCACACCAAAAATGCGTTAAAGGCCTTGTTAAAGACCTCCCTGATATAGTTGCTAAACATCAATTAACTTATCCGGCTATTATTATTATAGGAGAAGTAGCAGGGTTAGAAACACAAACAAACTTACTATATAACGAAGTAATAACAAATTATGAAAATTCGCATCAAGGGAAATTCGTTGCGCTACAGGCTCACTAAAACAGATGTAGAATGTTTCGCGAAGCATGGGTACCTGGAAGAGATCACAGATTTTGGAGGGCAGCGTTTTATATATGCGTTACAACGCTATAGTTTACCTAATTTAACTGCCCATCTCCAAAACAATTGCATAACTTTATTTATGCCTGCAGATATGGCTAATGAATGGGTTGCAACTGAAAAGGTTGGATTTGAAAGCACTGATAATGAGTTATACTTATTGATAGAAAAGGATTTTAAATGCCTGGATGATGTAGCCGAGGATCAAAGCGATAATTACCCTAATCCGCTTAAAAAATAGTTTATTGAAGCTATTTGTTAGACAATAACGGCTACATGCCATTTTCTCCACAAAGGTTGCAGCCTGTATAGGGTTTCCCTATTTTCGCTGCGATCATTTATGAAAGTAATTATTGCTGAAAAGCCTTCTGTAGGGCGAGAGATCGCTAAAGTATTTGGAGCCACCACAAAAAAGGATGGCTATATAGAGGGCAAAGGATATACGTTTACCTGGGCTTTTGGGCATTTACTGCAACTGGCCCCGCCGCAGAAATATGGGTATTACGGCTGGAATGTGCAAAACCTGCCAATGCTGCCTTCAAAATTCAAACTATCTATTCGTAAAATCAAAACCAAGGATGGTATGGTAGAAGATCCGGGTGTTAGAAAGCAGCTGGATATTATTAAGGCTTTGTTTGATGAAGCAACTGAGATCATTGTTGCAACAGATGCGGGGCGGGAGGGCGAATTGATCTTCCGTTATATTTACTATTACCTGAAGTGTAAAAAACCATTTAAACGATTATGGATCTCATCGCAAACCGATGCAGCTATTAAAGAAGGGTTCCGTAATCTAAAACCGGGTACAGATTATGATACGCTGTTTAATTCGGCGCATTGCCGTTCTCAGTCCGACTGGCTGGTTGGCATGAACGCCACACAGGCATTGAGCCTATCGTCCGGCACAAGGTCCGTATTATCTTTAGGGCGTGTGCAAACCCCTACCCTTGCAATGATCTGCGCACGTTATTTAGAGAACAAAAACTTTGTGCCGCAAACTTATTTCCAGGTAAGTATCCAACCGGATAAAAATGGGCAGGCTTTTAAAGCTATTTCTGATAAAAGCTTTAAAACGAAAGAAGAGGCGCAAGCGATATTAGAACAGGTAGAGGATGTTGCCTCAGGTTTCTCACAGGGCGGGCATATTTTAAGCGTGGAAGCTAAGCCCCGCAAAGAACCACCACCTTTATTGCATGATCTGAGCAGCCTGCAGCAAGAGGCAAATAAGCGCAAAGGGTTTACTGCCGACCAAACACTTACCCTACTGCAAAACCTGTATGAAAGCAAACTGGTGACATACCCCCGTACAGGCAGCCGCTATATAGGAGATGATGTTTTTGCGGAAGTACCGGCGTTAATCGGCAAGTTCAATGATCACCCTGACTTTGGCAAACAAGCCACATTGCTGTCAAGTACAAAACTTAACAAACGAAGTGTTAATGCCAAAAAAGTAACGGATCATCATGCGATATTGCCCACGGGTGAAACACCTAACCAGCTTTCGGCAGAGCAACAGGTCATTTATAATATGGTAACAGGCCGCATGCTGGAAGCATTTCATCAGGATTGCATCAAGGAGATCACAAAGATCACGGTACGATCCGGATCAAAGTTTATTGCCAGCGGAACGATAATACAGACAGCAGGTTGGCGGGCAGTTTTCAATGATAAGGACGAGGAGAAAGCAGATGAAGAAAACGCAACCTTACCAAAAGTACAGATGGGTGAAAACCTGCCGGTAACCGATAAAACGCTATTAGAAAAACAAACCAAACCCAAACCGCTCTACAACGAAGCCAGTTTATTAAAAGCACTGGAAACCGCGGGCAAGGAAATTGATGACGAGGAACTGCGCCAGGCAATGAAAGATAGCGGACTTGGCACACCCGCCACCCGGGCAGCCATGATAGAAACGCTTCTTAAACGCAATTATATCGCCCGCGAAAAGAAGAACCTGGTACCTACACATACGGGGTTAGCGGTATACGATGTGGTTAAAAACCAACAGATTGCCCAGGCGGAATTAACAGGCAACTGGGAAAAACGGCTGGAAGAGATCCGCAGCGGCGCTTCTGTAATGGAATTCCAGGAAGAGATCAAGATCTATACCCGCGCCATTACGCAAGAATTACTTAAAGCAGGCAAGGGAATAGTGATCAAAGCATCTTAAAACGCTAAACGGTTTTTATTTAATATGATCTCATCAATACATTTACCTATAGTGTTTAACAAATAAGCATCCAGGATGTCTTCATTTCGTTGTAACCATTGATTGCCTGATTTAAATAGCATAGCTGCTTTGCCATCAGTAAACTGGATCTTCCATACTTTCCAACTTTTATATAATTCAGTAGTGATCTGTATTAATTGTGTAGTACCGTCGGCTAATTTGATCTTGTAATTCATTGGGTAAAAGATAAACGTTAAAGTAAAAATCTGTTTATTCCATATGCTGTAATTTATATTAAATACGTAAAAAGATACGGGTTATTGTATGTTATTGTGCACTAAAATTGCC
>NZ_JBAZVP010000038.1:0-43731 GCF_041660805.1 Mucilaginibacter sp. | reverse complement strand
GGCGGTATTTTTATCCAGCTTGGTGGCCAGATCGAGTAAAAATTTATCACCGGTGCGGTTGTAAAGCCAGTACACACTCGTAATGTTATCGCCACCGCGGCTGTTCTCCCAGTAATCCTCCAATAACTTATCATCAGGCAGGGATAACTGATACTTAAAGTATTTGGTCATGAAGGGAATAACGCGCGGATCTTTACTGTACTCGTAATACGACTGCAGGCACCAAAGCATAGGCATATTGGTCCAAAGATCGCGATTGCCTTTACGCTCAACTGCCGGGCCAAAGTCGCCGTTATCCCGCTGATTATTTAGCACGGCATCAATCCAGAACTTGGCTTCGGCAATCATCTTTTTATCGCCAAGCATATAGCCAATGTTGGCATATCCTTTAAGCCAGTAAGGCAGCTCTTCCCAGCCGTATTCGCCTTTACCCTCTTTATTAAGCCATGCATTGTTAGTTTTTGACAGCCAGATACTTATTTCTCCAAGGTTGCCGGTAAGTCCGTCGCGCTGTAGTTCCAATGCTTTTTTAAGCCAGCCACCCGCTTTAATACTACCTACCGGCAGCTTAACAAAGTAGGCTTTTTGCAATGGTGCACGGTTACTTACATAATTGGCATTTATTTGACCATTATCTATCTTTTTAAGCGCAATGGCTTTAATAGCCTGAGCCGATGATGTTTCCATCCCGGCCCAGTTTAGTATCATTGATAAACAAACCAGCTTACCAATCTTGTTTAAATAGTTCATTCAGCAGTGTTTATTTTACTAACGCCGGATCATATAGTTTTACATGTTCCTGATGCAATTTTTCTACCGGCATTTTTATAAATTTTCGGTCGTAAGTTATAAAACCATTTACCTCACCCTCCACATCTGTAGTTTGCGTATATACAGCAGCCGAAAGGCCTTGCCTGATCAGCTCCTGCAACCTGTTGGTAAAGGTGATGTATTTTTTCAGGACATCATCGCCGTTCTTAAAATTCTGGTAACCCCAGTTTTTATTGGCCTGCCAGATGTGGCCTTCAACCGGCCAGCCTAAGCCGCCAAATTCGCCCAGCACTACTGCCATGTTTTTTCCAAAAATATCCGGTCGCGGCATGGCAGGGTTTGGGTAATTGTGCAGGTCAACAATATGGCCTGTTGTATAAAAATTACCTCCGCTGGCGCTGTTAACCAACCGTGACGGATCATTTTTTATGGTCCACTCAGATATCTCAACGGTTTTGAACTGGCCCCATGCTTCATTAAACGGCGTCCATACCACAATACACGGATAGTTGTGCAGGGCTTTCATAATAGCCGCCCACTCTTTACGATAATATCCCTCAGATTCGGGCGTGCGTGCCTGATCTGTGGCCTTGTCCAATACACCGGGGCGGTTCTCCCAACCGTTGCCCAGGTCACCACTTGGCATATCCTGCCAAAGCAGCATGCCGTTTTTATCGCAATAAGTATAATAACGGGCCGGTTCAACTTTAATGTGCTTACGGATCATATTAAAACCCATAGCTTTTAGCTTGTCAATATCATATATCATGGCCTCTTCGGTAGGCGGCGTGTACAAACCATCGGGCCACCAACCCTGATCAAGCGGGCCATATTGAAATACGAATTTGTTATTAAGCAGCATCCGCTGAATACCGTTAGCATCAGGCCCAAGCGATATTTTCCGCATAGCGAAATAGCTTTTTACCTCATCAACCGGTTTGTTATTACGGATAACGGTTACTTTAAGATCGTACAAAAAAGGGTCGGTTGTTGACCATAGTTTCTGATCTTTAATGTTTAATACTGCGGTTGCATTGGCGTCAACCGTTTTATCATCAACCACCGTTTTGCCATCAAATGCTGTTATTTTTAATTTGTCGCCGGGTTGGCTGTTAGCAACTTCTGCAGATATGATGAGCGTTTTATCATCAATGTTTGGTGTTTGTTTGGTAGCCTGTATATAGGTTTTGGCCACACCTTCCAGCCAAACGGTTTGCCATATACCGGTTACCGGCGTATACCATATGCCTTCGGGCTTTTTAACTTGTTTACCACGTGGCTGCGGGCCATCATCTGTAGGGTCCCAAACACTTACCTTAATTTCCTGTTTACTTCCGCTTTTTAAATAAGGGGTGATATTGAATGAAAACGGGTCAAAGCCACCTTCGTGGGTGCCTGCGCTTTTACCATTCACAAAAATTTCGGTACGCCAGTCTACCGCGCCAAAGTGCAGCAGCACATTTTTCCCTTTAAGGTCTTTGCTGAGCGTAATATCTGTCCTGTACCATAACATGCTATCCTTTCCAACGGTTTTACCTACGCCGGAGATTGCCGACTCGACAGCGAATGGCACTAATATCTTTCCGGAATAAGCCGCCGGTTCTTTTTGTGTTTTAGGAACAATAGCATAGTTCCATAAGCCATTCAAATTTTGCCAGCTTCCTCTAACCATTTGAGGGCGGGGATATTCGGGCAGGGGAGCTTTAGGGTTAACCTTTTCGGCCCAGGGCGTGGTAATTCTGTTTTTAATTAAATGCCATTCGCTTTGCTGCGCAACGGCATGGAAGTACGTGGAAATTAATAGAGACAAGCAGAGTGTAACTTTCTTCATTATAGATTAATAGCGGTAAATGTGTTAATGCTTTCTTGAAAGCAAATTAAAAGGCCGCTTTGGGTAAGAGCGGCCTTTGGAAATTTAAAAAGTGACTTTGGTAACAGGTGTAAATATCATATCCTCTACTCCGGCTATCTTGATACCTACACGTGCAAAAACATAGTTTTGCGTGGGTACCAATGCCGGGATAGTAACGTTCATGCTGATATTATTTAAGCTGGTGATAGCAGAGCCGGCCAGATCTGTACGGGCAATATTATTATCACTGTTGCCCGATACAAATTGGGTCTTATTAATAAACAGGCTTACGCTTTCTATATCTTTTGCGTTACTGTCAGTGATTATCTTTTCAATATTAAAAGTGGTGTTAACCTTGCCCGCGGCAGCGGTAAATGTTGCCTGCCTGATCATATAAAAAGGCGTTACTTCGATGTCCAGTGTCTGGCTGCCGCTCATGGTGATGGCAAGCGTGTCCCGCTTTCCGCCGGCCAGCTCTTTCCATAAAAAAGGCCCCTGGTTGGCAGCAATGGTAAATTTATAGTTGCCGTTAAAAAGCAATGTTGAGTAGGCTCCATCCTGGTCAAAAGTTCCGTTTATTGCCCCTGTTTTACCAAAGCCAGGTTGGTATAACTGAAAAGGCACCTGGTTATATTCTACGTTTACATGCTCCCCCTGATAAATAAGATGACCGCTAAGGGTTGCTGAAGGCGCATCGTAATTATCTTTTTTACAACCTGTAGTTGCAAGCAGGAGGGCGATGATTATATGATGAAATTTTATTTTCATGATCTTAAGTTGAAAAATGACTATTGATTTGGTTGTCTTACAATTTTAGGATTAGCCGATAATATATCATCACTAATTTGTGAATAATAATTACCCAGCTGGAACCTGTTGGCGCCGGTAACCGGGCTTGGTTTAACCTCTTTAAATAACCATTTGCCATTGTTTATGTTACCAGGGTTATAGTATTTATAAGGCCATAAGCCAAAGGGTTGCGTGTTGCGTTTCCTGGCATTGCCAATATTACTAACCAAATCGGCAACTGTCATCTGGTTACCATCCCATACTACAGTGGCCAATCTCCAGCGCTTCATATCAAACAGGGTATGGCCTTCAAATACAAGTTCAACACGGCGCTCATGCACTATCCTGTCAAAAGTGATATCACCGACTGTAAGCGGAACGGTTAAACCGGCCCTTGACCTTACCTGGTTAAGATAACCTGCTGCAACTGCTGGCTGGCCAAGTTCAAAAGCGGCTTCGGCGGCATTCAGCAGTACTTCTGCGTAGCGGTAGCGGATAAAATTGATATCACTACCACGCCCGCGACGCCCAGACCCTACGGTTGGATCAAGGTACTTGCGGATGTAAAAACCGGTTTGCGTACGGAATTCAGCTCCGTTAACCGGCCCGTCCTTACCTACCACCTGCACCCTGCCAAGGCCCGGAACATCCTGCGGCAAAGTAGCATCTCCACTGGTAATGATGGTGCCATTGCCTAACTGATATCCTGCAAATACCTCCGTACGTTTACCTTTAAATAAACCGTTTGGTAACAGCACTGTACCGGCAAGCCTTGCATCCCTGCCGGCAAAAATATCCAGCTGGTCTGTATAAAATATAGGATTGCCTGCTGCATCATTAGTTGCAAGCGGGGCGTAGGTATTATCGAGTTTTTCAAATGCCTCTACCAGGTTAAGCGAAGGGTTTAAACGGCCGGCATCCAATCCTTCGTCAGATATTGAATAAGGCTGGTCATTTGTTGTAAAACCATGTGTTTTACCTCCATTCGCTTTAAAATCTTCAACAAATATTGACTCTGAACTATTCTTGTCCAGAAAAAGGTTTGCAAAGTTATCACTCAGATCGGGCAGCTGCCTGTATAAGGAATAACTGCCTGCTGTACCGGTTATTATAGCCTGTGCTGCAGCTAATGCTTTGGTATAATAGCCGTTGGCCATAGATGAGGGTATACCTACTTCGCCACCAGACAAAGCTACCTGAGGGGTTGTTACGCCATATTTGGCAATTGAACCCGCGTATAATGCAGCCCTTGCTTCCATTGCCAGCACGGCACCCGGGGTTGCCCTTGATTTGTCTGTCAAACCTACAGAGAGCAGGCCTTTTATAGCTTCTGCCTCGCTTATTATAAAGTCATATATATCTGATTCCTTAGCACGTGGAACTTGTAATACGCTTACGTTACCAGAAAAATCATAATCAAGCGGCTCGGTAATAAGTGGTACGCCACCCATTCTTTTTACCAGTTCAAAATAGTAATTGGCACGTAAAAACCTTCCCTCGGCAATAAACCTGTTTTTATCTGCGTCGGTAAGTTCGGTGGCGGCAGTAGCGCGCTGAATAAAAAGGTTAAGCTCGCGGATATAGGTATAATCCCAGATGGCCCACTCATTGTAGCCCCAACCTGTTCTTTGTACCAGAAAGTAGCTTCCGTTCTCTGATGGAAAAGCTTCGCTGAAATCAGCAAAAGTGCGCCATCCGGGTTCATTGGTAAAACCATCCAGACTTGAAAAATCTCTTTGCCTGTTATACAGATCGCCCAGGATAGACAGTACGAGGTTAGGATCTGAAAAAGCAACTTCGGCAGTAATCACCTGCTTAGGCGGCACATCTAAAAAATCACTGTCTTTTTTGCAGGATACTGTAATTAACAGGGCTGCATATATAGTTATAAAGGATATTTTTTTCATTTGGTTTAAACTTAAGGGATTAATTAAAAAGTTAAATTAACACCGAAGTTGAGTACTTTACTTTGAGGGAACTGAAGCCCGTTATCGTCTGTTGTTTCCGGATCGACCCCGTATTGTTTCAGATTATCAAATGAGAACATATTGTACCCGTTAATATATACTCTTGCTTTCCTGATCTTTGCTTTTGCGAGTAAGCCCGTAGGTAAAGTGTAACCAAGCTCAATGGTCCTTGCCCTCAGATATTTTACGCCATGAAGCCAAAACGTTGAATTACGTTGCCCGTTAAGCTCATAGTCGCTGTGGGTAAAACTCGGATTTACCCTGTTTGCCGGATATTTACCCGGGATCCAGGTACTGTTCACATCGTACGGATCGGTACGGTGCCATCTGTCCTCAAAAATTGTATTTAAGTTCCCATTATTTTGGAAGGCCCACCTGGTTTCCCAATTTTGGAACCACGTAAATCCGGCGCCACCTGAAAAGTCTGCATGGAAGTCGAAACCTTTATAGGCCGCACCTAATGTAAACCCAAAGTTGATATTAGGCTGCCTGCCATATCCAAAGCCGATAGGGCGTTCATCATACTGGTCAATTTTACCGTCACCGTTCTGATCTTTGTATATCAGGTCACCCGGTATGAGTGTACGGTTACCTCTCCCGTCATTATTGACCGTATAATTATTGATCTGCTCCTGGGATGTGAACTGGCCCGTAACTTCGTATCCCCAGTCAATATTCGCATACCTGTTAACAGTAGAGTTACGGTATTGATCAAGAGAGTTGTTAAACAGCGGTTTGTAACTCTCCAGGTTCTTTTGGCGGCTATAGGAGAAGTTACCCCCAACATTATAGCTAACATCACCAATCTTGCTATTATAACTTAAAGAAAACTCGGCACCGTACTGGGCATCACTTCTCAGGTTTTCAAGCGGCAGCAGGTAGCCTACCTCAAGCGGTAAAACAACATCGCTCTTTCTATCAAGCAACCCGCTTCGCTTTCTGTAAAAGTAATCTACCGTACCGCTTAGTTTATTATTAAGGAGGGTAAAGTCCATACCAATGTCTGTGATCTTGCTTTTAAGCCAGGATATATTTGTGGTTACCAAACCTTTATCTGCCGATGTAACCAATGCATTCCCACCAATTATAGCGGTACCGGTATTGTAGTTATAGCCCGGCAGGTAAGCATAAGGTGTTACAATAGGGTTTGCTGAATTACCAGGATCGCGGTCATCACCGAGTACGGCATATGAAGCACGGATCTTCAAATCATTAAGGAAACTGTTATCACCCAACAGTTTTTTAATAAAACCTTCCTGCGTGATTCTCCAGCCTACAGAAACACCAGGGAAATAACCAACCCGTTTATCCGGAGCAAACAGATAAGAAGCATCGCGCCTTGCAGAAGCTTCCAGGTAGTATTTATTATCGTAGTTATAGTTTAAACGACCAATATAACCTATACGGGTTTCTTTGTTATCGCTGTCCTGATACTGATCTGCCGTTGGGAAATAAATAAGCGGCAGGTTGTTAGACACTGGCGATGCATGTATCCAGTTCCTTAAATGTTGTAGCTCTATCCGTTCAGAAACAAGTGTAGCGCCAATAGTATTTTTCCCAAATGTGTTGTTATAATTTATCTGCAACTGCTGGGTTTTGGCAAACTCTTTCCGCTGTTCACGTTCCCTCCATGGGTTTGTACTACCACCTGTTACGTCATAAGTATTAGTTGCCGGCCTGTAGGTATAGGCATTATAGGTGTATTCCTGATTATTCAACAGATAATCAGCCACATAGTAAGAATATAAACCTTTAACGGTTAAACCCTTCACTCCCGGTATCTGGTACTCGGCACCAAAATTAGTTTGTAATACCCGCCAGTCGCTATGGAAAACACCCGAAAGCTTCTTATTCAGAAATGCATAGTTAGATTCTGTATGACCGATATCATTAAGATACTCGGGGTTATCATTCGCATATGGGCGTTCTAACGGGGTATTTCTTAAAACCGCAAACTTGGCCAATCCATAGTCGTCAAGGCCCGGTACACCGGGGTTTTCGCGCGTTTCTATACGACCGTTTATGTTTAAGTTAACCTTTAAGCCGTTAGCAACTTTTACAGAAACATTTGACTGTATGTTTGAGCGGTTAAATAAATATTCTTTACCCAATTGCGAGCTTTGGTGCAAATTGGTAGCTGATACATAGTAATTAACCCTTTCTGTTGCGCCGGTAAAATTGGCATTGACAGAGTTGAGCGGCGCATTGTTATTTTCTTTGAGGATATAGTCGCGCCAGTTAAAACTGCGGTATGCAGGATCGGTACCAGCTTTGTATTTTTCAAGTTCGGCTGGTGTTATTGAGGTAGATCCATTACTGTTAACCTGCGCTTCTGCCAGGTACCGCATATAATCATAAGCGTTGGTGGTAACGTTAGGGAACCGGTAAAAATTCTGATAGCCGGTATATGCATCAATATTGATACGGGCATCTCCGCTACCTTTTTTTGTTGTTACTACCACAACGCCGTTTGCTGCCCGGACACCATAAATAGCCGCCGAACCATCTTTTAGTACCGAGATACTTTCTACATCGTTTGGTGAAAGGTTATTGAACTGGCCTTCATCCTGTTGTATCCCATCAATTACATATAGAGGAGAACCCATGTTTCTGATCTGCAAACTGGCAGTTGCGCCCGGCCTTCCTTCAGATTGCCTGAAAGTAACACCGGGAATTTTGCCGGCCAAACTCGTACTTACAGTAGAACCCGCGTGCACGCGGTCAATGTCTTTACTGGTAACGCTTGAAATGGAACCGGTTATCGATTCCCTTTTTTGCGTACCAAACCCGGTTACTACAACTTCCTGCAGGGAGGTGTTATTGGCCTTAAGCCGGATGTTGAAGGTTGTTTGCCCGTTCAATGGAACTTCCTGACTTGCAAAACCAATGTAGCTGAATACCAGTACGCTATTGGCATCCGGGGCTGTAAGGCTAAATTTGCCGTTCACATCTGTTGTGGTGCCGGTCTGCGTTCCACGGAACTTGACTGCTACCCCTGTAAGTACAGCACCTGTAGAATCGATTACAGTGCCGCTTATTTTTATCTGGCCCTGGGCGAATACCCTGTCTGATAAAAACATACAAATGATAACGGTACAAATAATAAATACTGATTTGGGGTACAGCCAGTGTGAACGAACATAACCCTCCTGTCTGAGCAGTAAAGATTTTCTCATAAATAAATTTATTATTGGTTAAATAAGTTTTAAGCAGACGAGGATGTCAGCTTTAAACTTAAGTGTAAAGAAAAAGGATTTATTATCCAGTAATTAACCAAATCATATCAAAAATTAGTCAATATGTATCAATATGTTTTAAAACGAAAACCTCTAATTGGATTAAGTATATTTGTTTTAAGTCAACTAATTTGAAACCTATTTATCTACTTTATTATTTGTTATTAACGCTACCATTGCTGAGTAGCGGGCAAACCCATTACTTTAAGCACTACCAGGTAGAGCAGGGCCTGTCAAATAATACAGTTTACAGTTGCCTGCAGGATAAAAAGGGCTTTTTATGGCTGGGGACAAAAGATGGCCTTAATCGTTTTGATGGCTACACTTTTAAAATTTTCAGGCACAACCCCAGCGACAAAAAAACCCTTTCTAACAATATGGTGCACACCCTAAGCCTGGATAAAGACGGCAGTTTGTGGGTAGGCACCGACCAGGGGGTTGATCACTACAACCCCGAAACAGAAACCTTTACACATTTAAACATTGGCAATGATGGCGTTAGGTGCATCATTCAGGATAATTATGATAACTGCTGGTTTATATCCGGGCCGGCTTTAATGAAATACAATAAAAAAACAGCCAGGATCACCAATTACCGGCCCTATCAACACTTTGAAGCCACATCCCTGGCCTTTAATAATGGCGATCTGTGGCTGTCGACCACAGCAGGTACAATTGAGAAATTAAACCCGGCCAGCCGTACTTTCACCAGCTACAATGTGTTTAAAAATTCAAGGCGGGTTGCATCAAACTTTATTGAAAAGATCTGTTTTGCCGGCAACAATAAAATATTTGTAGGCACTACCAACCAGGGATTTAAAGAGTTTAACTGCGCTAATGGCACTTACCGCGATATGCTAACTTACAATGCCGATATGACCGAGGTATATGTGCGCGACTTTGTAAAATACAATGATAACGAGTATTGGATAGCAACTGAATCTGGCCTTTTTATGTATAATATAAGCAAAGGAACTTTCACCAATATCAAAAAGCATTATAACGATCCCTATTCGCTATCAGACAATGCCGTTTACATTCTTTATAAAGATATTGAAGGCGGAATATGGGCGGGCACTTATTTTGGCGGATTAAACTATTACCCAAAGCAATATTCATTATTTAATAAATACTACCCGGCAGAAAAAAATACTTTACAGGGCAACGTAGTGCGCGAAATATGTAAAGATATGTATGGTAACCTTTGGATGGGCACAGAAGATAACGGCTTGAACAAATTATCACCAGATAAGAGTACCTGGACACATTATTATCCCGGCGCATCAAAGGGCATATCAAATTCAAACATCCACGGCTTGTTAGCCGATGGCAATTACCTGTATATAGGGACGTTTGAGCGCGGCCTTAATGTTTTTAATATTAAAACCGGCAAAGTTGAACAGGTTTTTATAGCGGGTGCAGGTAAAAACGCATTAAAAAGTAACTTTATAATTGGTTTCCTTAAAACCCGGACAGGCGTTATCCTGGTTGCTACAACCCGTGGATTATATCGATATAACATCAGCAACAAGGATTTTACACTGATAGACAAGGTTCCACCCAATGATTTTTATTACTCAATGATGGAAGATCATAACGGTAAAATATGGCTCGGCACCGTTCGGGATGGTATTTACTGTTACGATATTAAGAATAACACCAGCAATAAGCTTCCTTATACTTATCATGTTAAAAACGCATTAAAAACGTCCATCGTTAATGGCGTATTTGAAGATAGTAATAATAACCTGTGGTTTGCAACAGAAGGTTTAGGCCTTTGGTACTATAATACAGATCATAAAACCTTCAAATATTACGATTCAAACAACGGGCTGCCCAGCAATTACACTTTTAAGATATTGGAGGATAGTAACAAAAACTTATGGGTGAGCACTACCCGCGGGCTTATTTCTTTAAACCTCAATAATAATGATATAAAGATTTACACCAAAGCCAATGGCTTACTTAGCGATCAATTCAACTATAACTCTGCCTTTAAAGATGCCGATGGGACTATGTATTTTGGATGCGTTAGGGGTATGATTAGCTTTAACCCGTCACTTTTCACAAAAAATGAATTTGTGGCGCCCGTTTATATCACCGGTTTCCAGGTACACAACCGTGAAATTTCAGTCAATGGAAAGGATTCATTACTTAAGAAGTCTATTATTTGCACCAAAAATATCAACCTTAATCACAACCAATCATCATTTAGTATTGATTTTGCCTCGTTAAGCTTTCCTTCGCCCGAAATGACGCAGTATAAGTACATAATGAAGGGGCTTGACAAAGGATGGACCATTCTTAAAACCAATCGTAAGGTTTATTTCACCCAGTTATCACCAGGGCATTATACCTTTATTGTAAAAGCAGCCAATAACAACGGAATCTGGACAAATAAAGAAACCACTATCGAGATAGAGATTGCACCACCTTTCTGGAAAAGCGTATGGGCATATATATTTTATACACTACTGCTGGCCGCTACCATTTATTACCTGCTATGGCGTTATCATACCAACATAAGGCAAAATAATGAACGCCTTATACAACTATTGGAAAATGACAAGGAGAAAGAACTATACAACGCAAAAATTGAGTTTTTTACAAACGTTGCACATGAAATAAGAACACCGCTTACCCTGATCAAGGCGCCAATGGAAAAGGTGATGAAAAAAGCTGATCATGTTCCGGAGATACAAGCCAATCTTAAAATAATGGAGCGTAATACCGACAGGCTGCTTGAGCTAACGAACCAACTGCTCGACTTTAGGAAGACTGAAACCAACGGCTTTAGTTTGAACTTTGTTAAGACAGATATTACTGAACTACTTACTGATACTTATTTGCAGTTTAAGACCATAGCCGAGCAAAAAAACCTAACCTATGAACTTAAACACCCCGGTCAAAACATCTATGCCTGTGTAGATATTGAAGCTTTTACCAAGATCATCAGTAACCTTATCAATAATGCTATAAAATATGCTTCTTCTATTATTGAAATTGAACTTATAGAGTATACAAAACACGATACCTTATTTACAATTGTTGTTAAAAACAATGGTTATCTCATCCCTCCAGAATTACGTGACAGAATATTTGAACCGTTTTTCAGGATGAAAGAATCAGAGAAGCAAACCGGCACCGGTATCGGTTTATCATTGTCGCGTTCGTTAACGGAGCTGCATAAAGGTTCACTTTTTTTAAATGATTCAGTTAATAATTTTAATATCTTCACTCTCACATTACCAATTCATCAGGAGAAAGAATTTGACTTTCATAACACATCTGATGATTATGAGCATCCTGGCATTATAAACCGAGAAGAAAACTTTGACTTTATGAAACCAATTATACTTTTGGTAGACGACAACCCCGAGATACTGGATTTTATTGCAAATGAACTGGCCGAAAAATATGCCGTTATTAAGGCGATGAACGGGCAGGAAGCACTTGATATGATAGATATAGAAAATATTCAGCTCATCATTTGCGATGTAATGATGCCTGTTGTTGACGGCTTTGAGCTTTGTAAGCGTGTTAAAACCAACTTTGACCATAGCCATATACCTATTATATTGTTAACAGCACGAAACACGCTGCAAAGTAAAATAGAGGGCTTGGAAGTGGGTGCCGATGCTTATATAGAAAAGCCTTTCTCGCCTGAGCATTTGCAAGTACAGATAGCAAACCTGCTCATCAATCGAAATAAAATAAAAGATTATTTTGCGAACTCGCCGCTGGCACACATCAAAACAATGGCTTATTCAAAGCCCGACGAAAGCTTTTTAGATAAACTGAATGCTGTTATTTACAGAAACATACAAGATGCGGATCTGGATGTTGAGCATATTGCTAATTTTATGAATATGAGCAAACCCACCTTGTATCGTAAGGTAAAGGCTATATCAAACCTCACTATAAACGAGCTGATCAACATAACACGCTTAAAAGCAGCCGCTAAATTACTGGAAGAAGGCGATTATAAAATTTACGAAGTAGCCAATATGGTGGGTTACAGTTCTCAATCACATCTGGGCCGCAATTTTTTAAAGCAGTTTGGCACCACTCCTACAGAGTACCAGCAAAGTAAACGCGCTAATAAAGTTAAGTCGTTTTAAACCTACTTACGTGTTTTAAGTTTGCTGAGTGCAAACCGGCCAATCCTCTCGCCTTCGTCAACACCGTTTACTATTGATGGCATGTAATGGATACCCCCGTAAAAGCGACTGATAGACGCCTCATTGGCCGCGGCTTTAAAGGATTTGAATTTCCGTGCCGGCAAATCAAATGCAACTTCGGTTGAATCGGTAAAGGAAAGGTTATCTCCAAACATATCACTAAGCACCACAGCCGATGCATTTGATACCACACTATGGCCGCTGGTATATTCGGGGAAGGGCGGTGTTTGTAATAATGGCACCCAGCTTTGATCAATATACTGGTTTATGTACGTCTCCGGCCTTATCACTTTGCTTTTATACTTCTCATCCCAGCAATTAATAAAGCTGTCAGCAATTACAACAGCCAGGCATGCGTAGGTTTCGGCTGTGCGCACATAATCTGCTTTTACCTTACGGCATACAAGGCCGGCTATATTTATCCAATGCCCCCCTGGCGAGATCTTTTTTATGGCATACATAGTGTGCCCGTTAGTGTTCACTTTAAAAGGATTATCATCCCAGTAAGTGGCTATCAGGGTCTGTTCGGGCGATAAACGCATTCCGGTATCTCTAACCGCCATAGCCAGCTTGTAAAAATAACTGTCAGGTTTTAAAGAAAAATCTACAGACTTTGCGGGCTTAAACTGCTGTGCCGAATCCAATAAAAAAGGCCGTATCTCGTTCCAGTGCGGCTCAACCCCTTTCATATACGCAGGCGGGGTGGGTTTCCAGGTGGCATCATCCGTCTGCACATCATATTTAGCTAAAGACCGGGTCTGCTTGTAATTGTCATTACCCGCCCACTTCAAGATCCTGGCTGCTATAAGTTTTCCATATTCAATTGAATTTAGGTAAACATCTTCAGGCATACCGGTTTCTTTAAACTCTTTCATCATTTCATCATGAAAATGTTCTATCCTCCCTTCAGACATCACCAGTATCTTACCAACTGTTAATATAGCGTGCGAGGCCGCCAATGCATAACAGTACTGCTTACCCGCTTCAGGTTTTGGCACTGAGTCTAACCCGTTGAGCTGGCCGGAAAGTGATATGTAATTTTTGCTGCCGTTAACGGCAGCTTCGTACCCCGCAACAGTAACATAGGCATAAATGCGGCTGGCTACCGGTGGCGAATAAATATCATGCAGCATAACATCAGTAACCTGCCTAACCGAGCGGTGGATAAAATTGGGGTTCCCGGCCATCTTTTCCCAATTGTTATTTGACCTGCACGATACAAACAATAATATCGCCAATATGGCAATGCTCGTTTTCTTCATAATAATATAAAAACAATTTACAGGTTTACAGCGCCGGATGCCGCTTATCAAAACTATAAGTAAATATATACTCTTAAAATATGATTATACTTTGCGATACATTTTGACTAACTTTTGAGAGCATTTGACGAATAGCATGTTTTAAAATACATTTTCTTTACAAGTAAATACCGAATATTTGTCGATGGGTAGAAGCTCGACCAAAGCATAAAACCAATTCTGATAACCGCCCGCGGCGCAAATATTTATCATGTTAATTAATAATTTTTAAATGTTAACCTGCATACAAAAACTGTATATCGTGCTGTTGGGTGTGGCGCTTTTTTCATTAGCAGCGTGCTTTAAGAAACAAGATACGCATACGCTTTTTAAATTATTGGATCCCTCCGAAACCGGCATCAATTTTAAAAACACTATTGTTGAAAGTGATAGCTTAAATATACTTAATCACCCTTATTTGTATAACGGAGCCGGCGTTGGCATTGGCGACTTTAACCACGATGGCCTGCCTGATGTTTATTTTGCAGGTAATATGGTGCCGGGTAAACTGTATTTAAATAAAGGGGCTTTAACTTTTAAAGATATTACCGCTACTGCAGGTGTTAATGGTGATGGCAGGTGGTGCACCGGCGTATCGGTAATAGACATCAATAACGATGGCTGGCTGGATATTTATGTTTGCGCTTCTTTTAAAAAAGATGCCGGGCAGCGTAAAAACTTGTTGTATATAAACCAGGGTATCAATAAAGATGGCATACCTACATTTAAAGAATCAGCCCGGTCATACGGCCTGCAGGACACAGGCTATAGCACGCAAGCCATATTCTTTGATTATAACCGCGACGGCTTTTTAGATATGTACCTGCTTACCAATGTGCTTGGTAAAACCACGCCGGTTGCCTATCGCCCTAAATTAACCGATGGCAGTGCCGAAAACAACGACCGCCTGTACCGCAACAATGGCAATGGCACCTTTACTAATGTGACCAAAGAAGCCGGTATTATACTGGAAGGTTTTGGCAACTCGGTATCGGTAGCCGATGTAAATAATGATGGCTGGCCGGATATTTATGTGGGTAACGACTTTATATCGAACGATGTGTTATACATCAATAATAAGAACGGAACATTTACCAATCGTTCTGCAGAGTACTTCAAGCACACCGGTTGGTCGGTAATGGGGGCAGATATGGTGGATATTAATAATGATGGCCTTGCCGACCTCGTCTCTCTTGAAATGTTGCCGGAAGAGAACCTGCGTAAAAAAACCATGCTGGTAGGCGATAATTATATTACCTACATCAATAACAACAAGTTTAACTATGACCATCAGTATATACGCAATGTGCTGCAATTAAACCAGGGTCAATTGTCGGCATCCGGGCATCCGCAATTTAGCGAAGTTGCTTACATGGCGGGCGTTTATCAAACCGATTGGAGCTGGACCCCATTAGTAACAGATTTTGATAACGACGGCTTTCGCGATATGGTAATCACTAACGGTTACCCACGAGACGTTACAGATCTTGACCATGCCCTTTACACAAATGACCAGGGGCGTACCGTTAAAGAAAACACAAACCTTGCCGCCGCAGACTCATTCCCCGTAGTTAAAACGGCTAGCTATGCTTTTAAAAATAAAGGCGGCTACACCTTTAACGACGAATCAAAAAACTGGGGAATTGTTAAGCCTACGTTTTCAACAGGAGGCGTTTATGCAGACCTGGATAATGACGGCGATATGGACCTGGTGATCAATAACATCAATGACGATGCCTTTATCTATGAAAATACATTAAACAGCAAAACCAAAGTAAACAGTGCCTATCATTATCTTGCTGTTAAGCTGGAGGGTGATGCTAAAAACACGGGTGGCATAGGGGCAACTATCCGTATCTATTATCAGGATAAGCAGCAATATTATGACCAGCAGCCCTGCCGCGGTTACATGAGCACTGTTGATGCCATGGCACATTTTGGCCTGGGTGCGGCCGGTTCAGTCGATTCGTTGCGCATTAGGTGGGCAGATGGTAAAAGCCAGTTATTAACCAATGTAAAAGCCAACCAGGTAATAACGCTTCAATATAAAAACAGTTCAGGTAATTATCCGCCGGGTATTCCTCAAATAGCCAGCCCTATTTTCCGGTCTGCTTTAAACCGGTTAGGTATCAGGTATGTTCACCAGGAAAAAGATGCCATAGACTACAATATACAACCCACATTGCCGCATAAACTAAGCCAATATGGCCCATGCATTGCCGTTGGCGATATTGACAATAATGGTTATGACGATTTTTATATAGGCGGGTCCGCAGGCATAAAAGGGGTATTTTTTATGCAGGATAAAAACGGCGGCTTTGCTATGGATAATAAGCGCTTTTTGAATGAGGATTATAAAGATGAAGAGGACATGGGCGCCATTTTATTTGATGCTAACGGCGATGGCTCGCTTGATCTGTATGTGGTTAGCGGCAGTTATGAATTTTCTAAAGGGCATACTACCGCGCAAGACCGTCTTTATATAAACAATGGCAAAGGGCAGTTTAAGCGCGATTATTTGGCAGTGCCGGTTGAGTATGATAACGGGTCATGTGTGCGGGCCGTTGATTTTGATGCCGATGGCGACCTGGACCTTTTTGTAGGCGGGCGTTCTGTTTCAGGCGCTTACCCTTCTTCGCCGCTAAGCCATATTTTCCAAAATAACGGTGGAAAATTTACGGATGTAACCGCCCAGCTTTGCCCGGATATTCTGCATGGTGGCATGATAACCGACGCCCTTTGGAGCGACTTTAATAAAGATGGCCGGCCTGATCTGGTTGTTGTAGGTGAATGGATGCCGGTTACTTTTTATAAAAACACCGGCAGTGGTTTTACCAAAATAAACAGCACAACCGGCATTGATACCCATGTTGGCTGGTGGAACAGCATTGTTGCAGGCGACTTTAATAATGATGGTAATATAGATTACATTGCCGGCAATCTTGGGCAAAATTCAAATTACAAAGCTTCTTTTACGCAACCAATGACAGTTTTGGGTAAGGATGTTGACGATAATGGCTCATTTGATGCCATGATATTCTGCTATATGAAAGCGGAAGATGGTTCGCAAAAGCCTTTCCCAATGCACACCCGTGACGATCTTATCAGTCAGCTCATTTCCATTCGCAAAAAATATCCCACTTACAGCGGCTTTGGCCGTGCTACCATGCAGGACCTTTGGAGCGATAAGGACAAAGAAAATGCCCTTATATTAAAAGCTACAGATATGAATACCAGTTTCATTGAAAACAAGGGTGACGATAAATTCAGCATATCGGCTATGCCATTAGCTGCACAAATGGCCCCGGTTTATGGTATGATAGCCAAAGACATTGACTTTGACGGCAACCTGGATTTGCTGATGACAGGTAACGATTATGGCATGGAACCGTTTACAGGCAGGCACGATGCCTTTATGGGCCTGTATTTAAAGGGCAATGGTAAAGGTAGCTTTAAAGAAATTTCAATGGCACAAAGCGGCTTATGTATAAACGGAGACGCTAAAGGACTGGCATCTGTACAATCGGCCAAAGGGAACGAGCTGTTTATTGCCACACAAAATCAGGATAGTTTGAAAGTTTACGAAAAAACCGGCAATGGGTCATCAAAATTTATCCGCTTAAAACCAGATGATTTTTATGCAGACATTATTTATAAGGATTCAGGCAAAAGAAGAATTGAGTTTTATTACGGCTCTACCTATCTTTCCCAGTCATCCCGCACATTACAGGTTGATCCCAAAATGTCAAAAATAATTATTACAGACTATAGTGGCCGAAAAAGGGAGATAAGAAACTAATCATTCATCTGTCAGCCATAAAGAAAGCTTGGCTGGGGTTCAGTATATTTGTTTTCGGGAAGGTCATTGCTTATGATCAACTTTGGTAGTTATACTATAAACGAATTATTACCTGCTTCTCTAATCTATAAATCATATGGACAAAGCCACGCACAACCAAATCTTTAAAGCTATAAAATTCAGCTTGATCAAAGTACTTGCTGTAAGCTTTTTATGCATATCATTAATTTTTGCAGCAACCGGATGCACCGCGCAGCCTACACCACAGCGTTCTCTGCTTGCGCTTTCAAAAAGTGATCATACCCTGGCCATTATTGACCCGGTTACGCTGAAGGTTCTCACAAGTATTCCGGTGGGTGACGATCCTCATGAGGTTATCGCATCGGCTGATGGGAAGACAGCCTATGTTTCAATCTATGGCGGTGGGAGCCTGCACGAGCTTAGTGTGATCGACCTCGTGGCACAAAAGCCCTTACCCGCTGTTGATACCAGGCCACTGATGGGCCCGCATGGGCTAACGTTTGCTAATGGTAAGGTGTGGTTCAGCGCAGAGGGCACTAAAGCCGTTGGCCGCTTTGACCCGGCAACAGGTAAATTAGACTGGGCCATGGGAACAGGCCAGGACAGAACGCATATGATTTATGTTACCAGCAATGGAAAAAAGGTTTACACCACAAACGTATCGGCAGGAACAGTGAGCATTTTGGTGGATAGTCTGCTCAAGCCCGCAGCCTCCCCAACGGGATTCATGCCTCCCGCACGCCAGGACTGGGTACAAACCGTTATCCCGGTGACTAAAGGTTCTGAGGGTTTTGATGTGTCTCCCGATGGCCGCGAATTATGGACCGCGGGTGCTGATGATGGAACCATCTCCATTATCGATATTGCTGCCAAAAAGGTAAGCGGTAAAATTGACGCGAAGGTTTTGGGGGCCAACCGGCTCAAGTTTACACCGGATGGCAAGCGTGTGCTGATTACGAGCCTGAGAACCGGCGATCTGTTCATTTATGATGCGGCATCACATAAGGAATTGAAGCGCCTAAATACCGGTCGCGGCGCGGCAGGTATCCTTGTAGACGATGACGGGTCACGCGCGTTTATTGGCTGCACCAGCGATAACTATGTGGCGGTGATAAACCTAAAGACATTAGAAGTGACCGGGCATATTGCTATCCGCGGGGCAGACGGTTTGGCCTGGGCCGTTCGACCTTAGTATTGCAATTTGCAAGAAATCAGAGAGGCCGTGCATGCCCGGATTGAAAGTTTTACAATTATCCATGTATATTTGACATAGCTGTTATTACCTGTTAAATGTGACAAATGTTTTTGGCCATTGATAAGCGCTGCCCATTCAAATATGTACGAAGTTATTACGCAATCATTACGAAGCCTTGTTGACTTTACCGATGAAGAGCTTTTTTTGTTTATGCAAAGGCTTAAGCCGGTAGCTTTAAAAAAACATTCTTTTTACCTGAAAAAAGGCCAGGTTTGTAAAGGTATGGCCATTATAAATAAAGGAGGATTAAGATATTTTTCGCGGAGCGAAAAGGGCGACCATACCATTGGCTTTGCTTTTGAAGGCGAATGGATTGGCGATTACGAAAGCTTTTTATTGCAGGCCCCATCGCCAGATTTTATTGAAGCCCTTGAAGATTGTGAACTATTTACCCTGAACTATGCCGATATGCAGGCTTTATACCAGCACAGCCAGCGCTTTGAAAAATTTGGACGCATTATTGCCGAAAGCCTTTTTATTAGTGCTGCAAAACAAAAGCGCAATTTAATGATGCAATCCGCCGAAGACCGATACCTTGAATTGTTAAGCACCCAGCCACATATATTTGAAAGATTGCCCCAACATTTAATTGCATCGTACTTAGGCATCCAGCCTCAAAGCCTCAGCCGTATCCGGGCTAAGCTTTTTAATTCCAAAAATTAACTTAGGTTAATAAAACCGTCTCTTTTTTTAACCCCGTACCATTTCATAGCTGTGTGGGCTTTCCTAATTTTATGCTGTGCATTTATCTGCATATCAGGCATAAGCAAACTAAATAATATGAGTACAGAACAGGTTTTTTCGGCAGTTAGTACAATGGCTGCTTTGCAATGGTTGTTATTAATAGTGCTTCCAAAATGGAAGGTTACGCATTGGTTAATTGATCATGCTGTTGTACCCCTGCTGTTATCATTGGTTTATTGTATTTACATCGCAGGTTTTTTCAAGGTAGATGGCGGGGGCTTTGGTTCCTTACAACAGGTGCGCATACTCTTTAGTAATGACAACCTGTTGCTTGCAGGTTGGGTGCATTACCTGGCCTTTGATTTGCTCATCGGCTTTACCATTATCAAGGCGGCCCAAACAAAGCTGATTTCGCATTGGCTGGTAATTCCCTGCCTGATACTCACATTTATGTTTGGGCCATGCGGCTATCTGCTTTATCAAATCATTATTAAAATTAAAACCACTAAATGAAAAGCTTATTCACACAGATCAGAAATATAAGTCCGGCGTTGTATTATTGCGGTTTAGCGCATTTTGCATTGTTTGTGTTGATGCTTATCATTTCTCAATTTGATCAGCGACAGCTGTTGGGGATCAATTTATGGACAAAGCCCATGAAGTTTGCCTTATCCATAGCTATTTACAGCTTAACGTGGCCCTTGTTTTTGCAATACCTCCCCTTTGAGCGGATCAAAAAACGGTTCATTAACTTTAGTGTATTTGCCCTCTCGTTTGAGATGGTTTGTATTGCTACACAGGCTGCAAGAGGGCAACTATCACACTTCAACAATGCCGGGCTTTATAACAGCCTGGTATTTAGTTTAATGGGGATAATTATCGTTTCACAAACACTATTTGCGCTTTACATTGGGTTCCTGTTTTTTAAAGTGAAAGCTGTGCAAATACCCGCTGCTTTATTGTGGGGTATCCGCTTAGGGATAATTATGGCCGGCATTTTTGCTTTTGAAGGCGGTATGATGGCTACCCGGCTGGCACATACCGTTGGCGCCAGCGACGGCGGGCAGGGGCTGCCCTTTTTTAACTGGAGCCGGATAGCCGGTGATTTACGGATAGCTCATTTTATGGGTTTACACGCTTTACAAATTGTACCCTTATTTGCATTTTTTACGGGGTTTAAAAATGCACGGGCGGTCATCATTTTTGCAGCAGCATATTTTGCACTGGTATCCCTGCTTTTGTACAACGCCATGCAGGGCAGGCCGTTGTTTTAAGGCATCAACCGATATTTTCAGGGCAATATTTTTTTCTCGCTAACCAGTTTGGAAGAGGCTGGTGATTGCGTTGACGTTAAATTGAAGCGCGTGCCGGCACTATCAGTAAGACAACGAGCAGCTCTACTACGTATTCTTATCATGAATTTCCTTTCCGGAAGAAATTATAATTAAAATGGGCTGTAGGGTCAGGGTAGAATCGTTTTTAAGTGTCTTAGGGTACCGAATTTTTATAACTTCATTTCAATTTTCAGCGAGCGACATTATACTCTTCCGATGGATATAAAAAAAAACTTAATTACTCCCGCCCTTTACTTTTTACTATTAATGGCCATTTTTCAAACGGCTGATGCACAAGGCAACCTCACGAAACTCATTAATATTGCTGAAGGAAAACCACAACGTATAGGCACTTTACTCGATAAGATAGCAAGCAAAGGAAATTTCTCTTTCGCTTATAATAACACTACTGTTCCGGCCGACAGCTTAGTAAGTGTTTCCGGTTACAGCGGTACCGTTTTTAGCATTCTTGAAAAAATTCTGGGTAATACTTACGAATATCAGGAGGTGCCTGGCTACGTTGTTCTCAGATACGCACCAGGCAGCCTGTATATTACTGCAGATATGGAACGGGGCCAGGGAAATCAGATCCTAATTAGAGGATACGTCCACAATGTTATTAATGATAAAGGAATTCCCAGGGCCAGTGTTTTTGAAAAGAACTTACTGGTATCAACACTTACTGATGACAGGGGATATTTTGAGTTGCGGGTAAAGAACTGGAATGGGCCCTTATTAATTAACGTTCGGAAGGAAAACTTTCGGGATACGTCTGTTCATTTGTTGGCGGATGTTGTAGTAACGGGAAAACAGGAAAAACCCGATTATAAATACTATCCCGATCAGGGTTCAGCTGGTGTTGAACGGAGCCGTTTTGCACGCTTTTTTCTCAGTTCTAAACAAATGATACAGGGTTTAAACCTGGGGAACTTTTTCACAGCAAGTCCCTATCAGGTATCTTTTACGCCGGGGCTAAGTTCACATGGTTTGTACAATAGTCAGATCATTGATCATTTTTCACTCAATCTGCTGGGCGGTTATACGGCCGGTATTGATGGTTTTGAGATGGGCGGACTGTTTAATATTAACCGCAAGAATGTGCAGTATTTTCAGGTGGCCGGTGTATTCAATTTTGTTGGCGGCAATGCAAAAGGCGTCCAGTTGGCTGGTTTGTACAATAAAGTTGTAAACAATGCCGGCGGCCTGCAGGCGGCCGGGCTGGTCAATAAAACACGAAACTTTACCAGCGGCATTCAATTGGCGGGCCTGGCCAATATTAACGGCAGGGCGAACGGGGCGCTACATGTGGCGGGTTTATTGAATATATATGATGAAGCAAAAGCCGTTACCATTGCCGGATTAGCGAATCTTGGGCATAACAATAGCCATGTGCAGGTTGCCGGTATTTTAAATAAAACCGGCGGCACCTCTGTTTTTCAGCTTTCAGGCTTTATGAACGTTGCCAAAAGGGTTAAAGGCATCCAGGTGGGGATGGTCAATATAGCTGATACCAGTGATTATGCGATAGGTATACTCAATTTCATCAAAAATGGCGAAAAAAGCATTGCTGTTAGTACAGACGAGACGATGTTTATGCAGGTGAATTTCCGTTCGGGAGGACGGATCTTATACACTGTGTTAGGTGCAGGTTACAAACCCGGAACTGAACGCATGAGATATCAATTAAATCTTGGCATTGGTGCGCACCTCATTGATCATCCCCGGTTTTATTTTAACACTGAATTTACCACAAGCATAATCACAGATTTCAAGGAAAACCATTATCAGATGAATTCATTGAAAGCCTTGCCCGGCATCAAGCTCAATAAACATATTAAACTGTTTGCAGGGCCGTCATTGAATATTTCGTCTGCTGAAGCAGGAACAGATATGCCATCTACCGGATGGATCATCAGGAAGTATGGTGGTAATACAAATGTTAATATCTTATCTGTCGGGTTATCAGGGGGCTTACAGTATGCCTGGTAGTGTTTAACCGGCAACAGTAATTCCTATTTACTTTAGTATCACCCCGCCATCTGTTTCATATACTTTCATTTCGGGCGTTGTTGCCTGTAATACTTTTAATACGTTACTTAAAGAATCCTCTAATTTGATAGTAACTGTAATTGGAGTATTCCATAACGCCTTATTGCGGATCTGAATATTGACGCCATATGCCTCGCTCAACACCTCAACCAGGCGCGAAAGTGGTGTATTGTTGGCGACAAATTTTTTAGTCCGGTAGTAATTATAAAGCTGATCATTACTGCCTTCAATTTTGAAGGTTTTATCCTCTGGCCGTATAACTACCTTTTGCAGTGCGTTTAACTCAACAGAAGCTTTATTCTTACTTACTTTAACAATGCCGCTTTCTACAATTACCTCGGTATTATGCTTCCCGGTTTTAACATTGAACGCAGTGCCAATATCTACAATCGTAATATCTTTGACCTGTACGTTAAAGGGTACGGCTTCATTATGTTTAACCTCAAAGAATGCCTCTCCCTTAAGCTGAACATCTCGCCGCGCGCTAAAATCAGCAGCATAAGCAATGCTTGAGTTCTTGTTAATATGAACAATTGATCCATCGGGCAGCGTATCTATCCGTACGGTATTTGTCGCCTTCAGGTTTACCCATTGGCCTGACAGAGCTTGGCGACCGTTATAAAAATAATACATCAACCAGCCTCCTCCAATTAAAAACAGAACAGCAGCAGCAGTTTGCAACCAACGGTAAGCAATACGATGTGTAACAGCTCTGACTTGGGCAGGTTGGTGTCCACTATCCGCCCGCAGCTTTTTAAACTTTGCCCAGGCTTCCGCTTCTCCTAAGGGGCTCTCCTGTGCAAGGCGCCGGCTTGTTTCTAAAATTATTTTAACATCCTCAAATTTTTTAGCGTTGGCATTGCTGGCGGTTATCCAGGCTTCTATTTCCTGTCCTTCGGCCACAGTTGCTTCACCAACCAGGTATTTGATTAGCCTATCTTCGCTCATTTTCTGTTTCATGACCTGAACAAATTATATAACATTAATACCATTAGTGGTAAAAACTCTTTCATCTCTTTTCGTAATATCCGCAACGCTTTACCCATATGGGTTTCTACAGTTTTAATTGAAATATTTAGCTGACTGGCAATCTCCTGATACTTTAATTCCTCAAAACGGCTTAAGTGAAAAATAGCCCGGCATTTTTCAGGCAGCTTATTCAGTGCCAATTGTAAGTGCTGTTCCAGTTCACTCAATTTTAATTTGCCGGCGGTATCATCAATATGGTTCTTCATGGAATAGGCAATTGAACTTTGATATTTTATTTGGACCTTTTGTCGCCTGAGATAATTCAGGCTGTCATGATAAACAGATTTGTAGAGATAGGATTTGATGGAGGTTTGTATATGTCTCCATTCATTCTTTTCCCAAAGCTTAAGGAATTGGCCCTGTACTAATTCTTCTGCAATATCCCAGTCCTTTACTACAGAAAATGCATAAGCATGAAGCTCCCTGAAATGTTTGGTGAACAATTGCTCAAAAAGATCCTCATTTTTATCGTACGGTTCAGCCGCGACATCATTTTTATCCATTATGGCTATCATCGGAAGGTTAAATTACCGCTTCAAAACGGACAGGCGCTCCAATACCTGTCCGCTCATCAAACTTAATGTTATTGAAATTTAAAACCAGCTGCAATGCTGAAAATATTAGACTTTTGGCCAAGTTCAGAATTGAACTTACTTAATCCCAGGCTATATCGTGCATCCAGCGTCAGGGGGCCAATATCAACACCGGCATTAAGTACTCCGCCCGCAGTAAATTTTTTGTATTCAAACCCGGCCGGGGCAATCGGCTTTTTAAGATTATAGTACAGGTCAGGGCCGGCAGATACCCTGAAGTTGAATTCGGATGTGTTAACCAGTTTATAGCCAACCATTAACGGCAAGTTCAATTGCCTGAATTTCGCTTCATAGGAATTGGAGTTGAAACGATATTTATCACTAAAGGTGACATAGTTAAGTTCCGGCTGAAAGAAAAGGTCATTTCCTGCTCTGGCGAAAACGCCTGCGTTGAAGCCTATTTTGCCAGACTTATCAGTTACTGCGTTCAGGCCAGTCTTAAGTGTAGAGAAATTTACACCGGCTTTAATACCAAAATTAACTTCGGATGTTGACTGAGCTTTTACCGACGTAATGCCAAGCAAGGTAAATAATGTTGCCGAGGCAAATAATCGGATTACTTTCATGCGTTTTTTGTTTTTAATTGTTTTCATTGGATTTTTTGTGTTGCGATTATGTTATTTATGTAAGGATTGGAAAAGTGTGAAGGCTGCGACCGGGCCAATCTTTTGGTCTATCAACTAAAAGACAGATACCTGAATACCGGCGGTATAACCGATATAAAACCCATACAGATCACGCCCGTTATTTCTGGACCAGCTGGATATATATTTTTTGGTCATGTTTTTGCCGTCTTCGGTATCGGTATTAATATAATTGATGGATGGGCCTCCAAATATTTCTATACGGGGAGCTAGTTTTAGGGAAGGCATTAACCTAAGTGATGATTTAGAGTATTCGCCGCCTTTAAAGCTTAGTAAGCCACCACTAACCAATTCGGTATTTAAGCGAAATGATTTGATCTGTAACAGGTGAGCGCCCACGCCGGCTTCAAATGCATACTTATCCCGTTTGTTTTTAAAATTATAGCCGGTACCTATAATACCGTACAGTGTTTTCCCGCCTGAACGAAAGGTCAGCAAGGTGGTTTGATTTTCATCAATGGTAACGCCAATGGCCTTTTCGCCGTTTTTAGCAATATTAATAATGCCTATCTGCGATCCGGCACTGTCTGCCAAGTTTATAAACCCCAGTTGGACACCTTTTACTTTTTTAGCAATGTTCAGGAAACCTGCCACCTGGATACCTTTTACATCCCGGGCAATATTTGTAAAACCCGCTATTTGCATGGAGGAGATTTGACTGCCCTTGTTGAGGAATCCGGCGATCTGGGCACCGCTGCCATTTCGGCTAATGTTAGTGAAACCTGCAATGGCTACCGCTTTTCCTCCCGAATAAGTATTCATGAAACCAGCCACCAGTGTACCATTTGCATTTTTGCCGATATGATTGGAAAAGCCTGCTACCTGCAGGCCTTTTGCATCCTGGCGAATAATATTTGACACCCCGGCTATAGAAATGCCATCCTCCGCTGCAGAAACACCTGCAAGCAGGTTCAATGAAAAGCTATTGGTATCGCGTGGTGCATCTGTCCAATTGCTGCTAAGCGGGTAAACCAGGCCGATGTTAGCCCGGGAATGTTTTCTATCCTGTGCATAGCTATTTGTAATGCTTAAAGTGATTAAGGCATAGCAGGAAGTTTTGAAAAGAAAAGAAGTTATGTTCCCTTTTCGCGGTTGTAATTTCATAAAAGTCAATTTTTTGTATTTGCAGTTAGGACACACTGCAAAGGCTTTACCCTGACTCTTATGAAATATTTATTAAAGAAGCTGTTAGATGCGACAACTCCGGGAAGAATCGGCGTCCGGAAGTTTTGGAGATCACTTCATGAAGTCTTTGAAAAATCAATACGGCGCGGTTACGATCTCCCTCAGATTAAAGAATTAATCAGAGAGCATCAGGTGTTTATAATATCGCTGTGAACCATAAAGGTGCAAAAACATATGCTTTTGCACCTATTCCTATCTTTTAGATTGTGCGACTTCTAAACTTTTATATGTTAAAAGCAGTTTATTTTTGATAAACACGAACATAATCAACCAGATACTTCCGTGGAAAAGTAGTCGCGGATGGATCTCCGCCGTTATCCCCGCCAATAGCCAGGTTCAATAAAATATAATGGGGCTGCATAAATGGATTGAGTTTGCCGGGGTTTTCGTTTACCAAATCGGCCATTGCTACCTTGTTCAACAGGATATCATCCACATACAGGCTGATAGCGTTTTCATCCCAATCCATTCGCCACACATGAAATTTTTTAGCCCATGATGGATCTTTAAATGTTTCAATGGCCCGCGATGTAGTGAACCACCGGGCATTGTATGGCTTATCGGTTCCTTTGGCAATGTTGGCTAACAGGTTGCCTTTATAGTATTCCATGATGTCTATCTCGCCGCTTGATGGCCATTCCCCTTTTACGCCCAGGGTCCAGAAGGCCGGCCATAATCCCGGGTCAATCTCAATTTTAGCGCGCATTACAAAACGGCCATACTGCCAGGCCTGCTTGCCGGAAGTATTGATACTTGCCGATGTGTAGTTGATAAACTGGCGGTTAAACCTCCAGTTATCACTTCCCTGTTTATACCAGGGGTTACTTTTATGTTCTTTTTTGGCTTCAATAACCAGCATGCCTTTATGGCACTGTGCATTTTGCGGTTGGTACCATTGGTCTTCGTTGTTTCGGGTAAAGCCCTGTTCAAACTGCCAGTTAGTGGTATCAACCGATCCCTCAGTATTAAACTCATCGCTCCAAACCAGTTTATACTCATTGGTCTGGGCTATCCCGGTCATGTGAATGATAAGCGCTGCGGCTAAAAATATAATCTTTCTCATAGTTATCTTATTATATGGTGGCAACCGGGTTAACCAGCCGGCCCACACCCGGGCCGATAGCCGACCGGTATACTGTGGGCGGGTAGCCAATCAATTCGGTGTAATATGATGTCAGGTCGGCTTTATAACTGTCAAAACTATCCTCTTTTACCAGGGCTATTGCACAACCCCCAAAACCCGCACCGGTCATCCGCGCCCCAATAACGCCTTTGTAAAACCGGCTGTACTCGGCAATGGTATCCAGTTCAATCCCACTAACTTCGTAAAGCTCTTTTAACGACAGATGCGATCTATACATCAGTTCACCAAAGGCTTTTAGGTTATCTTGCTCAAGCAACAAGGCCGCAGCTTTTACACGGTCATTCTCTTCTACCACATACCTTGCTCGCTTCAATAAAACCTCGTCTTTAATGAGGTATTTATACTCCATTAAAGTTTCGGTATCTATATCGCACAATACGGTAATGGGTAACTGCTGTTGCAGATATTTTAAAGCTTGCCTGCATTGCGCTACCCGCTCGTTATACTTCGATTCGGCCACGTTTCCTGGTCTGTTGCTATTGATAATGGCCAGGCAGTATTCGCCCAGATTTAAAGGGACTGCCTGATAAGTAAAGGTATTACAATTTATAACAAGTGCCTTCTCACTTTCGCCGAAAGCTACCGAAAACTGGTCTATAAGGCCGCTGGTAACACCAATGTAATCATTCTCTACCTTCATCGTCATTTTAACCAGGGCAAGCTTTTCATAGCCTGCTTCAAGCAATTCATTAAATGCAAATGCCGTTACCATTTCAATTGATGCCGAGGATGAAAGTCCTACAGGCAGGTTGCCATAGTATAACAAATCATAGCCCTGCTGTAAAGCATTTCCATCGGCCGCTAAATAATGCAACACGCCCATCGGGGAACTAAACCACATCAAAGTATCCCTGTTTAAATGGCTATTGATTGCTACATCAACTTTGTTAGGAAAATTAAGACTGCGGAACCTGATAACGCCATCATTATTGGGGGCAACCAGCAGATATGTACCTAAGGTTATGGCACAGGGCATAACCAAACCGCCATTATAGTCGATATGCTCACCGAGCAGGTTAACGCGACCGGGGCAGAAATAAGTTAACGCAGATGGTTTGCCAAATAATTTTTCAAACTCCTCCTTTAAATGTTGTAAGTCGTCCATATATCTATTCCACACGTATTAATCAGCCTGTGTGCAGCAAAAATAGTTTTCGATGCCTTCAAGCTTTCTTAACTGGTGATCTCCCTTTTATTTTGATTTTAATATGTTTAAGATTGGTTCACTGATAACAGGCAAGGTTTGCTGATCATGTGTGAACAGTTATTATTTATTGTAATAATTTTTTCCCTTTGAGGCCATCTCCTCATAATATGCTTTGATTATGTAGAAAGCTTTTTTCTTATTGCCCTTATCATCATACAAACCTTTGCGGTTCCACCCTTCCTGATAAAGCGGGTTATTGCGTTTAGGTGATCTGAAATCGTTTAAAACCCAGGGCGAAACACCGGCAAAATTTGCGGGCATGCGTTTAAACATTGCTACCTGTTCTTTAAAATACCATTCCTGATATTCCTCGCCAAAGCGGGTCAGTGAGTCGGCATGGAAACCGCCTTTTGCACCGGCACCGGTCTCACTGATAAACATGGGTTTGTTGTAAGGAGTAGCCCAATTGGTTGTGCGGCATTTATCCGGCGAGCCACCATACCATCCCAGGTACTCGTTAAAGGCAATCAGGTCTACATACTGTCCCAGCGGGTCGTCAATAACGTTAACATCCTTGCCCGATGCATAATTAACTTCGAGCGCGGCAGAAACCAGCCGGGTTGGATCAAGGCTTTTGGCTTCGCTGATAAGGCTGCGCATAAAATTAGTGCGGGTTTCACTTACCGGTGTTTCATTTCCAACAGACCAAATGATGATACTGGCGCGGTTATGATCGCGCGTTATCATTTCTTTAAGCTGGGCTTTTGCTTTATTTAAAACATCGGTACTTGCAAAATTGATGGTCCAATACACCGGTATTTCTGACCATACCAATACCCCAACCGAATCGGCCAGGCGTGTGATGGCTTCATCATGAGGATAGTGGGCCAGGCGCACCATATTACTACCTAATTCTTTAGCCTGATTGATCAATTGCCGGGCATCTTCGGGACCGCTTGCGCGCCGTACCTGCTGCGGTATTTCGCCATGTATACATATTCCCCGCATAAAAAGAGGCTGGCCATTTAAAAGCAGTTGCTTACCTGACGCTTCAATAAGCCTAAAACCTATTTTATCTTCAACCTTGTCGGTAGCCGTTTCCACAACTACCCTATATAGTTTAGGGTTATCCGGCGACCATAGTTGAAGCTTAGGCGCCTTAAAACTGATCCGGGTTATACCGCCCGATACAGCAAATATCTTTTTTATCTTTAACTCAGGTATAGAAACGGTAATGTTGCCTGTTGCAGCAGCACCGCCAAATTTTATCCAGCCTTCAACTTCCCGGGTAGCCGCATTGATCTTTCCGGCTGGCTTTTTTAACTGAATAAAATAATCCTGCAAGTACGTTTGCGGCAGTTCAATTAGTTTTACATCCCGGGTTATGCCGCCGTAATTCCACCAATCGGTATTTAGGGTAGGTACATCGTCGGCATGCCTTTTATTATCAACCTTTACCACCAGGAAATTTTCGGTTTCTTTAAGCAGCGTCGGCGGTATCTCAAAATTAAAAGGCGTAAAACCTCCAATATGCGTACCTAACTTTTTGCCGTTCAGATAAACATCGGCCCTGTAATTTACAGCGCCAAAATAGATAAAGAAGCGACTCCCCTTGTTCGCGGGTTTGTAATCGAAAGATTTTTTATACCAGATGGTGCCTTCATAATATACAAATTCGGGTTTCTGATGGTTCCAGTCGCCCGGTACCTGCAGTGTATACTTGTCATTATAGCCGTGTTCCTTTTTTTCGGTTTTATTGGCTTGTTTATCAGTGTTCCAATAAGCGTCGGGGTTATTCTCCTTCAGCTCTTTATAACGATAGTCATAAAACCCTGTTTCGTAAGGATCAACAATATATTGCCAGGCTCCGTTTAAAGACATTGCCTTGCGCGAAAATACATTGGTTATTAGACTGTCCTGCGCGCTAAGCCTGCCGTAAAACGTTACCAGAAGGCACAACAACAGCCACTTTTTATTTGTTAAAATCATTTAAGCTCCATTTATCTTTCCACAAAATTTCAATGTCGTCACCTTTAAAGGTTACAGGCAACCACAGGTATCTGCCATCAATAGCGTTTTTTGGGCTCCATTTATCGGCCATAAATATGAAGGCGTCTTTTTTGCCATTTACAGGTAACACATAAGTGCTTTGGCCGCCAAACGTGATTTCGGCACCGGTTCCCTGGCAGGGATTGCCACGATATGTCCATGGGCCGAAGATAGATTTAGCCGAGAACCAGCGCGCCGGATTTGGATCCCACCCGGTAGTGCCCGAGCCAACCATGTAGTAAATGCCATTATGTTTAAAAATGGCGGGGGCCTCGGTAGACCGGCCGGGATAAACCCTTGCAAACTTGCCGGTGTGCCCTGTGTAATCGTCAGTGAGTTCGGCAATGTTAAGCGTAAAGTTTTCCTCGGCCGAAAATATGTGGTAGGCCTTGCCGTCGTCGTCAACAAACAAGTTCATGTCTCGCGCCATCTGGCCGCCAGGCAAGTCTCGGCAAAAGAATTTTTCGCTCTTATTTCTTTGATTTGCGCAATCAACCTTTTCATCTTCGGGAGTGCCGGGAGGGTAAAACGGCATGATGCCCGCATTTGGACGGTAGCTTTTGATGAACTTATACGGCCCGTTCACTTTGTCGCTAACAGCAAGGCCGGTACGCGCAGCCTTGTAACCCTGGCCACGCAGCTCCAGGTGAAACCACATCACGTATTTACGCGTCTTTTTATTATAGATCACTTTTGGCCTTTCAAGGATGCAGCCCTTGGCAATATCGCTGGTAGTATCTTCAGAAACGCTCAGGGCAATTCCCTCATCTTTCCAGTTGTACAGATCTTTTGACGAGTAGCAATGCACCCCTACCATTGCCTTATTGCCTGCCGGCCCTGCTATTTTATGTTCGCCAAACCAATAATAGCGCCCTTTGGCAAAAAGCAGCCCGCCGCCGTGGGCATTAATGTGTACACCATTATTATCGGGCCAGGTATCTCCGGGGGTAAATGCCTGCATTTTAGCCGCCTTTACCGTGGTATTCTGCCCAAAACCGTATACAGGCATCATTAACAATAGCAGTAAACCCAATTTAAACGAGGGTAAAAGTTTGGTATAGTTCATCTTTAGTATTTAATATCAATAGCGTGATCGGCGGGAACATCTTGCCCGCTCCAAATTTTAACCGATGTCCATGGCGCGGCCGGTGCGCTCCAGAAATCGTCAGTTTCCGGCAACCCCAGCGGAAGAAATATATCGTTGCAGATATATAAGCTGCCTGTGGTGATATAAAAATCGGCCACGCTGGGTTGCTTCCCGTATAAACCTATATTGAGCCAGCCATTGGTAAATGTGTTTGGCGCCCCAAGTGTTTTTTGTATGACTGCCGTAAGCGCCTCTCTTACCTGTGCCGGTATTAATGATGCAGGCAGTTGCTTGCGGTAGGCCACCTCAGAAAGGTGATGGAAAACGCCGCCGCGATAAACAATTGACCTGCCTATTGCCGGGTAGCTGCCGTCGGTGTTGATGAGCCGCTCCAGTATTTGAGCGTAACGTTGCCCTATCAGCCGCTGTTTTTGAAATTCATTTACGTACTTTTTTTTCTTTGTGCTAAACTCTTCCAGTATCAGGCTCAGATATGGCTGAATAACGATACTGTTATAATAATCAAAATGGAATTCCATTCCATCAGAGTACATGCCATCGCCTACGTACCAGTGTTTAGTAAACTCACGCACACCAAACTCAACCCGCAACGGATCGTAATTCAGATCATATTTCATAAAAAACGTCTCTATCATGCCCGAAAACAAGATCCAGTTGCTGTAAACAGGAATTGTAGGCCTGGTAGACTGCAGCGCTTCAACTAATTGCTTTTTTACATTCTCATCCAGATGTTCCCAAAGCCACGGGGCGCGTACAAGGGCAAGCGCCACAAATGATGCATCAACCAAAGGCTGGCCGCCCTGCCATTGCATATAATCTTTTGCATTAGGATTCACTGCGTTGGCTATTGCCTTTAGTGCCCACTCGCGGTATTGATTTCTAAGTTTCACTTCATCAGCATTGCCGCCCTCCAACTGTAGCCAGGGTGCCAGTCCGCTCAGTGTACGCCCAAAAGCTTCAAGGTATCCTGCCGAAGTACGCGATGTTTTATTGTCGATGTGATCAGAAAGCTCCATTGGCATTTTAGCCCTTAACTGGTCGGCCGCCAGGTTTTGCATTACGGGGCGCGATACTTTGTCCATATACTCCAGCCATAGTTTACGTGCGGGCTTTTGCGTTTTGGTACTTTGCGCAATACCCGTTGCTGATGCAAAAAGCAGCATGCAATATATCATAGCCTTAATAGTCATCCTTTTCATTTAATTCGTCCTTTTAGTTTTACAGGTCTTAGCTAAAAAAATTCTGTCCCATTTTTAAAACTTAGCAGTTTTATATCGTTTCAACGCTTCAATAAAATAATAATCGGCATAGGTTAGCGGTACATCAATTTCGGTTTTGCCGGGGATGCTACCAACGCTATGCTTTAAGATAAAACCGCCGTTTGTACCAACCGCTGCCAGGTATTGCGGCGACGAGAGATTTTTAATAATGGTTTCGGCAGTGGTATAATATTTTTTGGCCAATTGTTTATCAGAGTAATGGTAAAGCTCTAAAAGGGCCGATGCCATAACCGCCGCGGCTGATGCATCACGAAGAGCATTGGGCTTATTTGGCGCATCAAAGTCCCAGTAAGGTATCTTGTCGGCCGGCAGATATGGATTATCTAAAATAAACCGGGCTATATTTTGTGCCTGTTCAAGATATTTTTTATCCCGGGTTTCGCGATACATCACGGTATAACCGTAAAGTCCCCAGGCCTGCCCTCTTGCCCATGCAGATTCATCGGCAAAGCCTTGTGCCGTTTTCTTTTGCTGCACAGCACCGGTTGCAGCGTTATAATTTAGCACATGATAAGAACTGTAATTACTCCTGAAATGGTTTTTCATGGTGGTGTTAGCATGGGTAACGGCCACTTTATAATAGCTGGAATCGCCGGTTTGCTTTGTTGCCCAAAACAATAGTTCCAGGTTCATCATATTATCGATGATCACCAGGTAATCGTTAGGTTTTGAATCCCATGATTTTATACAGCCTACCTTTGGGTCAAACCGGCTCATCAGTGATTTGGCGCTGTTAATCAAAATAGTTTCAGTAGCCGCGCCAGGTTCCAGCTTTTCGAGATTGCCGAAGCTGCAGTACATCATAAAACCCAGATCATGCGTGGTTTTATTGTATTGTTCTTTCGCCAGCACTTTCATTATTCTTTCCGATTCATTCAGCAAGGTTTGCTCTTTCGACTGCTCAAAAAGATAGATAAGCGTACCGGGATAAAAACCACTGCACCACCATCCCGAACCGCTATTCTCAGCTTTATCACTTGCAGGAAAATAGGTTTTTGGGAAATCTTGGGGACCAAGGCGTTTCATCATTAGCTTATATTGCTCAATGCCAACTTTGTAGTCCTTATCAATAAGTTTCAAAACATCTTTGCGTTGGGGGTATTTACCTTTTTGCGCCAGTGTAACAGGGCCAAAAAACAGTAAAAGCACAGAAGAGAAAATGAGTGTTTTTATTTTCAACATATTAGTATTGGTTAATTATTGCCTGGCACCCATTTGAGCACCTGTACTGAACTTTGTTTTACTGATGACATTCCTTCGCCATCAACCTGTTCAACATTCTGGATAAGCAGGTTAAGCACTTTTTTATCGGCCCATAAGCCTGTATCGTAAGTGGGTTCCCAGGAGCCCACGCTTGATGAGAGCAGATCTTCAATCTCCCAACTATCGTTGGTTAAATTTTTATTCAAAGCCATCGAAACTTTATTGCCCCGCTCCAGGTCTCGAAAAATGAGCGCAGCATGGATCTTTTTACCTTTATTCCAAACCAGTATTTGCGGCCGGGATGCCGGGATGCTTTTTGTGCCAACCCCGCTCAGGCTGAAAGCCAGTTTACGGCTGTTTAAACTCTGCACTTGCCAGTTACCGCCCGTTTTATAAACCAAATGATACTGCGGGATGGTTGATGAACTATCGCGCCAATAGGTAGCAATGTAAGGCCTTCCCTGGTTATCGGTGGTCATGGATGTTTGGTTGATGAGTTCGCTGTTTTGCGGTATGTGCAATGCATACTCTGCTTTTGATTCGGTTATAGGCAACTGATAACTTTCTCCGGTGGATTTTTGCCAGGTTACCCCTCCGTCGGCAGAGCGGGCATAGCACAGGTCATGATTACTCGCAACATTAGGCGACTCGCGCCAAACCCAGGAGATGTTTATCACTCCTTTTTTATCTATACACAATTGCCAGTATGCATTACGACGGCCTTCGCCGTCAATCAGGTTACTCAGCACCCGCTTCCATTTTTTTTGAGAGGCGCTATACTTGTTCAACACTAAATTTCCGTTACCTGATTTTCCGTCACGATAAAAAAACAGTAAATCGCCACCGGGCAATCTGTAAAATTCAGGGTAGGTAACCCGTTCCTCATTTTTATCGAGCATGGGCATTTTTTCTGTCAGCTGTAAACTGCCGGGCATAACTGATCGCGCATAATTCAATGGCTGGTTATGTAATCCCCAGGCAACATGCAAATAGCCCTGCCCGTCGCACATGATGCTGATGCTTTTGTGTGCATCAGTTGCATCACCTTTATAAGATGTTTTAACCACTTGCCAGCGCGTGGCGTTAACGGCCCTTTTTGCCAAAACCATTACCTGATTTTGGTCGTAATATGCAGTAAATTGGGTGTCTTTAAATGTAACGAGTGAGTTTTTACGAAATATTACAACGTTTACAGAATTACCGGCCCAACCGTCGTTAGCTACGGTGGTTAACTGTGCGTTAGCGCTTGCAGACAGCATTAACAAAACAGGTAAAAGATATTTAGCAATAACGCTCTTTATTTTCAATGACATTATAACAAATTTAAAAGTAAGCGGCAGTAAAAACTGCCGCTCATCAATCAATTATAAATTAACTACTCATACTCCATTAAAAAAGTACTAATAACCCGGGTTTTGCTCAATCACCGCATCCTTGTTAAGCTGGATCTCGCCCAGCGGAATTGGCAGTAAAAGGTTTTTAGCAGATAAACCGGTTATTGGTTTAGCCGGGTCATTTGAGTTAAGGCGCAAAGCACGCTCAACCAAAGTACCTGTACGCATCAACGTCATGCGGCGGTTTTCTTCACCAACCAGTTCACGTGCGCGCTCATCCAGAATGAAATTCAGATCCATTTGAGATGCGGTAACCTGGTTGGCCTGTGCCCTGGTTCGCAAAGCATTAATCGAAGCTGCGGCCTCGGCTGTCTTACCCTGTTTTAACTGGGCTTCTGCAAGCAATAAATAAGTTTCACCTAAACGCATAAGAATGAAATCCTTGATCATGGCATAACCGAAGGTATCATTAGGGTCGAAAGCACCCCATTTAGTTATACTTGGGCAAATTTTGAACAAGGTATCAGGCCCCGTAAACGGGATCTGTTTACCGTAAATGTTTTTATATGCCGGAGCCGGATCATTGTAATAATAGCGCCTGCGAATATTATATTGTGAATTACGAACATCTGTACCTTTAAATAAGCCATACAGTACCCAGTTGCTCAAGCGTAAACGGGCAATACCGCGGCCACCCAATGAATCGACGATGGCCATACCTGCCACGTTGTAATAAGCAGCGCCCCATACGCGGCGTTGCTGCGGGTTATCAGTAATACCACCTACAACGGAAGTAGGGTTTTCTTGTTCAAGCACCCAGATAGCTTCAGTATTCCCTTGTGAACGGCGTTGATTACCATATTGGAACATATCTGAATAATAATCGCCCGGAAGGCTTGATTTAACGCCATAACGCGCTTTTATAAGGCTGAATTTACCACTGCTGATAATACTCTGCGCTGCTTGTTCGGCCAGGTCATTCTTATTCATTCGCAGGTAAACCTCTGCCAGTAACTGCAGAGCCATATATTTATTTGCCCTGCCAAAAAGCTTACCTTTTGAGTTAGATTTTACAGCATCAATATCGGGCAGGCTTGCAGCAGCAAATACAAGATCAGCTACTATGAAATTGTTTACATCTGCAATAGGGGCACGTTTAAAGTCGGTTTTTGGCCCGGTTAAAGCGTGCTCTATTAACGGTACGCCACCAAAAAGAGTAGCCAGGTTGTTATAGGCATAAGCCCTGAAAAAACGAGCCTCGGCACTTACCGCTTTTTTACCATTAGCGCTAAGACTTGTATTTGAGGGGTTTTCAACACCATCAATAATCGTATTGGTTAAATTCACCAGGATATAGTCCCGGTTCCACATACGTGCTGCAGCACCATCTGTAGGTGTTAATGATGCATAATTGTAATAAGGTACTTCAACACCTTGCTGATTTGCCGTAGCATTGGCAATATCGGTACCAACTGCCCATACGCTCGGCCAGCCTTGCTGATCGGCCCAGGAAAAGATGGTACTAACGTGATTGTACACCCCCACCAATGATGCTTCAAAACCGAGGGAGTCGGCAACGGTTAGCGGTGTGTAGGCCGAGAAAGGCTTTTCATCGAGGAATGACTTTTTACAAGAAGTAATCATTAAGAACATGGCTGATATGCCAGCCACAATAGCTATATATTTTTTCATATCTATCTTATTAAATTTTAACGTAATGAAACATTTACACCTAAAATAAATGTGCGTGTAAGCGGATAATTGTTTGTCCAGTCTCCGGAACCACGTGTTGAATAATTATTCTCAGGATCCCATCCTATCCAGTTGGTGAAGGTGTGCAAATTACGCCCGCTTGCATAAATCGTCATACTGCCAAGATTTAGTTTTTCAAGAACAGACGGACCAAAAACGTAGCTTAAAGTAACGTCTTTTATACGCGTGTAACTTGCATCAGATGCATAACCATACCCCCTTGTGTTGTTGTAAGATAGGGCAGGCCTGGTGTTATTTCCGTTGGTTGGAGTCCAGTAACTTACTGCCACCGGCGTGTTTCTACGGCCTGTTTCATCACCATAGTTTAAGTCAGGGTTGTTTTTAAGCATTCCCTGCGCAGTTTGGATAAACACATTCAGGTTAAAGTTTTTGTAGTGGAAGGTGTTGGTTAAACCACCGGTCCATTTAGGTGTTGACTGGCCAAGTATGGTCCTGTCTCCATCTGCGGTGATCTTACCATCGCCGTTCAGATCAGCAAACTTCAGGTCACCAGGTTTTGCGCCAGGGTCTTGCGTTGAAGCATCCTGGCCTGTTTGCCAAATACCGGTCATTTTATAATCGTATACAACGCCGATAGGTTTGCCGATGAACCACCTGTTACCCAGGTCATCTTTACCATCTCCATATAGATCAACTATCTTGTTTTTATTGGCAGAAAAAACTACAGCTGTTTCCCATTTAAAATCCCTGCCCTGGATATTACGTGTGTTTATAGTAACCTCGATACCTCTATTTGATGTACGGCCTATGTTTTCAAGCACATTGTTGTAACCTGTGATGATAGGTAGGCTTCTTGATAATAAAAGGCCGTTGGTTTTATTCTGATAAGCATCAACTGTACCGGCAATACGGCCCTTGAACAACGAAAAATCGACACCTAAGTTAGCTGTTTTTGTGTTTTCCCACTTAAGGTTGCTGTTGCCAAGGTTGGTTGGCAATACGCCTATAGTACTGATACCATTAAATGGCGAACGGGCAGTACCATCAGTAGTTATTGTACGATAAACTGATACCGCCTCATTACCTGTTTGCCCGTAAGAAGCTCTCAGTTTAAGGTTGTCAACGATCTTTGAATCCTTCAGGAACGATTCGTTACCGATGTTCCAGCCTAACGCCGCCGAAGGGAAAACACCATATTTATCAGTATTAGCACCAAACACTGATGATCCGTCACGACGGGCAGTTAAGGTTAAAAGATACCGGCTATCATATGAATAGTTGATACGTGCCATTTGCGAGTTTATGCCATACCTGTCGCGATATGATGCGCTTGTTTGTGTAGCACCGGCACCTAAGTTGTATGGCCCCAATTCATCGTTAACAAAGCCTACTGCACCTGCGGTAGTTGAAAAGTATTTACGTTCCTGCGAACTGTAAAGGCCTGTAAAATCAAAATGGTGTTTGTTAATATCCCTGGCATATGTTAAAATATTCTCAAGTGTATAGCTGTTTGTGTTAGCTGCAAAATTACTTGCAGTACCATTCAAGTCATTAGCAATCCGCCCGGTGTAGCTGGCGCTGCGTTCAGGGAAAAAGGTGTACCCTGCATTTAAACGATATTTTAATCCTGATAAAACACCCGGAAACTTGATCTCTGCATATCCGTTACCATTAATATTAGTGCTCCGTGAAAGTCTTGTTGTGTTAAGGCCCAGCAATGGGTTAACGTACAACTGTTCCGGATTCATTGGATATATGGCATAGGTGCCATCGGCATTGTAAAGGTTGCCATACGGGCTCATAGCTGTGGCCAGCAAAAGGTTAGCCCTGCCACCATCGTAATTATTACTTGTTATAAAAGTAGATGTACCAATAGTAAGGAAACTGGTTACATTGATATCTAAGTTTGAACGCAGCGATATACGTTTATAATTGTAGCCTTTGATAGTACCTTTCTGATTAAGATAATCGCCCGAGATAAAGTACCTTACATCTGGAGAACCGCCGCTGATACTTAAGTTATGATCTTGTATAACGCCTTGTTGTGTTGTCTCTTTTATCCAGTTGGTTGTTTTGCCGGCGTTGTAGTTTGCCAGTTCTCCAAAGTTTGGAACAGGGTTGGTTTGTTTCTGGCCTGTTTGTGAAAGCCAGTCTGCATATTTTTGAACATACTCAGCTCCCGACCTTGGTTGTAAAATATTTGCCAGGTCTTCAACACCAGCGTATCCATTATATCTGATCACCGGCTTACCAACAGTACCGCGTTTAGTTGTTATCAAAATAACACCATTAGATCCGTTAGTACCGTAAATAGCCGTTGCAGATGCATCTTTCAACACCTCAACCGATAAAATATCGTTGGGGTTGATGTCATTTAAAGACCCACCTGTTTTGCTTAAGGGGATACCATCAACAACTACGTAAGGGCCTGATGTTGCAGTGATGGAATTTTGCCCACGTATTAACGCGGCCGGCTGGCTGCCCGGAACGCTTGATGTGGTGGTTACACTTACACCCGCAACAGAACCTTCAATAGCCTGCAAAACGTTAGTTACCGGTAGTTGGGATAAACGTTGTTTAGGAACAGAAGTAACGGAACCTGTTACGTCTGATTTTTTTTGCGTGCCATAACCAACCACAATAACCTCAGCAAGATCGCGCCCGCTTTGGCTTAATGTAATTTTCAGGTTGTCAGTTGCACTGGTAACCACAACGCTTTTAGGCGCCATACCCAAAAAGGATATGTTTAATGTTGATGGCCTGGTAAGGGTGATGGAGAATTTTCCGTCTCCGGCTGCCACGGTACCAAGGGATGTGCCGGCAACGCCAACACTTGCGCCGGGCACCGTATTGCCTTTTTCATCAACAACAATACCGCGGACGGTAAAAGGTTGGGTGGTCTGCGCGTAACCCGCCATGCCAATCCCCATGATAAGGGCGCAAAGCGTAAATGTTAGGCGAAGTAGTTTGGTAATTGTTTTTCTCATATTGTCTTATTTGGTTTAAAAGTTTGGCTGGTTAATTAGCTGGTAACAATTGTCCATATAAGGCTGCAAAGCCTATCAAATGGAGCTGACAACAATAAAATTTATTAAGTAGTTTATAATTAAATGAGGGATTAATTGTGAATCCGACATTTATTGGTTAAGACGAAATACGGGGTAAATTTTTAGAAGTATAAGGGGTAAAACTGTAAATTTAAGGGGGGTAAAATCAAGTTAAGTGTTTTTTTGACAATTAATACCCATAAATTTATTTGAACGATTGTTCGATAGTAAAGTTTTTATTAAAAGCATTGCGGTGCTGTTTTATAAAATCGGAAGGTTTTACGCCAAACAGTTTGATAAACTGTTCTCTAAAATATTTAATGTCGTTGAAACCAGCATTAAGGGCAGCCTCATTAACATTACAATTGGTATTGATCATCATTTCCGCAGCTTTGCGCAGGCGCACAAAACGTACAAAGTTATTTACCGATTGCCCGGTAATGGCTTTAAGCTTTTTAAACAAACTGGAGTAGCTCATGCCCAATTCGTCGGCAATTGTCTTTACGTCAAAATCAGGTTCTATAATTTTATTCTCGATGACGGATACACACTTATATAAAAACTCCTTATAGTCTTCAGAGATATTGCGGGTATTTAATTTAAGTGTTACCTCGTTATAAAAATAGTTTTGCAGCTCCTTACGGTCCCTTAAAATTCCTCGTACCCGAGCCATAAGGATGTCTTTTTCGAAGGGCTTGTTAACAAAATCAACCGCGCCAACTTCAATACTTTTTAACCTGATGTCCGAGTCAGCTTCGCCGGTAAGCAGTATTACCGGTATATGATTTAAAGAGGTATCCTTTTTAATGATGTCGCAAAACTCAATTCCGGATATTCCCCCCATTTTCACATCGCAGATGATCAGATCAGGAATGTGCTTCCTGGTAATGCTCAAACCTTCCTCACCGTTTGAGGCTTCGATCATCCTAAATTCGTCTTTAAATATTTTTTTGATGTAACTCCTCAAATTCTCGTTATCGTCGATAACCAAAATGGTCTGGCGTTCAGAAATAAGCAAAGGTAACTGTTCATAATGCTCTTCGGCCATCTCTGAAGACTCTATTTCTTCAACCATTTCGTTGATAAGCTGGTTATCTGATAGTATTGAAGGCTGGTCGTCATCATCATTCATTACCGGGTTGTGCGGTATCTCAACTACAAAGGTTGTACCCTGCAGGTTGTTGGGGAAATACGATATGCTTCCGCCATGCTTCTCTATAAAGTTTTTGGTTAAATATAACCCTATCCCAAAACCGGTTTTTAAAGATGTGTTGTCTTTTACCTGGTAGAATTTATCAAACAACCTGTCACCTATTTCTTCTTTAACACCGCAGCCACTGTCTTCTATTTTAACCGATAGTTTGCCATTTACTGCGCCAACCACAATATTTATAGTGCCACCTACGGGGGTGAATTTTATAGCATTGGCTATTAAGTTAAAGATGGCTATCTCCAGTTTCTCTTTATCAGCGGCTACTGTCAATTGCTGGTCGTCATCATAATAATTGTAATTTATGCTTTTCACCTTAGCCTGATAAGAAAAGCAGTTAAAAGTATCCCGGCAAATTTTAGCAAAGTCGCACTTAACAATGTGAAGTGTATCGTTCTCGCTTTCTGTTTTTCTGAAAAGCAGTAGCTGATCTACCAGGCCCAACAGCCTCCTTGCGTTACGATAAATGGTGTTCAATTCGTCGCGCGTATCTGCTGAATTGGTTTTTAACAGATCTTTTATAGGGTTAATGATAAGGGTAAGCGGCGTACGAAACTCGTGCGAGATATTGGTAAAAAAAGATAGCTTCTTTTCATTTAACTCTTTCTCGCGCTCCACATTTAAATTAGCTAAAGTAACTTCATACTTCAACCCCGCCTGCCTTATACGGTACATCCGAATAAGATATATGACCAACGAGATAAATAAGAAGTACAATAAATATGCCCACCAGGTTCGGTACCATGGCGGCATCACGATTATTTGAAGGCTTATCTCGCTACTTAAAGCCGGATTAGTCCGGTTCTGTGCCCTTATCCGAAGTTTATAGGTTCCTTCGTTAAGCCTGGTATAATAAGCTGTTTTTAGCTTCCCTACATTGTTCCAGCCATGATCCCAGCCCTCAAGGTAATAAGCGTAATTAATTTTTTCAGCAAATGAATATTCGGGCACGGTGTAACTGATGGCAATAGTGGCATCGTTATAAGGCACCAACAGCTTGGCCATATCAATAATTCCCTTGTAATCAGTAAGCTTGCTTGCGCCCAGTAACTGCTTGTTGTTTACCTGAAGGCCAACGATTTTAAGGTTTGGTTTTGACTGATACTGATTGATACTATCCGGATGAAAAACATTGAAACCGTTTATTCCCCCGAAAACCAGTTCGCCGCTTCGTAACTTCAGGGCCGCGTTAAAATTGAACTGGTTACTCTGTAAACCATCAGATACATCATAATTTTTAAAAGTATTTGATCGTACATTATACTCAGCCAGGCCGTTATAGGTACTTGCCCAAAGCCTGTCCTTGCCGTCCATAAGTACATTAAGTACCGAATTACTTGGCAATCCGTTTGCCTGGGTGTACCTTACAAGTTTATCTGTGGCTTTAATATATTTTAGTAAGCCGCCGCCCTCTGTGCCAAGCCATAAGTTGTGCCACCGGTCCTCTGTAATGGAACGTACCGCATTCCTGACCGAAAGGTATTGGTGCCGCTTTCCAGAACGGTCTATCCTTATCAAATTGGAATAATCTCCGGCCCAAAGATCGCCTCCCGAATCTTCGAACAAGGCATGTATATTTATAAGCCTTTCGTCAAACAGTTCAAACTTGTTTTGGGCGCTGTTAAATTTGTATAATGCACCACCACGCGTGCTGCCCGCCCACAGGTTATTTTTGCGGTCAACATACAGTTTCCAAAGGTTCTTATCCTCTGTGCCGGTTGCGGTGTTGAAACATTTGTAATGAATAAACTTACCTGTTTGATCGTCAAACTGATCGATACCACCATTAAACGTGGCAACCCAAAT
>NZ_JBAZVP010000037.1:0-43861 GCF_041660805.1 Mucilaginibacter sp. | reverse complement strand
GCAAATGCCTTTTGTAGCTATTAATTGCAGCAGCTTTACCGGCGAATTGTTGGAAAGCGAATTGTTTGGATACAAAGCAGGTGCCTTTACCGGAGCTGTAAAAGACAAAAAAGGGTTATTTGAGGAAGCTCATCACGGCAGCATATTTTTAGATGAGATAGGCGAGATGAGCCTGGAGCTTCAAGCCAAACTTTTGCGCGTGCTGGAAAGTAAAACATTCATTAAACTGGGCGATACACAAACCACCAAGGTGAACATTCGCATTATGGCCGCCACCAATCGTAATCTTCAAAAGGATGCCGAAGAAGGGAGGTTCAGGCTGGATCTGTTTTACCGTTTATCAGTTTTCACTATCAACCTCCCCTCTTTAAATGAACGTAAAGATGATATTGAACTTCTGGCCAAATACTATCTTAAATTCTTTGCAGACAAGGCAGGCAAAGTTGTTAATATGCCCCATGAGTTTTTAAACTTGCTTGAAAGGCATCAATGGAAAGGCAATATCCGTGAGTTGAAAAACGTAATGGAGCGTGCAGTAATATTGGCTGATGATACCCTTACCCGCGATACATTGCCCCAGCAGTTTAACAATCAAAATGCTGACAGTAACGCTTTTGACCTGCAAAGCATCGAGAAACAGCATATAAGTAAAGTACTAAATTATACCAAAGGCAATAAAACCGAAGCTGCACGATTATTAGGAATTGGCTTAACTACCCTTTATCGTAAAATAGACGAGTATGGCTTGTAGGTAACTTTCTCTTAGTCGTATCCATATTAGATATTTAACAGCTATCTTTTCATATTGATAATTGACCATTTCATTTTGGATTGTTTTTTTGTTTCAGGGTTATTGCATCCAGGCTTGGTCACAATTTAATAAACTCATAAACAAATACTTAAGCAATCATTCAAAAAATTGGCATCTGTATAGCTATTACTAAATAAAAAATAAGAAGTGGGACATATTTGCATAGGCAAGCCGCACTCAAATTATGACAGGTGATATTTAGAACAGCTATATTTAACGGGTTGCAGAACAATATTGCAAAAACAGAAACTGATTTAATGATATAATCATGAAAGTAAGAACAAAGCTCCGGCTGGGATTTGGCTTTTTATTTATAATAGTGTTGCTTTTTGGCGCAACAGCCCTGTTCTATATCCGCGATATATCTGAAAATGCCAAAGGTATTCTCAAAAACAACTATGAATCTTTAAGCTTTGCCCGCGAGATGCATACTGTTTTGGATGATAATGATTTACCGTTTAGCATAGCAGCCACCACAAAATTTAACCAGTACCTTTTAAAACAGGAACATAACATAACCGAGCCTGGTGAAGAAGAAATCACCAAAAACTTACGCAATACTTTTGAATCATTTAAAAAATCAAAAGAAAATGCTGTAAACACACAATTTATAAGAGACATAAGGCATAACCTGCGAGAAATAGAAAGATTAAACATGCATGCTATTGTACGTAAAAATGACAATGCCCGTGCATCTGTAAACAGGGCTACATTATTTTTAGGTTTAGTGGGCACTTTTACCTTTTTGGTACTGTTTAGCTTTAGTGTAAATTTCCCTGGTTTTATTGCTGACCCTTTACGTGCATTGCTGGAAGGTATCCGTGAGATTGGACAAAAAAACTACAGCAAGCGCCTCCATTTTGAGCAAAACGATGAATTTTCTGAAGTGGCAAATGCTTTCAACCAAATGGCCGCCCGCTTAAACGATTGGGAGAACAGCAATTTGGCTACCGTTATATCTGAAAAGCGCCGCATTGAAACTATAATTGAGCAAATGCAGGATGCCATTATTGGCATAAACGAAAAACAAGAAGTACTTTTCATGAACGATACCGCCCGTAAAACTTTAAATATTACGGATGATAAAGTAATAGGCCAAAACACTGATCAGCTTATAAAAAGCAATGACCTTTTTAAATCTATTCTGAAAAATGATGCCACCATTAAACCCTTTAAAATAGTACTGGGTGGCAGGGAATTGTTCTTTCAGATGCAAAGCAGCGATATTGTAGTGCCTAACATGGGCGAAACAAAAGGCGTGCTTCAATTGGCAAATCAATCTGCCGGCAAAGTATATATCCTCAAAAACATCACCGAATTTCAAGAACGCGATGAGGCTAAAACCAATTTTATAGCCACTATATCTCATGAGTTGAAAACCCCCATTGCATCCATAAAAATGAGCCTGAAATTGCTGAATGATCAGCGCGTAGGTGCCATTAATGCCGAACAGGAGCAACTCATTAACCATATTAAAGACGACAATGACCGATTGCTTAAAATCACCAGCGAACTGCTTGAATTATCTCAGGTAGAAACGGGCAATATCCAGCTCAACTTTGTACCGGTAAACCCAATGCAAATAGTTGATTATGCCATAACTTCTATCCAATTCCTGGCAAATCAAAAACAGGTAAAACTGGAGATCTTAAAGGATGAAAAATTGCCCGATGTGCATGTTGATATAGAGAAAACTGCCTGGGTACTGGTTAATTTTCTATCCAATGCATTACGTTATAGCGCCGAAAAATCAAAGATCGTTATACAGGTAAAAACACAGAATGGCCTGGTTGAATTCTCTGTAAAAGACTTTGGTAAAGGTATTGATGAAACATACCAGAAACGCCTGTTCGACCGTTATTTTCAAGTACCAACAGATGGACAAAATAAATCAGGTTCGGGTTTGGGCTTAGCAATTTCTAAAGATTTCATTAATGCGCAAGGCGGGCAAATTGGACTTGAAAGTGAAATTGGAATGGGTAGCCGGTTCTATTTTAGTTTGCCGGCATAATTTGCTGCTAATATTTCTAAAAAATTCAAATCATTTTTATAATAAGAGCATTAAATTCAGAATTTCTCCAGTATCTGTAGTTATATATACGCCAGTTTATAATTACTATGGGTTCAGAAAAATTGGTTAACAATGCAGCAAAGTTCGTAAAAGCATTACTTGATAGGCAGCTACCTCAAAACATGCATTTTCATAATTTGCAACACACCCAATACGTTGTAAACGCGGCAACTCAAATTGGCCTTCAAAGCAAAATAAGCAAGGGAGAAACTATTGTTTTAAAAATAGCAGCGTGGTTTCATGACACCGGCTATTGTTATGCTTATACCGGGCACGAGGATAATAGTATTGCTATAGCTGCAACTTTTTTAAAGCAGGAAAATTGTGATGAAAATTTTATTAATAACGTTGTAGCCTGTATTAACTCAACAAAAATGCCTCAAAATCCGCAAAGCCTGCTGCAGGAGATTATGTGCGATGCAGATATGTATCATTTAGCGGACGATGCTTATTTAAACTTTGCCTTGCGTTTAAAAATGGAATGGGAAGTAAAGTTGGGCAAAAAATATAGTGATGAAGAATGGAAAGAGCTAAACCTTAATTTACTGATAAAGCATAAATATTTTACAGAATACGGTAAATCTGTTTTACAGGATCACAAGCTTAGCAATATAGATAAGCTGCTAAAGCTTTAATTATTTATTTCCTCTAATTTATTAAGCTCTTAATTAAAGGCGGTTTGCTTTTAAACAGATTCATTTTTTTATAAGTCGATTAAAGGGCTTAACCGACTTATAAAAAAATGAACTGGCATAAGGTTAACGCAAATTAAAAGAAACCATGGCCCTAATTGTATAACCGTTTTGAGATGCAAGTGTACCAACATCTCTTATGGCAGTTGAAGAGATCACCGTACTGCGGGTTGCATAAAAAACGGGGCCACCACAAACTGAAAAAGAAAACCTCGAATTATTTGGAGTCATATTTATTGATGGGCCTACTAACAGCTTGGCACCGCCTTCTGCTTCATCAGCTTCCCAAAAGCCTTCCAGATCTTCGCCCACGGCCTCTACGCCGGCAAAAAACGGGCCTGTGATACGGTGTTGAAAGCCAACACTGGTAACCAGGTCAATACCATCGCGTGCTTTATCAAAAGCCTTTTCAAATCTTAAGTTACCACCTAAGCGCCATGAAGCTAGATCAACAGAAGCAGTAACCCTGCTAAAGATGGCAGCCACATTAGTAAAATCGCGATTCACACCTAAGCCTAAACCAAAACGTGCGCCGTGCGTTTGCGTTCCTCCAACAAAATCATGTAATACTTCGGCCTGTTGCGAGCTGTTTACACTGCCATTACGGGCAAAACCCAAAGCGGTGTTTGCGTAAAAGGTAAAACGGTTGCCCAGGTAACCCTTTATAGCCAGTTGGTGGTCCATACCATCATAACCAAACGGACCGGTTGCACGTTCGCCATAACTGCTTGCATAATTTACACTCCATGCAGGGGCATTTGCGGTGAGTGTATTAACTGAAAACATAAAAGGCTGCGGTGCAACTTGGGTTGATCCAAACGTTTTCATATCTGAACCGTTTTGCGCCTTTGCTGAAATAGCAATCAGCACAAGTAATAATAAGGTAAATGTATTTTTCATATAATTAAAGAATTAGAGCTTTAAAGTTTATTTGCATTCAGTTTTGGATTTTGGCTGGCATTAACCTGGTAAGTAGCTATTTGGTTGTTTACTGAAACCTCTACAATGCGATAACCTTTGTACTCGGTGCCCCAGTTGCCGCCAAAATGCGAATCAAATAAATGGGGTAATTTCCCGGTATAACGGATGCCATCTAATGAATGGTCATGCCCATGAAATGTAGCCTTAATATTGGGGTAACTATGCAGCAGCTCAATAATTTGAGGGCAATCAACAAATATGCCTTTATCTTCGGGCAGCCACTGGTGCGGAGGGATATGTAATATCACAAACACAATACTCTTTGTTTTGAGCTGATCTAATGAGGCCTTTAAAAAATTATAATCAGGGCACACATAGCCTCCCTTTGTATCTGCAGTGTTAGCAAACACAAAACCAATATCACCTTTGTCTACAACGTACTTGTCTTCATAACCAAAAACGTTTTTCCATATTGCAGCATCAGCAAAATCATGATTACCGGGGATGGTATAATAAGGCACAGGCAATTTATCCAGATAGGTCTCTTTAACTTTTTTCAACAGATCTGGCCGGTTATGCACCAGGTCCCCGTTTATGATCACCATATCCAAATGATTCTCTTTATGCTCCTTACCCAACCATTTTACCAGATCGGCATAAAATACGTCCGATTCTGTACCTGGCTGTGCATAATGCCCGTCTGAAGCAATAGCAAAACGCAGTTTAAAATTTGCAGCACTATCAGGATTATAAACAGGCTCACCTGCAAATGAATTAACAGCGGGCAAAAGGTTAATACCTGCTATCCCTATCAGGCCCGACTTGATGAATTTTCGTCTATCGCTCATGTGTTCATTAACTTATTAAGATTGTTAAACAATACCACCCATTAACGGGTCTGTTTTGGTAAGCGCACCGGTTTCAACGCGACCGGCAAAGCGCTCTTCAAATGTGTTATTACCGTTCAGCTTTACGCTGATATCATACCATTGAAAACTTTTTGCAAGATCAATAACTACAGCGCTTTTGCTGTTGGCGGCAATTGTTCTATCAATACTGCCTGCTTTATAACTATTGTCATTTATAACTATGTGGTGTGGCTTGCTATCATTATTAATAATGTTAACCACCAGGTTACCTGTTAATTTGCCAGCACCGGCTTTGCTTCTTTCGTAGCTACAGGTTATTTTTATAAGCGGATTGCTTTTATCGCCAATAAACTCCCGGTAAAAGCCATTAGGGCCATGAACGCGAAGATGGTAACGGCTGTTTTCAAAAGAGTTAACAGGCCAGTTATAAGTTAAATGATCACCCGCGGCAACAGCAAACGACCAATTTCTGGAGATCTCATCTTTGCTGGTTTCGTCGTTAAATTTAACAGGGGCATACACGGTAAATGGCGAACCTGCGGCATCTTTACCAAAAATCGTATTGCCGGCCGCAAGCTTTATTTCAAAACTCTTTTTATTGTCACTTAAACCACCATCGGTATATAGTTCATAAGGCAGCGCACATGCAGGGCGTACACCTTTTTCCTGTAACGCTAACGATGGTTGTGTACTAAATTGCGAGATCTCTGACTCCGATACCTTTTTAAAGCCGGCAGGGTCTTGCTTAAATTTAGCGTTATAAATGGTTTTTACATTGGTATCCCTGTTCAGAAATGGAATCTTCTCTAATTGGGTACCATTGTATGGGGTAAATGCCGAATTAAGGTTACCGCAAATAGTACGGCGCCATTCACTGATGTTGTTTAATTTAATTTGCTTACCAAACTTTTTGTTTACAAACCCTTCCAAAAACTGCAGGGTAGAAGTATGATCAAAAACTTCTGAACACACCTTACCGCCCCTGCTCCATGGAGAAGCAATAACCATTGGCACCCTAAAACCAAGGCCTACAGGTGCTTCGCGGGCTTCCTTTTTAGGTATACCCTGCTTTAATTCGTTTGCCAGGCGAACATGTTCAATTTCGGTTTCTATTCCGGCTGTGACCTTACCGGTTCCCGGTATTTTATTATCAGGAATAGAAAAAGGCGGAACGTGGTCAAAGTAACCATCGTTCTCATCATAGGTAACAATAAATATGGTTTTTTTCCAAACCTCGGGGTTCTTTGTCAGGATATCCAGTATCTCGGATACAAACCAGGCACCATACCATGGCGCACTTGGGTGATCTGAAAAGTTTGCAGAAGGTGCAAGCCATGAAACTACCGGAAGTTCACCCTTATTTACATCCTGACGAAACTGGTACAGGAAATCTCCCTTAGGCACTGTTACCTTGCGCTTTTCACCTTTGTCATCATAGGTCATTTCTATGATATCTCTATAATCCGGGTCGCCTGAATTTATAGTGAAGGCGCGCTTGTACAGGCTCTTCTCTTTTGCAGATAACTTTTCATAGCTCTCTTTATTCCATTTGGTAAGTTCGGCACGGGCATTATCCAATACTTCCTGTTTCTTTTTTATGCTTACGCTTATCTTAACATTTGTAGTATCCTGCCCCTGTAGCTTTAAGATCTCATTAGGCAGTGTTTCAACCTGGGTTTGCAAGCCTTGTATATATTTCTCAGAGAACTTAACATTATAAGCTTTAAAGAACTCTAAAAGGTTACAGCCAAAGTTAGCCAGCCAACTTCTTTGTTCGCCTGTAAAGCCGCCACCCGTACTTAACTCATTCTGATAAAATTTCCAGGGGATATTATTTTGCTCCAGTAGCTCAGGGAAAGTTTCCCAGGGCAGTTTTGCCGCGCTATAATCTGTATTGCGAATATTTGCTTTGGGGATACCATCTTCTTCATGCGTAATTTTACCCGTCCAAAAGAAAGAACGGTTAGGTGTAGTGCTGGTCATGGCCGAACAAAAATTCTGATCGCACACGGTAAAAGCATCGGCCATACCATAGTTAAAAGGGATATCCTCCCGGGTATAATAGCCCAGCGTTAATGGCATATCCGCATAGCTTTTATTGCCAGATCGTTTTGTGGTGAGCCATTTATCAAACTTGCCAAAGTTATTTGCATCTACCTGGCTTGAACGCGAATGCGGCAACGCCCCCATCCAGGTAACTTTTGAATTTTTTATATCGAGCCTAAAAGGCGAATAGGTATTACCTACGGCATCCGTTTGAAACCATACCGGCTTTTGATCAGGTAAACTTATAGCCCTTGGATCATTAAACCCCCTTACCCCCTGCAGGGTACCAAAACAATGGTCAAAAGAGCGGTTTTCCTGCATAAGTATAACTACATGCTCTGCATCCAGATAAGTACTGCCCATTTCAGGGTTTATTGCCATTGCCCGTTGTATAGCAGATGGTAACAGGTTCATCATGGCAGTGCTACCTGATAATAAGGCCGCTTTTTTTAGAAACTCTCTCCTCGAATCCATTTATATATTTTTATGACCGTCTAAAATTCAGTGTTGCTATTTTATTACCAGGCCCGGGTAAAGTATACCATCTAAATCTTTTAATTGCAGGTCTAACAAGCTGGCTACTATCGGGGCAATATCTTCCAAACCCATTTCATGAATTATTTTCTTTTTACTTAAACCCGCTCCAAAAGCCATAAAACCGGTTTGTATCTCCGAAAAATCAGGATAGTGCCCATGAGTACCACCATTGCCTGCCCGTACAATTTCCCCGTCGGTAGCATTACTGAATGATACACCCGGTATAGCGGCCAATGCCAACATAACCCGCGGGTCGGCACCGGTTTTATCCAACTCTTTACGATTTATTATCCGAAATAGTTTCTTTTGTGCCGATGGCAGATCATTTAAAATAGCCTCTACCTGTTTCAATGTTTTTTGGTCGTTTTTATCCTTCAGGTATAAAAATGTAGAGCCGCCCTGCTGAAAGAACTGTGCTTTCCACTCCCCTTCCTGTAATGTTTTGCCTACAAGGCCAGCTTTAGCCAGCTGTACATTTGGTGCCATTTGCGCATTTATATCTACAAAGCCATGATCGCCAACAATTAAAAAAGCAGTACTATCTTTAATACCCGCCCGTTCGGTAGCTTCAATTATCCGCCCAATGTTCCGGTCGATATTTGCTACCGCTTTTTTCACATCAACACCCATCCTGCCCTCAGCATGCGCGTAATGATCTACACATACCAGGTGGATGGTAGTGAGGTTTGGCTTATAGGTTTCTATCAAATAAGAAGCCATCCGGGTGAGGTTCTCATCCGTGCTCAGGTGCCCATCCAAATCCTGATTATATAGCTTGCCGGTAGCATTCTTTTCCATTTCTTCAAACAAACCCGCAGGCATGGAATATTTACGAAAAGGCGCCAGCGGATCGGTAAGCTTGGTATCGCGTGCCGCATCGGGCATATTATAATCAACCGGTGCGTTTACAGAAACAGGCCAAAGTACCGAAGCCGTCTTTAATCCCTTTTTGTGCGCGGCATCCCAAAGGGTTTCTGTTTTAATCCTGCGGGAATCTGTATAGCCCAGTTCACCTACCTGCTGTTTGGTTTCAAAAGGTGTGTTGTAATACACCCCGTGTTTAGCCGGAAATTTTCCTGTTATGATAGTGGTATGTGAAGGATAGGTAACGGTAGGGAAATCACCGCGAACGCCATCCGCATAAATTCCATTGGCGGCAATTTCCTGCAGATTAATAGCATTCCATGAGGGGTCTTTGTAAAATTCGGGGCGGAAACCATCTATGCTGATCATCACAACATATTTTGGTTTCTGTGCAAAAGCAGTAAAGCTGCTAACGAGTAAAAGGGCTGTTATTTTAAGATATAATTTCATTTCTATTTTAGTGACGGCATTGCAATTTTGAATATTAATGGCATTTAACTTTATTACTGATACCACCTTGCTTTAACCTTCATCCCAGGGAAGTAAAAACTACGTACCGGATCAGTAACCTTAATCGTCGTCATCTTTCTTTTTCTTTTCAAGGATTACGAACGCGCTCCGCTTAGGGGCGGGCATTATAGATTTTTCACCTTTTATAGATTTCCAGATCACCTCGTTCATATCCCTATCGGGAACTTTATCTTCATTCGCCAAATTAAACGACTCTGATCGTTTACTGCTTTCATTTACCGCTACATTGCGCAAATCAATATCTACCAATGATGGTATCAACTTATATGGCGTAAAGTCTGGCTTACTGGTAAAGCACTCATACATAGGCAAGGCAGCAGCATCATACTGGCTCATGGGCGGCAGCCCTAAAATTAACTCTATGGTGCGCAGCATACCTGATGTAGAATACATGCTATGAATAACAGCATTACGCTTCACGAACGGACCGGCAACATAAGCCGGAGAACGATGTGCGTCAACATGATCAGGCCCCGCCTGGGCATCATCTTCAAGGATAAACACAACAGACTCCTTCCAGATTGGGCTTTGCGCTAAATGTTCTAAAATGCGGCCAACTGCCAAATCATTATCAGCAACCGAAGCAATAGGTGTATAACTACCTTTCTTTTGGCCGCTGGTATGGTCGGCAGAAATTCGCAGGGTGTTAAATTGGGGAACAGCATTAATGGTCATTAACGAATCAAAATCATGCTGCCATGCATCGGCACGAACCTGATCTTTAATATTCATGTTAAACCCGGGTGAATGAGGGCCCATATGGCCTTCTAATGATTTAATTGAAGCTTTATTATAAGAACCAAACTCACCATAGCTTCTATAAGTTACCCCCGCACGTTTGCAGTAATCCCATATATAACCATCACGCGTACCAGCAGCAGGGCCATTGTATGCCGGGCCGCGCGCACTATAATTAGTTTGCCATGTTTTTTCTATAATATCAGTAGCATATGCGGCCATGCTCCAGTTATGCCCGTCTTCGCTAACTTCGGCATCCACATAAAAATTATCAAGCAACACAAATTGCTTGGCTATGGCATGCTGATTTGGAGTAATGTCTTTACCGAAAATACATAATGAAGTATCTCCGTTGCCTTCAGGCACGTCACCCAATACCTGATCATAAGTGCGGTTTTCTTTAATGATATAAAAAACATGCTTTATAGGCGATTTTTCGCCGGCTTTACGGGGGATTGGGTTACCCGCCTCACCATCTGCCTGTATGGTTCTTTTTTCATTAAACGGTGTGTTAGCGTATACCTGTTTAGTAAAAACCTTTAATTGCTCGGGCTTAGGGCTGTCAATAAACGATATGGAGCCTTTAAATAAACCACCTATATATTGTATTTTGCTATTAGCAGTAAGGCCCACATGCTCCCCTATGTTATTATTTTTTAAAAAAGGTTGAGGGCCTAACGGATTTGCTTTAGATGTTAAACCTTTACCATTGGCAACTATTATTTTATTTCCCAGCATTTTTACGTTTGTAGGGTACCAGCCCACTGGTATAAAACCCATACTTTGGCTGCTCCCCGGCTTGGTAACATCAAATACAGCTAAGCAATTATTATCAGCATTTGCTATATATAACCTGCTTTCATCAGCAGACAGTGCCAGCCCGTTTGTGGTTGAACCAGCTAATTTAGTAGGATAAAGTACTGTTGAAATTGTTTCGATAACCGTATTGGTTTTAGTATTGATAACAGAAACCGTGTTATCATTGGCGTTGGCTACAAAAAGGCAAGTCCCCTTTTTATTTGAAAGCAGTTCGTTAGGATGGTCGCCGGTGCTTATTGTAGTTTCTATATTTTCTGATACGGTGTTGTAAACTGCCACCTTTGCATCGCCCCATAAAGAGATATACATGCTTTTTTCGCCCGGCATTAAAATACAGCTATAAGCTATGCCCGGTAATTTTACCTTCTTTAAAATGGCGTGCGTAGCCTGATCTATAACATATAAACTGCTATCATTTTTTGTTACCGCATAAAGGCGGGTATTGTTTTTATTAACGGCAAGCCCTGTTGGGCATATGATGCTTTTTGGCCATGGGTTACCTAATCTGATGGTATCTGCCTTACCCAGTTTATTGTCCTGCAAGTGAAAATCTAAGATCCAGTTATCATATCCACCAGATACAAATAGCTCTTTTTCGTTATGACTAAATACCAAACCATACCATGATTTGCCTAATTCCTTTGTATCAAGAACCTTCTCTGTTTGCGGATCAATCAGTTGTACCGATTGTGTACTTTGCCCGTTGTTGGTAACAGCCAGTAAATGGCCGCTTGTACTTAACTGCATGTTTAAAGGAAGGTCTCCGGTAGGTAATGATCGCCCGGCAGGGCTTAGTTTCCAGCCATTTGGTAACAAAACTTGTCCTGTTTGTTTGATCTTACCCGGCGTTTGAGCCATGGCCGAAAAACAAAAACCAATGAGAAGGATAACAGGCAACGCCTTTTTGATTGATGGAAATTTATCAGGTAGCATAAGTATGAAATAAGAATTTAGAATTGATGCCGGGGTATATCATTGTTAACGAATACGAAAATGTTTCTTCAGATGTAATTCTAACAACTGCTTGTAAAGTAAGCCCATTAACATTAAGCCTTTGTTAGCCGAAGATTAAGGAAATTATCAATACTGGTTAAAACAGGCCGGGATAATCTAAAATTATCTCGTCAACACCCAGATTATTAAGGATTTCCATTTATTCTTTAGTGTTCATCATCCACGGGATAGCAATCATATTATTTTTGTGACATTGCTGTACCAGGTCTTTATTTATTACTTTACTCATGAAATCACCATGAATTTTTAATAATCCCTTATAAATACACATTGCGTAATACGTTTAAACATATTACGCAATGTGCCGTTTTTTAATTTTAACCTTAAGGTTATTAGTATCCCGGGTTTTGTGTTAGATCGGGGTTAATGCCTATTTCTGGTTGAGGAATAGGGAACAGGAATTTTTGGATGGTAATATTAAAAGCATTTGCTGGCAAAAAGCTGTAAATAGTTTTAGCCTTTGCTGCATACGCGGTCATAATTGCCAGGCCATCAGCACTGCGCTGCAGGTCATGAAACCTTTTATTTTCAAATGCCAGTTCTACTCTTCTTTCATGTAAAATGATAGCCCTTAACGCTGCCTGGTTTGTTTCTGTAATGGCAGCCAAACCCGCTCTTGCACGCACCAAATTCAGGCTGGTTAAAGCAGTTCCGGATTTGCCTTGTTCATTCTGTGCTTCGGCCAGTAATAAAAGCGCCTCTGAATAGCGGTATATAGGCCAGTTATCATTAGTGTTATTTGCGGCTACGTATGGTGGGTGCAGATATTTCTTAGCATATGGCACGCCCACTTTACCCGCGGCCGGCGTATAATTCACAATACTCTTATTAGCGCTAATAGTTAAATAATAGCTGGAATTATAAGTACCCTCAGCAACACCAATAGATGCATCTAAACGCTTGTCGCCAGTCTCATAAGAGCTAATCAGGTCCTGTGTAGGTGTGTTCCAGCCGCCAATACCGGTAGTGCCGGTTGCAACGGTGGTAATAAGCGCGGTAGATGTGGTTCTGGGTAAGAACAGGTAAATAAAGTTACTTGGCTGTGTACCTACTGCTGTACCTTCCAGATATTGCACCTCAAAAAGCGATTCTTTACTGTTTTTATTTGTTGTTGAAAATGCATCGGCATAATTCGCGTTAAGCGCATAATTCATGGCCGGCAGTGTAAGTAACAAGGCTTCAGCTTCTGCATACTTCTTTTGCGCCACATATACATCGGCCAGCAGCATAGTTGCCGATCCTTTTGTGGCCTCGCCGCTTTGCGGGAACTTGGCCGGCGGCAGCAGTTCTTTGATGGCGTCACTTGCATCAGCAACAATCTGGGCATACACCTGATCAGCAGTTGCGCGTGGTAAAAAGGCATCCTCTGCTTTAGTTACCTCTTTTAAGTATAAAGGCACGCCACCAAATAAACGCACAAGTTTAAAGTAGTTCCAGGCGCGTAAAAATTTGGCTTGCCCATCAACATTGGCTATTACAGCAGCGGTTGCTTTTGCCGCTTTTGGCAATCGCCCAATAATGATATTAGCCCTGGAAATACCCGTGTAGCAATGGTAATATACCGCGTTAACATAGTCATTACCAGAAGTGTTAACCCAATCTGATACGTTCTCTCTGTAAACAACAGCAGTACCCCTGTCTGTTGGAGCAGGCTGGTAATGTGTATTATCTGACCGCATCTCTGAAGTAAAATAATCATTCACCAACAGATCGCGTAATGGAACATAAGCGGCAGCTACACCCTGTTTTATTTGTGCATCCGTTTGAAAAAAATCATCAGGTGAAAGTGAATCTTCGGGGGTTAGGTTAATAAAGTCCTTTTTGCAGGATGATACTGCAAAAGCTAATAACGCAATTAATATATATCGCTTTTTCATGTATTGTAATATTGAAGATTATTTGAAAGTTGTTGTTAGGCCAATAGAGAATGTTCTGGGTATTGGGTAGGCATTTTCATCAACACCAATTCCTGATAGTGCATCAGAACCTGTAATGCCTATTTCAGGATTTGCGCCCGAATATCCGGTTATGATAAAAGCTTGCTGTACAGATGCATACACTCTTAAATTCTTCAACAGTAAATTGTTTTTTAATTTAATATTGTAACCTAAAGCAATATTCTTTGCTGTTAAATAGGAACCGTCTTCAATCCACTGGGTATTTACAGAACGGCCAATGCCTGTTGTTCCGGTTTTCGTTCTTGGATAAACCCCTGAACCCGGGTTTTCCGGCGATCTCCAATGATCTAACGCAGCAGCAAGCGGAACCCTTGAACCATCCATATTGGTTAAATACGCCCATTTGGTAGCACCTAAAATATCTCCACCAACCTGGCCGGCCATTGTAATGCTCAGATCAAAGTTTTTGTAGTTGAAGGTGTTTGTTAAACCAAAAGTAAAGTCTGGTGTAGGGTCTCCAATAAATGTACGGTCGTTCACATCATCAATAACACCATCTCCGTTCAAGTCCTTCATTTTAAGCGTGCCAACATCTGATAAGCCATTGTCAGTTAACCCGGTGCTTTGATATTTAGCTGAGCTGGCCAGGTCTGCAGCGTCTTTATATAAACCTAAGTTTACAAATCCATAAAACTCACCTAAGTGATGCCCAACCTGGTGGCGATAGTAATCAGACGTAACCGTATTGTTTCTGCGGAGGTATCCCGGAGAAACCAGGTTTTTGATAAGGTTTCTTGCAAATGAAATATTAAAATTGGTATTCCATTTCAACTTCCCGGTTGTATTTACAGTATTCAAAGTAATTTCATGGCCCCAGAATTCAAACTGGCCAATATTAAAGTTGATGGTTGTAAAGCCGGATGCCCGTGGTATTGGCCTTGGCTGTATTAAACCATCTGACATCTTGTGGTAATAATCATAATTAATGGAGATACGGTTATTAAGTAAATTTAACTCCAGGCCTATATCAAATTGTTTGTTTCTTTCCCAGGCAAGTTCAGAGTTGCCTAATGTGCCGATAGTTTGGCCTTGTACCAGGGTCCCGTTCACTAAGTAATTATATTTACCTAATGATGGAATAGCCGTAAAGTTCCCAAAGTTGTTATTACCTGTTACACCATAACTGGCACGGATCTTTAAAAGATCTATAACCTTTAAATTCTCCATGAATGATTCATCGCTGATGATCCATCCTGCAGATACTGATGGGAAATAACCATACTTATTATCGGTACCAAACCTTGATGAACCATCACGGCGTAACGCACCTTGTACCAGGTATTTTCCTTTATAGTTATAATTTAAACGGCCAATAGCTGATAGCATTGAGTATTGTGTGGTGGCGCTGCTGCCTGCAGTTATAGATGTTGCCGCACTCAAATACGGAATATCATCACTTGGGAAACCTGTACCGCTTATTGAATTACTTACCGATTCAAATTTTTGAGCAGAATAACCCACTAACGCTTCAAAATGATGATCTGTCGCGAATGTTTTTTCATACTGAAGATTGCTTTCTGCTGTGTAAGAGAAATTATCAACAGAACTGCTTAAACCGGTAGACAGAACCGTATATGGGAAAGCTGAATTTAAAGCTGCCTGGGGCGAGAACTGGTTACGTGTTTCGGCACCTTTATCAACACCAACATTGGTTTTTAAACTTAGGCCGGGTAAAAATTCATAATTGATATAGCCATTTGCCAGTATACGGGTTGTAAGGTAATCGTCTTTAGTTTCCTTAAGTAAAGCAAGCGGGTTAACATATGCAACCATACCCGGGGAGTATGCACCAACAGTATAACTGCCATCCGGCTGATACGGGTTAACAATAGGGCTTGCCTCAAAAATTCTTTCATAAAAACCGCCCGCACCATCTGAGGTTAGCCTGTTATTATGATCCATTCTGTAGCTGGGTGCTAAATTAAACCCTATTTTAAGTTTTCTTGCACTGCCAATAGACATATCATGGTTTATGCGCAGCGATAAAAGCTTGGTGCCTGTATTGATTACCACACCTTCTTGTGCCTCATACCCAAGTATTACAGCTGTTGACGATTTTTCGCCGGCAGACCGGATACTTAAACTATGGCTTTGTATAGGGGCCGTACGGGTTAACAGCTTAAACCAATTAGTGCCTTCGCCATAGCGCGAAACATCACCTTTATAAGCATCCGGATAACTGGCGGGGTTAAAACTTGGTTCGTATTTTAAAGCGTCGTCATAATGCTCCTGCATAAACTGCGCCCACTGCGTTCCGTTCATCACCTTTGGCACACTCCCACTCGGAATTTTCTGCAAACCATAATTGCTGCTAAATTCAATTAATGCATCACCTGGTTTAGCATGTTTCGTAGTGATCAAAATAACGCCATTAGCCGCACGTGAGCCATATAATGAAGTAGCGGAGGCATCCTTAAGAATGGTAAATGTTTCAATTTCATCAGGGTTGATGTTATTGATGCTCCCTGTTATTGGCAAGCCGTCTATTACAAACAATGGCTGGTAATCGGTACTGATTGATGCCGCGCCACGAATCCGGAATGAAATACCCCGGCCTGGCTGGCCGCTGGTAGCGGCTATATCAACACCCGCAACTTTGCCTTGTAACTGCTGGCCAAATTGCATAACCGGCATATCGCTTAAAGCCGATGCGTTAACCTGTGAAATGGCATCGGTAACCTCGCGGCTGCGTTGCTTACCGTAACTAACTGTTACTTCCTTTAAATCGGTTGCTGTTGGTTTTAAGCTAATGTTTATGGTTTGCTTATCGCCAACTGTAACTTCTACAGTTTCAAAACCTATAAGTTTGAAAACCAAAACCGAAACTGAAGAGGCATTAATTGCAAATTCGCCGTTAGTATTTGTTGCAATGCCTGTTTGTGTACCTTTAATTGATACTGTTACACCAGGCAGGGTTTCATTACGTTCATCAAATACTTTTCCTTTAATTGTTTTTGTTTGCTGGCCAAACACCAAGGTGCTGCAAAGCATAACAAAAAGTAAAAAAAAATGCCTTTTCCTGAAAATAGCATAGTAAAATTTTTCTTGCATAAAGCTTAGTTTAAAAAAAATAAATAATCAGCTCATTTAGTTGAGCCTATTTAAAAAGTATATTTAATGGGAGTTTGAGGGAGAGATTTTTCAAAAAATGCTTAGGGGATTAAGTGCATTATTTGCTATCTTTTAAATACTTATCATTACCTATTAAATTTTTTGCAATGATACACGGGATATGTAAACAGTATTTCAACGAAATGTTATTATAAGAACAACATCTTTTGAAAGATCTTGCCTTTATGTTAAGCCAGGGTTTCCATTTATGTTAATGAAAACAAATTTGGTAACATTCAAAATTATTTAACGCACAGCATATCAGCCAGGTAAAATAAAACTGTCTTTGGTGGGGAATGGTAGGCCGTATAATACCGCCGGTTTGATTAAAAACCAGATAAGTTTATCAGATATTAATTTATTATTCTATACACTTAAGTAAAAATGGTTATGCCAGGCGGGTTAATTTAACTGCAAATTATCAGATAAGAACCCGCTTAAAGTTTTCAGGAAAAATCAACAATGGCACACGGATACTTTTTGCCAATTGCGGTGCATTGCTAATTTTAAACAGCTTAGTAAAAAAGGGTTCCTGACGATGAACCATAGCCATAATATCAATATGCCCATTTTCTGTAAGCCAATTTACCCCTTCATTAACATTGGAACTTTGAATGCTGCGGTAATAAATATTAGGATAATCAACTTTACAGGTAACATCGCTTAAAAAATTATCTATTCTTTTCTGCTCTGTATGAATGTTATTATCCTGTATTACATAAGTTATTAAAATTTCAGCATTAAATGGGCGTGCAAAGCAAGCAAGTGATGTTAGAATTTCTATATCCTGGCTGCTTAGATCTGTGGCAAATGAAATCTTTTTTATCCCTTTACAATCCGCGTTTGCAGGTATAACAAGTAATGGGAAATCAAATTTTTCAATCATTTTTTTACTGTTGCTCCCTAAAAAGAACCTACTGAATGACCCTGCTCCTGACATCCCTATTATAACCATATTGGTTTTATTCTCGTTTGCCAAATTCCTAACATAGTCGGCCACTTCTCCAACACCGCTGGTATAGCTAAATTTGGGATGAAAGGAATTCTGGTCATCCATTGCTTGTTCTTCCTGCGATAGTTTCTTAACTAAATATTCCAACTCTGTCTCCGCATTTTTTTTTAGTGAATCATAATCTTCTAATGGCCATGCCGCCTGAGCACCCACTACAGATTCTGCTGGCACTTTAATTGCTGTACAAAGTATAATTTCTGCCTTAAGTTTTTTTGCAAGATGAATTGCGTAACGGGCAGCATTATCTGCCGCCGGCGAAAAATCAGTTGGGATTAGTAATGATTTCATGGATGAAATTTATACCCAAATTTTAGAATAACAAGGCTTAAATAGAATGATGAAGATCACAATTGAAAAAGAATAAAAATGATTTATATCATTCTTTTTGATTGAATTTCAAGGCATTTTTACTATACAAAAACATTAAAATGCATTTTTATGAAAACCATCTTAGTACTCACTGATTTTTCTGATAATGCAAGGAATGCTGCAAATATTGCATTGGATGTTGCTATCAAATTAGATGCTAATTTGCTTCTTTTAAACTCCTACTTTACTCCAACTCCTATTATCCCTGCTTATGAAGCAGGAATTTGGCCCGAAGAAAATATGACTACTTTGCAAAAAGAGTTTAAAGATGATCTTGCAAGTGAGAAAATAAGGTTGCTTACTATTCTAAACAACAAGTCAAATCAACTCTCTGTTAAAAGCATTTTAACAGAAGGTGACCTGGCCCAGAATATTAAGCAAGTTGTGAAAAATAAAGATATCGACCTTATTGTTATGGGCGGACGCAATAAGCCCGATCTCGATTTTTTATTTGGCTCGGATATAAAGGCAGTTATACAAAAGGCCGACTGCCCGGTATTAATTATACCAAACAATATCAATTCCCTGAAATTAAATAAAATCACTTTTTCTACGGATCTGGAAATGGCCGACTTAAAATCCATTGAAAAGCTAGTTCAGCTTCTAAAAACCTTAAACTCTCACATAAAAGTAGTTCATGTATCAAAACCAGTGCTGATAGCTGATTTTAAGAAAGAAGATCATACACCAGCATTTATGGCGGGACTGGATTTTTTAAACTTAAAGAATGTATCCTATCACAATTTAAGAGGTGAAAATATAATAGCTGAATTAGAACAATTTAATGATGATACTGATGCCGGTTTAATGGCAATGGTTTATAAAAAGCACTCGTTGCTTTGGAATATATTTTTTAACAGCCATTGTAAGACCATGATAGATTCGCAAAAACTACCTTTACTTATTTTCCCTGAGGTATGATTTGTAAAAGCCTGGCAAATTATTTCATGCTTATTGGCTGGATAACCCCGTATATGGCCATCTCCAGGTCTTTATCTAAATTGTATATATCTTTATAAATAACCAGCTCGCCTTCTTTCATTTCGCAAGTGAGATATGTAATTTTAACAGGTACCGCTTTTTTAAGGTTAAATGTTTTAGTTTGAGTGGCGTGAATTGATCCCTGCATAGCACGGACCTTGTTTGCAGTACCATCATTAACTAATAATTTAGAGGCTAACAATTCAGCATGTTCTACACGGATGCAGCCATGGCTAAGTGCTCTCTCATCGTTATTAAATAGGTTTTTATAGGGTGTATCATGCAGATATACATCGTAAACATTTGGAAACCGAAAAACAATTAACCCCAAAGCATTGTCGCCCCCGGCTGATTGCCGGACATAGTATTTGCCTGGGTCTTCTTTAATTTTTATCAGGGATGATTTATCGGGATGTATTAACAATTCTTGATCATCATAGATCGAGTAATGGTTTTTTGCTAAATAGTTACTATCCTCAATGGCTTTAGGAAGCAACTCATCGGTAAATATCTTAGCCGGCACTCTCCATTCAGGTGCAGTTGTAAAATATCGGATAGCGCTTTGCAGGGTGGGTGTAGGGCTTTGCGCTTTTCCTACAATCACTTTAAAAGTATCTATAACACCCGCATGATAGAATTTTAATAAATAAGAAGGGATGTTGATTTGTATACAATTGCTGCTATCAATTGCCGCCCACCTTAAGCGCTCCATATTAATAGCCATTTTACGAATATTCGCTTCCGGAAATTCATAACAATCATCAATATATATACCGGCTACAAGATGCATATAGTTTTGCAGCTTTTGGTAGGTTGCATCTTGCGGTTGAGCGCTGATAATAACCTGCATAAAATCTTTATCGGCTGTAGCTTTTGCAAGCAGATCTGTGGCTTTAAAATCTATTAACTTACCATCATCAATTTTACCCTCATCAATTTTTAAAGCCGGATACTCCGGGTTGAACTTCCCGTAATGCAAATGGTTAATAAATGTTAACATAGCATCTGTTAACATAATATCAAACCGTGCTTGTTGAGGTATGCTTACTGTATTGGGCCGTTCCAAAATATTATGCAGCCTGTCATAAAGCAGCTCTTGTGGATGATAATCATTGTGGATAAGTCCAAATTGTTTTACGCAATCAATCATAAGCATAGCTGCCCATGTTTGTTTACCATCATCATTACTTAAAACCCAATTTGGCTCAAACATTCTTTGAGCATAAAAACTTTTAGTTGAGCCCGGATAATTTAATGCCAGCGCACCCTCGTTTAATTGCCTTTTAATTTCTACAGAAAGTTCCGTTTCACTACCGTTAAGAGAGGGTAGTTTTGATGCTCCCTTAGCAGTAACTATTGCAAGCATTAAAACTACCAGGAACATACATGTCAACAAAATTGTATTTGCTGTTTTAAGCGGTTTATAATCATTCTTCAGTTCCAATTGCTTTCTCATAACCCTATCAGTTGTTAGTACAAAATTCCTTAATGTCAATCAAATAAATAATGACCAAGATCACCTTATACCTTGATTATGAACAGGTTTATTACACCATAAAAAAGGCGCACATTTGAGAAATGGCGCCTTTAGTAAAATTTGAGAGAGACTATATTATGATATGATCATTATGAAATATCAATACGGAAAAACTAACAAGGGAACGGTGATGTGATCAGGCAAAATTTCATTTATATACCTGCCAAATATCTCTTCAAAATGAAACCTATGGTTAACCAATGCTAACAAATCATTATGTAATCCATTAATCATTACATCAACGGCTTTTGTAATATCTCTTTCCTTTGTATTATTAAAAAACAGGCGGTCGTAATGTACGTTGTTGTATATTTCACCTCTAAAAACGCTTGAAGCATACTCCTCATCCATATGAGGCAAACCCTTTGCAGAGAGATGCGTAACTGAAATATCAGCATTAAAAAACTTTCCTAACTCGGCTAAATACCTAATAATTTCAATCCGGCAATATCTCAGGTCAGATACGTAAACAATTCTTTCAATATGCTTTGCCTTCCAATTAACGGGCACCAGCAGTACCGGGCATATAACTTTATTAAGTAAGCAGTTAATATTTAATATAGTGGAATTATCATTTGGCAAAACAAAATTCATTCCTTTTATAATTAGCCAAATGTTTTGTCTGTTTATTTCTTCGGCCATGCAGCTTTCCTTAACTCCATAAAAATCAATCTCCTTTATTACCGGCATAAAGCCGCCTGGTAAATTAGGGCCTGCCATTTCCTGTCCATAATCGTTCTCAAAATGATGCTGCCCTATCAATATTCCATTTACCTCCTTTAACCTAATTTTCTTAGGCACAATATCGGGCTGATAAACATTGGCTATCAATATTTCAGCTTCTGTATTATGTGCAATTAACAAGGCCAGTTTATATGCATTTTCTGCTTCGGCAGAATTGTCATTTATTACAAAGATGGTTTTCATAGAATTGGCTTTAGTAAACTATTGTAAAGTTTATGAATCTACGCTCCAGGAACTATGATAATCGTCACAAAACAATGTGGGATAAATCATACATTACTTATAGGTTAACACCAGATAATTAAATTTGATTACATAAAAAGTGACCTTTATCATCTTTTATCTTGAAATTGATTATATATTGCATTAAGCCCTTTGTTCATATTTGTGATAAGGATCATTAAAGGGTAATTTAGTTCTATGAAAAATGCGGCTTTATTAAATGCTATTATTGAAAATGCAATTGACGGAATTATCACCATAGATGATCGTGGATTAATTGAAACTATAAATCCTGCTGCATGTAAGCTATTTGATTATACTCCTGAAGAAGTTATAGGCAAAAATGTTTCTTTCTTAATGCCCCCACCTGATCGTACCCAACATGATGAATATCTCAGGCGTTACCAGCATACCAAAGTCCCCCATATAATTGGTATTGGCCGCGAAGTAATGGGTTTACGTAAAGATGGTTCTGTATTCCCGTTCAGGCTTGGTGTAAGCGAAGTTCAATATTCAGGCAGGGTGATCTATACAGGCTTTATACATGATTTGAGTAAACAAAAACAAGCCGAAGACCAGTTGAAAGAATATGCATCGCATTTAGAAGAACTGATAGATGAGCGTACCATATCATTAAAAGAAACCGTTCAGGCATTGCAAAAGGCCAAGGAAGAAGTGAGTGTTTCTCTTGAAAAAGAAAAAGAGCTGGGGCAACTTAAAAGCCGGTTTGTTTCAATGGCTTCGCATGAGTTCCGAACGCCATTAAGTGCTGTACAGCTTTCAGCATCATTAATTGATAAGTACGCCCAGCCACTTAAAAGCGAAAACATTAGTAAGCATGTGGCCAGAATAAAAAATGCGGTTGGTAATCTTACTACCATACTTAACGACTTTTTATCGCTCGAAAAACTTGAAGCCGGCAGAGTTGAGCCCAGCTTTACCCCATTTGATCTGGTTAAGTTAGCTGAAGAAATTACGGAAGAACTGCAGATGGTGGCTAAACAAAACCAAAATATTATTTATCAGCATACGGGTAAGATCAGTACTATAAGCCTGGATCAAAATCTGCTTAAAAACTGCATCATCAATCTAATAGCAAATGCCATAAAGTATTCGGGCGAAAACACCTTCATTGAATTTACTACAGAAATTACTGATTCTGCCTGTATTATAACCATTCAGGATAACGGTATAGGAATACCGGATGCGGATCAAAAGCATTTGTTCGAGCCATTTTTTCGGGCGCATAACACAGGAAATATCCCCGGAACGGGCTTAGGACTAAACATTGTAGCGCGTTATACCAGTTTAATGAAAGGAAAAATTCATTTCAAGAGCATTGTTAACCAGGGCACATTATTTACACTTTCATTTGTTACATCATGAGCAAACAAATTCTAATTATTGAAGATAATAATGATATAAGGGAAAATGTAGTTGAAATTTTGGAACTGGCAGGCTTTCAGGTATACCAGGCCAATAATGGTAAAACCGGGGTTGAATTAGCAATTAAGCACAAGCCCGATATTATTTTGTGTGATATTATGATGCCTGACCTGGACGGCTACGGTGTTTTATACATGCTCGCCAAAAACCCCGAAACTGCCGCGATACCTTTTATATTTTTAACTGCCAAAGCTGAACGTATTGATTTACGCAAAGGGATGGAAATGGGTGCTGATGATTATTTAACCAAACCCTTTGATGACATTGATCTTTTAAGCGCTATTGAAAGCAGGTTAAAGAAAAGGGATCTTCAACAAAATTTTTATAGCAATTCTTTAGATAAATTAAATAACCTGATATCAAAAAAGGGTGGCCTGGCAGAATTAAAAAAAATCATATCTGAAAGAAAAAGCCGTCAATTTAAAAAGAACCAGGTCATATATTATGATGGCGATAAAGGGACCGGGTTATATATTGTAATTAGCGGCAAAGTAAAGACAGTAAAACTGGCCGAAGATGGCAGGGAATTAATGACCGGCATCTACTCGGCAGATGATTATCTTGGGGCAAACGCAATGTTATCTAATGAACCATATTCAGATACTGCCTCGGCTTTAGAAGATACCCTCGTATGTGTTATCCCTAAAGAGCAGTTAGATGAACTGATAAATTTATACCCGGAAGTGGCAAGGGAATTTATTAATATCCTGGCAAATGATGTGCGCGAAAAAGAAGAACAATTACTTCAGCTTGCATACCATTCAGTAAGGAAACGGATGGCAGAAGCTTTATTGCGATTGTACCGGCAAGGCAATGATAATGAAAGCTTTAAAGTAAGCCGGGAAGATATGGCAGCAATGGCTGGTATGGCTACAGAAACCGTTAGCCGCACCCTTACAGATTTTAAGGACGAAGCCCTCATAGAAAAGAAAGGCAGTTTAATTACAATTTTAGATGTAAAACGCCTTGCTAAGATGAAAAACTGATTAACATCACTTTTAAGATTGATATGGCTCAACTTTAAGCTTAATATTTTACGATAATTTTGTTTCAAATTATTAGTGGATGAAAGCGGTAGTATATAGTGTAAAGCCATTTGAAAAGAAATTCCTGGCCAAAGCAAATCAAAAAAAGCATGATATAACTCTTATATCAAACCCTTTAAGTTTAGAAACAAGCATTTATGCCGAAGGTAAAGATGCGGTTATAGTTTTTACTAATGATGATGTTTCTGCTGAGGTGATAAAGCGCCTGGCTTATTTGGGAATTAGGTTTATTGCTACCCGGTCTGCCGGAACGGATCATATAGACAGGGAAGCTGCGGGGCAATACGAAATTAAAGTAGCCAATGTCCCTCACTACTCACCGCAAGCCATTGCCGAACATTCTGTGGCGCTTGCGTTCGCATTAAACAGGAAACTTATTAAAGCAGATAAGAACAGCCACCATTTTAATTTTAAAAATGACGAACTGATAGGGTTTAATTTTTCGGGTAAAACTGTTGGGTTAATTGGCCTGGGTAACACAGGGCTTGCTGCAGCTGCAATTTATCACGGGTTAGGCTGTAACGTAATTGGTTATGATCTTAATTTCCCTACAGATACCTCCATCATTAAACAAGTATCATTAGAAGATTTGTATGCTTTATCAAATATTATATCATTGCATGTACCGCTAACACCCGCCACAAAACACCTGATAGATAAAGATGCCCTGGATACAATGAAAGACGGGGTAATGCTTATAAATACTTCAAGAGGCGCCCTGTTAAAAACAACGGATGTTGCTGCAGCACTGCAAAGTGGTAAAATAGGTTACCTGGGGCTTGATGTATATGAATTTGAAAAAGGGCTGTTTTTTGAAGATCATGAAAATGACACGGTAAAAGACATATTGCTTACAGAGCTTATGCAATATGATAACGTATTGGTTACTCCGCACCAGGCTTACCTTACAGAAGAGGCTTTACAAGAAATTTCTAATCAAACAATAAAAAATCTTGACCTCTGGCAGCAGAATAAATGTGTAGGAAAAGCCTGTGCCTGTGCTAAAAACTGTCAAACGGTTCTTTAATAAAAATATAAAGCCGCTGAACATTGCTAATAGATTGTACTTAAGTAAATTTGTATTGTGTTTGGTATAAAAATTAATGCCATGAAAAGTTTACATTTTAATTTTAGCCACCCTGTTAATGGCCATGCATGCTTAATGCCATTAACAAGCCCAAGAGGCACCTATCATCGCATCAAAGTTGTTAGCGCCGATGATAATTCACTAGAGGTTCCTGTTACCAACTGCCATGAAGGTAAATGGAAGTTAATTTTAGATTGGGAGTATGATGGAAGACATTTTTCATTTAACGAAGAATTTGAAATTACCGGCATTAAAGGATCATAGCAAGTTTTAGTTTGCTTCAGTATTTAAACTAAAATAAAATACAGAGCCAACCCCTTCTTCGCTTTCAACCTCTATATGGCTATTATGGTAGCGCAAAATCTCAGATACAAGGTATAAACCAATACCAAAGCCTGATACTGTTTTAATTTTTTCATTTTTAGAACGATAAAAACGCTCAAACAATCGTTTTTGATCTGTTTCACTAATACCTACCCCCTCATCACGCACATATATTTTTACTTTTCCCGGTTGTTTCTCGCAACCAATTATTATGGTGCCCCCTTTGGGCGAATATTTAATAGCGTTACTTAGTAAATTCATCAGTATCTGGCCTATTTTGTCCCGGTCAGCATATAGCGTTATATCCTCACAATCCTGTAATACAATGTTGTGATTGGAAGAAAGATATTGCGCATCACTGGCTGTTTCTTCAATAACCGGGTGCAAAGTAAATATTTCTTTATGTAATGATATCTTTCCTTCTTCCAGCCGGGCAAGGCTCAGGAAATCCTGTATCATTACCGTCATTTTCTTTGCCTGTACATCAGCCCTCGTTAGTGCATTAATAGTAAACTCATCCCCTTCTTTTTTAGCCTTAGCCAACAGAACCTGCAAATAAGATTTCATAGAAGTAAGCGGTGTTTTCAATTCGTGGCTTACCATCGCTATAAAATCATTTTTTCGCAATTCCTCCTGCTTTCTTTCAGTTATATCTCTCGCTATCTTTGATAAACCTATAATTTTGCCTTCAGTATTAATTACCGGCGATATAGTTAAAGAAACATCAAGCAAACGTCCGTCTTTGGTCATCCGTTTTGTTTCAAAATGCTCTACACGTTCACCTCTTCTTAACCGGGAAAGTATATGTGGCTCTTCATCCTGCCGATCTGGAGGAATTAAGCGAAGGATTGACTGGCCTATTATTTCATCCTCTGTATAACCAAATGTTCGTTTAGCCGATTCATTCCAGCTGGTAATAATACCATCCAGTGTTTTACTTATAATAGCATCATCTGAAGTCTCAATGATCGCTACAAGCCTGGCGCTCTTTTCCTGCGCAAGCTTATGATCTGTTATATCTATTATTGTACCTATAAAATGTTCTGCTTTCTGCTCTTTAAAATAAACTTTCCCTTGTGATCTAATCCAGCGGGGTTCCCCGTCATCAAAGCGAAGTATGCGAAAGGTTACATCATAAAGCCCGTTATCCGGAGAGTGCAGGGCCTTCTCAATTTCCTGCATCACAAATATTTTGTCTTCCTCGTGAATATTGTTGATAAATAAATCAAAGGTGACTTTCTCCTCCGGCGAAATGCCATAAATTTTACGGCATTGATTAGACCATATCAGTTCATCAATTTGTGGTTTGTAGTCCCAGGTACCCATTTGAACAGATTCCATTGCCATTGTTAACCGGGCAGCACTTTCCTCCATCTGTTGCGGTATAAGCGCTAACTGATGTTCAAGTTCTTTTTGTCTTTGTAATGATGTAGCAAGTTGTACTTTTAAGGTTTCGATATCTTCCATAATTTAAAGCCAGGCATCATATAATAAGCACTTCTACCGGGAAAGATACTAATTTTTAAACGGCAGTTTCCACATTTAATAATGTGGAAACTCCAATTACCGAGTTTTAAATTAGAAAAATACCACAGCTTTTGTACCATTAGATAATGATGTTACATAACGCCAGATATACTTAACTTGTTTTTGATAATAATGCGGGATATGGAACTATATTTACACTGGTTTACTTTTATTTTAACCAATGCAATAAAAGATATAAGCAGAGATGCAATTTTGAATATATGGATTCATAATTCTTGCAAACTTTTGTTTCCCCACAAGGATTCGAACCTCAATTGTCTGAACCAGAATCAGAAGTGCTACCGTTACACCATAGGGAATTATATTGTAGTAATTCAAATGCAAAAATATAAAAATTAAACAATACATTATGTTTAAATCATGATATAGCGGTTTTTTGGTTTAAGGCCATTGTCTTATATTCGCCATGTATACGCTATTTATGAATAACATATCTTTCCGTAATAAAATACCCTGCCTATTTATCCTGCTTGCTGCAGCAATTATATTAAACGCCTGTAACAGCAATAATAAAAAAGGCGGTAATAATAACAGCAGCAATAACAAAGTTGACGAATCGGTTAAGCCTACTTTTAAACAGCATTGGGGAAAGGGTTTTACGGAAGTACGCCGGACTTTTAAAAATGGAATGTCATTTAGTGATTATGGCTACCAGCTGGAGCCCGATTGGCGCTTAACCTTCCTGTCTGATGATTCTGTAAACATTTACAACCCTGCTACCAAAACATGGGGAAACGCCCCTATCCTGTTTGATCATGATTCTATTTTCAACATAGCATGGTCATACCTGCGTTTAAAAAAACAAACAAAAGACAGTATCATTTTTCAGGTGATGAAGGTAGAGGGCCGGATACTCACACGTGAACAGTCTGTTGTATATATGACCCTTTACGCCAATGACTATATCAAAAACGCATTGCATACTACTGCTGACAGCCTGATACATCCCAGCCGAAAAGATAGCCTGTTTGTACAACAGATGGTAAAAAAAGCAAATGCCGATACTTCTAAGGCATTTGCAGGGCGGCAGCCCGCGGTGTTTAAAGCACGCAACAAACTATGTACTATTACAAGAGAAACTACCACTGCCGAAAACAGAAAGGAATCGGGTTTGCTGGCAGATTACCTTTTACCCGAGTATGATGTAGTTATTAAAAATGCTTACGAAGATTTTAGCTACTCATTCACGGTACTGGTTGATGCAAAGGGAAAACTGCTTTTTGTAAGATCGATCAACTTTAGTTTTGCCGAGTTTGAAGCACAAACCAATAAAACATTGCGGGCCATTGTTAATGGTTATTTATCTGCATATTTAAATGTTACCTCCGCCTCAACACTGGGCTTGCCGCACTCAAGTATTGTTATTATGCATGTTAAAGGCATAAAAGGGAAGTAAACAGGATTATTCTTTTCAACCTATATATTCCACCAGTACGTCCATTTAATAGTTAGCTGGCGGTTTTTAACTGTAAATGGTGATGGGATAGAATTGTCGCCGTAAACAATAAAAAAGTCTGAAGCAGGTTTGTAGCGCCATTGCAGGCGGCTGTTTATATTCATGTTTCTGGCCTGCTCATTATATTGTACAAAGGTGGTAAAGTACAAGGTATTGGTAAAGGTAACATCTGCCCGCGGGCCAATAAGCCAGAACTTGTTACGCCCATATGGTTGCGGCAAACGCAAATCGCTGTATGATAAGTTAAGCATCAGGTTTACATAGGGCTGAAAGCGGTAACCCACCTGGCCGGTTAGGCTAAGGCGGTTGCCATTGTCATAATATCCGCCACGCAAAACATCAAACAGGTAAGTAAATACACTTTGCGGTTTCGATGCATATTGCACATCAACGGTGTTCCAATGGTTTTCGGTACCGGTGGCCAGGTTTATCTTGCCGTTATTGGTAGGGTCAAACGGGCGAAGCAGCCTTACATAAGTATCTAACCCGGAAACGGTGATAGTGCTGCGGTTGCGGAAAGTGATCAGGTAGCTCAGGATGCTTTCGTTATCGGTACGTTTAAAGTGCTCATCAAAAAAATAAGTACTGGAGAGCTGCACCCCATGCGACAATACCACGCCCGATTTTGGGAAAAAGTTATGCTGTACCAGCGGACTGATCTTGTTATAACCCACTCTTGGCACATAACCTACTTCGGCATTGTAATTTTTGCCAACATATTGTTGCTGAAGGGCAAATGTCCAGTATTTACTTAGGTATTGCAGGTTACCGGCTTCTACAAAGTCGTGCCCGTTTACGCCGGGTGTGAATGATTTTAACCCCAAAAACTTGCCGGTCCATAAGTTGTTTGATGATGCCAGGTTATATTCCATCCCAAAATTACGGTTATAACCGGGTGTTGTGTTACCTGCAGACGGGGCGCTGCCTGTAGCATCTTTATTAATAAACATAAAGGCAATGTTTGATCTGGAGAACACACGCCGCTGGAGCGTTACCACACCAAAATTTTGCCCGGGCAAATTATCTGTACCCGACTGGCCCGTTTGCACATCCATAACCCCTACCCGCCAGTTCTTGTCAATCTTACCCGTCATCCGCGTACCGAAACGAATGGGCGCATTAAGCCCTATCCTGCGCGAAAAGAACGGACGGATATCGGCATAGCCAAAATTGGAAAAGAGGTCACCGTTTTCCAGAAAAAACTGCCGCTTTTCCGGGAAAAACAGTTCATATCTGTTCAGATTTATTACCTGCTGATCTACATCAACCTGCGAAAAATCGGGGTTCACGGTCATATCCAAATTGAGCGATGAGGTGAGCGCTACCTTAACATCGCCCCCAATATCTTTACGGTAAGAAGCCTTTGTCCCGTTCTGAAAATCTTTAGTAACACCGCCCAACACATATGGTATTACCGATACGTTACTGCTGGCCACGGGTGGTTCCTCGTCCCAAACTATAGTACCCGTATAAGCCAGCGCGGCTGTAGGAAACTGCCGCGGCACAGGTGCCCAGCTTGATTTTTCTGTGGTGATCAGATCATTCCGGCTAAAATTTATCCCCCACTCACGGATGCCCTTTTTATAACGGATACTTTTAAAAGGGATGGCCGCCTCAAATACCCACCTATCCGGGTAGTTTTTTACTGCCGAATACCATTTATTATCCCAGCTCAGGTCAACCTTGCCGCCTTCATACATAGTGCCATCCCATTGGGCCCCGGCCGCGTTTGCGCCAAAGCTAAAGCCATCTGTACGGGCATCAAAGGGGTCCATAAAAAGCAAAAAGTTATCATTCTTTTGAAAGGCAAAATCGCGTTTAAGCGATTCAACCATATACGGCCCCGGTGTTGGTGTATAGCATACCGCAATAAGGTACAGGTTGTTGTTATCATAACTCATCCTTACGGTTGTACGCACCTTGGCAAAGCTGGTATCCATAGGCAAGGTCATGAAAAAGTTAGCAGCCGAATCGGCATTTAGCCAGTCGGCCTCATCCATTAAACCATCTATTTTTATGGGCGATGTTGCCCGCCTTATATGGAGCTTGTAATTAGCGTTCTTTTTTTGCCCGGATACATAAGTGTTAAACATGCAAAGGCATAACAGCAGTAAGATAAATTTTCCTGTAGACAACTTGGTATGGATAATTGGTTGTGAGATAATACCACCGCTAATGTGTTAACGGTACACAATAATATAAATATTAAATTAAAATTTATTACCATGCAGCTGCAATTAATCCAATTTTTAAAGCCATTGCAATATTGTTACATTGCACAACCAAAAACACATTTACTATGAAACCATTTTTGTTCCTGCTGGTAATGTTTACAACAGCTAACTGCTTTGCGCAAGACGCGAAATTTATGCAGGAAAGGCCGGTAACCTTTAAAAACCCAAAAGCGCTATCCTTACCAAAAGGGTATTCGCAGGCCGCCGAAATTGATATGGGCAACAGCCGGATGATCATTATGGCAGGCCAGGTAGCCTTAGATAAAGCAGGCAATTTGGTAGGTAAAGGCGACCTTGCCAAACAAGCAAACCAATGTTTCATTAACATAAAACACATTGTTGAAGATGCGGGCGGCACCATGAATAACATAGTAAAGCTAAATTATTATATAAAAGATGTATCAAAAGTGCAGTTGCTGCGCGATATTAGAGATAAATACATCAACACAAAAACGCCACCCACAAGCACACTGGTTGAGGTGAGTAAACTGTTTAGAGACGATATTTTACTGGAGATAGAGGCTACAGCGGTTATACCAAAGAAGAAGTAATATGGAAAACAATTTGCAGCAGCTTTATGGCAATATTGATATTTACCTGTTTGATCAATTACTAAAAGGCCGTTTTGAAGATTGCCGGAAAGTACTCGATGTAGGGTGCGGCAGCGGCCGAAACCTCACTTACTTTCTGCAAAATGGGTATGATGTTTATGGCATTGACCCAAACCCGGAGGCTGTAGCCCAGGTTCAGTCGCTGGCTGAGGCGCTTGCGGAAGGTAATATTCCTGCCGGGAATTTTACCGTGGCCAATGCCGAGGACCTGCCTTTTGAAGATAACACCTTCGACCTGGCAATTTGCAGCGCCGTACTCCATTTTGCCGAAGACAGCAATCATTTTGATGCGATGCTCCGTTCCATATGGCGGGTGTTGAAACCCGGAGGGCATTTATTTACCCGGCTGGCATCTGATATTGGCATTGAAAATTTGGTGATCCCTTTAAAAAATAGTCGCTATGCCCTGCCCGATGGCTCCGAGCGCTTTTTGGTGAATGAGCAGATATTAATGGAATATACTGATGTATTAGGCGGCGAGCTTTTTGAGCCAATAAAAACTACCAACGTGCAAAATTTAAGATGCATGACCACCTGGTGCGTAAGGAAATTACACGTACCTGAATCATCGCCAGTTGGACGAACGCTGGTAATTTAATCCCCCTCTCCTTTAGAGGGGGCCGGGCTGAGGCTTTTATTTCAACCCCGACAAGTCACCTTCTAAATCTTTATCCCAGTTGCCCGTTTTAGCGGCAGCATTATAGGTTGATTGTAAAAATTGCCTTAAAGTTTCTTCGGGGTTGGCTGATTGCTGCACAACCTCGTACGTTAAAAAGTACTCACCCATTTCATTGCTGTAAAATGCTTCGGGCGGGCTTACTTCCTGCTTGCCAAAATCATCCGGCGTAGGGTAACAGTATGAATAAAATGCAGGCTGAGGAAACTGCTCGCTACCCGGCCAAAAACCACAGGAACTAACCTCATGCGAATAGGCCTCCTGCATAACGGCTACAGGTATATTTGGCGCACCACCCGGGTGCTTTGGCGCAGGCCTTCCCGAGAAACGGGTAACCGCCAGATCAAACGCTCCCCAAAAGAAATGTACCGGGCTGCACTTACCTAAAAAGCCGGCCCTAAAATCAGTAAACACATTATGTATGCGAATGAGTGCCAGCCAAATGGTGTGCATAGCATCGGCATTGTAGGTACACGGCGCGGTGTTATCCTCAAAAGGTATAGCAGGATCAACCTCATTTGGCACAGGGTAAATTTCAACATCTATGCCGGCTGCTTTAAGGTTGCCATTTAGCTCGTTATAAAACGCGGCAATAGTTTCGGCACCTAAAGCCGATGAAATCTTTGCGCCTGTACTGGTGGTTATATGCAGCTGGTGGTTTATAAAGTCAAGATCAATCTGGAACACACCGCCTTCATAGGGGATGCTGCCGGTTGTTAAGCCTGTTGCACTCACATACAAGGTAACATGCCAGGAGTGGTTTATCCAGGGTGTTTTCTTTAGCCTAACCTTGCCTATCATCTGCGTCCACATGTGCACGGTGGCAATGGTATCTTTCAGGTAGTGGTAGTCCAGCTTGGGCCAGTTGTTAATGGTTTGATCGCTCATATTATAAAGATAAGCAAATGAGTTAGAAATGTGTTTTAGTCCGAATTGTCATTTTTCACACTTGTTAAAAGTGACGGTTATTTATGCCCTACAAAAAAAGCGATGAGCTTTTTAGGCCCATCGCTTCCGAAACTATTCACTTAAATTAGACGTCGCGGGTAGATTCGAACTACCGTTAAAGGTTTTGCAGACCTATACCTATCCTCTCGGCCACGCGACTTTATCTTTCAGCCGTTATTTGTTGGGCTGTGGCGTTAACCTTAAATAAGGTCTCACCTCTGTAAATCCTTTAGGGAACTTAGCAGGAATATCTTCTGTTTTTATAGATGGCAACACTACTACCTCTTCGCCGTCTTTCCAATCGGCAGGGGTAGCAACACTGTGGTAAGCGGTTAGCTGTAATGAATCAATTACCCTTAAAATTTCCTGGAAGTTTCTGCCGGTTGATGCAGGGTAGCTAATGATCAGCTTTATTTTTTTATCGGGACCAATTACAAACAACGAACGAACGGTGGCGGTTAATGAAGCATTGGGGTGGATCATATCATAAGCCTCAGAGATCTCGCGGTTTTCATCACCAATTATGGGAAAGTTAACCTCTACACCCTGCGTTTCGTTAATATCATTTATCCAGCCTTTGTGAGATTCCACACTATCCGTACTCAAGGCAATCACCTTTACATTGCGTTTATCAAACTCCTCTTTAAGTGATGCGGTTTTACCCAGCTCAGTGGTACAAACCGGTGTATAATCTGCCGGGTGCGAAAACAGCACTCCCCAGCTGTCGCCCAGGTATTCGTAAAAATCAATTTCACCCTGTGATGTCTTTGCTTTAAAGTTTGGGGCATCATCGCCAATTCGTAAGCTCATAATTTTAAGTTTTTAAATGTTTTTAAATATATAATTGCACAGTATAAAGCTATGCAATTGCAAACATCATTTCAATATTGATACCCGGGAAAGCTTTTTATGGAGCTTCTTTTTAGCGGTAATTAAAACAACGTATTTATGTTTTATCAGTACTTATCCGTAAAAAGAAGCAAAGAGAAAATGTTTTAAGCAAAACACTCTATTTCTTTTAAATCAGCTTATCTGTCTCCGCATATTGCGAAGCAGGAATTAGCACCTTTTACAAGCGTTTAAGCCGGTACAGGTTGCTAAGACATCATAGGGCCTTTCCCTCCGTCTTTCTGGATAAGTATATTTAAAGAACGATTAACAGCACAAAAGTATATATTAATTCTATAATTCCTATAGACTTTATAATATTTTTTATTTTAAGATTATAATTGACTGAAAAACAAGGAGAAAAATTTAGAATAGAAGTCTGCCAATTGCGAACTTTACACATGTCACTGCGAGGCTTATGCAGGGGTAAGTGCATTGGAAAGCCGTGGCAATCTCGTAGCGGGACAAGCCTATGCATTGGCTACGAGATTATTAATGGGTTTTATTCCCCTTTACGGAATTAATGAGCTCCCTTCGGTCGGTTGTCCGCGTCGCTACGCTCCTCGCAATGACACGGTTATATATTATCAAGCATCGCACCTACTTTTCTATCAGGAGATTGCTTCGTACCTCGCAATGACGCCTGAGGGAAATTAATGAGACATTTGAGATATTATAGTACTATTTACGGCTTGTGGGTTACAGTAAGATTGGCAAACTCACCATCAGAATTGTTGCCTACCCATAATCCAAGCTTGCCGGTTTTTGTGGTGCTGAGCATTTTCACTTCGAGGCTGGCCTCAGGGTTACCATTTACAAACACCCTCACCTGGGGGTATTCTACCACAATTTTAGCATGGAACCACTCATCTGCCTTTGGTGCCGGTTCTATTGCCTTTTCGTACTGGCCATTGTACTTTTCACGTAAAATTTCCCAATCGTAATTTGGCAGCGATTCGTACTGTACGGCGTGTATTTTCCGCACCGGGTCTGCGGCTCTAAAATTGAACGGCCTAAAATAAATTACGTCCTCTGTAGGGGCTACATCCGTTCCGTGGAAAGCAACCCCAACAAAACTTTGCTGCAGCACGTCCTTACCTTTTATATCAAGCTCAATAACCCCGTTTGAGAATGTTACACCGTTTAACCAGGCCACACCATCATTTTCGCGGGCAGTAAGTTTAACTCCTGTTTTACCGGCTATTTGCAAAGGGCTTGCTTCACGGTTTTGTACATCGAGTTGTTTATTGGCCAGCATTTGCTGCAGATCATACTTAACTGTTTTTTGCTGTGCGGAAGCAGTTAAAATACCTAAAGCTATAATTAAACAGCTTGCAACTAAATTTTTCATAATTATTTACCGTTTAGTTTTTTGATCAACGCTACTTCTTCGGGCTTATAAGGTTTCCCGTCCTTGCGAAAAATATCATGAAACCATAGTTTCGGTTCCGAGCCATCAGGTATTGGGTTGTCCCAGGCGTAAATAGTATTTGTTTTACCCATTACAAAACCCCAGTTAAGTGCGCCAACGTTTTCCTGTTTCAGCATAGGCATAATATTTTCAAAACGACTGCCACGTGTGCGGGCCATGTATTCGGTACATATTAATGGTTTACCGTGTGTTTTTAGCAGTTGAATAGTTTTCTGATGCGATTTCTCGTCGGTGTAATCGTGGTAGGTTACAATATCTGAATTTAGCGCCTGGAAGGCATTCAGCTTTTCAAAACTCCAATCCCACAAACCTGCAGATATGGGCTGATCCGGGTTAACCGTACGTGCCCAGCTAAAGATCTGCTTGAGCAAACCTATTGATTTATCTTTTTTGGCGCTATTACCGGGCTCGTTGTACAGATCCCACAGCAGGATGCGCTTATCATGCTTAAAGCTGGTCATAACATCTTTAACATAAGCCTCCAGCATGGCGGTTTCACCAGGTTTTGATTCCCTGTTACCGGGATCCTGCAACCAGCCCGAGTTATGGATGCCTGTTTTTGGCGCCGGTTGCAAACCAATTTTGGCATTAGCGTTCCAGCAATCGTCAAAAAACACAAACATGGTTTGTATATGGTGTTTATTGGAGATAGTAAGATATTGGTCAATCCGTTTTTTGAAGCCCGCTTTATCCTGTTGCCATGCAAGGCTGTATAAAAACACTCTCATAGTGTTAAAACCAATACTTTCGGCGTAGCCTAATTCTTTATCTATAGTGGCAGGGTCAAACGTACCGGCCTGCCACATTTCCAACTGATTAATTGCTGTGCTTGGAATAAAATCGGCACCTGTCATCCATTTATGCTGTGCATACCATGTATTCGCTTTAGCTGCCGACCACACTTTGCCAACAGCTGCTTTTTGCGCGAACGTATTAGTCGTTAAAGAAGCCGTTAGTAAAACTACCGCAAGTAATTTAAAGAATTGGTTTTTCATGGTTGATAATTGGTAAAGTAAAGATAACAAACTTTAAATATGCAGACTAAATTTACTCCATAAGCAAAAAAAGTATTGATCAGAATTACCTGAACAATACTTTTTATACAATTTCCTGATTATTACTTTAAAACCCTTTTACTCGATATAGCTTTCCAATATCTTGAAGCCTGACGTTGTTTTTAGCTCTATTTTATCTATAGTTTTTGGCAGCAGTATGCACTCTCCCATTTTTACCGGGTAAGCAAGGTTGTTATGCTTAATAGTGTATTCGCCGGCTACGCAAACATGTATCACAAATGAATCAAGGGCCGAGTAATCCTTTTCGGTGCCGTGGGTAAAATCCATTATATTGGTAGTAAAGTACGGGCATTTCACCAGCTCAACATCCTCATCTTTTTTAGGCTGATATTTGGTTTTATATTCCGGGTAGTGTTTGTAGTCGATAGCTGCAAGGGCTTCTTCTGTATGCAGTTCGCGTTTGTTGCCTTTATCATCCACACGGTCAAAATCATAAATGCGATAGGTAATATCTGATGTCTGCTGAATTTCGGCTATCAATAAACCTTTACCAATGGTGTGCACACGGCCTGCAGGTAAAAAGAAAACATCTCCTGCTTTAACATCTTCCCTATTCAGGATATCCATTATATGGCTGCTGTTTAAGGCTTCAACATATTCTTTTTCATTCATTTCGCGGTTAAACCCGGCAATAAGGGAAGAACCCGGATCTGCCTCTATAACATACCACATTTCGGTTTTACCAAAAGAGTTGTGGCGTTTTTTTGCCAGTTCATCATTTGGGTGTACCTGTACGCTCAGGTCGTCATTAGCATCAATAAATTTGATCAGTAAAGGAAAAATATTACCGAAATGCTCATACACTTTTTTACCTACCAATTCATCTTTAAACTGCTCCAGGAGGTTAGCCAGCGACTGACCTTTCAGTTCACCACTTTCAACAACCGAAACATCAGATTTTACGCCCGATATTTCCCAGGTTTCACCGCAGTTAGGCAAGTCGCCAATATTTTTATGCAGGTAGGTCTCAATTTTGTGGCCGCCCCAAATCTTGTCTTTGAATATGGTTTTAAATTTTAATGGATATAATGATGACATGGTAGTATATTCTTGTTTACGGGGCTAAGTTATTAGTTAATTATTAAAATGATTGTGAAAAGTTAATATTATGTTTGGTTAATAATCATACATCATTCAATGAAGAAGGCGGTCCTTATTATCATAATACTCTTCAGTATATCATCCTGTAAATGGGACAACAAAAACAGTTCCGTTTGGACACAGGAGTACGAGTTAAAGTTGACGAGGGAAATTAACGACGCGATAAGTGAACGGTTACCTGATGATGATAAACGACAAAAACTTGTTGCTTTTATTATTAAGCGATTAAAAGAAGAGTTGCCAAAAGGCGTAGAATCTGTATCAAAAGATAGCCTGCAAATATTGAGCGAAAAAATAGGTAAGGAATATGGTTATGCCAATACTAACAATGATAGCGGCATAGTGCCAAAGCTTGTACCATGGACACCGGCAATTGAGGAAACCATCCACGAAGTTTTGTTAAAAGACGTAAAAGAAACGGATAAAAACGAGAGCGAGCTTTTATTTAAATGCGTAATTGCTAAATTGAAAAAAACCAATCCCGACTCAGTGATGATACCTATTTCACACGAAACCACACAATCAGTCGCCAAAGATTGTTTCTTTGAAGTTGGCAGTGGCAACAAATAAAAAAAGGCCTGTAAATACAGGCCTTTTTAAAATATACTCGGATAAAATTACTTACCCAATTTTACTTTTAAGTTTTCGTTTATAGCTTCCAAAAACTCTTCGGTATACAGGTAATCTGTACCATGTTCTACTTTTGGTTTTATGGTAATGGCCAAATCTTTGGTCATCTTTCCGCTTTCAACTGTCTCAATACAAACTTCCTCTAAAGCTTTGCAAAAGTTTACCAGTTCCTGGTTGTTATCTAATATACCACGGAATTCTAAACCGCGTGTCCATGCAAAAATTGATGCGATTGGGTTAGTTGATGTTGGGCGGCCGGCCTGGTGCTCGCGGTAGTGGCGGGTAACCGTACCATGGGCTGCTTCAGCTTCCATTACGGTGCCATCAGGAGTAACCAATGTTGAGGTCATTAAACCTAATGAACCAAAACCTTGCGCTACGGTGTCGCTTTGTACGTCGCCATCGTAGTTTTTACAAGCCCAAACAAAGTTACCGTTCCACTTAAGGGCCGATGCAACCATGTCATCAATTAAGCGGTGCTCATAAGTGATACCGGCTTCAGTAAATTTAGCTTTATACTCTTGTTGATAAATTTCTTCAAAAATATCTTTAAAACGGCCATCGTATTTTTTCAGGATGGTGTTTTTGGTTGATAAGTATAAAGGCCAGCCTTTCATTAATGCCTGGTTAAAACAAGCATGGGCAAATCCTTTTATAGATTCATCTGTATTATACATAGCAAGCGCTACGCCATCACCTTTAAAGTTATATACTTCAAATGATTGCTCCGCACCGCCATCTTCCGGGGTGAAAGTAACGGTTAGTTTACCTTTGCCTTTGGTAACAAAATCAGTTGCGCGGTACTGATCGCCAAAAGCATGACGGCCAATACATATAGGGGCTGTCCAGTTTGGCACCAAACGCGGAACGTTTGCCATAACTATAGGTTCGCGGAAAACGGTACCATCTAATATATTACGGATGGTTCCGTTTGGTGAACGCCACATTTGTTTAAGGCCAAACTCTTCTACACGCTGCTCATCAGGTGTAATGGTGGCACATTTAATACCTACGCCATATTTTAAAATAGCATGGGCAGCATCAATTGTAACCTGGTCATCTGTTTCATCGCGATACTCGATACCCAGATCATAATATTTTATATCCAGTTCAAGATACGGGGTTATCAGTTTATCTTTTATAAATTTCCAGATGATGCGTGTCATTTCATCACCATCCAGTTCAACTACCGGGTTTTCTACTTTAATTTTTGACATACCTCTTTTTATGGTTATTTTCTGTTTTAACGGTTTCAAACTTACATAAAATTTTATTTCAAAAATTTTACCCCGCAACATTAAATAAAATATTTCACGAATACGTTTGCATTACGCCCTTACCTGCAATTTGTTATTGTTAATTCCCCTAAACAATTAATTTAAGCGTATTATTGCTTTTTAAAAGTTTGATGCTATTTTTATAGAAATTTAATTACCGGTTATTATCCGCAGTACCCTCACATATGATAAAGTTGCTTTTTAAAACAACACTCTTCACACTGTTGCTATGCTTGGTTACTTTGTTATCAAAGGCACAAATTGGATATGACTATGCACAATATGATATTGGTTTTGGTGGCGGCATCAGCCGGGTTTACGGCGATGCCGAAACTGCAAAAAACACACCATATGGGCTGGTTAATTTTACTTATAACCACACCCCGTATGTTAATTACATTGTAGAGGCGCAAGGCGGTATTTTAGAAGGTGGCAGCGGGGCAACATTATCTGGCAGGTATTTCAGAAATGTGTACAAAGCAATCACTTTTAGAGGACAGCTACAAGCCGGTGAGTTTATTAATTACTCGGGCAGCAGGGTCTTTAATGCCTTAAAAAATATTTATGCATCCGCAGGTTTTGGATATATAATTAACGATATCAGATCAATAAACCGCACCTCGTTTGTATTGCCTGATTACACTACCCCCGGCGAAATTGATGCCCATGAACTTTTCCTCCCTGTAAAACTTGGCTACGAGTTTAAAGTTTTTAACCGTTATGATGAACCCTCTTTCAAGGTAGATATTGGTGCCCAGTACAACTATGATTTTGGCGATAACCTGGATGGTTTTGATGCCGGCCTCAGTAAGGATAAATTTATACAATATAACATAACCCTAAAATTTGCCATCGGTGGTGTTACATCATACCGCAAAAAAATAGCTTATTAAGTTTAGTTAAATTTATAACTCCGGTTGTTTTTGGCAGGGTTTTTAATGTATATAACATAAAAACTAAAACCTATGATACCCGAAGATTACAACCCGGAATTTAGTGTTGACCCTGAAGATTTGAACAACACATCAGATGATGAATTAAACGAGACTGGCGATAGTGAAAATTTGAATTACGATGAAACTATCAATAGCTACGAATACGATGTAAAGAGTGATAACCCTGATTATGATCACCCGGACCCATATGATACAACTGTAAAAGATGGCGAAGACATGAACTCCACCTATGACGAGGCCAACCCATACGATGTAAACGGTGAGTATGATGCCAACCGTTCAATAGAAACAGATGTTGATACACTGGGAATGCATATAGATAGCGGAAAAATTGTTGGAGTTAACCCAAGGGACGCCGCTTTGGCACACACTAAAGAAGATGACCGCGACGACCTTGATGAAGAAGGTTATCCTAAAAACGATACACCTTTGAAAAAATAAAATAGGAGGATAATAATCCGCCTATTTTTTATATCTAATCAAACTCCAGATTAAATCTGTTTTTCAGATCAATTAGCTGTGGGTTTTTGGCTGCCATGTACTGAAACTTTTCGGCGGCAGTATAGGGTTTACGTACGGTGGTTGTTTCCTCTACCCTGGCATTTACCTCAATGTTAAAGTTCTTTAAACTGGTACGTAAAAAATTAAGCAGGTAAGGGCGCTCATCCCTAAAAGCCATTTCCTGAATTTTGTTGGATACCAATACCTCAAAATTTTCAGGGCCTAATACTAACGGTGTAATAGCGGTAAAAATGGTATATAACGTTGCCGGTTTACCATCCGCTTTTAACTTTGCGCCGTGATTAGTCCACAGTTGTAAAAACTCATCAATTGTAAAGGGCTGTTTATCATTACCTTTCAAGTACGGATCTTCTTCTTCTAAAGCAGCCTCTTCAAGCTTTTTTGTCAGATCTTTTAATGACGGTATTTTAACCGATGTAGTTGTAGAATGTACATTGGCTATAAACGGCTTTGGCTTTTCGGATGGCGGTGCTTCTATTGATTCTGCAACCGGGGTTATATTAGTTTCAGGCGCAGGTTCTTTTACAGGCGGCGTTCTGTTATAAATAACCGGGGCATCCCTCACTACCGATACCTCATCTTTTACAGGATCAGGAGCAACATTTACTGCGGAATCAGGTTTTTTTTTTAACTCCCCGTTTGGGGCAGCAGCTTGTTCAGGTAACGGTGCGGATGCTATATTAAACACCGACTGCAAATGGCTCATCTTTAACAAGGCCAATTCTACCTGTAAGCGCTGGTTCTTACTTAGCTTATAACTGATATCGCACTGGTTGGCAATATTCATGGCCGATAACAGGAACGATACACTTGCCGCCTGCGATTGCTGCAGGTACCGGGCTTTTATACTCTCGCTAACTTCCAGCAGTTTTATGGTTGATACATCTTTACTCACCAGCAAATTACGGAAATGCTCTGAAAGGCCCGATATAAAGTGTGCCCCGTCAAACCCCTTTGAAAGGATCTCATCAAACAACAGCAGTGTTTGGGCGCTGTCTTCGCCTAACAATTTATCGGTTATACTAAAGTAGTAATCGTAATCAAGTATGTTAAGGTTATCAATAACCGACCGGTAGGTAACGTTACCGGCAGAGAAGCTCACTATCTGGTCAAACATAGAGAGCGCGTCGCGCAGGCCTCCATCTGCCTTCTGGGCTATAATATGTAGGCCGTCGGGCTCATAAGTAATACTTTCTTTTTGGGCGATGTTTGCCAGGTGCCCGGCCATATCATCCACACGGATGCGGTTAAAATCAAAGATCTGGCAACGGGATAATATGGTTGGCAGTATCTTATGCTTCTCGGTGGTAGCCAGTATAAATATAGCGTAGTTAGGTGGTTCCTCCAGCGTTTTCAGGAAAGCATTAAATGCCGCCTGCGATAGCATGTGTACCTCATCAATAATATATATCTTGTAACGTGCCGCTTGCGGCGGTATGCGCACCTGCTCTATCAGGCTGCGGATATCATCAACAGAATTGTTTGATGCCGCATCCAGTTCATGCACGTTAAAGGAGTTACCATTTTGGAAAGAAAGGCAGCTGTCGCACTCGCCGCAGGCCTCGCCATTTGGTTGTAAATTGGTACAGTTAATGGTTTTTGCCAGGATACGGGCACAGGTGGTTTTACCTACTCCACGCGGCCCGCAGAATAAAAACGCCTGTGCCAGCTGATTATTTTTAATAGCGTTTTTTAACGTATTAGTTATATGTTGCTGGCCAACAACGGTTTCAAAGGTTGCCGGGCGATATTTACGTGCTGAAACAATGAAATTATCCACAGGTATAAAGGTAGCAAGAAATGCTTTAACTTAAAACCTCAAATAATGATTGTGAGTAAATTCAAATAGCCACCTATAACTGATCACCATTAGGCATATGGTCATCTTCTTCCGGATCGGGCTCACCTAAATCGTCATCAACCTGTATCTCATGCAAATCGTTACGTGATTCTGTCTGATCGTCAAAATCTTCATCCTCTTCATCATTCCAGTCGCCGTCCACAGGCTCATCATCTTAGCCCGGGCCCTGCAAAAACAGGGTGTCATACTTAAAAACTGAATGGTCTGTACTTTGGTACCTGCTTTCAGAAAACTCCATAATTGTTAATTTTTATTAAAACTACAATTTATAGCAGTTACATGTTTTAAAATGCAGCACATTTAATATAATATAAACATACGCTTAACAAAGCATTGGTTTAGCTATAAAGCTATTTGACTTTTCAAATATTCTTGCTACATTTGCAGCCCCGTAATAGCGGGTAATTAATTAAAAATCAAATAATAATGCAACAGTACGAAATCGTGATCGTTCTAACCCCGTTGTTATCAGATGAAACTGCTAAAGAGGCAATTGCCAAATACAGCAAAGTTTTAACTGATGGCGGAGCCGAAATTGTCCAGGAGGATAATTGGGGTTTGAGAAAATTAGCGTACCCTATTCAAAAGAAAACTACAGGGTACTATCACTTAACTGAATTCAAGGCTCCGGGTGATTTAATTAACAAACTGGAAGTTGAATTAAGGCGCGATGAGCGTGTTTTGCGCTTCCTAACCATTGCTTTGGATAAACATGCCATTGCTTACAATGACAAAAAACGCAGCGGTGCTTTTAACAAGAAACCTGCGGCTAAAGTGGAGGAAAACAACTAATGGCAAACGACCAAATTAAATACGTTACCGCTCCAAAAGTGGAGGATAACCGTAAAAAATACTGCCGTTTCAAAAAGAATGGTATTAAGTATATCGATTACAA
>NZ_JBAZVP010000036.1:0-48034 GCF_041660805.1 Mucilaginibacter sp. | reverse complement strand
GGACTTAGGCCCACTTAAAAATGATGACAAATATTACAAAGACAATTTTTATTGGCAGGAAACTGTTAACCACCCCAACTATGATGAGTTTTGGCAAAAACGTGGTTTGTTAAAGCATTACAATAAAATAACGCCTGCCGTAATGCTGGTAGGCGGCTGGTTTGATGCCGAAGATTTAACAGGCCCGCTGGCTATTTATAAAACTATTGAAAAGAAAGATCCAAAAGCTTACAATACCATTGTAATGGGTCCGTTTGGCCACGGCCGCTGGTCGCGCGAGACCGGGCACACCATGCACAGCAACATATACTTTGGCGATAGCATTGCTACCTTTTACCAAAAGAACATTGAGCAAAAATTCTTTAACCACTTCCTTAAGGGTAATGGCGATAAAAACTCTGGCTTGCCAGAAGCTTACATGTTTAATACCGGTAAAAAAGAATGGCAAACATTTGATAAATGGCCTTCGCCTGCGGCAACGCACCAAAAATTATATTTAAGTAATGATGGTAAGCTGGCCAATACGCAGCCAACAACTGCCGGTACCACAACCTTTGTAAGCGACCCGCTAAAACCGGTACCTTATACCGAAGATAATACCACCACAATGGGCTTTACCCCGCACAATGACATGAGCGAGGATCAGCGTTTTGCAGTCCGCAGAACTGATGTATTGGTTTTCCAGAGTGATGTTTTAACCGATGATGTTACACTGGGCGGCGAGATAATGGCCAACCTGAAAGTTGCAACCACCGGTACCGATGCAGATTGGTTTGTTAAACTGATTGATGTTTACCCTCCTGATGAGCAAAACAACCCATACATGCCTAACAAAAACATCATCCTGAGCAATTACCAGCAAATGGTACGTTCTGAGATAATGCCGGCACGTTTCCGTAATGGTTTTGAAAAAGCGGTGCCAATGGTAGCTAATCAAAAAACAGATGTAAACTTCCGCCTGCAGGATGTGCTGCACACCTTTAAGAAAGGGCACCGCATTATGATACAGGTACAAAGCACCGCGTTCCCGTTATTTGCACGTAACCCGCAAAAATTTGTAGAGAACCCGTATAAAGCAAATGAAAGCGACTACATTAAAGCAACTCACACTGTATATAATGACAGCTTTATTGATGTAGAAGTACTGAAATAGTGAGTATAGATCAGTGAGTAAATATTCGGGCGATTAATTGTGGTTCCACTCTTAAAAGAGAGGGCTGAAGGGGTGTGTTCTTAGCAGGGTCTAAAACACAGCCCTCCATTATACTATTTCTATCGTTCGTAAAATCTTCCGGCACCTGTAGAGAGATGAGTGTGTAAGCAAGTGCAGCAAGGGTACCCTTTGTGTACTCTGTGATTTCTTCTTTGTGTGCATTAGCAGCATTTAACAGCAAAGAACACATCGTTTATTTAATACATATTTTATCCGTATAACTTAAAACAAAACACAATCATGAAGAGAACACTACTCACTATTTACCTGGCAGTAATTTGCTGTAACCTTTTTGCCCAACGCGCAGCCGCCGGTGGTGGCGAAAACGCTAAGTACATTACTGATAACTACACCAAAATGGAAAAGTACATTACCATGCGCGATGGTAAAAAACTGTTCACCGCTATTTATCTGCCTAAAGATCAAACGCAGAAATACGGTATTGTGATGACGCGTACGCCATATAACGTTGGCCCCTATGGCGAAGATAAATACAAACCTATGCTGGGCCAAAACATGCTGTTTGCCAAAGAGGGTTATATTTTTGTTTACCAGGATGTACGCGGCAGGTACATGAGTGAGGGCGACTTTGTGAACGTGCGCCCGCAATTGCCAGCCGGTACTAAAAGTAAAACCGCAATTGACGAAAGTACCGATACTTATGATACTATTGACTGGCTGGTAAAAAACCTGCCCAACAATAATGGTAAAGTAGGTATTTTAGGTATCTCATATCCGGGGTTCTACTCAACGGCATCATTACCAAACGCGCACCCGGCATTAAAGGCGGTATCGCCGCAGGCCCCGGTTACCGAATGGTTTAAAGGTGATGATTTTCACCATAAAGGGGTATTATTTGAAATGGATGCCTTTGCTTTTTTAGGGGGCTTTGGCGTACCAAGGCCTAAACCTGTTACGCCGGACCAGGTAAAAAACACCATCCGTGTTAACGTAAAAGACAATTATAAATTTTACCTGGAGCAGGGCGCATTATCCAACTTAAAAAAGAACTTTTTTGGCGATTCTGTTAAGTTTTGGGATGATATGATGAACCACCCCAACTACGATGCTTTTTGGCAGGGGATGAACATTTTACCGCACTTAACAAAAGTTAAACCGGCGGTTATGACTGTAGGCGGCTTTTTTGATGCCGAAGATGCTTATGGCGCACAGGAAGTTTACAAAGCCATAGAAAAACAAAATCCGCAATCGGTTAAAAACACGTTGGTGTTAGGTCCGTGGTTTCATGGCGGCTGGGAACGCAGCGAAGGCGATACTTTCGGCGATCAGAACTTCGGAACAAAAACAAGTACCTTCTATAGAGAGAACATAGAACTGCCTTTCTTTAACTATTATCTCAAGGGCAAAGGCACTATGGACTTACCCGAGGCCTATATATTTGTAACCGGCAGCAACGAGTGGCATAAATTTAATACCTGGCCACCAAAAAACACTACCGAAAAAACGCTGTACTTCCAGCAAAACGGCAAGCTAAGTTTTACCGCGCCTACTTATAGCGATAGTTTTGACCAATACGTAAGCGACCCTGCTGCACCGGTACCTTATCAGGATGGCATCCAGGCCCGCCGTACCCGCGAGTATATGATAGATGATCAGCGCTTCGCTTCCCGCCGCCCCGATGTGAAAACTTATCAAACAGATGACCTGAAAGAAGACATCACCCTAACCGGCCCTTTATTGGCAGATCTGTTTGCCTCAACCAGTGGTACTGATGCCGACTTTGTGGTAAAACTAATAGATGTTTTCCCGGATGATTTTCCAAACCCATCACCAAACCCTAAAGGGCTTGTAATGGGTGGTTACCAAATGCTGGTACGCGGCGAGATCTTCAGAGGAAAATTCCGTAACTCGTACGAGAAACCTGAGCCATTTGAGCCGGGTAAAATAACCGAAGTAAAATATGATTTGCCTGATGTAGGCCATACCTTTAAAAAAGGCCACCGCATTATGATCCAGGTGCAAAATACGTGGTTCCCGCTGGCAGATCGTAACCCTAACAAGTTTATGAACATAAACCAGGCCATCGATGCTGATTTTAAACCGGCAACCATGCGTATCTTTCATGAAAAAACGGCGCCGTCAAGTTTAAAGATCACCGTGTTGGAGCAATAAAGATTGAAGATTTAATTAGCAAGGATTAGGGGGATATTGCTATCCCCCTTTTTTATTGAAAATGTTACCGGGTACAGCAACAAGATATTAGAGATAAAATGTAATATTGGCAATCGTATTTAAAACAAAACGATTTCCTGTCTATAGCGCGTTACAGTTAAATGTAATGTGGCTATTAAAAGATTGCATAAATAGATTTAGAAAAATATACATGAAACAAACCGGTTTATTATTCAGCATATTATTAGTGCTCATTGTTACAACCGCAAAAGCCCAGCTTGGTGCCAAAAAGGAAACCTTTACCCGTGCCGATACCCTGCGCGGGTCAATAACCTCGCCATTGCGTACCTGCTATGATATCAATTATTACCATTTGGATGTGAAGTTTGATATTGATAATAAATTCATTAGCGGCAATGTACTTTTTAAGTTTACTGCCGAAACGGATTTTACTAAACTACAGTTTGACCTGTTCTCTAATTTAAAACTGGAGAAGGTTGTTTATAAAGGTAAAGAACTCCCTTATACCCGTGAGTTTAACGCGGTATTTGTAACGTTCCCGCAAACTATCAGCAAAGGCAGTAAGGATCAGTTCACTGTATATTACTCGGGTAACCCGGTTGTTGCTAAAAGAGCGCCATGGGATGGTGGTATAGAATATAATGTAGATTCATTAGGGCATAAATGGGTATCAACCGCATGCCAGGGAATGGGTGCCAGCGTATGGTGGCCAACAAAAGATCAGCAGGCAGATGAAGCCGACAGTGCTTTGATCAGCATTAGCGTACCAAAAGGTTTAAAGGATGTATCAAACGGCAGGCTGCGTAAAGTTACCCAGCTAAAGGATGGCTATACCCGGTTCGACTGGTTTGTTTCGCAACCCATCAACAATTATAATATTGAAGCCAATATTGGCGATTACGCCCATATAACCGATACCTACATGGGCGAAAAAGGTAAGCTGACTTTAGATTACTGGCCATTAAGCTATAACGTTGCCAAAGCCAAAAAGCAATTTGGTGCAAATGTAAAACCAATGCTAAAAGCTTTTGAGCACTGGTTTGGCCCCTACCCTTTTTATGAGGACGGCTACAAGTTAATAGAAACCCATCACTTAGGCATGGAACATCAAAGCGGGGTTGCTTATGGCAACCATTACGGCAATGGCTACCTGGCCCGTGACCTGTCTGGCACCGGCCATGGTTTAAAATGGGATTTTATTGTGGTGCACGAGAGTGGGCACGAGTGGTTTGGTAATAACATTACCTCAAAAGACCTGGCTGATATGTGGATCCATGAAAGCTTTACCAATTATAGTGAATCGTTATTTATTGAAAGCATTTGGGGTAAACAGGCCGGGCAAGAGTACGTGCATGGTACACGCCTGGGCATTCAGAACGACGAACCTATTGTGGGCACGTACGGTGTAAATAAGGAGGGCTCGGGCGATATGTATCCCAAGGGTGGCAACCTGCTTAATATGATACGTACCATTATTAATGATGATGAAAAATGGCGGGAGATCTTGCGTGGCTTAAATAAGACATTTTACCACCAAACCGTTACCTATGAGCAAATTGTAAACTATATTAACCAGCAGAGCGGTAAAAACCTTACCCCTGTTTTTGACCAGTATTTAAAATGTAAAAACATCCCTACCCTGGAGTTTATGACTTTAGGCGGCAAGTTTATGTGCCGCTGGATAGCAGATGTGCAAGGTTTTAATATGCCCGTTAAAGTAAAAATAAAAGGCGGCGAGTATAAATACCTCACTCCAAAAACCCGTTTTGCCCCAGTTAATATTGAAGGTGCTACAAAGGATAATATAGAGGTTGACACCTTTAATTATTATATAGGGGTGTTGATAGATTAAGTCTGTTCTAATAAACAACTGTCATCCTGAACGGAGTGAAGGATCTATCGGTAACATACTGGCGATTAGATGCTTCAATCCGTTCGGCATGACAATTTACAGGAAACAAATTTATTTTTCAATCCATGCAACTTTTCTGATACAATGTGCGTCTAATCAGAAAACTAACAACCCATGAGATCACTAAATAAATTTTTTATGGTTGCCGCACTGGTTGCCATTAGCAGCTTTACGTTTGCGAAAGCTAACCTGGTAAAAGCCTTTAATTCAGAAGACCGCCACCTATCGGGCTTTAACGCGGTTAGCGTTGCCGGTTCATTTGATGTATATATTACCCAGGGGTCAACAGAATCTGTAAAGGTTGATGCACCATCTGATGTAATTGACCGTATTATTACCGAAGTTGAAGGTGGGGTTTTAAAGATCTACATCAAAAACAACACCGACGGCATGAACTGGAACTTCGGAAAAAAGAAGATGATTGTTTATGTATCAATAAAAAATGTGAACGCCGTTAGCCTTGCAGGCTCGGGCGATGTTTATTTTAAAGGTGGCTTAAGGGCCCCTTCATTAAAATTAAAGCTTACCGGCTCAGGCGACCTTACCGGCAAAGTGGAAGTTAAATCACTGGAAACCAGTGTATCAGGATCTGGTGACATCACTGTAACCGGCCGTGCAGAAAATTCAAACGTTAGCGTAGTGGGCTCAGGTGATTTTACCGGCCAGGGCTTAGCCACTACCAACACTTCAGTTAAGGTTGCAGGCTCTGGCGATGCAAGGGTGAACGCGGCTGATAAAATTGATGCTTCGGTAGTAGGCTCTGGCGATGTACACTATACAGGCGCAGCCAAAAACGTATCAAGCTCAAAGGCTGGCAGCGGCAGCGTTAGCAGAATGTAATTAAGGCAAAAAGATAAAGCTGAAAGGTAGAAGCAGTTTAAATGCTTTTTTCTGCTTTGAGTATTCAGCTAAACAAAAAGAGCCCCGGTAAACCGAGGCCCTTTTTGTTATATTATGTTGATTCTTATACTAATTGCTTAGCTAATTTTTCAGTTAATACTGATTTTGGAACTGCACCTATTTGTTTGTCAACTATCTCGCCGTTCTTAAAGAACAATAAGGCCGGGATATTACGGATGCCAAACTTCATAGATATACCTGGGTTGTTGTCAACATTTACTTTACCTACAATGGCTTGGCCATCGTATTCTTTAGCAATCTCTTCTACTACCGGGCCAACCATCCTACACGGACCGCACCATTCTGCCCAAAAATCAACAAGTACAGGTTTATCTGATTTAAGAACAAGTTCTTCAAAGTTTGCATCAGTTATTTCTAAAGCCATGATATTTATTTTTTAAATTTTTAGTGTACAAATATATACTATTCAAATTGCTTGCCACAAGTACCCGCATGACAATGTGACAATTATATTATCAATGTGGATAATAATGACAGATGTTAAATATTAAAGGCTCTTTTTAGGAATTATAAAGTCGACATACCGCCGTCGGCTATCAGTTCAGCACCCAATAAATAGGTAGAATCATCTGATGCAAAGAAGGTTATTATTTTAGCAAGCTCTTCGGCAGTACCAAACCTTCCTATCGGGATTTGTTTGGTAAGGGCAGTACCCATTTCCACTAACTGATCATCAGTTAAGCCTAATTTATCGGCGCTATGCAGCGGGGTACCAACCGGGCCCGGGCTAACAGCATTCACCCTTATCCTGCGTGGCAATAATTCTGCTGCAAGGTTTTTAGTTAATGATAACAATGCCGCTTTACTTGCCGCGTAAACACTTGCGCCCGCCATACCAATGTGGGCATTTATGGAGGTATTGAATACAATAGAACCACCTTCGTTTACCAATGGCAACAATTGTTGTAGGGTAAAGTAGGCGCCTTTAAAGTTCACGTCCATTATCTCGTCGTACATTTCTTCTGTCATTTGATCAACAGAATTGAATTTACCTACGCCTGCATTAATAAAGATGATATCAATATTACCGGTGATTGCTTTAATCTGATCGGCCAGGGTTTTTATCTGTGCCATGTTACCGCTATCTGCAATAACGCCCGACGCATTGCTGCCCAATAGGGCAATTGCTTCGTCAATTGATTTTTGGTTGCGGCCGGTGATGATAACCTTTGCACCCTGAGCTATAAATTCTTTTGCTGTGGCCAGGCCTATACCACTATTGCCGCCTGTAATAACTGCTGTTTTATTCGCTAACTTTTTCATTATCTTTGTTTTAATAGATCAAATCTACACACAAAATGCACCTGCGTCAAGAATGCACCATTTTGTATGTAGCGCACCAATTAGTAGGTTATGGATGCATTTGATTTAAACCAATTTCAGCTTTTTAAAGATGACAAAACAAAGACACCCCGAATATACCTGCAGCATGGAAGCGGCCTTGAGCGTGATAAGCGGTAAGTGGAAATTGAAAATATTGAACCAATTACTGAATGGCCCTATGCGGTATAGTGAGATTAACCGTAAAATAACCGGCATGACAGAAAAGATGCTATCGCAACAACTGCGCGAACTGGAAGAAGATAATATTATTACCCGCAAGGTATACCCGGAAGTGCCTCCCCGCGTTGAATACTCCTTTACCGACCTGGGTAAAGAGCTGGTAGATATTTTTTACGCGCTCGAAAAATGGGGCAGCCATTTTATGACAACAACCGACTCAAACGGAACTGTTAAAAATGCTGATGCAACTTGTTATACGTATAAGGGTGTTGTAGAAGCTTAATTGAAATCTAAAGTTTCTTTTTATATTTCCTATCCGGCTTTCGGCTGGTGTGAAATATTGATATAATAAGCAATGTTCTTTTCCGGGGATAAAGTTTGTAAACAACTAAAAAGGGGAAGTCTTCTACCTTAGATTCTCTACAATTGTAGTTTTTAAGTGGATATATAAGTGGTGCTGCGGTAATTGCTTTGAGTCTCCTTTCAACGCAAGTCTCAAACCGAAATCCTAATCCTTCTAAGCGCTCCTCATACCATTCAAATGCTTCAAGAAATTCTATTTCAGCCTTAGGGTGAAATATGATGATATAATCTGTCAAGATTTGGAAGGTTTTTTAGCTTTTAACTTTACCTCTTCCCAGGTTGAACCTTTTACTGCTCCGTTTTCAAAATCATCAACACGGCTTTTTATTTCTTTTAGAAACTCTTCGTCTTCCCATAAATCAAGTCTTTCTGCAATTTCGCTTTCAACAATAGTGTAAATCGCTTCAACTTTCTTATCGTCGGCAATATTAATATAGTTGTGGAGCTTTTCTCTTATTGTTGCAGTTGTCATATCCTTAACTTGTTAAACAAATTTAACTTATAAATATTACTCTATCAAGGATTGCCTACATCAACACCGCCTGCGCATTCGTCAAACTATAGATCTCGGCCATCAGGTCATCACTTGGGCTTACCCGGTATGATTTAGATGCCAGGTCAACATATATAGATTCTTCCCCATCCTTTACCTTGAATTTGAGTGTACAGCTTTTTGCAGGGTACTTCTCATTATTGGTACTGATGATCTGGTGCAGATTATCTAATAGCTGGTTGTTTAATGCCTTTACATCCACACAAACAGTTAACGATTTGGTCAACTTATCCCGCATTTCAGATAGCAGGCTCATGATAGTTACCCGCATGTCCCAGTTGTCCTTCTGCCTGTATTTTTCCTCTATCAAACCTTTTATGTGCAGAAAATATCCTTCGACCATCATGTTGCGGAATTTTACATAATCCTCCCCAAAAAATGCAAACTCGTATGATTCGTTGTAATCCTCTAACACGAAAGAGCCAAATGGTTTGCCCATTTTTGTAAACCGGTGCTGCACGTTTGCAACAAGGCCGCCAATACAGATCTCACCGCGCTTGCGCAGGTTTGCCAGGTTAGCCATAACTTCTTCGCCGCCCTCGCCTGAGCGGGCTTTTTGCACATCTTTTAATTCGCTGATAGTGGTATTACAATATTTCTCCAGCTCCAGTTTGTAATTATCAAGCGGGTGGCCGGTTAGGTATATTCCAATAACTTCCTTTTCGTATTTCAACTTTTCTATCAGCGGCCATTCTTCCGCTTCGGGCATAGCCGGTTCAGGGATATAAGATGCTACAGAACTACCAAATAGTGATGCCTGTGAGCTGTTCTGTGTATTTTGATAGTCGTTACCATATTTGATCAGGCGTTCAATACCTGTTAAAAGGCCATTCTCCGTCTTGGCAAAAAACTGTGCCCTATTTATACCAAACTCATCAAAAGCCCCGCCATAAACCAGGTTCTCATATGATTTACGGTTTACCGACCGCGTGTTTGACCGTTGTGCAAAATCATAAACACTTTTATAAGGGCCGCCTTCCAGGCGCTCTTCAATAATGCTTTCAACCGCTTTATCGCCCACACCTTTTACACCGGTTAACCCAAAACGGATCACCCCTTTTTTATTTGGCGCAAATGCCATGTCACTCTCATTAATATCAGGGCCTAACACCTGTACACCCATTCTGCGGCATTCTTCCATAAAGAAGGTGATCTTCTCCATGTTGTTTTGGTTATTTAAAACCGCCGCCATGTATTCTGCCGGGTAATGCGCTTTTAAATAAGCTGTTTGATAGGCTACAAAAGCATAACAGGTAGAGTGCGATTTATTGAACGCGTACTGTGCAAAGGCTTTCCAGTCGTTCCAAATTTTGGTTAGCTTATCCTTAGGGTGGCCTTTAGCTATAGCCCCGTCCATAAACTGGGCTTCCATTTTATTAAGTACCTCAATTTGCTTTTTACCCATTGCCTTACGCAAAACGTCAGCATCACCTTTACTAAAGCCTGCCAGCTTTTGCGACAAAAGCATCACCTGCTCCTGATACACGGTGATACCATAGGTTTCGCCCAGGTATTCTTCCATATCGGCCAGGTCAAAAACAATGGGCTCTAAACCGTGCTTACGTTTAATAAAGTTAGGGATATACTCTATTGGGCCTGGTCGGTACAGGGCGTTCATGGCAATTAAATCCTCAAACTTATCCGGCTTTAAATCGCGCAGGTACATTTGCATACCGTCACTTTCAAACTGGAAAGTACCGTTGGTATCGCCGCGCTGGTAAAGCTCGTATGTTTCCTTATCATCCAGCGGTATATAATCTATATCAATTACTACGCTGTGGTTTTGCTTGATCAGCCTTAATGCGTCCTTAATAATGGTAAGGGTTTTAAGGCCCAGAAAATCCATCTTAATTACGCCTGCATCTTCAATTACACGGCCATCATACTGGGTAACCAACAGGTCAGAATCCTTGGCGGTAGCAACCGGTACAATATCCGTTAAATCATATGGGGCAATGATGATACCCGCGGCATGTACACCTGTATTACGTACAGATCCTTCCAGCTTTTCGGCCTCGCGAAGCACAATACCCTTCAAGTCGGCAGATTTGTAGATCTGCTGTAGTTCGGGCACTTGCTCAATAGCGGTTTTTAAGTTGATACCCAATGTATCGGGCACCAGTTTTTTCAGGGCGTTCACATCAGACAAAGGCATATCCAATACGCGGCCCACATCCTGGATACTGGTACGGGCAGCCATTGAACCGTAGGTAATAATTTGCGCTACCTGGTTCTTGCCATATTTGTCAACTACATAATCAATAACCTTTTGGCGGCCTGCATCATCAAAATCCGTATCAATATCTGGCATTGATTTACGGTCGGGGTTAAGGAAACGCTCAAACAGGAGGTTATACTTTAACGGGTCAATATTGGTGATCCCTGTACAATATGCCACTACCGATCCCGCTGCCGAACCACGGCCGGGACCAATGAATACGCCCATATTACGGCCTGCTTTTATAAAGTCGGCCACAATGAGGAAGTATCCTGCAAAGCCCATGGTACGTATGGTGAAAAGCTCAAAGTTGATGCGCTCCTCGGCCTCCGGACTAATATCTTTATAACGCTCCTTGGCACCCATAAAGGTAAGGTGTTTCAGATACTCCCACTGGTTAAGCGTGTCGGCATCGGGCGTCATGTCACTATGTATCTTAAACTCGGGCGGGATAACGTAGTTGGGCAGCAATATATCCCGTTTCAGTTTCAGTACATCAACCTTGTCAACTATTTCGCTGGTATTATCTAATGCCTCCGGGATATCGCTAAACAGCTTACCCATTTCGGCTTGGGTTTTAAAGTAAAACTGGTCGTTAGTAAAGCCGAACCTGTAACCCTTACCACCTTCTTCGTCGGTAGCTATCGGGGTACTTTGTAAGTCGCCGGTGTTAACGCAAAGCAAAATATCATGCGCGTTAGAGTCCTGCTGATCTACATAATGCGAATCATTTGAGCAGATAACCTTAACGTTATACTTTTTGGCAAACTTCATCAGCACCAGGTTCACTGTATTCTGCTCAGGAATATCATGGCGCTGCATCTCAATATAAAAATCCTCGCCAAAAAGGTCAAGCCACCATTTAAATTCAATTTCGGCAGCTGCTTCGCCATCCCTTAAAATAGCCTGCGGTACTGATGCACCCAGGCAACAGGTTGTAGCAATAATACCTTTATGATACTTTAATATCAGCTCTTTATCAATACGGGGCCATTTACTGTAAAGGCCTTCCATATAACCCAAAGAACAAAGCTTTATAAGGTTTTGGTAACCCTCGGCATTTTTGGCCAGCATTAACTGGTGGTAACGCTTATCTTTTTTCTCTTTTGTGAATTGTTTTTTATGCCTGTCATCAACCACATAAAACTCGCAGCCTACAATAGGCTTAACACCATGCTTACCTGCTTCGGCAACAAATTTAAACGCACCAAACATGTTCCCGTGATCTGTAATGGCCAGGGCTTTCATACCGTCTGCTGCTGCTTTTTTATATAACTTTGTTATATCGGCGGCACCGTCAAGTAACGAAAATTGGGTATGTACGTGTAAATGCGAAAATTCAGGCATAATTAATCTCTGTCTACTATATCGTGAAGATTACAAATCTACCAAAAAACAAATTGCTGAAATGTGTTGTTGAAAAATTGAAAGTCATATTAGCATATTTTTTGCAGATAACAGGCAGTAGCACTAACTTTTACGAATTTGGAACGATTTGGACGAATTGCATTAAAAACTATTCTTTGGATAATTGCAAGTGTCATTTTTTTGATATTGCTTGTAGTTATTTTAATACAGGTGCCTGCCGTGCAAAACTTTGCAAAAGATAAGGCGGTAACCTTTTTACAAAATAAAATACATACTAAGGTAGAGATAGGCCATATTAGCCTGGGTTTGCCCAAATTGCTAGTGCTTGAAGATGTTTATTTTGAAGACCAGAAACGCGACACCCTTATTGCTGGTGATAAATTAAAGGTAGATATCACCCTGTTAAAGCTGCTTAAGAATAAAGTTGAAATTAATGAGATAAACCTGGAAGGCATTACCGCAAAAATAAGCCGCGGGCCCGACAGCCTGTTTAACTTCGATTATATTATTAAGGCTTTTACAGATGAGCAACAAAAAGAAGTGAAGCCGGAGGACACCACCTCTACCATGAAGTTCTCTATCGATAAAGTAATTTTAGACAGGATCAACGTTGCTTATAAAGATGTGACCACCGGCAACGATGTAAGGTTTTTGCTGGGCCATTTTGATACCCGTATCACAGATTTTGATATGGACAAGATGAAGTTCACCATCCCTAAAATAAACCTGAGCGGCGTTAACGCCCGTATTATACAAACGCCTGCCGGTTCATCTATTGCACAAAGTGCCACTGTTGATACCGCCATAACCCCTTTAAATATGGATTTGAGCTTAGGCGAGATCAATGTAGATAAGGTTAAGGTTGATTACCGCAGCAAGGAAATGACCGCCAATGTTAACCTGGGTAAATTTCTGGTGAACATGGATAAGATAGACCTGAAAAACCAGCATATAGGGATCAAGTCTATCCAACTGGATAATACTAAAGCCGGGCTAACGTTTACCAAGCCCCAAACTGTTGCAAAAGCTGCTATACAAGCGGTTAAGAAACTGGATACACTGGTATCAGTTAAGCAAACTGCCAAAGGCTGGACCGCTACTTTAAGCAAGGTAACCCTTAATAACGATAACATTAAGTTTGATAACGACGCGCAAAAGGCGTTACCGCACGGGTTAGATTTTGCCCACATGAACATTCAAAATTTGAATGCCGATGCGGAGAATATAGCTTACAACCCTGATAGCCTATCGGGAAAGATCAACTCTTTTACCTTTAGTGAAAAAAGCGGGTTAAAGATCAATAAGTTCCATACGGCGTTTTTTTACGGGCCAAAGAGCGCTTATTTGAAAGGCTTGCTGGTAGAAACGCCGCAGTCTGTTATCCAGAAGGAATTGCAGGTTGGTTACCCGTCTATTGAGTCATTAACCAAAGATCCGGGCAAACTAAGCATCAACGCCAATTTAGATGGCAGCAAACTAAGTTTAAGAGACATTTTATTGCTGATGCCCACCATGGCCACAATGGAGCCCTTTAAATCATCGCCGAATAACGTATTAAAAATAAACGGCAGGGTTACCGGGACAGTTAACAACCTGCGCATCCCTAACATTGAACTAAGCGGCTTTGGCAACACCTATGTAAAAGCATCTGCTACCATGCGTGGCTTGCCTGATGTGGAGAAGGCTTATTTTGATTTGACGATAAATGATTTCCGCACCAACCGTAATGATATAGTAAGATTAGCGCCCAAGGGTACTATCCCCCCTACCGTGAGCATCCCCGAGAACATGGACCTAAAAGGTACATTTAAAGGAACCATGAAAAACTTTAACACCAAAATGAACCTGCGCAGCAGCTATGGCGCGGTTGATTTGGTAGCCGCCATGAAAAGCGGTAAACGCAAAGGCAGCGAAACCTATTCGGCCAATATAAAAGCCAACAACCTGAATGTGGGCGCGTTAACCAAACAGCCTAAAATGGTAGGTATGATCAGCATGTCGGCCAATATAAAAGGTGCCGGGCTTGACCCTAAAACAGCCAGCCTGCAGTTTAGCGGCAATGTAGCCAGCGCTTATGTTAAAGGTTACAATTACAAAAATTTGGTAATGAAGGGCACCGCGCGCAATGGCAGCTATGTAGCCAACGCCCGTATGATTGACCCTAACATTAACTTTAGTTTGGATGCTAAGGCCAACATGAACAAAAAGTATCCATCAGTGAATGCTACGTTAATGGTGGACAGCATTGATCTGCAAAACCTGCACTTTACTAAAAACCCAATGCATTTTCATGGTAAAGTAGTGGCCGATGTACCTACAGCCGATCCGGACTACCTGAACGCAAATATATTGGCGACAAACCTGTTAATAAATAATAGCGGTACCCGCATTAACCTGGATAGTGTTAGCCTGATATCAACCGCTAATGCCGATAGCAGTACGTTACGCCTTAAAACGGCAATGTTTTATGCGCACATGGGCGGCAAATATAAACTGACTGAAATTGCCCCTGCCATGCAGGATGTAATAGACAAATATTACAATACCAGCCTGGGAAGTAAAACGCCGGTTGCAAAAGTTAAATACTCGCCGCAGCAATTTACCTTTGATGCCCGCCTTGTTAAAACACCACTGGTTACCCAGTTTGTACCAGACTTAAAACAGCTTGACCCGGTATTATTTGACGGCCGCTTTGACAGCGCCACCGGCGAACTGATAGTTAATGGCTCGGTACCCAGGGTTATTTACGGCACCAACACCGTTAACAACATGAAACTGGCCATTAACACAGGCAACAACGCGCTTAATTATAATTTAACCGTTGATGAGATAAAGGTAGGCTCGTCGCTTGATCTGTTATATACCAGTGTATCGGGCAACGCCCAAAACAATAAGCTGGGTATTAGCCTGCAGGTTAGGGATGCCACCAAGAAAGAACGCTACCGGGTTGCAGGTATATTTAGCGCCCTGCCAGATGTGTATCAGTTTAGTTTTTTACAGGATGGCCTGATGCTTGACTATAATGCATGGGCCGTTAACCCCGATAACGCGCTGATGTTTGGCAACAAAGGGATATTGGCCCGCAACTTTAGCATTACCAACAGCAACCAGGTATTAAGCGCTAATACTAACTCGGGCGAGTTTAATTCGCCAATAACGATTGATTTTAAAAATTTCCGGATTGAGGCATTAACCAAAATGGCCAAGCAAGATTCTCTATTGGTTGGTGGTATTATAAATGGCAATGCCGAGATAAGCAATTTTCAAAAATCACCGGTTTTTACAGCCGCCATAAACGTAAGCGACTTTAATTTTAAGGGTGATACACTGGGGAACATCGCCTTAAAAGTAAATAACCAAACAGCTAATACATACGCCGCTCAAATGAACATTACCGGTAAAGGTAACCAGGTTGATTTGAACGGTGTTTACTATACCGTGCCCGACAGCCGGTTTGACCTTAACCTGAACATTGTAAACCTGAACATGCAAAGCATTGAAGGTTTCAGCTTTGGCAGTATCAGAAATTCAAGCGGTAACATTACCGGGGCCTTAAAAATAACCGGGACCACAACGGCACCGGCAATAAGGGGCAACGTAAACTTTAATAAGGTAGCCTTTAACGTAAAAATGCTTAACTCGTATTTTACTATGCCTAAAGAAAGCATTACGTTTAATGATGAGGGCATCAGGTTTAATGATTTTACTTTGGTTGATTCTACCAACAATAAGGCGGTCATCACCGGTTCTATCTACACCAAAACCTATACCGATTTTAAATTCGGGATGGATATCCGTACAACTAATTTTAGGGTAATTAACTCTACCAAGGCAGATAACCAATTGTTTTACGGTAAGCTTTACCTGAACAGCAATATTAAAATACGCGGCGATATAGCTAAACCGGTGGTTGATGCTACGCTAACCGTTAATGAAAAAACAGACCTCGCTATTGTACTGCCAACCACTGATCCCGGCGTTGAAGACCGGGAAGGTGTAGTGGAATTTGTGGACCAGAGCGCCCCAAAAATGGATTCGATATTACTGGCACGGCAGCTGGATTCGTTAAAGAAATCAGAAATAACCGGCATGGATGTTACCGCTACTGTTAACATTGACAAAAATGCCAACTTCACCATTGTGGTTGATGAGCGCAACGGCGATGTGGTACAATTAAAAGGCGAAGCACATTTAAGCGGTGGTATTGACCCAAGCGGTAAAACCAGCTTAACCGGCACCTATACCGTAAACCAGGGATCATACAACCTCTCATACGCAACGGTTACGCGTAAATTTAACTTTAAGCAGGGCAGCACCATCACCTGGACGGGCGACCCAACCAGTGCAAATATTGACCTTACCGCAATATACGTTGCCAATGTCCCTCCTATTGACCTGGTATCAAACCAGCTTGGGGAAGCCAACGCAACGCAGTACAAGCAAAAACTACCTTTCAACGTAAACCTTAATTTAAAGGATGAACTGTTAAAGCCAACCATCAGCTTTGATATTGTACTGCCCGATAGTAATTACAATGTATCGTCAGAAGTTACCAATACAGTGAACACCCGCCTGGCGCAGGTAAGGCAGGACCCTAATGAGCTGAACAAGCAAGTATTAGGCGTATTAGTGCTTGGCCACTTTATTGGCGATAACCCATTGCAAAGCCAGGGCGGCGGCGCAAGTGTTGAAGGAATGGTACGTAATAGTGTGAGCAGTTTATTATCTGATCAGTTGAACAGCCTTGCAGGCAACCTTATCTCGGGCGTTGACCTCAACTTTGGCTTAACATCCGGCGAGGATTATTCATCAGGCACGGCCACTAACCGAACGGACCTGAATGTAGGCCTCTCTAAACGTTTCCTTAACGACCGGCTAACGGTATCGGTAGGTAATAACTTTAACCTGGAGGGTGCACAACAGGGGCAAAAAACATCAAACATAGCGGGTAACTTATCTGTGAATTATAAGCTAAGTAAAGATGGCCGCTACAGCCTGCGCGCTTATCGTAAAGATGAGTTTATAGTTATACAGGGACAGGTTATTGAAACCGGCTTAGGCTTTATGCTTACTGTAGATTATAACCGTTTCAGGGAGATATTCCGCAAGCGCAACAGGGAAGAAAGAGAAATGCGCAGGAAATATAAAGAAGAGCAAAAGTTAAAAGACGAGCAGGAAAAGGCGCGGCAGCAGAAAGATAAAGAAATGAGGACCAAGACCCAGACCACCACTACATCATGATAAAACATTTAAGATATCTATTATTCGTTATGGTATTATTAAGTGCCTGCAGTACCACCAAGTACCTGCCCGAGGGGCAGAAGCTATACACTGGCGCGGAGGTTAAGGTTGAAGATAAAAACATAAAAAAAAGTGATTCAAAAGCTATAAGCGAAGAAATGAAAGCATTGGTGCGCCCAAAACCAAACGCATCATTATTGGGCTTAAGAATAAAACTGTGGCTGTATTATAAAACAAAGAACCGCAAAGGCTTCATTCAAAAGTTTTTCAGTAAATATGGCGAACCGCCGATATTGATAAGTCAGGTTGATGTAGGCAAGAACAGCACCATTATGCAAAACCGCCTGCAAAACGAAAGCTATTTTCAGGCTACAGTTAGCGGCGATACTGTTGGCAAAAAGAAAACCGCTAAGGCTGTGTTTACCGCTTTGCCCGGGCCGCCATACATCATCCGCAATGTAACTTTCCCGGTTGCTACTGATAATAGTTTGGATACTGCTGTTAGGGGCACAATGGCGGAAACCTTATTAAAGAAGGGCGATAAATATAACCTTGACATTATTAAATCTGAGCGTTTACGGATTGATGCGAGGCTGAAAGAAAAGGGTTTCTTTTACTTCGCGCCGGAGCAGCTGATTATACAGTATGACAGCACCATTGTAAACCACCAGGTAGATTTGAATGTAAAAATTAAACCAACTACTCCTGAAAGAGCCCGCGAAATATATTCGATAAGGAACATTTATGTTTATCCTAATTACTCGTTAAGGGATACATCGCTTAAACTGGATTCGGCTAAGGCCTATCGCTGGTACAATATCATCGACCCACGAAAAACCGCCCGCCCCTATCTTTTTGCAAACACGGTATTGCTGCACCCTAATGATGTTTACAGCCGTACAGTTCACAACAACTCCTTAAACAGGTTTATTAATTTAGGGCCATACAGATATGTTAAAAACCGTTTTGAAGATGTAACACCCGATTCGCCCAAGCTTGATGTTTACTACTTCCTTACCCCTTACAAACGCAAATCATTACAGCTGGAATTATTGGGCCGTAGCACATCTGCCAATTACACCGGTTCACAGGTTAATTTAAGCTGGAAAAACCGCAACGCTTTTAAAGGCGGCGAACTTTTAACATTTACTTTATTCGCCAGCACCGATGTACAGGCTGGCGGCCAAAACAATGGCTACAATGTTTATCAGTACGGTGCACAAACATCACTCTCGTGGCCGCGGTTAATTAGTCCGTTCAATGTCAGGTCATCTAATGCCTATATACCACGCACTGTGTTAACGTTGGGTTATACATCCACCAATAGGCAAAAACTGTATGCGCTTAACTCTTTCTCCGGATCATTTGGGTACCAGTTCAAAACAGATATCCATAAACTTCATGAGTTAAATGTATTAGAGATAACCTACACCAAGCCAAGGAATGTCGATTCGATTTATTTAGATAGCATACGTAACCCTAATAACCGCAACCCGGCACTTAAACACGTTATTGACCCGCAATTTACATGGGGGCCAAGCTATGCGTATACCTATGATAATACTACCGAAGATTACCGTACCAACAGCATTTATTACCGCGGAAAAGTAAGCTTATCTAACAATCTGTACGGTATATTTACCGGTGCAGATACCTTAGGCGGCAAGCCTAAAAAATTATTTGGCACTACATTTAACCAATATGTAAAGGCAGAGGGCGAATTTAGGTTCTTCCATAAAATAAATGCCGGCACTAAAATAGCGGCCCGGTTGCTTGCCGGGGTTGGCTTACCTTACGGAAACTCTACCATATTGCCTTATAGTCAGCAGTTCTTTATTGGCGGGCCAAACAGTTTAAGGGGCTTCAGGGCAAGATCTATAGGCCCCGGCAGTATTGATGCAAGTTCATTAAATAATGGCTTTGTTGCCGACCAGTCCGGCGATATCAAATTGGAGGCAAATCTTGAATACCGTGCAAAATTATTCAGTATAGTTTACGGGGCTATATTTGCTGATGCCGGTAACGTTTGGAATGCTAAAACGCATCAGCAGGGAGGCACCTTTGGCTCTAATTTTTATAAGCAGCTGGCGGCAGATGCTGGCTTTGGTTTAAGGTTTGATGCCACCGTACTGGTGCTGCGCGTGGATCTTGGCTTCCCGTTGTTAAGGCCATGGCCCGATGCAAGCGGCAGCAGATCTGTAAGCCCAAGCTTTAGGTACAGTATATTAAACATCGCTATAGGTTACCCTTTTTAATTTTGAGTTAATGATTTAGTGATTGATTGCTATATTGCCGATGGTTATTATTAACCAATGACATCGAAACGAATAAACAAAGACGGCTTAGCCAAATGACTAAAAGTAAAGTAACCGTTCCCTTAAATATTATTGATTTGCATGGCGATGGGTTTCACCCCCTGCTGGATGTTGTGTTGTTTAAGAAAACTTTTAAACTTGTGCTGGATACCGGCGCATCCCGTACAGCGTTTGATCACCGGTTGTTGTTAGAAGCTAACGAAGAGGCTTTGATAAAGGCCAGCGAGCGGCTATCAACCGGCCTGGGCACCAACACCATGATATCATCAACTGCCATGATAACAAATATCTGGATAGGCAATTTGCTCATCCCAGAGATTGAAGTTGCCGTGCTTGATTTATCAACCATTAACATAGCCTACGCGGAAATGGGACACCCCCAGGTTTTGGGCGTTTTAGGCAGCGATGTGTTAATGAAGTACAACGCCGTAATTGATTATGGCAAACGGGTGCTGGTGCTTAAATAGGTTATTGAACTGTTCCCTTTTTAAAGGCATTGCAACTCTCTTCTGCTGATAAGATCGTTCAGCTTTTTACAATTTTAAATTCGTCTTTATAACACTTGTAAAGCGAAACATTATAGAGTACACCCAATAAAAGCAAAACGGTAACACTATAATATTCGGCCGTATCCCATATTTTATAAACATGCATCACCCCTAATACCATCAGTATTACAAAAACGCGGACAGGTATACCGGCCAGCGTTTCAAACAGTTTATCCTTTGCCGATTTCCTGGTAGTATCTAACATATACCCGGTGTTATATAACCTCATTAAATATATGATACCCGGTGTTACAATAATGGCTGCAAACAGGCTATTAATAACCAGCGGACTAAACTTTGCCTGCGTTAAAAAATAATAAGTTAGCAATGTACATGGCAATGTATAAAGCAACGCCGGGAATTTAAAGTACGCTGTAAAGTAGCTCATATATTTCCTTACAGCGTCATCCACTAAACCATCCTTAATCCCCTTCTCCACCTTCAGCAAGTTTTTGGGGCTACCAAAATCATTAGCGATGATATTATTTATAGCATCCTGATATGATATAGTATCAGCCTGATGTTCAAGAGCGGTCAATATATGATCATAGATCTCCTCGTAAGCCTCCCTATAGGTTAAGGTCTCGTGCAAATAATCCTGCAATACTTTTAGTTGTTGCGCATCTGGTTTCATTTGGTAGTCGTTTTTAAATTCAACAATGTTTGCAGTTGCTCTATAAAAGCCTGTGCCTCGTTTAACTTACTGGTAACCTCTTTGCCCCCCTGCTCGGTAAGGCGATAGTATTTACGTACCCGGTTATCAACCACTTGTGTATAGGTTTCTAAAAAACCATCCGCTTCCAGCTTATGCAGTGCCGGATACAATGCCCCTTCAGTAAGCAATATTTCACCCTCAGATACTTCTTTTACCTTTTGCGTTATCTCATAACCATACATCTGGTCGTTATCTTCCAGCAGTTTTAAAATAATGGTTTGCAAGCTTCCTTTCAGCAATGGGTTTGTGCTCATAATTCAAATATAAACTTTTTTATATACATAAGAAAATTATGTATATAAATTTAAAAGGTTCATTATAGATTCAGTGATATTTGTTGATTTTTAACATCAATGGCGTTGCCTGCGGCCCGGGCTTTCCGCTCATACGCGCACAGGCATTAGCCACGGGCCGGTACCCGCTGCAATCCCTAACGCAAACTTTATCACAGAGAATTCATGGCGAACTAATGCTTCACTATCGTACCTCGCAATGACGCGTTTTGTTTGACAAACAAAAAAGCCCCGCTTTTCAACGGGGCTTTCAAAACTCAAAGGCATCTGCACATTTATAATTTGCACACGTGCATATCTATATATCTATCTTATGTATCTATACGTGCGTAACGCGCGTTTTTCTCAATAAACTCACGGCGTGGTGCTACTTCATCGCCCATTAGCATAGAGAAGGTGTGATCGCACTCGGCAGCGTTTTCAATGCTTACCTTTTTAAGTGTACGGTTAGCCGGGTTCATGGTGGTATCCCATAATTGCTCGGCATTCATCTCACCCAAACCTTTGTAACGCTGTACGTGTACGCTATCTTCTTTACCCTGGCCTTTTAAACGCTGTATAGCAACATCGCGTTGCTCGTCTGTCCAGCAGTATTCAAACTCCTTACCTTTTTTAACCTGGTATAATGGCGGCGATGCAATGTATACATAACCGTACTCAACCAGCTCTTTCATATAACGGAAGAAGAACGTTAAGATCAAAGTGGTAATGTGCGACCCATCCACGTCCGCATCCGTCATTATCACAATTTTATGGTAACGCAGTTTAGCTATGTTTAACGCCTTGGCATCCTCTGGGGTACCAATGCTTACACCTAAACCGGTAAACATGTTCTTTATTTCTTCGTTCTCGTAAATCTTGTGCTCCATGGCTTTTTCCACGTTCAGGATCTTACCACGTAATGGTAATATAGCCTGGAACTCGCGGTTACGGCCTTGTTTGGCGGTACCACCCGCCGAGTCGCCCTCTACCAGGTATAACTCGCATAAGGTTGGGTCGCTGTTAGCGCAATCAGATAGTTTACCCGGTAACCCCGAGCCGCTCATTACACTCTTACGCTGCACCATTTCGCGTGCCTTGCGGGCAGCTGCACGGGCAGTAGCGGCCAAAATCACTTTCTGAACAATCATTTTGGCTTCTCTTGGATTTTCTTCCAGGTAGTTGCCTAAAATTTCGCCCACTGCAACGTTAACGGCACCACTTACTTCGCTGTTACCCAGCTTGGTTTTGGTTTGTCCTTCAAACTGAGGTTCCTGTACTTTTACAGATATTACCGCGGTTAACCCCTCACGGAAGTCATCGCCGGTAATTTCAACCTTCATGTTTTTTAACAAGCCCGATTTATCAGCGTAAGCCTTTAACGTGCGTGTTAAGCCCATTCTAAAACCAGCTACGTGTGTACCACCTTCAATAGTGTTGATGTTATTTACATACGAGTGCACATTTTCGGTATAGGTATCGTTGTACTGTAAAGCCAGTTCAACCGGGATACCTTGTTTAATGCCCTCAACATAAATAGGTTCAGGGATAATTGATACACGGGTACCATCTAAATATTTAACAAATTCTTTTAAACCACCTTCAGAGTAAAACTCTTCCATCGGGAAAGAACCGTCATCATTTGTTTCGCGCTCATCTGTTAACGTTAAGCGGATCCCTTTATTTAAGAAAGCCAGCTCGCGTAAACGGGTAGCCAATGTTTCAAACTTATATTCTGTGGTCAGCGTAAATATCTCTGAATCCGGCTGGAAAGTTTGTGTAGTACCTGTACGGTCTGATACGCCAATCTCTTTCACCTCAAACAAAGGCTTGCCTTGCGAGTATTCTTGTGTAAATATTTTTCCGTCGCGTTCAACAACAGTTTTCATGTGGATAGACAGCGCGTTAACGCAACTCACACCCACACCGTGCAAACCACCGGATACTTTGTAAGTATCCTTGTCAAACTTACCGCCGGCATGTAAAACGGTCATTACAATTTGTAGTGCCGATACTTTTTCTTTAGTAGTGATACCCGTTGGGATACCGCGGCCGTTATCTACAACTGTTATAGAATTACCTTTATGAATAGTAACATTTATGGTATCGCAATATCCGGCAAGCGCCTCATCTATTGAGTTGTCTACCACCTCGTAAACTAAGTGGTGAAGGCCTTTTACGCCTGTATCGCCTATATACATGGAAGGTCTTTTGCGTACTGCTTCTAAACCTTCTAAAACTTGAATATTATCCGCTGAATAATTTGATTTATCCTGATTTTCTTCGCTCATATTTTAATTAAACAATAACCTTCAAAAATACGATTTTTGCACCACATATACACTATGCCTGAGCCGGAATTCACGGAATAAAGAGATTTTAAAGAAGTTTTTTTCAACAATTCAATGTCATTTTTTTGCACATTTGCATATCGGCACATTTGCACATCATAATTAGGAAACTTGTGCTGAAAGATTATCTTTGTCAAAATTTTTTTAGATAAACACAATGAAAATCAATACGTCAATAGTTGCAAAATCAGTTTTAATACTGTCAATTGCTGCCGGTGTTGCTGCTTGCAACCAAAACAAATCAGATACCAAGCCTGCTGCTGCCGGTACTACCGAAGTTTCTGGCAAACAGGATATTGTGTTCTTTAACCAGGATTCAATAGTTTCACAATACGAATACATCAAAGACATGGATAAACGCCTTGAAACTAAAGGCAAAGCCGCTCAAAATGATGTAAACGGTAAAGAACAGGCTTTTCAGCGTGAAGTTGGCGAATACCAAAAAACTGCTTCTACTTTAAGCGCAGACCAACGCACACCTATTGAGCAACGCTTACAACGTAAAGCACAGGAATTGCAAACTTACAAGCAAAACGCAGGTGCCCAGGTACAAAACGACCAGATGAATGAGCAAACCAAACTTTATGAAAGACTGGTTGATTTCACTAAAGCTTACGCAAAAGAAAAAGGCTACAAAATGGTGTTAACCTTCAAAAAAGGCGACCCAACCATGTTATATGGCGACCCGGGATTGGATGTAACTGCTGATGTTATTAAAAGATTGAACGACGCCTACGCCAAAGAAAAAAAATAACAATTATTTGATGTGCAGATGTGCGAATGTACAGATGCTAATAAATAGATTTACAAAACCCCGGCTTTACGTTGGGGTTTTTAATTTAAACAGGTTTTTATGACACACGAACAATTTATGCAGATGGCTATTGAGCTGTCTGAATATAATGTAAAACAGGGTTTGGGCGGCCCATTTGGTGCTGTAATTGTAAAAGACGGAATGGTTTTAGCCCGAAGCGCCAACAAGGTTATCCAAACTAATGACCCTACCGCGCATGCAGAAGTATCTGTAATAAGGCTGGCTTGCCAGGAACTGGGTACTTTTAATTTAGAAGGCTGCGAAATTTATACCAGCTGCGAACCCTGCCCTATGTGCCTGGGCGCTATTTACTGGGCACGGATAGATAAGATCTACTACGCCAATACCAAGGCTGATGCCGCCGCAATTGGTTTTGATGACCATTTTATTTATGACGAACTGGAGAGACCGATGGATAAGCGTAAAATGCCATTTGTACAGCTCATGCGTGATGAAGCCCTGGCCGCGTTTAAGCTTTGGGAAGCATCAGAAGCAAAAACAGATTATTAAAACCGGGATTAAAGGATTTTTCGGATTTTAAGTGAATTTGACGAACTTAACGATGATCCGGAGATGCCCCGCACCTCACAATAACGCGCAAGGATACCTATTGTGCTAAAGCCTATGAGGCTATTTTATTGATTCATACCGGTATTATTATAATAATATCCGGAATATAACTTCTAATAACTTTGCACATTCGGGGCAGGGAAGAGCTTTTGTGTATTTTTTTTCTCTTTCAACAATTTATTAACAATTGCTAATCAGATATATTATGCGTAAATTTATTATAATAATAAGCCTAAGTAATAATATTTCACGGGAGTAGAATTTTAGATATTTATTTGTCCTGGTCTGGTGTACTTTTTGCTGAAGATAATTAGACTATTTGCCACCAAACAAGAAAACTCCAGCAGAGCGAATAAATTTTTATCTCACACTTAAACTTAATCAGTATGAAAAAGATTTTCATTTATGCAGCTTTATTAAGTTGCTTGATTTTAGGATGTAAGAAAAAAGAAAAGCCATCTGAACCAAGCCAGGCAGGTGCATATGAACTTGAAAAACAAGTGCTCAGTCGCGGAGGCAAAGACTCCACGATCAAGAGAACCCAAGTTAAAATTTATACAGATCGTCACTATATGTATGCCAGTATAGTACCCGATTCATCTGTTGGGTTTGGTGTTGGTACTTATACGCTTGACTCGGCTAACAGAATTACGGAACGCAGTATTTATACCAGCAGGGCGCTTGACTCATCCATAACCAATAAGCTTGAAATTACAAGAAGACCCGATGGCTATACCCAGATCATTCCAGACTATGCCACCGTACAAGGTGTAAAATATGTGTTGAAAGAAGACTATAAAAGGTTCGCACCGGCCGATACTTCTGTACTTGACGGTTTGTGGAAAATGGAAAAAACCTATACAATAAAAGGTAAGGATACGATACCAACCGATGTAACGCAGTATAAAATATTCTGGGCGGGGCATTTTACTTTCATACACAGGCTGCCGCGGAATCCGGAAAAAACCAGGTTTAAAAATGGTTTTGGTACCGGGATATTTTCTTTTAGGAATGATACGCTTAGGGAGGAAGAGGTAATATCAAATTACGCCCTTCTGCGTGGTCATAAATTTGCTATTAAGATCACGTTAAATGGCAGGGACGAATATACCCAGGTGATTAACAGTGCTACTAATGGCCAATCTGTAGAAATATACAAGCGGGTTAAATAAAGCCTGGTTTAATATTTTATTAACAGTTCGCCAATAGTAAACTTATGTTATGTCATTGTAAGTTTTAAAATCAGAGGCCTCTGAAGGGAAATGACATTTGCCGGGTCATCCTGAGCTTGTCGAAGGACGTGCGTAAAGGCCACCCCGCGATGCTTCGACAAGCTCAGCATGACCCCATATAACCAATATGTCATTGCGAGCGTAGCGCGGCAATCTCGTCGCCAGTGCATGTTCGCCATACTTACGACGGGATTGCCGCGTCGCTATCGCTCCTCGCAATGACACAATTTTTAATTATCGTTTAACTAATCAGCGATTTAATCAACTCTTCCAGATCTGTTAAATACAACATGTTTGGGCCGTCGCTTAGTGCGTGGTCAGGATCCGGGTGGGTTTCTATAAAGTAACCGCTTGCACCAAACGCCCTTGCAGCGTGGGCCATGTTAGGCACAAACTTTCTGTCGCCGCCTGTTTTGCCGCCAGCACCGCCGGGGCGCTGTACCGAGTGGGTACAATCCATGCAAACCGGGTAACCAAATTCCTTCATATCGTAAATATTCCTAAAATCTACCACCAGGTTATTGTACCCGAATGAGTTTCCTCTTTCTGTCAATATGATCTGCTCGTTACCGGCTTCTTTTACTTTTTGTGCGGGATAAAACATATCCTGCCCTGAAAGGAACTGGGCTTTTTTAACGTTTACTACCTTGCCTGTTCTTGCGGCCGCTACCAACAGATCTGTTTGGCGGCATAAAAACGCGGGGATCTGTAATATATCAACTACTTCGGCTGCTATGCTTGCCTGGTAAGGTTCGTGAATATCAGTAGTTACCTCCAAACCGAATTTCTCTTTTACATTATTCAGCATCTCCATTCCCTTTTCTATCCCCGGGCCGCGGTAGGCATGCATAGAGGTACGGTTGGCCTTATCAAATGACGATTTAAATATCATTGTTACCGGGTACTTGCTTTTTATTTCGGCAACCTTTTCGGCTACAGTATACAAAAGCTCCTGGTTTTCCATAACGCATGGGCCAACAATAAAAAAGGGCTTTTCGGTAATGTCTTTATATAATGCCATTGTTCTCTATTTTTTTGCGTGCATGTTCCAGGTCTTCGGGGGTATCTATCCCCTTTTCAAAACCCTTCACTTCAATCATTTTAATTTTATATCCATTCTCTATCGCTCTTAACTGCTCCAGTTTTTCTGATGCTTCTAAAAACGAAACCGGCAGTTTAACAAACTCGGGCAAAAAGCTTGCCTTGTATGCATAAACACCCATATGCTTTTTATAAGCTGATGCATCATCCAGGATCTTATCCCTCGAAAAAGGTATAGCATATCTCGAAAAATAAACAGCATAACCGTTTACATCAGTAACCACCTTAACCAAATTAGGGTTGTGCAGCTCATCAATTGTTTCAACCGGCGCACAAACACTGGCCATAGCTGCATCATTTTGCTGCATAGCGGTAATTAACCTGTCTATGATGCCGGCATCAAAAAACGGCTCATCGCCCTGTACGTTTATAACAATATCACAGGGGATTTTTGCGGCTACCTCCGCAATACGGTCTGTGCCGCTAGGATGATCATCCCGTGTCATCAACACGTTACCGGTAAATTTTTTGCATACGTTAAATACTTCTTCGCTATCGGCGGCTATCCACACCTCATTATGCAACTCAGATTTAAGGCAGGCCTCATAAACCCGTTGAATAACAGGTTTGCCACCCAGGTCAAGCAGTACTTTTCCGGGCAAGCGGGTTGATTTTAACCGGGCTGGTATAACAATGATCGATCTCATATTGCCTTAAACCTGGTTAAATATCTGGTAAATGCCTGTTACCCGGTTACCTGCATTACGTATCAACAGGGTAGTTATTTTACGTTCCATCATCAATTCTTCGGCTTCGTAAATCAGCTCATTTTCATCAACCAGTATTGGGTTGGCGTTCATGATATCAGTAATAGGTAATGATTGTATGTTTGGATATTTCACCAATCCCCTGCGCAGGTCGCCATCTGTTATCACACCTTCAACTTTCCCTGCTGTACCTACTATTACCATGCCCAGCTTACCTTCAGACATGCGCAAAATAAGTTGGGTAAATGTAGCATCGGGCCCAATAAATGGCAGGGCGTCGGTACGCATCAGGTCTTTAACTTTTACCAGCAGCTTACGGCCCAGTCTGCCGCCGGGATGGAAACGTGCAAAATCTGCCGGACTAAAATCTCTCAGCGTCATTAGTGCAACGGCAAGGGCATCGCCCATAACCAAAGTAGCGGTGGTTGATGATGTTGGCGCCAGCTCAAGCGGACAAGCCTCTTGTTTAACATGTACGTTTAAAGAGAAGTCGGCATTTTTGGCAAGGGTTGAATTGGTATTGCCGGTTATGGCTATGAACCTGTTCTTGTTCCACTTTAAAAATGGGATTATCTTTAAAACTTCCTCTGTTTCGCCCGAGTAGGAGATCAGCAGTACAATATCATCAGCCCCTATCATGCCCAGGTCGCCGTGGAAAGCTTCGGATGGGTGCATAAAAAAGCTGGGAGTACCGGTACTTGTAAACGTAGCGGAGATCTTACAAGCTATATGGCCGGATTTACCCATGCCGCAAACCACCAGTCTGCCTTTGGCATTCAGGATGGCTTCGGCAGCCTGTGTAAACTGGTCGTCAATCATTGCAGCAACATGCTGTAATGATTCTATTTCTATATCAAATACTTTTTGGGCTATACTTTTCATAAGCTGCAGCAGCTCGCGGGTATTAAACTGTGTGCAATATTACTTAATAATATTAAGATGATTAAAAACGGCCGGCTTACATTATTATTTTACCAGGTATAAATCTGAATATCCTGGCGCTGGCTTACTCACCCCGACTACGCTACGCTGGTCGACCCTCTCTGCTGCGCAAAGAGGGTGAAGAACCTTTTTCAATGTTTTACCCTCTTTCCGCTTGCGGAGAGAGGGTGGTCGAGCGGAGCAATGACCGGGTGAGTCATTTACTCCTTAACTTTCCTCAGGCTTTTCCGGTGCGTTCTCAAAAAAGTTATCCTTCAGGTCGTCTGTTTCGCGGCGGTCGCGCTTGGTTGGGCGGCCTGCACCACGGTCGCGCTTCAATATCGGCGCATGAAACATCGATTTAAATGCCGTGGTATGCTCAACCGGAGTGATATCCTGGTAATAATCCACCGCCTTTTTGGCATCAACCCTGTTCTCCAATAAACCCGATACCAGTATTACTTTACGCTCAGGGCCTTTTGAGATCTGGTATCTTTCGCCAATTTTTACCTCGTGCGATGCTTTTATGTTGTTGCTCTCTAATTTTACCCTGCCTGCCTTGCAGGCATCAGAGGCCAGCGTGCGGGTTTTAAACATGCGTATGGCCCACAAATACTTATCAATTCTTAATTTTTCCTTTTCAGCCATGTTCTATTATAATATCTGACAACACAATTAAAACAAATCTCCTTAAAATTCCTTTAATTTGACAAAATTTATATTCATCAATGATCGACCTTAAAAAAATGATTGAGGAGGTTTGGGATAACCGGACCCTTTTAAGCGAAAGTGACTACATCAATGCCATAAATACCGTTATTGAAAGACTGGATAAAGGCGAGATACGCGTTGCCGAACAAATAGGCACACGCTGGCATACAAACGACTGGATCAAAAAAGCGGTGATCCTTTATTTCCCAACCCGCGTAATGGAAGAAGTTAAAGTTGGCCCTTTTGTATTTCATGATAAAATGAAATTAAAAACCGACTACAAACATACAGGCGTACGTGTAGTGCCGCATGGTATTGCCCGTTACGGCGCTTACCTGGCAAAAGGCGTTATCATGATGCCATCGTACGTAAACATTGGCGCTTATGTTGATGAAGGCACCATGGTTGATACCTGGGCTACTGTAGGCTCGTGCGCGCAAATTGGCAAGCATGTTCACTTAAGCGGTGGTGTTGGTATTGGCGGTGTGTTAGAACCTATTCAGGCTTCGCCGGTAATAATTGAGGATAATTGCTTTTTAGGTTCACGCGCTATAGTTGTTGAAGGCGTACACGTTGAGCGTGAAGCCGTTTTAGGTGCTAACGTGGTATTAACCGCATCAACCAAAATTATTGATGTAACAGGCCCCGAGCCGGTTGAATATAAAAGCATTGTACCTGCCCGTTCGGTAGTTATACCGGGTTCATACACCAAAAAATTCCCGTCAGGCGAATACCAGGTGCCTTGTGCTTTAATAATTGGCAAACGCAAAGAATCAACCGATAAAAAGACATCATTAAATGATGCTTTAAGGGAAAATAACGTAGCTGTATAGTGAATAGTTGATTGAGTTGATTAAGTGAGTGGTTCCCATAGTTTCGATTTTTAACTACTCTCTTAATCAACTATTCACCTAATCAACACAAAAAATGAAAATACTGATAAGACTGCCTAACTGGCTTGGCGATGTGGTAATGAGTACCGCATTTGTTAGCGCCGTTAAGCAGCTTTATCCTGATGCCCAGGTTGATGTTATTATTAAAAAAGAGCTGGCAGGCATAGCCACACTTATCCCCGGCATAAATAAGGTACACCCTTTTTCAAAACAGGAACATAGCGGCTTAAGTGGTGTTTACCATTTTGGTAAAGCATTACGCGGCTTGAAGTACGATATTTTCTTTAACCTCCCTCACTCCCTTTCATCGGCAATACTTGCCTGGGCATGCGGCACTAAGCAACGCGTAGGTTTTAAAAAAGAGGGCGGCTTTTTCCTGATGACCAATTCTTATAAAAAACCAGTTAACGTTCACCGGGTTAATGAATATATTTCTTTACTGGAGAATTTTACCGGTAAAACGGTCACTAACAAGCAAATTAAGATAAACACAGGGCAGTATTTAATTTTTAAGTACAATACCTTAATCATCAACTTTAATTCTGAAGCTACCTCCCGCAGGATGCCGCTTAATAAGGGGCGCAGCATTATTAATGCCCTTACCGAAACTTTTAAGGATGTAACCTTTGCCTTTGTAGGTTCGCCTAAAGAAAGCCCATTTATTGATGAGCTGATAACCGGCTTAAACCACAGCGACAGGCTGGAAAACCATGCAGGCAAAACAGACCTTGTAGGCCTGGCCAAATTAATGGCCGGTAGCAAAGCGGTTTTAACAACAGATTCCGGTCCGGCGCATTTGGCTAACAGTGTGGGTGTGCCAACAGTGGTTCTGTTTGGCGCGGGCAATGAAAACAATACCGCTCCGTACAATAAAAAAGATCTTTCGGTGATCCGTTATGGCCAGTTAGTTTGCGAGCCTTGTGTGCGCAATACCTGCAAATTATACGGCGTACCTAAGTGCATGGAAATGTTAGATGAAATAAAAATAATAAATGCATTAAGTTTGTACCTGAATGATGCTTAAAGACGAAGTAAATAAAGCGCTTAAAGTGGTACAGGATGGCGGGATTATCCTTTACCCTACTGATACTATCTGGGGTATTGGCTGCGATGCCACAAATACCGATGCGGTTAAAAAAATATACCAACTAAAACAGCGCGACGAAAGCAAAAGCATGATCATTTTGCTGGATAGCGATAACAAACTGCAAAGCTACATCGCCGAAGTACCCGACCTGGCGTACGACCTGATGGAATATGCAGAACACCCGCTTACCCTGATCATGCCGGGCGCACGTAACATTTCCCCGGCTTTAATTGCAGAGGATGGTACCGTTGGCATCCGGGTAACCAGTCACCCTTTTTGCCAGCAGCTGATACAGCGCTTACGCAAGCCTTTGGTATCTACCTCGGCTAACGTAAGCGGGCAGCCATCGCCTGAGTACTTTTCAAAAATATCACAGGACATTATTGATGGTGTTGATTATGTGGTTGATATTGACCAGTTCAGCACCGAAATTAAGCGGCCATCTACCATCATGAGGCTGGAACCAGGCGGTAGTTTTCAATTTATTCGCCGTTAATTTTAATATCATTAAATTTGTACTGTTCCACATAAGCCGCAACGCGACTTTTTCCTTATGAAACAACATCTGCAACATCCGGTATTTTCTGTAATTTCAAAGCTTGCTGCCGAACAAAATTTACAGGTTTATGCAATTGGCGGGTACGTGCGCGATATTTTCCTGAACCGCCCCTCAAAGGATATTGATATTGTTGTTTTAGGTAATGGTATTGATTTTGCCGAAGCGGTTGCCGCAAAGCTTAATGTAAAAGTGTCGGTATTTAAAAACTTTGGTACCGCTATGCTGCGCTATCAGGATGTGGAGATAGAGTTTGTTGGCGCACGTAAAGAATCATACCGGTCAGATTCCCGCAAACCTATTGTAGAGAACGGCACGCTTGAAGACGACCAAAAGCGCCGTGATTTTACTATCAACGCGCTGGCTATAGCTTTGCACCCCTCACAATTTGGTGAACTGATAGATCCTTTTAACGGCATTACCGATCTGGAGCAAAAAGTGATCAAAACGCCGCTAAACCCGGTAGAAACTTTTTCTGACGATCCGCTGCGCATGATGCGGGCCATCCGTTTTGCCGCGCAGCTTAATTTTAAGATAGATGCCGAAGCCATTGCCGCAATAAAAAGCAATCTCGCACGTATAAAAATAGTTTCGCAGGAGCGCATTACGGACGAGCTAAATAAGATCATCCTTTCGCCAAAGCCTTCCATCGGTTTCAATTATTTGTTTGATACCGGTTTGCTGCATATTATTTTTCCGCAGATGGTAGCGCTTTATGGTGTAGAGATCATTAACGGCAAGGGGCATAAGGATAACTTTTACCATACCCTGCAGGTATTGGATAATATATGCGAAGCTACCGATGACCTTTGGTTACGCTGGGCGGCTATTTTACATGACATTGCAAAACCGGCTACCAAACGCTTTGAACCCGGCCACGGATGGACGTTTCACGGGCATGAGGACAAAGGTGCACGTATGGTGCCTAAAATATTCGCGCAGCTAAAGCTTCCGCTTAACGAAAAAATGAAACTGGTACAAAAATTGGTGCAGTTACACCTGAGGCCCATTGTGTTATCGCAATCTATTGTTACAGATTCTGCAGTGCGCAGGTTATTATTTGAGGCGGGCGATGATATTGAGGGGCTGATGTTGTTGTGCAAAGCAGACATCACTACTAAAAATGAATATAAAGTAAAAAAATACCGTCAAAACTTTGAGCTGGTACAGCAAAAGTTAAAAGATGTTGAAGAGCGCGATAGTATCCGCAACTGGCAGCCCCCTATAAGCGGCCTGGATATTATGCAGCTTTTTGGTATTGGAGAGGGCCGCGAGGTGGGAATTATTAAGAATAAAATACGAGAAGCCATACTGGAAGGTGAGATACCGAATGACCGCGATGCAGCAATTAGTTATACAATTGCAAAAGGGCAGGAAATTGGCTTGAAAGTTGTTGCAAACACAAATTAATATAACATTACTATTTTTGACAAAAATTACTAAAAAATGGCACTATACAGGTTCAGGGTTACTTTTGAGGATTACGATGATGTATCAAGGGATATTGATGTAAAATCAAACCAAACATTTGAGGATCTTCATAAAGCAATTCACCAGTCTACCGGGTATAACCCTGAATATCCTTCGTCCTTTTACATCAGCAACGACCAATGGATGAAAGGTGAAGAAATTACCTATTTACCTAACCAGAAGAGGATTGACCGTAAAATCCCTTTGATGGATAATATAAAACTGAGCAGTTTTATTGATGATCCGCACCAAAAGTTTTACTATACTTTTAACTTCGACAGGCCATTTGATTTTCATGTGGAGCTGATGAAAATTATACTGGAAGATACCCCGGGTACTACTTACCCGGCGGTTGTACGCTCTGTAGGCGAAGCGCCCAAGCAATTTGGCAACGTATTTAACCCAACCGCTGCCGCCGTTGACACACCCGATGAAGATTTTGACTTTTTAAACGAAATGGCTTTTAACCCCGAGGATGCCGAAGATTTTTCTGAGGTGACCGATACCGGTGTGGATGATGTTGAAGAGAAAAAGATTGAGGATGAAGAGGAAGAAGATGAATTTGGCTTTGGCGATGATGAGGAATTTGAAGATGGGGACAAACCCGGCCGTAACGACGATTATTAATATTCAATAGCAAATACTATTTTTAGTCCATGGGACCATAAACTATGGACCATGGACTAAATCAATGAACATACCTTTTACACAACCCACTCTTATTGTTGTAGCCGGCCCAACGGCATCGGGGAAAACCGCGGCGGCAATACAGCTGGCTAATCATTTTAATACAGTTGTAGTTTCTGCAGATTCAAGGCAGTTCTATCGCGAAATGTCTATAGGTACGGCAAAACCCAGCGCTGCCGAATTAGCTGCTGCCCCGCATTATTTTATTGATTCGCATTCTATAACAGAACCATTTTCGGTAGGCGATTTTGAAAAGCAATGCCTGCAATTATTAGATGAGCTTTTTAAGGTGCATAATGTTGTGCTACTTGCAGGAGGCTCGGGATTGTATATTAAAGCGGTTACCGAAGGTTTTGATGACCTGCCAAGCGCTGACATCCACACACGGGACAAACTCAATAACGAATTAGCCGAAAAAGGCATTATAGCTTTACAGGAAAGATTAAAAATTGTTGACCCTGCGTATTATAATGAGGTAGATATTAATAACCCACAGCGCATTATAAGGGCTTTAGAAGTATTTGAGGCAACAGGGAAGCCATTTTCATCATACAGAACAGCCACAGCAAACAAAAGGCCTTTCCATGTTATTAAGCTTGGCCTGGATATGGAACGGGCGGTACTTTATAACCGCATTAACCAGCGTGTGGATATTATGGTTGAGCAGGGCCTGGTTAACGAAGTAAAAGCGCTATTGCCCTATCGCCATGTAAACGCGTTAAATACAGTTGGCTACAGCGAAATTTTTGATTACCTGGACGGAAAAACAGATTTGCCAGCGGCCATAGCAGCCATTAAACAAAACACCCGCCGTTTTGCCAAAAGGCAATTAACCTGGTTCAGAAAAGACAAGGAAATGATTTGGCTAAATGCAGCTGATAAAGGTTTGGTTGATGAGATGATAGTGGCGACTGAGTCGTCAATGAATAATGAGTAGAGGCCTTTCCGGACGCCCTTCGACAAGGGTGACCCACTAACTAACCTACACTGGTTGAAGTTTTCAACTTCGACCTAAAATATTGCAAGAATTCTTCTTGCGTAGTTAAGCTGAAAGCTTTAAAGAATGTAGGACGAAGTTACGCTAAAGCTAAACTTCGACCAGTGAGGGGGCTAAATGCAGCTGATAAACATCTTGTAAATAATATGTTAGCAGCGATTGAATCGTCAATGAATAATGAATAGAGGCCTTTCCAGCACGCCCTTTGACAAGCTCAGGCTGCCCCGGCCTTTGTTGGGTCATGGTGAGCTTGTCGAACCATAGTGGGCAGGCCTTCCCAGCACGCCCTTCGGCATACTCAGGGTGACCCGGCAATAAATATCTACTAGTCAAGCAATGATTGCAGGTATGCGCCGTAGCCGCTTTTCAGGTATTTGGTAACCAGCACTTTTAGCTGTTCGTCATCAATAAAGCCCATCAGGTAAGCTACTTCTTCAATACAACCTATCTTTTTGGCCTGGCGTTTTTCTATCACCCGCACAAATTCGGTTGCATCGCTTAACGAATCAAATGTACCGGTATCCAGCCAGGCTGTACCCCTATCCATTACACCAACATTAAGGTTACCCTGCTCCAGGTAAACCTTGTTAACGTCGGTTATCTCGTACTCGCCCCTGGGCGACATGGGGATATTCTTGGCGATCTCAACTACTGTATTATCATAAAAATACAATCCCGGTACCGCGTATTTTGATTTTGGATTAACCGGTTTCTCTTCTATTGATACCGCTTTGTAGTTATCATCAAACTCAACAACACCATAACGTTCAGGATCAGCAACCGGGTAGGCAAAAATAGCCGCGCCATCAATATCATTAAAGCTTTGTATCAGTTTGCTAAAACCTGATCCGTAGAAGATGTTATCACCCAATACCAGGGCAACCTTATCATCTCCAATAAATTCTTCGCCAATAACAAAGGCCTGGGCCAAACCATTAGGTTTTTCTTGTATAGCGTATTCAAACCGGCAGCCTAATTCGGCGCCATCGCCCAGCAGGCGTACAAAACCGGGGTTATCTTCAGCAGTGGTAATGATCAGTATCTCTTTAATACCGGCAAGCATTAATACCGATAGTGGATAATAGATCATGGGCTTATCATAAATAGGCATTAATTGCTTACTTATTGCTTTGGTAATAGGATAAAGCCTTGTGCCCGAGCCGCCTGCTAATATGATACCTTTCATTGGAGAATAATTAGTGATTTATTGAATTAGTGAGTTAGTGGTTTCAAGCCAAAAGATTGATGTACCTATGATCCTAATTAGTTTTGTTGTTTTAACTTGTCAATACAAATAGCAAGGCTATCCCTCCAATACGGGATCTCTATATTAAATATTCTTTTAATTTTGGCTTTGTCCATAACAGAATATGCCGGCCTTACGGCGCGTGTTACATATTCGCTGGTAGGTACAGGTAAAACTTTCACTTCGGTGGCCGACAGGTCAAAAATTGCTTTTGAAAAATCATACCATGATGCTACACCTTCATTGCTGTAATGGTAAATACCGTATTCCTTACTATCAGATGTAATGATGTTTATTATAGCATCTGCCAAATCCATTGCATAGGTTGGTGTACCAACCTGGTCTGATATCACTTTTAACAGATCCCTTTCGGCACCCAGTTTTAACATTGTTTTTACAAAGTTGTTCCCAAATTCTGAGTATAACCAGGCGGTGCGCAGTATAAAGTAATGGCCCAATAAACCGGGGATAACCAGTTCGCCATCCAGCTTGGTTTGGCCGTAAACGTTTATAGGTGCGGCTTCATCGTCCTCGGTAAGTGGCTTGGTTTTATCGCCGGCAAAAACAAAATCTGTTGATACCTGGATGAGTGTTGTTTTGTAGGTGAAGCATAGCCTGCCCAGGTTCTCTACACCTGTTTTATTTACTAATGAGGCGGTTTCTTCATCGTCTTCGGCCTTGTCTACAGCGGTATAGGCCGCGCAGTTAATAACATGTGTTGGCTCATGCCTGGCAAAAACGCTTTCCAGTCCGGCTACATCCAATATGTTTGCCTCATTTTCGGTAGGAAATATTAAAAAGTCAAGGTTGTTATTCCCGGCAATTTTTTTAAAACACTGGCCCAACTGCCCCGAAGCGCCAAAAACAATAACTCTTTTCATTTTCCGTGCTAATATTGCAATAATAACGTATCCTTTTATGCCTGGCCCATGGTTCCGCCAAAGTTCATGGGGAAACCGGTTGGGTCATTAGGTATTTTAACACCGCCATTAGCAGTTTCAAACTTATCTATATTATCTTCTAATGCAGATAAAAGCCTTTTAGCATGCTCTGGTGTTAAAATGATCCTTGATTTTACTTTTGCTTTAGGGATACCCGGCATTACACGAATAAAATCGAGCACAAACTCCGAGCTGGAGTGTGTTATGATTGCAAGGTTAGCATAAACGCCCTCTGCAACTTCTTCAGAAAGCTCAATATTAAGTTGGTTTTCGTTTTGTTCTTCCATGGCACAAAAATAGCAAAGCCTTCTATTTTCATAAAAGGCTTTGCAAAAGTATTTAAAAAATCTGATTAAGCTTCTACTTCTTCAGATTTTGAAGCCATAAGGCGATCAAATTCTTCCTGAGAACCTACACGGATATTTTCGTATTCGCGTAAACCTGTTCCTGACGGAATTAAGTGACCTACAATAACATTCTCTTTCAACCCAAGCATTAAGTCTTTCTTACCTGCTATGGCTGCTTCGTTCAGTACTTTTGTAGTTTCCTGGAACGATGCTGCTGAGATGAATGATTTTGTACCTAATGATGCTCTGGTTATACCTTGTAACATCGGGCTTGAAGTTGCTGCAATTGCATCCCTTACTTCAACCAATTTTAAATCTTTACGTTTTAAAATTGAGTTTTCATCCCTTAGTTTTCTCAGAGATACGATCTGACCTGATTTTAAAGTTGCTGAATCACCTGGTTCGGTAACAACTTTCTTATCAAACATTTCGTCGTTCTCCATCATAAAGTCCCAGCTATCAACTGCTTCCCTTTCAAGGAAACGGGTATCGCCGGCATCTTCAATGGCAACTTTCTGCATCATCTGGTGCACAATAACTTCAAAGTGCTTATCATTTATCTTCACACCCTGTAAGCGGTAAACTTCCTGGATACCGTTAACAAGATACTCTTGTACTGCAGCAGGGCCTTTAATTGCAAGGATATCTGCCGGAGAGATAGAACCATCAGACAATGGCATACCTGCTTTAACAAAGTCGTTATCCTGTACAAGGATGTGTTTAGATAATGGCACCAGGTATTTTTTAACCTGGCCGTCTTTACTTTCAATGGTGATTTCGCGGTTACCACGTTTAACACCACCTAAAGTTACCACACCATCAATTTCGGTTACTACAGCCGGGTTAGATGGGTTACGTGCTTCAAATAACTCGGTTACACGTGGTAAACCACCTGTAATATCTCGCGTTTTACCGGTTGAACGAGGAATTTTAGCTATAACTTGCCCGGTTTGCAGTTTCTCACCTTCTTCAACAGCAATGTGAGCGCCTACCGGGATGTTGTAACCTTTTATAACGTTACCTTTATTATCAATAATTTGTATAACAGGGTTTTTAGTTTTATCCCTGGTATCAATAATTACTTTTTCGCGGTGACCTGTTTGTTCGTCAGACTCCTCACGGAAAGTAATACCTTCTAATACCGCCTCAAACTGTGTTGCACCGGCAAATTCAGATATAATAACCGCGTTGTACGGATCCCATGAACAAATACGATCACCTTTATTAATTTTTGCACCATCCTGTACATACAGGTATGAACCGTATGGAATGTTGTTGGTAACAATAATTTTGTTGGTACCTGCTTCAATAATGCGGAACTCGCCAGAACGGCCTAATACCACATCAACATTACCATCTTCAGTTTTATATTCAACTGTACGTACGTTCTCAAATTCAATGATACCATCAAACCTTGCGTTGATCTGTGATTCAGCCGCGATGTTTGATGCGGTACCACCCACGTGGAAGGTACGTAAGGTTAACTGTGTACCCGGCTCACCAATTGACTGTGCAGCAATTACACCAACAGCCTCGCCCATTTGCACGCGTTTACCGCTTGCAAGGTTACGGCCATAGCATAAAGCACATACACCACGTTTGCTTTCGCATGTTAATACCGAACGTATTTCGATACCTTCTAATGGTGAGTTCTCAATTCTCTTACCAATTTCTTCGGTGATATCCTCACCTGCAGAAACCAGCAGCTCGTTAGTGATAGGGTCATGAACATCATGCAGGGTTGTACGGCCTAAAATACGGTCATATAACGGCTCAACAACATCCTCATTATCTTTCAATGCAGTTGTGTAGATACCTCTTAAAGTACCGCAATCAACTTCACCTACAATCATATCCTGGGCTACGTCATGTAAACGACGGGTTAAGTAACCAGCATCAGCTGTTTTTAACGCCGTATCCGCCAAACCTTTACGCGCACCGTGGGTAGAAATGAAGTACTCTAATACCGACAAACCTTCTTTAAAGTTTGAAAGGATAGGGTTTTCAATAATCTCACCACCTGAACCTGATTTTTGAGGCTTAGCCATCAAACCACGCATACCTGCAAGCTGACGGATCTGCTCTTTAGAACCACGTGCACCTGAGTCAAGCATCATGTAAACAGAGTTAAAGCCCTGGTTATCGTTTGATAGGATGTTCATCACATTCGCTGTTAAGCGGTTGTTGATACGTGTCCAGATATCGATAATTTGGTTATAACGCTCGTTGTTGGTAATGAAACCCATGTTATAGTTACCCATAACATCTTCTACTTCTTTTGAAGCCTGGGCTATCAAAGTAACTTTTTCTTCAGGAATGTTAATATCCTTCAGGTTAAATGATAAACCACCCTGGAATGCCATTCTGAAACCTAACTCCTTAATATCATCAAGGAACTGGGCTGCACGTGCCATACCGGTCATTTTCACTACTTCACCAATAATATCACGCAGTGATTTTTTGGTTAACAGCTCATTTATATAACCAACTTCAACAGGTACATGCTCATTAAATAGCACGCGGCCTACAGTAGTTTCAATTATTTTAGTTACGATGTTACCATCGCGTTCTTTAATTCTTCCTTTAACCTTGATAAAGGCGTGCAGGTCAATTTTCCTTTCGTTGTAAGCGATGATCACTTCTTCAGAAGAATAGAAAGTTAAACCTTGTCCTTTTACAACGCGTCCTTCATCTGTTTTACGGCCTTTAGTTATGTAGTACAAACCAAGCACCATGTCCTGAGAAGGTACTGTAATAGGCGTACCGTTTGCAGGGTTAAGAATGTTGTGAGATGCAAGCATTAATACCTGGGCTTCCAAAATTGCCGCGTTACCAAGTGGTACGTGAACAGCCATCTGGTCACCGTCAAAATCCGCGTTAAAGGCGGTACAGGTTAATGGGTGCAATTGTATAGCCTTACCTTCAACAAGTTTTGGCTGGAACGCCTGGATACCTAACCTGTGCAGCGTAGGCGCACGGTTTAATAATACAGGGTGTCCTTTTAATACATTCTCTAAAATATCCCAAACTAATGGGTCTTTACGGTCAACGATCTTTTTGGCAGATTTTACTGTTTTAACCACACCACGCTCAATCATCTTGCGAATGATAAATGGTTTAAACAGCTCGGCAGCCATATCTTTTGGTAAACCGCACTCGTGTAATTTAAGGTTAGGCCCTACAACAATTACCGAACGTGCCGAATAATCCACACGTTTACCTAATAAGTTTTGACGGAAACGGCCTTGTTTACCTTTCAGGATATCTGAAAGAGATTTCAATGCACGGTTACCTTCAGTTTTTACCGCGTTAACTTTACGTGAGTTATCAAATAACGAATCTACAGCTTCCTGTAACATACGTTTTTCGTTACGTAAAATAACTTCCGGTGCTTTTATCTCAATTAAACGTTTTAAACGGTTATTACGGATAATTACACGACGGTAAAGGTCATTTAAATCTGAAGTAGCGAAACGGCCACCTTCCAGTGGTACTAACGGGCGCAATTCAGGAGGTATAACCGGAACGATCTTAACGATCATCCATGATGGGTTATTCTCAATCCTTGTAGCCGCGCCACGGAAAGCTTCAACAACCTGTAAACGTTTTAATGCTTCGTTTTTACGCTGCTGAGAAGTTTCATTTGCTGCCTGGTGGCGAAGGTTGTATGACAACTCATCTAAATCAATACGGCGCAATAATTCTTCAAGTGCTTCGGCACCCATTTTAGCCACAAATTTTTGTGGGTCTTTGTCATCCAGGTATTGGTTTTCTTTTGGTAAAGTATCCAATATATCCAGGTATTCTTCTTCTGTAAGGAAATCCATTTTTGAAATTCCGTCACCTTCTTTAATACCCGGCTGTATAACTACATATCTTTCATAATAAATGATCAGATCCAGCCTTTTTGTTGGTAAGCCCAGCAGGTAACCAATTTTATTTGGTAACGAGCGGAAATACCAGATATGCGCAACAGGCACCACCAAATTGATGTGGCCCATACGCTCACGGCGTACTTTCTTTTCAGTTACTTCAACACCGCAACGGTCACAAACTATACCCTTATAACGGATACGTTTGTATTTACCGCAATGGCACTCGTAATCTTTTACCGGACCAAAAATACGCTCGCAGAACAAACCATCACGCTCAGGTTTGTAGGTACGGTAGTTGATGGTCTCAGGTTTCAAAACCTCACCGCTTGAACGCTCAAGGATAGATTCCGGAGAAGCTAAACTGATAGTAATTGTGGTGAAATTACTCTTGATTTTATTATCCTTTTTGTAAGACATAGTCTCCTTTGTTTTTAATGTTGAATTAGCGATTTAGTGAATTAGTGATTCAGAACCACTTGCTTACTATGTTGAATTAGTGAGGAATAAATTGTGATAAATCACTAATTCAATCCCTCACTAAATCACTAATTATTCTAAAGTGATATCCAAACCTAAACCTCTTAATTCATGAACCAATACGTTGAATGATTCAGGAACCGATGGTGTTGGCAGGTTTTCACCCTTAACAATAGCTTCGTAGGTTTTAGCACGGCCAATAACATCATCCGATTTAACGGTTAATATTTCTTGCAGGATGTTTGATGCACCAAATGCTTCTAATGCCCAAACCTCCATCTCACCAAAACGCTGACCACCAAATTGTGCTTTACCACCCAATGGCTGTTGTGTGATAAGAGAGTACGGCCCGATAGAACGTGCGTGCATCTTATCATCAACCATGTGGCCCAGTTTAAGCATGTAGATAATACCTACAGTAGTTTGCTGATCAAACCTGTCGCCTGTTAAGCCATTGTATAAATAGGTACGGCCTGATTCTGGTAAGCCTGCTTTTTTAACCCACTCTTCTACTTCGGTATGGCTTGCACCATCAAAAATAGGAGTAGCGAATTTAACACCAAGCTCTTTACCAGCCCAACCTAATACGGTTTCATATATCTGGCCCAGGTTCATACGTGAAGGTACACCCAGTGGGTTCAACACAATATCAACCGGTGTTCCGTCTTCAAGGAAAGGCATGTCTTCGTCACGTACAATACGTGCAACAATACCCTTGTTACCGTGGCGGCCCGCCATTTTATCACCCACTTTAAGCTTACGCTTTTTAGCGATGTAAACTTTAGCCATTTGCACGATACCTGATGGCAGCTCATCACCCACACTGATAGCGAATTTATCGCGACGGTAAGCACCCAGCTCTTCGTTAACTTTAATGTTGTAGTTATGAAGTAAGGTTTTTATCTGATCGTTTTTATCGTCATCAGTTGTCCATTTAGTTGGGTTGATGTTTTCGTAGTTAAGCTCAGTAAGAATTTTCTGAGTAAATTTAACTCCTTTAGCTACATAAAGCTCTTTGTAAACGTTGTAAACACCTTGTGATGTTTTACCGTTCACAATCTCAAATAACTTCTCAATAAGCGTGTTTTTAAGATCTTTTACTGCTTTATCATGTTTAACATCAAGCTTCTCTATCTGTGCTTTTTCTTCGGCCTTAGTGGTCTTTTTAGCACGTGAGAATAATTTTGTATCAATAACAACACCCGCGATAGACGGCGGAGTTTTTAAAGATGCATCCTTAACGTCACCTGCTTTATCACCAAATATGGCACGTAACAGTTTTTCTTCCGGTGAAGGATCTGATTCACCTTTTGGAGTGATCTTACCTATCAGGATGTCGCCTTCTTTAACCTCGGCACCAACACGGATGATACCGTCTTCGTCAAGGTCTTTAGTGGCTTCTTCTGATACGTTAGGGATATCCGGTGTCAATTCCTCTTCGCCGCGTTTAGTATCACGTACTTCAAGCTCAAACTCTTCAACGTGCAATGATGTAAATATATCCTGAGACACAACGCGCTCAGATATTACAATCGCATCCTCAAAGTTGTAACCCTGCCAAGGCATGAACGCCACTTTAAGGTTACGCCCTAAAGCAAGCTCGCCGTTTTGTGTAGCGTAGCCTTCGCAAAGCACCTGTCCTTTTTCAACACGCTGACCTTTCTTAACGATTGGTTTTAAGTTGATGGTAGTGCTCTGGTTAGTTTTCTTGAACTTAGTTAACAAGTAACTTCTTGTATCACCGTCAAATGAAATTAAACGGTCAAGATCGTTACGGTCATATCTAATTTTTATCTCGTTAGCATCAACATACTCAACCACACCATTGCCTTCGGCATTGATAAGGGTACGAGAATCTTTTGCCACGCGACCTTCCAAACCTGTACCTACAATTGGCGCTTCGGGACGTAACAATGGTACGGCCTGGCGTTGCATGTTTGATCCCATCAAGGCACGGTTAGCATCATCATGCTCCAGGAACGGAATTAATGACGCCGCGATTGATGTGATCTGGTTTGGAGCAATATCCATCAGATCCAGTTTATCCGGATCGATAATAGGGAAGTCACCTTCAAAACGTGCTTTAACACGTGGATTAGCGAATACACCTTTATCATCATAATACGCGTTGGCCTGGCCGATAGTTTTACCATCCTCATCTTCTGCAGATAAGTAGATAACCGGCTCATCAACCTGTACTTTACCATCAACCACACGTTTGTATGGTGTTTCAATAAAGCCTAAGTTGTTAATTTTGGCGTGTACGCAAAGTGACGATATCAAACCAATGTTTGGTCCCTCAGGAGTTTCAATAGTACATAACCTACCGTAGTGGGTATAGTGTACGTCACGAACCTCGAAACCTGCACGCTCACGTGACAGACCACCGGGCCCAAGGGCTGACAGACGACGCTTGTGCGTGATCTCTGCCAGTGGATTGGTTTGGTCCATGAACTGTGATAACTGGTTAGTTCCGAAGAACGAGTTGATCACTGATGATAATGTACGTGCGTTGATCAGGTCGGTTGGTGTGAACACCTCGTTATCACGAATGTTCATACGCTCACGAATGGTACGGGCCATACGTGCTAAACCAACACCAAACTGTGCATATAACTGCTCACCAACGGTACGCACACGACGGTTTGACAAGTGATCAATATCATCCACCTCAGCTTTTGAGTTGATTAATTTGATCAGGTATTTCACAATCGCGATGATATCCTGCTTGGTTAATACTTTTGTTTCGTCAGAAGTATTCAGCTTTAATTTACGGTTGATGCGGTACCTGCCCACATCGCCCAAATCATATCTTTTATCAGAGAAGAATAAACGATCAATGATACCACGGGCTGTTTCTTCATCAGGTGGTTCAGCGTTACGTAATTGACGGTAGATATGTTCAACCGCTTCTTTCTCTGAGTTGGAAGTATCTTTTTGTAAGGTATTATATATAATAGTATAATCACCACTGGTGGCAGCATCTTCCTTGTTAAGGATGATGGTTTTTACACCTGCATCAATGATCATATCAATATGGTCGTCTTCCAATACGGTTTCGCGCTCAAGGATGATCTCGTTACGGTCAATAGATACCACTTCACCGGTATCTTCATCCACAAAGTCTTCAACCCATTTTTTAAGCACCCTTGCAGCAAGCTTACGGCCAATGAATTTCTTCAGGCCAGATTTGCTCACCTTAACCTCGTCAGCCAGCTCAAATAATTCTAATATATCTTTATCAGAATCATAGCCAATTGCACGCAGCAAAGTAGTAACCGGGAATTTCTTTTTACGGTCAATGTATGCATACATCACGTTATTAACGTCTGTGGCAAACTCAATCCATGATCCTTTGAAAGGGATAACACGGGCCGAGTATAATTTTGTACCGTTAGTGTGGCGGCTTTGGCCAAAGAACACACCTGGCGAACGGTGTAACTGTGATACAATTACGCGTTCGGCGCCATTAATAACAAATGTACCTTTAGGTGTCATATAAGGGATGGTACCCAAATAAACATCCTGTACAATTGTTTCAAAATCTTCGTGTTCTGCATCATTACAGCTCAGGCGAAGTTTTGCTTTTAAAGGCACGCTATAAGTTAACCCGCGCTCAATACACTCGCGTATATCGTAACGTGGCGGATCAATAAAGTAATCAAGAAACTCTAAAACGAAGATATTCCTTGAATCAGAGATCGGAAAATTTTCGGCAAATACTTTAAACAACCCTTCTTTGTAGCGGTTGTCTGACGTGGTTTCCAATTGAAAAAATTCCTGGAAAGATTGTAACTGTACATCCAGAAAATCGGGGTAATCAAGTACCTTTCTGCTGGTTGCAAAGTTTACTCTTTGGTTATTATTGTTTGCCAAGGTATTATAATTTTAGTTTATTAATAAACCTGTAATGTGGTTGATAAAAGTTATTCCTGAACCTTAATCAACGATGGGGGTAATATAAACAGCAATAGACCCCGACCAAAAATGGTCGGAGTCTGATGCTATTGTGTGTGAGGTTAAATTATTTAACCTCAACTACTGCTCCGGCTTCTTCTAATTGTGCTTTCAAAGATTGAGCTTCTTCTTTAGTTACGCCAGTTTTAACCTCTTTAGGTGCACCGTCAACTAAATCTTTAGCTTCTTTCAAACCAAGGCCAGTTAAGTCTTTTACTAATTTAACAACTGCTAATTTTGAGCCACCTGCTTCTTTCAGGATAACATCAAACGCAGTTTGCTCAGCAGCAGCTGCAGGAGCGTCATCGCCACCACCAGCAGCCGGTGCAGCAGCAACAGCTGCAGCAGCAGGCTCAATGCCATACTCATCTTTCAAGATCTGAGCTAATTCGTTTACTTCTTTTACTGTTAAGTTTACCAACTGTTCAGCAAACGCTTTTAAATCCGCCATTTTATTTTTTATTTTTACTTATGCTTTTTGTTTAATATCGAACTTTAAGGTGTTCGTTAACCTCTTTCTTGTAATGTTTTTACAACACCTGCCAGTATATTTCCGCCTGATTGCAATGCAGAAATAACGTTCTTTGCCGGTGATTGCAGTAAGCCTACTATCTCGCCTATCAGTTGTTCCTTTGATTTTAGTTTGGTCAAAGTATCTAACTGATTATCGCCAATGAAAATTGCTGAATCGATGTATGCTGCTTTTAAAAGTGGTTTGTCACCAGCTTTTCTCAGTTTCTTGATCAGCTTTGCCGGAGCAGTTGCTGATTTTGAGAAAAGGATTGTTGAAGAACCTTTTAATACTTCATATATCGGAGTGTAATCACCTTCTGCAGCCTCCATAGCTTTTTCAATTAAGCTATTTTTTGCTACCAGCATGGTGATATCATTTTCAAAGCATTGACGACGGATATTGTTCACTTTTGCAACCGTTAGATCAGACGTATCAGTAATATAGAAATTACCATACTCTTTCATCTGCTCAGTAAGGGCAAGAACAAGGTCGTATTTTTCTTCTTTATTCATGATTAAATTCCCGCTACTGATTTAGTTTCAATTGTAATACCCGGCGACATTGTTGAAGAGATATGTATGCTCTTAAAATATGTGCCCTTTGCTGCTGATGGTTTTAATTTAGAGATAGTTTGCAATACTTCTAATGCATTCTCATAAATTTTATCAGCAGTGAAAGATGCTTTTCCTATTGAAGTGTGAATGATACCGGTTTTATCAACCTTGAAATCGATCTTACCACCTTTTACCTCAGTTACAGCTTTTCCAACTTCTGGAGTTACTGTTCCTGATTTAGGGTTTGGCATAAGGTTACGTGGGCCTAATATTCTGCCCAAACGACCTACCTTAGCCATAACGCTTGGCATAGTAATGATAATATCAACATCAGTCCATCCGCCTTCAATCTTGGCAATATAATCATCCAAACCTACAAAATCCGCACCTGCATCTTTAGCTTCTTGTTCCTTATCAGGAGTACAAAGCACTAATACACGTACAGTTTTACCGGTTCCATGAGGTAAGGTAGCTATACCACGTACCATTTGATTGGCTTTACGTGGGTCAACTCCTAAACGTACATCAATATCAACAGATGAATCAAATTTGGTATTGGTTAATTCCTTTACCAGTGATGATGCATCTTGTAATGTATACGATTTGTTAGCCTCAATTTTGGAGAGTGCCGCTTTTTGATTTTTTGTTAATCTAGCCACTGTCTTAAACTGATTTGTATAAATTAATTAATTCCAGGGTGCCGTACCTGATACGGTTATCCCCATACTGC
>NZ_JBAZVP010000035.1:0-50474 GCF_041660805.1 Mucilaginibacter sp. | reverse complement strand
TGATGGTTTAAACAGATGCGAAAGGCGCTCCTTGCCGGGAAAATTCCAATTACGTGTAAAATCAAGTTTAATTCTGTCAGTTCTTTTCATGCAGTAATTTGTTTTCAATTGCTTCCGCAATTTTTATAAAACTCCAATTCTTGATCATGTTACCCGAGTTTTCACCGTATTCTTCTAACAAAACTTTTGATTTTGTAAGGAGAGCTAACTGTTTAAGCAGGTCGCCTTTGTCATCACTTTTAAAAATACTGCCATTGTAGTTTTCTTTTACCAAATCAACGGCGCAGCCAACTTTGTCTGATACCAGAATTGCCTTTTTACAAGCCATAGCCTCGTTAACGGCAAGTCCCCAGCTTTCCCCGGGGCCTTTTGATGGCAGGCAGAACAGGTTACATGCCTGGTAAATTGCAGGCATTTCTAATTGGTTTTTAAAATCGACAAAATGAATATTGCTGTTTGCTGCCGAAGTTTCTTTTAACTGTTTTTGTAATGCCCCATCCCCAACAAACAATAGGTGCAGATTAGGTTGATTTAAACTCATAACAGATTTTAACAATAATGAAGGCGCTTTCTTACCTTCCAGTTTACCGGCAAACAATATTAATATAGCTTCGGCAGGGATGTTTAAATTATTACGAAGCTTTTCTGCTTCTATATTATGGCTGGCAGCAAACCTATCGTTATCAATAGCATGTGGCGCAAAAGTGAGCTGACTATCATTTAAACCGTACTTTTTAAAATAAGCTTTATTGTTTGTGCCTACATAAAAAGCATGATCAATATGCCTGTAAACCCATTTTAGGATAACGGTTTTTAATGTTGATCTTAAATTGGTTTGTGCATCAAGTAAGGTGGAATCGCCCCTAAAATATACCGGCAATTTATTTTTAAAATATCGGATAGCTTTTAAGTGGCTATGATATGCCCAGCCAAAAACTAATATGGTAGTTGGCTTAAATGAATTTACTTGTTGGATCAGATCAGGATTTACAATCCCTTTAAAGTGATGCGAACCCGGGTCAGCAGACTTGTTATTTACCCACTCATAAGCATATCCGTCTAACAAAGGAAGGTCCCAGTTTATGTTTTTGCCAAAGCCGGGGTCGTATTTGTTAGCTGCGGCCTGGCCCCAGGTATAAAAAACCTTAATATTTATGTGTTGCCGCTGTTGTAGCAATTTAAATACCGGTGCATAATATTGAATAGGATGCGTAGTTATAATGGCCAGGTTCTTCACTTTTGACATTCAAAAGCCGCGGCTTTGTAAAATCTTCCTTCTTCTTCTACTGATGCAAAACTGGGGTCGGTAGAATCGCCGAACTCACAAGGACGGATATCTTTAAAACCAGCTTTCTGCAGTTCAAATTGTAAAGACTTATAATCCCACATCCACAAGTGTTTTGAGTTGCCGTATATACCCTTTACTGCAGATGCCAAACCCTTGTTTCTATTCTCAATACCTAACATGGTGCTTCGCATAAATTCGTTTGCCGGCGTATCTGTATTATTATAGCTCTCCAGATAATCTATTGCAGCCGCTTTAAGGTCAGGAACAACCCCTCTAAAAATACCTCCGGGTTTCAAAATTAACCAGGTATTCTTTATTGCCTTTAAAAAATCATTGTAAGCCAAATGCTCTAATATATGCGAACAGTAGATCCCGTCACAACTATTTTCATTTTCGGGCAGGCCATTTACAATGTCTCCATATTTTACGTTTGTGGGAAAGCGTTGCTTATTCCGTGTGTACAATTTACCTAACAAAGGCAAACGCTCGAAACGTAACGTTGGCGATGAATCATAATTGACCCAGTTTAATGGGGCAGTGAATCCGCATCCATATTGTACATATCTGTTCATTAATTATCAGCTAAAATTACCTGGTTAAAAATTTCGCATTGCTGCCGGGCTTTGCTTTGTGCAGAATGCTTAACTGCTGCATCAGTGTTGTATACATCAGCCGTAATATCATTATTTACAACCAGCTTTAAAAAATTAAGAATGTGAAGTTCAATATCTGGTGTGGCGTTATAAGTGTAATTATGTTTTACGCCGTATTCCTCTAAAATGTTTACTACCGAGCTTTTGGAGTTAAAAATAGCAAGCAATGGTTTACCGGTTAATAAATACGGATAAATTTTTGATGCGGTATACTTTGGGTCATCAGAGCCGGGGATAAACAATGTGTCCGCTTGTTTTAAAGTAACTAAGGTATGATAATAGCTTATCCTATCGGTAACTTCAATAACATTATCTGTAACGCCATGCTGTTTTGCCAGGTTCATTATGGTAGGTGTTCCTTCGCCGGCAGGAGCGTAGCTTGTACCAATAAAATAGAACTTTAGTTGAGAAAATAACTCAGGGTGCTCTATCAGGCCTGCTTTTAATGCTTTGAATACCGGGGTTATGGCACTATACATATCCATGCCCCCGCGACCGATGTAAACTATATTTTTAAACCCCGGCTCAAGCAGATCAGGGTATTTACTTTCATTCTTTACCGCGATATCCAGATCATGCATAAAGCTTCCAAAGGTTATGGTAGCTGTGGGTTTGTTTTTTAAAGCGGGATATCTTAATTGCAGGTCGGTTATGTAATGCTCAGAAACACTTATTAGCCCATCTGCCTCTTTCATGGCAATGGGTTCCAGATACTTGTTTAAGCGATAGGAGAGCCAGTATTTTTTAGGTTGCTGCTGCCTGGGTTTATCTTTATAATAATCGCTATGCCAGGGGTCTTGCATGTCAATTACATAAGGTACCCCAAAACGTTTTTTCCAATAAGCGCCTAAAATGCACACCGGAAATTGCGTGGTTGAAAAGTAGATAAGATCAAACTTTTGATTTTTTAGTAACTCATTTACAGTTTTACGATAAAACCAAAGCGACCGTAAAGCAATACTGCCTAAACCTAATTTGGCCGTCCATTTTTTATTGAATGCCGCAACCTTATGGACTTTTATTTTAGCCGGAACAGTTTCCAATAAAAGATCATCCAACGGTAGATCTGCATATAAGGGATCAATGGTTACTATCTCGGCTTCCCAGCCAAACTCTTCAAAGTAGGGAAGGCTCATACGCACACGTTGCATATCCGCGGCATTAACAGGAGGGAAGTAGGGGGAAATAATGAGCAGTTTCTTATTCAACCTTGTTTAATACTTCCTTTACAACATCCATCAATTTTTCACTTTCGGTTTCCCAGTTTAAAGTTGTTTGCCCCAGCATATAGGAGTTTTGCTTTGCTTTTTGTAAAGCATCCGGATTGTTAATGTATAGTTTTAAAGCATTGGCCAGTTCTTTAGCATTGCCTTTTTTATAAAGCGTACCTATGTTTTTATGTTGGTTTAATAATTGTACCTGGGCAAGTGTATCACTTGCTATAACGGCCAATCCGGCTTGTATATAGGTGAAAATTTTGTTGGTGAGGCAAATATCACGGTTGTATGGTATAGCCTGTTCTGTGGCTAAACCAATATCAAATTGCATGGCAAAATTAAAAATATCACCCGGCGGTATAGGCTTGTAAAAAGTGACCTGGTTAGGTGATAAACCATGCTTTTTTGCCAGGTCATTAAAATATTTATACGTTTCATTCGTGTAATTGCCCAATAACGAAAGTATTATTCCTGCCGATGGATCACACAGACTTATCGCTTCAATTACTTCCTCTACCCCCCTTTGCTCACCAATAAATTGTGAAAACCAAAATAGTTTCAGGCCGCCCGGGTTGGGATTAGATTGCTCTGTTTTAACCCGTTCAAACACATTAAGGATTGGTTTAACATTGATAGCAGGGTAGCGCTTTTTATACTCATGGGCAATTAGCGGACTTGCAGCTGTAACAATAGTTGCTCTATTAAGATATTTATCCTCTATGTATTTACTGATCTTATAATTTATTGATTCAATATTATCGCTCACCTCGTTACGGTGGAAATCTTCTGCATCAAAATTAAAGGGTTTGTTATTTGCTTTTGCAGCCTTTGCTGCGGCAGGTAAAGCACCTAAATTATGGGCGATATACAAATCAGCCTTATGCTTTTTAGCTTCGCGAATTAAAAAATAACTGCCCCGTGCTGCTGCTACTTCTGTAAGGTAATTAGCAAATCCTATATTTTTTAGAATGAATAGCGCAGTCCTATAAATTAAGCGACTAAAAAAGTATGTAAAAGTTTTTTGTTTCGGGTCGCCGCCAACCCGTATGGCTTTCCAGTCCTTAGTTTTTAATAGTTCCTCATCAAACAGGGTTCCCCAATCATTCCAATAAGCGTAAAGTACCGTTACATTGTAGCCGGTGTTTGCCAAAGAGTCGGCCTCTTTTACAAGCCGGGGATTAAGCGATGGCTGGCCGGAGGTGATCAGCACTATCTTTTTATCAGTCATTAAATAAGTTAAGATAATGCAGGGCTATCACTTTTACATCAAAGCGTTTAGCCGCGGTATTGTGGCACAGCGCTCTGTTGATGTTATAAACCTTACTGATCTTTTGTTGCATTTCTGCGGCATTATTTACGATATAACCTGTAACGCCATCTTCAATTACTTCGGGCACTGATCCTCGTTTAAAAGCGATTACAGGCGTGCCGCAAGCCATGGCTTCTATCATAACCATCCCGAAAGGTTCGTCCCATTCAATTGGGAAAAGTAAAGCTTTGGCCCAGCCCAGGTAGGCATCCTTTTGTTCATCATTTAAAGCGCCAAGATAAATGACCTGATGCCCATCAATTTGCGGTTTAATTTCCTGATCATAGTACGCCAGGTTATCGGCAGTATCCGGGATGTTTCCTCCAATCCATAGTTTTGATGATGTTTCTTTTGCTACTTTAATAGCGGTATGTACGCCTTTAATTTTATCTAACCGGCCTAAAAACATCAGTGGGGCATCATCGGCTATATTTTCCTGCAGGTGATAATTTGAAAAATCAATCGCATTGTATACCGTTTCCCATTTGCCTGCCACGTTACCTGTTCCTGCGCAATAGTTACTGCAAGCAGTGAAAATAAGATTTTGGTTAGGAAGCAAATTAACCAGTCTTATACCTTTCGTTGATACCGGCCTGCCATAGGTCATTAGTTTTTTTACCGGTGAATTTAATACGGGTAACAAATAAAAGAGCCTTCCAAAATTGTGGATCAGGTCAAAATTATTGTGATTATTAAACAGGTACTTCCAAACGAATAGTACCTCTTTATATCGCTGCAGTTTTGGCCTTTTAAGGTCATTGATCCCAAATGTTATGGTATCACCACTGCAATGGGAGCTGGGGCCGGCAAGCAGGGTTACCGTATGTCCAAGGCTTATATATTCCTGGGCAAACAGGTAAACTAAACGCTCATGGCCGCCATACTGTACCGGTGGTACAGCTATCCCCGGATCCATTATCAGTAGTATCCTCAATGGTAAACGCTGTTAATAATGGTCAGCATTTTTTCAGCACTTTTCTTTAATGTAAGGTTCTCTAAGATATATGCCCTCGGGTTAAAATTGCCTTTATTTACATGTTGCCAAAAAGCATTTATCTTACCTTCAAAATCTTCAATGTTTTTAAACCACATACCACAGCGTTCATCAAAAAAGGGGATAGACGTTGCGGGTATTACCGGATCATTCCAATTAAAGCGGTTAGGATCAAGGCAAAATCCCTGGTCCCAGGCAAAAACAGGCACATCCATAGATAGCGCTTCCAGGCAAGCAAATCCCTGGCTTTCATGCTCGCATAAAAATATCATGGCCCGGCATTCCTGCAATAATTTGTAATACTCATCTTCGGTATATTGCCCGTATGTGACCTCTTTATAGGAGATATTTAGCTCGTTAAGTTTTAACAAAATTGGAATACGCAGTTCAATATCCTTGTTCTTTTTATCCCATCTTATTTTATTATAAATAAGAATATCGTATTTTTTATTCACGCCCGGCTTCCACTTTTCAGTATCAATTCCTGCGGGCCAAAGCCCGCAATTTGCGGATCCGTAGAAAGGGGTATAAACATTGTTTGCCCATTCGGAATGCTGCAAGTATTTAGCAATGGGATAGTCTGTAAAAAGAGAAGGCCATTCACTGGGGTGGGTCATTAGGGCTATCCCGGCAATTACCGGGTTGGGTTGATTATATCCCAATAATGCATACCGGCCGGTGCCTAAAAACACTACGGGTTCATTGGGTTTTATCTTTTTGAATGGCAGGTTAATATCATAGTTGATGCCCAATTCGTCAAAACCTTTACATAGGTTGTCAAATACCTTTTTAACCCCACTTGTTTTAGGTTTTCTAAAAAGTTTTCGGATTAATGCCAATAGATACCTGTCTCCTGGAAAATAGCGGTCCTTTTGCGGCGGAACCCTAAAGTATAGGTGGATTTTATTCAAATACTTTAAGTCTTAATTTTGTAAACCAAGTGCTTTAGTTATGCTATTTAAAGAGCGCGGAATAGAATGCATGCGCAATGCTTTTTCCTGGCCATTCCGCCTAAGGGCTCTCCGCCTTTCAGGATCATTTTGCAAGCTGTTTATCTGGTCTGCCAATTCTTGCCCGGTTCTGTAAACGGCAATCTCATTTTGAGTGTCATATAAATCTTCTATTCCTTCTGTCCACTCTGTTAAGTAACAAGCACCAAGCATAGGGGCTTCAATATCCCTGAGCCTTGAATAGGTATCTGGCTTTGCTAATGGAAATTTGTAAGAAGGGTAGCGGTTTACACCTAAAGTGATCATGCTTGCAGAAGTTAATGCTACATATTCGTCATCTGAAATCAGCTCATGGAGCTTCAACTTCAAAGTATCAATAACAATGGCCTGATTTTTTAGCTGCGTCATTTTACGTGCGTAGCCCTTAATGCCATTACCGGTTAAAAAAGATATATTAAAGAGGATTTTTTTAGCAAGTGTATAATTGGCGTTAATTACTTTATGTGAGGTATTGTTTAGCCAGCCGTTCCCATAAATAGCCAGTTGAATTTCGGGATTATTATTTACCAACTCATTAAACAAGCGTACTCTTTGAATATCCCTTGAACCAATAAACGTAACCTGATTATTAGCTTCCTCTTTATGAACCCTGTATGCTGGCTCAATCCACATAGGCATAGGCAAATATATATGTGGATAACCGGCCTGTTTATAAAGTTTAATGGCTTTATATTCGGGTACCCAGTTCAAATCAAAAGCCTTAAACTGAATAGGCGGTTTATTGAATTCCCTTATGTTATCGCAAAAAAAGTTAACACAAGGGATCCCCATTTTTTGAATTTGCTTTATAGCAGTTACATCAATTTGTTTGGGATATAAATAACTTAAAAACAGATCAGCAGGATTACCCTTTAGCCATGCAACTGTTTTGGTCCATGCATCCTGTTTCCACATGGCTAACTCATTTTTACTTTGAGGAACCAATCCCGCGGCCCAGTCAATATCCGGGCATTCAACCCATTCATGGCCTGCTTCAACTATACCATTTTTAATATAATATTCCCAAAAATCATAAGCCGGGATGGGATGTTTATGGTTTGATTGAAGAAAAGAAATGAAAATTTTCATTCAGTTATCTGCTCCAGTTTATCTGCACCGGCAACATATCCTTGTATGCCCAAATCATCAAGCAGTTTAATTGAATAATTATTATTTTTTATTGCTATTGCCATAGCAAACTCAACCGATGTATTAATTTTTTTATAGTCTTTGTTAAATAGCACTTTATTGAACTTGTTAAAGAAACTTCGTGCGCCTGTTATTTTCTCGGGATAAGTGAAAATGTGCGTTAATGTTTCCAGTAATAATGCTTTAAAAACTGTTACGTTCTTTACCCAATAGCCCCTGGTTGAAACAGTGCCATATTTTGTATTAAAGCGATAACCCTTACCCATAAAATCGGCAGGGATATTAATATTTAACACCGGCTTTATAAACGAGTACCTGCCGCTAATTTTAAATATGGGCGTATTTAAAGGTAGTTGATCACATATAGAGAGCAACATCATTACTTCTGTTATGCCTTTATTATCAAACTGATATTGGAGCAAATGTATTTTCTTAACATGCGGATAGTCTGTTAACATGTTATCCAGTTCGGCCTGACTAATGCCCGGGGAATTATCTATTAAAAAAATAGTTCCTGCTTTTTGATACAGGCTATCAAGCGTTTGCCGGGTTTGCTCAAGCCTTGTGGGATGATCAAAAAAACTATGATTAGCGGGCTTAATAGTTGATGTTACTACAGCTATCATTTAAGTTTATAAAATAATTGCCGCAAGGCGCTGCCCGGATACATGTTTAATAAGCTGAGCACTATTTTTTTGAGTCGTTGGGTGCTGCTATCATCATATGATATGTTCATATTAAGATTGTTAATTGAATTGTTTATTTCTTTTTTAAGGCGGGGAAATAAAGGGTATATATTATTTTTTAAATCGTACAAACTTTTGATGTATGCAATTTTAAGATGTTCTGATACACCCGTATTTGCAATATGCTGATACCGTAGCTTTAATGAGTTATATAAAGAAGTGTAATTTTTAAGCTTTTTGCCTGCGGATAAATTGGTGCTGTTACCATGCTTGCGGTAAAAATTAAGTCCGCCTGTTTTTATCACTCCTGCCGATGCCAGTAAAATCCGGCAAAAGAATTCGCCGTCGTCATCAACACTAAGCAACTCGTTCCAGTTACCGGCCTTTTTGATAAGGTGTGCAGGGGTTAGCCATGCATTGGGCTGTACCATTGAACCATGATCGCTATATCCTCCCCATAAATTCACTAAGAAATAGACAGGATTGTTGCTGTTAAATAAAAAAGCTTCTTCATATACCGATGGCCGGTTAGATAAAGGATCATCTCCATCATTAAAATGAACAGTGCTGCAAACGGCTACCTTGCCTGCGGCAAATTGTAACGCCTGCATTTGTTCGGCTATTTTATTAATGCTTAACAGGTCATCTGCATCTAAAAACTGAATATATTCACCCTTTGCTTCCTGCAAGCCCTTGTTACGCGCCGCACTGGCGCCTTTATTTTTTTGATTGAATATTTTAACAGATTGCCCTTCAAATGACTTAGCTATAGCCAAAGAATTATCGGTTGATCCATCGTCAACAACAATGACCTCTTTATTAGGCCAGGTTTGTGCAATTGCCGACTGAATTGTATAAGCCAGGTATTTCTCTGCATTATACACCGGGATAATAATAGATATCAGTGGTTCAGGCATGTTTGCGTAGATGAGGTTTAAACAGCCTGATCATTTGTTCTCTGAGCCAAACCGCTGCAAAAGGATGCAGGAAGGTTAAAAATTTAAATAAGCGCCCACCATTAACAGTATAATCATTCCCTAATTGTGCACAAAGTTTAAGAGCCTTTTTTACGTAGAGCCAATCGCTTTCGGCAGCAAAGAGAGGGGTACAGGCATATAACTGATCTGCCAACTCCTTTGGGTAGATCTTACCATGGGTAGCGGCCGTTTTTTTAAGCACATAGTATTGCGCCTTAATACATTTTAGCCTGTTTGATGATGACATACTACTGTTATACCTGTAGTTGATGCCGGTTATCTCGGGCAGGTAGTCGAATTTTAATCCGTATTTTGCCAGCCGCTGATGCAGGGCGTTATCCTCATTATAAAGCACATCAGGGTCAAGGTCAAAGCCTCTGGCATCTAAAAAAGCCTGGCGTTTATATACACCAAAGTTTACTATTTTATTGCTGATGGCATATTTTAAAGCATCTGTATGAAGCTCAGTTATGTTATGGTTTGCAGTACCCAGCAGGTTGCCTGTTTCAGAATCAACATAATTGAAATTTAGCAGCAATACATCGTATTTATCGGCATTAGCCTTAAGCCGCTTATGCACCTTTTCGGTAAAATCAGGGAGCAGGTCATCATCTGCATCATGAAAATGGAGCCACTTGCAGGTGCTATGTGCAGCCAACTGATTTTTCCCGTATGAGCAGCCTTTATTAATATTGCCATTAAGTAGGGTAACACCGTACTGTGCCGCTACGAGAGCAGTTTTATCTGTGCTGCAATCGTTATACACCAATATTTCATCAAAAGGTATTATTTGATCTTTAGCCGATTGTAACAGTCGGGGAAGAAAGGCTTCGGCATTATAGGCGGGAATACAAAGCGCTAAAGTGTTCATGTTTTACCAAGCAGTTTTGATCTTATCCTATCGGCATAATATTTTGTAAGCTTTTTTAAAGACTGCTTATTTAAGATACTGCTGATGGGATGATTTTGATCAGATGGTTTATACAATGCATCAAAGTACGCGTTTGATGGTATCGGTTTAAATGTACTTATTGTAGTTTGATAAAGCTCTAAATTCACTGGCATAACGTTCCCGGGTGAGAGTTCTGTTTTAATTGTTTCAAGCGCAGCACCGGCTATCCTATTATAATCTTGCCCGGTTAGGTTATTTATAGTTTCTAAACAATTTGCAAGGGCTTGTATATCGTCGCCGGCGTATTTAAATCCATTTTTATTATGCTGAACCAGGTCAGCAGCGCCTGCACCATCTGAACATATAGCAGGTATCCCCGCAGCCATAAATTCTACACAAGTGAAATTAAACATATCCCAGGTTGAAGGGACTAATCCAAACTTTGCTTTTTGCTGCAACTGTAAAAGCTGGGCACGTGGCACCGGGGGATGGTATATAATATGGTTCCCCCATATATCAGAAAAATTTTGCTTGAGGTAACTACCTGTAGTTATCCCTTTTTCATAAACCGTATCCCGGCCTATCCATTTAATAGGGGGGGTATCTTTCAGCAACCGGTAAGCCTTGCATAGTTCAACAGGGCCTTTCCACCTTTGTAATCTGGCAGTAACAAGGCCAAAACTTTCACGCTGACTTAAAGGCAATGGCTCGTATACATCAGTATACACGGCATTAACTTTTACAACCTTATTTAAATTAAACGAATTATTCCAAAATTGTCTGTTCGCTTCGCTATGCGATATCAGTTGGTCGCATTTTGGCAGCAATAGAAATTCTGTCTGCTGAAAGAATGAGGCAGATAAATCTGCAGGGATACCGGGCTCATGCAAGCTAATTTGACCAGCACTGCCATGTAAACGGGTTATAACAGGTTTGGCATGGTCAACAACCCACGGAATAAATCCCAGGCTAAAATCTGTGCATTCTATTAAATCGAAGCCATCGCCCTGCCTGGCTTGTTCCCACATGGCCCATGCTGCCGCTATATCTCTTTTAAAATCGGGCAGGAGATCATAGAGCTTGAATTTATTAAGATACTTTTGGTAAAGAGCAGGCTTAAGGTACTCGACGCTTATTCCATTATGCTCAAAAGCATTGTCGGCATGTGTATAGCCGCTGCCAACAATAACTTTTATTTTATTGCAATAAGGCTGTAAGGCTCTTATATATTGGTCGTAATAAGTAGAAATACCCCCACCCGAATGAGGATAATATTCCGGAAGGATGAATAAAATGTTCATTCTTTTATCCATACCGAACTAAAATTACGACCATTCATGTCTTTGTTTTCTATCAATTCCTGTTCCTTTTGCTGATAAATAGGGTCGAGATTACTTTTAAGAGTGCCAAAGAAAGCGTAGGTCCTATAGCTGATGAGCTTATAGTTCTGTAACGCCTTCTCAAGGAATTTCTTTGTTATGCCGCTACTGGCCGAGTATGGCAAACCTTCTACATGGATGTCAGTTATACTCCAAATTTCGGGAGCGGTAAGAGGTTGATTTATAATGTTGGCTTTAAGCAATTCGCGGTTTGCTTTTTCCATATAATCCTGAGGGTTAAGTGTCCGCTTAATTTTATTAATACCCCTTCTTAAAATGCTAAGCTTTTTCCTGGTATTATTTGTTTGCATACGGTGTTGCTGAAGCTCATGGCAACGTTGGTTATAAGCGGTGCTATTTAAAGCATCTGCCGATGGATCATGAATTGTAAATATTAACCCGCCTTTAACCTGTATGTGGTTAACCTGTTCAAAAAAACCATTAAGATCAGGGATATGGTGAAGTACCGATGAAATGATAATGACGTCATATATTTCCTTCAGATCAGCAATTTCACCATGAATGATCTTTACCGTTTTATTCCAACTTTTTGACCGTTCTGTCGCCTTTTTTAGCATTTGTGCAGAGGTATCAATCAGGTGGATCTCAGAAATTTTATCATTGGCTACAGTATCAAGCAGCATTTGAGTTGCCAGCCCGGTTCCACAACCTATATCTAACAGTTTAAGAGAATTTGGGCCTTTAAAAAACTCTTGAATATCGTTTATTGTCAATTGGTATTGTTGTGGCAGGCTTGCCCACATTTCTCCATGTATATCATCATAAAGCCGTGCTTCGTAGTCATGAAATATGGTATTTACCTTATTATGAAAATGCTTTACATCAGTTAATGATGATTTAAGCTGCATTAACGGAACAAGGCTTTGGTAGGGGTTAGACATGTGCTCTGGATTTATCCATTATTGTATTCAAAAAAATATTATGAATATAGTCCGGATTAAATTCATTATTTATATGGGATATAACCCTGTATATATTGCTCATAGTATGTAGAAATACCACCACCAGAATGAGGATAATATTCAGGAAAAATGAAGAGTATTTCAATGGATATTTAACGATTTGTAAAATGTATTAAAAACAAGATGTGAAAGTAGATGCCATATTGTTAGCTACAAAATCCCAATTTAGTGTTGATCTTACTTTATTTTGGGCTGCTTTTGAATATTTTACAAGCGACGTATGATCATTTAAAAGATCACTTATCGCAATAGACAGTTGAGAGGCTGATAATTCAGGTAAAACAATACCATTTTGCAGATGATCTACAATCTCAGGCATGCCGCCTCTATCAGAAACAATAGAGGGTATACCAAATTGCATCGCTTCTATAATAAAACCGGGATATGGGTCGCATCTGGCCGGCGCAGCAACAATATCGCATTCGGCAAATAACTCTTTTAATTCTTCTTGATTTACACTTCCCTTATAAAACACATTTTTAGCATCAATGCCTTTATCTATTCCTAATATATATAGCTTAATTGTAGGGTCATTAGAATAAGCTTTCGTAAACGCTTCAATTAAAATATCTCCACCTTTTCGGTGAAAGTCACTGCCGTTAAACAATATTACTTTACTTCCAAATTTTTTTTCTCCGGGAAAGATGTCCTGTAAATTGCCGCTCGACCCGATAACTATCATCTTTTTGGGATCGATTCCGTAATCTGTCTGTAACGATTGTGCAACCATATTGCTCCAAGGAAAAAGAAATGTGGCCTTTTCATAAGCTTCTCTTTCTTTTTCCATCCATTTTTCTTTGTTTTTTTGACTTGAGAACCTTTTAATTGGGTCAATTTTTTCTGCTAATGCCACTGTAAAATCTAACGTCATTGCAAACGGTAAATCATTATTCTTAACAGAACAAGCTTGTCCAAAGATCTGCAGAACTATATCTGGCTTTATTTGGGCCACCCGCTTTTGTAATATTTTAGATTTATAATCAAACGCCCAAGGAGTCAACGATCGTTCAAAATTCTGCTTAAAATAATTTATGTAAGGAAATCCGTTGATGATGTCTGTTATAAATCTTCTTTTACTGGGCGCCAAATGCGGAAAACTCAAAGTTTCAATATGATTGAAATGCTTTTGTAACGCTTTTATCAATAAATGATATCTTTTAATAAAAAAAAGATCGCCGGTTATCAATAAATTTTTATCACCAGGCATGTTATTCATTGGAAGTTAGGGACAGAGAAGCTATATTAAATAATGATTTTTATAATATAAACGTTTCGAAGGGCCTATCAGACTTTAAAATACTTTTTAACCACTGCTCAGTTTTCCCAAATATAAAAAATTTCAAATTGAATATAATTCTTTAAGCTAAACGCCGCAGTTTAATTAATTGAATAAATATTATGATAAGGTTAAACATTAAATGCAGACGAATTCACTATCTTTTTCATAAAATTAGAATGGATGAGATCAGGATTAAACTCATTGTTAATATGCTCTAAAACCTGCTGCTGGCATTTTTTCCAATATTCTTCATTTTTGAATTTCATTAATGTTCCGGCTATGATATCCGGATCGTCGCTATTAACATAACTTATCCAATTGTTTTTTAATGCCCATTTACCTAAAGAGCTGTATTCAGGAGCAATAAGTAAAACGGGGATGCCAAGTTGGGCATATTCAATAAATTTACTCGGAAAGCTTGACTCCATCCGGGGTTCGTGTTGCAAATCAAAGGAATAAAAAACTATTACAACATCAATATTGTTAATTATAAAACTTTGAAGTTGATTTATTGTGGGTAATAAATCTCTTATTATAATGTTTTCTGGATATTTTGGTTGGAACTCATCTAACGGCCCAGTAAAACAATAAAGCGACCCATCGAATTGATGTATTGCTTGCAATATGTTATCAAGAATATCGAAGTGAACGTGCATCATTATCATCCCGGCATAACAAAACCGCAAGTGGTTCGGGCTGTCATTATTATGTGCCTTAAACGGACCACCATATCCTTCAGGTATTGGATAAAGTGTTTCTGCATTATTAATGCCCTTTGCTTTAAGCAAACTTGTTAGTGAATCTGAAACCGGAAAAATATAGTTTGCTGCCTTAAGGATTTTATTAATATGTTCAGCAGTCAACAAACTTAGCTTAGCGTAACGGTTAAATATGGTATCATCGTGATAAAACAAATAGTAAGGAATTTTAAACAGTTTTTTTATACTTAACATCAAAAGATTGCTCACCTCGCCCAGTACACCAAGTAGTATATCGTGTTCGCTGCTGAATTTAACCTGGCTCAACAGACTATGCAGCGTAAAATATATCCGGACGTTAGTTAGGAACGGGGTTCTTCTTCTTAGTGGTGGATACCAGTTTTTTTTATTTAAGCAGATACAATCAAATTCGACCGGGAATGATTTGTTAAAGGCCGGTGAACTTGATATATAAATTATCATTATTTGATGGCCTGCATCTTTTAATCTTTTTAGGTGACGGTAAACTACTACACTGCCGCCGCCCGCGTCTTTTTGTGGGATAACTGAATTTGATATGAAGATGACGCGTTTGTTTTTCAACAGTACTAATTTTTCAACTTTTTGTTTAGGATGGGAATAATTGATTGCCATGTTAAATATTTAGAAGAATAATTCTTCATAGCATCATAATTATTTGAAAGTAAGATCTCATCATCAATTAGTTTTTGCAATGTTTCTTTCAATTCTATTGTATCATTTAATTTAATTTTTTTGCCGTGCAGACCGTTATTTGTTAACTGCTCGAATGATGGTATTGTATCAGTAAGTATTAAATAATTACCAAAAAAAGCGGCCTCTGCTGCGGCAATGCAAAAGCTTTCATTTTCTGATGTCATGCAAAATATTTTGGCTTTATTATAATATTCATAAAGTTTATTCGGATCATCAATTTTACCTGTGAAAAATACAGATTCAGAATATGCTGGATATTTTTTATAAAAATTATTAATAGTATTGTAAAAGGATGGTTCAATTGAACCTATAAAATATACTTTCCAATCTTTTAGCTCTATTCCGTTTAAAGTATCAAGTAGCATTTCATTGTTTTTTTGACGGGTGCCGATTTTACCAACAGTAATAATTATATTTTCTTTTTGTTGAAAGTTTTTATTTATGGTAACACATTCACTTATTCGGTTTTCATCAACACCATTTGATAACAACAACATTTTCTTTAATGGGACATTAAATCTTTTGATAAAATATCTATACCCTTCTTGAGTTTCGGCAGATATGGTGTGGACCAGTCTAAAGAATAGCGGTTGAATTATTTTAGTGAAAAGTATGACTTTAAGCCATGCATAACTACTGTTTGTATTAAAAAAATATTTATTTTGTTTATAAAAACAGATATCAATATCCAACTTTATGTAAACTTTACCTTTAGGATGCAGTAATTTAAACAATAAGGTGTAGAATATATTTTCGGCATTAAAATGAAATAAATTGAGTACGTCAATTTGTTTGGAGTTCTTAAGTAAGTAACTTAAAACAGCTCTTTCGTAGAATTTACCCCGCCCTTTATGTGGTAAAAATTGCAGTTGTAAACCGTTTACTTCGCTGTGTAAAAAGGGATAGTCCTTGTGTTGTTGTTCTGAATCTTGTGGCGGTATATCAACCGGTCCCTCATGCCTGCCGCCTTTTAGGGTATAATAATAGGTTACTAAGCTTGCTGAAAAATCCTTGTAACTGTTGCCGATATGGTAGGGCACCTGGCCAGGATCTTTCCTTAATTCTAAATTTTCAACGTGTGTTACAATAGTTACGAAACGAATGCTCATTTGGGTAAATGGTTATTTGCAGTTTCGATATAATTTTTCCAGAACTCAGGTTCATAACGCAAATAAGCATGGCAACCGAATGGTAACTTTTTACCAATAGATTCAAATGTTTGTTTAGGATCAAGTTCTATTGAAAATTTGGCAGCTTCTGTAGTAGTAGGGAGTTTAAAGAATGGGAATAAGAGGTTGCCCCAGTATTGAAAGAAATTATCTTCCATAAGGGTTACCCATATTTGGGGCTGCAGCCTTTTAAACTTAATTAAAAACAATGTTTTTTTTATATTACGTAATGATAAGCCCCCGTTACCCACTTGTTTAAAAGTATAAAACGATGGAAAATACCTTTTCATAGTTTTAAGAAAAGCCCTATACTTAGTAAGTACCCTAATTGGATAAGTATCCATATTAATAAACATGTAAGGTGCCCCTATATAGTCATATCCTTGCTTGCACCAGTATTCCAGTTCATCCTTAAATACATAGGCATCTAACTGATATATTAAAATGTACTTATAGTTGTTAAACCTTTTGTAAAATGCGGTTGAAAGCATTAGTCGGTTATAACCGGGAATATCAATAAAATAGTCATCCGCAAATCTCTCTACTGCAAAGTCAATTTTAGTATGACAGAAATTTTCATAAAAGGTGGTATCTAATGATGCCGGGGCGAAAAAGATTATTTTGTATTTACCTAATATATTTAAACACTGGGTTAGTGAAGCCAGCTCTTCTTCGCTGATGCTCTGTTTATATATCGGGATTGTAACCGCTACCAGTTCTTTCATTTGTGAACAGGTTCTGCAAGCTCCATTGCCCTGGCTTTAATAATGGTGTTAGCCGGTACTGATTTATAAATAAGGTTATTGGCACCTATAACACAGTTGTCTCCAATTGTTACATTTTGCAGAATAACCGTGTTGCTGCCTATCCAGCAGTTATGCCCTATCTTTATTGCCCCGGTTGCCATACCCTGCCTGGTAAATGGAATGCCCGCGGCTTTATATTGATGATTATGATCATAAAGCCGTACACCCTCTCCAAGCCATGTATCGTCGCCAATTTCAATATGCTCCATACAACTAATTGAGCAATAGTTGTTGAATGATACATTGCTGCCAATAATAAGGCTGCCCTCCCATATGCTTATGTTGCAAAAGCGGTTAACCATCACATTACTGCCTGTTAACAGGTAGGAGCGGTCCCTATCCATATTAATTTGTGTAAAATCATTAATATAGATACCATAAGTAATGAATTTTGAACCTTTGGCTGTTATATGCAGGTTTGCTTTCGGACTAATAAAAAAGCTCCCCCTGGTTTCGAGCCGGTTACCCAATTGCCATCGATAATACTGTATAGTAAAGTTGTGCGCATGCTTTTGATAGTATTGATAAGGCTTAAAGAATAAGAACTCAATAATACTCAGGAATATTTTTTTCATCCAATATTTTAAAGAGTGACCGGGCTTTGTCGTTTTTAAAGTAGTGCCATAAACAGATAGAGCCAACGTTAATCCAAACAATTTTTTTAACCAGTTGAAATTGGCATTATTATAAGTTTCGCTAATGAATTTTGCTAAAGTTTTTGCTTCATGAGGTAGGCCGGCCTTTGTAAGTTTATTATGAAGTGCAATTAAATTTTTAATGAACACATTAATTGCTTCGGGAGGTAAAAGCTCCCGGCGGAAGTTTTTTATTAAAACCAAAGCGGAGGCCACCTGCTGCAGTAAGTTCTTAGCAGACATATTTTCCTCATGGATCCGGTATACAAAAAGGCGTTCATCCATCCCATAAAAATTTGCCCCTGCAAGCGCAAGCCTTAGCCAATAATCCCAATCCTCTGCTCCCTGGGTAATGTTTCCATACTGGGAGCCAACTATGTCACAATAACTTTTTTTTATGCAAGCTGATAACACCGGGATGCTGTTTCCTGAAAATTCAATCCGGTACATTTCTTCGCCGGTATACCATCCTTTTGCTACATTAAAATGATAAGGCAGGCGGAAATTGATGGACTGGTCAAATGTATAACCGTCTGAAAAAAGTACATCTGCTTGCGGGTTATTCAGTATGAACCGGTGCTGTTTCTTAAGCTTATCAGGTAACCAGGTGTCGTCAGCATCTAAGAAACAGATCCAGTTGCCTTTAGCGTGCGATATACCAGTGTTTCGCGCGGCCCCAAGTTTTTTATTTTCCTGGCTTATCAGCGTTATTCTTTTATCATTTATATACTGCTCAACAATAGATACAGTAGCATCTGTAGATCCGTCGTTCACTACAATCAATTCCCAATTGCTAAATTCCTGACCAATAACAGATCCTATCGCTTCGGCAATATATCCCGCCGCGTTGTAGGCAGGCATAATAACGGAGAAAAAAGGAATATCTAAATTATTGTCCAACGGTGTGGTATCAGGTCTTTTGTATCTGTTAAAGAATTAGTAAACCATTTCCCGGGTGCAATTACCTTTTTATTTTCTGACGGATTAAGCCAGGCCCCCCACCAGCTAAAAGAACTGTTAGCAATAATATGATGTTTGCATTGGCTCATCAGGTACATATCGGCAGCGCTATTGGTTTTGTTGTGGTTAATAACATAGTTTTCGCTATCTGTAACCACGTTATTAGCGGCCCACTCGGTATCGTCAGAGAATATAAAATATACAGGATCGGTAATATCTTTATTCATGATCTGTATAGCTTGCTGGTAGTACTCCATACCGCAAACCGGATGTGTTGCATTGCCCACATAATCGCCCCTGCGGATGTGCAGCGAAACAGCGTTTTTGTTTTGAATTAGCTGCTGATAAGATATGTTTTGATGATCATGGGGTTGAGGTAACTTTAATTCCCGGCGAATATCATCGGCGATATCTTGAAAATATTTTTCAGACTGCCAAAAACCGGTTAAAAATGTATTCCCATTAATTAAACCATGAATGTCTGCATCATAGCTGAATTTTTTTTCATGCAAGTGCTGTACAATGCCTAAAGATTTGAGCAATCGCAATTTGTAAAAGGCTGATCTGCTTTTAGGATAGGCAACAACAGAGCTCAGTATTTTTGTGCCTGCAATTTGCGCTTTAACATTAAAAACATCCAGCTCGTATTTCCTGTGAGTAAATCCGGGTGGGTGATCAGTATCCTCCAGGGTGGTGATATCAAGATAAAGTTCTGTATTTAACCGTTTGGCAAGTGAGCGGCCAAAGGCATATTGAAACATTTGATTACCTAACCCGCCTTGAAGCTTTATAACTATCATTGATTTTTGCCTGCCAAAAGGTTAAATTTTTAATTAATTGCTGTAAATAGTGTTTTTTAGGAAGATAACTTATTAAGCCATTGGCTTTAATGCAACAAGTAACAAAATACGGGACTGCGCCGCTCCAGCCTGCTTCAGTAAGTTCGTTATTGGTTTTGATATTGAACCTCCTGATAAGCATCCAAAAGGTGTCAAAATAAAACTGTAATTGATTTTTGGTATGCTTAAGCTTCTGGTAGGTGTGTGAATATTCAAAAATTAAAAGGTTTTTGTTATGAATTGCTGATTCAGTTACCTGCGTATTGCTTAACCCTATATTGATTAAAAAGTCTTTTGTAAACGCGAACTGTGGATTTAATTTTAACAGCCGGATGTAGTAATCTATATCAACTACATATTTTAAATTTTCGTCAAAAAGCAGGTCGTTTTTTTTAAACAATGTTACGCTGGGTGCACCAATAACATTATTATAAAATATGAATTCAGGATCGTACCTTATTGCAGATACATAACTATCTGTAATGGAATGCTGGCTTATTATTGAGCCGTTTAAGGCTATGTTTTTAGAGCCACAAAAGGCTAAAATATTATTTGGATGTTCTTTGATCAACCCAACGAGGTTTTCTAATGCATCTGTTGAGCTAAACCAATCATCATGATGCATGATCTTTATATATTTCCCCTGCGCTTTGCTTATGCAACAATTCCAGTTTCGCGGCGAACCTAAGGGTTTTTCGTTATGATAGTACCGTAGTTTATCTTGAAAGTTAAACTGATCAATTAACTCTTTAACATCTTGGTTATCAGAGTCATCGGTTATAATTAACTCATAATCAGTAAAGATTTGACTGATTATAGAAGAAAGCGTTTTTTTTAAGTAATAAGTATTATTATATGTTGGAATACAAATAGAGACTTGGGGTGTTTGTATCTTCATTTAAGAATTAAATAATCACTCATTTAATTTAACTCTGTAATGTATTCTAAAAAAGGAATGATCATTTTATCAAAATCGTTTTCAGACGAAATTCTTTTTGCATTCTCCGCATAGGTTAAGTAATCATCTTCAATGGCATCAATAGCCATTTTTATTTGGTGAGTGCTTAAATAATTAACTAATACGCCGCTTTTGGTGTCGTTTATAAACTGGAAGCCGGGCAAGGAGTTACCTATAATAGGCGTACCGCTATTAAGATACTGATATACTTTGCCTGATGGGGCAGTGTAATAATTAAAGGTTTTTAAATGAGGGAATCTATAAAAATCATAAAATGCAAAACCAATTCTAAATTTGGACACAAATTTAGTTAAGTTTTCTTCCGATAAATAAGCGGTATCTATAATTAATCTTTTTTCAGTTAACAGATCTGAATAAAATTTCTCAATAATGTCTTTTGTTTCTTTTGGATATGCCCCTTTTATTGTTAAAGTGTACTCTTTATAATCTTTAATAAAATCGAGGCATGTTATTATCCCGAAGCATAGCACTGCACTGCCACAATAAACAAGATCTGTTTTTTTTCTATGGGTATAGTCTGGTTCAAAAGGTAAGTATTTTGGTGAATTTTGAATTATAAAGTATCGGGGTTTTTCTTGGGGGAATAGGTAATTTAACCTTTCATGCGACTGGATGATTACCGATTTAATGGAGCTTAGTTTAATATTTTTCAGATATTCATCATTCTCAGATATTTCTAATGATAGCAAATGAGCTTTCTTACCAGCTTGTTGGGCACACCATAATGCCATAGTATCAATTGCGATAATCTCTTTATTTGTTTTTTTAATATAGTTTATTAAAAATTTGGCCTGGTGATTAGTTAAACGTTTTTTTAATAATCTATTTTCTGAACTTTGAATAAATTTATTTATTATTTTATGAAGTAAGGCTATAGCTGAATTGAATATATTTCTTTTGATTTTAAAATCTGTATATTTTATATCCGGATCTTTAATTTCGTTTTCCGAAAAATGTTTTGGTTGATAAGGACAGATCAGTTGGACTTTATATTTTTCTTTTAATGCGTAAAATAAATTAAGAGTAGATGGCGAATAAGCTAAATGGTCATTTAGAAAGATGATCAGGATCTCTTTTTTTGATTTTGGATTACTCATTATAAGTCGTTGTTTGCTTTTAACATAATTAACGCCAAATCATTAATACTAACTACTGGTTGCCACCCGAGCGAATGAATTGTGGCAGGGTTTGAAACCAATGTCTTATATTCAGAAGCAAAACCGGGGATCAGTGATACATAACTTTGCCAATCTAAATTATAATAACTAAAGCATAGCTCTAACCAATTGGCTATAGTATATGCTTTGCCAGAGCCAATAACGGTTTCAAAAACCGCATTATTATTTATGAACTTCCAAATTGCTTCGGCTACGTCGCCCGCGTAAGTGAATTCTTTTTTTACCGTGATATCGCCCAATTCTAATTTTTCAATTTCTCCGTTTGCGATCCTTCGGGCAGCCATCACAATTTTTTGATTAACGTGCCTCTCTGATCTCAGCGGACTATCATGATTGAAAAAATAGCCTACATAAACGTTTATACCTAAACTGCGGTAATACCGGGAAGTGTATACGGACTGGATGCGTGCCATTGAATAGCTATCCCGGGCTTCAAAGGTATCTGTTTCTGCTATTGGTGCATTGTTGTTTACAAACTGCAGGCCGCTACCGGCAATAAACACTTTGCTTTGCTTTGAATATTTATATACAGCCTCAAGTATATTTAATGTACCGGTTGAAATGGTTTGATAATTTTCAAAAACCGTATCATGGCGGGTAGTAGAATTAGCGGCTAAATGGAAAACATAATCGGGTTGATTGTCTTTTATCAGCTTTTCAACCAGCGCATAACCGGCAACATCGCCTATGGTATAGGCGGGGTTTCTTCTTGAAACGCCAATTACTTCAACGCCCGCTTTATTGAGCAGTGTGTTTAAATAAAAGCCATCCTGCCCGTTTATTCCAAATATTATGGCTTTAGGTTGCATTGTAATTATTAAACCATTTCTTGTCCACAAAAATTGTATTGATATAAGTATCTGCAAATACAAAATAACCTTTTGACAGCATCAAATCAATAATTGAAGTTACTTTAGGCTTAATGTGGTTTTCTGAATACTCGCATGTTTCAACTATCCAAACAGGTACTGGGTATTTTTCAAAATCAAATGCTTTTAAAACCTGATAATCTACCCCCTCAATGTCTAAAGATATGAGATGAGGCACGGTACCATTTAAATTTTCATGAATAATATCTTCTATAGTAATTAACCTGATACTTCTTGTTTCGGTTAGCTTATACATGCCAGACTTTACACGCATTTCAGCGTCTTCTTTAGACAGGGTATTTAATGATGGCTCGTTAAATACAAAAAAGTCTGCATTCTTGTTCCCCTCGTTGCTTATGGCAGCATTAACAACTATATCATTGGGCCTTGCACTTTTAATTCGTTCACTAAAATTAAGATCGGGTTCTACTAAAACCCCTCTGCAACCCCAGTTATAAAAAAGATAGGTGTTATTGCAACCAATTGGGTCATTTGCTCCAATATCTATATAAGAGAAAGAACTTATACCCATTGACGAAAATAGATACTGAATTATGCGGTCTTCGCCTGCCTGCGAATTTGAGTTATTAACGCTTATTATAGGCGGCTTAATGACTTTGAAAACAATTTTTTTTATGGCTTTTTTTATCTTACCCATGTTTTATAATTATACAATTTCAATTTCAGGCAGTGGGAAGATAAACTTACCGCCCTGCTCAATGTAATTTGTTTCCCGTGCTAATATATTATGTTTAAAGTGCCACGGCAACACCAAAAAATAATCGGGGTTCATGGCACGCGCTTCCTTTTCAGATATGATGGGGATGTTGGTGCCCGGCGTAAATGAACCGAATTTATCGGGGTTAACCTCCGCTATATACGGGATATGCTTTGCCGTGATACCACAAAACTGCAGCAGCACGTTGCCTTTGGTTGATGCCCCGTAACCAAATATGGTCTTCCCGTCGGCTACGAGCGCCTCTATCAGGTCCAGCAGGTTTTTGCGGTGCTTAAACACCCGCTCCTCAAAATCACGGTAGGGCCTTGGGGTATCCAAACCCATATCGCTTTCCTGCTGCAGCATCCAGTTGATGATAGCGTTGTTCTTTTTATAGGATGCCCCCTTTTTACAGGCGGTAACGGCAAAGCTGCCGCCGTTAATGGCATTCATCTGTACGTCAACCACGCTCATGCCGCAGCTTTCCAAAAGGTTCTTTACCACCTTGAACGAATAAAACTCCAGATGCTCATGACAGATGGTATCATAGGAGTTGGTCCTTAGCATGGAGGGCATATAGCTTTGTTCAAAATGCCAGATGCCCTCATCTTCCAGTACCGCCTCAATGTCTTTTACAAAGGCAACCGGGCTCTCCAGGTCATAAAACATGGCAATGGAGGTAATGATCCTGGCCTTGCTATCCGGGAAGGCCGAGCGAAAAGCATCTGCCGTAAAAAAATCAGGGATCAGCTCAATGCCATCGGTGTAGTATGCTTTAAACTTTAGGCCCGTTGGGTCAATGCCCACTTTGCGGAACTTACCGCTATACGCTTTTAGTGATGTGGCATCGTTACTGCCAATATCAATTACCAGGTCGGTATCCTGTAACTGAACCAGCCGTTCAAGCGCTTTTATTTTATGGGTCAGGTGCGTTACCATGGAAGCATTAAGCCCCGAACGGTAACCATAGTTATCGCCATACATTTCATCCAGGCTGTAGGATTGTTTCATTTGCAGCAGGCCGCTGTCAGGGCACCAAACCAAATCCAAAGGGCCTTTGGTGATTTCTTCAGTAACAGATTTGGGGAATACACCGGTAAGGTATTGTTCGCCAAGAGATAAAACCTTTATAAGATTGGTGCTCCCGCTTATCCTGCACTTTTTTATTTCAGTATACATATATCTTGCTTATACATTAAGTAGTAATTTCTCTAAATTATTTATGTACTGCTCTTCGTTAAAGTATTCTAAACATTTGGTTTGTAGTTTACTACGATTTTGGTTGGTTAATGGAACTGTTAAATGAGCTGTTATTGATTCTATTAATTCATCCAAATCATCTGCATTAATTGCTGTACCCAATTCACCATTTTTAATAGCATCTAAACTGCCATCGGCATTGCCGCAAATTACCGGTAGGCCATAAGCTAAGGCTTCAATAAATACAATGCCAAACCCTTCTTTTTTACTTGGTAAAACAAAAAGATCAGCCAGTAAAAAATGATCTGCCAATTCTTTATCCTCTATAAAATTGGTTAATATAACCTGGTTGGTTAAATCCATATCGGCTATAAGCCGTTTTACCCTAAGCCCTTCTTTTTTATCATACTGGCCGGACAGGATATATTTAATATCAGGAAATTTATCCTTCAGGTCTCTTACAGCGCGCAAAACCATATCATGGCCTTTATATTTTTCTGTTGACGCAAGGCGGGTTAATGTAAAAACAATAGGTTGTTTAATATTTATTGAATATTTACTAAGCAGATATTGAGGTTTTGAAAAATTTGAAGGCAATTTTATAAACGGATCAATGGCATTATTTAATACATGGCACTTTTCAAGTGGCGTTTTATGCCATTTATGCATTTGCTGTTTGGTAAAATCACTCACACATATAATTTTATCAGATCGCTTTATGATCAATTTTTTATGGAAACTTAACGGCCGCCATACCTCAATGCCGTGTGCTATTAGCCAAATTTCACACCCGGGATTAAACAACCTGGTAAGCAAGCCAACAACGGCTAAGTTAATATGTGTTAAAATAACAACATCGGGTTTCTTTTTAACAAATACCGTTCTAAAAATAAACTTTAGGATGTTTTCATTATAGCCATTAAACTTATTCTGAGGTAAATATGCTGTCATCAGGTCGGCATTACTCTCATATAACGATGACAATTTAAAATCCCATCCTTTTTTTTCACTTAAGGTATTTAATGCATGGGCCAGTGTGCGCACCATTTTTTGTATGCCACCAGTTGTGTTAAATATTTGTAACGATAACAGACTGATGTTTTTAGACATGGTTTTGAATTTGGTAAAGCGCAAAAGCCCTTGACCAATGAATTTTTCCGCTTTTAAATTCCCTGATAAAGTTTTTTGCAGCCTGCCCCTTATACAAGGTTTCATCGCAAATATTTTTATTGCGCTTCATCCAGTCTTCTAAAGGGAAACTAAAACCCATTTTAGGCCTGTTCCAAACAAATTCAGGCAAAATAGATTTAAAGCTATCTATCAATATTTTTTTAGGCCTGTTATTACCAAACCTAATATCGGGATGGATCTGTTTAGTGAAATGTTGAAAATCTTCATCTAAAAATGGCACCCTTACTTCTAAACCATGGCTCATACTCATTACATCGGTATCTCGCAGAAGTTGGTTTTGCATATACAGGTTAGTTTCAAACCAGGCAGCATGTAATTGATCATAAGGGCCCAGGTCAGGAAAGTTGTTTGTGCCAAATAGTATTTCATTAACATGCTTTTCATCCATGTTTAAGATCCCGGCAATATCGGCAGGTGTGTACAGCCCTCTTATAAATAAGTAATCTGCCGCCGGGTGATCATGCTGTAAATAGGTGAATCTTTTATAGCTATCGGTATTAAACATTTGGGCACCTTTGAAAACAAGGGCCGGCAGTTTTTTAAGGTAACGCAGGTATGCTATTCTTTTAAACGAAGGATAGCCCCCAAACAATTCATCGGCGCCTATGCCGGATAATACCGCTTTTAAGCCGGCATCATGTGCATATTTACTAATAAACCAGCTATTTATACCATCTGTTGTTGGCATATCCATTGATGACATTATTTGAGGGAAAAACTTTTCAAAGTCCTGCTGTTTAACCAGGTGCTTATAGTTATTGCCTTTAATTTCATTTAAAATAACATCCTGATATGGGCGCTCATCATATTTTTTCTCGTCGAAAAAAATTGATACGGTTCTTAAATGTTGTAATTGTGATTTGGCCAGTAAAGTTATCAGGCTTGAATCGACCCCACCACTTAAAAATACACCTATCGGCGCATCGGCAATTAATTGCCTTGTAACAGCTTTTTGTAAATGCTCACGAATCCCCTGGCAGGCAACCGCAACATCTGTAATAAAATGTTCAGGATCTGGCCCGGCATATTTATTAATAGCATAAGTGCCATTTTTATTCCAGCATAAATAATGGCCTTTGGGTAAGTTAAGGGTATCTTTTAGTGTAGTGTATGGTTCAGGAATATTACCGAATGCCAATAACCACACCGGCCATCTTTCATCAATATTATTATTTAAACCAGATGCTTTAAATGCTTTAATTTCTGATGCGAAGGCCAGTTGCCCTTCATTTATGAAATAGTATAATGGTTTTATTCCGGTGGTATCACGTACCAGGTAAACAGCGCCCTTAACCGTATCATATAGTGCAAAAGCAAACATGCCCCGGAGCTTGGCAAAGCACGCTACGCCCCAGTATAAATAGGCTTGTATAATAACTTCGGTATCTGTATCAGATTTGAACCTTGCACCAAGTATAAGTAACTCTTTTTTAAGGTCGGGGTAATTATAAATTTCCCCGTTAAAAGTTAACCAGATCTTTTGTTCTGTATCAGCCATTGGCTGATGGCCGTTTTTACTCAGATCAATTATTGAAAGCCTGCGATGGCCGAATGATAACCCGGCTTTTTCATCTGCATATATACCTTCATCGTCAGGGCCACCATGCTGCAGGGCATTGCACATAGCATTAACTATTGTTTTTATCTGATCAATATGTAACCGGTTTGAAACCAGCCCTGCTATCCTGCACATTTACTGTCTGTATACAGCTTCGCCCCGTAAGTCACACTGTTTATTTGTAACTTATTAATAATGAGCAAGCTGTGATTTTTTAATTTATGCGTTGTACAAACAGCGTATAAATTAAAACCTATTTATTAATGATGCTGCAACACTTACAATAATTGAGCATCCGAGGTTCTCTAAACGTATTAATAATTGTTTTTGAGAACGGTAAGTTATCATTTCTCCGGTTAGCCCTTTTAATGGCCCGCCTTTAATCTTAATTTTTTCTCCGGGTTGTAAATTTTCTTCTGTTACTTCAAGCTCCAGTGAACTTGCCATTAGTAATTTAAGATCATCTATCTGCCTGTTGGGCATTGCTGTGATATGGCCAGAAAAATATATAAAACGGGATATCCCCCTGGTCATTAATACATCGGCCTGGGCATTTTCTGCTATCCTAACAAATAAGTATGATTTAATAAGAGGTTCTTCTACCCATTTTTTTCTGTCGCTCCATTGTTTTAACCTGCGCTGTAAAGGTAAGTATACCTCCACGCCCTTATTGGCTAAGGCAGTATAAGCTTTTTTTTCGGCACGGGGATGTGTATAAACCGGATACCATTTTAGCATACCTGTATTTATGTTAAAAACCATACTTTAAAAAAGAACCTAATATTATTAAAACCAGCGCCTTATGTCCCACCATTTCTTTTCTTCACTATCTACATAATACCCCGAAGCTTCGTAGCCACTGTAATCAGAGTAATAATAGTATTTGCTGCCCGAACTATCACTGGTAAATTTAGTGGTGTAATATCTTGAATGTAGTAAATCTTCTGCAAATGCATTTAACACAATTACAGTATTATCAAGATGATACTCCTGGGCAATACGCTGCGGAACGGTTGCTGAGTAAAATTTTGATTTGCCTGAACGGATAACAAAAATGTTTATATCGCTCATCCTTATTAAAGGTATAGCATCTGAAACCAGCCCTATAGGCGCCGTATCTATCATTATTATATCATAAACAGCATTTAGCTCTTTAATGAGTTTCTTCATCCTGTCGTTATGCAGTAACTCTGAAGGGTTAGGTGGAACCGGCCCCGAAACAATAAAATCAAGATCTTTTTGTTTGGAGTGCTGAATGATATCCTCTGCATCAGCCTGGTAAGAAAGATAATTGCTTAAACCTATATCATTGGGTACTTTAAATGTTTTATGGATCTTTGATCTGCGTAAATCAGCACCAATCAGTATAACCTTTTTGTCAATTAATGATAGTGTGCTTGATAAGTTTACCGCAACAAATGATTTACCCTCGCCTGCAACTTCAGATGTTATGCAAATGATCTTGCTTTCTTTTTCGCCTGCAATAAAGTTTAAATTTGTACGTACGGACCTTACCGATTCTGCAAAAATTGATTTAGGCTTGCTTGTAGCTAAAATCTGCGAATTATCTTCATCAATATGCCCGGGAAACTTTCTTATCACACCAATAATTGGGCTGGCAGTAAGGCTTTCGATGGTTTCTTTATCATAAATATAAGGGTTTAGCACCCTTATCAAAATGATTAAGCCAAGGCCGGTAAGCAGGCCAAATATAATAGCAGACCGGTGTATATCATGTTCATTAGGGGCTACCGGCGAATAATTTGGCTGGGCAAGTTCAATGATGGTTGCACCAGGTAAAATTCCTGAGCGGCTAATTTGTGCCTCCAGTTTTTTCTCTGATAAAAAGGAATAAACCTTCTCGCTAATTTCAAAATCGCGCCTTAAACTAATAATATCACGCTCATGCACCGGCAAAAGAGATATTTGCTGGTTAACCTGTACCAGTTGCTTATTAAGGTAATCTAAATTTCTTTGAATATTTGAATAAATGGCAGTAAGACTGGTTAATGCAGTATTTTTAATCTGTAAAATAGACCTGTTAATGTCCTGTATAGGTTGCGAGTTATTATTGTAGGTTTTTAGCAGCTCATTACGCTGGGTTAATAAAAGATCAAGGTTGGCAATTAACCGGTTTAATGATGGGTCCACCTGCCCATTGCCGGCATCAAAATTTAAATTGACATTGTTTTTTTCTTTAGCAATTTGCTGCTTTAGATCATTAATTGCCAATAGCTGCAAATTTAAAACGGATTGCTGTGTTTCAAGATCTTTTGCCTTGGTCATAGCAGCATCGGCCGAAGCGCCAACTTCCATTAACCTGTTCTTTTGCTTGAAATTTTGAATGGATTTTTCTGACCCTTTAACCTGTGATGATAAATACTTTAATTGATCATCAATAAAGTTGATCATTTGAGTTGCTGATTGCGTTTTTCTGTTGCGGTCATAAATCAGGTACTCTTTCATTATGTAGTTAAGTACATCAGCTGCAAACTTGGGGTTTGCATCGGTTAACTGTAATGATAAAATATTTGAATTTTTAGCGGTTTCTGCTGTGCGCAATTCTCCGCGGATGCGGCCAACAAAATCTTCGGGTGTGTTAAATTTAAATAAGATCACCGAACTTTTGTTTATTGCTCCGGGATATTTTATTGTAAATGAGGTAGGGCCAATATTAATAATGCTGTTATAAGCATAGTTATTTGCTATCTCTTTATCGCCAACTTTATAAACCAGGCTAAAGTTGTTGTTATTTATAGGTTTAAAAGTGATCAGGTCGCGGTAAAAGTTTAAGCTATCAAACTGTACCAGTTGAATAGTAAGCGGCTTAGCCGGGTAAATTTCGCTGGTACGCACCCTGCCTTCTATATAAAAACTAATAGGGTAGTCAAGGTCTTTAACAGCATTTAATATTACACCGTGACTTTGAATTACCGATGTTTCACTTTGTATTCTTGAAGTACCCCTCTCTGAGCTTGCGATAATACTGGATAGATCTGCAATTTCAGATTTTTTATCCTCCAGTTTCATTGTGCCCGATGTGGCGTAAATTTTAGGCGTATACCATAAGTACACGTTTGAAATTATCATAAAAATAGCAAGTGAACCTGCTATCCAATACCAGCGGCTAATTAATATTTTACCAAGTTTAAAATAATCAATTTCCTGGTTAGGTAATTTGTTCTGAATATTCTCTGTTTCTTCCATTTACTGCCGCGAAAGAGTAAAAATCAGTAATGCTGTATTAATCAATAGTAATGCAGGTTGCACCAGGCTTGTTATGTTTTGTAAATTATCGTTACGTATTGCGCGTTTATTTTGTGCTATATATATAATATCGCCGTTTTGCAATACAGCAGCGGGATCTGATATTGAACTTAGCTTACCCAGGTTAATCTCTGTCACTGTTTTATTTTGCTCTCCGCGTATAATTTTAATGTTTTTTTCATTGGCGTTTGCCGTAAGGCCACCCGCCTCGCCAATAAGCTCAACTAAAGTAGTATTGTCTTTTTCTAATGGGAACCGCCCGGGTGATTTTACTTCGCCAAATATGGTAACCTTTAAATTTATAACCTTCACCTCAAAAATGGGGTCCTTTAATAACTGTTTACGATAAAGGTCTTCAATTAGTTTTGATGTTTGCATCCGTGTTAAGCCGGCAACCTGTACATGGCCTATTGCCGGTAACGTTACGGTACCATCTTCTTCAACCTGGAAAGTTTGCCCTTGCCCGGCATTGCCACCGCTTGCACTATTTGCTGTGGGCACTTCGTCAACAATATATTTTATGTTTTGAAGGTTGCGTATTTGCAGTACATCCAAAGGCCTTATATGATAGCTGCCTGGTGCCGGTAACACTTTTTGTGCTGAGGTATCGCTTACGGTTTTATTATTTTCAAAAAGAATTTGGTTTTGCTTGTACGAGCATGAACTGATGAGGGCGAAAATACTTACAATACAAACAAAATATAAAACACGCATATGAAATAATTACTGCTTAATGTTTACTAATTTATTATGCAGCAATTTCAAATTTACATATTTGCAGTTAAATAACTGTATTTTTCCGACGTGCCCGATTTAAAAATATCTGTAATTACCGTTTGCCGTAATGCCGAAACAACAATAAATGCCTGTATCAGCTCGGTAATAAACCAAACTTACAATAATGTTGAATACATAATTATTGACGGAGCATCAACAGATAATACCCTTGCCATTATAAAAAAACATGAAAGCCATGTAGCTGTAATAGTATCTGAGCCCGATAAAGGGATTTATGATGCAATAAATAAAGGTATTGGTTTAGCAACCGGGGACATTATTGGTGTGCTTAATGCCGATGATTTTTTCTCAGGCCCTGATGTATTGTACTCAATTGCTGCCGCATTTAAAGCTAATATGGCTGATGTAATATATGGCGATTTAGATTATGTAGATAAAAAAGGCAACGTAGTACGTAAATGGCGCTCGGGAAAATATAAGCATGGCAAGTTTAACCGTGGCTGGATGCCCCCGCACCCCACATTTTATTGCAGGAAGGAATTGTTTGAAAAATTTGGCAATTACAGCCTTGTTTTTGGTACAGCTGCCGATTATGAATTGATGGCAAGATTTATACACTTAAAACAAGTGCCGGTTTATTATCTTGAAATGGTATTAGTGAAAATGACAGCAGGCGGGGTTAGCAATAGCAGCTATAAAAACCGCATTAAAGCACTTTATTATGATTTGAAGGCCATGTATAACAATGAAATAAATTTTCCACCTTTTGCATTGATGCTTAAACCCTTAAGAAAGCTAAAGCAATTCCTTTAATCGTAAGATAAAAATATTATATTTGTGCATAAGCAACTTATAACTGACCCCCTAACATTTATATAGATGCAAGAGTATTTAGATACCTACTATTTCATATATTATACTTTTATAGTAATGTTTTCGGTTTTGATAACATTGCTTTCTATCCCCTCTATTTTACACGTTGCACGTACCCGGCATTTATATGATGATGTTGGTCATTTTCGTAAACAGCATGATCATGGCATACCCCGTTTAGGCGGTGTAGCAATCTTTACAAGCTTTAGCATCACCATGTTATTATTTAGCATGATAGATAAAAGTTTGCCCATTAGCTATTTGCTTGCAGCAACTATTATTTTGTTTATAATGGGGGTAAAGGATGACTTATCGGGGGTTAATTCAAGCACTAAGTTTTTTATACAATTTGTTGTAGCTACAATTTTGGTTACACTGAGCGAAGTGCGCCTTACCAGTATGTATGGGGTTTTAGGGATTTATGATCTGCCATATCTGTTAAGTGTTATTTTGTCTATACTATTAATCATGTTAATTGTAAATTCATTTAATTTGATAGATGGCATTGATGGCCTGGCAGGTACTACCTGTATTATAGTGAACGGAACATTTACAGCCTTATTTATATACATGAAACATTACGAGCTTGCTGCTATTTCATTAGCCATAGCAGGATCGGTTGCCGGTTTTTTACGATATAATTTAACGCCCGCAAAAATATTTATGGGCGATGCCGGCTCTTTGCTTATTGGCCTTATATCTGCAGTTATGGCGGTTAAATTTATTGAACTAAATAAAATTACCGCGCTTAATAGCCCCGATATATTTTCGGCCCCGGCTATAGCATTGGCTATATTGATAGGGCCTATATTTGATACGTTAAGGGTTTTTGCATTGCGTATTTTAAAGGGATCGTCTCCTTTTACTGCAGATCGTAACCATATACACCACCGTATGCTAAGGTTGGGTTATACTCACATGCAAGCTACCTTTATATTGGCCGGTATCAATATTCTTTCAATTGCTATGGCTTTAATGCTTAGTCATTTAGGCAACCTCACCCTTATCATTATCATCTTTGCAAACTCCTTATTATTTAGTTGGATTATAACAGTTTGTATCCGTACTAAAGAAAGGGAATCTTTTACCTTCCGTAACCTGTTTGCTTAGCATTGGCAGTACACTAATACTCCACATTAATTTATTTAGTTTTGCACCCTTAATTTTAATGTAATGAAAATTGCAATTAATGGCTTTGGCCGTATTGGGCGTATTTTTTTAAGAACAATACTTACAAAACCCAACATACAGGTAGTAGCTATAAATGATCTGGCAGATACAAAAACGCTGGCACATCTGTTTAAATATGACTCGGTACATCGTGGTTTTAAAGGTACTGTTACCAGTAGTGATGATGGCCTCATCGTTAACAATCAAAAAATAATAACCCTGCAGGAAACCGATCCGCAAAACTTACCCTGGAAAGAACTGGATATTGACCTGGTTATTGAATCAACAGGGAAGTTCATTACTGCCGAAGGCGCTGCAAAGCATTTAACGGCAGGGGCAAAGCAGGTAATTATTTCTGCCCCTCCGGGCGATAAAAGCATCCCTACAGTGGTGCTTGCCGTAAATGATGGCAACGTTGATCTGCTATCCAAAATATTGTCTAACGCATCATGTACAACCAACAACGTTGCTACTATGGTGAAAATACTTGACGAGAACTGGGGCATAACAGACGGCTATATTACCACCGTACATTCTATGACGGGCGACCAAAACCTGCATGATGCACCGCATAAAGACCTGCGCAGGGCAAGGGCCGCATCAGCCTCCATTATACCAACAACAACAGGTGCTGCCAAAGCAATCACAGCAATATTCCCGCATCTGGAAGGCCACTTAGGTGGTGCCGGTATCCGTGTGCCCGTATTAAACGGCTCGCTTACAGATTTTACCTGTAGCTTAAGGAAAATGCCAACAGTAGCTGAGATCAACGCGGCATTTAAGCAAGCTGCCGACGGCCCAATGAAAAATGTACTGGAATACACCGAAGACCCAATTGTATCAACAGATATATTAGATAACCCGCACAGCTGTATTTTTGATGCACAGCTAACATCAATAGTTGGCGGCCTGGTAAAAGTGGTTGGCTGGTATGATAATGAAATGGGATACTCCAGCCGCCTGGCAGATCTGATTGAAAAAATAAGTCTGCTTAAAAAATGATAAAGTTTATAACCGCCGATGATGTGCTGCCTATTCGCAACGAGGTTTTGCGCGAAGGCAAATTAACCCTTGACGAATGCCGTTTCCTGAATGATGATGCAGAAGGTTCTTTTCATTTAGGATATTATGTTGAGGATGAGCTGGCATGCATTGCATCGTTTCATCCCCAAACCTATGGCGAATTTAAGGGCAAGGCTTACCAGTTACGCGGTATGGCAACAACAGAAAAGTATAGGGGTAAGGGTTTGGGCAACCGCCTGGTTAATTTTGCCATTACTTACTTAAGGGGGCAGCAGGTAAATTACATATGGTGCAATGCACGTAAAAAGGCGCTGCAATTTTATTTAGGGGTAGGTTTTGAGGTGATATCGCCCGAATTTGATGTGCCCGGTATAGGTCCTCACTATGTAATGTATGTTAAGATACAATGAAGTTTTACGCATAAATGAGCACCTTTTTTACTTTTACGTTGCTGATTAGAATAAAATTGTTCAATTTGCCACCGTTCATAAATTACACAATACTATATGAAAACAATAGATCAGATCAGTTTTAACGGTAAAAGAGCCCTTATCCGTGTAGATTTTAATGTTCCCCTGGATGAGGACTACAACATTACCGACGATAACCGTATGACAGCGGCTTTGCCAACTATTAAAAAGATTTTAAAAGATGGCGGTGCTGTTATATTAATGTCTCACCTGGGTCGCCCAAAAGATGGTCCTACAGAAAAATACTCTTTAAAGCATGTGGTTCCGCATCTTTCTGATCTGTTAGGTCAGCAGGTTGAATTTGCTGATGATTGTATTGGTGAACAAGCAATTGAAAAATCAAAAGGTTTAGGCAAAGGCGAAGTGTTATTATTAGAGAACCTTCGTTTTTATAAAGAAGAAGAAAAAGGCGATAAGGATTTTGCAGAAAAGCTTTCAAAATTAGGTGATATATATGTAAATGATGCTTTTGGTACGGCCCACCGTGCGCATGCGTCAACAGCTGTTATAGCGCAGTTTTTCCCGGATGCCAAATACTTTGGTTACCTGATGGCAGCCGAATTAGCCAATGCCGAAAAAATATTAAACGGCGCCGCAAAACCTTTCACCGCTATTATGGGTGGTTCAAAAGTTTCTGATAAAATTGAGCTGATTGAGAAATTGCTTGATAAAGTAGATAACCTGATCATTGGCGGTGGTATGGCTTATACCTTTGCTAAAGCGGATGGTGGCAATATTGGTACATCATTAGTAGAAGCCGATAAACTTGACCTGGCACTTAGCCTTGTAAAAAAAGCAAAAGAAAAAGGTGTAAAACTGTTATTACCTGTAGATAACGTTATTGCCGATGCATTTTCAAACGATGCCAATACCGATATAGCAAAAACAGGCGAAATAAAAGACAATTGGATGGGATTAGACATAGGCCCGGAAACAGTAGCACTGTTTAGCAAGGTAGTTGAAGAATCAAAAACCATATTGTGGAACGGCCCGATGGGTGTTTTCGAAATGGAGAAATTTTTGGTAGGTACCAAAGCAATTGCCGAAGCCGTTGCTAAAGCAACTGATAACGGTGCATTCTCATTAATAGGCGGTGGTGATTCTGCAGCTGCGGTTGCCAAGTTTGATATGACCGACGATGTTAGCTATGTATCTACAGGTGGCGGTGCTTTGCTCGAATACATGGAAGGTAAAGAGTTACCGGGCGTAAAAGCGATAAACGAATAAGGATAAAATCCTTCAAAAGCATAATTAAAAAAAGAGGCGGGTAACCCTGCCTCTTTTTTTATATTTACGCAACAATATCCATATGCCTAAATTATCATTCCTTTCAGCTTTATTTCTTTTCTCTTGTTGTTTTGGTTTTGCACAAAAGCCTCCTGCTGCCGACGCTATTATAGCCCGTTATGTAAAAATGATAGGAGGGGAAAAACAATGGGCCGCTATTAAAACGTCAGAGTTTCATGCGACAGCAACTATCGGTGATAAAGCGTTGATTATGTTAATTATAAAAGCAGGTTCCGGAAAGTTATACCAAAGTATGGAAGGTGGCAATCTATCTATAACGGAGATATATGATTCAGGAAGCGCCATTGTATTACAAAATGGTAAACCGAGGAAGATAACGGACACTATTATGCTTGACCATTACCAACTTCAGTCAAATATTTTGCCTGACATGAGTTATATAAAGCTACAGTATAACCGACAGGTATCAGGGCTCGAAAATATTAATGGCGTGCCATGTTATAAGGTTATCCTAACATCAAAAAACGGATCAGTAAATACCAATTATTATGAGCAGAAAAGCGGCCTATTAACGATGATCGAAAAAAGCGGCGTTAAAACTTATTTGAGTGATTATAAATTTTACAAAGGCTGTTCTATTCCGTTTAGTATGTCGACAGACTCGGGGAATGGCTATAGTATGAAAATAAAGCTTACAGAATGGCTGATCAATCAAAAAAGCAGCGTTGAACTTTTCAATACTAAGAAACAGGAAGCCGGGCTTTAGTAACGATTTTGTTGAAGGCGCTGATTTGTCAGCGCCTTTTTGTTTTATTCGCTATTTTTAATGCATCAATTCCATATCATGAAAAAATCTTTCCTTTTAGTATTCTGTCTGGTTATTTCAACTTTATACTCTTGCGCCCAGGGCGATGCCGCTTACGTAAAAGATAATTACACCAAGTTTGAGTACCAGATACCAATGCGCGATGGCAAAAAGCTGTTCACATCGGTATATGTACCTAAAGATCAAAGCAAGAAATACCCTATCATGATGGACCGCACTTGCTATAGTGTAGCCCCGTATGGTGCCGATAAGTTAAAAACAAGCCTTGGTCCATCGCCACAGTTTTTGCATGATGGATTTATTTTTGTTTACCAGGATGTACGCGGCCGCTATATGAGCGAAGGCATTTATGAAGAAATGACGCCCGAACTGGAATCGCACAAAACCAATAAAGATGTTGATGAAGGAACTGATACCTATGATACCATTGACTGGCTGCTAAAAAACCTGCCGAATAATAATGGTAAAGTAGGAGTATGGGGTATCTCTTATCCCGGTTTTTATACTACAACAGCATTGCTGAGCCGCCACCCGGCTTTAGTTGCAGCATCGCCGCAGGCACCAATTGCAGACCTGTATCGTGATGATGCTTTCCATAACGGCGCGTTTATGTTGGTAGCGAATTTCGGGTTCTACCCGGGCTTCACTAACCGCCAGGATGACAAGCCTACCCAACGCAGGGGCAAAGGCTTTAATATGGGTACCGATGATGGCTATAAATTCTTTATGGATATGGGCAGCATGCGTAATTCAAATGTGAAGTATTATAAGGATACTATCCGCTTATGGAACGAGATGATGGATCACCCTAATTATGACCAGCACTGGAAAGACCGCAACGTGCTTACCCATCTGCATGACATTAAAACCGCCACACTGGTTACCGGCGGCTGGTATGATGCCGAAGATTTATACGGGGCTATAAACACCTATAAGGTGCTGGCTCAAAAAAATCCGTCTACACCTGTTTACTTTGCTATGGGCCCCTGGGTGCATGGCGGATGGGCACGTGGTACCGGCGACCATTTGGGCGATGTTGATTTTGGCGGCCCTACAGGTCCGTTTTACAGGGAGAAGATAGAGTTTGCATTTTTTAGTCATTACCTGAAAGGCACACCGCTTGACTTGCCCAAGGTATCTACCTTTGAGACCGGTGTTAACCAATGGAAAAACTATAAAACATGGCCGCCAAAAGAGGCCGAAGAAAAGAACCTTTACCTGTTGCCGGGTGGTAAGTTATCATTCAACGCACCTGCTGCCGCTAAAGATGATTATAAAGAATTTGTATCAGACCCCATGAACCCCGTTCCGTTCATTGCCGGTATTGATAATGATATGCAGCGCGAATACATGACCGCCGACCAGCGCTTTGCCGAAAAACGTGCCGATGTATTAACCTATAAAACCGAAGTGCTGGATAAGGATGTAACCATTGCCGGTAACATTTGGGCAAACCTGAAGGTAAGCACTACCGGTACCGATGCCGACTGGATAGTAAAAGTGCTGGATGTTTACCCCGATACTGCAACTGCCAATAAATTTACAGGTAAAGAAGTAAGCATGGCCGGCTACGAGCAAATGGTACGCAGCGAGGCTATGCGTGGTAAGTTCCGCAATGGGTTTGATAAGCCGGAGGCGTTTGTACCCGGCAAGGTAACCCCGGTTAATTTTGAGCTGCAGGATGTATTGCACACCTTTAAAAAAGGCCACCGCATAATGGTACAGATCCAAAGCACCTGGTTCCCGCTGATAGACAGAAATACCCAACAGTTTCAAGATATTATGAAAGCTAAAGATGACGACTTTAAGAAAGCTACCCACCGGGTGTACAGCTCAAAAGCGCATCCAAGTTATTTGAAGGTGAGGGTGATGTAAGCTGAAAGCTTACATTGTTTTAGGTCGAAGTTATAAACTTCGACCAGTGGGAAGACAACATCAACAAGGGCACAGTTGTATGATTACCGGTGACAATATTAATAAGGGAGAAAAAAATATGCAATGTTTATAGGGGGATATTTTTTAAGGTTACTTGGAACAATAGTTATCTATTTTTATGAAATGACAATCTCATTCTTTAAATGGAGAAAGCCCTATTCATTTAAAGAGGTGTGGAACGCTCCCTATAATGATGATTTTTTCAGAGGCGTTTCTGCAGAACTTTTGCAAAAGATGTTAGGGTTCTTATTTATTGTGTTAATTCTGATAATAATACACTTTTTTTAATTTCCCCTCACTGGTCGAAGTTTACAACTTCGACCTAAAATGACTTAAGCTTTCAGCTTAAGCAACATTCAGCCGATGTTGGATGTTATGATTATAACTAACCACACATAAATACATACCATGCAAAACCCAGTTAACATAAACATCACCGGCATCCAGCACATTGGCATACCGGTAACTGATATCCAAAACTCGCAGACATTTTATACGCGGCTTGGTTTTGCAAATGTGATGGAGGCTGGTTTTGGCCCGGAGGGTGAACGTGGCACCTGCATCATGATGAAACGCGGAAACATGGTCATTGAACTTTACCAACTGCCCGAAAAAGACCTTGCCGAAATCCGTTCAAGAAAGAACGGGCACATAGATCATGTTGCCTTTGATATGCCAGATATTGATGCCGCCTATGCTGCTTTAAAAGAGGCGGGACTAAACATTTTAGAACCTGAGCCGGTGTTTTTGCAGTTCTGGGATAAAGGCTGCAAATACTTTAACATCACCGGGCCCGATGGCGAACGGCTGGAGTTTAATCAGATCCTTTAATTGCGCTCTATGAGCATCAAGTCAATTTATCGTAATATATTAATGCGGTTATTTGCAGCGAATGGAAGATTTGCTATGTTTGCATAGTAAATATGAAACTTAGCGGCCTTAAACATTTACTGATATTTGTGTGTATATTTTCCTTGCTGGAAGATACCGGCGCAGTTGTAAGTTCAGTATTTAGTTTTACAGATCGTCATTCAGAATGGCAAGCTACCACCTCAGATGATGACGATGCTACCGAACGTAGTGAAAAGGAAACCAATCTGAAAGAATACTACGCTGCATATGAATATTTGCGACTAACCCCTTTATGCATCAGTTGCGAACCTCTGCAATATGCAGATGAGCAAAGCAGTAACCACCTGGCCTGGGTTTCACCTGTACCCACACCGCCGCCCAATCCGCTGGCTTAATTTCAATCCGTACATATCTTTTTTAACGCCTGTCGCATCTTGCGTCGAGGTATTACTTTATCTAAAAATCTATAAAACATGAAAATTAGTGGTAAAATATTATCGTCACTTTTAACAATCGGTTCCATACTAATTCTAACTACTTCGGCCAGCGCACAGCAAATAAGCGACAAAGACCTGAAGAAGAATACAGCTCCTGTAGCTAATTCGCTCAGCTATATCAAGCAGTTGCAGCCTGTAACCTACGAGTATAACCAGGATGCTTTTAAACAACTCCATTTACCGGGAGGGAAGCAGTTTGGGTTCATCGCTGATGATGTAAAACAAGTAGTTCCTGCAGCCATCAGCAGACATAATAACTGGTTTACGGCGGGTAAAAACAATCAGCGCGCGGTAACCACATCTCAGGTTGATCTTGAAAAACTGGTGCCCCTGCTGGTAGGTGCTGTTAAAGAACAGCAAGCCGAAATAGAAGCACTTAAATTAGAAGTGCAAAAATTAAAGGCGAAGTGATTACTTAGCCAATCTTAACAAATGCAGCACTACGGCGCTGCATTTGTTAATTAAATGACAGGGAAATAAGCTCATCAATAATATCTTTTCTTCATTTCAAAGCCTGGATTACGATGTCTGGTAACGGCGACCAATGCGCCAACTAACCAAAATAAAAAAGCTTAGCCTTTCGCTTTAAGTTATTAAATTTTTATAAGACCAGACAGTTATAAATATCAAACATCTTATTATATTTAAGCACCCTGATTTTCACAATTGTGCTAATATTTTCGATTAATAAAAAGCTGATAGTCAGCCTTATATTCATGCTGGCCTGCCTCACAACCTATTCGCAGCAATTTTATATAATCACTAATGGTGGCGTTAAAAGAATTACCATAACTAAAACAGGCTACACTGGCGAATTTATTACCGGTTGCGCCCAAATTGGTACCATTGCATTATATAAGAACACCTTGTATACCATCACTGGGGATGGGTCTATATCTCAATCAACAATTAGCGGCAATACCACAATAGATTGTAAGTTAGTGGCTAACACGCCCTGTTACGGTGCTGTTGGTATGACTGTAAATGAACGTGGAGTGCTTTATTTTGCCGCAGCTACAGACCTTTATAAATTAGACCCGCAAAAACCCGTAGCGGAACTTGTAGGCACCATGCCTTATCGTTGTGCGGGCGATTTTATTTTTAATAAAGGCACATTATACATGGCCGCTATTGAAGGTATAGTAAAAGTAAATTTATCAAATCCGCCATTAAGTACTTTAGTTATCCCCCTTACCACCATAAGTTATGGGATGGCGAGCCTGTTAGGGGCGGATGGGCAAATTAAGCCATATGCTACGACTTCAAACTCAATTAGCGGAACGGATTTACTTGAACTGGACTTCGTAAAAAATGTGGTAACAAAAGCCGCCTATAATATAGCCGAGCCCGTAGGTGATGCCGCAAGTGAAGTTGAGAGCGGCACGCTTTTAAATAATATTGTTGTTTCAGAACAATGTGACAATCCGGGCAAGGGGCAGATACAGGTTAGCGCCATTGGTGATAAAAAACCAATTTATTATTCACTTAACGGAGGCGCTGCTGATACAGTAGGCTTATATCAAAACCTAAGTTCAGGTACTTATAATATTAGGGTTACTGCTCCCGATACTGTGTTGAATACAACAGCCGAAGTACCCGATTATTCTTTAAACAGGCCGGCCGTTACCTATACTGTCTTAAATACAAAATGCGAATTATCAGGCCAGATTACGTTTCATATAGCAGATGACGGCGACCGGTATAAAATTAAATTTAACGCAGATACACTTGCCTTTACGCAACCCATAACAGGGCTGGCAACGGGTACTTATCGTTTTATGGTATTACGCGAAAACGGGTGCCTTTATGGGACTTATGATGTTACAATTGGGCGCACCAAATGTGATATTATTGTAACCGATGTAACTGTTGCACAGCAGTGCAATGCCCTGTTACGAGGCACGGTTGCCGTAAATACGCCCACACACGCCTATCCTTACACCTATACTTTAAATGGTATCAATAATAGTAACGGTGCGTTTAGCGATGTTGATAAGGGGAGTTATCAAATTAAAATAACCTCATCAGAAGATACCATTTATGTACCTGTAACTGTGCCTGATTACAAACTAACTGTGCCTGCCTTTAATGTAATCCAAAGAGCCGAACTGTGCGATTTGGGAGGCGAAATTACCTTTAACAATACAGGTAATACCCGGTTATATCAATTGCAGTTTAATGGTGCTTTGTATGCTTTTAACCACACCTTTACTAATCTGCATGCCGGACACCATCTCTTTACTATATTTGATGAAAAAGGCTGTATTGTTGATACTGCCGGTATTCAGTTGGTTCAGTTACCTTGTTCACCGGTAGTGTTCCCAAACACCTTTACTCCAAATGGCGATGGTATAAATGACATTTTCCGGCCAAACCAGGACAGCCGTGCCCGGCAATATAAATTGCATATTTATAATCGTTTAGGTCAGGAGGTATTTTTTTCAACAAATATGTTTGAAGGCTGGCCGGGTACCAGCAACAACAAAAACGCGCCGGCAGGAATATATTATTGGGTAGTGAATTTTGTAAATGAAGAACAAAAGCCCGCTGTACAAAAGGGGTGGGTATCACTGCTTAGATAAATCGTTTAATTAACCCGCTTTTCTCCGCTTTGCGCAATCCTTACTTTTATAATTAAATTAAATCCTATTTGCTGTTTAATTGTTAAAGCGGTACTATTACTTAATAAACCCGCCCCGTACATGAATATCAAAAAAGGATTACTGATAAGCTGCCTGATTTTAGCTGCAATTATTGTTAAGGCACAAACCAGGCTATACCATGAACCATACCGACTGCAGGCACACTTTTCGCCACAGGCTAAGTGGATAAACGACCCTAACGGACTGGTGTATTATAAAGGTACCTATCATTTATTCTTTCAGCATTATCCAAAAACTACCGTATGGGGGCCTATGCACTGGGGGCACGCGGTGAGTAAAGATATGATCCATTGGAAACAAATGCCAATAGCTTTATATCCGGATAAGCTGGGCTATATTTTTAGCGGCAGTGTGGTGGTTGATGAAAAAAACACTTCCGGTTTCGGCACAAAAAATAAGCCTGCCATGGTGGCCATATTTACCCATCATGATCCTAAAGGCGAAAAAGCGGGAGCTATAAACTATCAGAATGAGAGCCTGGCTTACAGCCTTGATGAGGGTAAAACCTGGGCAAAATATAAAAGCAATCCGGTACTTAGAAACCCCGGCATCAAAGATTTTCGCGACCCAAAAGTATTTTGGTATGGCCCGGGTAAAAAATGGATAATGAGCCTGGCCACTAAAGACAGGATCACGTTTTACTCTTCGGCAAATTTAAAGAGCTGGACAAAAGAAAGTGAGTTTGGCCAGGCCCTGGGCGCTCACGGCGGTGTTTGGGAATGCCCGGACCTAATTCCGTTAAAAGTGGATGGTAAAGAATATTGGGTGCTGCTGGTAAGTATCAATCCAGGGGGGACTAACGGGGGCTCGGCAACGCAATACTTCGTGGGTCAGTTTAATGGCAGTAAATTCACTCCTGTCAACAACAAAACAAAATGGATAGATTTTGGCCCCGATAATTATGCCGGTGTAACATGGTCAAACACGGGCAACCGTAAAATATTTTTAGGGTGGATGGGCAACTGGCTCTATGCCAATGAGGTGCCCACAGGCAAATGGCGCAACGCCATGACCATCCCGAGGGAGTTGTCGTTAAAGTTTGTAGATAATGATATTTACCTGGCCTCAAACCCTATAAAGGAGTTAAAAAATATTGCTGCAAAAACTTTTAAGATCAATGCAGAACAGGTAGCTAATAATAACAACCTGTTCGCTGTAATTAAGCAAAACCTTACCCAGTATAAATTAAAATTTAAAACAGATAAGCTAAACAGTTACGCTGTTGTTTTAGCCAATGAAAGCGGCGAAAAGCTGATTTTAGGTTTTGACAAAAAGAATTATCGATATTATATTAACCGTACCAAAGCCGGCCGGGATGATTTTAGCAAGTTATTTACGGGCGTTGCTTATGCACCACGCATTGATATTAACCCTCAGTCAGATCTGGAACTGATAGTTGATGCATCATCAATAGAGCTATTTGCCGATGGCGGCCTCAGCAACCTAACCAGTGTATTCTTCCCAAAAAAGCCCTATACCCAATTAAGTATTACAGCCAACGGAATGGAAATTAAGAATTTGGAAGTAACGTCTTTGAAATCTATCTGGTAAGTTATTGAGTATCTAATGGTAAAAAGCGGTAGGTAATACCAAACGTAGTTTGTGCTCACACACTATAATATAACTGCGGCTACAGTAAAGTTAGTAGTCTGCATAGCTAATCAATGCATTAAGAGCTTATTTACAACGTGTTCCGCTTTTGTTCCGGTTTGTTCCGCTTTTAGCGGAACGGAACAGCTGCACACTTACATCTCTTTGCTGTGCTACCAATAAATTCCTGCATTTCAAGCAAATTTAATATAAAAGCATCCCAACCAAAGCGATAGGGGTACTGTATCACAATAAACATGTTTATGTTATTTATTGAGGCTACAACGCTATAGATATGAGGGGTTTACCATATAAAAATACACCCCAAAAAATGTTGAAAACTTTTGGTGGTAAAAAGTGGTAGAAAGTGGTAAAAGTAATATACTTTTACGTTACAAATATTGTCGACCAACAACAATGTCCTATTTAACCGGTGAATTTGAATGTAAACTGGATGCCAAAGGGCGGATGATGATCCCTGCAGGCCTCAAAAAGCAGCTTCCAGAAGCTGACTCAGAGGGTCTTGTGATCAATCGTGGCCTGGAGAAGTATCTGGTTATTTACACTAAAACGGAATGGGACAAGAAGCTTGATGAACTAAGCAAACTTAACGAATACGATAGAAAAAGTTTGCAGTTTATAAGATATTTTACCGCTGGCGCAACAAATTTGCAGCCCGATGCTGCCGGCCGTGTGCTTTTGCCAAAGAACTTGCTAGATCATGCAGGCATCACCGGCGAAGTTGTGTTAACTACCATGCTGAACAAAGTTGAGGTTTGGGATAAGCAGGCGCATCAGGAAATGATCAATAACGAACCCGAAAATTTTGCCGAACTGGCCGAAGAAGTAATGGGCAATAAAGGAAGGGGGCGCAATGAGTAATTACCATACACCGGTTATGTTGCAGGAGTGCATTGAGGGTTTAGCAATTAAACCTAACGGTACTTATGTTGATGTAACCTTTGGCGGCGGTGGCCATGCGCGCGAAATACTCAAGCATTTGGGTAAAGATGGTCAGCTATTGGCTTTTGATCAGGATGTTGATGCGCAGCAAAATGTAATTGAAGATGACCGTTTTACCTTCATTGATCAGAATTTTCGTTACCTGAAAAATTTCACCCGTTTGCATGATGCTATCCCTGTTGATGGTATACTGGCAGATCTGGGTGTATCATCATATCAGTTTGATCAGGCCGAGCGTGGTTTTTCTATCAGGTTTGATGCCGAGCTGGATATGCGGATGAATCAATTATCAGATCTGAGTGCTAAAGAGGTAGTAAATACTTATAGTGAGGCCGATCTGCATCGCATTTTTGGCATGTACGGCGAAATTCAAAACGCTAAATCACTCGCCAAAACAATAGTAACCGCAAGGCTTAACGGCCAGATAGTTACCGTTGCCGATTTGAAGAATGCAATAAGCAATCTCATCCCCCGGGGGAAAGAAAATAAATACCTGGCGCAGGTTTTCCAGGCATTACGTATTGAAGTAAATCAGGAACTGGAAGCCTTAAAGGACTTTTTGATGCAAACATCAGAAGTATTGGCTGTTGGCGGCAGGCTGGTTATAATGTCATACCACTCGCTTGAAGACAGGCTTGTAAAGAATTTTATTGCCAAAGGCAAATTCAGCGGAGAGCTGGAGAAAGATATTTATGGTAATGATAACAGGCCGTTTGATGCGGTTAGTCGTGGTGCTGTAACGGCAACCGACGAAGAGATAAGTAACAATAACAGGGCGCGTAGCGCTAAACTAAGAATAGCTGTAAAAAGATGACCAATCGTTTGCGTACAGAAATTCCGGAAGAAGAGATAGCTGAAAAAAAGCTTATTGTTGACGAGAAGCCTGTAAAGGAACTTTCCGATAACTTTTTAATTCAGTTTTTAACAAAGGGGGCCATCAGTACTGATGACGCTACCCGTGCGCTTCCGTTTGTTTTGTATATCGCTTTTTTGGGCATGCTATATATAGCTAACAGGCATATATCAGAAAACGCGGTGCGCGATATTGATAAAATAAGTAAAGAGGTTAAAGAGCTAAGCTGGGAATATAAAAGCAGTAAGGCCGACCTGGCTTTTAAAAGTACATTAACCGAGGTAGCTAAACGGGCGGATACACTGGGTATTAAAACGTCAGAACAGCCACCGCAAAAAATAACAGTAAAGGAGGATGCGCAGGAATGAGCATAAGAACTAACATATTGCTAAGGGTTTACCTTGCTTTTGGGTTGATCCTGCTTTTTGCGGCAGCGGTGGTATTCCAACTGTGCCGTGTGCAATTTGCCCAGGGCGATAAGTGGAAGGCAATGGCTAAAACCATGTCGACCCGCTACAAAACCATTGAAGCGGCAAGGGGTAACATTTTCTCAGTTGATGGCAGCCTGTTGGCTACATCAGTACCTGAGTACGAGCTGCGTATGGATATGCTGGCCGCCGGTATTGCCGATGATAAGGTTTTTGACGAAAAGATTGATTCACTGGCTATGAAGCTTTCACAGGTCTATGGCGATAAATCTGCAAGGGAGTATTCAAGGTTATTTCGTGATGCACGTAAAGATAGTTCGCGCTACCAGTTGGTTAGGCGCAAGGTTACTTACCGGGAGTTAAAGGAGATCCGCAAGTTCCCGATATTTTGCTTGGGCAAGTATAAGGGAGGGCTGATCATCGTTCCCCAAAATAAACGCATCTTGCCATTCCGTTCATTAGCGGCACGTACAATTGGATATAAAAATGATAACGTGACCAATGCGGTGGGCCTTGAGGGCGCATACTCAGGCTATATTAACGGCGAAAGCGGTAAGCGTTTAGAGCAGCGCATGGCCGGCAATGTTTGGAGGCCTGTTAATGATGATGATGAAATTGCACCTAAAGAAGGCGCTGATATCATGTCGACCATTGATATTAACTTTCAGGACGTGGCACAAAGCGCGCTGGAAAAACAACTGGTGAAAAGTGATGCCGACCATGGCACGGTTATACTAATGGAAGTTGCCACAGGCGAAATAAGAGCGGTTGCCAATTTCACTAAAATGCCCGACGGCTCCTATAAAGAGAAATTCAATTATGCTATAGCAGGCAACCAGGACCCCGGTTCTACCTTTAAAGTAGCATCATATATGGCTATGCTGGAGGATAAGATGATTGATACCAGTACCATGGTGAATACAGGTGAATACCCTATACCGGGCCATACCATTAAAGATTCGCACGGAAGTATTGGAAGGGTTAGTGTAAAAAAAGCTTTTGAAGAATCATCAAATGCGGCAGTTGCCTATTTGGTAAATACCAGCTATAAAACGGACCAAAGCAAGTTCACAGATCATTTGTATGATTGGAAATTGAACGAAAGAATGGGTCTGCAAATTCCGGGTGAAGCGCAACCTGTAGTAAAAAATCCAAATAACAAAAGCTGGAATAAGAACATGACCCTGCCGCAAATGGCCTATGGTTACGAGATGCAGCTTACACCATTAAAGATGTTGTCGTTTTACAATGCTATAGCCAACAATGGCAAGTTAGTGTCGCCGGTTTTTGTGAGGGAGATAAGAAGATTAGGCAATACAATTGAAACTTTTCATACAAAGGTACTCAATGACAAGATCTGCTCTGATGTTACACTTAAAAAGATGCAGGAGATGCTGGAAGGTGTTGTTAGCGAAGGTACAGGTAAGCAATATGTTTATAACCCTTTATATAAAATAGCGGGTAAAACAGGTACAGCACAGGTTGCTGATGGCAATAAAGGTTATAAGGCTAAAAAACAGTACCAGTCATCTTTTTGCGGTTACTTCCCTGCCGATCATCCTAAATATTCGCTGATAGTAGTTATTAACGATCCTAAAAATGGATACTATGCGGCATCAGTTGCCGGGCCGGTATTTAAGGAAATTGCAGACAGGGTTTATGCCAGCGATATGGACATTAAACATGCCCCGGTAACGTTAGTAGGTAATACCACATTGCCAAAATATAAACAAGGCAATTTAAAAGCACTTAAAAAAGTGTATGATAATTTAGGTTTGAAACCTTTATATGCATCAACCAATGTTAATAGTATTGATACCAGCAGAGGTATAGCACTTGAGGAAAATAAGTATAAAACAGGCACCATACCAAATGTTACCGGTATGGGTTTAAGCGACGCGCTATTTGCGCTGGGCAACGCCGGGTATAAAGTAAAAGTGCTTGGCAGCGGAACGGTAGATAAACAATCAGTAACAGGGGGAAGCCAGATACCAAAGGGTTCAAAAATAACTATAGAACTACTATGAGATATTTGAGTGATATAATAGAGGGGGTAGCATTTACCGAATTACAGGGTAGTGCCGATGTGGAAATATCTGCGGTTGTTTTTGATTCGCGTAAGGTTGTGCCGGGCTGCTTGTTTGTAGCCTTAAAGGGTACAGCGGTTGATGGGCATGACTATATTGATCAGGCTGTTAAAGATGGTGCCATTGCTGTAATATGCGAAGACCTGCCTGCCCACGTAACCGGCGAGGTTGATTTTTTAATGGTTGCCGATTCTGCAAAAGCATTGGGTACTATTGCGGCAAATTTCTACGAAAATCCATCATCAAACTTAAAGCTGGTTGGTGTTACCGGTACAAACGGTAAAACCACAATAGCTACTTTGTTATATAAGCTGTTTCGTGATATGGGTTATAAATGCGGGTTGCTCTCAACTGTAGAGAACCAGGTTAATGGCCGCATTGTGCCATCAACACATACCACGCCCGATCCTGTTGCGCTAAATGAATTATTAAGCGAAATGGTTAACGAGGGCTGTGATTATTGCTTTATGGAAGTGAGTTCGCATGCGGTAGCACAGCACCGTATTGAGGGGCTGCACTTTTCAGGAGGTATATTCTCTAACCTTACGCATGATCATCTTGATTATCATAAAACTTTTGATAGCTACCTGAAGGCCAAAAAGGCATTCTTTGATGGCTTGCCGAAAAGCGCTTTCGCTTTAACCAACAGCGATGATAAGAATGGCAATGTAATGTTGCAAAATACATCGGCACATAAAAAAACCTACGGACTAAAAAGCATGGCCGATTACAAGGCCCGTATTATTGAAAATCAGTTTGGCGGCCTGTTGCTGAATATTGACGGCGAAGAAGTTTGGTTTAAGCTGGTAGGTACATTTAATGCTTATAACCTATTGGCGGTATATGCTACAGCTATGCTGCTGGAGCAAGACCGCTCAAAAGTATTGGTTAGCCTGAGCAAGTTAACCGGTGCCGAAGGCAGGTTTGAGTATGTGGTATCGCCAAATAAAATAATTGGTATTGTTGATTACGCGCATACACCTGATGCTGTGCAAAATGTGTTGAGCACTATCCACGATATCCGCAAGGGGAGCGAAAAGGTGATAACTGTTATAGGTTGCGGCGGCGACAGGGATAAAACCAAGCGCCCCGTAATGGCCAAGGTTGCCAGCGAATGGAGCGATAAACTGATCTTAACATCAGATAATCCCCGCACGGAAGACCCGGGTCAGATCATCAAAGATATGGAAACAGGTATTGACCCCGCTTTTAAAAGACACAGCGTAAGCATTGTGGACAGGCGCGAGGCAATTAAAACAGCCTGCATGTTTGCACAACCCGGTGATATTATCCTGCTTGCAGGTAAGGGCCACGAAAAGTATCAGGAAATAAATGGCGTTAAAAACCATTTTGATGATATGGAAGAATTACTGGAGCAATTTAAAGAAATGTTGTAAATGTGCAGATTTCAGATTTGCAGATTTCAAATGAAAGTAACAAGGAATAATTAAATAGAAAATAAATAATCTGCAGATATGGATATAGCATATCTGCACACCAATTAAAAAACCAATGCTATATTACCTGTTTAGCTATCTGAATAAAAATTACAGCATCCCGGGTACAGGTGTATTCCAGTACTACACATTCCGTATGGCTATGGCGGTAATTGTATCGTTATTGGTAACTACTGTTTATGGCCGCAGACTAATTGATTACCT
>NZ_JBAZVP010000034.1:0-50532 GCF_041660805.1 Mucilaginibacter sp. | reverse complement strand
GTCTGTTGATGCGGTGATGATATACGCCCAAAAGGGCCACGGCAGGCGTGCCGATTTGTATACTGATTACACCTTTGCCGTATGGGATGGCGATAAACTGGTGCCATTTGCTAAAGCCTACTCCGGCCTTACTGATCAGGAAATTAACAAGGTAGATTATTTCATCAAACGGAATACTCTTGAAAAATTTGGCCCGGTACGTACGGTAAAACCCGAGCTGGTTTTTGAGATAGGGTTTGAAGGGATTAATAGATCAACCCGCCATAAATCGGGCATTGCTTTGCGTTTTCCGCGTATATTGCGCTGGCGGCACGATAAGCCCAAAGAAGAAGCCGATACATTAGAGAGTTTAAAAGCTTTATTAAATGAATAAATAGAAACTAAGTGCTTAAATGAAACATTACCTCCATAGAAGATCTATAGGACTCTTTTTCAACACGCTCCCATTCATTCGTATTCTTTAGTAAATCACCTTCTCGGAATTGAATATAATTATCAATTATGAACTTTTCAATTTTGCGAAGTTTTGTCCTTTGCTTTCTATCATTATTGATTATAGGTGTAATATGATTGATATCAACATCGGGCCTTATAATTTTTATAATCTCTAAAATTATCCAGGTATCGTAGCTGTCTTCTGGCAGTTCAGAAAAAGCCCTTACGGAAGATAGAAAAGACATCTCCGTTTTAATGTATTTATTAATTAACTCATTAAACTCCTCCAATTTTCCCGTATCAATGTTTTTTTTCGACAGTTTGAATAGAGTAAAGAAACCTATTTCATTGGAATCAAAATCAACTGCGCTTATTGTCTTTGTTAATAAATCAATTTTTAATTTACTAAGACTTGAAGCGTCACGTAGTTCTTGATTTGTCATTGCCTTAACCTTGTCTATCATTGAGGTAGGTTTAGCAAGTGGTTGTTTTTGGCGAAAAAGGTTCCTGAAAAAACTCATAAGGTGATTGTCTGCTGTTGACTTAAATATAGTTATTTTAGTGGCAAACTTGTTAAATGAATGAGATTCTGCACATACTGAACGGAGATTCTACCTTAAGTGGCTTTGAACAAACGGGTCTTGATGGTGATACAATGATTTGGCGCGAGGTTTTATCTGAAGGCCCGGTATCAAAAAATGTTTCTTCTGCTGATTTTTGGGAGAAGCGTTCTGAATTTATCTGCAAAACATTTGATGAAACACCCGAACACTATCATGATAGGGTGATTGTTCATCTTGAAAAATTAAACGAGCCTTATCATGAAATAAACTTGTGGTTTGAGTATGATCTGCATTGCCAAATAAACCTGTTAGGCGCCATGATGCTGCTTGAGCAGCAAACCAATTTATCTGCACCGGCCATTTACCTCATTTGTCCGGCCGAATTTCCGGGCATCGAAAACTTTGGCGGAATGGGCGAATTAAACGGCGAACAGCTGGAATACCTGTATGATACCATCCGGGTGCAATTAGGGAAATATGACTTTACCCTTGCCACCCAGGCATGGAATTTATATGTAAACAATAATGCCGAAGCCTTAAAAATATGGCTGAATGAAACACTATTTTGGGGAAACCTGCAACAATTGAAATTGGCAATGCAGGCGCATTTGAAACGCTTACAGGTTAATGAAAATGGTTTGAATTACATCCATCAAAAACTGCTTGATATTTATAAAAGCGGCATCACCAATAAACACGAAATCTATAGCGCCTTTTGGCAAACCGAAAAGATCTATGGGATGGGTGATAGTGAGCTGGATATCTATCTCAGCTATCTTGCCCATCGCGGATATATACTTGAACGATAGCTACTTCGCCGCCACCACTATAGTTGGCGACCGCTCACTTTCATTCTTTAACCTATCAATGGCGGTCACTACATAAAAATACGTTTTTCCGGCTTGCACATTTGTATCCTGGTAAATGGCTGTGGTATCGTATTGAATGTGTAAAATATTCTTTGGATCCTCCATATTAAACTTTTCGTTTTCGCCAAAGCGGTATATTACATAACCATAAACCGGTTCGTTATCCTGGGCAATTAACGGTGTTTCCCATTTTAATAAAACACCTTTGCCTTCTGTTTTCCCTGTGAAATTTTGAGGAGGCATTGGCGGCACAGAATCCAGCCATAGCATTGGTGGTGGTAATGCCGGATAACGATAAAAGTCTTTCTTTAATGAATCAGACAAATGGTTGGCATTGGCTACCAAGTTTAATGACCGGAAATATACACTCCCCTGTACCCGTGGGTTTGCACGGATCAGCCGCAGCTGGTTAGGTATCTCAGACGGATTTTTGAAAGCCGGGCTCCGGGCTTCATAAAATTTATATGGCGCCTGCCCAATATATAAATGCCGGTTGTAGGTGTTATTGCTCCACCAATACAGTAGCTTATCAAATGCTGCCGGGCGATAGCCAATATGCCAGTAAATTTGTGGGTTTATGTAATCTATCCAGCCTTCTTGCATCCATTTACGTGAATCTGCAAAGTTCTCAAAATATGATGAGCCGCCGGCGGTTTCAGAACCATCAGGGTGTTGCCTTATATTGGCCCAGATCCCAAAGGGACTGATACCAAATTTCATGTTCGGTTTATATTTATGAATGCTGTCGCCAAGCATATGAATCAGCTTATCAACGTTATCCCGCCGCCAGTCGCGTATATCATCAAAGCCTTCGCCGTATTTGGCGTAAGCATCAGCATCATTAATAATCTGTCCTTTAATGGGATACGGATAAAAATAGTCATCCATATGAATGCCGTCAACATCGTAATTCTTAACCACATCCAATATTACCTGAACTATATATTCGCGCACTTCAGGCAAACCGGGATTAAATAGTTTTATGCCTTCGTAAATAAAGAACCACTCTGGCTTGGTGCGGGTGATGTGGTTTGGCGCAAGGGTATTAAACTTACCATCAAAAGTAGCCCGGTATGGATTAAACCAGGCATGCAATTCCATCCCGCGTTTATGCGCCTCGGTTGTGGCAAATTCCAGCGGGTCATATAATGGATTTGGTGCCCGGCCCTGTACCCCGGTTAAATATTTTGACCACGGTTCACGGCTTTTCGCGTAGAAAGCGTCGGCAGCGGGCCTCACCTGAAACATTACCGCGTTAATACCGGTTTGCTGATAAGAGTTTAGCTGATCTGTAAGATCTTTTTTTTGACTTTCTGTTGTAGCTTTGGCATTTTGCGGCCAGTCCAGGTTTACTACGGTGGCCATCCAAACACCCCGGAATTCGCGCTTGGGTTCGGTTTTAATAATCTCCTCTTGTGTAACTGTTTGAGCAAATGTTAATGAGAATGTTAGTGAAAAGCAAACTAAAGACAGAAGGTATTTGTATAAATGCATTAAGCAGATGTTTTATTAAAAGTTGCAAATATATAAACTGATTGTTTAGCAGTTTTATTATTAATATAATAAAAACAGGCATTTTGTGTTTTAGTCATATTGTAGTTACTTTAGCCCGCAATACAATTGTAACATAGGCAAACAGATTTTTATATTTTTTATTTCTATTTTGCTTATATTTAATTTAGATAAAAAAAGAAACCATAGTAATTGACACAACCCGTTGTTGCTAATAACTTTAATTATTAAACCATGGAATACCAACCCCAACCAGAACAAGCCCCTAAAAAAAATTCGAATGTTATTTACTTTCTTATAGCCGTAGTGGTGGCGTTGTTAGGTACAGATGTATATTTATATACTCAAAAAAATAAATCGGATACAAAAATCGTTTACCAGAACGATGAAAAAACAAGATTGCAGACCGAACTTGACAGCCTTGAGGCCCAAATAGAGCAGGTAAATGCCGGCCGTGCAAAAATGACTGTAGCAATGCAGGCCAAAAATGATTCGCTGAGGGCTAAAATTAAGGTTTTAAGAAGTGAACTGGCAAAAGGTAAACTAACAGTTGCCGAATTGAATAAAGCGCAGGAAGATATTAAACAGTTAAGGTATTTTGTAACTAAATACACTGCCGATATTGAAGAGCTGAAAAAGGAAAACGTAACCTTAGCTACCGAACGCGATACCTTAAAAACCAACCTGGCCAGTGTAAGCGAAAAAGCTACCACACTTGAAAAACAAAACCAGGAGCTTGATACCAAGGTAAAAGTAGCATCGGCAATAAAAATTGGCAGTGCTAATGTTGTTGCCTATAAGGTAAAGAACAGCGGTAAAGAATCTGACGTGACCAAGGCCAAGCAGGCCCAAAAAATAAAAATAAACTTTAATGTTGCCAGCAATGCTGTTGCAGAAAAAGGCATGCATGATATTTATGTGCGTATTATAGACCCAACAGGTAACCTCATTACTCAACCTGATTCAGGCACATTTAATGCCGATAGCCAGGACCTGCAATACACCTATAAAACAGCTATTGATTTTAAAGATGATGGCAGCGGTTATATTATTGACTGGGTTAATCCATCGCCTTTTCAGAAAGGTACTTACACCGTATTACTGTATGCCGATGGCTTTACAATGGGTAAAACAGAAATTACGCTTAAATAAGCAAGGGCTTTGATATTAAAAACCCGGTTATGTTTTGCATAACCGGGTTTTTTTATGCCACATCTGCAGCGGGAAAGCTTAGATAAAATGTAGTGCCTATGCCAATGGTGGTTTCAAACCAAATTTTACCGTTAGCATTCTCTATTGAGTTTTTAACAAATGCAAGGCCCAGCCCCGTACCCGAGCTTTTGGTGGTAAAGTTAGGCTCAAAGATCTTCTCACGCATGTTTTCAGGTATGCCGTTGCCATTATCTTTAATGGTAAGCAGTATGTTCTTGCTCGTGATCAGAAACTCAATCCCGATAATGCATTGTGTGTCTTGCGGGGTTGCCTCAATAGCATTTTTTAAAAGGTTATTAAAACAACGCAATAACTGGTCACGGTCTGCACCTATATAAAAAGCATTTTCGGGAAGCTGTACCTGTATGGTAACATTATCCATATGTTTAAATATGGTTACTGCCTGGTTCAGCATTTCAAAAATATTTATCCGCTCAATACGTGTATCAGGCATCTTTGCAAAGGCCGAAAACTCTGATGCGATGGACGAAAGGCTTTCTATCTGCTCAACAAATGATTTGCTAAAGCGTTCAAACTTTTGGTCAAACTTAGGGTCTTTGTCCTTCCATGATTTATCCAGCAGCTGTAAACCCAGTTTTAAAGGCGTAAGAGGGTTTTTTATTTCATGGGCAACCTGCTTAGCCATTTCGCGCCACGCGCTTTCCCTTTCAGACTGTGCCAGCTTTATGGCGCTGTTTTCCAGTGCGGCAATCATATTGTTATACTCTTTAACCAGTGCGCCTATCTCATCATTACGTTCCCACATAATAGGCTCGTTTTTTTTGCCATATATGGTTTTACTTAAGTTGTATTGTATGAAGTTTAGCGGGGCGGTTATCTGGCGGGCAATAATTACAGCAAATAAACCAATAGCAATAAATACCAATGCATAAACATTTATCATAATGTTAAGCAGCGAGCCAATACGTTCGGTATAATCGCTTTCGTTGGCAAAATAAGGCAGCTGCAGGTAGGCTATTGTTTCGTGTTTTACATTCCTTACTGGTACATAAGCCGCTTTGTACTTTAACCCGCCAATTTTTTCTTCATTAATTACCTCAGATTTTTGCTGGGCGCTTAAAGCGATATAAGCCTTTGCATTAATTCTGCGCGCAAGTAAACCATATTCATATATTTTTGGTTGCGTTGATATTAACGGCGTCCCATTCAAATTAAACAGGGTCATATCTGCCGAATAGGTGGATGATAACTGATCAAATCCTACCCTGCCTTCTTCAGTAATATTGTTAATATAGTTTTTTAACGGCCCAATTTCTAATGCAGCGGCAAGCTGCATGATCTTAGAGCGGATGAGCCTATCCTGCTGCACCTGGTATTGGGTGCTTATTGATATAAATGTTATAAAACCTACCAGTACAAGCGTTATTACCACTGCAAATATCATAGAAAACTGTATGCGCGTTTTGTATAATATCCTATCAAAGTTTATTTTAAAGCTCCAGTTTATACGGTTATTATTAATGTTAAATATCTTCACTTTTACCCACAGCAAGCGTATTAAAATAACAACCGCGCTAAATACCAGTAAGAAAACAAAAAAGAAAGTAAGCGCAGTAAGGGTTGACAGGAAGGCATTTTCTTCTTTACTAACAACAATTAAATTACGTTCGCTGGGCTTGTATAGCAAGTGGCTATATTTAGTAAACTGATCAAAACCAACAGAATCAACGCCTCTATTGGTTTGAATGGTGTATTTTTTTAACTCCCCTTTAAAGGTTTTGTTAATTACACTATAAATATAGCTGCCGTTTTGCCCTATCAGCCGGTTATCAGTATAAAACGCGTAAGAATAATCTTTAAATTCATTCTCTGGTTTAATGTCCTTGTCTATTAATAGCTCCGGAAAAGTTCCGGCAGCAAGAAATGGTTTTGATCGTAGTTCAATTACTATTGTGCCTAAGTTTTTACCGTTATCAATTACCGGTAATATGGCAAAGTAGCTTTGAATACCAAACGAATCATTCTCCCGGTAAAAATAATCAGATACTTTAAATGAGCTATAAACCACCAGATCCTTAAAGTTCTCAAGCGAGTAGCTTTTATCTGCAGATATTGGCTTGTTAAATTCATTAAATTCATGAACCTTAAAGTCGTACTTAGATAAGTACCGGTCAAAATACAGTTTTTGTAAACGTACTTTCAGGTAATCGTTATCATGGTCATTAGTAATAAAATACCTGGCAATAAAAGGGTCAATAATTATCTGTTTTTCTACTTTTTTAAACAGGATATCGGCAGTTAGGTCATCCGGTATCTCCAGCCGTTGTATCAATACCTTGCGGGTTTCCCGTTCCTTAATCGATTCAAAATAATTAAGCTTTATAGCTGATATAACAGCGCATATTAATACGATGCTAATAAAAGATGCCGCGCTAAACTTCCTGTCATAAAACACATACGCATATCCTCTTATAAAAACCAATGCCCCCCAAAGTATGTAAAACAAAGTAAAGCCATTTAAATAGGTTGCCACAGCAGTAGCAATAACAAGTGCTGCTAACAGCATTATTGCCTGCTGTAATGGAGGGATATCCAGCTTAGTGTAAATTGTAAGTATTACCTCGTTTAGTAAAAAAAATATCAGGAAGCCAAAACACAACATTAACACACCAAGTAAGCTAAATGTGGTAAGGTTTAAAACATTGTTTACATCAAAGTTGATCTTGGAGTTGATAACCAATCCGTAAAACAGGTTGAGCAGCATTGTTGAAGTAACGATAAGTACAAGCAGGCTGGTAATAAATATTAAATAACTGCTAACCTTACCCGGAACATTGCTAATGAGCTTATTGCGCTGTGTGTATAAAAAGCCCACAAACCAGCATATAGCTAATATATTAATGCATAAATCGCCTAACGAAGGATATACATAACTTGATGCATAAAATATAGGATTGAACAGCGTTAGCTGCTGTGTAAAATATGGCCAGCCATAATGCAGATTAACAAACCTGAAGAGTACAATAAATACAGCCAAAACCAATAACGACAGGTACACATGGTTTTTTTTATTGGCCAGGTAGGTTATAATATTATGTATAAATATGCAAAGGGTGAGTATTGATGTAACCCAGATAAATATTTCAAAGTAAAAAAAATGGTTGTTAACCCTGCCTTTAATCAGCTTTACCGAAAAAAGATAGGTGCCATTTACATCATGTATCGCATAAATATCCCTATCAATAAAATCGGCTATATCAATGTTCTTGTCATCACTAATGCCGGTGGCAAAAGAGTTCTCGAGGTATTTGTTCTCAAACGCGTAATTGTTTTTTACAGGGATAAGAAACAGTGCCTTAAAATCTCCCTGCGTTTTTTTTATGACCTCATAATATCCGTTTGGAAGTTTCATAAACGAACAACCTTCTTTTATCTTATTGGGGTTGGGCAATGCTTTAACGCCGCTCCAAAAATATAGTTGGTCGTTTTTATACGTGAGGACCCAAATTCTTTTAATAATAGTATAATCATTAATAAAATTTGCCGCATTTGGAGAGTTAAAAGAAAGCTGCTTTATCTCATCAAAAGACTTTTTATTGTTTATGATGTCATAAACGTAGTTTTCTTTTTCATGTAGATTTTTTTCGAGTACGCGTGCTGTTTGCGCAAGATTATTTGCAGGTGTATATGTTTTTTCAACAACAATTGCTGTAAACAATAAACTGGCAAATAGCACAACCAGCAGTATACGTATTTTTCCGGCGGTGGTCACTCTGTTTAAATCTACTTAAAAAAACGTTTATAAAACTAAAGCCATCATAACGATGGCTTTGTAATTTATTGTATGGCAGCACTTGCTGTGGCTACTTCTCTGTTTACCTTTTTTACCAGGCCCTGCAATACTTTTCCCGGCCCTACTTCCGTAAAGGAGGTTGCACCGTCATCCAGCATATGCATTACTGTTTGTGTCCACCTAACCGGCCCGGTTAGCTGGGCTATAAGGTTATGCTTTATATGCTCAATATCGGTATATGGCTTGGCGTCAATATTTTGATATACAGGGCAAATGGGTTCTTTGAATTCTGTTTGTAAAATGGCGTCTTCTAATTCAACCCGTGCCAATTCCATTAACGGCGAATGGAAAGCACCGCCTACGTTTAATTTTAAAGCGCGTTTAGCGCCCGCTGCGGTCATTTTTTCGCAGGCAGCATCAACGCCTGCAATTGTGCCCGATATTACCAGCTGGCCCGGGCAGTTATAGTTTGCCGGAACAACAACATCGGTAAGCTGCTGACAAATATCCTCAACCGTAAAATCATCCAGCCCTAAAATAGCAGCCATTGTTGAGGGCTGGATCTCGCAGGCTTTTTGCATAGCATTGGCGCGCGCCGCAACCAAACGCAAGCCGTCTTCAAACGACAATGCACCGGCCGCAACCAGCGCTGAAAATTCGCCCAGTGAATGACCTGCAACCATTTCAGGTGCGAAATCGTCACCTAAAACTTTGGCTAAAATAACCGAGTGCAGAAATATGGCAGGCTGTGTAACATTGGTTTGCTTCAGGTCTTCTTCGGTACCATCAAACATTACATCAGTTATGCGGAACCCTAAAATTTCGTTAGCCTTTTCAAATAATTCACGTGCTTGTTCACTTTGCTCGTAAAGGTCCTTGCCCATACCCGGAAACTGGGCGCCCTGCCCTGGGAAAATGTATGCTTTCATTTATTTGGTTATTGGTTGATTAAAGTTGATTAAGTGAATAGTTAAAAGCGTTAACCATTCTCTCAATCAACCATTTTCTATACTAACTTAATCTCGACGAGATCAGATTTAAAAATTCTGTCCTGGTTTTTTCTTTTAAAAACTCGCCCGTAAATGCCGATGTGGTAGTTACCGAGTTTTGTTTTTGTACGCCACGCATACTCATGCAAAGGTGGCGGCATTCAATAACCACACCCACACCTATTGGGTTTAGCGTTTCTTGTATGCAATCGCGTATTTCGTTGGTTAAACGTTCCTGCACCTGTAAACGGCGGGCAAATACATCAACTATACGCGGTATTTTGCTTAAGCCAACAACATAGCCATTAGGGATATAGGCCACATGCGCTTTACCAAAGAATGGCAGCATGTGGTGTTCGCACATAGAGTATACCTCAATGTCTTTTACAATCACCATTTGGCTGTATTCTTCTTTAAACATGGCCGATTTCATTATCTCGTTTGCATCAAGATCATAACCATGTGTAAGATAAAGCATGGCTTTGGCTATACGTTCGGGCGTTTTCAGCAAACCTTCGCGCCCTGGATTTTCGCCTATCTGTTTTAATACCTCAAGGTAATTGGCAGACAGGTTTTGTATCAGCTCCGGGTTATAGCGGTCAATTTTTTGGTAGCCATTAATGCCCGCGTCCCTGTCTGGAATGTTATCGTCGTTGATCATGGATTAGGTTTATCCGCCAAAGTATTCGGCAGAATTATTTTCTGTTTCGTACAATCTAACCGAATGCAAAAATACACCCGGATAGGCCTCTATAGGCCCTCTTAACTGGTTAAATATCTCAATAGTGAGCAACTCGGTTGATGCCATTTTGCCTGCCATAAAATCAACATCTTTATTAATGTTCTTATGATCAAGCTTTTCTATCACATACTCATTAATGATGATCTTCAATTCTTTCAGATCTATCAAATAACCGGTTGCATGGGTCACTTCTCCTTTTACGGTTACAAACAAGTTGTAATTATGGCCGTGCCAGTTAGGGTTGGCACATTTGCCAAACACCTCAAAGTTTTTCTCTGCGCTCCATTCCTCACGGTACATCCTGTGTGCCGCGTTAAAATGTTCTTTGCGCGTAATATGTATCATCATAGCAATTAATGGTGCAAATATACAAAACAAAAACAGGCGAGTTGTTTTATCTTAGCTGTCAAAAAAAACGATATATGCGAATATTGTTTGTAGCAGCAACTTCTTTTGAAGTTGAAAGTTTAAAGTTAAAAGTGGAAAGCCTACAAAATGCCACAAACTTTCAACCTTCAACTTTCAACTTTCAACTTCTCATAACGGGCGTAGGCATGGTGGCAACAGCCTATGCTTTGGGCCGCGAACTGGCCGCAAACCAATATGACCTGGCTATAAACCTTGGTATTGCCGGCAGCTTTGACCGCAACATTGCCCTGGGAGATGTTGTTGAAATTACCGAAGATACACTTGCTGAATTAGGTGCTGAAGATGATGACACTTTTCTTCCCATCAGCCAGATGGGGTTTGGAGAAAGTACATTTACAGCAACTGAAAACCTTGCTAATATTTACGGGGGATGCAATCTGAAACAAGCTGCCGCCATAACCGTAAACACCGTACACGGCAATGAGGCATCTATTCAAAAAATACAAACGCGCTTAAACCCGCAAACAGAAAGTATGGAGGGCGCCGCCTTTTTTTATGCTTGTAAAGAAGCTGGTGTGCCTTGTCTGCAGATCAGGGCAGTGTCAAATTATGTTGAAAAACGCAACCGCGATAATTGGCAGATAGGGCTTGCCGTTAAAAATCTGAATACATTTGCTGTGGAGTTGTTGAAAAGGTTGAAAACGTTATAAAGGTTGGAGTGTTTTAATTTTCGCCCTTTTTAACCCTTACAACAACTACAACTTTTACAACCAAACACCATGAAACTAACCATTGGCTTTTCGCCTTGCCCTAACGATACTTTTATTTTCGATGCACTTATCCACCATAAAATTGATACCGAAGGACTGGATTTTGAAGTGTTTTATGATGATGTAGAAACGCTAAACCAAAAGGCCTTCCGTGGCGAACTGGATATTACCAAGTTAAGCTACCATGCCTTTGCCTACGCAGCCGATAAATATATTTTGCTGGATGCAGGCAGCGCGCTTGGTTTTGGTGTTGGCCCGCTGTTGATTTCGGATTTCGAAATTTCAATTTCGGATTTAGAGAAGGGGCAAATCGTAAATCGTAAATCCGAAATCGTAAATCCGCTAATCGGTATCCCCGGCAAATACACTACGGCTAATTTTTTACTGAGCCTGGCTTTTCCGGATGCTACCAACAAGCAGGAGATCGTATTCTCTGATATTGAAAACGCTGTTTTAGATGGGCGCATTGATATTGGCCTCATCATTCACGAAAACCGCTTTACTTATCAGGATAAAGGCCTTCATAAGATAATTGATCTGGGCGATTTTTGGGAAAAACGTACCGGCTGTGCTATCCCTCTTGGCGGTATTGTGGCTAACCGCAATTTGCCGTTAGATGTGCAGCATAAAATAAACCGGGTATTGCAACGTTCGGTTGAGTTCGCGTTTGCTAATCCAAAATCCGGATTGGAGTATATCCGTTCACATGCTCAGGAAATGAGCGAAGAAGTAATGTACAAGCACATTGAGCTCTACGTCAATCAATTCTCGGTTGATTTAGGTGCTGAAGGAAAAAAGGCCGTTAAACTCTTATTTGATACCGCATTAGAAAAAGGCATTATTCCGGAGATACGTGAGAACCTGTTTTTGAATCCGCCGATAGCTTAAAAATCGCCTAATTGCCGCTACTATCCCAAAATCTCTTTTATATCCTCTGCAGACAGCGATTTGATAAAGCTTTCTTCGGTAGTGATAAGCGCGCGCGCAACACTTAGCTTACGCTGCTGCAAAGCCAATATCTTTTCTTCTACAGTATCTTTAGTGATAAATTTATAGATGAACACGTTTTTGGTTTGGCCAATGCGGTGGGTACGGTCAATAGCTTGCTGTTCAACAGCAGGGTTCCACCATGGGTCAAGTATAAATACGTAGTCGGCTTCTGTTAGGTTAAGGCCCACGCCACCGGCTTTTATGGAGATCAGGAACACCCTTGTCTTTTTATCTTCCTGAAACTGCTTAACCACATCGCCACGGTTTTGGGTGCTGCCATCAAGGTACACATACGGGATGCCCTCTTTATCAAAGTGATTACGGTAAATGGTTAGCTGCTTTACAAATTGCGAAAATATCAACACCTTATGCCCGCCATCTAAAACATTGGAAAGCGTATGCACCACATTCTCGAACTTGCCCGAGTCGCCCTCATAATCCGCATCTATCATTGATGGATGATTGGCAATTTGCCGCAGCTTTATTAGCCCTTGCAATACCTGTATCTGCGTTTTGGCGTAAGTGCCATCTTCCAGGCTTTTTAACAGCTCATTGCGGTATTCAGATTTTACCTTGTCATATACTTCGGCCTGCTCATCGCTCATCTGGCAATAAAACAAGGTCTCCGTTTTTGGCGGCAGCTCTGTTGCCACCTGCTCTTTGGTACGGCGAAGCACAAAAGGTTTGATAATTGCCTGCAACTTTCGGGCTTTATCTTCATCCTTTTTCTTTTCTATCGGGGTAACAAACTCATTCTGAAAAAACTGCTGTGCACCTAACAAGCCGGGGTTAATGAACGACATCTGCGTCCACAGATCGTTCACCGAGTTTTCTACCGGTGTACCGCTCAGTATCAGTTTAAACCTCGATTTTAACTGCCTTACCGATTGGAATGATTTTGATGAGGGGTTTTTAATATTCTGGCTCTCATCCAATATTACATAGTCAAAGTAATATGCCTTAAACATTTCAATATCTATCCGGCTAATGCCGTAGGTGGTTATCACCACATCATAATTGGCAAATACCTCTGCAGATTTGTACCTGAACGCGCCGGTGTGCACCATTAAGCGAAGCTGCGGAGCAAATTTTTTGGCTTCGTTCAACCAGTTATATATAAGCGAGGTAGGCATAATAACCAGCGATGTGCTTTTATTACCGGCTTCTTCCGTATCCTCTTTGTGTTTTTGCAGCAAGGCAAGGGTTTGTATCGTTTTTCCTAAACCCATATCATCTGCCAGGCAGCCCCCAAAATGGTACTCCTTTAAAAAGTGGAACCAGTTGTAGCCCGCTTTTTGGTATGGCCTTAAGCTACCTGCAAAGTTTACCGGCATAGGCACATCTTCGGTCTCTTCAAAATCAGTAAGTTTTTGCAGCTTGCGGCTCATGGCTATCTCTGCCATCTCGCCATCCTGCAGTTCATTCACTAAGCCTAAATGATGCCTGCGCAGTTTTAAATGATCGCCACCCTCGCTAAAATGCAGCAGGTTGCCATACTGCGAGAACCATTGCTCAGGTATAACCGCTATTTCGCCAGATGGCAGTACAAATTCCTTCTTGTGATTAAGGATATGATTTTTTAGCTGGATGAACGGGATCCGGTATGGGCCAAAATACACCACTGCATTAATATCAAACCAATCGTTATTTTCGGTTATCTCCAGGTCTATCTTGGTATTGCCAAAAACGTAGCGTTTTTGCCCGTCGGGCTGCTCAAGTTCAAAGCCCATTTCAATTAATTGATCATGGTGCTGATTAAGCCACTCAAATACGGGGAATGAGCGGTCGCCCTCTTCATCATGCCCGGCAACTTCCAGGTTTTGGAACAGGGTTGATACCGTTTGCAGGCCCATGGCTTCCAATTGCTGTAGTTTGCCCTTCTCCCAGGTTACAGAACGTTTTATACGGTGAAAAAGGTAATCGTCGCCATTACGTTCCATGCGTACCGATACATGCCTGCCATCCCCGTAAGGGAAAACATAGCCCGCATATTTAAAATAAAGCTGCAGCTGTGAAGTGCCCCCTTCTACATATATAGGTTTTAAAACCGCAGTTGCTTCGTGTTTTTCAGTATTGATGGTAAAGCCCTCGGCGTATACATTATGTTTTTCTATAAGCGGGGCCACAAATTTTTCAAAGTAAGATACTTCTGATGATTTGGGAATAGAGATATAACGCTTGTTAAGGAAAGGAAGTAGTTTCTTGCCCTCAATCTCTTTGTCGAAATAGTACAGGGTATCGTCCAGCAGCATCCAGGCAGGATGGTTGCAAATGATCTCGGCATCCTTAAACATAAATTCGATGCGCATGCCCTGGTACTTAATAGTTGGGAAATAACGGATCTCTTCCTCGTTTCGCCTAAAGTGGAATAGTACTGATGCAGCCTCATCGGCTATCTGCAGTTTACGGCCGGCCGGGTAACCTTCCTTGCTCATCAGGTAAATTTGCTTATTGCATAACAAGCCCAAAGCCTCTGATAACTTTTTTTCCATTTTTGGGCGGATGATATCAAAAAGCTGGTCGTTAAAAACTTTGGCAAAAAATTCAAACGGGCGGATAGGTTTCTTATAGAATTTTTTAATGATGTTACCCTGCTCAATATCTTCAAGGATCTTGATCAGCTTACGGTCGGTATCATCAATACATTGTGCAAATTCTTCGGCTGTATTACTGAATAAACGCTGGTGGGTAAATGAAAATTCTCCGTTGGGATTAAGCTGTACAACATGCGGCTCAATAACGTACGACAGGTAATCATGCCGGGCAATGGCATAAATTATTTGGCATGGTTTGCTGCTGTCTACGCGTAACATTAACTTTCTTTAGGTAAAAAATTAATGAAAGCTACATCAACAAAAAATTCAAACGTAAACTAAAAAATCCATACCTGAAAATTTTCGGGTATGAATTTTTTAAGATCATTACATTATCAGATCATTAACGCTCCAGGAAAGCACCATAGAAATTTGCCCAATGATCTCTTAAAGATCTATCTCTCCCTCAAAAACCAACTCCGCAGGGCCTTCCAGGAATATATTGCTGAATTCGTCACCATTGTGATCAAAGCGGATATTGAGCTTGCCGCCTAAAACTTTTATAGGCGTGCTTATAGTACCAAACTGCTGGTTATGTTTTGCCATAGCTAATGCAACAGCGGTTACACCCGTGCCACAGGCATAGGTTTCGTTTTCAACACCCCGTTCAAATGTGCGTACAAAATAACTATCGCCATCCTTTTCAGTAAAGTTTACGTTAATGCCATCTGTTTTATAAGTGGCATTATTACGGATAGCGTGGCCTTCACTGTAAACATCCTTATTTGCAAGATCAGCTGCCAATTTTACATAATGTGGTGAACCTGTGTTTAATACATAAGCCTCACCGTCACGGGTAATTTCTTTTACATCTATCATTTGCAGGCTTACCCATTTGCCATCTTCTGAAATTTTGGCATGATGCGGGCCATCGGTCGCAAGAAATTTTGTCGTTTTTGTAATAATACCCAGGTGTTTAGCAAAAGCAACAATACAGCGCCCGCCATTACCACACATGCTGCCCTCGTTACCGTCGGCATTGTAGTAAACCATTTTAAAATCGTAACCTTCCAGGCCCTCTAATAGCATCAGGCCATCGGCACCTACACCAAAACGCCGGTCACATAGCTTTTCAATAACCTCTTTACTAAGCTGATTTGCAGCATTTTGCCTGTTATCAACTAAGATGAAATCATTTCCGGCTCCCTGGTATTTATAAAACTTTAAATGCACAGCGTTTGTTATATTAGTATGCAGCAAAGATAACTATAACAGGGCGTAACAAAAATTAGGTTAGGTTTATTTCAATTTAACAAATTTTAACAAAATAGGATATAACTTATCATTGATAATATCGTCTATATGGTATTAAATTTGTTATACAAATAATACAAACCGTAAAAGGAAAGTGAATAAACATATGAAAAAAATTGGTTTAACATTATTAACCGCCTTTGTAGGTGGTGCCATGGCGTTAGGCGTATACAAAGTTATTGAGAACAAGTATGCCGACAATATGAGCCTTGAAGACAAACAAAAGGTATATTTTGCCAGTAACCATTCGGTTAATCCGTCAACAACAGCAATGGTATCATCAGCCGGTTCGGTTGATTTTACACAGGCCGCAGCCGAGGTTACACCCGCGGTAGTTTACATTCGTACAACTTATGCAAGTAAGTCAGAAGATAGCCAGGATCAGTTCGAGCAAATGTTTGGACAGATGTTCGGCCAGCGTATGCGCCCCCGGGGCCCGCAGATGGCATCAGGATCAGGTGTTATAATTTCTCCTGATGGTTACATTGTAACTAATAACCACGTGGTAGAAAAAGCAGAGAAAATTACGATTGTTACCAACGATCACCGTAGTTTTTTGGCCAAAGTAATTGGTACCGATCCTAACACGGATCTTGCCCTTATTAAAATAGAGGCAACCAACCTGCCGATAGTAAAATTAGGTAATTCTGATGCTGTACGAGTGGGTGAGTGGGTGTTAGCCGTAGGTAACCCTTTTAAGCTTAACTCAACAGTAACCGCAGGTATTGTTAGTGCTAAAGGCCGTAACCTTGGTATTGTTGGCCGCGGTAACGACGATGAAGACAGCCCGTTCCCGGTTAGGCAACAAGAGCCTTCGTTAAAAAAAGGTATTGAGTCATTCATTCAAACCGATGCCGCCATTAACCCTGGTAACAGCGGCGGTGCATTGGTAAACACAGCCGGCGAATTGATAGGTATTAACGCGGCTATTGCATCACATACCGGCTCATATGAGGGTTATGGCTTCGCTATCCCGGTTAACCTGGCTAAAAAGGTTTTAAATGACATTAAAAAATTCGGTTCTGTTAAACGCGGATACATTGGTATAAGCTTTGCCGACCTAAGCGATGCAGAAGTTGCACAAAGCATTAAAACCGATAAAACAAACGGGTTATACATAAATAGCCTGATACCGGGTGGTGGTGCACAACAAGCAGGGTTACAAACAGGTGATATTATCACTAAAGTTGAAGGAAACACCGTTTACGAATCATCAGATTTGCAAGAACGTGTTGGCCGCTTACAGCCGGGCGATAAAATTAACCTGACCGTTTTACGAGGCGGCAGCGAGAAAAATTTTACCGTTACACTTAAAGCTGATGCCCCTGCACCAAAAGCCGCAGCGGTGTCAAAATCAGCATCTGAATTGTTTAACAAGTTGGGTGCAAGCTTCCAGCCTTTAAGCCAGGCTCAAAAAGCTAAATTCAAAGTAAACTCAGGTGTTATGGTTACCCAGGTTCGCCCGGGTGGTATTTTTGATGATACCGAAATTCCGGTAGGGTCAATCATTACCTCTATCAACAAACAGCCAATAAGCAGCGTTGCTGATATGGACAAGGTAATTACCAACCTAAGAAACGGACGACTGATCATCACCGGTTACTATCCTGATGGTGGAAGCTTCAGTAACGTTTTTGAAGTACAATAATTAAGCAAGTGATTTAAGTTAATATAAGCCCGGCCAAAAGCCGGGCTTTTTGTTTAAAGCGGGTTAATGATTTTGCCTCACATGCTAAGCGGCTATGTATTGGTAAAAGGATTGCAACCTGGCCCACATTTACATATTCTGTTATTTGGGCCATACAAAAACTTATATTTACACCATGCAAATTGTACATATGCTGCAGGATTGGTGGCAGCATCAAAACTGGCTGGAAGTAATTGGTGTAATAACCGGCTTATTGTGCGTTTACCTGGCTGCCATTAACAACATCTGGAACTGGCCCATTGCTATCATCAGTGTTACCATTTATATTTTCATTTTTTTTGAGGCGAGGCTTTTTGCAGATATGGGCCTGCAGGTATATTTCTTTGTAGTGAATATTTATGGTTGGTATTATTGGAGCAAAAAACCCGCGGGCGAAAAAAAGCCTCCTGTAACACGCATTACCCAAAAAGAAATAATTATTGCCATACCGGCTATACTACTGTTCACCTTTATATTAGGGTCGTTATTAAAATATACCACTGCATCGTACCCTTACATTGATAGCTTTTGTACCGCCTGCAGCCTTGTTGCCCAGGTGCTTTTAGCACGAAAAGTGATAGAGAACTGGCTGATATGGGTTTTTGTAGATATTATTTACATAGGGGTATACATTTATAAAGATTTGCACCTTACCGCAGTAATGTACGCCATATATGTAGGCATTGCCATTATGGGGTATATTGACTGGAAGAAGGACTGGAAGAGACAGGTGAACTGATTTCGGATTTCGAATGTTCAATTTCGGATTTGAAGATATTATGAAGATTATAAATTAGTACAGAATGGAGCAATCCGAAATTGAAAGTTCGAAATTCGACGTAAAAAAAATAGCTGTAGTTGGTCCGGAGTCAACGGGTAAGTCTACCATGTCAGCCTATTTAGCCAACCATTATAATACGGTTTGGGTACCGGAATATGCCCGTGATTATTGCGCCAGACTTACTGAACCGCCTACCTGGCAGGATGAGATAAATATGTTTTTCGGGCAAATAGAGCTGGAAAAAGAACTTGCGCCAAAGGCGGATAAAATACTGATTTGTGATACTACCTTCATCACCGTAAAAATATGGAGCGACCAAATGTTTGGCCGTTCGCCGCAGGAAGTGCTTGATGAATTACCCAGGCACCCGTATGATCTGTACTTGTTGTTAAACATTGATTTGCCCTGGCAGGAAGACCCACTGCGTGATTTCCCGCACATGCGCGAACATTTTATGGCGGTTTGGCATAAGGAATTGGTAGATCTTAATGCTAATTACGTGCTGATATCAGGCACAGGCCCTGAGCGGTATGACAGGGCAGTAGCGGCGATAGATGCGTTTATGGGATTGCCCGATCCTGGGCTGGGTTAAGGATCTCTTTACAATTACGACACAAAAAAAGCAGGCTCCAAAAAGGAGCCTGCTTTTTTTTTAACATATTATATAATTACGGACGGCCATGTTGTTTATTGTCTTTACGGTCATCTTTACGGTCGTCTTTCCGGTCCTTGCGATAATCTTTACGATCATTACGCAGTTCTTTCCTGTCGTTGCGTACTTCTTTCCGGTCCTTGCGTATCTCTTTGCGGTCGCCTGTCCAATGGTTACGGTATTTGGCATCACGGCTATCGCGGATGATAGTTTGACCAGTACGGCCCCTGTAATTCGCGTATTTAGTGCGGTATACATTGTTGCGTAACCAAGGGTTGCGTTCATTAACTACTACTTTATAACCCCTATATAGGTTATAGTTGCTGTAACGTGGTGGCAATGCTACCCTGCGTACCCATATATTGTTCTCTAAATATACGTACTGATGTGCTGGTACATCATAATAGGTATCAATATCAGGCATGTAGTAATAATCTGCATGGTCATAACCGGTTGGGCCCCACTCGGGCTGGCTACCAATGTTTAAGCTAATACTTATTTGCGCATTTGCCTGTTTAACTGTTAAAAGGCTTACGAATATTGCGGCTGTTAAAATGATCTTTTTCATAATTTGTATGTTTGGTAGGTATGACAGTCAATAACCGGCATAGTTTAACCAAACATCATTATAACAGCGATATTACAGAGAGAAGTACAAGAAACAAGAATTAAGATACACGAGACAGGATCCAAGAAGCAAGACAGGAAATCAGGCGGAAATAACCCTTACTTTCCAAACTTACTCTGCTATAGTGGTATCTTTTGCTGCATTTTTACCAGCCATGGCCAGTACCGGTTTGCCAATAACCTTAAAATTGCCCTCGCCCTTTAATATAGATGCCAGCTGCGTTTTGTCCTGCATGGTTTTTATGGCCTGGGCCAGTTCTTTATCATACTTGAAATTAGCCTCATAGCGGCCCTTTTCATAAAAATAGCGGGATGCTATTTCATTCTCCAGAACTTGTTTTATTTCGGCCTTATGCGTTAGGAGGTCGTTCTTTTTGGTGCTCGCCAGTTTGGCTTTCAAAACATCATACTCGGCCTGTATTTCGTTGTATTGTTTTTCGCGGGTGGCTTCTGTTTTAAGGGTATTAAGTAATTTTTCTGAAACAGTGCTGTAGGTATAATTCTTACCTGCCAGGTATTTTATAAAATCATTATACTCGGCATCAGTTAGGTTTAACTGCTTAGGATCGGCCAGTTTAGGGTGCGAATTGCGGTATAAAGTGGCATAATCAAATATCAGCAGTTTGCTAACCAGTGTTTGGGTAACATTGGCAAAGCGGTCCTGCTTAACAAAAATATCAGGATAAATACCGCTGCCATCGTAAACAGAGCGGCCATTTTTTGTTTTGTATTCATGTATTAATGAATCGGCAACTTTTATAACACTGCCATCATCCTTACGGTGGGTATAATCCAGCGCCTGTACACAACGGCCCGACGGCACATAGTATTTAGCAACTGTAATTTTAACAAGGCTATTATAAGGCAGGTTAAACGTTTGCTGTACCAGCCCCTTGCCATAACTGCGCTGGCCAATAATAATAGCGCGGTCAAGGTCCTGTAATGCCCCGGCTACAATTTCTGATGCTGACGCTGAACGGCTGTTAACCAATACCACTAAGGGCAAGGTAGGTTCAACAGGTGTGTTTACGGTGGTGTAAGTAAAATTTTTCTCCTTGATTTTTCCTTTTTGCGATACTATGGTTACATCTTTTGGAACAAACAGGTTTACAATTTTAACAGCCTCCTGCAAAATACCACCACCGTTTGATCGCAGATCCAATATTACTCCGTTAGGGTTGTTCTTTTTAATATCTACTAAGGCGTTGGTTACTTCATCGGCCGAGTTCTCTAAAAACTTATTCAGTTTTATATAACCCATATTGCCGCCAACCATGCCGGAATAAACTACGTTTGGTTGTTTTATCTCATCGCGGACAAGATTTTTTTCAACAGCCGCTTCGCCATCACGTTTCATCATTAATTTAATGCTGGCACCTTTTGAGCCCTTAAGCAGCTGACTAACCTGATCGTTGTTCTTGCCTGTGAGATCAATATCATTAATTTTCACCAGCTGATCACCCTGCCGAATATCTGCCCGTTGTGCCGGGAAGCCGGTGAATACATCAGATATGAATATTTTGTTGTCGCGGGGGAAAATACTGGCGCCTATCCCGCCGTATTGGGTGCTTACATAATGCAGCTTATAATCTTCTATTTCAGATTCAGGTACAAACTCGGTATAGGGATCAAGGCCATCCAGCATGGCATCAACGCCGGTTTTAACCAGCTTGGCCGAATTAATATCATCAACATAATTAATGTTCACTTCTTTATAAACCGAAGCAAAAACATCCAGGTTTTTAGATATCTGGAAGAGGTCGTCATTAAAACTCCATGTTAATGTAGCCAATATCAACACACCTGCAAACAGCGCCGGCTTCCCGTAATTCTTCTTAATCTTATTGTCCTTTAACATCCTTACACCCATTGAATTATAAAAATACAAAAAGCCTTTTAATTTTTATAATCATTAACTTATTTTAAAGGCGGTTATTATCAATATTCACCAACGCTTTTTTAAGGGTGAACACCACATAATTCCTGTCGCGGTTAACCAGCTCCATTATCCGGGTAATCAGGCTTTCTTCCTGTCCTTCGGTATATTGTAACTGCTCATCTGTAAGGTGGTTATATTTTCTTTGCACCTTAATTTTAATGCGTTCCCAATCTTTATTACTGATAGTTATCTCTGCCATAAACAAATTATTTTAGCAAAAATATAAAAAATACACTGCTGCTCACGTTTAATATGCTGGCTCTGTTAAACTTTTAGCAGCAAACCACATCTATACTTATATTGTTCAACCAATATGTTTAACCAAACTTAAAACTATGAAAAAGCGTTTTTTATGCATAGCTATTGTAATAGTAGCGGCCACAGTTGGGGCTAAAGCACAATCATTAGGCGTTAAGGCCGGTGTTAACTTTTCAAAAATTAATACTGATAACGTAAGTGAATCATCAGTTACCGGTTACCAGGCAGGTTTATTTGCCCGCTTTGGTACAAGCCTTTACCTGCAGCCCGAACTTTATTTAGGTAGCAGTGGCGGTAAATTTGATTTTCAAAACAGCAATAGTACCGTTACCGCTAACGGAAAGGTAACCTTTACAACTTTAAATGTGCCTTTATTAATAGGCAAGGGGTTTGGAGGCGATAACCTGAATTTCAGAATAATGGCCGGCCCGGTTTATAGCTATGTGCTGGATAAAAATCAAAATTTTAGCGATAATGTAAACGGTGCTTTTAATGACTTTGGCGATTATCGCAAAAGCACCTTAGGTTACCAGGCTGGTGCCGGAGTAGACATAGGCCACATCACTGCCGACCTGCGCTATGAAGGCGGCCTCACCAAAATAAACGAAAGCTACGGCCAGCGCCAAAATCTTTGGGCATTAACGGTTGGGTTTAAGTTCTTTTAAACTGATAATAGTTTCAAATGCAAAGCTCCGGTATGTTTACCGGAGCTTTTTTGTTATATATCCACCTAAATGTCATTGAGAGAAGCGTAGCGACGTGGCAATCGTCTTGCCGGATGCGAACGTTTTGCATAATGCATTGCTTTCTTTTGTGCCCTCGTGTCCGTGATCATCATTTTATGGGTGATATTACTCGTTCAATACCGTTAAAACACGGGCAATAAATATCAGGAAGTCCCATAGCTTTATTCCTACATTATTTAATTTAAATGTATGAAAAAGAGTTACTTACTTTTAATTGTGGTTGTATTCATGGCTTCTTGCAGCTACAAAATAGCCAAACCTACTCGCTCGAGTAATACTGCAGCTTATCCCAAATTGGATAGTTCCGTAATCCAGGCAAGTGTATATTTAGCTGCTCACGACGTTAGGCGAGAGGTTTTCAACCAAATTCACAACCCGGTAGCTCAAGGCAGCTCAGGAAAAATCAATATAAAGCTGTTAGCCACAGAACAAATAACCGCTGAAGAGATGGTAAGATCTCTTCTTAAGCCATATGAACCGGGATACTGGAAGGATGTAATGGTAGAGGTTAGTGAAACAGTGAAAGAAAGTTTTAAGTGTTGGACAACACCATGGAAGTGGCATAAATGTTGGAAAAATGTGATAAAAAAAGCGTGGAAGGCAACAAAGGTGTGGATTGAACCGCAGGTGGCGGTATATGGTTATGTGTCACAACCAATAACTAAATTCATCGACAAGGTTTATCCAACCAGTGGAGAAGTAAAGTACAATGCTGATATTACTAACATAGATATCAGATTTGATGACAACGTAGTAAAAACAACCACGTACATAAAGGTGCATATAAGTGTCGACTATGAGCAGGCAACGGTTCCATTAGGTCCGTCAATAAAACTAAAAGGTGTCCTAAGCTGCGATGTAGAGGCTAAAATTGATGTAAACGGCAAATTATCGATTAATAACAATAAGCAATTTAATTTTGACCTTATTGAAGGCGATACTAAACTGGAGTTCACCAAAATTTGTATTCCCGGAGCGGTTGAAGCATTGAACATTCAGGCTATATTAAATCCTAAATTATTTATTTTAAAAGAGGTACTTTCAAAACAAGTGCATAAGATCATTAATGAGAAACTCTCGGAAGCAATAAAAAAAGGGAGCGAAAATCTCTCCTTTAAAGAACAATACGATCAGCTTACAATGACAATTCAGAAACCAATGGCGGTATCTGAGAAGGTTTGGCTGGTGTCAAATATATCTGAAACATATGTGTCACCGTTTACAAGTGTAGGTTCAGGAGCAGACAATAAGTTGTTGTTTAATATTGGTTTAACCGCCAGACCTAATCTATACTATAACACAGATACCCCGTTGGTGATAACACCTAAACCCATTCCTTTTTCAGTTAAACCGGTTATTAATAGTCAGGTAAATATCTCTGTAGCTGGCAATCTTGATTATTCAGTAGCCACTCCTATTGTTGATTCAGCGCTTAATAATGTTATCAAACAAATACGGGTGTCAACTCCTATAATACAAAACTATTTGACGAGAAAGAATTTCGGGGTGAGCAATGTTCAAATTTATCCGAGTGATAAAAAATTAATAGTCGGAATAGATATCGTTAAAAAGAAGAAAAATAAAAAAGTACTTACTATTTATCTTTCCGCATTACCGGCGTATGACAACGTTAAAAATTATTTTTACCTCGATCAAATAGGTTTTACCATTGAAACCCGAAATGTTTTATTAAAAATATTAAAGTCCGCTGCCGAGATCGATTTTGTTGAAAAAGCGCTTAACAAGGAAATTGCCAGGAATACTAAATTTAATGTAAACTCTTACTATAGAGATATTATAGATACCATTAAACATTTTGAAATCCCGCTTCAGCTAATGAATCTGACCGGCAATTTCGATCCGGTTAATGTAACAGAGGTTTTTACTACAGATTCAGCGTTGGTGGTTTATGTAACGGTTCGTGGTAAGTTGTCTGCTACATTTGACCCCCACCAATCCCTGGCTGACAACAGCGACTCACAACCGCTGACAGACTCTATAAGAGTACAGAATGTAGTTTCAAATAAGTTGATTGCTACTACACCACAACTTTATACCGAATTTATACCGCCTCTTAAATCTAATCTTAACGACCCTTTAACAAGCGATGCCGGCGCAGATTTATCCGCTAATTCTTCAACAACGAAGACCTTGGTTAGCAACAAGGCAATCGTTATGGAGGCTAAAGAAAAAAGGATGACGATTGACAAAACCACATCGAAAGCGGCGCAGCAAAAATCTACTCCTAATATGTCGGTTGTGAACATAAAATTGCCGCAGATTAATGTTGGGGATATAATTTATTATGAAGAAAATGGCAAGATACGTACACGGATTGCTGAATTGAAGGACAAAACGATGGCCGGAGATACTATTTTAATAAAAAAAGCTGGAGTTGTTGAAGGTTATAAGATACAGAAGGATTAGCTTTTACCAAACCTACTGTTTACAAGCCTCCCATAATCGGGGGGCTTTTTTCTTCATTCCGATAGGGCATCAGGGAGGGGGCAAGAGCAATTTTCTCATTAATGTATAACGCAGGCAGGCCTAATGCTTAAATGTTATTGCATACAACGATATTGCCTCTGTAAGCAGATTTGTCAATGATGCTTATAAACTTATTATTATTTCTTTCGGTTTAAAAAATCTTTTAAAAAAGTAAAGCCCCTGATGGGCAGGGGCTTTTACTAACCAATTATAAACCTAAATTATGAGAAGAGCTGTAGGAGAAGGGGTCGAACCTTCACAGAGTGGTTATTCTTATTGCTAAGAGTTTCCCATAGTCTCCGCCACCGCGACAAGGAGGTGTGTCTGCCAAAAATTTCACCATCCTACAGGATGTAATCTAAACCTTGCGTTTAGAGTGCTGTTGGGGAAGGGTTCGAACCTTCACAGAGTGGTTAGCCCGCTTCGGGTTTTCCATGATCTCCGCCACCGGGACAAGGAGGTGTGTCTGCCAAAAATTTCACCACCCAACAATGTTTGTCTTTAAAGAACGATAGAGCAATTGTCATTTGCTTTATACAAATCTATGAGAGTTGATCATTTCTTGCAAATATTTCAACAAAATATTTTTATTTTTATTTTTATTTTAATTAAACTTGTATTTCAATATAGATATTAAAATTTATGCCTCACAGGAAACCCCAAAATTTAGAAATTGATAATCTGGATATTCAGATTTTATCAATATTGATGAAAAATGCTACCACTCCATACACGGAAATAGCAAAAGAGTTGATCGTTTCCGGCGGAACCATACACGTGCGGATGAAGAAATTGGAGGAATTGGGTGTAATTAAAGGTGCCAGCCTGGAAGTTAATCCGCAAAAGTTAGGTTACGATGTTACCGCTTTCCTTGGAATTTTCCTTGAGAAGGGGTCGCAGTATAACGAAGCGGTGAAGCAACTAAAAATGGTTCCGGAAATTGTTGAGCTGCACTACACCACCGGGAGCTGGAGCATTTTCGCCAAAATTGTATGCCATGATACGAACCATCTGCGCGAAGTATTAAACGAGCAGATCCAAAGCGTAAAGGGTATACAACGCACAGAGACGTTCATTTCATTAGAGGAAAGCATTAAAAGACAGATCACTTTAGAATAACCTTTACTTAGATACTACTGCTTATTTCTATAATGAAATTCCCGGATCAGCAATATCGAACAACGAAGTGAAAGCTCCGTTGTCCGATATTGCGTTGGCATACCATCAAGCCGGGCTGAATTTATTTCGGCATTTTTCACGCTATAAGTATAAATGGGTTTTCTTTTTGCAAAACCCTGGTTCCCACCGGTGACTAATATTGTAAGGCTTCCGGCCGTATTTATACCCATTCAAATAACAATCCTATACAGGGGGCTACCAAACCCTGCATAAAAGCCCTTTCAAATACTCCCCTTCAGGGAATGATGCCCTTACCGGGTGATCTTCGGGCTGGTGAAACTGGTGAATAAATTGCACCTGCTTACCGGCATCAAGCGCGGCCCAGGCCAATACCTGCTTAAAGGTTTCCATATCCATAGCGCCCGAGCAGGAGAAAGTTGCCAGTAGGCCACCGCTGTTCAGTAACTGCATGCCCAGCCGGTTCAGATCTTTATAAGCGCGCGAGGCCCTGTCTAATGCCGAACGTGACGGTGCGTACTTTGGCGGGTCAAGCACTATCACGTCGAACTTATCACCGTCGTCCCTGAATTTTCTGAGCTGTACGTTCACGTCAGATTTTATGGCGTCGTGCTTAGTATCTTCAAAGCCATTCAGGCGGATATTCTCTTTCAAAGTTTCAAGCGCCAGTGCCGAGCTATCAACGCTGGTAACCTGCGCGGCACCATTCTGGAAGCTGTTTAGTGTAAAGCCACCGGTGTAGCAAAAGCAATCTAATACTTTTTTGCCCTTAGCATAGCTTGCCAATACCAGGCGGTTATCCCGCTGGTCACAATAAAAGCCCGATTTTTGGCCTTCGGCGATGTTAATACCGTAGCTAATGCCGTTCTCTTTTACCATTACCAGCTCGGGCGGTTCGTTCCCGGCCAATAATATATTAGTGGTTTCCAAACCCTCGTGCGCACGTGATGCCGCGTCGCTTTTATCAAAAATACTGGCGGGGTTTAGTAAAGCCTTTAATTCATCTATTATAACCGGCATAGCAGCTTGCATGCCAGACGTTAGCACCTGAACAGCCAAATGATCGGCATATTTGTCTACTATCAATCCGGGCAGATAGTCAGATTCGCTAAAAATGAGCCTGCAGGTATCGGTACTGCCATCCGCTAAAATATGGGCACGACCGGCAACGGCTGTCCGTACTTTTTCCCTGAACCAGTTATCATCAACCGGGGTATTCTCGTCCCACTCCAGCAAACGTACCGCAACACGCGATTGATCGTTGTAAAAGCCGTAGGCCATAAATTCTTTTTTGCCATCAAGCAGGCGAATTATCTCGCCATTGGCAGGTTTACCTTTTACATTTTCTATAGCGCCTGAAAATACCCAGGGATGCCTGTGCAGCACCGCTTTTTCTTTACCTTTCTTTAAAACAACATCAATCATAATTGCAAAGGTAATAATTATCATAGCGGTGCTTTTTAGTATCATTATAAATAACACATTTGCTTGATTTATATGCTTTTAAACTGGTAAATTCACGTTGTTAAGCCAATTACCTATGGAAAATGAAAAAATTTGCCCGGGCACACTTCAGGACCCGGACCTGCAAGACCCATCGCGCCGAAATTTTTTAAAGCAATCAAGTCTGTTAACTGCCGTGGCTTTAACGCCCGTAACGGCATTAAAAGCTGCTGATGAACATATTGACGAGAAAATTGCAGGCGCATTAGAGAAAATGCCGCTTAAGATGGAAGTGAATGGCAAAGCTTACAAACTTTCAGTCGAACCACGGTCAACCCTGCTTGATATTTTGCGCGAGCAGCTTGATCTAACCGGCACCAAAAAAGGTTGCGACCACGGCCAGTGCGGGGCATGCACCGTTCATGTTGATGGCACGCGTGTAAACTCCTGCTTAACATTGGGCATAATGGCAAACGGCAAAAAAGTTACTACTATTGAAGGCCTTGCCAAAGGCGACGAGCTGCACCCCATGCAGGAAGCATTTTTGAAACATGATGGCTTCCAGTGCGGATACTGCACCCCGGGGCAAATCATGTCTGCAGTGGCCTGTATAAAAGAGGGGCACGCCAATTCAGAGGGGCAAATAAGAGAATATATGAGCGGCAATATTTGCCGCTGCGGGGCATACCCAAATATTGTAAATGCCATTTTAGAAGTGAAGAACGGAGGGCTATCAGTATGAAACAGTTTACCTACGTAAAACCGGCCACACAGGCATTAGCCCTAACAGCCATTGGCAAGCCCGGCACTAAGATCATAGCCGGAGGCACCAACCTGGTAGATCTGATGAAGAAGGGTGTAACCGAGCCTGATAGGTTGGTTGATATTAATTCACTCCCTTTAAAAGAGATTAGCACTACAAAAGGCGGCCTGCATATTGGAGCATTAGCGCTTAACAGTGTGGTGTCAGAAAACGCCTCGGTAATTAAGCTGCAACCGTTGTTATCAATGGCCCTTAAGGCGGGCGCATCACCTCAGTTGCGTAACATGGCAACTGTTGGTGGTAACATGATGCAGCGTACAAGGTGTGTTTATTTTTATGACACGGCAATGCCTTGTAATAAAAGAGCGCCCGGCACAGGTTGCGGCGCTATGGAAGGCTATAATCGCATGCATGCCATTTTTGGTGTGAGCGATAAATGTATAGCGGTGCACCCAAGCGACATGTGCGTTGCTTTAGCAGCGTTGGATGCTACGGTTATTGTAACCGGCAAAAAAGGTATCCGACGAATTCCTTTTACCCAATTCCACCGCTTACCGGGCGACACTCCTGAACTGGATAACCGCCTTGCAGCAGGCGAAATGATATTATCGGTAGAGATCCCGGATAATAACTTCGCCAAAAACAGCTATTACCTGAAAGTTCGCGACAGGCAGTCATATGCTTTCGCGCTGGTATCGGTAGCTGCTGCGCTTGATATTCAAAATGGTGTTATCAAAAGGGCGCGTTTGGCAATGGGTGGCGTGGCACACAAACCGTGGCGCCTGCTTGATGCCGAAAAAGCGCTTATCGGCAAACCCGCTACAGAAGACAGCTTTAAAACGGCTGCCTTAATTGCCATGCAGGGCGCCAAAGGCCACGAATACAATGCATTTAAATTAAAACTTGCCCCGGCAACAATTGTCGAGGCGTTAAAACACGCGTCAGGCTTAGTTTAAAATCATGATTAAAGAAGCAACCATTTCAGCAATACCAACCTCTGCCGATGGCTTAAGCCGTGTTGATGGCAGGGCAAAAGTTACCGGCAGCGCCCGGTACTCTGCCGAATATAAGTTAGATGGCATGACCTACGCGGTACTTGTAGGCAGCACCATAACCAAGGGCAGCATAGCATCTATTGATACCAAAGCGGCAGAAAAAGCGCCGGGAGTACTGGCTGTTGTCACGTACCTGAATGCACCCAAGGTGCCGGGGTATCAGGTGGCTAAAAACCCGGCCAAGCCGGAAGCAAAAAGCGGCCCGCTAAAGGTGTTTTATGATGATAAAATTATGCTTAATAACCATCCTGTTGCCATGGTTATCGCGGATACTTTTGAGCGTGCCCAGTATGGTGCATCATTAGTAAAAGCAACTTACAATAAAGAGGCGCATGATACCAAACCACCAAAGGATCTGAGCAAAGGAACCGAGCCATGGGGCGGCAAGGAATTTAGTCGTGGCACAAAGGATGCCTGGCAAAATGCACCGATCAAATTGGAGCAGGAGTACACTATCCCAAACGAGTTTCATAACCCAATGGAGCTGCACGCCATTATTGCCAAATGGGATAGCGACGATAAACTAACCGTTTGGGACAAGACCCAGGGCGTGAAAGCTACCCGCGGAGATATTGCCAAAGTATTTAAGCTAAAAGAAGAAGATGTACAGGTGAACTCGCAATTTGTGGGTGGGGCTTTTGGTAGTGCCTTGCAGGTATGGCCACATGAAGTTGCCGCTATAATTGGCGCAAAGGTTGTTAAGCGCCCGGTTAAATTGGTTTTAAGCAGGCCGGATATGTTCAACTCTGTAGGATACCGCCCTTATACCTGGCAAAAAATAGGTATTGGCGCTACCGCGGATGGCAAGCTGGTTGGCATTACCCATGAAGCTGCCGGGCAAACATCGTCATATGAAGATTTTGCTGAAGGCCCAATAAACACAAGCAAGGGATTATACGCCTGCCCTAATGTAACCACTCACTATAAAATTGTATCGCTTGATGTGGGTACACCTACCTGGATGCGCGGCCCCGGTGAAGCAACGGGTGCTTTCGCTTTAGAATCGGCGCTGGATGAGCTTTCTTACAAGCTGAAGGTTGATCCGATTGAACTGCGGATGATCAATTATGCAAAAACAGATCCTGACAATGGCAAGCCCTACAGCAGTAAATATTTGGATGAAGCTTACGAAATGGGCGCCAAACAAATAGGCTGGAAAGACCGCAAGGTAGAGCCGGCACAAACTATGCAAAATGGCTGGCTGGTTGGCTACGGAATGGGCGGCGGCATGTTTGGCGCTTACCGCGATAAGGCAACCGTTAAAGCCGTTATGGCGGCTGATGGCATACTTACCCTGCAAACCGCGGTGAGCGACATAGGCCCCGGAACAGGAACCGCAATGACGCTGATAGCTGCAGAGCGGATGGGTATCTCGCCGGATAAAATTAAATTTGAAATGGGCGAATCTTCTTTGCCGGATGCACCTATGCAAGGCGGATCGGCCACTACTGCCACTGTGGGCGGCGCTGTGTACGATGCCTGTACAGACCTGAAACAAAAATTTCAGAAACTAATGGGTAACGGTGGTGCCGATAAGCTCGATTACGCCAAAATACTAAAAGACCATAACCTGCCATCGCTAGATGTTACGGTACAATCGTCGCTTGGGGCCGACGGGCAAAAGTATTCTATGCAGTCATGGTCGGTGCATTTTACAAAAGTATTGGTACACCCAACAACCGGCGTAGTTAAAATAGATAAGGTAGTTTGTGTTGCTGATTCGGGAACTATTGTTAGTCCGAAGACAGCCCGTAGCCAGATAGTTGGCGGGGCAATAGGCGGCATAGGTATGGCTTTGATGGAGGAGGGGGTTATAGACCACCGCTATGGCCGTTATGTGAATAACAACTTTGCAGATTATCACGTACCTGTGAATGCTGATATCCCGCAGATAGAGGCCCTGTTTGTGAACAAACCCGATCTTCAAATAAACAAGATGGGTGCAAAAGGCATGGGAGAAATCGCTTTAATTGGCATGGCGGCAGCTGTTGCCAACGCGGTATATAACGCCACCGGTAAACGTGTACGCGATTTGCCTATAACAGCGGATAAACTGATATAATTATAACTAAAAACAAAGCCGCTTTATCAATTTGAAAGCGGCTTTGTTTTTATAACAGCTTGTTATTTGCTCATTCTTGTGTAATAGGTTGATGGTGGGCATGGCAGGCTTCGGCACAAATAAAGCAGGCTTCGGCACATTCCTGGCAATGTGGATGCTGGTGCATACTACACTCCCGGGCACACATACGGCATATCTCTTCGCATAGTACCAGGTATTGGTGGGCTATCTCTGAATTACGTTCAAGCAACCTTGCAGCTTGCGAACATATATCGGCACAGTCGTGATCAAGGCTAATGCATCTTACCATAGGCTGAACATCTTGTTCGTGTAGGCAAGCGCTAGCGCAATTTTCGCAGGCGGCCACGCAGTCCAATAATGTTTGGATAAGCGCTCTGTGATCATGATTTTCCATATCTATCAATTATTGTGTGTTATAATAATCAATAAACATTACCCTAAAATGTTTGTATAAATTTGAAATACAGCTACTACCCCTTAAGGTTTTTAACATATGCAGTAAGCTCCTGCTGTTTGATCATGGTATGGTAAAATTATATAAACCGCGCGTTTAGCACTAATACTTTTACAGCAATACCATAAATAAAAAAGGGCAGATACCTTTATGGCATCTACCCCTTCTACAAATTATTACTTAAATATTATTTCTGTTGATTATCGTCATCCGGTTCTTCGCCAGACAGGCCAACAACTTTGTAAACTTTGTTATTATCTGCATCTGTTTGTTCCTGGAAATAAGTTCCGTCAGGAGATACATATAATTTTTCGCCATTCACTTTTATTTTACGGCTATCGTCAGGTAACTCTTTAACAACATCGCCTACCTGCAGCTGTGGTTCATCATATGATCCGCTGCTGCCACCGCCATCAGTGTTCAGCTCGCCATCTTTACCAGCCACTTCGTAAACAACGGTACCGTCATCTTTAGTAACCGCACGGTAGTAAACACCGTTTGATTCATAATATTGCTCACCATTGATAGTAATAGGTTCAGCCTTTGATGGTAATGCATTTACTGCTGCACCAATTGGTGGCTCAACCACAGTATATTGGTTGTTTAATTGCTGATAGTATAAACCATCGCTATAGTAATACTGGTAATCGCCATAGAAGAACGGATAGTAGCCAAAAGGTAATACACCTATGCTAAAACCAATTCTTGGCAGATAGTATGAGTTGTAGTAACCACGGTAGTTATAAAAACCGTAACCAAAATAACGTGAGCCATAGTAACGCGGCCTGTAGCCATAGCCACCACGACCATAACTGCCACGGCCGTAGTTACGGCCATAATTGCCGCCACGGTAACCATAAGCAGAACGATTACCAAATGCAGAACGGTTACCTATGCTACCTCTTGAGATACCATTATTGAAACCGCCACGGCCATATGAACCTCTGTTTTGGAAGCCATTATTATTAGCGATTGCACCATTGTTACCCGGGCGAACACCTCTGTTAAAACCGCCTTGTGAAACGTTGCCGCCACGTTGCGGGGCAACTGCTGATGTTGACGGCCTGTTAAAACCACCGCCTGATGGACGGCTTACGCCAACACCACCTGATGGGCGACTAATATTGCCACCGCCTGACGGACGGCTAAAACCGCCACCACCACCACCGCGACTGAAACCGCCGCCGCCACCACCTGATGAACGACCACCGCCACCGCCGCCGCCACCTCTATGTTGGGCACTGGCAGGAAGAGCTAAAAACAAACCTAATAGTCCGCTGAAAGCTAATGTTACAAATTTTTTATATGCCATATTCATGATGAAAGAATTATAATAGGTCAGCCAACTGCGCTGATTGCATTTATAGACTTAAAAACACATCAACGGTTTAATTAATATTTAATTATATTTTAACAAAAAGCCCGCCATCTGATAGCTTGCTTTACAAAGTGGCTTAGCGATGACAAATAACACATATTCTCAGCCGCTGGGTTCCAGCCCACAGGTGTTCGGAATACGAAAAAGCGGTGGCAATGTGCGATTCCCTCCCAATGGGAGGGTGCAGGCAGGGGTTTATGAGATAGGCATTGGCGTAATAACCCCTACCCGCCACTTCACAGGCAGCCACACCCTTCCCCAAGGAAGGAGTCTTGGTGTAAATACAAATATTCCGAACATCTGTGGGCTGGAACCCAGTGGCTGAATACTTCTTTATTAGGATAAGCCAGCGGCGTAAATCTCAAATATCCTCCGCAATAAATAAAAAAGACGCATCAAAACGCAGCGTAAAAAAACCATCCAAAATAGTTCTATAGCTCTTATTGCCCATGGGTTCTAATCCGGTTACCTCCAAGCTATCCGCAACAGATAATATTTCAATAAGCTCTCCTGCAGGTTTCCATTTACTAAAGCCGGGGGTTACCGGGTAGATCTTTTGGCTGCCGGAGAAGATCACCAGGTTTATTTTATCGGCGTAAGGTATAAACTCATTTAATGTTACATTATCTGTAACAATGTTTACCGCCTTATAATCGTTCGCTAATAAAAAATCAAGCGCGGCTTTTATCGGGGTATTGGCGGCAGGGATCAATCTTACATCCGATTGTAGATTAAGGCCGGCCCCATCAGCAATTATTATATCTACTTTAATGCCCTGGGAATTTATTTGTTCGGCAGTAAGTGGCGTGGTGATCAGTGTTGGGCTCCACTCCAGCAGCTGGCCCAGCATTTCATCAGAAAAATTATCAAGGCCAAGCACCAGCAGGGCGGGTTCCTGTTTTTCGCGTACAATATGGTGAGACGACATAGTATTTATATTACCTGCTTTTTATCTTTATCAAAGGTAAATTAAATAAATAGCTTAATATTTGTTAGGTATAAACGGTGGAAGAAAATGTAATACAGACACGGCGCAAAATAATCCATATTGATATGGACGCATTTTACGCATCTGTTGAACAGCGCGACTTTCCTGAATACCGGGGCAAGCCCTTAGTAGTGGGCGGCCTGCCCGAAGGGCGGGGAGGTGTGGTAGCCACCGCGAGCTATGAGGCGCGTAAATTTGGGGTGCGCTCGGCTATGCCATCAAAACAGGCACTTAAGCTTTGTCCTGAAGCTATTTTTGTAAGGCCGAGGTTTGCGATATACAAAGAGGTTTCACAGCACATCCGCGAGATATTTGGCAGGTACACTGACCTGATAGAACCCCTTTCTTTAGATGAGGCTTATCTGGATGTTACTGAGGATAAAATGAACATAGGCTCGGCCATTGATATTGCTAAGCAAATAAAGCAGGCCATAAAAGATGAGCTGAACCTTACCGCATCTGCCGGCGTATCTGTAAATAAATTTGTTGCCAAGGTAGCCTCAGACTTGCAAAAGCCGGACGGACTTACTTTTATCGGCCCATCGGCTGTTGAGAGCTTTATTGAGAACCTGCCGGTTGAAAAATTTTATGGCGTGGGCCGTGTTACTGCGGATAAGATGAAACGAATGGGCTTGCATACCGGCGCCGACCTGAAACGGCTGACCGAGGAAGAAATAAAGCATCATTTTGGCAAAGCCGGAACATTCTACTACCAAATAGTTAGGGGCATTGATAACCGCGAAGTACAGCCGCATCGCGAAACAAAATCTGTTGGGGCCGAGGATACCTTTGCATATGACCTAACCACCATTGAGGAAATGAATGCTGAGCTCGAAAAAATAGCAGTGGTGGTAAATAACCGTTTGGTTAAAAACCAGCTAAAGGGCCGCACTGTTACCCTCAAAATAAAATACAACGATTTTAGGCAGGTTACCCGCAGCCAGTCGTTCACATATTTTTTAGATGATACCGATACTATATTAAGCACCGCCCAAAAGTTGTTGGCAGCCACAGATCCTGAAAATAGCAGGATAAGGCTATTGGGTATTACACTTTCAAATTTTACGTTACCTGAAATTCCCGCAAAGCCCACATCTTCTCAATTATCACTGTTCAATCTTTAGCTTAAATTATAAAAGTCAACTATCTGTTCACTTTTAAAATCAACCGCTCCATTATTCTTAACGAATTTTTAATTTAACAATAAAACCCATCTTTTTAGTCGGTTTTTTATTGAAAAATAGTTAATGTTCGCATTTTTTAAAGTAATTATTAAATAAAATATTAAAAAATTACGTTTTTTATTGACAAAATGATTTTAATATTATATTTTTATCTTATGCAATTAAAAAAAGTAAAACATATTTTAATAATTCTCTTACTATTTGATGCAATAACTATATTCATATCAGCCGTTTTTAAACAAAAAACTATTTTAACTAAAGCATTCTCTTCTAAAGGCAAAATAAATGCAAAAAATACCGCTGAAACCGCGAAGTTTTATGTTGTAAAGTTGAATAATGCGAATAATAACTTCCGCTTTGGCGAAATAAGTAAAGTTGAGCGGCATTCTTTTGCTTTAACAGAAGAGCGGTCATACTTAATAAATAATAAAAATACAAGCAAGGCCTTATACGCGCCAGCGCCGGTGACTATGCTGCCACACCATTCATTTTGGTAATGTTTAGGTAAGCTTACTGTTTAAAATAATGTAAATACAATTAACACACTTATAACTTATCACTAAAACAAAACTTAAAAAATGAAAAAAATTGTACCTTTCGGCCTACTGGTCATTGTAGTTATCCTGGCGTTCATGTACCCGGGCACTACAGTAACGCCATCTAAAACCCCAATAGATAAAGCCGACACTGCCTGGTTGCTAATATCAACCGCTCTTGTATTATTAATGACACCCGGTCTGGCATTCTTTTACGGCGGTATGGTGCGTAAGAAAAACGTTATCTCAACCATGTTACAGAGTTTTGTATGTATGGGCCTTATCACTATTATATGGGTAGTATTTGGTTTCAGCATGGCATTTGGTGAAGACGTTGGCGGCCTTGGATTAATTGGTAACCCAAAATCATTCTTTATGATGCAAAACACTTTAGGTGTATCATGGGGAACTATCCCGGTTGTATTGTTTGCTATGTTCCAGTTAAAATTCGCGGTTATTACACCTGCGTTAATAACCGGAGCTTTTGCTGAGCGTATCCGCTTTAACTCATATCTTATTTTCATCACACTATTTATTATTGTGATCTATATCCCTCTTGCACACGCAACATGGCATCCAGAAGGTTACTTCTTTAAAATGGGAGTATTAGACTTTGCGGGTGGTACCGTTGTACACATGTCTGCAGGTTGGGCCGCTTTGGCATCTGCATTATATCTTAAAAAGCGTACCGGCACAGAAGAAGCCCATACACCGGCTCGTATCAGCTACGTAATTTTAGGTACAGGCTTACTATGGTTTGGCTGGTTTGGTTTTAATGCGGGTTCTGCATTAGGCGCTAACGAATTAGCATCAACCGCTTTAGCCACTACAACTACTGCATCTGCTGCTGCTGCCATGTCATGGATCTTCTTTGATATATTGAGAGGGAAAAAACCATCGGCTGTTGGCGCATGTATTGGCGCGGTTGTAGGTTTGGTAGCGGTTACCCCTGCTGCCGGTTTCATCACCGTATCAAGTTCATTAATAGTTGGTATAGTTGCCGCGGTTGTAAGTAACCTGGTAGTTATCTGGAGAAGCAAAACCAACATTGATGATACCTTAGATGTATTCCCTTGCCATGGTGTAGGTGGTATGGTAGGTATGCTAATGACAGGTATATTTGCTACTAAGGCTGTGAACAGCGCGGGTGCTGAGGGTTTAGCATATGGCGAAACAGCTTTATTTGTTAAACACCTGATAGCCCTGGTTGCTGTATCTGCATTTGCATTTATAGGTGCGTTTATCCTGCTAAAAGTAACAGACCTTATCAGCCCGTTACGTGTAACTCCTGAAGAAGAATTGATCGGTCTTGACGTTAGTCAGCACGACGAAGAACTATAAAAACAAACAAACTAAACTTGACTCCTTAACTAAGAAAAAGGGCGCATATCGCGCCCTTTTTTTTGTTTCACATCCATTTTATCACCAGGGTTTCTTCGGTATCAATACAGATGTTCATGCCTTGTGCCGATCCGTTTTTATTGGCAAATAATACAGCAGGGATTAATTGGGGACTTCGCGCTATCAGTTTAAACTCTTTTTTCTCTGCGGATTTATTGATGACGATGGTAACCAGGCTTTGCTCAAAATAAAGCACCTTCATTAACAACCCTTGTTGCGGCGATTCGAACATAAAAGGTAAGTTGGTGTAATTTAATACGCTTGCCAGGAAACGATTAAGCGGAGTGTAGTCGTTTTGTATCCTGCTGCCTAAGCCAATAAGCGATGGCATCCAGTAAACTGTGCCCGTGCCGTAAGTGTTTTTCAGGGCAGATGTATAGTTGTTAGTTTCAGACAGAATATTTGCCGTGCTTGCTTTCAAAATTCCTTTCCATTGGTAGGCGGGCAGGGGAATGCCGCCAATAACCAGTTGTTCAATTATATCAATGGCCTTGTATTCCAGCACATCGCCACCTAACAGATCCCTTAACGGGAAGCCCACGCGCATCAGGCAAACAGCATTTTCATCATAGTAACCAGTTAGCCCATCGGCAATTAGCCTGCCGCCCTTTTGCACAAAAGCTTCCAATGGTTTCCAGTATTTTGAAGGGATGGCTATCTGGTGTGCCAGTATAATCGAGTAGCCGTTGTAGCTATCCTTTGTAAAATCAAACTCGCTTATTTCTTTAAAATTGGCCTGAACCCCGGCCTCGCTCAATGCCTCAAAATAGGCCAGCGCCGATTTCATTACCCCGCCTTCATCGCGCCCTTCGTAGCTTTTACCGCCGGTTTGCAATTTCTTTTCTACCCATAACGATTCGCGAGTGTACAGCACGTTAATGCCGGATTCTACTTCCTTTGCATTTTCAAAAAAGTTGATATGCTCATTAATTACACGGGTGATCCCGGCAGCCGTCTCCAACCTGTCAGACGGTTCATCATGATAGTTAAGCATGGCCCATTCACCGGCCTCAATGCCTGATGAGCGCGGGTTAAGGCACCAAAATATAGCGCCCTTGCTTTCTGTCCCGATAGCTATCCATAACCATTGACTAATTTCTTCGGCGGTTGGGCAAAGCGATAAAAAGCCGCTGTAAGTATTGTTGCCGCCCTGCAGCTCGGTCATGAACCAGGGGATATCGCCCGCCCCCGAGCGGATGATCTCGCAATTGGCGGCAATGGCCAAAGCATATTGTTCCCTGTTAAAATAATTAAAGTGCCAGCTGGCATGCGCAGAACCACCAAGGCTGGTAAGAAAACTACGCCATTCAGGGAAATCATATTCGGCCACGTTTTTAAATATGGCGTGATTGTTTACATGTATAATGCTGCCGGGATCATATTTCAAGATCTCATTGGTAAGCCATTCCAAAAACCAGGTGTTATAATGAAGATGAAAACGCTCATCGGCAAAATCAAAGCGGTCATAGCCCTGGCTATTATATTCTGCAACGGTTTGTGAGGTTTTCCACTCGGCATATTTATCTGCAGCAAACTGCTCCTGCGGGAAATGCCCCACACCCGGCTCATTCACCGGCACCCAACCGTAGCAGGATTTGAACTGTTTAAAATGCGTAACTACATTTTTTATGTACACAGCAATGGCGTTAAAATGTTCCGCATCCCGTGGAAACTTTAATCCGCCCAGGTCTGTAAAAGCAGTAGCCGGAAACAGATTGCCATAAACCTTAATGCCATATTTTTCGGCAGCTTTATAGGCCATGTCAAATAAAGAATAATCCCAGGCACTGTTGGGTTTGTGCATGTAGCTTTCAAACAAACGGATGCGGGTAATGGTCATCCCGGCTTCTTTTAGCCGCAAAAACCAGGTATCAATTTCTTCTGATTTTTGACCTGGTTCAATAAAAACCTCGGCACCTATCATTAATGGTGTAGCCTGCTGCTTTGATGAATACTGCATATGGTTAGTTAAACTTATTTTGACGGGAATGGTTTTGACGGATGGGTTGCAGCTGTAAGGGTTATCCCATTTATTAAGTATACCTTCACCAAAATGCATAATCACATGCTGTGATGCACCTACTTTGGAAAAAACCTTTAGTTCTTTTATTGACACCTACCTGGATACAAATGTTGGTGTATCAGAAAATTTCTTGAGCGCGACATTATCCGGTCATTTAAAGGATAACCTGACCGCTTTGTTTAAAGATAAACTGCTACACGCGGCAGGTACGGGGAACGAAAAATTGATTGTACACAATAAGTTGGTTAGAGGCGACAGCATTTACTGGCTCGACCGCAAGCATAACGATCCGCATGAAAACTCTTTTTTTGATTTGATGGATGGTTTTATTGAGTACCTGAACCGCACCTGTTACACCGGAATTACCGGCTACGAATTTCATTATACCCTTTATGAAAAAGGCAGCTTTTATACCAGGCACCTGGATCAGTTTCAAAACAACGGTAACAGGGCGTACTCCATGATCATGTATTTAAATGCAGATTGGGTACTGGCAGATGGCGGTGAGCTGTGCATTCATCACCATGACCATGAGCAGCATATAGCGCCAATGAACGGTAAAAGCGTATTCTTTAAAAGTACGGAGCTGGAGCATGAGGTACTAATTACTGCGAAACCACGCATGAGTATTACAGGCTGGTTAAAAGTAAATTAATCAGAAATTTAACTCATGGAGCTGTTTCATGGGCTCCTTTATCTTTGAATAGATCTCTTTATAATATAAAAAGGCAGTGGCATACAATTGATGATTTTTCCTGTTTGGCTCAATCCGTATGTTGTTATTATCCGAATAATTCTTTCCGGGATATAGTTCTCTCATCGCCAAATATATTGCCCCAATAGCCGAAGCATCTTCAAGCTGAAGTACAAAAAGTGTTTTACCGGTAATATCTGCAAGTATTTGCAGCCAGGTTTTTGAAGTGATAAAGCCCCCGCTTACATTTAATTGTTTAATACTTACAGACTGAGATTCCAGGCTTTTTAATACATCATTTAACGCATAACAAACCCCTTCAATAGCGGCCCTTAAAAAATGTCCCTGCTCATGTTCCGGGCCAATATTAAGGAACGATCCACTGCTGTTTGCGTCCCAGATGGGTGCCCGTTCGCCATTTAAATAAGGTAAAAAAATCATTCCCGAGCTTCCTGCCGGTATAAGATCTATAGCATTAAATAAATCTTCATAATCCTGATCGACTACTTCCCCTTTTTTCAAAAACATTTTTAACAACCAGTCTACGATATTGCCACCGTTATTTACAGCACCGCCGCTTACAAAGGTTTTTTCATCTAACAGGTAGTTAAAGGTCATAGCGCTATAATTGTATATAGGCACTGGACTTGTTACCCTTACCGCTCCGCTGGTACCTATGGTTAGGGCTGCCGTATCAGGAGTTGTAGCATGGCTGCCCAAATTGGCGCAGCAACCATCACTGGCGCCTATAAAGAAAGGCGTATCTGCAGGTATGGAAAGCAAAATTGAAATAGTTGGATCTATATCATGCCTTGAATAATTTGTGTTAACAGGTTTGGAGAGTTGTTGTTCGGTAACACCTGCAAGTTGGCAGGCTTCGGCGCTCCAGTGCAAATTGATGATATCAAAAAGGCCGCTGGCTGATGCTATAGAATAATCTATTTGGAATTCATTGAAAAGCTTATGCCATATGTACCCTTTAATAGAAATGAATTTATGTGTCTTTTTAAAGACTTCTTCCCTGTTTTGCCTGAGCCATATCAACTTACAAAGCGGAGACATAGGATGGATAGGCGTACCTGTAATATGGTAAATGCTTTCTCCCTGCGGGGAATTTCTTATTTCAGTGGCAATGCTTTCGCTTCGTACGTCGGCCCAGGTCATCATTTCGCTAATGGCGTGCCCATCTTTATCAACAGGTATCACACTGTGCATTGCACTGCTTAAGCTTATTGCATCGGGTGGGGCGCCAAGTTCAACACTTATATCTTTTATACATTTTACAAATGCCTCCCAGATCAGTTCCGGGTCCTGCTCGCTAAAACCTTGTTCCGGGTGGTAAACTTCATAATGATGCTGTGAGGTGCCAATTACTTTGCCGGCCAAATCCATGGCAACACCTTTTGTGCTTCCGGTACCAATATCAATCCCTAATATATATTGTTGCATTATTTAATCTATAAAAAATAGTAAGGCATTGCAGCCCATATAGCCTTTTTAAAAAGGCATAAAATGTGTACGATCATTGGAGCGGCGAAAGCAATTATTGATCTTTGAATATTAATATGGTTTTCTTCAGCATAATGTTTTTGGCTATTAGAGGGCAATAACCAACTGAACATCTCTTCACAAAATTAAAGAATGTTACAACATTTGGTATATCATTATCAGAGCAAACGATTGTGTTATATTAACAATTTATTTTCTTCGGTTTTTAAATAATGGTGCCTGTAATCCAACGGGTTTTTTTTAGTCAGCGTTTTAAACTGATGGTAAAAATGCGATATGTTATTATACCCGCAGGCATACCCAATTTCGGCCATGTTGTATTCTTCTTCTACTAACAATCTGCAAGCATGCCCAATACGCACCTCCATTAAGAATTGAATATATGTTTTCTTTGTTTTTAGCTTAAAATATCTGCAAAAAGAATGTTTGCTCATATTAATAGCCTGCGCCACGTCAACCAATGCTATCTTTTTGTGGAAATTATTAAATGTGTATTCAAAAATTGTATTGATACGCCCCTGATCAACGCTGTTAATTCCGGGGTTAAACCCATTAGAGGATATGAAATCATATTCTTTGGTTGCCGTAATTATTTCCAGGGCCGATAGTAAATTGATTAGTTTCCTGCTGGGGCAGTCATTCAACATATCGTCCGCTATCCGGGCCACCTTTTTGCGTGTTTCACCTTTTATCCTTAATCCCAGTTTGCTGGTATTCAGCAATTTAAATATCGGGCTTATCTCCGGTAAGCTTAAAAAAGCATCTCCCCAGGTATTGTTTTCAAACAATATAACCACTGTCTCGCCCCTTTTTTCATCCACCCGTTCCATGTATTTTTTTTCATGACGAAAGGTATGCGGAAGGTTTGGCCCAAACAGAAAAAGATCTCCGTGTTTAAAGGGGCCTACATGATCGCCGATGAGGCATGTGCCACAACTTCGTTTAATTAAAAGCAGTTCACATTCCGGGTGATAATGCCAGGGACTTAACATGCCATGGCCTGTATCTTTATGGATATTAAAAGACTGCTCCGGGTTAGGAGTGGCCTTTTTTAAAGTAGCTTTCATGGTTTAAATCGGTTATATAAGAAACTGAAATTAGGATATATTGATCGGATTTAAAAATAGGCTTTAAACAAAAAACAGATATTTTGTATAAAAGAGTGCCCGCTTCGAGCTTATTTTATAGTGTACTTTTAACACTTATTCCGTTTTTAACTGGCTGTTAATCAGTAAGGTGTGTATGTGTTTCCCTGATTTTGTGATCTAAAATCTAAATATGGGGGTTAATTGAAGATGTTAATATATTACAATAATTTGCTTTTATAATAAATTTTTGTAGGGGGTCAATTACATAAGTTTGTCATGAAGATTAGAATAGTTGTAAATGATGGCCACGTTTGCTCTTTTTTAATCGATCGGAATTATAAACCACTTTTTTGCTTTTAACGGAATTTTAACAGCGCCTCTTTTAGGAGGGGCGGGACATTTTATTGCCTTTAAAAAGCAAAACGGTTGCCGAATAAACTTTTTGAACCAATAAAACTAAACCAATGAAGCTAAAACTTTACAAAAAATTTATCTTCTTACTTTCCTGCATTTGCCTGAGTGTTCAGGTATATGCACAAAATGGGCCTGTACAGGTTACCGGAAATGTAAAAGCCCCAAACGGGGAACCTTTGCCTGGTGTTACCATCAAAATTAAAGGAACAGCACAAGGCACTACAACTGATGTAAAAGGCGACTTTAGTATCAGGGTAGCAGGCGACCAGGCCGTATTGCAGGTATCCTTTGTAGGGTTTGCCGCGCAAGAAGTACTGGTTGGCAGCAGGCGCAATTTAACTATAGTGCTGCAGGAAAACAGCAGCCAGTTAAGCGATGTAATTGTTACCGCCCTGGGTATAAAGCGCGAATCGAAAAAACTGGGTTATGCAACCTCAACAGTAAACCCCGAGCAACTATCTGTTAACAGAACAACCAACGTAGGTAACAGCCTTGAAGGAAAGGTGGCAGGTTTAAACGTGTCTCCGCCGGCAGGTGGCCCGGGTGGTTCCACCAAAATACGGATCCGCGGGCAATCGTCTTTTGGCGGCAATAACTCACCGCTAATTGTAGTGAATGGTATCCCTATTAATAATACAGCTATATCTGCAGGTAACTCAAGCGGAAACGGAACTGGTAACCCAACAGGTGGCTCATCAGATCAGGGTGATGGTTTACAAAGCATCAACCAGGACGATATTGAATCCATAACAGTATTAAAGGGTGCTGCCGCAGCCGCGTTATATGGCTTTAGGGCTAAGGACGGCGCTATTATTATAACAACCAAAACCGGGGCTAAAAATCAGGGCATCGGCATTGAATATAACTCAAATTTCCAGGCTGAACAGGCACTGGATTATACCGACTTCCAATACGAATATGGGCAGGGCGAAAACGGTTTACGGCAGGTTACCCTTGCTGATGCACAAAGTTCTGGTGTACATAGTTTTGGGGCTAAATTTGATGGCGCGCCAATTATTCAGTTTGATGGCTCTACACACCCGTACTCTCCGTTTAAAGACCGCATTAAACAATTTTATCGTACAGGTACAAATTTCTCAAATTCTATAGCACTATCAGGCGGTAATGATAATGGCAGTTTCCGGTTATCATTTGATAATATGGATGCCAATGCCATAATGCCAAATTCAGATTATCACAAGAAAATTTTTAACCTGGGTTTAAATTATAAGTTCACACCTAAACTATCTGTACAGCTAAACGCCAACTACTCTAACGAGTTTAATCATAACCCGCCACAGATAGGGATACAGGATATGAATGCTAACACCACCATTTATACATTAGCAAACAGTATTAACCCCGAATGGTTAAAAAATTATAAAGATGCCGGTGGTAACGAAATGCCGCTGGCGCGTTTTACAAACCGTAATAACCCATATTGGGTAACTTTACAACGTTTTGAAAACGTACATCGCGACAGGCTTTTTGGTAACGCATCTGTAAAATATCAGTTTACAGACTGGCTATATCTGCAGGCACGTGTAGGGCAGGATTATTTTACCCGTCCTTATAACTACAACAGGCCTACAGGTACCCGTTCTATTGGTGCTGTTGCTATTGGCTACAATGGTTATTACTATCAGGATGTTGCGACCTTCCGTGAGCGTAACCTCGATTTTTTACTGGGTGCAAAGCATACCTTTGGCGATTTTGGTATAGATGTTACCGCCGGTGGCAACGCTATGCAGCAGGTGTATGATAACATGTCTACCGCTGTAAATAACTTTTTTGTGAGGGACCTTTATACAATAGGTAACGGGCAGGTTAAAAGTCCTAATTACACTTATGGCAAAAAACGGGTTAACTCCTTCTATGGGTCTGCCGAGTTTTCGTTTAAAAACTATTTATATATAACCGCAACGGCACGTAACGATTGGTTCTCTACCCTTAATATTAATACAAACAGCTACCTGTATCCTTCAGTAAGCGGCAGCTTTGTGTTTAGTGAATTGTTGGGCAAATCAACCCCGTCATGGTTAGATTATGGTAAGTTAAGATTAGCTTATGCAGAAGTGGGCGGTGATACCGATCCTTACTCAAGCAGCCTTTATTATGCACTTAATGCCAACACCTTTAATTCAAATGCCTTAGGATATATATCAAGCGATGTAAGCCCTAATAACGCTTTAAGGCCATTAAAAGTAAAGGAAAAGGAAATAGGTTTAGAGCTGCGCATGTTTAAGAGCAGGGTAAACCTTGATATGGCTTTTTATCAGAAAAACACAATTGACGAAATTTTGAACGTTGATATTTCCGCGGCATCCGGCTTTAACCAAACAAAGGTTAACATTGGTAAACTGCAAAATAAAGGTATTGAAGCCTTGCTAACTTTAGTGCCGGTAAAAACAACCAGGTTTAATTGGGAAACAGCCTTTAATGGTTCTTATAATGTCAGCAAGGTATTATCACTTGCCAACGGGCAGCAACGTTTTGATGTAGGTACAGGCGAGTACTTTGGTACTGTATCTGAAGAAGTGGGCAAACCATTAGCTTCACTTAGAGGGTATGATTACAAACGCGATGCACAAGGGCGTATTATCACCGTTAATGGTTTACCACAGCAGGGAGCCCTTACAACTTTTGGCAGCGGTATCCCTAAATGGGTTGGTGGCTGGAGCAATACCGTCAGGTACAAAAAGTTCAGGTTATATACCCAGGTTGATTTTAAAGCCGGTGCAAAGCTGATATCTAACTCCAACCTTAATTTTTTACGCGAAGGTTTATCTAAAGCATCATTACCCGGCCGCGAAGGCGGTGTAGTATTCCCCGGTGTAAATGCCGACGGAACGCCAAACACTACAGCGGTAGAAGCAGAAACATTTTACTCTCAATACAGAAGCACCAATATTGCTACCCCATTTGTATACAACGCAAGTTTTGTTAGGTGGCGGTCTGTTTCACTTGGGTATGATATGTCATCGCTGTTTAAGGGAACCTTTATTAAAAGCATGAATCTTTCGGCTATGGTCAATAACGTGCTGATGATCAAAAAATTTGTTGATAACCTTGACCCTGAAGCTAACGTTTCAGCATCAGATAACCTGCAGGGTATTGAATCGCACACGCTGCCAACCACACGCAGCTTTGGCCTTAACTTAAATGTTAAACTGTAAATCTCAATTAAAACCAATGAAAAAGAATTATATAATACTCGCTTTAATCTGTTTAATAACAGGATTAAACAGTTGCAAAAAAGATTTTGAGGAAGTAAATACCAATCCGGTGCTTGCACTATCATCAGATCCGGTTTATCTGTTTTCAAATGCACAGCTAAATACTGCGCTGCCAGCGTATTATTATCAGCCGGAAATTGTACAGCAAATAACCACACCCAGTACCGGTGTACTTGAAGGCGGCAACCACAACGTATATTTTGATGCAAACTCTAATATCGTTTTCAACTACTTATTTAAAGGCCCAACCGGAGGCCAATCCGGAGGCCCGGTAGTACTATTGATTGCTGCGATAGAGCAAACTAAGAATAACCCATTGCGCACAAACCTGTATAATATGGAGCGTATTTTAAAAGCCTATGAATTTATGTTACTGGTTGATACCTATGGCGATGTGCCTTATTCAGAGGCAGGGAAAGGCTATCTGGAAGGTATTAACTTGCCTAAGTATGATAACCAGCAGGATATTTATGACGATATCCTGAAAGAACTGGATGAGGCCACTAAAGCGCTTGATGCTACCAAGCCCATTGAAGCAGCAGATCTTTTTTATAAAGGCAACATTGCACAATGGAAAAAACTGGGAAACTCCCTATTGTTAAGGGCAGCTATGCGTTTTACAAAAGTTGATGCTGCAAAAGCACAAAAGTACGTTGCTATAGCAGTAGCGGGCGGTTTAATGCAATCTAATGATGATAACGCCTTTATACAGTTCAACAGTACATTTAACAACCCTACAGGTAGTTGGTTCCAGGCAACGGAGCGTGGTAATATTTATTTAGGCGCGCCATTTGTAAATTATCTTAAGGCAACTTCAGACCCAAGGCTTAATGTAATATCTGTTAAGTATGCCAACCCGGCCAGCCCTTTAGCTACTGTTGGTGCCGAGAATACCAATCCGGCAGATCAGCAGGGTATGCCTTTCGGCTATAATGAATCAACTATGGCCAGTGCTCCGGGTTTCCCGGGCAGGTCTGGCGCGGGTTATCTGTATTCGCAGGTAAACCGCCGCACATTGGGTAAAATTGATATTCCTGAATTTTTTGTTACCTACTCACAAACTACGCTTTTACTGGCCGAAGCTGTACAAAGGGGCTGGGCTACAGGCACGGTATCAACCCTATATGCCGCAGGTGTGAAGGCACATATGGACCAGCTGGCTAAATATGACGCAACTGCAACCATATCGCCTGCTGCGCAAAATGCTTATTTTGTTGCAAGCCCGTTTGATCCAACCAAAGCATTAGAGCAAATAAATACGCAATATTGGGTATCATCATTTTTGAATGGGAATGAGGCATGGGCAAACTTTCGCCGCAGCGGGTTTCCTGTACTTACACCTAATCCATACCCCAATGCAGATCCGGCTGTTAAAGGAGGGTTTATTCGCCGCCTGCAGTATCCTTTAAGAGAGCAATCTGTAAATAGCGCAAATTATACGGCGGCTATAACACATAATGGCCCCGATAATATGGCAACCCGCATTTTTTGGGATAAATAGAAAACAGAATATGGTAATTTTTTAAACTGATACACAATGAAAAACTTATTTAAAAAGCATCTTACTAGCAATTCATCAAAACAAACAGAATCCGATTCTGCAGCGCAACCTGATGGCCGCCGCGAGTTTCTAAAAAAATCTGCCCTGGGCGGAGGTTTGGCACTAAGCGGGTTTATGTTTGCACCAATGGAAGACACGCTTGCGCAGTCTACCTCTAAGGTAAACCGCAACAGCTCACCTTCCGAGTTAAAAATTACCGATATGCGCTATTGCGTACCGCTAACAACAGTTGGCAGGTGCCCAATTATCCGCATAGATACTAACCAGGGTATTTATGGCCTGGGAGAAGTAAGGGATGGCGGCGACGTCCGTTACGCGCTGATGCTTAAAAGCCGTTTATTGGGTCAAAACCCCTGTAATGTTGAGTTGCTGTTTAAAGCGATAAAACAGTTTGGCTTTCACGGCAGGCAGGCAGGTGGCGTTTGCGGTGTTGAAATGGCCCTGTGGGATTTGGCGGGCAAGGCTTATAATGTACCGGCATATCAGTTATTGGGTGGGAAATACCGCGATACCGTAAGGTTGTATGCCGATACACCCGAAGAAGAAGACAGCAACGTTTTTAGCGCTAAGGTTAAAGACAGGCTGGTAACAAAAGGGTATACCTGGTTAAAAATGGATTTGGGTATTGAACTAATTAAAGACATTCCCGGAACAACTGTTAACTCTAACTTTTGGAAAACCAAAGGCAGCCAGTGGAACGATAGGCCGATGACACATGGCAATACCAAGCACCAGTTTACCCAGGTACAGATTACCGATAAAGGTTTGGATGAAATTGCAAAGTACGTAGATAAAGTTCGTACCGCGGTTGGCTACGATGTTCCTTTGTCTTCAGACCACTTTGGCCATTTTGATATGAACAACTCCATCCGCCTGGCTAAAAAACTGGAACCATACAGATTAGCCTGGATGGAAGATGTTATTCCGTGGGAGTTTACAGATCAGTTAAAAGAAATTTCAGCGTCTGTTGAAACACCAATTTGCACCGGCGAAGATATTTACCTGAAAGAGGAATTTATTAAACTGGTAGATGCCCATGCTGTTGACATTATCCACCCGGATCTTTCATCATCCGGAGGTTTGCTGGAAACCAAAAAAATTGGTGATTACGCCGAAGAAAAAGGGGTAGCTATGGCCATGCACTTTGCAGGTACACCTGTGGCATTTATGGCTAACGTACATTGCGCTGCTGCCACACAAAACGTACTGGCGCTTGAGCATCACAATATAGACCTGCCATATTGGGAAAGCTATGTAAAAACCGTTGATAAAAAACCATTGATAGAGCATGGCTTTGCCAACGTTCCAAATTCTCCGGGTTTGGGAATTGAGTTAAATGAAGAAGTGTTAAAACAGCATCTTGATCCTAAGGACAAAACCTTTTTCGCGCCAACACCTGAGTGGAATGAGAAGCGTTCATGGGATAGGATGTGGAGCTAAACTACTGACAACAACGTCCGTTAAAATGAAAAGCTGAAAGGCTTTTCATTTTTTATGGTGAGGTCTGTTTTCATTATTATAATTATTTGATCGCCGAACATAAAAAATCGCATAAAAGGTTTTCACCGAAGCCTTAATTTACATTTATTACCGAATAACTACTATTTTAGAGAACTGAAATCAGTAAGTTTGGTTGCCAATATTTAACCTATGCTCAAGAAGTCTCCTTTCTTAGCAGAAGCTATTAAGGAGTTAGCTGTAAACAATAGCGAGACTGCTTATAAGATTCTGTTTAATCATTTGTTCCGTTCATTAATGCGGTTTTCGTTTTGCTTGCTTAAATCGCGCGAGCTTGCCGAAGAAGTAGCAAGCGATGTTATGTTTATATTATGGGAACGACGTACAGAACTTGAAGTAATTAATAATGTTGATGCATATGCTTTTATGATTGCGCGAAACCTGTCATTAAACATCCAAAAGAAAAATTCGAGATACGACAATGTAGGTTTAGAAGACATAGATATTGACCTTTTATTAAATAATGATAACCCGGAGCAAATCCTGATCAGTACAGAGCTTAAACAGAAAATACAAGAGAGTATTAACCAATTGCCTCCCAAGGCTAAGTTGGTGTTTAAATTAATAAAGGAAGATGGCTTTAGTTATAAAGAAGTAGCTAAAATTTTAAATATCTCTGTAAAAACCGTGGATGCCCACCTGGTATCGGCACTCAAAAAAATAACCGTTATACTAAACAAGGAATTTAATTTGGTATAAACAGTTACTTTTCCCTGCATCAATATTTCATAACTTACCTGTTGATAAGAACAGATTTAAAAGCATCAAGGTCTTTAACAGTAAAGTTAACATACCCGTCTTTCCAGCTAAAAGGTATAGGCAGCTGTGTGCTCATGG
>NZ_JBAZVP010000033.1:0-53069 GCF_041660805.1 Mucilaginibacter sp. | reverse complement strand
GTTGCTTCGCTATAATGGTATTAATAGGTACTTTTATTAAAAAGGTGAACGTATTGAACGTAGCAGCGGCTTCGTTAGCCGGTATTGCTGTACACTGGTTAATTATGGATCTGCCCTGGTTATACGGCAACTTATACCCGCATACCTTAGCAGGTTATGGCCAGTCACTGTTCAATGCTATCCCGTTTGAGCAAAACATGGTTTTAGGCGATGTTGTATTCGGCGCCATACTATTTGGTGGCTTTGAATTAGCTAAAAGCAAATACACAGCTTTACAAACCAGGAAACAACTTGCTTTGTAATTTTTAATATAGATATTTTTAAAAGCGGTTTTGTTAAGGCAAAACCGCTTTTTTGTTGAAATGCGGGATGTAAAATATTTACGCCTCCTTATCTTGTTTTAAAGCATTTTATAATGAAAAAGGTAGTCATACTTACCGGAGCCGGAATAAGCGCTGAGAGCGGCCTAAAAACCTTCAGGGACAGCGATGGGCTGTGGGAGGGATATAACATTGAAGATGTTGCCACACCCGAAGCCTGGGAGCGCAATCCCGAACTGGTACAGGACTTTTATAACCAGCGCCGTAAATCGGTATTGGAAGCCGAACCTAACGCGGCCCATTATGCACTGGCCCGTTTGCAGGAAAAATACGATGTTACTATCATTACCCAAAATATCGACGATCTGCACGAGCGGGCCGGTTCAACCAATGTAGTGCATTTGCATGGGGTTATTACCCGGGCGCAATCAAGTATTAAAGCCGACCTTACTTACCCCATTAACGGTTGGGAAATAAAAATGGGAGAGACCTGCGAATTAGGGTCACAGCTGCGTGCGCATGTGGTTTGGTTTGGCGAGGCCGTGCCGATGATTGAAAAGGCTACGGCTATCTGCTCAGGGGCTGAGCTATTCATACTGGTAGGTACTTCGCTTGCAGTATACCCGGCAGCAGGGCTTATTAACTATGTGCCGCGCGATGTAACCAAATATATTGTAGACCCAAACATTCCAACTGTTGGCAATAGCCGCATTGTAGAAATGCCTTTTAAAGCCACAATAGGTGTACCTATGCTTGTTGATGAACTGATGGCTTAAATATCTCTTCAAATCACTAACTCACTAATTCAACTATTCACCAATTAACATGATCCCTTGTATTTTCAACTGGAGCGGCGGCAAGGATAGCGCGCTGGCTTTGTACCATAGCTTAAAAAATCCCGAACTGGATATCCGTTACCTGGTCACCACAATAAATGATGCCGCCGACCGGATATCTATGCATGGTGTGCGTACCGAATTATTGATACAACAGGCAGAAAGTATTGGTATACCGCTTTACCAGATCCGCCTGCCCGAGATGCCCGGCATGGCAGAATACGATGAAGTGATGGGCAAGCATTTAGCCCGTTTTAAAAGCGAGGGCATTACCCATTCCATTTTTGGCGACATCTTTTTAGAGGATCTGAAAACCTACCGCGATACTCGTTTGGCAGAGATAGGGATGACCGGAATTTACCCACTTTGGAAACGTGATACGCATGAGCTGATAAACGAATTTTTGTCACTTGGATTTGGCACTGTTATAGCCTGCGTTCAGGAACGTTTAGAAGAAATTGTTGGGAAGGAGATAGACCAAAACCTGATAAATAATTTACCAGCCGATGTGGATGTTTGCGGCGAAAACGGCGAGTTCCACACCTTCGCTTTTAAAGGCCCGGTCTTTAAAAAACAGATCGGATACAAAACAGGAGAGAAGGTTTTTAAAGAATATAAAACGCCTGAAAATATCGATGATTCCTGCATTTCTGATAATTCAAAAAAACGCTCCGGATTTTGGTTTTGCGACCTTTTACCGGCTTAACTTCCCATTTATTTGGCAATTTAGCCCGCCAAATTAAAATTTTGTCAAACACATAACCTATTTGTTTGCCAATGTATTATGAAATTAATTTAAATTGATTATTTATTTAACTGAAAATAAATCGTCAATACTGTCGTTTTTTAGCCTATTTTGCCAAATATAATTTTGTATCGAATATTTTGTGTATTTAATTAGCTATTATACAATGAGTTATGGTTAGTAATTATACCTGTAGTAAGTGTCTTTGAAATCCTTGAGCATATCAGTAAACCGGGCCGATACTGTTTTCAAAAAGTCTTCATCAAGCAATTCAAAAACACTGTTAACGCCATCGGTCAGGTCTATTTCGGGTAGTTTATAAGTTTGCTCTAAAGCACCTTTTTCTATTTTGATAATGAACTTAGAGTTCATATTTAAAATGGATATTTTAAATTCCGGATGGGGGAGTTCTGCAATAATTCTCATGTTGTAAATTCTATTTTATAAATCCCTTTAAAGGGTCTTTTCCATACAATGTCCCGGTGCTTTCAATGATCCTGAAACGGGCGAAAAGTTCTTCGCTGTACCAACCTTCGCTGCGTGTTTTTTTAATCACTTCGGCATGTTGTTTACTGCCATAGGCAAAGGCTTTCATATGCTCCATGCTTTCCCAAACAGAGAAAGTGGCCTGCCGGTAAACCGGCGCTTCGCCAACACCAATTGAGGTAATGTATCCCGGTGCACCGGCCATTAAATTTGCCACCTCATCAACATGCGACCAAAAGTTTTTCAGCCTGCTTATTTTTATAGTAGCGCGGGTAAGTACTCCAACCGGGCCGGTATCAATTGCTCTGTTTGGGTTGCCAAAAGGTTCTTTTCCATCCCACTTGCCATGGCTTTGCATGGGCTGGCATAACACCGTCCAGCTTTCATTGCCAAATAATTCCCACCATTTAGCTACAAACGATCTTTCGGCAAAGCGTTCATAATCATCACGGTCGTCCCAAACGGCTAATAATCCCCATTGCTGCCAATCGGGCTGCAGGTCAAATGTACCGTTACGGCCGCTTCCCAATAGTTTCCAGAAAGTACAGCCACCCTGCATCATCATAGGCAGGCGGTGCACAGCCATGGCCAGCAGGGCAAAAGGCACAAACGCCTTGCGGTAACGCACTATGGTGAGACTAACGATCAATTATCTACCTGGTTAAATTTAAAACCTACCTGCCCATCATTATTTTTGCCTAATAGGTTTGACCTTAATTGATCCAACTCATTTTCATTAATGATGTTTCTATCATATAGCCAACTCAAATTACCAGCCAATTGTTCCGTCGAAACATACGGGTCATGTTTGGCATATCTCCAAAGTAAAAATGTTTTTTGTTCCTTTTTGAGTAAATCAAGAAAATCAGAAACCTCTTTTTCATTCGGTGAATTTTGATATAATGCGATGATTCGTCTATCTGTAAGGGAGAGATTTATCAACTTTTCATAAGTAAAGTATGTGATACTTAACAATACGCACATCAATATAAAATAAAACCACATGTCAGAAACCTATGAAGCATCTTTTTCCTGTTTGAAATGAGAGATAGTTGTGATAACAAGTCCTATCAAGCAAAGTAGACCAGGAATAAAAGCATACATATTAATTGATTGTTTACGCGTTGTTTTTGTAGTTACTTCTTCGAATGTAAATTCATCTTCCACGTAGTTAAACCATTTTTTAATGGATACTTTTAGAGATTTGTCTGTGATTTCAAATATTTTGGTTGTAAACAGTTTTCTTTGCTTAAGTATTGCAGACATTGCGGTAATTTTGTTTCAAATATAAAAGAATAAAAATTCCATGGCGGAGGATCTAAAAATAGCAACATCAGCGAATAAGGAAGAGCAATATCAATCATTAATCCCTCAAATTGAGGCTTTGCTATATGGAGAACCTGATCTGATAGCTAACCTGGCTAACATTTGCGCGGCGCTAAAAGAGCAATTCAAATGGTTTTGGGTAGGCTTTTATCTTGTGAAAGATAACGAACTGGTTTTAGCCCCCTTTCAGGGGCCTGTTGCCTGTACACGTATTGCTAAAGGTAGGGGCGTTTGCGGCTCAGCCTGGCAGCAGGCAGAAACATTGATCGTTCCTGATGTGGAAGAATTTCCCGGCCATATCGCTTGCAGCTCGTTATCCCGCTCGGAGATAGTGCTGCCATTATTTCATAATAATGAAGTAGTAGGCGTACTGGATGTAGATAGCTCAGAACTGAACGAGTTTGACGAAACGGATGCCAGGTATCTCACACAGATCATAAAGCTGATCAATTTTTAATGAGCAAAGTTTATTTGATCTCCGGTTTGGGAGCAGACGCAAGGCTTTTTAAAAATATTATTTTACCTGTTGGATACGAAGTTGTACTGGTTGACTGGCTGATACCTAATTCAATAGATACTTTAACTACTTATGCTCAAAGCATTATAAATAAATATAATATACAGGAAAAATCAATTGTAATTGGTGTTTCTTTAGGCGGGATGATCTCGGTTGAAATTGCTAAGAAAGTAAAGCTGGAGAAAGTGATCCTGGTATCGAGCATTAAAACCGATAGCGAAGCACCCTGGTATTTCAAGTTCTTCCGCAGCTTACCGGTTTATAAGGCCATACCGGGCAAATTAATGACCCATGTAGGTTTCCTGATAAAACCTATGTTTGGTAAAATGAACCCGGATGATCTAAGGCTTTTTAAAAGCATGCTGAGCAATTCGTCGCCTATATTTTTAAAATGGGCCTTGCGGGCAGCACTATACTGGAAAAACAGTGTGGTATTTCCAAACCTTTACCACATCATTGGAGATAATGACCTGGTATTTCCATATAAAAACATAAAAAACCCAACGGCAATTATCAAAGGCGGCACCCATATTATGGTGTTTGATAAAGCCGGCGAGATCAATAAATCACTGGCGAGTATCCTGTAGCAATAATGAAATTACCTGAAGCATATTATCATAACCCGGATGTTGTCGCCTTAAGTCGCGACCTTATTGGCAAGTACCTTTTTACCTCAATTAATGGTGAAACTACTGGTGGTTATATTGTTGAAACAGAAGCTTATGCAGGTGTAATTGATAGGGCTTCACATGCGTTTGGCGGAAGGCTGACGCCCCGTACCCAAACCATACATATGCAGGGTGGGGTAACATACGTTTACCTGTGTTATGGCATTCATGAAATGTTCAATATTGTAACATCTGTTGAAGGCCAGCCACATGCTATTTTGGTAAGGGCCATACAACCAACCGATGGTTTGGATATTATGATGCATCGCCGTAATATGGAAGCTGTTAAGCCCAACATCACCAAAGGCCCCGGCTCTGTGGCCAAAGCATTAGGGATCTCCCGTAAAATAAATGCGCTTAGCTTGCAAAGTGATACCATTTGGATAGAAGACTGCGGACTAACCTTTCCTGATGCTGAAGTTGCAGCAGGGCCGCGAATAGGAGTTGATTATGCAGGCGAGGATGCTTTGCTGCCATATCGCTTTTATGTTAAAGGAAATATTTATGTGAGCAAGCCCAACAAATGATCGGGTTGCTGGTTTAAATAGTATATTAACTAACTAATACTGCTATGAACGACTGGTCAAAAACAGAATCATTAAAATTTTTACAGGACAAAGTCAAAGAAGTAAAAACAGCCATGCTCACTACTTATAGCTCCGAAAAGGGGTTTAACAGCAGGCCAATGGGCACAGCAGATATCGACGACGAGGGTAATATTTGGTTTTTCACTAATGAGTATTCACCCAAAATAAGCGAGATCTCCGTAGAAAATACCGTATCCCTTACCTATTCAGATGTTGCCAATCACACTTACTTAAGTATAGTTGCAGAAGCATCAGTTGTTGATGATAAAGCAAAAATGAAGGAATTATGGAGCCCTTTTATCCAGGCATTTTTTCCTGAAGGATTGAATGATCCAAAACTAACGTTGCTAAAGGTTCAGCCTACCGATGCCGAATACTGGGATAGCAACAGTAGTAGTATGGTGGTATTATTCAATTTATTTAAGGCTGTAGTAAATGGCAAACACTACGACGAAGGTAAGCATGGTAAAATTGCCCTTTAGGGCATAATTAACCACTGTACAAAGAATTTCCACAAGAGGCTGTCTCATAAGTAAAAAGCAATCTGGTAAGAAGAAGAAAATTTGGTGTCAATCTCCCTTTGTCGTGTGCTTAATTTATTACCACAGAGAACACAAAGAGAGAGAAATACACAAAGATCACAGAGATTAATATTAATGATAATTAGAAATGCTTTGTGGTCTTTGTGCAAATCTTAGCGCCCTTTGTGGTTAATAAAGTAAGCCGTAAGAAATCTCTTTTTTGTAATATTGGCTAATGAATTATCAGAACACCTTAGAATTTGCAATTAAGCAGGATGAGCAGGATCCTTTAAGAAGTTTCCGTGATGAGTTTTTGATACCTAAGCATAATGGTAAGGACGCCATTTATCTTTGTGGTAACTCATTGGGCCTGCAACCCAGGTCAGCTAAAAACTATATACAAGACCAATTAAACGCCTGGGAGACTAATGCGGTAGAGGGTTGGTTTCAGGGCAATGACCCATGGTTAAGTTATCACAAAAAGCTTATCGGGCCCTTATCTGAAATATTAGGAGCCAGTCCTGCTGAAGTAACGGTAATGAATTCACTTACAGTAAACCTTCATTTGTTAATGGTAAGTTTCTATAAACCAGCAAACAAACGATTTAAAATACTGATGGAAGCTGGTGCTTTTCCGTCAGACCAGTATGCTGTTGAAAGCCAGGTTAGGTTTCATGGTTTTGATCCTAAAGATGCGGTTATTGAGGTATCGCCACGTGAAGGTGAAACCACTTTACGCACCACAGATATTATTAAACAGATAGAAGATAATGCCGGTGAGCTGGCTTTAGTATTGTTCAGCGGAATAAATTATTATACCGGTCAGTTCTTTGACCTCGAAGCCATTGCCGCTGCGGCGCATAAAGCTGGCGCGTATGCCGGTTTTGATCTGGCGCATGCCGCTGGTAACGTTCCGGTAAAACTGCACGCCTGGGGCGCTGATTTCGCGTGCTGGTGCTCCTATAAATATATGAACTCCGGTCCGGGAGGCATAAGTGGTGTTTTTGTGCATGAAAAGCATTTTACTGATACCACTTTAAACCGGTTTGCCGGCTGGTGGGGTTACCGCCATGATAAGCGCTTTTTAATGGCGCCGGGTTTTCAACCCGAGAATGGGGCCGGGGGCTGGAATGTTAGCACCAGCCCTATAATGCTCATGGCACTGCATAAAGCTTCGCTTGATATTTTTGAAAAAGCGGGCGGCTTGCAGCCTTTGCGTGCTAAAAGTGAATTACTAACCGGCTACCTGGAATACCTGATAGGTGAAGTAAACAGAACAAGTGGCGAAGATGTATACAAGATCATCACACCAACAGACCCTGCCGCCCGCGGCTGCCAGTTATCGGTGGTTTGTAAAAGAAATGCTAAAGCCATATTTAACTATCTTGCAGATAATGGCGTTATTGGCGACTGGCGCGAGCCAGATGTGATCAGATTAAGTCCGGTGCCGCTTTACAACACTTTCAGCGATGTTTATAAAGCAACAGAACAGTTAACAAAAGCTTTAACAGCCGTAAATTAATGTTATGATCTATTACAATCCTAAGTTGTGGTTCTCGTTTATTTTCAAAATAAATAAGGCTGATACCTTACGCAAGCTTTTTCCATTGATATTATCGGTGGCTGTTTATGCTGGTATCGTTACTTTTATACTGCTTGATGTTTGGCATGTGCCCGAAACCAGCATCCTTAAAAAGGTCATATTTGTTCATCAAACCATTGGCTTTGTATTCTCGTTATTGCTTGCCTTCCGTATAAATTCCGCGTATGACCGCTGGTGGGAAGGGCGCAAAATGTGGGGCAGCCTTACCAATAGTAGCCGCAATCTGGCTATTAAATTAAAACATTTGGTTGATGACGAATCAATCGCTTTTTTCAACTACGCCATACCGCTTTACGCAAGGGCTTTAAAGAATTTCCTGCGCGGCATTTATAAAATAGAAGAACAAAACTTCATCACCATAGACCCGGGTAAACACGTACCTAACCAGGTAGCATCAGCCATAATCAAAGAAGTTTACCGGTTAAATAAAGCGGGACAGATAAACCCGGAGCAACTGATTAGCATAACTGCCGAAATTACTTCGTTTACAGACATTTGCGGCGCTTGCGAACGGATCAAAAATACGCCCATACCATTCTCTTACAGTGTTTTTATTAAGAAGTTTATATTTACTTATATCGTTACCCTGCCATTTACGTGGGCGTTTGAACTGAAGTATTTTATAATGCCTATAATAGGGTTTATACTGTTTGTGTTTGCCAGTATAGAGTTAATAGCCGAAGAAATTGAAGACCCCTTTGGTTCTGACGCCAATGACCTGCCGCTTGATAATATATGTGCAAATATTGAAAAGCACGTTGATGAGATATTTGCCTGAAAAAACATGCTAAAGATCGCTTACGACCCTATATATGCGCACCCGTTGCCTGCCGGGCATCGTTTCCCTATGCTGAAGTATGAACTGATCCCGGCACAATTATTACATGAAGGGGTAATATCTGCAGAAAACATCTTTTCACCAGATCCGGTAGATGAAGAAATTATCCTGCTCACTCATGATGCAGCTTACTGGCAGCAGTTACGAGACCTTACATTGCCTCTCAAAGAACAACGCCGCATTGGCTTCCCCTTATCGGCACAGCTAATTGAGCGGGAAACAAGAATAGCCAAAGGTACGATTGATGGCTGCCACTATGCTTTTGAATATGGAATAGCGTTTAACGTAGCCGGTGGAACCCACCATGCCGGCACCAATTGGGGCGAAGGTTTTTGCTTGCTGAATGATCAGGCAATAGCTGCTAATTATTTGTTATATAAAGAATTATCCAAATCTATCTTAATAATTGATTTAGATGTACACCAGGGAAACGGCACCGCGCAGATCTTTGAGAATGAGGGCCGGGTGTTCACTTTCTCCATGCATGGCGATAAGAATTTTCCTTTTAGAAAGGAGCGGTCAGATCTGGATGTACCTTTACCAGACGGAATTGAAGATGGAGCTTATTTAAAGCTGCTTAAAGACACCCTCCCTGATTTGATAGATAAGCATCAGCCCGATTTTATATTTTATTTAGCCGGGGCGGATATACTGGCATCAGATAAACTAGGGAAGCTTGCCCTAACTAAAGAGGGCTGCAAGGAACGCGATCGGTTTGTTCTGGAACAATGCAGGCTGAGGCAAATACCCGTACAGGTTAGCATGGGTGGCGGTTATTCGCCGGATATTAGAGATATTGTTGATGCACATTGCAATACTTATCGCATTGCGAATGATCTTTACTTTTAAACCATCTGTTGCGGCATTGCATTTTGATGCCTTTTGCTAATTACCTGAAAGCGCAGGAACAACATTACAGAAGCCGACATTAAGCCGCAGACCAGGCCGTACCAAACACCCATAACTCCAAGATCAAGGTGGATACCCAATAGATACCCAATAGGCAAACCAATGATCCAATAGGATATAAAGGTTATCAGTGTAGGCACATTCACGTCGCCCATGCCACGTAACACGCCTAAGCCTACAACCTGCGTACCATCAAACAACTGGAAAAAAGCCGCAACTATAAGTAACTGTTCTGCAATGTTTATCACGTTCTTATCTGATGTATATATCCACGGTAATAAATGATTGCATAAGGTAAATATCACAGCGGTGACGCACATAAATACAATCACAATATGGTAATTAGATATAGCCGAAAGCCGCAGCTGCCTGTGGCTGCCCGAGCCAAAATAGTTACCCGACTTGACGGCTGCTGCTGCAGATACGCCGCTGGCCATCATATAAGTCATGGCAGCTAAACTAATAGCCACCTGATGGGCCGCTTGTTCTACCATGCCAATAGTACCAATAATAATTGCAGCACCGCCGAAAGCGCTCACCTCGAAAGTATATTGCATGGCAACCGGGGCGCCTATCTTTAAGATCTGTAATCCGCGGATGCGGTCAATATTCCTAAATGCAAAATCCTTCAAATATTTTTTAAAATGAGGAGAGCGGAAAACAAAGGCAGCCATAACAGCAGCCATCAGCACACGATCAATTAGGGTACTGTAACCTACACCACGGATCCCCATTGGCTGTATACCAAACATGCCCTTTACAAAAATGATCCCGATGATGATATTTAAAACGTTACCCCAAATAGTTATTTGCATGGCTTGCTTAGTAAAGCCCAATCCTTCGGCAAATTGTTTAAACGTGTTAAATATAAGCAGGGGGATGAGGGACAAGCTTAATAAAAAAAGAAATGGCTTGGCCTCTTCAACCACCAGGGGCGACTGGTGAAGTTTATCAATGAAAAATATCACCCCGAAATAAACCAAACTAAACAGGACAATCCCGGAGATTACGTTCAGGAATAAGCTATTTGACAGTAATTTACCACATTCCGAATAATTTTTGCGGCCATTGTGCTGTGCAATAAGCGGTGTAATACCATAGCTTATACCCATACCTATAACCATGGGCACTAAAAATATACTGCTTACCAGTGATACTGCGGCCAAAGCCGTGGTACCTGCAAAATGACCTATAATAACCGTATCAGATATTTGCACAAGCGTATGGCCCAGTTGTGATATTACAACTGGTATGGCCAGCTTTAAACTGTCATGATAGTAAGGCTTATATTTTAGGTAAGTGGCTTTCATTATTGCAAGGGCTGCAAAAGTAATGAATACCTTATTAAACTGGGATGAAATGCCTGTTAAATCAGGACGCTGTGTAAAATTCTTCTTTTTCGGTGGTATGTATCCGGATAACACCGGTAAGCACCAGGCTTACCAAAATACGTTGTGCTCGCCTGCGGCCTATGTTTAATAATTCGCAAAATTGCTTTACGTTGATCCGTTCAGATTTATCTAAATGCTCCAATAAAGCTTTTTCCTTTGATGAATATTCAATTAATACGCCGTTGTTACTGGCAGATTGCTTAAGCACGTCAACCACTATTTTACTTGCCAGTACGCTTTTATCTTTCACCCTTATGTAAACCCACCATTTGCCATCTTCGGCTAAAGCGTAATGAGGTTTATCCGGGCTTTCGGGGATATCTACCACCAATACCAGTTTGTCATCATAATAAACCTCTTCAAAAGTGGGTTCAAGGGCCGGGCGGGTAAAAAAGTGGGCCGCTTTAGTGATCATGTAGCGTTCTTCGTCTTCAGATTTTACACCTTTTATAGTACCGTCATCCAACACACCAATAAGCAGCCTGCCGCCAACGTTGTTAGCGAACGAAACCATTGTTTTCGCGATCTTCTCACAACTGGTTATGGTTTTTTTAAAATCAAGTGATACACCTTCGCCTTCTAAAATCTGTCTTCTTAAGTTCATTAATCAATCTCCTTTAATCTTTTAGATAAGGCGTATAAATTTGCATCCATCTTTCGGGGTTAGTTATTTGTGTAAACCCAAACTGGCTGTATAAACCTTGCGCATCCAGCGTCGCTAATGACCACCGGCGTAGACCCTGTAACTCCGAAAATGCCAAAATAGTTTGAACCAACCATTTTGATAGGCCAATTCCTCTGTAGGCATGCAATATAAACACATCACATATATAGGCAAAAGTTGCTTTATCTGTCACAATCCGGGCAAAACCGGCCTGCTCGCCATTTTTATATATCCCAAAACATAAAGAGTTTTCTATTGCTGTCTTCAGTTTTTCACGTGGCATCTCTTTTGCCCAGTAAGAGTCATTCGCCAAATAATTATATACTATATCAAAATTCAGCATGGCATTATCCGTTGAGATCAGGAATCCTTTTTTCAGGAAGGTAGCATCGTTCATAAATACAGGCATCGGTTTATATCAGGGCTTTAACAAAATCAAGGTCGCGCACATATACTTCAATTAGTAATGATACACATATCTCGTCATTCTTATTATAAATATCAACAGGAAAGCATCCTTCATACTTCCCTGCAATAGTTAACGTTTCTAATACCCGTTCAATATCGGTATCAGTTAGTTTTATTTCAAAAAAAAGGTCGGTTAAACCTGGTTTAACAAAATCAATTTTAGATGATTTAGACCATATTTTTAAATGTTTTTTACCATTTAAGTTTAGTGTTTGGTTAAACAGGATGGGGAAGAAGGGGTCGGCAGCGGCAAAGATCGTACCTCCGAATATGGAGCCGTTATAATTTTTGTTAAGCAGGCTTTTGTTGATCTTTACTTTTACACCCTTAAAACCCTTACTGAATTCCTTAACCCAGATCCGCTGGAAAAAAAGGGGAGGGTAGAGGCGCATTAGCCATTTCAAGGTATTCTCAGACACTGCCATCATCGTTAAATATCAGAAAAATATTGATTATTTTTTTATGGTGATATGAATTTTGTTGATGTGTCATTATTGTGATATTGAAACATCTTTTGCAACAAACTTTGCAATACTTTTCATCTCGACAAAACAAGTTGTACCATATGTCGTTATAAGTGTAATTAATATATTGAATATCAACATTAAACTAATATCTATGAAAAAGCACATTTTAGGCTTCGCCTTAGTCGCGACAATTATCGGTTCAATATCAATGGGTTGTGGTTCAGAAAAAGCAGCAGGTGGCAGTGGTTCAGACAGTACAAAAACTGATACTACTGCAGTAACAGCACCAGCAACCACACCAACAACACCTACCGATACAGCGAAAAAAGATACAACCACAAGAGATACCAGTAAAAAAGTACCTCAATAAGTTATTTTTATCTTCATAAAAAGCGGCTGTATCAATGATACAGCCGCTTTTTTGTATCCAAAATTTAGAAAGCGGTTTTAATTACACCGCCATCGACCCTTAAAGTTGCACCATTTGTAGCTGATGAAAGCGGGCTGGCTATATAAGTTACCATGCTGGCTACCTCATCCGGAGTAATAAAACGTTTAAGTAATGAGGTGGGGCGGATGCTTGTGAAAAATTCCTTTTCCATTTCTTCATCGGTTATTCCCTGATCCCGGGCAACTGCTTTAATGAATTCACCGGCGCCTTCAGATGCTGTGGGCCCGGGTAAAACAGTGTTAACTGTAACATCAGTACCGGCGGTGAGTTCCGCTAACCCACGTGCAACTGCGATCTGGGCTGTTTTTGTCATCCCGTAATGTATCATTTCTGAAGGTATCTGCATGGCAGATTCGCTTGATATAAATATAATGCGGCCCCATTTTTTGGCCAGCATTTTCTCAAAGTAAACCCTTGATAAGCGTACACCGCTTAACACGTTCACTTCAAAAAATTTAAACCATTCGTCGTCGGTGATATTTTTAAATTCTTTTGGGTCAAAAATCCCTACGTTGTTAATTAAGATATCAACCCCGGGTAATTTGCTTAACAGATCATCAATTTGTTTTCTGTCGGCAAAATCTGCAGCAATGCCTTTAATATTTTGATTGCCCGTATCTGCAATTATTTTTTCGACAGCCTCATCAACTCTTTTTTGTCCACGGCCGTTTATATAAACTGTTGCGCCTTCAAATGCCAATGCTTTTGCAATGGCATAGCCAATACCGGCTGTTGAACCGGTGATCAATGCTGTTTTATCTTTAAGTTTTAAATCCATTGTGATTATTAAATTGTTGCGTAAAACAAGTTATAAAAATCATCTCATATAAAAACAGACAATGCATAAAGATGGAATATCATTGACAATTAATGATATTTTTAAAAATCTTGCCTCGTGTCACGTGATCTGTTGAACCCATTGACTTCGCCAGGCCGGCGCATCGAAGGGATCTGCAAAATACTGTGTTTCGTGCACAACCTTACCGTTGCGGAACTCCATAATACTCACTGTGTATGCTGGTTGCCCCTGGTAGGTGATTGTGTATTCCGTAATCCAGAGATCACTTTTTCCGAGAATTCGCCTGATATTGAAGCCTGAGGGCTTGCCTGGATGGTGACTCCGTAAGGCCTGCAAATTACTACGTCCGAGGATCCGCTCACCTGACTGGGGATAATCACAGATGACAGCGTCATCGTAAATATCATGTTCAGCGTTTGCATCGCCGGCTGCCGACGCATGCCAGTGCGCATCAAGGGCTTCAAGTATTTGTTCTTCTTCCATGGGCTGCTCAAGTTATTTGATTTTCCCGTTCATTGCCAGCACCGCCTGGGGCGATAACGGGAAAAAGTTGTTAAATATTTCTGCTGTGCGGCCTACGTGTATCTCAAATTCGTCGTTCTGCATGGCGGTAAGCAGGTCTTCGGCCACTTGTTTTGGAGGGATACCGTTGGCGGCACCACCAATTAAAGCCGAGAACTCGGTATCTACCAGTGGTGGCATCAGCTCGAATACTTTTACCGGGGTGTTTTCCATCATGATGCGCAAACTATTGGTGTACGAGTGTAGTGCGGCTTTGCTGGCGCCATAAGTAGGCAGGGTATCGGCCCTTGCAGCAAATGCCACTATGGATGATACATTAACAATGGCTGCTTCGGACTGTTGTTTAAGCAGGGGCAACAGTAATTCGTTCAGGCGGATAATAGACAAGTAATTGGTTAGGATTTCTTCGCTGGCTTTATCGAAGGCATTAATGCCGGGGACCGTCATGTCGTAATAGTTGGCGCTGCCCGCGTTGTTGATCACTACGTTAAGCCCGGGGAAATCTTTGTTTAGCTGCGCTACTAAATTTTTTACATCTTCGGCGTTGTTTACGTCGCTTACTATGGCACTGGTGTTTTTTAGTTTGGAGATGGCTTGCGCCATTCTTTCCTGGTTACGACCGGTGATGATAACCTTGTTGTCGTTTTCTGAAAAGAGCTTTGCCATTTCGAATCCGATGCCGGCACTGCCGCCGGTGATGAGGATAGTGTTATTTGCTGTCTTCATTTGTTTATGTCTTATTATGTGATTGAGTTGGATTAAGTTGATTAGGGCAGAAATTAATAACTTGATCAACCTGAATATTGTTTTCATGGAGGAATTTTAAAGTCCGGTATATCTTTGATAAATTGCAGATGAGGGACGAAAAAACGATTAACAGTTATTCAGGTTTTCTCAATATAAAGGCTTTATTAATTGTGTCAATAGAAACATTAAATCTTCACTTTAATGAATATTTCCCACTCAACGCTAAAGAACGGGATGAATTGGATGTGTGTTTTACGCAACGTAGCATAAAACGGAGGCAGTTTATCTTGCAGCAGGGTGAGGTTTGTAAATATTTTACATTCGTAATTTCCGGTTGCCTGAGAATGTATGCCATTGATAAAAATGGGAAAGAACATAACATTCAATTCATTGCGGAGAATGATTGGGCGATGGATTTAAGCAGTTTCTACTCTGAAAAGGCAAGTCAGCTATCAATAGAAGCCGTGGAACCTACGACCTTTTTACAAATTAAGCATGATGATGTTTTACATCTTTATACTGATTATCATAAGTTCGACCATAATTTCCGGGTGATTATCGAGCAAAAATATATCGAATCGCAAAATAGGGTGCTTCAGAACATAAGCTCGTCAGCAGAAGAACGCTACGAATATTTTCTCAAACAGTACCCCAACCTTGCCAATCGATTGCCACTTGCTCAAATTGCTTCCTATTTAGGAATTACACCAGAATTTCTAAGCGCCATCCGCAAAAGCATTGTTACCAAGGGGTAATCATAAATTATCTTGAGGGTATTTCTTAAGATATCTTATGTGTTCGTTTGTTCCAAAGAGGCGACCTTTGCTTCAAAATTTATACGATTATGAAAGCAGCGGTTATAAAAAATGCAGGCGGCCCGGAAAATATTTTAATTGAAGACAGGGCCATTCCAACATCAAAGGAGGGTTGGGTTTTGATTAAAGTTAGAGCGTTTGGCCTGAACCGCTCAGAGTTAATGACCCGCAAAGGCTTATCGCCTGGTGTTCTGTTTCCGCGCATATTGGGAATTGAGTGCGTGGGTGAAGTGGAAAGCGATCCATCAGGTGAATTTACGACAGGGCAAAAGGTAGCCGCTTTTATGGGAGGTATGGGCAGGGATTTTGATGGCAGCTATGCAGAATATACGCTCTTGCCCAAACCTTTACTCATTCCCTTTGAAAGTGAATTATCCTGGAAACAATTAGGTGCCATGCCCGAGATGTTTCAAACTGTGTATGGTTCACTTCATTTGGCCTTAAAAATCCAGGCTGGCGAGACAATACTGATCAGGGGAGGCACGTCATCTATTGGCATGTTGGCAATTCAACTGGCCAAAAACAGCGGGCTTAGCGTAATTGCCACAACGCGAAACCCGGAGAAAACGGAAATGTTACTAAAAAATGGCGCAGATCGGGTTATTATCGAAGACGGCTACATTATGCAAAAAGTTAAGACTCACGTTCCTGATGGTGTAAATAAAGTACTGGAACTGGTTGGCACGGCCACTCTGAAAGATTCATGTGCGTGTGCAGCACCAGGTGGTATTGTTTGTATGACCGGCATGCTTGCAGAACAATGGTCAATCCAAGATTTTGCTCCGATGGAATACATACCTGCTACTGTTAGTCTAACCGTGTATGATAGCGGTCAAATCCGGGTGGATAAGGTGCTTTTTCAGCAGTTTATCAGGGACGTTGAAGCTGAGTTAATAAATATTAGCATTGGCCGTTCGTTTAAACTCGATGAAATTGCAGCAGCACATTCGCTTATGGATAGTAATAATAGTGGCGGAAAAATAGTTATTTTATTAAATTCTGAGAATACTGATTTTTGATTATCACAAAAACATAATATTGCTATTATGAGATTTACCAAATTAGTTCCAAACGTGTTTTACACAGACATTAAAGATGCCCTGAAATTGTTTGTTAATTGTCTTGAATTTACCATAGAGCATGATGAATTAGGAGGAAACAAACCATTTTGTGTGATTGAAAAAGATGGTCTTCGTATTAATCTCTTTGAAGATAGAAAGTTAGCAGAAGAACACAATCCTGAGTTTAGGTTAGTAACCGACGATATCGCTGCGGTTTATAAAAAGATAGAATCTACTTATCCTGAGTTTCTTCATCCCAATTTAAATAAAATTACACTTCGGCCATGGGGCGCTAAAGAATTCGCCTTAATGGACAAACAACTTGGGTTGATCATTCAACAATGGTAAAGCTTACGCCGGATTTTGCCTCACAATTCTCATAGATTATTTATTCTCATAATTAACATTATGTTAAGTAGATATTTCAAAGTAAAGCCCCCATTTTGCAATGAGGGCTTAATAATAAGTTGTTTATTTAAGTTCTGCTAATTGCTTGTTGATTTTAGCAATGTTAACTGCATCTTGCTTTCCTTTGTAATAAGTAAGCAAATTGTTTAATGCATCTGCCGATTTTGGATTTAGTTCTACCGCTTTAAGCAAATATGGTTTAGCAATCTCAAACTGAGCTTTTGCTTTTACCATTGCTGCATCATATTCTTTTTGTTTTGAAGCAGGCAATTTACCGGCAGCATTATATATATCAATTGCAGGACTGATAACTACATAACCCATGCTCATGTTTGCCTCAAAGTAGTTTGGATCTAACTCTATGGCTTTTTTGTACATTTCACCGGCTTTAACAAAATCTTCGGTCTTTTTTGTTAATAAAGCACTTTTTGCAGCTACACTCTTTTCTTTTGAAGCTTTTTCTCCTTCTGCATCACCGTTTATCATATAAACCAAGCCAGCAGAATAATAAAGCTCTTTGTTTTTTGGGTTAGCAGCAATAGCAGCTAATGTTCTGTCAAGCAATTCTTTTGATTTGCCCAACTGTAAGCTCATTGCAATTTCATTTCTTCTCAGATCTGAGTTTGCAGGGAATTTGGCCAAACCTTCGGTAACTGTTTTTAAAGCGCTTGCTGTGTCTTTATTCAGCAGGTAAATAGACGACAGATCGCCATAAATACGCTCAACACCTGAATATTTGGTGGTTACCAGTTTGGTGTAGTTAGCAGCGGCAACTGCATAATTTTTTGCATTTAAAGCTGCAAGGCCGGTATAGTAAATACCTGTAGTATCCTCCGGTGCAGACTGGCGGTAATAATCAAAAGATTTATACGCGTCCTCAAATTTACCGGTTTGGTATTCTTTAACGCCCTTGTTTAATTGATAATTTGCCAAAGTTACATAAGCATTATCCGTTAGCTTTTTAAATTCGCCTTTAGTATCAGTTTCTTTTGCTTTCTTTAACGCTTCATTAGCTGTATTAAATAAAGGTAATGATGTTGTTTGCACTGTATCACTAACTGCAAATGATGCATAAATAGCACTTTTTAAAGCATAAGTTTGAGGCAAGGCAGCAGTTTTTTCGTTGGCAGCAGCTTTATCAATTGATGTTTTTGCAGAATTTAAACTTGGCATGGCCAATGCTGGTTGTGCCTGTTTAAATGCTTCATACTTGTCAAAATTGCTTTGGGCATTGCTCAACTCTCCTTTTTGCGCAAAAGTAGCTGCAGAAATAAAGCCTAATAGACCCGTCATCAAAAATTTAATTTTCATTAGTATTTGTTTTTAGTGTGGTGATGTTGTCATCAGCAATAATATACTGACGCTGATTTTATCGTTTAATTGGTTAACTGTTCTAATTTATTATTAACTCTGTTAAGCTGGTTTTGGTTACCGGTTTTGGTATAGGCTAATTGTAATAACTCAAGGCATTTTTTATCGCCGGGTGCCATTTCATTTGCTTTCTCCAACCATAAAATGGCGCTTGTAATGTTTTTATCGTTGTTATTACTTTTAAAAGTGCTTTTCTTAAAATACAATAACCCTAAATTAAATACCGGCTCATAAGCCGACCCGTTAAGTTCAATTGTACGCAGGTATAAAGACTCAGCCTTATCGTATTGATTTAAATGATCATAACAATTTGCCGCTACAAATGTAACCTCAGCATTGTTACTATTATTATCAATCAGCTCTCCCAGTAAAGGTTCTAACGATTTATAGTCCTTTTTGTTATTATAAATATTTGCTTCATCCTGCAATAGTTGCTTATCCGCAGGCAGCAGTTTCCTGCCTTTTTTTATAACCTGTAATGCTTTTGCAGTATCGCCCATTGATTTATATACAGCTGTAGCAGCCTCCAGGTACTCAATTTTTGTACTATCGGTTTTAATTAAATTGTTATAGTATTTTGCAGCATCCTGCAGGTTACCCTGTTTATTGCTGGCAAAAGCGATGTAAGAATTAATTGGTTTATAATCTGGCGCGTATTTTTTTGCTTGCTGAAATGAAGCTGCAGCTTTAGCAAAATCGCCATTCCTGGTAAAAAGGAAGCCCTTGCGGATATAAGTATTGGTAAGGCAACGCTTTGAATAATCTAATTCTGCCTGGTACTTGTATGCCTTTTGTTTGGCCGACATCTTATCAAACAAAGCCGCCGTTTGGTCAAGGAAACCCTCGGGCTGGTTAAGCTTGTTTAATGAGTCGGTATACAGTATGCTTGAATTAACAATAAGCCTGTATACATTTTTCTCAATATCTGATGAATCAGACCGGGTGACGATCAGGCTATCAGCAGATTTTTTTGCATTAGCTAAAAATTTTAGATCGTTCTTTTGCTTGTAAAAAGCAAGGTTGTTTACCACAACCTTAAGTGCTTCTGTTTGTGCAAAAGCAAAAGATGTAGTAAACAACACTAAAACTAATAACCCTATTTTACGGCTATGCTTCATTCGTTATTCTTCTGTTATATCGTCCTCATCAGCAGGTTTCTCCCTTGCTCCATCAGTATCAATTTCAGTATCCGGATGGATAGGTAATACCGTATCAGTACCGGCTTCGATGTCAGCATCTGTAGCTTCTGCAATAGCTTTATCTTCAGTAGCTTCTGCAACAATCGCTTCATCTAATTCCTCTTCTTCATCATGCTCAATTTTAGCGACAGATGCAATTTCGTCATTACCTTTAAGTGTAATAAGTCTTACACCTTGTGTTGCACGGCCCATGGTACGCAGCTCGCTTATCGCTATACGGATGATGATACCCGATTTATTGATGATCATCAGATCCTCTTTATCAGTAACACCTTTTATGGCAACAAGTTTTCCTGTTTTATCAGTAACGTTAAGTGTTTTTACACCTTTCCCGCCACGGTTGGTAACCCTGTAGTCGTCAATATCGGTACGTTTACCATAACCTTTTTCTGATACAACAAGTACGGTAGTTTCTTTATCATCAATACTGATCATACCTACTACCTCGTCGTTATCGCTATCAAGGCTAATACCCCTCACTCCTGTTGCTGTACGGCCCATTGGTCTTACAGTTGATTCGTTAAAGCGTATTGCACGGCCAGATTGCAGTGCCATCACTATTTCGCTGCTGCCTGTGGTTAAGGTAGCTTCTAATAATGAGTCCCCATCGTTAATGTTAATAGCATTGATACCATTAGCACGCGGGCGGGAATATGCCTCTAAAGATGTTTTTTTGATAACACCTTTACGGGTACACATAATAATAAAGTTGTTCTCCAGGTATTCTTTATCCTTAAGCGATTTAAGCTTGATGTAAGCTTTAATGTTTTCTTCTTTAGGGATATTGATGATGTTTTGGATAGCACGGCCTTTAGAGGTACGTGTACCTTCAGGAATTTCAAACACCCTTAACCAGAAACATTGGCCGGACTCTGTGAAGAACAACATGTAGTTGTGGTTTGATGCGATCAGCAAATGCTCAATAAAATCGGCATCGCGGCTGTTACTGCCTAAAGATCCTTTACCACCCCTGCCCTGCCTGCGATATTCTGTAAGTGATGTACGTTTAATATAACCCTCACGAGAGATAGTTATAACTACATCTTCATCCTCAATAAAGTCTTCGGTTTGCATTTCTGCAGATGAATGCACCATTTCTGTTTTGCGCTCATCACCGTATTTTTCCCTTATTTCTATCAATTCGTCTTTGATGATCTGCATACGCAAACCTTCATCATTCAGGATAGATTTTAAGTATTCAATTTGTTTCATTAAAGCATCGTACTCATCGCGGATCTTATCACGCTCAAGGCCGGTTAAGCGCCTTAAGGTCATATCCAAAATAGCACGTGCCTGGATATCGCTTAAACCAAACTGGGTCATTAAGCCTTCGCGGGCTTCGTCCGGAGTGCCTGATGCGCGTATTAATTTGATAACTTCATCAAGGTGATCAAGTGCAATTAATAAACCTTCTAAAATATGGGCGCGTTTTTCAGCTTCGGCCAGTTCAAACTTAGTACGGCGGATAACTACCTCATGCCTGTGCTCAACAAAATGATGGATCAGGTCCCTCAGGTTAAGCAGCATTGGCCTGCCATGCACCAGTGCAATATTATTTACACTAAATGATGTTTGCAGCGCTGTATATTTATATAGGTTGTTTAATACGATAGCTGCATTAGCTTCGCGTTTTATTTCATAAACAACACGGATACCTTCGCGGTTAGATTCATCACGGATGGCAGAGATACCTTCCAGTTTTTTATCATTTACCAGTTCGGCAGTACGCTCTATCATAAGCGCCTTGTTTACCTGGTAAGGTACTTCGGTTACAATAATGCGTTCACGGTCATTGTTATATGATTCAATCTCGGCCCTTGAACGTATTACAATACGGCCACGGCCTGTTTCCAATGCTTCGCGCGGGCCTTCGTACCCGTAAATGATACCGCCTGTAGGGAAATCGGGACCTTTTACGTAGTTCATTAGCTCTGAAACCTCTATCTGGCGGTTATCAATTAAAGCTAACGTGGCATTTATGATCTCGGTAAGGTTATGCGGTGCCATATTAGTGGCCATACCTACTGCTATACCTGATGCACCGTTTACCAGCAAGTTAGGGAATTTGGCAGGTAATACGGTTGGCTCTTCTAAAGAGTCGTCAAAGTTAAGCTGGAAATCAATGGTGTCCTTGTTGATATCGGCCAGCATCTCTTCGGCAATCTTTTGCAGCTTTGCCTCAGTATAACGCATTGCCGCAGGTTCGTCACCGTCAATTGATCCGTAGTTACCTTGTCCTTCAACAAACGGGTAGCGCAGGCTCCAGTCTTGTGCCATACGTACCATGGCGTCATAAACTGATTTATCGCCGTGCGGGTGATACTTACCCAGTACCTCACCTACTATACGTGCCGATTTTTTGTATGATTTGTTATTATATAAGCCCAAATCAAGCATGCCGTATAATACACGCCTGTGAACGGGTTTTAAACCGTCGCGTACATCGGGCAGTGCCCTTGATACGATAACTGACATTGAATAATCAATGTAAGCTGCCCGCATCTCTTCATCAATATTTATCGAAATTATTCTGTCTTCCTGGTGATTATTATCGTTTCCTGTTTCTTCAGCCATTTTTTTCTTTGTGGAAAATCTTATCTGTTATCGCGTGTAAAAATTGTTTTTTAAACGGTTTGCGAAGTTATGAATTTATATGGTTTTATGCTGCTATTTTTGCTAACATTTATGCTTGTTTTAAACGATTTGTAACGTAAAAATGCCATGAATACGTATTATAAGCTATATGCGCTTATTTTACCCTTTTCCAATACTCCTGTACTGCAGCACCGTTTGGGAGCGTACCGCTTAAAGTAAGCGTGTCATTTTTAATTTGGTAAATGTATTTTATGGTGATGCCAATAACCTTTGATGGCTGCCTGCTGTAGGTTTGGGTTTCAAGGCAGGTATCCTGCTTTAAAGCATAGTCGCCTTTTTCATAAAGAGCAGGTTTTTCTCCGGCTTCAATGAAAAAGGCATCGTAATGCGCATCATCATATTGCCTGTGCAATTTATAATCATTTGAGGCAGATTGCTTTTTGCCATTGTAGATGTCGCCTGCATATTCCCAAACACCTTTAAGTGATGGTTTGGCGTTGAAAGAGCATAGTGCAGTTATTATTAAAAACGCAGTTAGTATCTTCTTCATGTAGTTAAACCCAGTTAATGCCTTTTTTTAATAAGGATAAGGTTTTTTCTTCTTCGCTGCCGGGTTTTGGGTGGTAATTATACACCCATTTAGCTGTGGGCGGCAAACTCATTAATATAGATTCGATGCGGCCATTGGTTTCTAAACCAAATTTGGTGCCTGCATCATATACCAGGTTAAACTCGGTATAACGGCTGCGGCGCTGGTATTGCCACTGCTGCTGTTCGTCTGTATATTCTTTATCGCGGCTGCGCTTAACCAATTCGGTATAGATAGGTATGAATGAACGGCCAATGGCTTTTGAGAATTCAAATATATCACTCCATGACATTTCATCATTGGCGGTTAAACGATCATAAAATATGCCCCCTATCCCGCGGGTTTCTTCCCTGTGTTTGATAAAAAAGTAATCATCGGCCCAAATTTTAAACCGGTGATAAAAATCATGATAATAACTGTCACAAACTGATTTTAAACTGCTGTGAAAGAACTTCGCATCGTCTTCAACCACATAATGAGGTGTAAGGTCTATCCCACCGCCAAACCAGCGTACCGGGGAGTTACCATTATCAAACGACGAAGGCATTTCAAAGTACCTGATATTCATGTGGATGATAGGTACCAGCGGATGATTAGGGTGGATCACGATTGAGATGCCGGTGGCGAAAAAATCGTCCTGCTCAACATTCAGGGCTTTTTTCATGGTATGTGGTAAGTTGCCATGAACGGCAGAAAAGTTTACCCCGCCTTTTTCAAATATATTTCCGTTTTGTATAATGCGGGTACGGCCACCACCACCGCCTTCACGTTCCCATAGCTCCTCTTCAAAAACGCCTTTGCCATCGGTTATTTCCAGCGCGGCGCATATTTCATCCTGTATCTCTTTGTAATCTGCAGCTATTTGTTCCTTGCTAATCATTACTAATTGTTGAATTAGTGATTTAGTGAATTAGTGAATTGGTGATTAATAAACAGCAAAACTAAACAATTTATTGAATTGAGATTTTCAAAAAATTAAAGCAATCAATTCTTACAATGGCTAATTAGCTAATTCAAAATTAACTTATCCCCGCTTCTTCTTCTATATAATCCAAATCTTTACCAAAAGTTTCTTTTAACTGACTTAATGAGAATAAAGAAATTATAGTAAGGATGATCATCATGATGTAACCACTCCTGATCATGCCGTAATGCATAACAAACGCGTTAAATGCAATGTTTATTGGTATTAATGATCCGCGTACAAAGTTTGGTACCGTTGTAGTTACCGTTGCACGTATGTTGGTGCCAAATTGCTCAGCAGCTATGGTTACAAATGTTGCCCAATAACCAACAGAACAGCCCATAAAGAAACAGATCCACACAAAACGATCATGTGTAATGCCTGTTGAGCCTAAGTAGATAAATGAAGTTACTACTGATATGGTAAGGAATACAGCCATAGTCAGCTTTCTCGATTTGGTGATTTGAGCCAGTAACCCGGCCACAATATCACCGATGGATATTCCTATATAGGTATAAAGCACGCCTTCGCCGGCGCTAAGCGGGGTTTGTGCGCCCAGGGCCTTGCCAAACTCAGGAGACAGGGTAACCAGCACCCCTACCACATACCAAAGTGGTGCACCTATTAAAATGCAATACAGGTATTTTTTTAATCTTTTGGCATTGGTGAACAGCATAAAGAAGTTACCTTTTGATACATTGCTATCCTTTACATTTTTAAACATGCCAGATTCAAACGTACCTACACGCAATAACAGCAATACAATACCCAGCACCCCACCTACTTTGTAAGCAGTTTGCCAGCCATATTTGGCGGCTTCATAAGCGGCAGCTGCACCAAATAAACCAATTACGGCAACTATCATAGTGCCGTAACCCCGTTTTTCTTTACTCAGGCTTTCGGCAACCAGTGTGATACCGGCACCCAGTTCGCCGGCAAGGCCTATACCTGCAATAAAACGTATTATAGCATAGGTGTTAACATCGGTTACGTAAGCATTAGCAAAATTGGCTACTGAATATAATAATATTGACCCAAATAATACTTTGATACGGCCCAGTTTATCACCAATAATACCCCAAACAATACCGCCCAGCAGCAAGCCAAACATTTGAACGTTAATAATGAATTGCCCTTTAGAAAGCATATCAGCATCGGCTACGCCAATATCATGCAAACTTGCTTTGCGTACAATGGAGAATACTAAAAGGTCATATATATCTACAAAATAGCCCAGTGAAGCCACAAGGACCAGGAAAACTACATTCCTGGAGATTTTTGCCGAATTGTTATCCGTCATGATAAGTAAATTTGCGGGCTAAAGTAAATAAAGCAGGTAATCTCACCTAATTTTTTCTCATAAAAAAACCCCTGTAAAACAGAGGTCATTTATGTGTTTAAGCACAGTAATTAAACTTTTTTAACGTTTACCGCCTGTAATCCTTTTCTGCCTTCTTCAACATCATATTCAACGTTGTCATTATCTTTAATAGCATTTACGCCACCTTGTACATCTTTGAAATGAACAAAAAGATCTTTACCATCATCGGTAACAATAAATCCATAACCTTTTTGTGTGTTAAACCATTTTACTTTTCCAGTTTTCATAATATTATTATAATCGTATTAAAAAATTTTGTTAAGATCAGTAGGTAATTCAACTGAGTATAAAAAGGTTTAATAATCAATATGGAATGTACAACTATCTGTTCAAATATATAAAATTATTAATAATCAAATAAAATTATTTATTTAGAATCAATAAAGCAAAAAAATACTTTTTAAACAAAAAAGTCACCAGTATAAACGGGTGACTTAATATATTAAGCGAGGGGTATTAACTGATTATTTTACTTGTTGAAAGAAGTAAACGTTGGCAGTAGGTGTTACCCTTACTAAAAACTCATCATTATCTTTTTTAAGATCAACAAAGTATACAGTTGTGTTGTCATCAGCATCTAATTTGATTACTTCTTTAGCAAGATATCCTTCGTATTTACGACCGATCTCAGCTTTTGCTTTTGCAGGTAATGCTTTGAACTGTACATTCTGAGTTACACCCATGTATTCGCCTTGCAAGTTATAAAATGCAGACATTTTTACATTATCAAGTGTGAAAGTAGCTTTCTGAAAATTAGCGTTAACTTTCCAGGTTACATTTTCTGCTCTTACAAATTCAGTGTTGAATTTATTAATTACAGTGAATGATACACCTTCAGTACCATCTTCGGTTTTTATCACCCTGTTAGCAGCAAATACATTGGCGGTAAACAGAGCAGCGATTGCGATTGTTACAAATATCCTTTTCATGGTTGTTTTTAATTTTAATTTACATAACAAATGTACGCTTGTGTTATGAATAATTAAAATATTTTTGAACTTTTATGAATATTTGATAATATAAGCCACTTAAAAATAATTTTATTAAAAAATGAGCGGATACTTAGTGTATTTTTTACAATATGTTAATTAAAAACAAGGTGGCTTAGTGTACTTTTTACAATAAGGTTAAAAGTATATCAATCTAATGTTAATTTTCTACCCGTTATCGGCAAAACCAGGGTACAATGTCATGCCGCCATCCATAAATATTGTTACACCTGTTATATAATCGGCCTCGTCTGATGCCAGCCATGTGGCCAGTTTGCCAATATCATCCGGCTGGCCTATACGGTTATATGGAATAAGCTCAAGTAACTTATTTAATGCCTGCGGCGTTTCCCATGCTTCTTTATTAATTGGCGTTTGTATAGCACCCGGGCCAATGCCCACCACCCGTATTTTATGCGGGGCAAGTTCCTGTGCTATGCTTTTCATAAACATGCTTATACCACCTTTGCTGGCCGCATAATTTACGTGGCCCGCCCAGGGTATTACCTCATGCACACTGCTCATACAAATGATTTTACCGGCAGCACGGCTTACACCTTCTACCACTCCCCTTTTTATGAACTCTTTTGCCGCCTCACGCGAGCAAAGGAACTGCCCTGTTAGGTTAACACCAATAACGGTGTTCCACTGGTCAAGCGTCATATCAACAAATTTTGCATCTTTTTGCAGACCGGCGTTATTTATAAGGATATCAATAGTACCATAAGTTTGAATGATTTTGGCAAACATGGTCTCAACCTGCTCTTCCTGGCTTACATCGGTCTGGTGGGCAAATGCCTCGCCACCTGCCTCTTTTATGATTTTTACAACTTCATCGGCAGCAGCCTGATTATGCGCATAATTAATAAGCACTTTTGCACCCGCCTGCGCCAATGCCAGTGCAACGCCCTTACCTATGCCACTATCGGCACCGGTAACTAAGGCCACCTGGCCTTCTAATTGTTTTGTTGAAGCCATATATTAGAATTTATATATGGCAAAATAGATAATTAATAATAAGGTTTTAAATTATTAAAATTTAGCAGAGATAGTGTCTACCCATGACATATTTGGTTATTGGGTCATGCTGAGCTTGTCGAAGCATCACGAGGTGGGCCTTTGCGCACGTCCTTCGACAAGCTCAGGATGACCCGGCATATGTCATTTATCCTTCAGAGGCCAAACGGATTTTAAAACTTGCAAAAACGCAAAGAAGGAATAATATCTTAATAATGCTATCGTAAGGTAGGTATCGATATAGCTTTGCGGCTTAGCGTTTTGCGCGAACAAATACTTACAGCGCCTTTATATAATCCAAAAACAAATGCAAGGCTTTCTTTTTGTCTTCCGTAAGGTTAAAATCAAGGCGGTGCATCAGGTAATCTTCCAGGTCAAAATCCGGGCGCTGAGGCAGTTCTTTCAGCAGCTCTTTACGATGATCTAAACCAAGTTTTAGTGCCTTATCAAATTCCTCTATAAAACCGGCAGGGATGGGCTTATTGGCTATCCAGGCGGCAAATACAAAAGGCAGGCCGGTAAACATTTGCCATTCTTCGGCTAAATCATAAACAAATGGATATTGCGCTTTTTTACCAAAGGTACGGTCACCTATTTGAACGAAAGCGGTTTCATCATCTGCTGATTGCGAATAATCCGCGGCTTCAACTATTAACTCCGGCTGTATTTTCCAGAAGTTTTTGAGCAACACCTTAGCCAGGTTATTTGATGAACGCGATTGCGGATCAAGCTGTATGCGCTTTGCATCTTTAATAGCGCAATTGCTAAATATAAATACAGAGTTTACGGCCCCAACAGCACCAATACAATAGGCCGATACTATTTCCCAATAAGGCAGGCTTAAGGTAGCGGCTACCGGTATCAGGCCAATGTCTACTTTGTCATCTATTAGTTTTTGGGCGCAGTCTGACGGCATATCCAGGCTCAGGTCTATCTCATTTAAAATAGCTGAATGTTGCAGGCCGTATAAAAAGGGTTTGGTATTAGTATAACTAACGGCAGATATTCTGATCTTTTTCACTATTCGGTTATCTCAGGAAATTTTAAGTGTTGGGCATTATTAAAGTCTACTATCTCAAACTTATCGCCATCAAAAGTGACTTTGTAAAGCACCAGGTTTTGGTGCGGAAAGTTATCCATTTCGGTAAGGGGCCTGTCAGTAAGGATGCATAATAACAAACGCATGGCGCGCCCGTGCATACAGATCAGCACATTTTTTTCTTCGGGATGGCTCATTATAACACCCAATGCTTCTAACTGGCGCTCCTTAACTTCGTTAGGGCTTTCGCCACCTTCAAATTTTGAATCGAGATTGCCGTTAAGCCAGTCGCGCATCAGATCTAAAAAGGCAGATTTAGTTTCGGGTGTTGCAGGTTGCCCTTCATGTATCCCCCATGCCAGTTCATCCAGTCCGGATAGTTTTTCATAAGGTAAACCCAGGTCAATAAATTGTTGTATGCTCTGTTGGGTACGCTTTAATTCTGATATGTAGATCTTATCAAAAGGTACATTCTTATAGGCGTCATAAAAGTGGTTGGCCTGCTTGCGGCCCTCGTCATTTAAATCGGTGTCCCTGCCGCGGCCCTGCACAATCCCCTGCTTATTCAGGTCTGTTTGGCCATGTCGAACTATATATAGGGTCTTTTGTATCATGTTATTTTGAACTTAAAGCTTAAAGCGAATGGCTTAAAGCTTTATCTGCAGGTTATTATTTTTACAATTGCTGCAGCTTTCTGTTTTAAGCTTAATTAATTACCGGCAATTTATAATAGCGCGGTTTTTCTTCTTCGGCAAACTGGTAATCATTGTAGTCTGTTATCACGTTATACAGGGTATCGCGCTCTATAGGATAACGGCCTGCGTGTTTTATCAGGTCTACCAATTGTTTGGTGCTCATGCCGGGGTTTTGCTCTTCGGCTCCGGCCATTGAATAGATCTTGGTGGTATCATCCAGTGTACCATCAATATCATCAACCCCAAAGTTTAACGATAGCTGTGCAGTAGTACGGCTGATCATGGCCCAGTAAGCCTTTATGTGATCAAAATTATCAAGGTAAATACGTGCTATGGCGTAGTTGCGCAAATCTTCTACAACGGTTGATTCGGGCACGTTGCTCATCTGATTATCCTGATTACGGAATTTTAGCGGGATAAAAGTTTGGAACCCGCCGGTGCGGTCCTGCAATTGGCGCAGGCGTTCCATATGGTCAACCCTGTGCCAAAACTTTTCAATATGCCCATAAAGCATGGTAGCATTTGAGCGCATACCCAGTTTGTGCCATTCCTCGTGTATGGCCAGCCATTGGTCGCCGGTACACTTATCTTTGGCAATAAGGTCACGCACCTCCGGATGAAAAATTTCTGCACCACCACCGGGTATTGATTCCAGGCCTGCATCTTTCATCAGCCGCATGCCGGTGGCATAATCAATTTTGGCTTTTTTAAATATGTAATGGTATTCTACAGGCGTTAGCGCTTTCACATGCAGATCGGGCCTGTGCGCTTTTATCCGGCTAAACAGTTCGCTATAAAAAGCGACATCGTATTGTGGTAAAACCCCTCCTACAATATGCACTTCGGTAACCGGCTGGCCGTCATATTTTTTTACAATGTCCAGCATCTCGTCCATTGTGTACTCCCACCCTTCGCTGCGTTGTTTTAACAGCCTTGAGTAGGAACAAAATTTACAATCGTAAACACAAAGGTTAGTTGGCTCGATATGAAAATTACGGTTAAAATAAGTTTTGTCGCCGTGTTTTTTCTCGCGTATGTAGTTTGCAAGTACTCCCAGGTAGCCTAATTCAGCTTTCTCATAAAGCAAAACGCCTTCATCAAAAGTGATGCGCTGGTTATGGAGTACCTTCTCAGCAATGTCTTTAAGTTCAGGTAGCAGTTGGGGGTTATTCAATAATACCTGGAAATTATCTGATACTTCCATTTAGAAAAATATTTGAACAAAGGTAGTAAAATACAGGAGTTTTATACAGCAAGTTTTAAATACCCATGTTCAAACATCTAAAATGACGGTGCGTTTACAAGCGGTTTTATGTCTTTTATATCAACACCGTTAAAGCAATCGTCCTGGCAGCCATTGGGTACATAACCAGCCGTAGATATTAAGCCGTCATTATTAGCCTCAAAATAAATGGCGTTTTCTTTAGGGTCAACCTTTAACCAAACGGTTTTTGCTTTATTGTAGATCTCATCTATCGTAAGCAGTTCATGCCCGGCAGTGCCATGGGTATTTAGGGTACTTTCGTTTTCTGTCCAGGAGGCTCTCACCGTAAGGGAGTCTGAAGGCGTTTTATAATAGCCTGAAAGATATTCACGCGTTGTTATCTTACCGTTTTTAACAGTAAACTTTGTTTCTGCAAAACCGCCAAAAATAGAGCTGGAATATACTGTATAAGTATATGAGTTGTTGTTGCTGCTTTTGAACGCCGTCCATTTCTGGTAGCTTGCATCAACTTTATTACCAAATTCATCTTTTTTACAGGCAGAAAGGCAAATGCAAATTGCAATAAAAAGTAAGTAAACGTTTTTCATGGTCCAGGTGGTTTTGTTTTATAACTATAAGTTGATAAGGGTTTTAAAACATTACGCCAAAGTTTTACAAACTGCTACAATAAATGCCAAATATTTCTTTTTATTTTGGCCCCGATAACATTACATTATGAAAATAGAAACCATTGCCATACACGCCGGGAACCAGGTTGATGAAACATCAAAGGCGGTAATACAACCAATAGTTATGTCTACCACGTTTGAGCGTAACCACGAGGGTGGCTATGATTCTGGCTATTCATACAGCCGTGCGGCCAACCCTAACCGTACCGCTTTAGAAAATGTATTGGCTAAACTGGAGAATGGTGCCGATGCAGCGGCTTTTTCATCAGGCAACGCGGCAGGCATGTCGGTTTTTCAGGCATTACAGCCGGGCACACATATTATTTGCCCTGATGATATGTACCACGGCCTGCGCAATCAAATAAAAATGCTTTTTGCAGGGATCTTGGAATTTGATTTTATTGACGTAAACGATGCTGAAGTACTAAAAGCGCATATTAAACCCAATACCGGCTTAATATGGATTGAAACACCATCAAACCCGTTATTAAAAATAACAGATATAAAACAAGTGGTTGCCATAGCTGCCGGGCATAACCTTAAAGTTGTTTGCGATAATACCTTTGCTACCCCGCTTTGCCAGCAGCCACTGGCTTTGGGTGCCGATATGGTAATGCACTCCGCCACAAAATACTTTGGCGGCCACAGCGATTTAATGGGCGGCGCACTCATCACCAGAGAAAAGGACGGGTTATGGGAAAGGATCCGCGATGTACAAACTATGGGCGGCGCCATCCCCTCACCTATGGACTGTTATTATTTAATCCGCAGTATTAAAACCCTGCCCTACCGTGTACGCGGCCATGTGCATAATGCACAGCTACTTGCCGAATTTTTAGAGAACCATCCGCGGGTGGAGAAAGTAATGTACCCCGGCTTGCAATCGCATCCGCAATACGCTATTGCCAAAGCACAAATGACAGGTTATGGTGCAGTGTTTTCATTCACCTTAAAAGGCGGTGAAGAAAAAGCAAAAAAGGTAGTGAACGCGGTTAAAATATTTACCCAAGCTACCAGTTTAGGCGGTGTGGAAAGCCTGATAGAACACCGTGCTTCTGTTGAAGGGCCGGATACTAAAACGCCTTTTAACCTTTTGAGGGTATCAGTTGGATTAGAGCATATTGATGACCTGATAGCTGACCTGGAACAGGCACTGGCCTAACCGCCATAGCTCATCCCGGGTTTGCCCAAGCCCCGCCTTAGCGCGGCTATTTGGCCAATTGTATAAGCCTGATGATGGTTGGTAAAAGCCCATAAGCCCGCAAGTGTATCATTAAACCGGTGTATAGGGTGTGGTATATCCACTGTGGTATCAAGTGCTTCGTCAGATAAATTTGCCAAACCGGCCCGTATGGCAGGCGAAATTTCGTTCCATTTATTTTTTATCATTTCTAACGTTGGCAGTTCACTTTTAGGCGCGTTAAGGTCTTCGTCTGTTGCGCCCTCTGTCGAATAAAAATGATCAGCCCAGGGAATTATAACCTTTGTACCGCCTATATTGGCCAGGCTGCCTTCGTTCCATAATAAGTGCCCGGCTAACCATTTAACAGTGTTTAAACCGGCTCCTAAATTTTGGTTGGCTTCCTCATCGCTAATGCCTTTAATAGCATTGTTAAACAATAAAATGTGCAGATCGTACTGGGCTAGTAGTGTTTTTTTGGCCGACATGTTTTAAAATTTGTTCGGTCAAATTTAAATACAAATAAGATAATCCATCAAGTGTAAAAACGGCAAATAGAAGACGGATCAGGACATCTTTTTCACGCAAAGACGCAAAGGCGCTAAGAAGTTTATGATGATTACATTGCGTCTTAGCGTCTTTGCGTGACTATATCAGAATAATAAAAAACACTAACTTCTGTCATCTTTACAATAAAATTAAAATTAAATTTGGAATATAAATCCCGTTTACTCTATATTTGGAACATTATTTGGTAGCAATACCCTTGATCAATTCCCCTCACAAGGATTTTGGTTTATAAAGAAGCGGCGAGAGATCAGGCTCGAAAACCCGCTGGCAACCCTCCAAGGTGGAGAAGGTGCCAATTCCTGTCCCGGAGAATAGTTAACCGGGGGATATAAATTTTTAATCATGAAAAGTTTGATTTATTTAGCACAACAAAATACAGTAGATACCCAGAAGGGTAAGTCTTTATTATACAACCAACCCTTTGGCTGTATTTGTATGTGTTGCTGCTGCTGTTGATTTTACATACACGTTCCCTTTTTCTGTTTTCCTGAAAAATACGTGATTCCCTTAGGATAGTTTTATCCTGTTTGTAATTCATTGTAACCAATCATTCTTAAATCTAAACAAATGATATTATGTCTAACCTAAAATTTGAAACCCTGCAAGTACACGCCGGTCAGGAAGTTGACCCTACAACAGGTGCACGCGCCGTGCCCTTGTACCAAACTACTTCTTACGTTTTTAACAGTGCAGAGCACGGTGCAAACCTGTTCGCGTTAAAGGAGTTTGGTTTTATTTATACCCGTTTAATGAACCCCACTACCGATGTTTTTGAGAAGCGTATTGCCGCTCTTGAAGGCGGTGTAGCGGCTTTGGCGACGGCATCGGGCCAGGCGTCGCAATTTATAGCGCTTAACAATATTCTACAGGTAGGCGATAACTTTGTAACCTCCCCTTTCCTGTATGGCGGTACTTATAACCAGTTTAAAGTTGCCTTTAAACGCCTGGGTATTGAGGTACGTTTTGCCAAAGACGATACAGCGGAAAACATTGAGAAGCTGATAGATGATAAAACAAAAGCCATTTTTACCGAAACAATTGGTAACCCCGGCTTTAGTATCCCCGATTTTGAAAAGCTGGCAGCCCTGGCAAATAAGTATGACCTGCCTTTAATTGTTGATAATACTTTCGCCGCCGGCGGATACCTGTTCAAGCCACTACAGCATGGCGCGCATGTGGTTGTAGAATCAACCACCAAGTGGATAAACGGTCATGGTACCTGCATAGGCGGTGTTATTGTTGATGGTGGTAATTATAACTGGGGCAATGGAAAATATCCGCAGTTCACGGAGCCATCTGAAGGTTACCATGGTTTAGTGTTTAATGATGTGTTTGGCATCGGGAGCGATTTTGGTAACATCCAGTTTATTATTCGTGCACGGGTTGAAGGCCTGCGTGATTTTGGGCCGGCACAATCGCCATTTAATTCATGGCTAAACCTGCAGGGCTTAGAAACCCTGTCGTTACGTGTACAACGCCATGTAGATAACGCGCTTGAATTAGCTAAATGGCTTGAGCAACATCCGCTTATAGCAAAAGTGAACTATCCGGGATTGGAATCATCGCCATACCATACCCTTGCCAAAAAGTATTTAAAAAATGGGTTTGGCGCTGTGCTGTCTTTTGAGTTAAAAGGAGATAAGGAACAGGCAAGCGCTGTAATTAACAACCTTAAACTGGTAAGTCACCTGGCTAATGTGGGCGATGCAAAAACACTGATCATTCAGCCATCGGCCACCACGCACCAGCAGTTATCAGAAATTGAACAGCTTGCTGCCGGTGTTACCCCTACCCAATTGCGTATAGCTGTAGGTATTGAGCATATTGATGATATTAAAGCTGATTTTGTACAGGCATTTGCCAGTATAAAACAGCCGGAATTAGTATAGATTTTTTTAGTTTTTTAGTTTTTATTAGTTTTATTGATGTTATGAGGGAGTAGTTGATTTAATTAACTGCTCCCAAATAACAAAAGATCCAAAATGAGTTTAGAAAATTTTACATATACCGGCGCGTTTGAGCTGGAATCTGGCACAAAACTGCAGGGTTTGCAAATAGGTTATAATACCTATGGCACCCTAAATACAAATCGGGATAATGTAGTTTGGGTATGCCATGCCCTCACTGCAAATTCTGATGTGTTTGACTGGTGGAAAGGCTTATTTGGCCCCAATGACCACTTTAACCCCGATGAGTATTTTATTATTTGTGCCAATGTTTTGGGCTCGCCTTACGGAACGTTTAACCCGTTAAGTATTAACCCGGCTACCGGTCAGCCTTATTATCTGGCGTTTCCTGAATTTACTATCAGGGATATGGTTAAAGCACATCAGTTACTGGCAGATCATTTGGAGATAGCGCATATTGAGATTCTTTTAGGCGGATCTTTAGGCGGCCAGCAAGCGCTGGAGTGGAGTATATCTGATCCGGAACGCATCAAAAACCTGATATTGATTGCAAGCAATGCCAATCATTCGCCATGGGGTATTGCCTTTAATGAGTCGCAGCGTTTGGCCATATCTGCCGACCGTACTTTTTATGCCGGCGCGCCTGATGGTGGCAGCAAGGGTTTAAAAGCCGCCCGCAGTATAGCGCTCCTATCCTATCGTAATTATAAAACCTACGGAATAACCCAGCAGGAAGAACAGGATAGCACTTTAGATAATTTTAAAGCTGCAAGCTATCAAAACTATCAGGGGCAAAAACTGGTTAACAGATTTAATGCTTATAGCTATTGGTACCTTTCAAAAGCGATGGATTCGCATAACGTGGGCCGCGGCAGGCATGGTGTTGATAAAGCATTGAGCCTGGTAAAAGCACGCACACTGGTTATAGGCATACAGTCTGATGTATTGTTCCCTATTGAGGAGCAGCAATACCTGTTCAGGCATATACAAAAATCGGCATTTGCCGAGATCGACTCGTTTTACGGGCACGATGGATTTTTAATTGAAACAGAAGCGTTAACAAAAATTATAACATCGTTTTTTAAAACTGATGTAAAAGGAAAAATTATTGAATTGCAAAAAATTGCTTAATGAGTAAGAAACTGAACATAGGCCTCTTCGGATTTGGAGTTGTAGGCCAGGGATTATATGATATCATAAAAACCAAACACCTGAACCTGGAGATAGTTAAGATCGGTATAAAAAATGCTGATAAAGAACGCTCACTGCCCAGGGAACTTTTCACAACCAACCGGGACGAAATACTGAACAACCCGGAAATTAACACCGTTGTTGAGTTAATAAATGACACCGAAGCCGCATTTGAGATAGTATCGCGGGCGTTAAGCTCCGGCAAAAATGTAGTATCGGCCAGTAAAAAAATGATAGCTACTTATCTGAAAGAACTGATTGATCTGCAGCATAAGTACGGCACATCATTATTGTATGAAGGTTCGGTTTGCGGCAGTATCCCTATAATTCGTAACCTGGAAGAATATTATGATAACGAACTACTGCACTCCATAAGCGGTATTTTCAACGGATCATCAAATTATATTTTGTCAAAAGGATACCTTGAAGGGCTGGATTATGACACCGCCCTTAAACAGGCCCAGGAACTTGGCTTTGCAGAAACCGACCCTACTATGGATGTAGGCGGTTTTGATGCTAAATACAAACTAATAATAGCTGCAGCACACGCCTATGGTGTTATTATTAAACCAGAGGACGTACTGAACATCGGGATACAAAACCTATCAGCAAATGACCTGCAGTATGCCCGCGAAAAGAAATTAAAAATAAAACTGGTACCGGTTGCCAAAGAGTTGGATGACCGCCACGTTACCTTGTTTGTGTTGCCCAAGTTTGTTAACGAAACAGAGTTTTTATACAATGTAGAGTATGAATACAATGGGGTAACTGTGCAAGCCGCCTTTGCTGATCAGCAATTTTTCTTTGGGAAAGGTGCGGGCGGCCACCCTACCGGTTCTGCTGTATTATCTGATATCGCAGCGCTGCGTTACAACTACCAGTACGAATATAAAAAGGCTAAAGAGGTTAACGACCTGCAATTTACAAACAACGTAGAAATAAATATTTATTTGCGTTATGAAGATGAAAGCCTTGTTGAAGCGCTTGATTTTGAGCATATACAGGAGCGTTTTTACTCTGGTAATTACAAATTTGTTATCGGAAAAATCAATTTGCAGAAACTTATCGACAACCAACAACGTATAACAGATAATAAGGCATTTGTTGCCTTTGCCGATCAACTAACGGGGGTCAGTTTGGCATCGGCAAAAAAACAGGCAGCCGAAGTTTTTTAGTAGATTCTTTTGGCTGTTTAAACAAAAGGCTTCCCGTAAAGGAAGCCTTTTGCATTTCTATAAATTCCGTTACAGTTTCGGTATGTTATAGCCTTTATGTATGTTTATCGCAGCAAATACGCCTATCATAAAATGCTTCGACTCCAAAAGATCATCCTAAGTAAACCGTTTATTCTTAGCCTGTGGTTTGGCCTTAGCTTGTTTACAATTGTAAAAGGGATACTCGTTTACAGTGGCAGTAAATCAAGCAATTACAACAACTACATTATTTATAAACATAACTTTTTAAACCTCATCCATCAGCATAGTTTGTTTGGGCCCGAACCACAGTACTATTTTGATTTGAACCATTACGGGCCTGTTTTTGCATTGGTTATAGCACCTTTTGCTTTATTACCCGATGAACTGGGGGTAACACTGTGGGTATTATTTTTGGCCTGGTCGTTATATTACGCTATTATAAAGCTGCCACTAACCGATCTGCAAAAAACGGTGCTTTTATTGCTGAACATTAATAGTATGATGGGTTCATCGGGCCAGGTACAGGTAAACCCGTTAATAATTGCTTTTGTACTCTTCAGTTTTATATTTATAAGGAATAAACAGGACTTTTGGGCCGCCCTTATGATTGTATTGGGAACGGCAATTAAGCTGTATGGCGTTGTTGGTTTGGCTTTCTTTTTCTTTTCGGATAATAAAGTGAAGCTGATTTTGAGCCTCCTATTTTGGTCGGTAGTGCTATTTGTATTGCCAATGGCATTATCATCGCCGGCGTTTATCATAAAAACTTACCAGGACTGGTATCCAGACCTGGTTGCGAAAAACGCGGCCAACATGGTATCAACCAGGGCATACGTATGTGTAATGGGGATGATAAGCAGGATCTTTAATATTCCTAATTTTCCAACACTCGCGGTATTAATTCCGGGCATGATCTTGTTTGCACTGACAATGACGAGGATAAAATACTGGCGAAATTTACAGTATCAATTACTGCTGGTAGCATCAACATTAATTTTTTCAATAATTTTTAGCTCCAGTTCTGAGCCGCCAACCTATATAATAGCTTTTATTGGCGTAAGTATCTGGTATGTGAATTTAGACAGGCCAATTACAGGATACGAACGTTTCCTGCTCATATTCGCATTGGTGTTAACCAACTTTTCACCATCAGATCTTTTCCCGCGATACCTGAGGGTTAACTATGTGCTGCCGTACTATTTGAATGTACTGCCCTGTTTAATGATATGGTTAAAAATTGTTTATGAAATGCTAACCAGGGAGTTCAAAAGCTTCCCCGAAGAAACAAAGTGGACCTTAGCTACTGCAAAAGCAGCATAAAATCAAATAAGTGATAATGTCTCAGTTTGAAATTAGTGAGTAATTAAAAATAAAGCGAGATTTGAAAAGGCAAAGTAAGCAACCCATCATTTAATATGGACGTACAAGAACAAATCAAAGAGTATATTACCAGCCAACCTGAACCAAAGCGTGATGATATGCAAGCGTTGCACCATCATATACTTCAAGTTTTACCAGGTTGTAAATTATGGTTCGACAATGGTAAAAACAGCGAAAATAAAACGGTTAGCAACCCTAATATAGGTTATGGATTTTACACCATAAAATATGCTGATGGAAAGACCAGGGATTTTTTTCAAATTGGTTTGAGCGCAAACACAACCGGAATCTCCGTATATATTCTCGGTATCAAGGATAAGAGTTACTTAGCCCAAACGTATGGGAAAGAACTTGGCAAGGCGAGCGTGACCGGGTATTGCATTAAATTTAAAACGCTAAAGGATATAAATATTGATATACTTGAAGCAGCAATACGGTATGGGGTTGAGGCTACGAGTGAAAGTTAAATTTCAAATTGAGACACTTCCCCGAAGAAACAAAGTAGACCTTAGCTACTGCAAAAGCAGCAAAAAATCAAACAAGCTATAAAATAGAAAAGGCCCATTTATGGCAATGTCATTATTTAAGGAGATATACTTTTATAAATAGCGCCGTTAGGTGCTAAAGCTTTGTAGAAAATCATAATTAAACATTTTAGCGTGCCATCGGTACGCAACCTGGCGTAGTTCCGTACCGATGGCACGGTATTACGATTTGATTATTTTCTACAAAGCTTTAACCCCGATGGGGTTTATACTTAAATAAAGACATTGGGTTAATTGGGCCTTTTCTATTTTATGTAGGATCATTTTGTTAATTATATGCTCCTGTTTAAATCCCATTTTTCAAGGTAGTCGGCTACCTTTTTTATAAACATGCCGCCCAGTGCGCCATCTACAACCCTATGGTCATAAGATAACGAAAGGAACATCATGTGCCTGATAGCTATTGCATCACCATGCGGCGTTTCAATAACGGCGGGTTTCTTTTTAATTGCACCTACAGCTAATATAGCTACCTGCGGCTGGTTAATAATTGGCGTACCCATAACGTTGCCAAATGTGCCTACGTTAGTAATTGTAAAAGTGCCATCCTTAACATCATCAGGCTGCAGCTTATTATTGCGGGCGCGGTTAGCCAAATCATTTACCGCTTTGGTTATACCCAACAGGTTTAACTGATCGGCCCGTTTAATTACAGGCACTATCAGGTTGCCGCTTGGCAGCGCTGTTGCCATGCTAATGTTGATATCCTTTTTCTTGATGATCTGCGTTCCGTTAACCGAAACATTTATCATCGGAAGTTCTTTTATCGCTTTTACAACGGCCTCTATAAATATTGGTGTGAAGGTTATTTTTTCGCCTTCGCGCTTTTCAAATACGTTTTTTACTTTTTCGCGCCATTGTACCAGATCGGTAACATCTACCTCAATAAACGAGGTTACATGCGGCGATGTATGCTTGCTCATTACCATATGCTCGGCAATAAGTTTGCGCATCCTGTCCATCTCAATTATCTCATCACCTCCTGAAACAGATGTAGCAGGTTTTGGCTGAGGGGCAGGTGTATTTGTTGCCGTTTGCTGTGGCACGGCATATTTCATTATCTCGGGCTGTGTCTCCGGTTGTGATTCTGGCGAAGTTGCAACCCTTGAGCCACGTTTGTGAATAAACTCAAGCAGGTCATCTTTGGTTAAGCGGCCCTCTGCCCCTGTACCTGGTATAGCGTCTAACTCATCAGTATCAATACCTTCCTGTACGGCTATATTTTTAACCAAAGGCGAGTAAAAACGATTTTGGTATTTAACACCATTGCTTTGTGGTATTGGCACGGTTTGCGTTAACTGGCTAATGCCGGGCAGGTCTGCAATTAATTCAGCCACAGGCTGTTCAGCTGGTTTAGCTGTTTCTGGTACCGGTGTTGATGGTGCTTGTTCCTTAGCCTGGGGAGCCGGGGCTGTTTGCGCGGTTTCGTTGCTGTCGGCACTATCGGTTTCAATAATAGCAATTACTGCTCCTACCTGTACAACATCGTCTTCTTTACAAAGCTGCTCAATTAGTTTACCTGATACCGGCGACGGAACTTCGGAGTCAACCTTATCGGTTGCAATTTCCATCACTGCCTCATCTGCTTCAATATAATCTCCCGGACTTTTAGTCCATTTAATTATAGTTGCCTCTGCAACACTTTCTCCCATTTTCGGCATTAATAACTGGTATCTGGCCATACACAAAAAATATAGTTGGTTCGGACAAAGTTAGAAAAATTTCAAACTTTTATTCTTCACTTTCTCTGAGTAAAGTAATCAACATAAAAAATGCTGCTACAGCAGTCCTTTCAATGTTTTGAAGGCGCTTATTACCAAACGTGAATTTTTTAACCACGGTTTTGTTCGCATTTGCCACCGCTATCCACACAGTACCCACCGGTTTGTCTTCCGTACCGCCTCCCGGGCCGGCAATACCGGTAACCGCCACGGCATAATCAGATTTGAAGTTGAGCAAAGCGCCTTCAACCATTTCTTTAGCAGTTTCGCGGCTAACAGCGCCATGCTGCCAAAGGGTTTCGTTTTTAACGCCTAAAATACGCTCTTTTAATTCGTAGGCATAAGATACCGCAGCACCTAAAAACACCTGCGATGACCCTGCATGCTGGGTTATCAGGTGGGATATATATCCGCCGGTGCAACTTTCTGCGGCTGTTAAAGTAAGGCCCTTTTCAGCCATATAATTCAGTACCACTTTTTCAAGCGGTATATCTTCCTGTGTTACTACGTTTACGCCTACCCGCTCAACTATTTTTTGCGCAAACTCATCAATTTTGTCTTTAAGCTCGGTTTCATTATCGCCATAAGCGCTAAGCCTTAAACGTACCTGGCCCATTTTAGGCAGGTAAGCCAACTTAATATTTGCAGGAAGTGAATCTTCAATGTCGGCTATCTTTTCGGCCAGGAAAGATTCTCCTTCGCCAACCGTAAGGATTGTTTTATGGATGATAACCGGGAGTTTTAATGTCGCTTTCAGCTTCGGTATTACCTGCTCCTCTATCATGTATTTCATTTCAAAAGGCACACCCGGCATTGAAACGTATATTTTCCCTTTATCATTAAACCACATTCCCGGTGCGGTGCCATTGTTGTTCATGATCACTTCACAGTTTTCAGGTACTTCGGCTTGTTTACGGTTCACTTCAAGCAGGGGGCGGTTGTATTTTTTAAAAATATTCTCCACGTTAGCCAGGACGCTTTCATTTAAAACCAGTCCCACATTAAAATATTCGGCCAGTGTTTTTTTGGTAATATCGTCTTTAGTTGGCCCCAACCCGCCGGTTATTAAAATTATATCAGCACGTGTTGCGGCTTCTGCCAGTGCGGTAAGTATATGTTCCCTGTTATCAGATACCGACGAGATCTGCTTTACACTGATGCCTTCTTTATTAAGTTTTGCAGCCATCCAGGCAGAGTTTGTATCAACAATTTGCCCTATAAGTATTTCATCGCCTATGGTTATTATTTCTGCAAGCATTTTTTAATTAAAAGATTGGTTGTTGCTGTAATCGCTCCTCTTACTTAGTTTAAGATCCTGCAAAATAGAAGCTTTAACTTTTATTGTAACATTATATGACTTATAGTAGCCAAATGGCAGCCATTGTATTGACAGGTCCCAGCAATGCAGATCGCGGTAAATGGCAAAAGAGGTAGCACTGCTTAACTGGCGTGCTTTTAAATCATACGTAGTATTGTATTGTACTTTCCACTTTTGCGTTAAACTCACATCGCCGCTTACCATGATGGTATTACTTGAGTTTGTGCTTGTAACGTTGTTTTGATAATTAAAACTGTAATTAACAGACACGTTCCAGGGGATGTTAAAATCAATATACTGTGACGGATCGCCGTTTATAAGGTTAAGTTTTTGTGTTTGTTCTGGTGTCATATGCTGCAGATCTGTACCATACTGCTGCTGTCTTGGCTTTGGTTTAAAGGTGGTTGAATTTACACTGCCGCTCATTGACAGGTTGAAGGAGCTGAGCAGTGGAAATTTTCCATCCTGGATACTATAACGGTTTATCCGGTTCACATAATTTAAAACGTTACCATTTGAAATGGAGTCGCGCACCTGGTTCACATAAGGGTCAAGTATACCGCCAAAGTTGATATTTACCTTTTGATTAAGTATTGCGGTATGGCCTGAAAAGGATATAGCTGAAAGTTTAAGGGAATCTTGCGCGAAGTTGTAAAAAGTTGAAATAGATAAACCTTGCAATATCGGTATCTTTCTGGGGGTGGCTGATGTATCAGTGGCCCTTGCTTTCATCTTTGCCTCTATGGTATTATCAAGTGAAAAACCAATACCGGCTTGTTTACCTATTGATGGCCCACCATATACAGATTGCTCAAATATGGAGTAACGCTGCGTAGTGTAAGGGTATGGTACCGAAGCGGGGCTTACAGCAGTTTTGTAATAGCCATAGCTTGGGGCGCCAAAATCCGGCTTATAACTAAAGCTGATGGATGGCGTGGTTACGTGCCTTATTGCCATTAAATTTCCCTTTTTAAAGTTGGCCTGACCAAAAAACTTAGTGGAAAGGCCCGCATTTAAGCTATACTCACCAGAGCGCACAAAACCGCTTAAGGTATCGGTAACAGGTACTACCTGGCCTGCAATACTACCCCGCTCAAACCGCCTGTTAATACTCTGCATATACCAGCGCTCAATATAAGTTGCACCTGTATTAAACTGAAAAAACTTTAATAAATTGGTATTAAAACTAATTGGTATGGTATGCTGGAAACCATTTTGCAAACGTTTTGAAAACGTGTTTGATTTAAAAAGCTCGGCCTCGGGTACATCGTTCAGTTTGTTTGTACCAACCAGGCTATAACCAACTGTTATTTTTTGGTACCATGCTTGTTCGCCTACCCTGTTTTTTGAATCAAACGGACTAAGGGTTGACATGTTAAAGCTGAATGTGGGCAGCTCCAGCGTAACCGTTTTTTTGGTTAGATCCTGGCTGTGGCCTAAACTTACGTTTAAATTGAATGGCGTACCTGCCCAAACCCTGCTGTATGATATGCTTGACCGCAAATTGTTTTGTGTAAGCGTACCCAGGTTATAATTGTTTTGCCCGCGCTGATTTTGGTTATAGCTTGACGTACCCGCGTTTACAGATGCACTAAAAGTGGTCCCCGGGCTGGCGTTAGGGTCTTGTGAGTGGCTCCAGGTTATATTAAAATCTTTACGGGGCGGGTCGCCTGGTAAGCCGTAATTGTGCGAGCCATAGCTCAATACTAAGTTACCGCCGTATTTATATCTTTTTAAGTAACGTGCCGATGAATTTACTTCATAAGACCCCCTCGAAAACAGGGTACCCATAGTGGTAACATCAATATTTTCATTTAAGGCAACGTAATAACCAAAGTTACGCAGGTAAAATCCCAGCTTTGCATCTTCGCCAAAAGTTGGCAGTATAAAGCCGGATGTACGTGAATTTGGTTTTGGGAAAAAGCCGAAGGGTAAACCAAGCGGCAGCGGAACGCCCTCAATTTCCAGATAGGCCAGTTTTGATATTATCCTGTTTTTTTGCCCAATACCTTGTGTAATTACAATACCAAAGTGTGTATCGGGCATAGGCAGGTCGCAGGTACTGAAAATAACATTCCTGTAAGCCACCTCATCCTCGCTTATACGCTTAGCCTGCCCGCCGGATATATAGTTACCCTCCTGCTCTGTCGCCGGGTTCCAGGTTTTACCTTTTTTGGTACTATAATCAAATAGTAAGGAGTCTGATGCTACCGGCTTTTCACTTTTTGACTTAGCAAGGGGCCTGCCTACATAACGTTTTGTTTTTGGGTCGATGCTGCCGCGGGCAAATATTAAATGATTTTTTTGGTCAACACGGATATAATCGGCATCCAGTTCAAAATCCTCATAAACCACATGGGCTTTGCCCCATAGGTAGTAGATTTTGTTGTCCTGATCAAAGTATGATGAGTCAACAGCGGTAGCATGCGTTAATGGCTGCTCCTTTTTTTTAGTAGTATCATTTTTGGTATAAGCTGTATTTGCAGGGGCCTTTTTAGCAGCCGCAGCCGCCTTATTTGGCCTAAACAGCTTCTTATCCCTAACGGAATCCATTTTTATAATGGTATCTTTAGCAGATAATATAGCATGGCCCCTGCGTGCAGAAGCCATAACATTTACCATTAATATAATTGCAAACAGAAAAAAAAGGCTAACTAATTTCAAAATTGATTATGAATAGTATTTTTGCAGGTACAGTTAACAGCGTTCAAACATAATGAAAAATAAAATATTGAACAGGTTGAAAAATATGATTTTTGGTTCTTCGGCATTATTAATATGCTTGTCGTTGTTTTCATTTAAATCAGAACATTCTATAAAAAAAGATACAGTAGTTAACAGCTTCAAGCTCAGAACTATTATAATTGATCCCGGTCATGGTATTAAACCTGAAGGTGCACCGCCGGGCCATTATTCCCGTGGTGCATCCGGCTCTTTTTCCTCAGAAAGGAATGTAACGCTTGCTATTGCACTAAAATTGCAAAAAGCGCTTGAAAAAGATGTAGCGGGGGTAAAAGCCGTTTTAACCCGCACTACCGATGATGATGTTTCCTGGGAAAGACGGGCAGAAATAGCTAATCAGAATAAAGGAAACCTGTTTATTTCGATACACTGTAATTCTTTGTCTGACAGGATAGTACGTGAGAGAATTGGAACCAGGAAGCGTAAACCTGTTTATCGTACTGTTAGGGTGCCAGACCGCTCAGGTAAAGGGGCATTGATGCTTATTTACGGGTTGCATAGGTCAAAAGAAGAAGAAAACGCGATTAAAAATAACCAGGTTGAAGAAGATTCTGATCTTAATGGTGATGCACTGGACCCGAATGACCCAATGGTTATTATTTTAACCAACGAGTATAAGCGTAAATTCCGCAAACAAAGTGTAAATATCGCAAACTTTATTAACGACGAATTTGTTCAGACTGACGGCAGGCGCAGCGAAGGGCTAAGGGAACAGGGAATATTTGTGCTTTGCCATAGTGCAATGCCATCTGTATTGGTTGAAACCGGTTATATTAATAACCCCGACGATGAAGAATATTTGAACTCAGAAAACGGGCAAAATGAAATTGTTAATTCAATTGTGCGGGCGGTATCAAATTACAAAAATCAATTAGAGCAGGTAGCCACTAATTAAACTAAACTTTAAAATATTACAATTTGAAAATCTCTAACGAAACCAAAATAGGCGCCCTTACTGCAGTATCTATAACCATATTAATATTAGGTTACAGCTTTTTAAAAGGGAACGATGTTTTTTCAGGTTCAAACAAATTTTATGCGGTATACCGCAGTGTTGAAGGTTTAACGGTATCAAAACCCGTATTGGTGAATGGTTTCCAGATTGGCCGGGTATCGCAAATGGAGCTGCACGAAGATGGCCGTACCACCGTTGAATTTAAAATTGACCCGAAATATAACATACCGGCAAACACACTTGCTAAATTAGAAAGCACCGATCTGTTAGGCGGTAAGGCTATCGTTTTCCAGTTAGGTAACAGCCGCGAGTACGCGCAGGACAAAGATACTTTGCGTGCAGATATACAAGGCAGCCTGGCCGAAAGCCTGCAGCCGATACAAAGAAAAGCCGAAGTTTTAATGTCAAAGGTTGATTCGGCTTTAGGGGCCATTAATAAGATAATGAACCCTGCTTTCCAAAAAAATGTAGACCGCAGCTTTGCCAGCATAGCCAATTCATTACAAACATTAGAAGGTACTACCAAAAAGATTGATGCACTTGTAGGTGCGCAAAGCACCCATATTGATGCCATTATGGGCAATGCCGAAACCGTATCAGGTAATTTGAAAACAAGTACCGCCCACCTTGACGGTATTGCAACCAATTTTGAAAAATTCAGTACTGATCTGTCTAACTCAAATATTAAACAAACGTTAGATAATGCCAACAAAGCGGTAGGCGAATTACAAACTACTTTAAGCAAGGTTAACAGTACAGATGGCTCATTGGGCTTATTGCTGAACGATAAAAAAATGTACAATAACCTTAACGATGCTTCAAATAACCTTAATAACTTATTTATTGATATTAAGGCGCACCCAAGCCGTTATGTACATTTTTCGGTATTTGGCGGCGGGAAGAAAGGAAATTAATTCATAGTCTGATTATATCTGAGGGCCTCGCCTGCTTACCCCTATCAAGGGGTTAAGATGTGTTAATAACGGCCGGATGTTTAGGTTCTCTCCCTCAAAAATTTCTGCTAAATTGCACCTGTGAAAGATCTTAAAAAATATTACCTGATACCGGCCACTCCGGATGAAATATACATGGCCTTAACCAACCCCATAACTTTAGAATTATGGACAGGTGAAACCGCAGTAATGACCACCGAGCCCGGTTCTGAATTTTCATTATGGGAAGGCAGCATTGTAGGTAAGAACATTGAGTTTGAGCCCGGAAAGAAGATTGTACAGCAATGGTATTTTGACGGCCAGGCCGAAGATTCTATTGTAACCATTAAGCTTCACCATGATAAGCAAGGTACATCGGTTGAGTTAAGGCATACCAACATCCCCGATGCTGATTTTAATGACATTGCCGAAGGCTGGAACGATAGTTACTTTGGTAACCTTGCTGATTTCTTTTCTGAAGGATAAAATCAGTTACTCTTTATTCTCTTTTTCAAGGTCGCCAAGAATAGCTACAATTTGCTGATTACAGGAATCTATCTGCGATTGATATTTATAGGTATTCTCGTCAATAAATTTATAGATCAGATTATAGCTTTTGATACGAAGCAAACAGTATTGCTTTAGCTTTTTATTACGCTGATGAAACTTGTTCGGTATGTCCAACTTTTCTGCTTCACTGATCACTTTAATTTCTTCATCCCAAATTTGTACGCCTTCGTATTTCAATTCGTAAGCAATGCGGCGTTTGGTTTTGCCATCACCATTCTGAGATAATATTGCCAACGCTTTCTGTTCATTGGTCACAAATTGCTTCATCAGGGTATCGTATTTGCCAATATCGTTAGGGAGTTTTTTATAAACGATAAGAATTGATATCAGTACTAAGGAAGTGGCTATAGTTATTGGCAAGGTTTTTAATCTTCCACTATCCGGCCGTTTTAAACCCGGAATAAACATGTAACCTATAATAATACCGCTGAGCAAGCCCCCTATATGTGCGGCGTTATCAATACCGGCCTTTAAGCCGTTCATCAAATTAAATACCACAAAAACGCCAATACTTGTTAACAATGCTTTCCTGGCTGCTTTTTCTATAATGTTGGTTGAAAGCAGCGCCAGAAAAATGCCATACATTCCAAAAATCGCACCCGATGCCCCGGCGCTGATGGTAAGTTCGTGCCAGTATAAACTAGTTGTACTGGCAACAATGCCGGTTAATAGATAAGCAGATATAAACCTTAACCTGCCTAAATGCGGTTCTAGTAATATACCTATATAAAGCAAAGCATACATGTTAAACAACAAGTGTAAAATGCCTATATGTAAAAAACAATTAGTGATAAGGCGCCACCATTGCCCCTCAAGTGTTACCGGGCGAAAGTTTGCGCCCCAATTTAGTAGGCTTTCATTATCTGGCAGCATGATGTTTACACCATTGAGCGCCATCAGAACAAAGATTAGAATGTTCAGGCTTATGAGTATAGGCGTAACATAGTATCCCGGTACTGGCTTAAATAAGGCAAAGAAGCCTCTGATGCTCTCCATGGTAGTTGGCGGCGGTAGCTTTAATATATCCTGCTCTTCGGGGGTTATGCTTTCTTTTAATTCTAAATATTTAGCAGCTATGTCGTCAGTGTTAAGTGTTAACCTGAGCTCATTGAATTCTGAGACGAAGTTGGCAATATTCTTCTTGTTTTTGCCAAAGTCCATCATTCCATTGCTAAGGGATAAGCTGGTCAGATTAGCTAAGCCATCTGTTATATTTATTTTAAACTCGAAATTGCGGTAGAACACACCATTATTGGTGTAAGCAATTAATCCGGAATTACTAATGTAACTTACCTCCCAATTTAATCTTTTAATAGCTTCGGCAGCTAAGGTTAAAAACTCTTGAGGTGTTAAATTGTCAAGAGGAAGGTCCTCCACGTGTTTTGGGGTAAAGCCTACTGCCATGTGCTATTGTGATTGTTTAGGTGGTGCTATTTGTGTGAAACAGCACATAAATATATGAAAAAAAGAATTAGGAATATAGAGTTGTAACGTTTTGAATTGCACATAAAACAAAAGCAGCCGCCCCAAATTGGAGCGGCTGCTTTTTTATGCAATATGTTATATAGGGTTTAGAATAAGGTAAACTCTACACGACGGTTTGCCTGGCGGCCTTTTGCAGTTTTGTTTGATGCAATTGGCTGTGTTTCGCCATAACCGGTAGCTTCTATTCTTGAAGCATTAGCACCCTGGCTAACTAAGTAAGATTTAATTGATTCTGCACGGTCTTTAGATAAACGCATGTTAGCGTCATTAGAACCTACATTATCAGTATGGCCTGCTAATCTTAAGCTGAAGTTTTTCTCAGTTAATAAGCTTGCTACCCTGTTTAAGCTTGGGTATGATTTAGCACGGATAGTAGATTTGCCAAAATCAAACTCAAGGTTTTTGATCGCATCTCTAACAATTTTCTTGTCGGCTTCTGTAACAATTACAACCGGTTTGTTTACGGGTAAAGGACAGCCGGCGCCATCAACTTTAGTACCTGCCGGTGTGTTAGGGCACTTATCATAAAAGTCAGGAACACCGTCACCATCGCTATCGGCAGTAAATTTAGCCAGGTTAGCATTGGTAGCATCTAAATCGGCTTTAAGCTTATCGTTAGCTGCTTTTTGAGCATCTATCTGCGCTTGTAGCTGGTTTTTGGTATTCATGTTTTCCCATAAGTATTCGGTACGCATAGAAGATACCGGGTTATGTGTAGCTAACTGTGGTTTTGAGCTTTTGCCTAAAGCAAATTCTAAACCGGCGTGCGCATAGGAGAATCTGTCGCTGCTGCCATTAACTTTGTTTCCGTCAAAATTATCAGACTGAACAAAATTAACCTGGTAACCCAAATCAAGGTTAATACCAGTTCCTAATCTGAATTTTAAGCCTAAGCCAACAGGTATAAAAGCTTCTTTAATACTTTCATTATTGGGTTTATAAACAATTGGAGTACCGCTATTAGCATTTAATGTAGGTTTGTAAGCCATTAAACCCCAACCAGCTGTTAAATAAGGTTGTATTGCACCTTGCTGATGGCGCCAGTTAATGTTTGCCAGCGTTATGTTGGCGCTTAAACTTACGGCGTAATTTAACTTGGTTTCAAAATCATTAAAGGTTCCGGGCTGACCAGAATCGCCGCTTACCTTACCGCCCAGGAAATCTGCCTGTATACCAAAAGACGACAAAATTTGTTTTTTAACGTAACCGCTATATCCAAATTGTGCTTTTGGATGCACAAAGTCTTGGTTTCTGTTGCTTCCAAATATTGTAAATGGCGTTAGCATACCTCCATTGATACCTATTGACCATGTACGGAATGAACTTTCAGGAGAAAATGGTTTTACATAATCTTTTGCAGACGAAGTATCTGCCATAGGTGTTTGGGCAAATAATTTACCGCCAACCAGCAAGCCGGTTAACAATAGCGTAACTTTTTTTAAATTTGGTTTCATGTTATAGATTTTTAGTTAGTAGTATTCTATTATATATAGTGATACTAACCCCACCATTCAACATTAGTGCCAGTTACTCCAAATGTTAATTTTTTTAATATTAGTGTGAATTTCTGATGAAATATTTATTTTAACGAAATTTAAAATCATCATATTTAAATTAACCAAAATAATATTTTCAAATAAATAATCAGTGCATCAAATACTACTAAATATATAATAAATGACTTTAAAACTATACATATTTTATATTATGCCATAACTGAAACCATATTAAATATGCCGGTAGCTAAATTGTTATTTCCTTTTATAGTTGAGCCCTCTATTGCTGTTGCGGGCAATATCGCTTTGGTGAAAAGTTTCCAGGCTATATCTGGTGGGATAGTGATTTGAGCAGCACTTTCAGCAACAGAAATATTATTTTGTAACTGCCAGCCGTTATCATCTTTTTGCAATACCCAGGTACCGCCAGCCTCTCCGCTTATGGTAAAACTAATAGCTGTTCCGGTTTGGGCGGGAATATTCCTGTAAGCATGGGGCAGTGCACACATAAACGTTGCAATGCAGGGATAAAATAACTCGCGGGTCATTAAAGCAGGTTTTTTACTTACCGCTTCGCGAATCTGTTGTTGATGGTGCCATTTTTCGGTATACTCCCTTGCAATATGGAACCAGTTTAAGGATTGCTCCTCTCCTGCCCATGCAACCGAATATCTTGCAGGCTTAAATGGATCAAGCGTATGCATATATTCTATGAATTTTGGGCCGGTATTTTTTAGCAGTTGCAACAATAGCTGCGGGCTCATCCGTTTCATGGCGTTCACCCAAACCGCATTTAGCTCGTTTAAATAATTAACCAGGTCCTGGTAGCTATTTATTTGTGCCGATACAGGAGGGGCATAATTATCAAGAGCAGCAATATCGCGCACGTTACCATCAAGCAAATGCGCGGCAACATCCTTTACTGTCCACAATTTGGCAGGCGTGGGTTTGTTCCAGTCATCAGGCGATAATGAAGTAAGCAGCTCAATCAATAGGTCATCCAGCACCTTAAATAAATGCAGGGTTGGTATAGGTATGAGCTGCTCCATAAAATTTTATCCCCGGCTTTTTTCTAAGGCTTGCTGAATATCATTTAAAACATCATCTGCATATTCCAAACCTGCCGATATACGGATAAGGCCCGGAGTTATTCCTACTGATGCCCTTTCCTGGTCAGTTAATTTGGAGTGGGTAGTGCTTGCCGGGTGTGATGCGATACTGCGCGAATCGCCCAGGTTGGCTGTTACCGAAAGCAGTTCTAATGAATCTAAGAACTTACGGCCTGCCTCAACTCCGCCTTTTATCTCAAAACATAATACACCACCACCTAATTTCATTTGTTTTTTAGCAATATCATACTGCGGATGGCTTGGCAGGAACGGATATTTTACCCATGATACATTTGGGTTACTTTGTAAAGCTGTAGCAATTTTAAGCGCGTTTTCACAATGCCTTTGCAAACGTACATCAAGTGTCTCTAAGCTTTTGCTTAATACCCATGCATTAAACGGCGACATAGCCGGGCCTGTATTTCTGCAAAACAGGTATATTTCATGGATCAGATCTTTACGGCCTACAATTACACCGCCTAATACCCTGCCCTGTCCATCAATCCATTTGGTAGCCGAGTGGATAATGATATCAGCACCGTACTCAACCGGCTTTTGCAATAAAGGCGTGGCAAAGCAATTATCTACATTAAAAATAAGGTTATGCTTTTTAGCGAATTGCCCTGCATATTCCAGGTCTATCACTTCTAATTGCGGGTTAGTTGGCGTTTCCAGAAACAGCATTTTGGTATTTGGCTGTACGGCTGCTTCCCATGCGTCTTTATCGCCTGCGGGTATTAATGTGCAGGTAATGCCATAACGCGGCAAATATTTATTTACAATGGTATAGGTACTGCCAAAAACCGAGCTGCAGCATAACAAATGGTCGCCGCTTTTCATTAGCGCCATAAACGATGAAAATACAGCGCTCATACCGGTTGCAGTTGCAAAACCATCTTCGGCACTTTCAAGGGCGCACATTTTGGCTACAAATTCATCAACGTTAGGGTTGCTGAAACGACTGTAAATATTGTCATCGTTCTCATCAGCAAATGCGGCGCGCATGGTTTCGGCCTCATCAAATGTAAAGCTGCTGGTTAAATATAATGGCGTAGAGTGTTCGCTTTGACCGGTTTTAGCGGTTTGTATACGTATAGCCTTTGTTATAGGATGAAGTTCTTGAGACATAATAGTGTAGTAGTATAAAATTTATTCTGCGGGGTGAATGATCACCTTCCATTTAATATCGGCATTGGCCTTGTACAAGGTTGCAGCTACCGAACAGTATTTATTAAGAGACAGTTCAACGGCTTTATTGGCTTTATCTTCATCAATGTTACCATACAGGTGAAATTCAAGGCCAACTTGTTGCCATAAAGATGGTTCTTTACCAACTTCGCGTTCGCCGCTAATTACCATTTTGTAATCAACAACATCCTGGCGCTGTTTTTTTAGTATTGCAATAACATCAATGGCCGAGCATCCGCCCAGGCCCATTAAAAGCATTTGCATGGGGCGTACACCAAAATTTTGGCCGCCACTTTCAGTGCTGCTGTCCATTCTTACGGTATGTCCGTATTCGTCGGTGGCCTCAAAGCCATAGTCGCCGCTAACGCGTGATAGTTTTATTGTAGGCATGCTGTTATAATAATTTCGCTAAGTTATGTTTTTGAGGTAAATATTAATAAGAATAAGCTTTATTGATATAAATGATTAGACAAGATTGACATTCTACCTGCCAAAAGTCCCTGCGGACTTCTACTGTATATACAAGTTTGTCAATATTGTTTAAATTTTGGCTAAAGCCACTTGTATCCCTATTTATCCGTCCCATAAATGAGCCGGGCTTTTTATAAATAGCGCCGTTAGGTGCTAAAGCTTTGTAGAAAGATCATATTTAAACATTTTAGCGTGCCATCGGTACGCAACCTGGCGTGGTACCGTACCGATG
>NZ_JBAZVP010000032.1:0-54834 GCF_041660805.1 Mucilaginibacter sp. | reverse complement strand
TGGAAAGGGGTAAGTTTTTTCCGCGAAAGAGCGTTTAACTTTTGTTCCTGTTTATCTATTTCGGCATTGATGCTGACATAGTTATTTTTTATTTTTTGAATAGCTAATTCATAACCTTGCAAACCGGATTCATTAGCTAATGATCCGTTTTTACGAATAATATCATCCAGCGCATTTGATATAGCTATGAACGGGTCAACAGCTGCCTGCGCTGTTTTAGTTACCTTCGGCAATTGCCCGTTTGAAGCTTGCGGCAGATCTTGGTTAGCTACATCGTAGAAAGCCTTGGCCTGCTTACCTGCTGCGGCAGCGGCTGTATTATATTCAGTTATTTGCCTTTTTAACCCTGCAATACCTCGCAGGGCAGGGCCTAAGGTCTCATCAAAATCTTGCCCAAACCGAAAATTAGTTTGGAGTTTTTCTAATTGTGCGCTTAAACTCTGTAAAGTAGGTATTAAACTTTTTGCAGCTACCTGGTTTTGTATTTGCGTTTTCTGAAAACCTTTAGCCAGATCATTCGCAGCTTGTACACGTCCAAAGGCTTCTAAAGCGGCAGTACCTTTTTCAAGTATAGTAGTAAAGTCTGCAACAGAGGCTTTGGCAGTATCGTAACCTTTAGTAAATTCAGGAAAATCCCGTGCAATAGCTTGCCGGGCGGCTAAACCATCAAATAAAGCTTTAGTATTATTTTTAATAGCATATACTTCCTCGTTCAGCTTAACAATACTATCCTGCACGTTGCCAAAGGCACCAGCTTCTGCCCTGCTTGACGCTGAAAGCGTAGCAATATAATCTTCTAAAGCTCTTTTCTGTTCTTCTACGGCATCCCTGTGCTTTTGTGACTCACGAGCGGCTGCCAGTTGACGTTGCTGGTATATAGTAAAAGCCGAAATAGCCAGAGATAAGGCTAACGATATACCGCTAAAACCGGTAAATAAAGAAGATAGCCCTTGGCGTAGTATAGCGCCGGAAGTAGCTGTACCACCTTGGGCGATAATAACTTCTCGTAAGCGATCCCGGTATTGAGGCAATACCTCAAATGCACGGGTAATGTTATTACCAATAGCCCCGAAGTTATTAGCCGCGAACGGGGCATCCTGTACGATACGACCCAGTTCCAGGTTAAAACTGTTAATACCAACACCTGCACTCAGGGCGCTTCTACCTGTAGCATTTAAAGCTTGGGTAAGATTACCCCCCGCGTTTTGTAAACCTCTTAACCGCTGCTCAGTCTGCGCTATTTTCTGATCGAATATAGCTATCTCATTAACGGTAAGCGCCCGCTTCTTCGCTTCCCTAAACTCATTCAGATCACGCGTAGCGGCTTCAATAAGACCCAGGGTACGTTCATCTACCGGAGGTGGTACGGGTTTAGTCGCTTGCTTCTGCTGTTCAATAGAACGCGTTAAAGCATCTATTTTTGTTTTAAGCGAAGTAACTTTATCGTCGAACGGAGAAAGTCCGGAAGATAATAAAGTATTGATAGCTGACTGATAGGCTGTTATTTGTTGCTGGCTATTTTTAATTGTCTGTCCAAATAGCTGCGCATTGCCTGTAAGGACAGAAAGTTTATTACTAAGATTATCTAAAGCGGTAGTTTGTAAACCTTCCTTAAAAGCTTGACTTCCTTTAACTGCTGTATCATAAACTTCTTTAAATCGATTAGTTAATATAACCAAAGCCCCTCCTAATGCTTGGGCTTTTGAGGGGTCATCATTATTAAAAAGATTTAGATTCGCTTTTGCGATTTGTTGCTGCAAACCATTAAGAATACCTGTTGCCTGAGAGGCTGCTGCGGCCAGTCCTGAAACACTACCTGTTATTTCATATTCGAGCCTTGCTGCCATTATTCAAATTCGTTTAGCAAAGCCAGAGCCTGCTTCATTGTTGTTATAGGACGCAGACCGTCCTCTTTATCCATTTCCAATCCGATTACGTCTCTCGGCGCTACGAACTTGGTTTGACCGTATGCGCAGCTTGCAATGTATGACATCATGTGCCGCGTCCGATTCCATTCTTTTTCTTCCCTCCGGTGATAGCCCGTCATTAACAGGTCAAACTCCCTTAAAGTACAAGATTCTACTTCTAAAGGTTTGAGGCCCATTTCATAGGCCAGAACCAGCATTTCACCTATAGAAGTTTGTTTTTTTTTGTTGCTGGTTTAGTATCATCTACTTTGGTAACTGTAATACCTAAGTAATCCGAAACGTTCTGGCCCAGTATTTTAGAATGTAAGAAGTCGTCCAGTACGCCTTCCACTAACGTGATGCCCTGGTTATCAAACTCCATTAATATTTGCTCGTGATTAATGCCGCCTACGGTCTTGTTTACTTTAGCATAGCTATCAATAGCGCAGGTTATGAACTTAGAAAGGGCTATGGTTTGGGAAATCTGCGATTTACCGTCCCCTGCGAATACCAGGTTCAAGGCACTTTCCAGATCAAGTTCTACTAAATTACAAAAGCGGTCGATTGCCGCAAGTCCCCAAAGTAACCCGTACTTTTCGCCGTTAATAGATATTTCCATGCTTTGCTATAATTGCTTTTTTAATTTCCTTGTCTGTAGGCTTTTTAGTGAATTGTTCAAAAAACCGCTCGTATGAACAGAAGCAGGGGGCATACACGATATAGTCTACCGTGTATCGCCCGTTGCGCCTGTCTTTTATAGACAGTATTTTGACCCGTTCCATTTATTAGGTGGTATGCGGTACCTGTTCAAAAGTAAGCGGTCCATTACCATCGATTGTTACATCATAGGTAGAATCACCACTTTCAGGACCGTTGATAGTTAACCCGGTTAGTAAGCCTGTACCTGTGTAGAAATCATCTACCGGATGGCTGTGAGAGGCGAAATTAGCATTAGTCGCAAACTCAGCTTCAACTTCCAAAGTAGAACTGTTAATGAAGAACTGCGCTAAAGCGGATTGATTAGCTCCTAAACTATCCAAGAAAGCTTTCGCGCTAAAAGTGATTTGCCAGTCTTTACTATCCACAGTACGTGTAACCCAACTTAAACCTACATTCTCCGCACCATCTGTCTGGTCAGGTTTACAGGTATCATTTTCAGTTGTTGAGGCTGTTAACTGCAACTGAGCGTCAGTCTGGCAACGGAAGTATTCCAAGCCATTACCTATGTCCAGCCAAACACCGGTTAACTTACCTTCTAAGACGTTAGTTGTTTGTGCCATGATTGAATTTTATTTTTAATTTCTGTTAATTTATCACTTTTAGTTTTAACGGTAATATGTACTTTACCATCTTTTATCTGGCTGATCATGCCCGTAAATGCCTGTTGTTCTTTACCTTTAAAAATACAGTAAACAGGTGAATTTAAAGCAAGTACACCAATACCATCAAATATACTATTAAACTTTAATTTATAAGTATGTTTTGATTTTTTTTCGCCATCGACAATTATGCGGTCATATTCCGTCTCGAAATCAACTTCATTGCTGCAACTCCACCCGTTATCATGCAATATAAAACCTAAGCCTGTCATAATATATTCGTATCAATTATAAGCGGCCAGTCGGCTTCAGGCGGCATCTGGTCAATGATCAGATCGTAGTCCTCGAAGTTGGTATTTACCGGCCCTGTTCCTTGAAATGATATTTGCGTTGTCGCGGCACCTTGCCCCGGCGCTGAAAAGTTTATGGTTTGCGGATAAGCATTACCATATATGATCATTTCAGGCTCAACACCTGTTTTAGTCCTGAACTGCAAATAAACCGGAAGGCCGGAGAATATAACATGCAGCATGGATTTTGCATCCTGTACACTTTCAAGTAACAGCTTCTGATTAACGGACATTGTCCAGGTGCGGTTGCCGGGAATAAATTCCTTCCATCTACCCGAAAGCGGGGAAGTAGCAGGCAGCATATCTGCTGTACAGTTAAACTCACTTGACGTTTCGCAAGCAAAAAAGTCGCCATTGGCAGACAATCCGATCAATCTTCCTGCTATACCTGACATACCCAATGTTCATATATTAATATCCTGCGTTCAATACTCTCTTTCGGCGTTTCGGTATCAAGTGGCTGACTGTTTATCAATACTGTCGATTTAACTGCGAAACCGTCAACTGAAATTCCGTTTTCTATTACCTCGATCACTATGCCTTCGAGATCGTCGATTTTATCCGTTTGAGATATTCCTTTTTCACCTATAAATACCATATCTATAGTGATCTGCGTATTCCACTCCCACCCGTTCTTTGAAACGGCGGTACGCTGTTTGGTTTGAGTAGATAGCAGGATATATTTTTGCGGAATAGCTTTATCAATGGGTACTTTTTTAGCATAGACAGGTACACCCGCATTAGCCAATGCTTCGATGTATGCTTTACGTATGTACTTGTCCGGGCTAATCAGCATGTTGGTAAAGATAAATAAAAAACCGCAATATCAAATCAATGATTATTGCGGTTAAAAACTTATAGAGCTTGACGTGAACTACAAGTTAATAGCTTTAAGCATTTCAGTAACTCCACGACACTCCCATCCATTACCTATCATTCTATATCTTTGACTATCCGAAACGCCCTCTGTATAGTTATCAGGCAGTCCGTGTATTCTTTCACATTCTAAAGGCGTTAGCCTACGCCATAGTTCTTCATCCACAGCTATTTTTGCGTGATGGTGTCCACCTTGGTGCGTTAATAACGTAGGACATTTTCCTTTTGGATCATAGACGCGAGTTTTACTTTCATGCCCTTTTATACCATCTGCTACACCCACCTGAATAAGTGTTGTACCACTATCAATACTCATTTGGCCTGAATTATTTTTCGTATTTAAAGTGCCACATTTAGATGGATTAAAACGCATTTTAGAATATGTTTTTCGTTGCCCCCGCTCCAAAGCTTTTTGGGTTATTAAATATTTATACGAAACTTCATGTTCTAAAATATCATTAATTATGATATGACTATTTGAAGGAAGTTTAACTCCTTGAATATTAGTCCAATATAACCGCTTACGTTCCGTAGGAGAACAAATGCCATGATTTAATTCGATAGGTTCAACACCTAATTCTTTTGAAATAATATCTCGCCATTCTTTTTTCATTTTAACATTTTCAAGCCAAAATAAAACCTTTGGGTTACCTCTTTGCAATTGCCTTAAAAGATGAATAAACGTCCAAAACAATTTACTTCTGGGGTCTTCAAAATTCATTCCTAATCCTGCGTTGCTAAACCCCTGGCAAGGACTACCTGCCATTAGTAAATCAATATCCCCGTTAAGCATTATGACGCCTTTATCATAAGATATATTTGTATGTCCCAAATACCAACTATTATCTATATCTATAGATTGTACATCGCCTATATGCTTTATATCAGGCCATTTTTGCTTACTTATTTTAATAGCGTAAGGGTCAATTTCGGAAGCATAATAATTTTTTACTTTAATACCGGCCTGTTGTAGACATAAACGACCGCACGACTTTCCGTCGAAAAGAGATAAAACATTCATTTGCTGTCAAGCTTTTACACCGCCTGAATTAGCGGAACAACAAACCTAAATCATTTATTTAACTTCTGCAACTCTTTTTCCACCTCGGGTATTAATTCCTCGCGGTGTTTAAATATGGCAGGGAAGAAAAAAGGTTGCGGGGCGGTGTTACCCTCGCCGTTTACAAAGAACTCTTTTGCATAGCTTTCCAACCCTTGCGGGATAGATGTAAGCGGCCCGGTGCCAAACTCCTGGTAAGCTGAATACCCTGCTTCCGATACGACAGAGGTTGCGTTCTCGGTTTGTTTGGTATCAATGCCTGCGATAAGCAATCCTTTGTCCTCAGGCGCTAATGCACGTGCATCTGCAGCCATACGTTCGGCTACCCTAAGCTCGGCTACCTTTTTAGCGCGATTGACTTTTTCAACCAGCCGTTGCATATCGCGCAAAGCGTCCTGTATGCCTTTTATCCTTGCCATATACACAAAAGTTTCCAGTAGTGGACGGGTTGATCGAGTTCGATAATAGCATGCAGCTTGTACGTTTTACCATCGCACTCAACCACCATATCTTTTTCCGGTACCCAGTCCTTACGATACCGGATGACAAAGTAAACGTCATTGCGCAGCATACTTGCTCCGGCTTCTAAAGCATACTGATCATAGCTGCCTATCTGTAATTTGGCCGCTTTAGTGATAAGAGAAGTAACTACCGTAACTTCACTATTGCCGTATTCATTCTGCGTGGTTTGTTCGTTACTAAACGTTAGGGCGTAACGGAGCCTGCCGGGATCATAAGAGCTTTTGTTATTGAATATCTTATTCATATCAGACAAAATTAGCTACACTATTAGTAATGATATAATGTGACTTACACTCAAAATTATAATTCCCTATACTTGGAGATAGTGATATTTTACCGTCTTTATGATTAACGGATAATTGCCAGCCATACCCCTCTTTTAGCGGGGTAACTGTTTTCTCACCACATCCGCATAAACAACGGTGAATTGCTGTTTTATAAGGCAAACTAATGTATATTATATCTTGCAACATTTCGTCGTACGGAGGCATTAAATCGACATATTTATGACTTATAATCACCTTTTTCAGAGTTTTCATATCAAAGCCCTCCGGTACTGATTAATAAGTATCTGCACATCGGTAGGTAAACCTGCCTGGTACATATCGCGGTTCTCATACAAATATGTTATCAGCTTGTAACAGGCATCAACCAGCGGGCAGGGAATATCAGCGGCGTCGGTGTAACCCACTGTAAGAGTGATAATGCTGTTCCACGGACACTTTATTTTCAGTTTGGTGGGCAATACGTATTTCTCGTATTTGGCCATGCTAAGGTCCTGATAGGTAACGCTTACTACGGTTATAGGGTAAAGCGCTATGGATTGTTCACACCTGCTGTTAGCAATAGTTTCTGTACGTTCATATAGCCGATAAGAGGTATAATTTTCCACCCAGTCTATCGAGGTTTTGATTAGCCGTTCGACTTCCTTTACCGCCTGTTCATCGTCGGGGTCTAACCCGAGCGACAGCCAGCTATCTACGTCGGTTACCGAAATTACATCTAAGTATGTCATGTATGTAAAGTTAAATAAAAAATGCAATGCTTTTCAGGGCATTGCATTTTAAACAATTAATTATGAAAAACCCCCTATTATGTAGTTGCGCCGGTAGAACCTTTAACGTAAGCATCGTCAAAGTAAATCGGTAAGGCATCACGGCCTTCCACGCGGAAGGTAACGATGTTCTTCTCGAAGTTGTCCTTGTTCTCGTATGAAACCTCTACGCGTGGGTCTTCGCGGATAAGCAATTGCGAGCCCATAAGCCAGTCACCTACTAAGAACTGGCGGTTGTCCAAAGGCATGCCGTTCATTTTGTAAACAGGAACCCCATTCAGATAAAGTACTCCATTTTGCATAGTAACAATACCTAAACCTGGTAAAGTGAACTCTTGCTGAGTACTTACCGTTACTGCTATAGCAGCCCAATCACGAGGACGCATAATGATACCGTCTGCATAGAACTCGTTTTCTTCCAATTGGCCTATGGCATCGATAACTTTCTCAACCAAGCGGGTTTTAGAACCATCGTAAGCTTCTGCAACTTGCAGAATACCTTCAAGTTGTGAACCAGTACCTAAACCAGAAAGGATCTGCTGATCTTCTTTGATAAGGAATTTCTCCAACAAGCGAGGTGCTAAAGTACCGCGTAAAGCAGCGATATCGTCCAAAGACTTACGACTGATATCCAGCACACCTGCAATGTATTGTGAAGGTGCTGTTTTCTCGATGTAGTCCAGGTCTAAAGCTGGTTTTTTACCGCTGTTTTCAGCCCACATATCCACGTCACCCTCTCCGCCTACTTCACGTAAATAATGGAAATCCGAAGTCGTCATACGACCGGTGTTCATTATATTACGCATGTGTATGCGACGATTAGGTATAGATATAATACCGGGGCGCAATTGCGCATTTGCCATGCTGATATCTGCGATACTGGAAATGCCCATAGTACCTACATCTTTCAATGTTAAAGTAACTTTGGCGTTCCTGTCAGTTTTTAACTGTTGCAATTCCTTGATCGTTTTTTCTTCACTCAAAGCATCGTTCAACGCTTCGTCAAAGAAACGGCCTTTCTTTTCATTTTCTTTTGCAGCAGCTTTAAAGCGATTAATTTCGGCCAAATTGGCTTCCATTTCAACTTTATACTGATCGCGTTCGTCTTTTATAACCTTAACTTCGCCTTTCAACTCGTCAAGTTCTGTTTTCAAAGGCTCAACCTCTGTTTTGGCAGCATCAGCACCTGCGGCTTTACCCGCCTCGGTACCCGCGTCCTGTGCAATTTTTGCTTCGTGTTTGGCTTTTTCGTCCTGGTATTTTTCCAGTTCGTACTCGCTCATTTTGGCAAGTTCCGCCGCAGATTTGTATTTAAACATTTTAAATAAAATAATGTGAATAATTTTTGTTAGTTATTTCGACTGCCTGCGGCGGGTCGGTTTTATCTTCTTCAAGCTGACTGGACTTAGCCGGGTCACTTATGATCTCTGAATATAATATAGGTGTTGCATCATTTGAACCAAACAATACAGCAGATCCTTCTTTTTCAATAGCGGCCTGTTCTACCAACCAGTAGTACCCGGCTTCTAAAACATCCTCTTTATTCGCAATATCCGGTAAGTATTTCCAGAAATTGCTATTTTCAGTTGCGAATTCCGAATCGCTGTCGTTCATGCAAAGCGTGAACTTAATGTAGCGCATGCGTACCGAATTTTGCAGGTCTTCCTTATCCGAAACAGCGGCAAGGAAATCCTTATTTGTTTTCTCCGTTAACTTTACGGCATATACCAGTGCCTGTGTGCTGCCGGTATAGGGCAAACCTAACTGCGCCCATGTAACAGTCTTAACAGAGGGATCAACGTCACGGGGAAAGGCTATAATTTTACCTATTTCCAGTTCGTGATTTATAATATAATACAGTTTGTTTTTCTGATCTTTCACAGAAACATCCCATATACCGTCCCAATGCACATCGCCGTGGCTGTCAAAGTACTTGGTAGTATTAATTACCGCATAAATAGTTGAGCCTATGCCTATTTGGGTATTATTACCTTCTACTTTTTGAGCATCCAGGTCCCGGAGCATTAAGGCAATAGGGTCTGAAAACTTAATAGCTGCTTTTTTAATGCCAATAATTTCTTCTTTGCGCTCTTTAAGAGCGACAAACATTTCCTTTTTAGTCGCGAAGTCCTGTTTTAGTTCTTTACAAAAAGGCATGTTTATTTGTTAAAAGGTTTATTACCCTGCTTTAGTTTTTTTTCAATGGCAGCTTTAACTTCGGGGTCAGAGGTCTTCTCTTTAAGCTTTTTTAGCTTATCCTCTTGTTCCTGGCTAATAGTTTTATCCTTCATTGTCCCAAAAATAGATAAACGAAAGAAAATAATTATTTTTTTATTATCAGTTGACTTTGATATATCAAATTGTATTGATATATTTGCCGTATGACATTACAAGAAGCTATTGCGGATATTACCAAAACACCTAAGTGGCATATCGGTAAAATGAAACAGTCTACCGCCAGTATGACGGTAAAAGCTATTAGGGCGGGGGACGCAAAACCGAAAACAATTAAAAACTTCATGTCCCTATTTGGCTACGAGGTAGAAAGGGAAATGTTGTGGAAAAAGAAATGACGTTAGCAGAACTTATATTGCTGTGTAAAATACCGGAAAATACCCCTTTTTTAGAAATTAATTCGTGGCTAAGATTGTACTATATTGCGAAAGATAACATGGGTGGTTTTAATTTTTAGGCCATTAAGATTATAGGTGTAGAAGTTAGCAATACAACTAATCTATGCGAACAAGCTTGGCTTCCCGAGCATTCTACCGCCGAAATATTTTTTGAAGGCGTGGCCCAATTCGATGGCGTACGGCATCTGTATATGGGTAAAGAAGAAAATGCTAACTACGGTTATCATTATTACCCTACTATAAAAGATTACACACAGTTTTTTGTTTGTTTAGAGGCGTTAGAAAATAAATTTTGTCAAGAATGAAAATCTGCATAGGTATTACAACAACGAAAAATCGTGAGAAACTATTCGCGGAAACCTTTGTACGGTTAGTTGAGAACACGCCGGTAAATGTTTCATACAAAGTATATCGCGATGATAAATATGAAGGCATTGCTATAGCGAAGAACAGATGCATGGCAAAGTGTATGGAGAATGCCCCGGATTTTATCGTGCTTTTAGACGATGATATCTACAGTTTGGATATCGATTGGGTTTATAAATACATCGAATCGGGCTTGAATCATGCGATGTATATATTTGATCGACCTGTAGTTACGCAGGAGAGTAATTATACTGAATACGCGTTGCCGCGTGGATGCATGTTATTCTTTACCCGACATTGCATTGAAACTGCCGGAGGCTTTGACGAGCGATTTATTAAGTGGGGATATGAGCATGCGGAGCTGTCTCAGCGTATTTACAACATGGGGCTTATACCCGCGCCTTTTATAGATATTTCTGATTCTAAAGGTTTATTCTATTCGCATGATGAACATGCTACCTGTAAGTCCAGTGTTGTAGATGCTGACCGGGTTACAGGTATTCGTCACAATAAACCGCTTTACGAAGCAAGTATATTAAACAATAAATTTATACCTTACAAATGACTATAAGTGTAATTTACCCGTCTCGGGGACGCCCCGAAATATTTAAGTCAACCCTTAAAAAATGGGTTGATGCGGCACGTAAACCTGAAAACATAGAGTGGATCGTGTCAATAGATCAAAATGATCCATGCCTTTCAGAATATGTTTCTTTTTATCAGAATAATGATTTACATCAGTTTTTCTTTTTAGAAATTAGCCGAAACCGTTCAGCGATTGATGCTATTAATAATGGGGCTTTAAGGGCTACAAACGAATTATTTGTAGTTATAAGTGATGATTTTTTACCTTTTGAAAACTGGGATTACGCCCTTTTAGGAGAATTACAGTATAAAGAAGATTTTATAGTTAAAACGGTAGATGGTTTACAGCCCACTCTTATGACCCTACCTATTATGGACAGAAAGTATTATGAGCGGTGTATTTATAGCGGGTACAACTATATTTATTTTCCAGAATATGATCACATGTTTTGCGATCAGGAGATGACTGCTGTAGGTCATATGTTGGGCAAAGTAATCACTTTAGATTTGACTTTCGAGCATGCCCATTACACTACTGGTAAATTTAAAAAGGATGCTGTTAGCGTTCGGAATGATAGTACCTGGGCGCAAGGTGAAAATCTATTCAACGAGCGGCTAAAAACTAATTTCGGCATTGCCGAGCCAGTTATACCTTATTCAGCTATAAAATGGAATTAAGACAGCCCGTTCTCAGCGTACTTATCGCTACAATGCCGAAGCGGCATTGGTATTTGATGGTGCTTTTAACATCGCTTACCTCTCAATTAAAGGATATTACTTTACCTGAACAGGTGCCGAGCAAAGAACCATCTTTGTGGGGTCCGGGAACAGCTTATAATCCTCCCGTTGAAATTCTTGTTGACGCTTCTATGGATTATAACATAGGTACTAAAAGGAATAAGTTGCTTGAACGGGCTACCGGTAAATATATCGTATTTGTGGACGATGATGACGAGGTTGCACCAAATTATCTTAAACAGATATGCTCAGCTACACTTCAGGATGCGGACTGTATAGGGATAAGTGGTTTAATAACTACAGACAGCAGAAATCACCGTCAGTGGCACATATCCAAAGAATACAGGTCATGGTATGAGCGGAACGGTGTATATTATCGCACTCCTAACCATATTAGTCCTGTTAAGCGGGAATTGGCTTTACAAGCGGGTTTCCCTGAGATATCTTTTGGCGAAGATCATGGATATTCAATGCGATTGCTCCCTTTATTGAAGTCGGAAGTAACTATACCTGGTAATCTTTATTTTTATAAATACATATCAAACAAATGAATGCAGAAATAAAAACGACTGTTGATTTTAAAGTGACTTTAGAATTAACAGAGAACGAAGCGAGAGCCTTAGAAGCTATTATTGGGTATGGGTGGAAACTTTTCGCCGAATTTTTTTATAAATCATTAGGCAGTCACTATTTAAAACCCTACGAAGAAGCTGCTAAAAATATCTTTGCCCAAAGGCAAAATATTAATTTTCAATTGTACAACATTGAAAAAGTAAGGGAAGCTATCAAATCTGTTAAACTTAATCCGGGATTAGAGTTCGAGGCTGATAAACGCGAAGCAAAACCGGAAGCATGAAAAAGTGTATTGTTAGTTTAGCTACAAAAAATTCGAGATACGTAGACGGTTTGGCCCGACTATCGAACAGTTTGCGGGATAACGCCTCGGGCATTGATTTTCTCGGCTTTATACATGAGCGTTCGGTGGGTGCGCCGTTACATACAGAAAATAATTATGCCTTCAAGGTGTATACTATTCAGAAGGCTATTGACGCTGGCTACACCGAAATACTTTGGCTCGACTGCTCGGTTTGGGCGGTTGCACCTATCCAGCCACTGTTTGATATAATATCCGAACAAGGTTATTGGTTCGAGGGCAATGGGTGCTGGTTAGGTGATTACACCAATGATGTAACTTTGGAATATTATGGTATAGACCGGGAAGTAGCTAAAGAAATTCCGATGATACAAAGCGGATTTATGGGTTTCGATACGCGAACTGTAAGTGGGAGTGAGCTGTGGAATGGTTTAAAATCTGCTTGTGAGTTAGGCTTATTTAACGGAGATTGGGCAAATCATCGCCACGACCAAAGTTGCCTAAGTGCCATACTATATAGCTATTTTGTTAAATTCAACCATCTGCCGGAATACGTCCAGTACGCCGGACTTTATGATAAACAATCAAACGATTCAATCATCCTGCGTTGTCAGGGTTTATAATTAAATTATGAAACCAATACATTTTAAAGACGTAAACAAGGTTTACGCAAAAGATCAACCCGAATACCAACCGCTGCCGGGACTATTCCTCGATGGCGACGAAAAAGGTGAATTTATAGCCTGTTGGGGCATGACTTGGAAAGAGCGGATAAAATGTCTGTTTACCGGTAAAGTATGGGTGTCACTTTATACTTTCCACAAGCCGCTTACGCCGTCCTATGTAACTGTTAACCGAAAAGAGGTTTACGGTCATACTGATGATCAACTAAGTTTCTGGGCCAAACTGAAAAGGAGATTTATTAAATGAAATACCATGGCCAAAATTTAGAAGATCAGTTTGTTCACCGCTACTTCGGTGATTACAAAGGTACTTTGCTCGATATAGGAGCGAACCGGGGTGACTATTTGAGCAATAGTTTAGCCTTAATTAACTTGGGGTGGGCAGGTCACCTAATCGAGCCTGCTTCAGTATTCGCAGATCTGCAAGCCTTACACGCCAACAACCCAAGAGTAAAATGCTACAACTACGGCATAGGTGAAAAGGAAGATACACTAACGTTCTATGAAAGCGGGGCGCATGTACCAGGTGGTACCGATAAAGCTTTGGTGTCATCTTTTGACCTGTCAGAGCTTGGCCGGTGGGAAGGTGTTAAGTTTGAGGAAAAGCAGATAAAAGTTGTACCCTTCGATATCTTTTGGCTGGAAGCGGGTTTACCAGTGTTTGACTTTATAAGTCTGGATGCAGAAAATTTCGACTGGTTGATATTACAGCAAATAGACTTGGTAGCCGTTGGATGTAAATGTTTGTGCATTGAGTGGAATAGTGATTACCAACTGTACCGCAAGTTCGTAGACTATTGCGCCGCTGCGAGGTTAACGTTAAAGGTTCAGAACGCGGAGAATTTAATTTTTGTAAAATAATGGAAGATAAAATAGAATTAATGCCGGTAGCCGAAGCTATCGCTTTAACAAACAAAAATGCCTTGTCTATAGAATCACTTGCTCGGGGAATAGAGAATGCTGCTAAGAACGGACAAAATTGCCAACGTTATTTTGATATGATGTTACCTTTTGATGTTATGCAACAAGTTATGGCGGCAGGTTACGCTTTGCGTCAGGAGCGCGGTTTAGCAGGAGAAAATATTATAGTTGTGTCATGGTAGATGTTCATTGGATACAACCCTACCGCACAGATAAGAACATCGGCAAGGCGATTAACGACGCGATAGTACAAATATGCGATCTGCCCGATGCGGGTACTCATTTTTTACAAGATGATGACTGGGTCGTATTAATGGATCATGATATCTTGTTTCTGCAGCCGGACACCAAAGCGCACATAATGGATATACTCGAAAATACAACTTTCGACATTTTAGGATGCATGACCAATCGCTTGGGAAGTGATATGCAGCTTGTGAAGGGCATGTTCGACGTAGATAGTATATCGACGCACATAGCGCAAGCGGAATACAGGTGGAGTGCTTACGGGGCTACTGTAGTAGCTACGGAGGTAGTCGCTGGTATGCTCATGTGCTTCAAGGTGTCTACCTGGCAGGCACTGGGAGGCTTTGACGAGAATAGAATCAACTTCGACTGGCTGTTCTGCAGCCGGGCGCCTAAGAAGCGACTGAGGGTCGGGATAATGGCGGGGATTTATATAATGCACTTGTACAGGTGGGGCAGTAAATATCCTGCTAATGATTATAAACACTTAGAAGTATGAAATTTGACATTATTTTCCACGGATTGAACGAAGACGATTTCGTTAAGGACAGGCGGTCGCTGGTCATTGAGTATGACAGACCGGGACGCAGTGAGCGGTTTTGGTTCTTATATAGTTACCCGTTAGACATGCTACAAGAACTCGGCGCCAAAGAACTGGCAAGCCGGATTTACTCCGTATTTAAGCAACACATCACAAGGCCCGCAAGCGAATAGGTTAGCTTGAACAATAAATTATGGATAAACAACAAAGAGATTATTCACAGGCTATGGACCTGTGGTTTCAGTCAATGGAAAAAGAACGTATTTCGTTAGAACGCGGTTTAGCGGACGATGCGGAAGAAGTTAAATTTGCGCAAGAAAGGCAAGCCCTTATCCGAAAACGGTTAGCCTTACATAAACGTCGTACAGAGAGCGGCAGGAGAACCTTTACCAAATGGTTAAACGATAATAATTTATCTTAAGTGTTCGGCCCTCTGTATCGCGCTGGCGGTTATGAGGGCCTTTTTAATTAGTGCCGGTTGAGCCACTGTTGTCGTTAGGTTGGGTTACGACCTTGCCATCGATGACGTCCTGAAGTCTGACCGTGTTGCGGTTGACGAATATTTCCGCCATACCATCCTGAGGACTTTCGCCAAAGCCAATAACCGCGCGTTTCTCGTTCGGGGTTAACCACGGCATTTTATCCAGCCACTCCGAAGTTTCCTTTGCATCACTGGCCAGTTCCGGCAGGGACGTGTAGTCCAGCACAATGATGTATTCCGCTGAGGCGGTATTGTACGGGGTACAGATAAACTCGGTCAGCGCCTGTTCGATCTTACGTATCCAGGGGTACACGGCATTATATATCAGCTGGCGGTTGGCTACAGGCAGGTTATTGTAGGTCGCTGTGTCTTGGTTGCGAAACTGCAGTGGCATATGGTAGCAGCGATATACGTCGTCCGCCTTTACATCGCCTGTTTTTAGCAACTCCATCTCCTGCGAGGACATGCCTATCTCGGTGTACTTCACCGCGACACTCAGGGGCACTGTACGGGACATTTGATCGTCCGAAGCGCGGGCTTCCTTTAAAGAATCACCTATTTGCCCGATCTGATCTTCGTTCCATGCATCTTCTTTATTCTCCGGGGTTAATAAAGCCATTTTACCGCCGTTTTTGACCTGTTTATCCGACTGACGGTCTACATTTTTGAGTATATCTAAGGAGTATGCATACGCTTTTAGCGGGGCCATACCGAACAATTGCTGCCCTGTGTTGGTAAATTTCAGGTTGCGGGTCTTCAAATGCTTGATCTGAGCGGCGGGAAAAGCGTCATTTTGCACGTATGAACGCATCTCATAGGAGGTAACAGGCCGCATTAAACCGCCTGATTTGATGTTCATTTCGCTTGGAATAGCCCATATTTCAGACCATTTCCGGTCTTTTATGGCGGTAGACGATCCATTTCCGTATAGGTAGGAGTTACCAGTTAAGAGTAGAAGACCTGCGATCATTTCCAGCACCTGATCCATATTATTCTCCGGATTAGGCTTTTTTAATAAGCGGTCAATAGCGGGAACGGATACTTCTTCCAGGGCTTTAGCCTTTGATATCGCGGCTTGCGCCTGTGTGTCCGGAGATTTAGAATAATTTAGGTATTTTTTATACTCTTTTTCGTCTTTGATGCGGTACGGAATGCGGGGGCATGCAATTATTTTGTTGACTATGAGATCTACGCATTCGTACACCGCTCCAACAGCCTCATAACCATCTTCCACATAGTCGAAAGAGTTAGCGTCGAGAATAATATTACCATCAAACAGATATTGGAACACGTTGCGGTTATAAAGAGACGTCAGGGCGCGGTTCAGGCCTGCATTTACCCGTTTATCGATCGTACCCTTGAATAAAGTGTCAAGTATTCCCATATACGCAAATATATAGGATTAATTTTGCATATAGCAAGAAAAAATTTTAGCAGAAAATTTTAGAAAGTAAGAAAGCGGATAACCGATTTAGTGCCCTTGCGGTTTAAAGTGTTAAGACTATCTTGAAACGAGGTTATTAAGGCGCGGTTAGCCTTATCATCGTAACAAATTTTTAAATCTCTAAGGCGGTCTTCTATTTGCTTGCGTGACCAGCGTTGTCTTATGGTTTCCATATTTAATTTAATATCACATATTGACGTTTACCGGCTATTAAAAAACAAAAAAAGGATATTTTATCCAATTAAGTTCCTCATTATGGTGTCCAATCGTATAATTTGTTTTCATACGTAATTATAAAGATTTTCTTGCTTATATGCAAGTAAAATTCTGTAGAAATTTAGGTGGCGGTCGCCCCGGCACCTGGCGGCTCCAAAGTTGTCCTTTTCGTTTTTAATAGGACACAAAAAACCCCGCCCTCAAACTAATGAAGCGGGGTAACTAATATTTTAATTTAGTTATTCAAGTGTTATAAGTTCATCTAATTCATACTCAATTGATTCCCATATCTGAGAATATGTAGCATCGTTATTAAATGCCCGGACTAATACCTCCATTTTATCTTCTTCAGATATTGAAATAGTAGTGCCGTTATCCTCGTTATATTCTTCTAATTTAGCCTCAACATCCCCTATCTGCCATAAGTTTGCAGTGTGATAACCACGGGCTTCAAGTTCGGTTTTAAGTTCTTCAGTTGTAAATTCTTTTAAAGTTTTCATAATATTAATTGTTTATAATCCTATCAATCTGTTAATTTCTTTGTTCCTGCTTAAAATGCCGCGTGGTGACTATAATGTCCAGTTGCAATGTTAATTACTGCCATTACAATGGCAATTAATACAGTTGCGCCTAATAAGATCATTGCAATATGTACGGGATTTTTAAGTAATGTTTTCATAATGATTAAAAGTTAATTGGTGTATAGAATTTGTTTAAGTCTTCAAATTGTAAGGCAGTATCGACAGCTACACTCATAGCGTTTAGCAAATCTTCGCTTTGCTCATTTACCTGGTAAACATTAGCTATGTTAATGTTATCAGTTAACTGCACTTTGCCAAAGCGCGAAGTAATAAAGTGAGTACCGTTTGTGATTATCTTTTTCATATTTTAAATATACAACTTAATTATACACGTGTCAAGTATTATTTTAAAATAGTTTCAATTGCCCGTGCCCTATCAACTATCCTTCGTGCTTCGTGTGTATTACAACTGGAAAGCTGCACTTTAAGCATATCATATTCGGCCTGTACCGTTGCTCTATCCTGTTGCACATACGTTTGCAATAACGGTTCTCCGTCCTTATAGAGCGGTATGCGCGTCCCGTCCTCAGCAATGGCATAGACAGGTAAGTCAATTAAAGGTAGTTTGTTTTGCAGCTGATAAGCGCGGGCGCGGGTTATGCCTTTCTGTTTGGCATAATCTTTTAAGGTTGTTAGTATCATATAGTTAAATTTAAAGTTTCGTATAACTCAATTACCTGGCCTTTAACATCTACTATGGTAGCGTAAACAAACATCTCATTTGGTTGTGCCTGCTTGTATGTTTGCCATCGTATTATTTCGCCGTCACTATGATACACAGTTCCTATACCGTCACAATAACTTGCATGCTGTGAAGTACCATGTTGGATAACTTCGCAATACACTTGCTTATCAGCAGGTGTAATTAACTCTATTAAATAATCCTGAGCTTCTATTTGAATATCCCCAATAGTTAAATCTCTATCAATTTCAAAACCATTTTCGACGGCTCTTTGAAGTTGATTAATAAATGCCTGGTCGTTACTGATTAATTTTTCCATTTTATTTAATTGTTAAGTGTGCTAAATTCTGTTTAATGCTATGTGACATAGCGGTGGCAAAGTATTTCGCCTGGTCAATTGTTAGGCCGGTTGCAATGGCTAATTTGTAATAATCAATTGGCTTCATACATGTATGTTTCGTCGTGTACTTGAAAATTAAACTGCCAGTTATCTGTTTCCAGCATTGTAACGGGTTCCCCGTTCTCACCTGTTAAGCTATAACCGTTATAAGTATTTTCAACCTGATCACCGTTATCATTGCTGCCATAAACATCTACGTTACCGGTTAAATAACCTGTTAACTCAAAACATTGTGTATCTGTATAACCACCTCTTACATCAGCGCCTCCGTGTATTTGCAGCAATACATAAGGTGTACCGTCATAAACAAATACACGGCATTGTAATACCTGGCTTAAATTATTTTCATAATTGTAGGTATTAAATTGATCCCCACGCCATTCTATTTGTTCGTTCCAATTTTCTAAAATTTCGTCACATTCACCTATCCAGTGAGCATCAATACCTTTCGCACGTTTACGTTTTAACATTGCGTTTACTTTAATAGCAAACGGATCTAAGTTTAACACTTGTGATAAGTAATGATAGGTTGATACAGTTATAAGCGGGGTATCGTCGCCCTCATAAAATTCAGCCTCAAAGTTTTTACCCTGGTTACGTTGCCACATACGGCCGTTATCAAAACCACTGTCTAAAAAGTGTTTGCCAGTGTTTTCTGTTAACATTGAAATTAACAATTTTTTGGTCGGAGTTAAGTTTGAAGTTTTCATAATGATTTGTTTTAATTGTTTAACACTACAAATATAAACAAAGTTTTACATATGTCAATAGTAAATGCAAAATAATTTCAATTTATTTTTGCTTGTACGTAAATGATAAGAAATATCAATAACAACTAAACAAACCGCCTATGTAAATTCAATTACTTAAACCGCCCTATATACGTACCACGCACCCGCACACGTATAGGCTCATACGCATACGAGGCTATCACCAACCGGCAATAACCTCGTATAACAAATCTAGTCATATAACAAATCCTGGCCGCTTTAGCGCCAGACGGTCATATAACAAATCTGGTCGTATAACAATCCTTAGATAATATGCTTCCAGCCTGTTAGTGCGCTCCTAACTGTACTCATTTTTATTTTATATTTTTCGGCCAGTTCACGTTGTTTCAAACCTGCGGCCCAATCAGCGCGGATATTCCTTACCTGGTCCTCGGTTAATACTGCGGTAGGACTACGTTCGCCCCGGTGGCGGTTAGCTACCTGATGCCCTTTCTCAAAGCCTCTATGCAAGCCCTTATCTACAGCATGCCTGCAGTTTTCACCGCGAGTAACCCATTCAAGGTTCTCCGCGCGGTTATCTGTCTTGATACCGTTTATGTGGTTTACTTCTGATTTGTTGTCGGGATTATCTACAAAATATGTAGCCACTAAGCGGTGAGGCATGACTGTTTTTTCACCTTCCATAGTATAGAATACTACCTTCAAATACCCATTGCGACAAGGGTGTGGTTTTAGTATAGCGGTATCGCTTTTATAGAAGGAAGCTACTCTGCCTAAATTAGATACCGCGTACTTGCCGCCAGTATTTGTAACCAACGCCCAATGTTCGCCTAGCTCTGTTAAATCTTTTAATTGTTTCATATCCAAATATACAAATTAATATCTGTATATGGTATGCTACTATGCGCTTTTTTTCTTCCAGCCTACAATTATTTGACGGGCAGGTTTACCTAAATGCCTAAAAATAGCTTGCGCCAAAGCATCTGCTAAATCCTGTTTTGGCCCTTTAGGGAAACGTAGTATCCCCTGGTCCTTGTCGTTATAAATCTTGTCCAGTATTGATGCTCTTACATAAACCTGTTTCCGCTCCGCAATAGGTGTAGCAGTTAAAGCCCTAACCATTTTATCGCCGTTAACCTGCACCTCCTCTGCGGGATGCCCGGCATTAACTAAAACCTGCTTCGCTGACTTGCCGCTGGCCTTTGCTTCCACATAATGCGGGAACGGAAAGCCGTACATGATCGTGTTAACTAAATCTGGGAACTCCTGGTGAAACCATGCAACTCGGTCTATGTACATAATATTACCTATCCTGCCGCTTACAACGGCGGCACTGGCCGCATTACTGGTATCGCTGGTATAACTTGTGTCCCAATCAGTCCCATAGCCTGTCATCTGCTCAGGTGATGGCATATCTTTATCAGCCACCGGTACGAACCATTGCTGCCAGATTCCGCCGCCTTTAGGCGTAGGGTTCTGGTCCATCTGCCCAGCATAGCCATAACTGCCCAATTGTATACGTGCAGCGTCCAGCACCTCGTCATCCAGGCGGACGGGGTCAAGAAATCCGTTGATGTATTTATCTGCTAACTTAGGCGGATATACGTCGCCATCTCCGCCTATCTTAGCGGGCAGGCATATCCATTTGAGTTTAAACCCTTCTTCCTGCCACTTGCGGATCCAGTCCCCGGCGGGGTCTTTTTCGTGCAACCGCTGCATTACTATTATAGTAAGCGTTATTTTCTTATCTACCTTACGCGTGGAAAGCGTGGTGTTGATGAAGTCCGTTGCTTCTTCCAGTTGTGATTCTGAGTTAACCTGTTTAGTGTTTACAGGGTCATCTATGATGATCAGGTGAAAGTGGATACCTACGATCGTACCGCCCGTAGAGGTCGCGTAACGCTCTCCCCCGGCAGTGTTGATGTAGTGGCCCTTATTATTGTTATCATCACGTATTTTGACCTCGGGGAAGTACAGGCGGTATTTATCCGACTGAATGATGTCGCGGCTTTTCATGGCCAGGCCCATTGAAAGATCACCGGAATAAGAGCCGGTACCGATCCGCAGTGTTGCGTCTACTGTCCATAGCCAGGCAGGCGCCATTACGCTTAATATGGTTGATTTGGTTGTGCCTGGTGGTACGTTAAGCAAAATGTCATGGAGTTTGGGTTCGCGGTTCTTTGCGGGGGCTAAATAGCGTTCCGTTTCAAACCACTCCCAACGTTCAGGCAGTTTGCATATCCGCATGAGGTCCGTCTGGATCTCGTCGCATATCATTTCAATGTGCCAATTCCACACCGGGTCTTCCGGGATAAGTACTGACCAGAACTCCTGCACGAATTTGAACAGGCGGCGGCGACATAGTTCGGCCTTAACTTTCGATAGGCTTATTTGAGGCGGCATCTTCTAAAGCTTTAAGAATTTCATCGGATAACAAGTGGGTGTCAACGGTTTCGGTAGTTACGCGGGCGGTCGTCTCTGTTTTCTCGGCCAGTCCGTTAAGTCGCTGAGTTATAGAGGCATTGTAGATGCCAACCATACCTCCTTTTATCTGATCAGCGCGGATTTTTCGCCTTATATAATCGCAGAGAGCTACGAAATCTTCGTATCGGCCCTCACGATTGCTAAAATAATGCCCTAAACTAATAGGCCCGCCGTTCTCCGCAACATAGTCTTCAAAACCGTCTAAAGATAAAGGCTGCTCTTTTTTACGGAACACTTCAGTAGCATCTTTACCCACAAAGTCCTGAACCTCAACGGGGTTATCTTTAACCCACTTCACATAATTAGCAAAATGTTGTGCAAGCAGTTCGGGGGATAACAATTTAGGTACCCCGCTAATACTTCTATCCATCCAATACGTGTTCCCTTTTGGTGCTGGCATAAGAAAATCCCTCTTTTTTCTTTCAAATATATTGTATTTTATCTAAAAACACCACTTTTTTAAATTTTGTAACCAGTTGTAACCACCTTGTAACCAGTAATGTTACCACTTAAAATGCTGATACTCAATTACGTTACCAGTGTAACCGCCTTTTTCCCTATATTCTATTAGCATATTTTAAAATTATATTTTTACAAACCTTAAAAATTACCTATTTTACATTGCTAATATTAAATATCTCTACACGTTAATAGAAATAAACTGGTTACACTGGTAACAACATTGATAATCAATAACTTACACTGGTTACAAACTGGTTACATACTGGTTACAAAACCGCTCAACTGGTTACAAAATAAATTTGCATCTAATCATTCTTGATAGTATATTTGCAAACACACGATTAATTATGGTTCAGGAAACAGCACAATTAAAGCAAACCGCCCTCGACGAAATACTCGCCAACGCCCGGTTACAAACCAAACTCCAACTCGCTTTTGGTAAATCATACTTCTCCATAAGGCGGTGGGCACAAACCGGTAACGTCATCCTGACAACGGTGACCGCCCTGCAAATAATCTCAGAAGAAACAGGTATACCACAAAACGAATTAATAGGTGAGTAATTTAGCTTCCGTTTGGCCGGAGGTAAAGTACCTTCTGTCCGACAACATTTCACTGATACCGGTACGTGATAAGGATGAAACGGACGACAAGGGCAATTTCCGACCCGCTAAGACGCCTTTCACTGCATGGACTACACAACAGTCCACCTGCATGACTGAAAGCCAGCTGTGGTCATCTATGGACAGGCATCACACCATGGCCGTAGCCATCGTCTGCGGTAAAGTCTCCGGTGGTATAGAGGTGATCGACGTGGACGTAAAATACAAACCCGGCGTTGACGCGCACCTGCTTAAAGACATCCAAACGCTGTACCCCGACCTGTACGCCAAACTGCGTATACATCGCACCCCGTCTAAAGGATGTCACCTGATCTACCGCATAACTGATCATGAGGTGCCAGGCAACGTTAAACTGGCCGGGAGGGCGGCTACGGAGGAAGAAATACAACAGCAAATAGCCGCCGGACGTAAACGCGTGAACAAGGAAATGAACTTTTTGGAAACGCGCGGCGAAGGGGGCTACATATTAGCCCCTCCCAGTATGGACTACGCTATCATTCAGGACAACCCTATCCCTACCCTTACATGGGAAGAACGGTCGAGCCTGATAGCCCTGTGCCATACCTACACGGAGATCATAAAACCGCCTGTACAGGCCAAGCCGACTCGTACGCAGGAAGACCAGTACTCTACCAACCCGTTCGAAGACTATAACATGAACGGCGACCTGATAACCCTACTGGAAGAAAATGACTGGCAGCTGCTATCCGAGAACTCCGACAGGTATATGTTCACCCGACCCGGTAAAGACCAGGGGGTAAGCGCCACATGGCATAAAGAGAACCGCTGCTTCTATGTGTTCACCAGCTCTACCGAATTTGAGCCGGGGCGAGGGTATAACCCGTCTACGGTAATGGCCATGCTAATGTTCAAGAACGATAAAACGCAAACGTATAAACATCTTACGCATAACGGGTTTGGCATATTTAAGCCTTACGTAGAGGAAAATATTGTCCGCAGATGTGTGTTATCATCCAAAGACCTGCCTAATAATGTGTCACCGGCAGCTAAGGAGAAATACGAAACGCTGAAAGAGCAGTACCAGAGCGAACTACCATTCGGTAGGTTCTGGGAGTTTAACTTAAAATCAGAATCGTTCCAGATCAGCCGCGAAGATCTGTATCGCGTGGCGCACGAGATAGGCTACCGCCTGCATAATAAAACGCAGATCATTCGCATCAACGGGCAGCTTTTAGAAAAACAGAACGACAAAGACTTTTACAACGCCATAAAGAAATACATCTGGGAGGAAGATGCCCAAACGTACACACAGATATGTAACTCGTTCGAGGCATTCATACAGAAATCAGGCAACTTCACTATTACCCGCCTGCAGGATATTGACCCGAACACTGTACTAAAGGACGGACCCACTTACTCATATAAATATTTCAGCAATGGGGTGTTGGAAATAACCGCTACATCAACCGACCTGTTGCCATACGATAACTTTGAGCAGTATGTATGGGCGCATAACATAAAACCACGGGAGTGGGATGCTAAGGTACCACTGCGTAACCTGTACGCGGATTACCTCGAAAATGCGATAGGTATTACCCCGTACCTTAAAAAAGTGATCGGTTACCTGGCGCATGATTACAAATCGGAATCATCCGCTTACCTGATTACGCTAACCGAAAAAGTGATCGACCCTAAAGACGGAGGTGGGAGTGGTAAAAACATATTTGGCAATATTCTGTCTGGTACAACCACCGTTAAAACGGTGCCGGGGTCATCTGTAAAGTTTGATGACAAGTTCTTTGCGGCGTGGAACCGGGAACGTATATATTTCCTGGCCGATATACCTAAAAAAATAGACTGGCTGTTCCTTAAAGAAATGGTAGGTGGTGTAGGGTATGTTAATAAGAAATTTGTGGCTGAGTACGATGTACCGACGGAAGAAATGCCGAAGCTGCTGCTAAATACCAACTATTCGTATGATGACGTGGACGGAGGCTTAAAGCGCCGCATCCGCCAGTTGGAGTTCACCAATTATTATACGCTTAACGGTGGTGTAGATACCGTACACGGTAAAATGTTCCCGGGCGAATTTACCGCTTACGACTGGATGGGGTACGACCACTTTATCGTACAAAGCCTGCAGGAGTTATTCCGCAGCAATGGTAAGATCGAGCTGATACCGCTGTCGCAGGAGGGCTGGACGAAGAAATTTAATATCAAGCACCACGAAACTACACTTGAATTTATACAGGACAATATTGAGCAATGGTGCGAAACAGGTTTTGTCCCAAACCACGACTTTAAGGAACAGTACTCCGCCTTTGCGCATGAGAACAGCATCCCGCCTAAATACCGCAAGGAAGCCGCGAACCTGACCGCAGCGCTTAAAGAGTATTGCCAGCACTACGAGATCCGTCTGGACGCTAACAAGGTCAAACGCACCGTGGATGGGCCAGTTAAAGGTAAAGAGTTTGGAGATTTTACACCTAACGAGATATATTAATTATGAAAAAATTTAACGAAAAAGATGAAACTAAAATGTTTAATGTTTTAGTAAATAATTTTGGGTACCCCGAGGTAGAAGCAGAGCAAAAAGCTAAAGATATAATAAATATACTAAACGGAGAACCCTCCTGTTTTACGCTAACAGATAAAGCATTACCCGAGCTCGGTGAACTATCAGACCCCTCTCAGCCTTACTACATCATAAGGGTTCAGAATTATGGTGAACACCGTGCTATGTACTTACGGGACGCGAACGGTGAATCAGGATGGTATAGTAGTTACATAGCTAAAATAGTAGCGCCTGTTTTGTCGTGGAGGAAAAGCCTGTGAAAACCCGCAAACACCCACTGCCCGATAACCATACCGGCGTAGCCGAGATAGATGGCGACGACGTGATACTTTACATCGAGCGTAACCACCTCGTGTTCTTTGGCTTATTTACCAAACGAATTTTGGTTTGGGGAAAGGAAAGATTTAGACGAGGCGAAACTAATTATGATAAAGAGATAGAAGGAACTGTTTTTATAGGCGGATACTCAATACCGCGTATCTACACTATCAAGTATCGCAACATCGAAACGTTCAACATCCGCGCCGAGCTGGACCGGATGTACAGCGAATATGCCGCCGAAAAGAAACGCCGTGACGAGTGGAATAAAAAATTAAATAATTTTACTTGCATATAAGAAATATAAGTTTTACATTTGTTATGTCAATACAGACAAACAAAACTTAGCAGTTATGAAAAATAATAAACTTATAGCGGCCTTTTTAAATACGTCAAATACAAATAACTATCATAGTGATTTTAATGCACTGATGATCGCCATTGAAAAGATAGAAGGTACTTCGGTTAATGGCTACACGTGGACAACGACAGAAGATAAAACACCTGTAGAATTCCAATTTACAGTTGAAATATCAGGTGCTCAATGTATGGTTTGCAGAGATGTTTCGCCTCAATATTATGGTACCGAGATAGATTTTTTAAAATTGTATGACTGTCGTAATAAGTCAAAAATAGATGCGATGTATTTAGCAGTTGTTAGTTTTATAAAATGGTACAACCGCCAAACTAAACTTAAATGCTTTAATAACCCAAACCATTTAAATTAAAGAACCTGTTTTACCTGCTAAGTTTTGCAGGCTACCAACCCCGCCCGTTTCGATTGGCAGGGATTTGGCGGTATAAACAATTAATATTATGAAATCAAGACTCTTTAACATCGCATGGGCTGTACGTAAACAGTTCAGCAGTTTCTCAGAGGCATTAGCATTCGCCTGGAAAACTGTAAAACTTCAAATCCAACTTTGCCTGGGCGTTGTTACGTTCCGGTACAAGAAAGTGTCAGACGGTAGCATCCGTACAGCCACCGGGACTAACGACCACGGTCAGCAGCTTAAAGGCTCCGACCGCGCAAAGAACTACGGGATACTTACGTATTTCGACACCGAGGCAAACGGGTTCAGATCTTGCCAAATCCAAAACATTTTGTTTTAAAAATATGATTACGTACGAAAATTTAATAGCCTTAGGTTTTAAAGATCCCGCGAATAATGGCATGGGATGTAGAATTTCAATAAGCGCCAATCATGAAATAGCCTACTATGTAATAGGAAATGACATCCGTTATCAAACTAAAGGAAGTGGGTTTACTCAAATATTACATTGCAAAAATTTAGAAGATATCAAAACGATTTATAGAATACTAACCGATAAAGCATTATGAAAATCACAGTAACAATAAATGGCAAGCCTACACAGATAGAGCTTACAGCCGACCAGGTAGCTAAAATTAAAAACCAAACAGTTACAGAAAGAATAAAAACTTTCGAAGATGCCTGTATAGATTTGGGCATTTCTTTAGATTTAGAAGAAATTGAAACTAATTTGATTAACACGGACGTTGGGAATTACGCTTGTATAGCGTTTATTAAATTACAGATCATTGCTAAAGCATTAAATGAAGGCTGGAAAGCAGATTGGAACAACAGCAGCCAATACAAATACTATCCTTGGTTTAAATCTGACGGTAAAAGCGGTTTCTCGTTCGACGTCTACGACTGCGGTGGCTCGGGTTCGGGCGTTGGCTCCCGCCTCTGCTACCGTACTAAAGAATTGGCCGAATACGCCGGAAAGCAGTTCGAAGCTTTGTACTCTGAGTATTTAAGTTATGATAACGAATAGCCCGGCAGAGCATATCGCGCTCAATCCAAAGCGACAAAATAAACCGGTCCTTTACTGGCAAGCTTTAAAAGACCGCCAAGTGATCGACGAGAACAATTCAGTAGCCCTGCTTAGGTTTAAGTGGTCGGCTGATAAAACAATAACCTTTAAAGCAGTAAGATAATGAGAACAGTTGATTTTGATAATTTAGTAGATAGCGAAGCTACCCTTTACCTTTGTATGGATAACAACAGTTTTCAGTTAGGGAGTGTAGTATTTGAAGTTATAGAAGATGAATCGGATGGATATCGCTCTGCTATGAGCGAAGTCACCATAGTGAATACATCCGCTAAAACAGATAATCCTTTAGATACTGTAAAGATACATAAAGCGGATGACTGCTACCTGTTAACTTCTACCATAACCGGGCATGTGTGGTTACAATTTGGCACTGACTATTCAGATAGCTACTACCCTTGTTTTGTTTTTGCTTGGGAAGCTTACGATGATAGTAAATTTTATGAAACGCTTAAAAGTAAAATAAAGTGAAAATCATATTATTCTTCGGATCCGAAAAAGGATTTGAGCGGTTCGAGTATGAAAACTTGATAGTAACTGGCTTAAAGTTCCGACTGTGCAGCAGGTTTGATCAATGCCGAGGCGTGGAGTTTCATGGGTATATTGTTCACTACACCGCCAGTAAAGAACTTCGCCGAGATATACAATGGAACGTAGAAGAACTGGATTATCGCGTAAGGAAATTTAACAAGTTAAAATAATGGATAGCTTAAAACAAACAATAGAGGTAGATATAAAATTAATACCTCAGAAGATAGCCGAATTATTTTGTTCAATGGATGCAGATGAACAGGCTATATTCTTTAACACTATAGCCGCAGATGTGGAAACCTGGCCCGCTTGTAATTTCGATTTGCAAATGCAATATATTTCGGATAGCACCCTCTTAACAGAAAATGGCAGGAAGATAATGAAAACCATAGGCCAGTATGCCGAGGAACAACACCCATAAGCAGAAGCGGCAACGCGCAAGCCAAACGCATTGCGTTTACTGCGAAAGGAAGCTTTACGACACCGGGCCGCAGCGGCGTACGATAGACCACTTCTACCCACTTGATATGAGCAAAGACTTGAATAGGTACTGGAATAAGCTGATCGTATGCTTCAGGTGTAACCAGCTAAAAGGCAACAAGCATCCGCTCGGACTGGTTAAGTAAATTGAAAAAAGCTTGGGCAAAGCAGGCCACCCGGCGCAATACATAAGCGACCTGCAGGACTTTAAAAAGAACGTAACCGCCTTCCATGATGAACTGGAAGGGTATTTTATAATGAGGGATTTGATATGAAAAGTAGTTTAGGAGATAGAATGAAGCAGCAATACGAGGACAGGTCCCGTATTTATTTGCAACGCCGTACATATACTATCATACGTATAGACGGTAAAGCCTTTCACACATATACCCAAGGTTTAGAGCGACCGTTTGATAGTAAGTTCTGCCGCGATATGGATAAGACAGCAGAGTTTCTTTGCAGGAATATTCAGGGAACACAGTTCGCTTATGTTCAGTCAGATGAAATATCTATTTTACTAACCGATTTTGAAACCATTACTACGCAAGCCTGGTTTGACGCTAATTTGCAAAAGATGTGCAGCGTGTCTACCAGTTTGGCTACTGCGTTCTTTAACACTTGCCGCCCGGGTAAGTTAGCTATGTTTGATAGCCGGGTATTTCAAATAGCTGACCGCACCGAAGTGGAAAATTATTTTATATGGCGTCAAAATGACGCTGTAACAAATAGTATCCAATCCCTTGCACAAAGTTTATATTCACCCAAAGAGTTACACGGTAAAAGTTGTAATGATTTACAGGAAATGAGCTTTCAAAAAGGTCAGAACTGGAATGATGTAAAGACAGGGTATAAACGCGGGCGGTTAATTTGTCCGATATATCATTTCCCTTATGAAGATAAACCTGATTTTACCACAAGGTTCGGGTGGCAAATCCACGACGCTCCTGATTTCCTAAAAGAGCGCGAAGCTTTTACTGATTTAATACCTGTAAGACCATGAAAGGCACACACTCAGCATTCATAGCCGGGGACGGTTTATCGGCTTTCATAGACGGTATCCCTAACGATCACGAGTGTGACAGCAAGGGCGATATCATATACCGCGCCGCGTCCGGCAAGACCGTTTACTGGCACACGATACGCAAGTGGGCGCACCTGACCACCGAGGCCAGGGAACCGCTACTGCATGCACACTTTGACAGCATTAGTGACCCGATATGTAGCGGCTCGGTATCATGCTCAATATGCAAATACGCCGCCATGGATAACATGGATATAATCTGGTCGATATGAAACTGCTTGACTTATATTGTTGTCAAGGAGTAGGTGGATTCGGTTTTGAACAGGCAGGCTATACTGTTACAGGTATAGATTTATACCCTCAACCCCGCCACCCAGGTAATTTTATACAGGCGGACGCCATTGAGTATTTAATGGATTGCGGAAAAGATTTTGACTATATTCATGCTTCACCGCCTTGTCAGGAGTATTCACAAAGCAGCATGCAATTTCGTATAGCAGGTAAATTTTATCCTGATTTAATAGCCGCTACACGAGCCGCCTTAATAGAAATTGGGAAGCCATATGATATTGAAAATGTACCGGGAGCCCCATTATTAAATCCGGTTTTATTGTGCGGTACAATGTTTAATTACCTATCATATAGGCACAGATTATTTGAAAGTAATTGGGATTTACCTCAACCAAAACACCCAGCACACATAGCTAAAAGTGCTAAGATGGGCAGAGCAGTAAAAGAGGGCGAATTTATACAGCACGTAGGACATTTCAGTGGAGTGAAATATGTTAGAAACTTAACGGGGTGTTATTGGGCTGACCAATATGGTTTAGCACAAAGCATCCCGCCTCAGTACACGAAGTACATAGGTGATGAATTTTGGAAAACAATTTTTTAATATGATATATTTTCAAGAGCACCCCCATACAGGCTACGCGCTACGTACCCGCGACAACGCCCTGTTATCCGACGGAACAATCTGCTTTTCTGTAGATTTTAAGTCGCCAGGTAGTATACTAACGCATAAAACTTGCTATGGCGCCGGTAAGCCGTTCATCCGCATTGACCTGAACGAATACGAGGTAATGACCGAGCGACAGGCTATGCAAATAGCCGCAGAGCTCATGGAGTACGATATACGTGTACTTAACATCGCCGGCAACTCTATGCCTCACCTGCGCAGTAAGTACACGCAGGAAGGCGTTAATGCGAAGGTAGCAGACTGCATGAACAAAGTTCATGCTTTATGGCCGCTAATCAGTATACGTACAGGGGGCCAGTCCGGGGCAGACATTTCTGGGAATATTTGGGCCGAGAGTATCGGCATGGATAGCGTAGTGCTGGCTCCTAAAGGATGGATGTTTAGGTTAGATTCCGGGAAAGATATATGTAATGAGCAGGCGTTTATGGCGCGGTTTCCTGGGTACGATATGTCAGACTTATTTTAAAAACATGAAAAAACACCAATCAACAATAGGTAAAAACGACGAGTGGTTAACTCCACCTAATATAATAAAAGCTTTAGGAGACTACGGTTTTGATTTGGATCCGTGTGCGCCTGTTAATTCCCCTTTTATTACAGCCCGGCACACTTACAATATAAATGACGATGGTCTATCAAAAACATGGGCAGGCAGAGTTTGGCTAAATCCTCCTTTTAACAGATATGAGCGTGAAAAATGGATGGTTAAAATGGCTGAACATAATAATGGTATTATGTTAATACCTGCCGCACTTGAAACTGAAAATAGTTATAAATATGTCTGGGACAAATGCAGTGGTATTTTGTTTTTAGAAGGCCGACCGCACTTTCATTATGTAGACGGCAAGAGAGCCAAAGCAAATAGCGGCTGTACAATATGCTTAGTGGCCTATGGACGGGCTAACTTAGATGCTTTATTGTTATCTAATCTCGGAAAAGTTGTAATTCAATATCAGTAAATATAATTTAATATTTTACTTGCAAATAAGAAAAACTAAACATATATTTGAGGCATGGAAACGTTAAACATCAATAAGGCTAACGCCTTAACTGCTTACGAGCAGGCAAACGACAAAGGCAAGGCTCTTTTGTCTAATCTTTTCGGCAAAGAAGTATTTGCCCGGGCAAAATTTAAATCGTTCGAAGATATTAAAACTTTAGCTGATGCTATTGAATATCTGGGCGAAGATGACGCCCAAGTAAAAGAACTGTGTAACACATCCGGTTCAAAAGACATTGTTGCCTATTTACAGTTGAGGGTAATAATTAAAGCTATCAATGGCGGCATAGTTACGGACTGGACTGACGTTAAAGTTTACAAGTACTACCCTTGGTTTAACGCAGTGGGTTCAAATAGCGGTTTCTCGTTCCGCGACTGCGGCTACGATTACTCGATTTCTAACGTTGGCTCCCGCCTCTGCTACACTTCAAGCGAAAGGGCCACTTACGCAGGTAAACAATTTTTAGAAATTTACAATCAATACATAAACTAATGAAAAACTTAGAAACCTTTGAAGCTGCAGCAGTTTCACAAAACATTGATCCTAACGTACTACCCGGCATAACAGGTTTACCGGAAGGTATGAGTAAAGCTATTATAGCAGCATACAAGTTGTTTGTAATAAATCAGGCGGCTTGGGCCTGTGTAGTTATTGATTGGGATAACTACGAACAACGCAAATATTATCCGTGGTTTGATTTACAAAGTGGTTTCTCGTTCGACGTCTGCGACTACGCTTACTCGTATTCGAACGTTGGCTCCCGCCTCTGCTACCCCACAAGAGAAATAGCAGAGTATGTGGGTAAAACTCATATCGAACTGTATAAAGATCTGATGGCAATATAATTTACCAGGTAGCGTATGGCACCTCCGCAGTTTCTCGTTCAACAAAACTGACTTACCTAACTGTAGTTACAACTGCAGTTTTTATTTTTATAATGTGCTTGAAAGATATTTAGAAAGTAAAATATTAAAACCGGCAATTGAGAAATTGGGTGGCATGTGCAGAAAATTACATACTCCGGGCTTTACGGGTATTCCAGATCGCCTTATCCTGCTTCCGGGAGGCAGGATTTATTTCTGCGAAACCAAAGGGGTAGAACGGTCTCCAAGACCCCGGCAATTGATCGTACACGCACAACTGCGCAAATTAGGCTTCGAAGTTTGGGTAATCTATAACCGAGAAGACGTAAACAAATTTATTGAACATATAGAGAGGGAAACATATTAATGCCAACTAAAATAAACATGGATGACGCTTTTATAGTAGTTATAGAAGTATCAAGAAAAAATCCTAATTGGGACCTTTTAAAATTTTATTTAAAACAGGAATATTTTACCATAAACGATGAAATAAGACTTGAAGATAAAGTGATATATGAGGTCGTATGTGACAATTTTGTAGACGCCGCAAAAATAGAAACGTACTTACAAACTTGTGGTTTATGATGTTTTTACCAAACTGCATAAATATTCTTATAGCAGGTGAAGAAAGTCAGGCAATGTGCCTGGCCTTTCGCGGTTTAGGATTTGCGGCGTATAGCTGCGATCTTAAACCTTGTAGTGGCGGTCACCCGGAATGGCATCTGCAAATGGATATGTTCGAGGGAGTAAAACTTAAAAGGTGGGACCTTGTAATATTTCACCCGGTTTGTAAATACATGGCAGTATCCGGACTGTTTCGAAACATAGGCAACCCGGAACGTGCTGCCCAAACAGAATTATCCCTGCAGCAGGTATGCGACTGCTTTAATTCAGGAGCCGACAGAATAGTTTTGGAAAACCCTACCGCCTGTATAAGTACGCGTATCTATAAAGATGTTGACGGCGTTTATAAAATTATACCCCTGCACAAGAAAGATAAATGGCATATCAAACCTTTTAAAGCTACGCAAACAATACAGCCTTATAATTTTGGTGAAGATGCCAGTAAGCGTACCTGCTTTTGGCTTATCCATATGCCAAAGCTTAAAAACACTGAACGCTTTAAAGGACGTATGGTTGACGGCGTAGAACGCTGGTCAAATCAAACGGACAGCGGGCAGAATAAATTAGCCCCGTCTGCTAATCGTGATACTTTACGGAGCAAGACGTATCCGGGGGTGGCAAAGGCTTGCGCCTCTCAATGGGGTGAATATTTACTAAGTCAATTTGAATATTAATTACGTATATTTGAGTTCTGCCATGCCGGGCAAAAACAAAATATTTTAATCCTTTACTGGGGGAGAGCGCGGCATCGCTTGAACCTGGTAAAGGATTTTTAAGTTTATGGGAAAATTTAGGGATTTAACAGGCCAAAAATTTAATATGCTTACAGTTATATCTATAGCAGAAAAGAGGCATCACAAGTACCATTGGAATTGTATATGCGACTGTGGTAAAGAAACAATAGTATCTGTATCTAAAATTACTACAGGTTGGACAAAAAGCTGCGGTTGTTTAGGAATCAATAACTTAAATGTTGATAGGTACGTTCACGGTATGCGGCATAGTCGTTTTTATGGTACTTGGAAAAGCATGATAAACAGATGTGAAAATCCTAAATACGTTCACTATAAAGATTATGGAGGGAGGGGCATAAAAGTTTGTGAAGAATGGAAAAATTCTATACAGACTTTTCATGATTGGTGCGTAGCTAACGGACATCAAGAGGGTTTAACATTAGATCGTAAAGATGTGAATGGTAATTACGAACCAAATAATTGCCGTTGGGCTACTTTAAAACAACAGGCTAATAATACACGAAGAACGCTATATGTGTATGTTGATGGTATTAAATATACAGCTACTGAAATTACAGAAAAGTATGGAATGGGAGGAACACTTGTCCATAAATATAGTACAAAGTATAAAAACTTTGCAGAGGCTATAGAAAAATGGAAATGGAATAAAATTAACGTAAAAAATCAATGGAATACTACCCGCACGATTATCAAAAACGAGCTATTAAATTCGTAATAGATAACCCTAAATCCTCGTTATTATTACAGCCGGGATTAGGAAAAACATCTATTTCATTAAGCGCGGTAGAATACCTTATTAACTCTTTAGAGGTAAGTAAAGTATTAATAGTAGCTCCTGTTAGAGTAGCAAGCATGACGTGGAGCGATGAAGCAAAAAAATGGTCGCATTTATCTTCACTGAAAGTATCCCGCCTTATAGGCTCCCCGGCACAACGTATTAAAGCCATCAATACTAAAGCAGATATTTACACCATATCAACCGGCAATTTAGCATGGTTGGTGCATTATGCGATAAAGACCTGGAAGAAGTGGCCATACGATTTTCTTATCATTGACGAATCGTCCATGTTCCGCAACCCGTCCAGTATGCGTTTTAAGGCGCTGAAGAAGGTAGCACCGCTTTCATCAAGGGTTACTATACTTACGGGAACTTTCGTTCCTAACGGCCTGCTTGGCGCCTTTGGGCAGATGTATCTGCTTGACCAGGGCAAACGCTTAGGCCGCACGTTCACGGAATATAAGGACAGGTACTTTAAGCCCGGCCAGCGCCAGGGGCATGTTATATTCTCGTGGTCACTTAAAGAGGGCGCAGACCAACAGATATACGATGCAATAAGCGATATATCCCTGAGCATGGAAACAAAGGACTACCTCGACCTACCGCCCCGCATAGACCAGTTTGAAATGCTCGAATTGGAAAATAAGGAACGGTATGACGAGTTTAAGAAAACCGAAGTGCTTCAGCTATCAGATGATTACGAACTGACCCCGGTATCAGCCGCAGCTATGTATTCCAAGCTTGTACAATTTTCAAACGGTTGTGTTTACAAGGATGACGGTACCTATGAGGTTGTAGATAATACAAAACTCCTGGCGCTTTGCGACGACGTAGTGGAATTAAATGGGGAGCCAGTGCTTATAGGTTATTTGTTCCGCAGTGATTACGAGCGTATAATTAAAGAGATACCCCATGCTGTAAAGTTGGACAGTGACGCCACTATCGCCCGTTGGAATAAAGGGGAGATAGCCGTGGCCGTTGCGCAATACCAGTCGGTCAGTCATGGAATAAATTTACAATTCGGCGGTTACAACATGCGACTGTTCGGTTTGCCCTGGGATCTCGAAACGCTTATTCAGTTCATCGCCCGCATGGACCGCCAGGGCATCACCCGCCCCGTAGTATGCAAATACTACCTCGGCAAAGGCACGATAGAAGAATTAATCAAAGAACGCCTCGAAGGCAAAGCCAAGACGCAGGACAGCCTGATGGCAGCATTAAAAAAGGAGCTTAGTTTATAAGCTCCTTTTTAGTTTTGCGCTTGCCTGCTCGTAGTTCGCAAGTCCTACGCCTTAGATACCTGTCAATGCTTTTACCCGATGGATTAGGTCGTTTTAACGCTGTCGGTGGGGATACTGGTACGGGCGCTTATCATTCACGGTAAATCCAATATTAATGTTACGGTTCCATCCGTACTTCCGTGGCCTCGCAGTGATGTAAAGATACATTATTTCTGATAATATTTCCCTACAAATCCGGCAGCTTTTAGAGGCAAACCTTTCATCCATGCCGCAGGTTTTACCATTAAAGTGTTTACGTCGTCTAGAGTACCTATAGGGCTATCAACCACAACTTCATCATGTACGCGCATTACAACGTCATACCCGGCTTCTTCCAAGTTTATAACACCATTCATAAGAATATCGCGGGCCGTCGCCTGTACACAATTCTCCGCTAATTTTCCGGCGTAGGTACTGGATAGCGCCCATTGTTTAGTAGTTTGGTTAATAGCCCAGAATAAAATAAGTTCCTTTCTTTGAATACTCAGAATTACCTCTAAATCATCATAAGGAACGCTACGTCCATCTGACATTTTAAAATAGGTGTTTTTAACTTTACCTAAATATGGTAAATATATTTGCCCTTGATCATTTACATCGTACCAATAGGCGTATTGATCTTCGGTTTCCGACCATGTATGTTTTTCAATCTGCTCTTTTGATAGTGATTGTATTCTTTGGATCAACTCCGCAGATAAGGTAATGGCACCTAATTTCGCGGGTCCAGTAGTATACCCTAATATCCGACCTTTAGAAATCCACACCTCTTTTAAATGCGCTCCATGGTAGCAGAGAAATCTACCCGAAGGGAGATACATGAGCAAGTTTTTATTTTTATAGTCAAACCTTACGCCTTTAACTCCCACCGGATTACTGCTACCGTGCTTAAGGGTTATTTTAGCGGCCCGCTCTAAATCCCACCAGAACTGTACAATGTTGGGGTTTGCTTTGCGCCAGGCATCGACAATAGGCTTTAGTTCTTCCTCTTTAATACCCAGATCCAAAGCCCCCATGGTAATTAAAGCGTTTACGGCTCCCTGATACCCTAATGCAAGGGAGGCTACCTTACCCCGCTGCCGGAGATCAGAGGATTTACCAATGCTTTCCAGCGGAACGTTAAACATTTTTGATGCTGTAGCTTCATATAATTTGCCGTGAGTTTTGAAAGCGTTTAAAACCCATTGCTCTCCTGATAGCCAAGAGTTGACCAAAAGCTCAATAGCTGAATAGTCACTTACTATAAACTTATTACCGATTGTAGGTACAATTGCAGTTCGTATAAGTTGTGAAAGCGTAGCTGCCAGGTTACCGAAGCAAAGGTCGAGCATATCAATGTCTTTCCCCATCACCAACTGTCGGGCCAGTCCGAGCATTTCTTCATCAAGGTATATTCTTGGAAGATTTTGAACCTGGATACCCCCGCGTCCTGCGTCTCGACCGGTCCTACCTGCGCCATAGAACTGTAAAATTCCCCTGATACGTCCATCATGCCCGACCATATCAAGCATACCCTGATATTTTTTAATGGATGATTTGGCAAGTAGAGTACGAATTTCTAAAACGCGTTTTGCCTTTTCACTTTCTACTTTATCCATTAGCTTAACTACAGCACCTTTGCTCAGGCTTTTTACCTGGTCGCCAGTTTCTTCAAAAAGCCACTTCTTAATTTGGGCTACACTGTTTGCATTTTTAAGCCCGGTCACCTCTACGGCTTCTTTTAATAATGCCTCGCGGAATATAGCATCCATTTCGATAGCGTTATGTATTAACTGCATATCTACCCGTATGCCCTGCTCGTTACACTTTTGATCCAAACACCATAAACGGTGTTCAAGTGGCGGAATTTTAAACCATGATAACGCTTTAGCCTCTGCGATCTGCGCCACAACATCCTGGTTACAGTAGCCGATAAACTTGCGCCACTTATCCATATCATGCTCGGGCAGGTTACGGGTACGCATGCCGTTGGCGGCAGTAGGTTTGCAGGGTATGCAGAAATAACGGATAAGGGCTGGACCTGTCCAGTCCTTTTTATCTACCAAACCGAGGGCAGATGTAGAACCGTCCAGTGACATAGGGAGCCCAGCCATAGATGCTTTAACCTGCAGACACTCCCATTGTTCGGGCGGGCTGTAAATGCCCAGGCACCAGAAAATAATGGACCTCTCGAACGGGGCATTGTGGCTACGCTTTTTATAGCGCGGGTCGGTGAACAGCTTTTTTATGTTCTCGGGAAAACCGTTGTGATAAACGTCAACGTCCTTTACCGGTCCTTCATCAATGCTGTAGGACATTAAGAGTATCTCGGCTTTCTCCGCGTACTTATATGCTCCCGCTGTTTTAATATCGGTAGGGGACCACGTTTCGAAGTCGAGGTCTAATATATGTTCAAAACTAATCATTAGATATAAGTATAATAGATAAAGCTATATTTTCAGCTACCGTAGTAGCTTCTTCTAATGTTGAACATTCTACGCGGTTAACTTCGGTAATTATAAAACTTGTAGCTAATGGCTTTTCTAAACCGTGCTCCCTTTTAGATTTTAATACCTTATATTCCATAGGACTTACAGGTGTGATAACAGTATATTTCATATCTTTAATTGTTTAATACAAACATAAGAAAAAATAATTTAAATTTTTCTTGCAAGTAATATATTTATTTATCTATATTTGTTGCATGGCAAATGAGAACAGAACAAGATTACCACTGACGGTCACTTTAGACGGTGTCCTGAAGAAATATATAGATCCCAAGACCGGGCCGTTCCACAAGAAAAGCCTGATCAAACCTACGCAGTTTGTAGAGAAGGCAATCGAGGAACTTTTAAAGTCCGAAGGTTATTGGGACCACTACCAGGCGTACCGCGCTGAACAGGTAGAGGAAGTTTATTAAAAGCAACAGTTGACGTAGGGGAGAAGAAGTTAGTGTCCCCTGAAAGCAGGATAGGGCTCACGTCGCGGGAACCAAATATACAAGCTGAGCGATTCAGCGAAACGCTTTGAAAATGCCCGTACTGAATGCTTATAAATAGTTACCCCGCCTCGGACATGAAAAGCGCCGGGCTGATACCCCGGAGAAGTGAGCGTTTGGCGGATCACCACTGACCAGTGTAAAAACGTAAGTGACGGTGTAGTTTAGGGTTGTCAGTCGAGGAAGCGTTGCAAAGCTTCCAAAGACCTGTCCGAATAAGCGGGGTAACTATTAAAGATAATCCTGAAAGGAGGCACTACGTTTTAGACGTAGCCATGGGCCTGAAGGATAAACAGAGCTGCGAAGTTGACACGCCCTCGGGCTTAGAAGCAGTAAAGTCCTCGCACAGTCGGGGCAAAACGGGAATGTAACTCAGTTGGTAGAGTGTCTGATTGAAGATCAGGTTGTCACAGGTTCGATCCCTGTTGTTCCCACGAACAAAGTGAGACGAAAGTCAAAATCTTAAGTCCCTGACAGACGGGGGTAGTAGTCTGTCAAGTTAAAACGTAGCTTAACTGGTAAAGCACAAGATCGGCGGTTTGGCCCCCGTGATCTTCGTCACACAGGTTCGATCCCTGTCGTTTTAACCACTTTTTCATAATGAGTGATTGTTTAACAACTCCGTCACTTGCCTCGCAATCTACTCAGATGCGGGGTTGTGTCGGTGCATAATAAATGTAATTAGGGCTGGATACCGTCCGACGCAAGGTTGGGCGGTATTTATTTAAAATGTTTAAATTGATAAATTGAGTAAAATGAAATATTCTAAAGGGTTTGAAAGGGATTATAATTTTTATATTAGTAATCTTAAAAATTTTGATTTTTGCGGTACAAAAGAACCTAAATACGCACCTATACCGGATTTAAACGGGTTAACCGCTAAAGAGGTTTTTTATAAAATACAAAGCGAAGGAGTAAATAAACCTTGTAAAGAGCCTGAATTATTATCCGCTTTATTACTTTGTCAAGCTGGTATTAATTTTCAAATAAAACAATGGGCGGAAGGAAGGTCTGACGGTACTTTGCCTTTAGCAGAACTTTCCAAAAAAGAAGCAAAAAAGCTATACCCGCATTTAGATTTTAGCTTTATTGACCAAGATATACAAACTGAATACAATTTACCGGACTGGGTGGTTAAAGCTGTTCAATCTCAATATTACGCAAACAATTAAAAAATCATGATAACAATTAATTTTGGAGCCACCACAGGCGCGGACTTACGTAAAGAAATGCTCGACCTTTTAGGTATAACTGTAGGTAACCCTGCTGTTAAACAAACCAAAGAAGAAATTGATGCTAAGGTCCATGAAACCGCAGTATTGTTAAAAGAAGCTTACGACGACACACAACGTTTAGAAGCTTCTCGTACAGAAGCTACTAAAGGCGAAGAAGCACCGAAGCCGGAACAACCTACCCGCAAGCGCCGTTCTAAAGCTGAGATCGAAGCAGAGGCCGCTTTAGCAGCTAATACCGAAGCAGAGGCCGCTTTAGCAGCTAATACCGGTACCGAAGAACCACCTGCGTCAACTGAGAACGTTGAAACACCTGCCGCAGAAGAACAAACTGGTGAAGCAACTATCACTGCCGAAGACCTTACCAAAAAATGTGTGGAGTTAGGACGTGGCGGTAAACGTGACGCAGTGCTTGCTGTATTTGAAAGCCAGTTTGGCGGCGCTACCATCTCTAAAAAGGACGGTAAGCCGCAATTAACCGCTGAACAATACCCGGCAGTTATGGAGGCTTTAAACGCTATCGCATAATGTCAGGCCACGCAATCTTATCGCCATCGGCTGCGAGCCGGTGGCTTGCTTGCACACCTTCCGTAAGGTTGGAACAGCAGTTCGAGAATAAGTCTTCCAGCTTCGCAGAGGAAGGTACCCTGGCGCATGCAGTAGGAGAGTGCATATTGCGTGAATTGTCAGGTGAGATCACCACGGCGCAAATGGAACTTATCCTGGCCGAACACATGCAGAACAAGTACTACTCTAAAGAGCTGCACGATTATGCCGAAGGGTATGCTTATTTCGTATGGGCGATGTGTAAGCCAGGTACCCACCTGTTCATTGAACAGCGGTTAGATATGACCGACTACGTGGAAGAAGGATATGGTACCGGTGATGCGATTGTTGTAGGCAATGGTATCCTGCGCCTGTCGGACCTTAAATACGGTAAAGGTGTTGCGGTATATTCCGAAGATAACCCGCAGCTTAAACTTTACGCCTTGGGCGCTTACAAAGAGTTCAGCCATATCTTCGATATTAATATGATCGAGATCAACATTTACCAGCCGCGACTGGATAACATATCTACCTGGGAGATAAGTGTCAAAGACCTGCTTGACTGGGCAGAGAATGAACTTAAACCTAAAGCGGCTTTGGCCTATAAAGGTGAGGGGGAATTTAACCCAGGGCGTCATTGTGGCTTCTGCAGGGCAAAACCGTTATGCCGGGCATTAGCTGAGTATAACCTATCCTTGGAGGCGATGGACTTTAAATCTGCGGATTTACTTTCAGACGAAGAAGTAGTAGAGATACTTGAAAAGCGCGACCAGTTTAAGAAGTGGTTGGAGGCGGTAAGCGCCCATATATTAAGCACCGCTATTGAAGGCAAAGAATGGCCAGGATATAAAGTTGTACTTGGGCGTTCAAATCGCAAATACAGCGACGAGATAGCAATAGGCAATAAGTTGCAGCATAAAGGCTATAAAGATATTTACAAGCCTGCAGCTCTACTTCCGCTTGGTGAAATGGAAAAGAAGCTAACCAAACCAGTGTTTAAAGAACTGGTCGAACCTATGCTTATCAAACCAGATGGAAAACCCACTTTAGCGCCGGTATCAGATCCCCGTGCGGCGTTTACCTCAGACCATGCGAGTGATTTTATCTCGTATGATGACGAAGAATAACAATTAACAAAAATAAATAACAAGTAAAAACAGATTAAAATGGCAAATCAGAAATTCGTACAAGGCGCTAAAATCGTAACAGGCCCTAATGTATTATTCAGTTATCTTTATGCTTTCGAGCCAAACCCAACCTCGGACCGCAGTAATTACGGAGCATCACTTATCTTTGATAAGGTAAAGTGTAAAAAGGATATAGCTACCATCGAGGCAGCTATTGAGGACCTTAAAAACAACAAAGAGGCGCAAGCGCTTTGGGGCGGTAAACTACCGAAGAAACTAAGTGTTTCCTTTCGCGACGGGGACGAAGAAAAGGACGACGAAATTTACCAAAATGCAATGTTCGTTGGCGCTAACAGCAGCAAAAAGCTGATTGTTATCGACCGCAAGCGCATGCAGATCACAGACCCTGACGAGGTGTACTCAGGTATAATCGGTTGCGCAAGCATCAACCTGTACGCTTACAACCACCCAACCGGCGGACCTGGTATAGCTATCGGCCTTTCAGCTATCCAAAAGGTAAAAGATGGCGAACGCTTAGGCGGAGGCGGCGTAGACCTTGAAAAGTTCGCCGAGTTCGAGGACGAAGAAGACGCTTATTAATTAACCCTTTAACCAACCCCCGGCTGAAATGTCGGGGGTTTTATTTTTATGAGATTCTTTGAAAAATTAGATAAACTTAATCAGCATGATACCGAACATGGCACCGCACAAATAGGTATTTGTAATCAAGTTGTGGCGGTAAATAAAAACGGTAGCAATGGTACTGTTACTATCGGCGTACCAGGCGAAGTTGCGCAAGAGCTTGCTCTACAACAAAATAATAAGAGAGTTATACTGCTTATAATTGATAAGACAGAATTTGACAAATTATGAGTAACGAAAACGTTTTAGAAGAAGCTAACCGCCTCATTTACGGTGATCGGGCTAAAGCCTACGGACCGGTTACAGCCAGCTTTGAGCGGATAGCTAAGTTTTGGTCAACTATACTGGATGTACCAGTAACAGCGGAACAGGTCGGGCTCTGTATGATCGCTCTAAAGATGTCCAGGCAGATCAGTAAAGCGGGCAGGGATAATATAGTTGATATTGCAGGCTATGCCGGATGTATAGCTAAGATGGATGAAGAAAAGACCGCCTAAACAGCGGTCTTTTTATTTTGCAGATAGTGCATGCGGGACATTATAGCAAATTTGGATCTGCCCAACCTACGGCTTAGTACAGATATTTTAGTTCTTTTATACTCCTTCAAAAGATACTGTGTATCCTTAACTGACCATACCGAGGTAGCACCTCTTTTTCGCTGCGTGATAGTTAAATTTTTACCTCCTAAAAAGAAGCCCCACTCCCTGTCAATCTCCCGAGCCAAAACCTCCCGGCCCCCGTATATATCTATGCGAAGCTGTATTTCTTCTGCCAGTGTCATGCAAATGCGCAATAAAGTGCGATAATGGTGCTGAATATGGCGACGCAGGCCAGTACACGCAGCCAAAGCATTGTATCCGGGTATTTGTGCCGCTCTACAGCAGTAACGCTCCACAGGGCATTATTTAATGCCGGTTCAGGCGTTTGTGAGTATTTATCTACAAGCTGCGCTTCTCGTTCTTTCTGTGCCTGGTATAAGGCGATGTAATCACTATACTGCATAATTTTCCTCCTGTTTAGCTACCCATAACTCAATAACGTTATGGTAATTATCTTTTAATAAATTAACCGGACAAACAGTTATAAGTTCGTCTACAATATACATTTGGTTTAAGTCCTCAGCCTCTATAAAGGTTATAAGAGTTTTATCCGAAATTTCCATACTGGTAGCTTCGTCAAGGGCAACTCTAAACCCGTTTTCTATTTTTTCAATTTTCATAATACCCCAAAGTAAATAAATATATTTTAAATAAACAATATTTGTTTTATAAATAAATTGTTTTACATTTGAACCATGGCACAAACAACTATAAGCATACACGATGGGGTACGCAAGGCGGCGGCAACTTACGCTAAACAATCAGGTATTAAGGGTGGACTATCCGGCTACATTGAAACTCTGCTTAAAGAGGATCTTAAACAAAAAGGCCGTGACTGGGATGATTTAATCAAAAAGTCATGAACCTAATATGTTACCTGGGCGGACACCTTTGGCTGCACAAATCTTTCCGGAGTTTTAAATGTATCCGTTGCGGCAAAGCCATTAATTTTAAAAAATCATGAAAACCACCATCACCATCATAGCCCTTATCCTATGCCCTTTGTTGATTGGTATAGCTTTGTATTGTGAGTGGAAGGAGAGTAAAAGAAAAACGATATGAAAAAAAAAATAATGAACCAATTAGAAAGATCTATTGTACAAAAAGAACTGCTTAAACAAAAACCAGTAGCTACAAGATTTGCAATAGCTACAAATACATGGTTATATGATACCATTATTACTATATCGGATATTCAATATCAACTTATGTTTGGCGTGCCAATCTCTGATATGGGCGATAAAGAGTTTAATGGAAAAGAGCCAGCGCATTTACTATTCAAGTGGTATGAGACAAGTCATATCATTTAACCCCCACCCATTAATAAACAGTTTAAAAAGTAAGAAAAAAGATTATGAATTTACAACAAGCAAAAGCACTGTTCTTTGCGCAATATTTAGGGCAAGAAATACAGTACGAAACAATTTTTGGAGATAAGCCAGTTACATCCATTGGTTCTATCATTGGCGTAAGTATTGACAGCGATATAATAGCGCATGGCACTTATGAAGAATTGTTAGATTTAGATATCGTATACACCGAGTATAAATAAATCATAAGTGGTCAAATAACACCACCTTAAAAAGCAAAACCATGAACAAATACATAACCACAATAAAAGCCGTCTGTCCTAAAACAAATAAATTGAAAAATTATCATGGCCCTGTAGTGGAAGGTATTTCTGTAGCAGATGCACAGATGCGATGCGATAATAACGGGATGGGGTACTGTAAGGTTGATATGATCTCAACAGGTTTTGTTACTGACGAAATTACAGACTACGATAATTATAAATCAAATTGAAAATGAACCATCAAAGCTCCAATCATAACAGAAAGGGGCTTTTTAATTAGCAGGGGTGATTATACGACTTCTTTAATGTTTGTAGCAGCGTTTTCAGCCTTGGTGTTAGTAGTTGTGGTGATAACCTTTGCAGGCTCTATAAAGAAGTTTTTAAGTAAATAAGCCACTCCACCACCTACTGCAGCCATAGCTAACTGTTGCCAATTGAATACCAGTGAACCTTTTTCAATGGATTGCTGCACAACTACCAATACAGGTGTTAATACCGCCATTAATAATCCTCTTAACAGGTCACTCCCCGCTAACGTAAACTTTTTAGATAACCTTACTGTCGCCATAGTTTATATTTTAATGTAATTTGTTCCCTCTATAAACTCCTTTGCATTATGCCGTCTTAACATTTCTCTCCAATTCAGACCAAACGTCATTTCAAAATGCGGTGCATCAGGGAAAGATTTAAAATCAATACCCGCCTTAAAACCGTGTGACTTAAATACATTCACAACTACTATCCAGTTTTTATCAACTACCCAGCTATCTTTACCGTCTATTTGCAGCATGAAGTCCAAAGCCAATGAGTAGTTATGATAAGATTGGCCGGCTCTTGCATTGGTAACTATTGATCCTGGCTTTGTCCTGCCTTTAGCGTATAATGCATCGCTCTCAGCGAACGTTCTTGTAGTTTGGGTTATGAATGGGTGTACACCAATTGGCGTTAGCTTCACGGCCTCGTAATACGCCTCTATTGCTTTATCTCTGATAGCAGGATGTAACGTGCCTAATCGTTTTATAGATGTCGTCTCCATTTATGATTCTAAATTATAATATTTAGCCATTAGATAAATAATCATTATCAGTATAGTACCAATCAATAGTAACAAGTAATTTCCTGTTCTCCGTTGACGTTTAAACTCTTGGTAATCATCACTGTTCATATATCAAAAGTAATTAATTATTTTCAATTTTAAAAAGTGTGCTGATTATGTGCTGAATTTGTGTAGCAGTAACAGGGGTCATGTCACTACATTTATACCATGATAATATACACTTTTGACGAACTGTCTGACATGTTGGATACCGTCACAATACCAGCCGAAATAAAGAGAATTGAGGATTATTTGTTTAGTAACTTCTCACAGTACAGCAAGGGTGATTTTGCACGTATTTGGAGAAGTTTACAAGTACTGAAACAGGTTCACAATTGCGTTATTTAGAAACCAGTAAATCCATCTTTGCCTCTAACTGTTGGAAGTGTAAGTCCGCTTGAAAGGCACGTTGAGATTGCTTGTTCTTAACACTGTCAATAGCAGTATGTAGCTCTGTTCTGACAGCCCCAATACTATTGTTGATACTATTTAGCCCTTGACTTATTGTCCACGTTACAGAGACCGTAAAGAACAGTACGCCAAGAGCTATCTTAATGGTAATGCCGTTCAACTGTTTGTTATCTATCGTTGTCATGGTTTGCTTGCGTATGTTAGCTTATTTACAGCGTCAGTTAGTTTGTCAATTGATATCTTTAGGGGATCTGTCTTAGCGTCTATCAGCTTATTCATTTCAGCCGCCCTGCCATCTGCATAGTGTTTTACGACCCTGTCTATCAGGCGCCAAAATACACCTCCCAAAATAAACCACGGAGTTACTGATTGTGCGAATGCAAGAATTTCAAACCATCCTACTTCGTGATTTGGCGGTATAGGCATATTATATTTTTGTTTTGAATAAACCATGGCGTATCGCTGATGTTAATATTGCTATAGTGGTAAATATAGTGCCAACATCAACAACAGTCATAAGCATATAGGGTGACTTTATAATTTTTGTTGTCGTTAGCATAGTAATAAGTAAGGTAAATAATATAACATAAACAGACACTTTCATAAACTGTAACTGAATAAACGAATTGATTGTAAATTTATATAAAATATACCCACTTGACATGATGAAGAAATAATTGCAAGCCCTCCATAAATCAAAGTAGTGCCGTTCTAAATAAACATGCCCTAAATAATAGGTATATACTGTATGCGAAATTAGAAACACGCACAAGCATATACCCGTTATTGTAGCCTTTATGTTAGAGGTATCCATGTTCCATCTGATGTACAATCACCATTCTGTCCCGAATGCTCTCTTACACACCTTTGATATGGTGTCTCTATAGGAACTCCGTTAGTCGTAACTTCTTCATCCTTATCAAACAGCTTTGTAATAATTTCAATCACGCATTCCAGTGCATTTTCTTTGAAATGCTCTTTGGCCGCTTTGATTAATGGTTTCAATACTACTGCGAATATTGATGAAAAGATACTTAGTTTTAATTGTTTGTTTTCCATGATTATTTATAAAGTTATATTAAATACATATGTGGTTGCTGCAACTAATGCTGTTGTACCCGATGTAATAGTAACATTAGCGGTACCCGTACTTGTCATGTACACCATACTTGCACCGTTTAATAAGGCAGTTGCTCCATTTGCAGGGGCAAATACAGGATATGGAGTATATGATAAAGCATTAGCCAATGTAACCGTTGCTATTGTTGCATTAGTACCAGTTGGCAATGTACCGGTTGTTACAGTTACTTGTAAGCCTTTGCCGTTTGTTGTTACGCTTACTGTTGGCGCTGTTCCCGCTCCGGCACCTGCTAATATTGTAGGCGTTCCTATTATAAGTCCTGTAATTGAAGCTTGTAAAGCGGCCATAGTAGCCAATTTAGTAGTATTGTCTCCCACGGTAGGTGTAGGTGCTGTTGGGCTTGCCACAAAAGAACCTCCTGCGGCCATAAGTACGCCTGTATTATCAATTGAAAACTTTCTTGTGTGTGTCCCACTTCCGCCTAAAGCGGTATTTGTACCTAAATCTAAAAAGTATTTAGAACCACTACCTAAAGTATTTTCCCAAGTACTAATTTTAATACCAGTATATCCCGCACTACCAGTTTGAGAAATTTTGCTTCCCAAAAGCAATATATTCTGATTACCAGATGATGCAACAGCATCCAAATGACTAATTTCTAACAAATTTAGTGCTGCTGTACCTGCTCTATTAAAGTAAAAAACAGATTGAGCGGTTGCGCCTAATTGTGAGCCTAAAGAAAAGTTTGTACCTCCAGATACAAAAGCCTGATTGCGAATGACACCTGTGCCACCTGCTTCTGTTTGCCTTGTAAGAATATTAGTACTCCAAAAATCTCTTACACGTTCAAAATTTGTAGTTTGATCTGCCGTATTATAAGCTGCAACCCCCGTACCAGTCGAACCAATAGTTATACTATGCGATGGTGATGTTGTGTTAATTCCTAACCCCGTAGTATTTAACCGCATCTTTTCTACAGCCGAACCAAAGAGCCATGTATATGGCGCATTTTGAAAGGAAGTGTGATAATTAACACCTTGTAAAGCTGCCATTGCTACACCTGTATTCCCATAACCTGTGGCATTTTGTAATAACCCTGCATTATCGTAGTAATCAAACGAAGTATATCCCGAAGAACTTATATTTTGCAATCTAATTAATCCTGAATCGGTTAGGCTTTTTCCAATCGATAAAGGCCTAGAGCCGGGTGCTACACCTATACCAAAATTCCCAACTTGTCCAACACCGCTGATATTGAAATTATAACCGGATTGTTGTGTTGTGGTATTTTTTATATAAGTAGAATTTAAAAAAGTTTTTGAAGGAATAACAGTGGTATCAATAGATAGCGTTCTGTCGGCGGCTAATGTGCCACCGCCTTGTATGCCGTAACCGTTTAATATTTGGCGGGTATTGGGGACAAAACCTGCACTACCTGAAATTATAGCCGCATCAACATAATCTTTAGTAACCAGTGAGCTATCGGTAGGATTAAATAAATGTGTACCATTGGATGAACTATAGTAAATACCTCTGCCATCATTGGTAATAACTCTAACACCCAATGTATCTGCTGATAAAGCATTATAGGATGATGTAACATTATTATTATACTGAATTATCGCTCCAGTACCAGTTATTCTTGTTGATGCCGACTTAAGTCCATCTGAACTTGTACGCTGTAAAGTCAGTGAGGTATTATTCATTAATAATCCACCAGAGAAATCAGAGGTTAGCAAATTATTATCTCCAACAGCTAAATTATCACCAAATAACCTAAAATAAGTTCCGGCAATAGTTGTACTATCTGGACTTCTATCCTCCACCCATTTTTTAGTCACAAATGAGCTATCGGCAGGATTAAAAGGGAATGAATTTACATAACTGTCATATACTAATCCATTGCCATTAGATGTAAGCACTTTAGCACTCAAGCTGTCAATGAATAAACTATTTATATCACTACCGCCAGTTCCAGATGATTGAATATTAACTCCACCTTGTTCAAAACTTATTTTTGAAGAGGCTTGGCCTATTCCCGTGGCATTTTGATGCTCTATTTGTAATGCACCATTTGTAATTTGTATTGCATTAAGACTGTCGGGAGTGATAAATATATTATTTCCGATAGATACATTATTACTATTTATATTGAATTTCAAAGACGATAAGCTATCAATAGCATTATCAAGCTGCGGTTTTGTAACGCACGTGCTATCACCAACACCAGCTACCAAAATATCCACATAACCAGAGCCATTCCATTTTTGAACAACATAAGCTCCACCACCAGCACGTTCTCCCCACCTAAAGGTTGGCTCAGAATCACGGTAGGCCGACGTGCCTATAAATGGACCCATATTACTGGATGCTACCGCTAAGTTACCCGCCACAATATCACCCGGTATGAGACTTACTCCATAAGACGATAAGGCTAAAGTTCTCATACCAACATCTTGGAAGTTATTATAACCTGTGTAGAAGTTATCTTTATTTAAACCTCCATATCCAGCTCTTGTATTTTTATCAACTGAAAAGGTGTACCATTTAGAAGAGGTTCCTAACCTGTATTGAACGAAGTCGTATCCTCCATATGAAAAAGCCCTAAAGCTTGGAGTGTATGAAGCGCCTGTTGGTGGATTAGGAATGCTATCCATTGAAGCTGGTGTAATTTGGGCATTAACCACAAAAGGAAATAGTAAAAATATAAAAAGTAATTTTCTCATAAAGCTATTTTTAATGAATATGATTCAGTAGTTTCACCGGTATCATTATAGTCAGGTAAATAAATATCCAAATTAACCCCATCGCAAAACCACGATACAAAATTGCATGTTAACCCCCGTAATACAGCCACGGTGGGGATTAGTCCAAAATTGAAAAATGCAGGATCCTCATAATCTATTCGGTAAGCCCAAGTAGTTTCTCCTTCATCATTAGTAACAGAACTTAATTGAGTTCCAGTACCTACAGTTAAATATACAGGAGTAGGATATAAAAATCCGATAGCCGCTAAAAGCATATCCTTAGTAACATTTTCATTACCTGCAAGGTCATCTATCCCTAATGTTCCGGATATAGCGTACCTGCTTTCAGAAGAAGCAAGAATAACCCCTGTAAGGGATTGTATTTCTTCCGTTTGTAAGGTTCTTGAGGACATAATTAATCTGCTATTGCTACAAAACTATACATTTTTATTGACTTCGGCTGAGTGTTAATAGGCGCACTTATCCCACCTAATTGTGTGATCATACTACCACGAGGCCCGGGATTAACATTGCTTTTCACAAATATACCTGCCGACCCCGCTTTAGAATCTAACCCTTCTACGAATGGGATAGGTGGAAGATTATTAGTGACAAGAGTAATAGTATTATTCGTATTTCCTGTTAAAGATTGTGGATCCCCTCCTGCATTTATGCCCACAACATACGCATCGGTAAAATCGACTAAATCCCCGGTTCCTGTCAAGGCACAATTCTCGAAACTCGTTCCTGCCAGTCCGGCGCCGGTAGAAGTATCGAAGTTTTCTTCCAAGTGCCCTGCGTATAAATTATAAAAATAACCAAAGTGCCCTTTAGGATATCTGAATACTGCAGTTGCCCCTTCGGGCGGAATAGCTGGCGTATCGTTATACGGAGTGTAATTTACAAAGAAACTGCATAATCCGGTAATGCCGCTGATATAAACAGTTTCGGTGCTTTCAAAAAGATAAGCTATATCCAATACCCGGGCGCTATTACTAAAAATAAATTCACCTAAATCAGCATCCCCCGGAGTAGTACCTACACGAATAGTAAGTGAAACCGCCGCTGTATTAAAGAAAAGTATCTTATTAAGCTCTGTGCCATATTTAAATAGTCCGGTGATAACTTGATTAGTGCTAACACCAATAAACCGTTTTACGGGTTGATAAGTAGCGTCAACTGCATAATGAATAACGTAAGGTAATTCAGCGAAGGTTTTATCCCCGACACCTATTTTATAATTCGTAACAACTGCTGGATCAACAGGATCAACTACATACGCCACTTCCCCATCCAGTAAAATAAGCGGATTGGCCAACCATACCGCTTCCGTAGCTTTTTTCTGCTTTACCCTGGCGTATAGTATAGTGTCAGCCATATCAGTTACTTAATAGTTTATCATTACTTCCGTAATGTTTTGTATATAATTCCACGTTGTGATTTCTGCATTCTATAATAGTCATCTTTACTTCGCAGGTATCCGTATTATAGGACGCTTTAACAGGCACAAAAACACTCGTGCCAAAAGTTACGACAGTATAAAACTCGTCAAATGTCCAGTTCAGATTACGTACATTTATGGTCAGGTCTATCTTATTTTGCGCTTGCGCCTTACATCGCATAATCGCCCTTGCCAAAATAGAGGTTAAGGATCCTGTGGTAAATGCCCCTTCGCTAAACATAAACTCCCTGCCGCTTTCCACCCAAGAGGTCATAAAGTTACTTGCCATATACCCTCCATAAGAACTGCTGATATCTAAAGAAACTTCTTCTGTTTTAGTGTTAGTAGTTTCGGTAATGCCCGCCTCGTAAATATCGTTATTTTGTTCAATATTTACATAGATATTATCAACTATGTAAAACTGGTCATTAGAAGCTACAAATCTGACCTTCAGGCTGTACTCTTTTGTTGTATCCAGTTCATCCGCAGGTTCAGGCATTAAAATGCCCTGGAAACGGTTAAAATCTATTCTGACAGAATCATTGGGCCTTACAGGAGTATCCGGAACAATACCTATGTAAGTATTATCAGGCACCCAAAAACCGTTCTCATTGAGATAATAAACGCCGAAATAAGTGTTTAAGATAACCTGTATCTTCAGTGGCCTTGTGGCAAAATTAATCGTACCATCCACATTAAAAGGAAAGCCGGACATAATAGAGAACACAAACCCAAACTGTATTTTAGGCACCAGTATCTTGCCATCGAGGGGCAAGCCAAACTCCGTTTGACTGACAGGGTTGATAACAAAATATTTATCCGCACTCACTGGTATAGCACCTGGATTAAATATCTCCGTTGCATACCCTGTTCGCCCGTCAATAGACGCCTGTGACAGCCCTAAGCCTAAAGTATCATCCGGAAAGCCCCAGTAATATGGTCGGGCGGGGGCAGCAGTTACTTTATCCTGGCTACCGTTAGGCAAAGCGTTCTCCGGAACGTTAGCTTCGTATTCTACTTTAACTGATTTTAAGCCTGGTTCTACCAATACTTTAGCGTCCTCTTTTATAAAAGGATACGCTCCGGTATTATTACTACCTATCATTTTACCGATAGTATCCGTACCGGAAGTAATTACCAAAGGACCTAAAGAGCCGGGTATCTGCTTAAAACCAAAAGATTTGGACGGGATCAAATTAACACGGCGAATATTCCACCGACCTCCCGCCTGGTATATCCTGCACCCTGCTGATTTTACAAAACCCCGCAATATATACCCACAACTTTTAGGGGTTAACTTAGTGCCACTATCATCGGACTGGTAAGAATACAATCCGAGGTCATCTACACCCCATGCCAATTGCCCCGCGAACATATCATCGTTAAATGCAGTGCATCGCAGGTTATTACTCCACCGGATAGGTAGTGAAATACCCAGGTTACTGAAAAGTATCTGACGCATATAATTCATGGGGCAGCGGACGTGTATCGTGTTTAACACGTCTACAGGAAGGTCTTGGTGTACGTATGGGATTTCGTCAAGTAGCGTTAAACCGTCAATCGCGGTAAGGTTAACCGTTTCAACAGATCCGCTAAGTGGGCGTTCTAAACCCCCGCTAACTATATATCCTGTCCAATACAAAGGCCCATCCTTATATATGTTAACAATAAAATCTTTATCCTTTGCCAATTGAAGCTCAGATATGTTGATCTCACCGTTCCGGTTATAAAAAGACATATCGACGGAGGATTTTACAAAAGGCGAGTACACATCGTCGCTTTCCTCACTATCGTAATTGGGGATGGCAGGCTGCTCAGATACAGAATATAAATCTATGATAGTGTCCACATAGCTGTTCAGGGACAACTCTATTTTCCATTCAGAGTTGTCAAAAGCCTTATATTCACATCTGTACTTAACACCCATTATATTCTTGATTTAGCTGTCCTGTCCAGCGCCAACTGTATGTCCTTACCGCTTAAAGTAGCTACCAGCTTACCATAAGCATCTATTGATATTTGCGTTAAAGTACCTTCGGCCGTTACCCTACCTATAACGGTAGCGGTATAAGCAAGTTGTTGCTGTAACAAAGAGGATTGTTTCTGCTGCTCGGCCAGCTGCGCCTTCTGTAATTCTTCCTGTTTCTTTGCTTTAGAGGCGCTGAAAATACCACTTATACCACCTATTATTCCACCTGCAATTCCGCCTATTAGCGTACCTATGCCGGGGGCTATTGCCGAACCTATTAAAGCTCCGCTACCTGCACCAGATAATGCTCCACCTATCCCTTGCCCTACAGTACTTGTTTTTGACGTAATCCCTGATACCAAACCTCCGGCTACACTAAGTCCGGCCAAGGCAGTGGTTACCCCTTTAGTTAACTGCCCTCCGGCAGTGGTAGCTTTATTTATTAATATATTACCTGCGGCGTCCGTAGAAGATGAAAAACTAACACCTGCTACAGTTAAAGCCGTTGCTATAGACGTTCCTGCGCCTGCAGTAGCTAAATTAAATTTACTAACTGCGGCATCTATCCCCCTGGTAAGATTTTGAACAGGAGGTGTGCTTGGACCTATTAAAGTATTACCTAAATTCTCGGTCAGCCGTTTGGTAAAACTGTCGAATATAGATTTGTTAAACGTTTGCAGCAAACTTTGAGATAACGAACTGAATATCGCCCCAAACGATGTGGTCGTAGCTTTCTCCAATTCACGTAAGCGGTTGATCTGGTTACGGGAACTTTCGTCCGCTGCCTGTTCAAGTTGCAAATCGTACTTCAGGTCAATAGCCGAACGCTGTTCACCTAAAGTTGTGATAGCAGTGTAGAAATTCTGCGCAAAGGTGCTAATCCCCTGCTGCATGGCATTGGCAAAGTCTTTTGACAACACTTCGGATTGCTTTTTAAAGCTTACCGCGTCAAGCAATAAATTAACCTGCGCCTGTAACTGATTAAACTCGCCTGACCTTTCAGGACTTATTTTACGCAATTCGTCAAAATATCGGGCAGATGCTAATTTGCGTTTATTGTATTCCGCTGCTATACGGGCAGTACGTTGCGCTTCACCATTGTTAAGTTCGGCGTTCGCAGTTTCGGCTATAGCAGCTATACCATCTTGGAGTTGTTGCTCTTTAAGCAGGTATTTTTGGTTGATAGCATCAATAGCAGCCAAACGGCCGGTATCTAAGGCGCTAAGAATTTCTGAATTACCTTTAGCTTTAACTACTTCCGCATCGTATAACTTCTCGATGCCTGCCAATTCCCGGTTACGACTTTGTTCCTGCTTTACTCCAAACTGGTTGTTTATGCGCTGTATTTCATTAACTACTCTTTCTGCTTCCGCTATTTGAGCGTCTGCCAGCTCTTTTTCTTGTGAAGCAGCGGCACCTCCCCTGGCAGTTGTTACTTTATTACGGTTATCTACTAATTCACCTCTTTGGAAAGGGGTAAGTTTTTTCCGCGAAAGAGCGTTTAACTTTTGTTCCTGTTTATCTATTTCGGCATTGATGCTGACATAGTTATTTTTTATTTTTTGAATAGCTAATTCATAACCTTGCAAACCGG
>NZ_JBAZVP010000031.1:55648-56368 GCF_041660805.1 Mucilaginibacter sp. | reverse complement strand
CCTGTAAGCGGTAAACTTCCTGGATACCGTTAACAAGATACTCTTGTACTGCAGCAGGGCCTTTAATTGCAAGGATATCTGCCGGAGAGATAGAACCATCAGACAATGGCATACCTGCTTTAACAAAATCGTTGTCCTGTACAAGGATGTGTTTAGATAATGGCACCAGATATTTTTTAACCTGGCCGTCTTTACTTTCGATAGTGATCTCGCGGTTACCACGTTTAACACCACCTAAAGTTACCACACCATCAATTTCTGTTACTACAGCCGGATTAGATGGGTTACGTGCTTCGAATAACTCGGTTACACGTGGTAAACCACCTGTAATATCTCGCGTTTTACCGGTTGAACGAGGAATTTTCGCAATAACCTGCCCGGTTTGTAGTTTCTCACCATCTTCAACAGATATGTGGGCACCTACCGGGATGTTGTATCCTTTTATAACATTACCTTTATTATCCGTTATCTGGATAGAAGGGTTTTTAGTTTTATCTCTTGTATCGATAATTACTTTTTCACGGTGACCTGTTTGCTCATCGCTTTCTTCACGGAAAGTAATGCCTTCTAATACCGCCTCAAACTGAGTTATACCGGCAAATTCAGATATAATAACCGCGTTATACGGATCCCATGAACAGATACGGTCGCCTTTAGAGATCTTAGCACCATCTTTTACATACAGGTATGAACCGTATGGGATGTTGTTGGTAACAATAA
>NZ_JBAZVP010000031.1:0-55638 GCF_041660805.1 Mucilaginibacter sp. | reverse complement strand
CTCGCCTGAACGACCCAATACAACATCAACAGTTTCTTCGTCAGTTTTGTATGCAACTGTACGTACGTTCTCAAATTCAATAACACCATCAAATTTAGCGTTGATCTGTGACTCGGCCGCAATGTTTGATGCGGTACCACCAACGTGGAATGTACGTAGTGTTAACTGTGTACCCGGCTCACCGATTGACTGTGCTGCAATTACACCAACAGCCTCGCCCATTTGCACGCGTTTACCGCTTGCAAGGTTACGGCCGTAGCATAATGCACATACACCACGTTTGCTTTCGCAAGTTAATACCGAACGTATTTCAACACCTTCTAAAGGTGAGTTCTCAACTTTTTTGGCAATCTCTTCAGTAATGTCCTCACCTGCAGAAATTAGCAACTCGTTGGTGATAGGATCATGAACATCGTGCAGGGTTGTACGGCCCAAAATACGGTCGTATAACGGCTCAACAATATCCTCGTTATCTTTTAATGCAGTTGTGTAGATACCTCTTAAAGTACCGCAATCAACTTCACCAACAATCATATCCTGCGCAACATCATGCAACCTACGGGTTAAGTAACCAGCATCCGCTGTTTTTAACGCCGTATCCGCCAAACCTTTACGCGCACCGTGGGTAGAAATGAAGTACTCTAATACCGACAAACCTTCTTTAAAGTTTGAAAGGATAGGGTTTTCAATGATCTCGCCACCTGAACCTGATTTTTGAGGCTTAGCCATCAAACCACGCATACCTGCAAGCTGACGAATCTGCTCTTTAGAACCACGCGCACCTGAATCAAGCATCATGTAAACAGAGTTAAAGCCCTGGTTATCGTTGCTAAGGATATTCATTACATTCGCTGTTAAGCGGTTGTTGATACGTGTCCAGATATCGATGATCTGGTTGTAACGCTCATTGTTAGTAATGAAACCCATGTTATAGTTACCCATAACGTCTTCAACTTCTTTAGAAGCCTGTGCTATCAGCGTAACTTTTTCTTCAGGAATGTTGATATCCTTAAGGTTAAATGATAAACCACCCTGGAATGCCATACGGAAACCTAACTCCTTAATATCATCAAGGAACTGGGCAGCGCGTGCCATACCGGTAATTTTCACTACTTCACCAATAATATCACGCAGTGATTTTTTGGTTAACAGTTCATTTATGTAACCAACTTCTTCAGGCACATGCTGGTTAAACAACACGCGGCCTACAGTGGTCTCAATTATTTTAGATACGATGTTACCATCGCGATCTTTAATTTTTCCTTTAACCTTAATAAACGCGTGCAGATCAATCTTTCTTTCGTTATAAGCGATAATTACCTCTTCGGCAGAATAGAAAGTTAAGTCTTGTCCTTTTACAACACGTCCTTCGTCAGTTTTACGGCCTTTGGTTATGTAGTACAAACCAAGCACCATGTCCTGAGAAGGTACTGTAATAGGCGTACCGTTTGCAGGGTTAAGAATGTTGTGTGATGCAAGCATCAATACCTGGGCTTCCAAAATTGCTGCGTTACCAAGGGGTACGTGAACAGCCATCTGGTCACCGTCAAAATCCGCGTTGAAGGCGGTACAGGTTAACGGGTGCAATTGTATAGCCTTACCTTCAACCAATTTTGGCTGGAAAGCCTGGATACCCAACCTGTGCAGCGTTGGCGCACGGTTTAGTAATACAGGGTGGCCTTTTAATACGTTTTCCAAAATATCCCAAACTAGTGGGTCTTTACGGTCAACAATCTTTTTGGCAGATTTTACTGTTTTAACCACACCACGCTCAATCATTTTGCGAATGATAAATGGTTTGAATAATTCAGCTGCCATATCTTTTGGTAAACCGCACTCGTGTAATTTAAGGTTTGGCCCTACAACAATTACCGAACGTGCTGAATAATCCACACGTTTACCTAATAAGTTTTGACGGAAACGGCCTTGTTTACCTTTCAGGATATCTGAAAGTGATTTTAAAGCACGGTTACCTTCAGTTTTTACCGCGTTAACTTTACGTGAGTTGTCAAATAACGAATCTACAGCTTCCTGTAACATACGTTTTTCGTTACGTAAAATTACCTCTGGTGCTTTTATCTCGATCAAACGTTTTAAACGGTTGTTACGGATAATTACACGGCGGTATAAATCGTTCAAATCGGAAGTAGCGAAACGGCCACCTTCCAATGGTACTAACGGGCGCAATTCAGGAGGTATAACCGGAACGATCTTAACGATCATCCATGACGGGTTATTCTCTATCCTTGTAGCCGCACCACGGAAAGCTTCAACAACCTGTAAGCGTTTTAACGCTTCGTTTTTACGTTGCTGAGAAGTTTCGTTAGCTGCCTGGTGACGAAGGTTGTATGAAAGCTCATCTAAGTTGATGCGTTTCAATAACTCTTCAAGTGCCTCGGCACCCATTTTAGCCACAAATTTCTGTGGGTCTTTGTCATCCAGATATTGGTTTTCTTTTGGTAAAGTATCCAATATATCCAGGTACTCTTCTTCTGTCAGGAAATCCATTTTAGAGATCCCGTCTGATTCTTTAACACCCGGCTGTATAACTACATATCTTTCATAATAAATGATCAGGTCAAGCCTTTTAGTTGGTAAGCCCAGCAGGTAACCAATTTTATTTGGCAACGAGCGGAAATACCAGATATGCGCAACAGGCACCACCAAATTGATGTGACCCATACGCTCACGGCGAACCTTTTTCTCAGTTACTTCAACACCGCAACGGTCACACACTATACCCTTGTAACGGATACGTTTGTATTTACCGCAATGGCATTCGTAATCTTTAACCGGACCAAAAATACGCTCGCAGAACAAACCATCACGCTCAGGTTTGTAGGTACGGTAGTTAATTGTCTCAGGTTTTAAAACTTCACCGCTTGAACGCTCCAGGATAGATTCCGGAGAAGCTAAACTGATGGTAATTGTGGTGAAATTACTCTTGATTTTATTATCCTTTTTGTAAGACATAGTCTCCCTTTGTTTTTTAATGATTGAATTAGTGATTTAGCGAATTAGTGATATAAAACCACTTGCTTACTATGTTGAATTAGTGAGGAAGCGAACTGTGATAAATCACTAATTCAATCCCTCACTAAATCACTAATTATTCTAACGTGATATCCAAACCTAAACCTCTTAACTCATGAACCAATACATTGAATGATTCAGGAACTGATGGAGTAGGTAAGTTTTCACCTTTAACAATAGCCTCATAAGTTTTGGCACGGCCGATAACATCATCCGATTTAACGGTTAATATTTCCTGCAGTATGTTTGATGCACCGAATGCCTCAAGTGCCCAAACCTCCATCTCACCAAAACGCTGACCACCAAACTGGGCTTTACCACCCAATGGCTGTTGTGTAATTAATGAGTATGGCCCGATAGAACGCGCGTGCATCTTATCGTCAACCATGTGACCAAGTTTCAGCATGTAGATAATACCTACAGTTGTTTGCTGGTCAAAACGGTCGCCTGTTAAACCATTGTATAAATAGGTACGGCCAGATTCTGGTAAGCCTGCTTTTTTAACCCACTCTTCTACTTCGGTATGGCTTGCACCATCAAAAATAGGAGTAGCGAATTTAACGCCAAGCTCTTTACCTGCCCAACCTAATACGGTTTCATAGATCTGGCCAAGGTTCATACGTGAAGGTACACCCAGTGGGTTCAAAACAATATCAACCGGGGTACCGTCTTCTAAGAAAGGCATATCCTCGTCACGTACAATACGTGCAACAATACCTTTATTACCGTGGCGGCCCGCCATTTTATCACCCACTTTAAGTTTACGCTTTTTAGCGATGTAAACTTTAGCCATTTGTACGATACCTGATGGCAGCTCATCACCTACGCTGATGGCAAACTTATCGCGACGGTAAGCACCAAGTTCTTCGTTCACTTTAATGTTATAATTGTGAAGCAAAGTTTTTATCTGGTCGTTCTTATCATCATCAGTTGTCCATTTTGTTGGGTTGATGTTTTCGTAGTTAAGCTCAGTCAGTATTTTCTGAGTGAATTTAACACCTTTAGCAACAAACAGCTCTTTGTAAACATTGTAAACACCTTGTGATGTTTTGCCGTTAACAATCTCAAATAACTTCTCGATCAAAGTATTTTTAAGATCTTTTACAGCTTTATCATGTTTAGCATCAAGTTTTTCAATTTGTGCTTTTTCTTCTGCTTTAGTGGTTTTCTTAGCACGGCTGAAAAGTTTGGTATCAATAACAACACCCGCGATAGACGGCGGAGTTTTTAATGATGCATCCTTAACGTCACCGGCTTTATCACCAAATATGGCGCGTAACAGTTTTTCTTCCGGTGAAGGGTCTGACTCACCTTTTGGAGTGATCTTACCGATCAGGATATCGCCTTCTTTAACCTCGGCACCAACACGGATGATACCGTCTTCGTCAAGGTCTTTAGTAGCTTCTTCTGATACGTTAGGGATATCCGGTGTCAATTCCTCTTCGCCACGTTTTGTATCACGTACTTCAAGTTCAAATTCTTCAACGTGAAGTGATGTGAATATATCCTGAGATACTACACGCTCAGAAATTACGATCGCATCCTCAAAGTTATAACCTTGCCAAGGCATGAATGCCACTTTAAGGTTACGGCCTAAGGCAAGCTCACCATTCTGGGTAGCGTAGCCCTCGCAAAGTACTTCACCTTTAGTAACTCGTTGGCCTTTCTTAACGATAGGTTTTAAGTTAATGGTAGTGCTTTGGTTGGTTTTCTTGAATTTAGTTAACAAGTAGCTCCTTGTATCGCCATCAAAAGATATCAGGCGGTCAAGCTCGTTACGGTCATACTTAATTTTGATCTCGTTAGCATCAACATACTCAACCACACCATCGCCTTCGGCGTTGATCAGGGTACGAGAGTCTTTTGCTACACGGCCTTCCAAACCGGTACCTACAATTGGCGCTTCAGGGCGTAACAATGGTACAGCCTGGCGTTGCATGTTTGATCCCATCAATGCACGGTTAGCATCATCATGTTCCAGGAACGGAATTAATGAAGCCGCGATTGAAGTGATCTGGTTTGGAGCGATATCCATCAGATCCAGCTTATCCGGGTCAATAATAGGGAAGTCACCTTCAAAACGTGCTTTTACACGTGGATTAGCGAATACACCTTTATCATCATAATAAGCATTTGCCTGGCCAATGGTTTTTCCGTCCTCATCTTCGGCAGATAAGTAGATAACCGGCTCATCAACCTGTACTTTACCGTCAACCACACGTTTGTATGGTGTTTCGATGAAGCCTAAGTTGTTGATCTTGGCGTGTACGCAAAGTGATGATATCAAACCAATGTTCGGTCCTTCCGGAGTTTCGATAGTACACAACCTACCGTAGTGGGTGTAGTGAACGTCACGAACCTCGAAACCTGCACGCTCACGCGACAGACCGCCGGGCCCAAGGGCTGACAGACGACGCTTGTGCGTGATCTCTGCCAGTGGATTGGTTTGGTCCATAAACTGTGATAACTGGTTTGTTCCGAAGAACGAGTTGATCACAGATGATAATGTACGCGCGTTGATCAGGTCTGTTGGTGTGAACACCTCGTTATCACGAATGTTCATACGCTCGCGGATGGTACGGGCCATACGCGCTAAACCTACACCAAACTGTGCGTAAAGCTGCTCGCCAACGGTACGAACACGACGGTTTGACAAGTGATCAATATCATCCACCTCAGCTTTTGAGTTGATTAATTTGATCAGGTATTTCACAATCGCGATGATATCCTGCTTGGTTAATACTTTTGTTTCGTCAGAAGTATTCAGCTTTAATTTACGGTTGATGCGGTACCTGCCCACATCGCCCAAATCATATCTTTTATCAGAGAAGAATAACCTGTCGATGATACCACGTGCTGTTTCTTCATCAGGTGGTTCAGCGTTACGTAATTGACGGTAGATATGCTCAACCGCTTCTTTCTCTGAGTTTGAAGTATCTTTTTGTAACGTATTATATATAATAGTATAATCACCGCTGGTGGCAGCATCTTCCTTGTTAAGGATGATGGTTTTAACACCGGCATCAATGATCATATCAATATGGTCGTCTTCCAATACGGTTTCGCGCTCAAGGATGATCTCGTTACGGTCGATAGAAACCACTTCACCGGTATCCTCATCCACAAAATCTTCAACCCATTTTTTAAGCACCCTTGCAGCAAGCTTACGGCCAATGAATTTCTTCAGGCCTGATTTGCTTACCTTAACTTCATCTGCAAGCTCAAATAATTCTAATATATCTTTATCAGAATCGTAGCCTATTGCACGAAGAAGCGTAGTAACCGGGAATTTCTTTTTACGGTCAATGTATGCGTACATCACGTTATTAACGTCAGTAGCAAACTCAATCCATGAACCTTTGAAAGGTATAACACGGGCCGAATATAATTTTGTACCGTTGGTGTGGCGGCTTTGGCCAAAGAACACACCTGGCGAACGGTGTAACTGTGATACAATTACACGCTCGGCACCATTGATAACAAATGTACCTTTAGGTGTCATGTAAGGGATAGTTCCCAGGTACACGTCCTGTACAATTGTTTCAAAATCTTCGTGCTCAGCATCATTACATGATAAGCGAAGTTTTGCTTTTAATGGCACACTGTAAGTTAACCCGCGCTCAATACACTCGCGTATATCGTAACGTGGCGGATCAATAAAGTAATCAAGAAACTCTAAAACGAAGATGTTCCTTGAGTCTGAAATAGGAAAGTTTTCGGCAAATACTTTAAACAACCCCTCTTTGTAGCGGTTGTCTGACGTGGTTTCCAATTGAAAAAATTCCTGGAAAGATTGTAACTGTACATCCAGGAAATCGGGGTAATCAAGTACCTTTCTGCTGGTTGCAAAGTTTACTCTTTGGTTATTATTGTTTGCCAAGGTGTTATAATTTAATTTATTAAACCTGTATTTATGTTGGGATTTGTGGTGTACTACAGGCAGTTAGCTTGCTGTACTTCATCGTAAAAAGCAAATCCCGGGCTTTATACTGTTTCAAGACGTGTATAAACAGCAATAGACCCCGACCAAAAATGGTCGGAGTCTGATGCTATTGTGTGTGTGGTTAAATTATTTAACCTCAACTACTGCTCCAGCTTCTTCTAATTGAGATTTCAAAGATTGAGCTTCTTCTTTAGTAACGCCGGTTTTAACCTCTTTAGGTGCACCGTCAACTAAATCTTTAGCTTCTTTCAAACCTAAGCCAGTTAAGTCTTTTACTAATTTAACAACTGCTAATTTTGAACCACCTGCTTCTTTCAGGATTACGTCAAATGCAGTTTGCTCAGCAGCAGCAGCAGGAGCGTCATCGCCACCACCAGCAGCTGGTGCAGCAGCAACAGCTGCAGCAGCAGGCTCAATGCCATACTCGTCTTTTAAGATCTGAGCTAATTCGTTTACTTCCTTTACTGTTAAGTTTACCAACTGTTCAGCAAACGCTTTTAAATCCGCCATTTTATTTTTTATTTTTTACTTAATGCTTTTTGTTTAATATCGAACTTTAAGGTGTTCGTTAACCTCTTTCTTGTAATGTTTTTACAACACCTGCTAATATATTTCCGCCTGATTGTAATGCAGAAATAACGTTCTTTGCTGGTGATTGCAGTAAGCCTACTATCTCGCCGATCAATTGCTCTTTTGACTTCAATTTGGTCAAAGTATCTAATTGATTATCGCCGATGAATATCGCTGAATCAATGTATGCTGCTTTTAAAACTGGTTTATCACCTTTTTTCCTTAAAGCCTTGATCAACTTTGCCGGGGCAGTTGCTGATTTTGAGAAAAGGATTGATGAAGAACCTTTTAATACATCATAAATCGGGGTAAAATCACCTTCTGCTGCTTCCATAGCTTTTTTGATCAAGCTATTTTTTGCAACCTGCATGGTGATATCAGCCTCGAAACATTGACGACGGATATTGTTTACTTTTGCAACCGTTAGATCAGCAGTATCAGTAATGTAAAAATTACCGTACTCTTTAATCTGATCAGCAAGGGCAAGAACAAGGTCGTGTTTTTCTTCTTTATTCATGATTAGATCCCCGCTACTGATTTAGTTTCAATTGTAATACCCGGCGACATGGTTGAAGAGATATGTATGCTCTTAAAATATGTGCCTTTTGCTGCTGATGGTTTTAATTTAGAGATAGTTTGCAATACTTCTAATGCATTCTCATAAATTTTCTCAGCAGTGAAAGATGCTTTTCCTATTGAGGTATGGATGATACCGGTTTTGTCAACCTTGAAATCGATCTTACCACCTTTTACGTCTGCAACAGCTTTACCAACTTCTGGTGTTACTGTTCCTGATTTAGGGTTAGGCATAAGGTTACGCGGGCCTAATATTCTGCCCAAACGACCTACCTTAGCCATAACGCTTGGCATAGTGATGATAATATCAACATCAGTCCATCCGCCTTCAATCTTGGCAATATAATCATCCAAGCCAACAAAATCCGCACCTGCATCTTTAGCTTCTTGCTCCTTATCTGGAGTACAAAGCACCAATACACGTACAGTTTTACCGGTTCCATGAGGTAATGTTGCTATACCACGTACCATTTGATTGGCTTTACGCGGGTCAACACCTAAACGTACATCAATATCAACAGATGAATCAAATTTGGTATTGGTTAATTCCTTTACCAGTGATGATGCTGCTTCTAAAGTGTATGTTTTGTTTGCCTCAATCTTGGAGAGTGCCACTTTTTGATTTTTTGTTAATCTAGCCACTGTCTTAAACTGATTTGTATAAATTAATTAATTCCAGGGTGCCGTACCTGATACGGTTATCCCCATACTGCGGGCAGTACCTGCCACCATTTTCATGGCTGATTCTACTGTGAATGCATTCAAATCAGTCATTTTATCTTTGGCTATGTTCTCAACCTGCTCCCAGTTTACACTGGCAACTTTTTTACGGTTGGGTTCAGCCGAACCACCTTTTAAACCAGTTGCTTCCAATAATTGGATCGCTACCGGAGGGGTTTTAATGATAAAATCGAAAGACTTGTCGACATAAACAGTAATAACTACAGGTAACACTTTGCCAGGTTTATCCTGGGTACGTGCGTTGAACTGCTTGCAAAACTCCATAATGTTCACACCCTTTGCACCCAATGCTGGGCCAATTGGTGGAGATGGGTTTGCAGCGCCGCCCTTCACTTGTAGCTTTACCATCGCACCGACTTCTTTTGCCATTTTGATTTGTTTTAATTATAACTCAATGTTAGTAAGTGGAAGCTAAGTAACATTTAAGGTTTTGTGAGTGGTTGATTTTGTGAGTGGTGAGTAGTTGCCTTTCTCTATATATCAAACACGCTTTATTTATATTTATTGTTTGGGGGATCGTTAACGGTTAACTACTCACATAATCAACCATTCACTATTTACCAAACTATTCTTTCTCTACTTGCATGTAATTCAATTCAAGCGGTGTACGGCGCCCAAAAATCTTTACCATTACTTTCAATTTCTTTTTCTCTTCGTTAACCTCTTCTATCACACCGCTAAACCCGTTAAATGGCCCGTCCATTACTTTAACGTTTTCGCCAACGTAATAAGGTACATTCATAGTTTCGCCTTGTGCGCTCATTTCATCAACCTTACCTAAAATACGGTTAACTTCGGCCTGGCGTAATGGTATCGCGTTACCTTGCTTATCGCCAAGGAAACCAATAACGCTGTTTATGTTTTTTATAATGTGCTCTAATTCACCATCAAGTGCAGCTTCCATTAAAACATAACCCGGGAAATAATTGCGTTCTTTAGCAATCTTCTTTCCGTCGCGCATCTGGTAATACTTTTCAGTAGGTATCAATACCTGCGGCACTAAGTGGGCTATACCTAACCGTGCTATTTCCGCATCAACATATTGCTTTACCTTCTTCTCTTTACCACTGATGGCACGCACTACATACCATTTTAATTGATCACTCATCTATATATAATAATTAGGCCAGTGAAGTATAAAACTTGTTAAGAACAAACCCAATGATCTGATCCATACCAAATATTACGAAAGCAATAATAATTGCGGCAACCAACACTAATACGGCGCTGTTTTGCAATTCGCGCCAGGTTGGCCATGTTACCTTTTGGGTCAACTCAATGTATGATTCCTTTATATATTCAGTTACGCTTGCCATCTTTATTATTACTTATGCACGGGAACAAGGATTCGAACCCTGATCAAAGGTTTTGGAGACCTCTATTCTACCGTTGAACTATTCCCGTGTATATTATATCCCAAAAGAGGGAAATTATATTGTTTTTGCTTATTGTGAATAAAGTACCGAGACCAAAGCCCCGGTACTTTACACAAAAATTAACCGTTTGCTACCCATTTAAGGGTAAGAAATTATTTTAAAATTTCAGTTACCTGACCAGCACCTACTGTTCTGCCACCTTCACGGATAGCGAAACGTAAGCCTTTTTCCATTGCGATAGCGTTGATCAACTTTACAGTGATGGTAACGTTATCACCTGGCATAACCATTTCTACACCTTCGGCCAATGAAATTTCACCGGTTACGTCAGTTGTACGGAAATAGAATTGCGGACGGTATTTGTTAAAGAATGGTGTGTGACGACCACCTTCTGCTTTTGACAATACGTAAACTTCTGCCTTAAAGTCAGTGTGTGGAGTTACTGAACCTGGTTTGCAAATAACCATACCCCTGCGGATATCAGTTTTTTCAATACCACGTAACAATAAACCTACGTTATCACCAGCTTCACCTCTGTCAAGGATCTTGCGGAACATTTCCACACCTGTAACAGTTGATTTTAAGTTTTCAGCACCCATACCAAGGATGTCTACTTGCTCACCTGAGTTAATAACACCACGCTCTATACGGCCAGTTGCTACAGTACCACGACCAGTGATCGAGAATACATCTTCAACAGGCATTAAGAAAGGAAGATCAGTTAAACGCGGAGGGATAGGGATCTGTGTATCTACAGCATCCATCAACTCCATAATTTTTTCAACCCACTTAGGCTCGCCGTTAAGGCCACCTAATGCTGAACCTTGAATTACAGCGATATCATCACCTGGGTAATCGTAGAATGATAATAATTCACGGATTTCCATTTCAACAAGTTCTAACAATTCTGGATCATCAACCATGTCAACTTTGTTCATAAACACAACCAATGAAGGCACACCAACCTGGCGGGCTAACAAGATGTGCTCACGGGTTTGAGGCATTGGACCATCAGTAGCTGCAACAACAATAATTGCACCGTCCATTTGAGCCGCACCTGTAACCATGTTTTTCACATAATCCGCGTGACCTGGGCAGTCAACGTGAGCGTAGTGACGGTTTTGTGTTGAATACTCAACGTGCGCTGTATTGATTGTAATACCACGCTCTTTTTCTTCAGGAGCCGAATCAATTGAATCAAATGAACGAGCTTCTGAAAAACCTTTGTCAGATAATACCTTAGTAATAGCTGCGGTAAGGGTTGTTTTACCGTGGTCAACGTGACCGATTGTACCGATGTTTAAGTGCGGTTTACTGCGGTCAAATTTTTCTTTTGCCATGATTTATATTTGTTTGTAGGTTAATTTATTTTTATAAAACGTATTATACTATTATTATCATATAATGAGCCAACAATGGGATTTGAACCCATGACCTCTTCCTTACCAAGGAAGTGCTCTACCCCTGAGCTACGTCGGCTTTTAGTCAGTTTACAGTTTGCAGTTACCTGCTTGCTGCGAACCGCGTACTGTCCATCTTTTAAACAGAGCGGAAGACGAGGTTCGAACTCGCGACCTATAGCTTGGAAGGCTATCGCTCTACCAACTGAGCTACTTCCGCAAAATAATTAGTGAATGAGCGAATTAGTGAATATGCGATTTGATTTCTCAAAACTCACTCATTCACTAATCCACTCATTCACAATTGTGGGGGGAGAAGGATTCGAACCTTCGTAGCCGAAGCAGCGGATTTACAGTCCGCCCCATTTGACCGCTCTGGTATCCCCCCATTGTTGATTTTAGCACTTTGATCATAACGAGCTTACAACTGGAGCATCGTAAACTCAAACCATTATGCTAAAATTAACAGAGCCTCCTATCGGGATCGAACCAATGACCTACTGATTACAAGTCAGTCGCTCTACCAGCTGAGCTAAGGAGGCTTTAATTGTTACCAATCCTTCGTTACTCATTTAGTAGTATCTCAGGAAATTGGCGGCAAATTAATATCGCACTATTATTTTTTATTTTAAAGAACCATCCTTTCAATATGCGAGCGGTGATTAACACCTCTCTGAAAGGGATTGCAAATCTACAAAAATTTAAAGCTGTACAAAATATTTTTGCAAAAAAAATCGGCAGGCTTTAAACCTGCCGATTTGGGCTCTATTTAACCCTCATGTATGTACTTAGAAATCTTCTTCTTGTGATACCAAAACGGCTTTTTTAGCAGCTTCGGCGGCAATCGTTTTCTTGGTTTTATGTTTCTCTATTTGTTTTCTCAAGCTCTCTACCACCAGGTCTGTCGCCTCTTCAAAGGTCTTGCACTTCTCTTTTGCGAATATCCGGTTACCGGGCAGCAACAGTTTAATCTCCGATATTTTATTAGCCTCGTCCTCTACATTCTCCAATTTCAGGTAAACCTCGCCACTAATAATGTGGTCATAAAATGTCTCCAGCTTATCAACCTTCTTTTGGATAAAGTCCAGCAATTTTCTGTCTGCTGTAAAATGGATAGATTGCACTGTAATTTTCATTTTTCCTCCTTTTTATGCCTTTGGATGGGCTTGTTTATAAATAGACTTTAATCGTTCAACGGAATTGTGCGTGTAAATTTGCGTGGCGCTGAGGTTAGCGTGGCCAAGCAGTTCCTTAATCGCATTTAAATCTGCGCCTTTATTTAATAAACTTGTAGCAAACGTATGCCTCAGCACGTGAGGGCTCTTTTTACTTTGGGTAGATATGTTAGAAAGGTATCGCTGCACAGTATTATATATAAGCTTCGGGTAAATATTGGTTCCTTTATTTGTAACGAAAAAAGTTAAGGAATTGTTATGAAATTTTTCACTTTTCTTTAACTCCATATACTGCTTTAGAAGCAACACCAGCTCGGTATTCAGAGGTATTATCCTCTGTTTGTTGCGTTTACCTAAAACTTTAATGGTATTTTCGTAAAAATTAATATCGGTTTCTTTTACACCGGTAAGTTCGGCAAGGCGCATACCGGTGCCAAACAGCATCTCAATGATGAGTTTATCGCGGGTGCCCTGAAAATCATCTGTGAAAATTTTCTCCAATCCATCCAGTTTGCCATCAAGCATGCCGGTAAGTTTATCGCCATCAACAACAACGGGTAGGTTCTTAGCAACTTTTGATGCGCTGATGCGCGATGTTGGGTTAACGGTTATATCTCCCTCCTGCAGTAAAAATTTAAAATATTTGCGCAGCGTGGCCACCTTACGGTTAACAGAACGCGGCGATATACCCCCGTCCATTAAATGAACCATCCAGTTACGGATATCGTGATGTGTGATGTGTGATGGGTGCGATACGGATGCTTCGGTATGGGGTGGATTTAGAAAGAGCAGGAACTGATCCAGATCTGACTGGTATGCTGATACAGTGTGGTGCGAGTACCTCTTCTCGAATTTTATATACTGTATAAACCTGCCTAAAAACATAAAAACTATTTGAACATCCAAGAATATGAATGTACAAATAGTTTTTTTTATAGTGACGAGAAATTGTAAAAATTCTTTATCAAAAAGAAATTAAACAGTCTCGGCGTTCATGTTCTGTTTGTAGATGGCGTGTTTAATTTCGTGCCTGCGAGTAATAGATTTCTTTTCAAAAGCCTGGCGACTGCGTAGCTCTCTTAATACTCCTGTTTTCTCGAATTTCTTTTTAAAGCGTTTTAATGCTTTATCTAATGATTCGCCGTCTTTTACGTTAATTATGATCATATCCCAAATACCTCCTTTCAGGGACGTCAAAGGTAGGAAAATCTTTTAAAATCTGAAACACAATATTTTAATATTTATTTACCTGTTTCAACCCTGCTATTTTACTCATACCTATTGAGGGGATATAAAGTCGCCTTACTGCGTTTTTAGGGCCGGTAACGAGCGTTTCTCAGGCGGCAAAGCCATAAACTTTTTATAACTATCGTTAATATAAGCTACTATTGATTCAGAATTGTTACTTCTCAAAAATGCATAGGTTGGGCGGTAAAGCGATATAAAGTTCATCAGGTCCTGCCCCTTTAGCGGTACAATGCTGCCTACGTAAACCGGACTAAACACCGCATCAATATGCCGTTCTTCTGCCTCCATCTTAAAATAGCGTTTTAACCTGCGGGCGTCCTTACCTTCTTTACTGAACCATGTTGATGGGGAAAATGCATGCACCTTGCTTTTTTCATACACCTCGGGATACTCGGCCTGTGGGTTAAATGCCTCGCGGGTAGCGGTAATATTTACCTGGCTAAGGTTAATGGTTTTGGCTACCATATTTACCCTTTTAGGCAATAGATTAATCAGGTACAGGGTATCTGGCAAATAGCCGGGCGAATTAAATACCAGCAAATGCCCGGTTACAGCCTTAATGCTGAAATTACCATCCTTATCTGTTATGGTTACCTGCTTATTATTGTTATCGCGGATGAAAACGTTAGTTAACCGTGTATTGGTGCCATCTTCATAAACGGTGCCTCTTAACAGATCCTGCGAATGGGCAAACGTTGCGGTAAATAACAATATCACTATAACGGAAAGTATCTTTGACATGGCTGGTGATCTATATTATGAGTAAACCTCTTTGTGGTAAGATAGTTTGGTAATTTAACATTTAAACCAACAAAAAACCCGGCTTAAGCCGGGTTTTAATATTATTGTTGCTTTTTCCAGACATTGTTATCCGGGTTAAAATCCGGCAATGATTTATCAGGGTCATAAGTAACCGACTCTATCTCTTCTGTTGATGGGTATTTTACAACAAAGCTGTTGTTGCGTTCCCAAATTTCGACAGGCAGTTTCAGGCGCTCCACTTTACCGCTAACGGTTTTTACTTCGAGGATCACCGGCATGGCCATTTTCTCCATATTAGTAATGGTGATCAAAGCTCCTTTAGATGCATCGTTGTTTATATATTTAACATCGTTTACGGCAACATCTAAACGCCAGTTGTTTACAAACCAGCCCCTCCAGAACCATTGCAGGCTCTCTCCCGAAGCATTTTCCATGGTACGGAAGAAGTCATCAGGGGTTGGGTGCTTAAATGCCCAGCGGGCTATATAGGTTTTAAATGCAAAATCAAAACGTTCAGGGCCTAAGATCTGCTCGCGCAATAATTTTAAGCCTGTGCCTGGTTTAAAATATAGCAGAGTGCCGTTGTTGGCTTCCTTCAAATTGTCGGGGTTGCTTAACACCGGTTCAAGGGCTGGCCTTGTTAAGGAGCCGCCTACCTTCTGCATATCAACCGGATTTTTAGGTGCATACTCGCCTTTATTAAAGTCGGCAGTGCTTAAGGTGTTAATAAAGGTGTTAAAGCCTTCATCCATCCAGCCGTATAAGCGCTCGTTTGATCCTACTATCATAGGGAACCAGGTATGGCCAAATTCGTGGTCGTTAACACTCCAAAGTGAACGGGTCTTTGCTCTTGAGCCGCAAAACACAATACCCGGATACTCCATACCGCCTACTATACCGGCAACTGCAGTAGCTGCAGGGTAAGGGTACTCAAACCATTTTTGTGAATTGTATTCGATAGATTTTTTAACGTACTCTGTTGATCTTCCCCATGCATCATTGCCATTGCTTTCTACCGGGTAGGCCGATATAGCTATTGATTTTTTACCGCTTGGCAGATCCATTTTGGCGGCATCAACAATAAACGATGCCGATGATGCCCATGAAGCATCACGCGCGTTTTTGATCTTAAATTTCCAGGTAAGTTCTTTTTTACCCGCGGGACGCGATGCCGGGTTAGTTACCTCATCGGCAGAACGGATAATTACTGTGCTCTCGCTTTTTGCAGCCTGTGCCCAGCGTTTAACCTGCTCTGGTGTGTATACTTCCTGCGGGTTCAGCAATTCGCCGCTTGCTACCACAATATGGTTGGCAGGTGCGGTAATGCTCAGGTCAAAATCGCCATACTCCAGGTAAAACTCACTCGGCCCGGTGTAAGGCAACGCGTTCCATCCCATTATATCATCATACACATACATACGCGGGTACCACTGTGCAACGGTATATATTTTACCATTTTTAGTGTTTTGGATGCCGGTACGGTCAGATCCATATTCAGGAACGATATAAGAGTACTCTATGTTCAGTTTTATTTGGCCGCCATTTGGGGTAACAGCCTGCGGCAAAAATATCTGCATGCGGGTATCGTTGATCAGAAATTTCAATGCGACAGCCGGTTTGCCTTTAGCGCCCAGCATTTTTACCGATTTAATTTTATAACCACCATCGGGCATTAAACCGCGGCCACCATTACGGCTGCCGCTTGGGGGGATAATAGCTGTACCTCTTGAATCAGCCTTAAAAAGGTTCTGATCTACCTGCATCCACAAAAAGCTTAAACGCTGCGGGCTATTATTGGTATAAGTTAAAACCTCGGTACCGGTAACTTCATTAGTTTGGTCATCCAGTTTTGCTGCCAATTGATAATCGGCACGGTTTTGCCAGTATTTAGGGCCTTGCTGCCCATCTGCCGCACGAAACTCCGAACCATTTTTGGTGTAAAATAAAGGCGCGAAAGCGTCATGATAATTATAGTTTGATACAGGAGCGGTTGCGGGGGGCGTTTGCTGTGCCTGACTAACACTGCTAATACTTAGTATAGCCAGTGAAAAGCTGGCAATCAGTTTAAATTTCATCTTTTGATAATTGTTTAAGCAAGTATACTGTAAAATATTATTGTACAGAAAGGGTAAACGTTTTGTTACCTTATTGTAATGCTTAAATTAACCTGTAGGATGAATTTGTTTTGAAAGATAAGCGATTAAAACCCTACTGGTTCTCGCGAAATATGCAGCTTAGGCCAATCTCATCTTAACGCTTAAACACCGCAGCAGTTTCAGGCGGGTTGTGTAAAGGGCAGCGAAGGTAGCGCAGCGGACGTAGCTGTTTATTAAGAAACTAATGATTACGTAAGAGGCTTCTGTTATTGAAGCTTGATTATGATAATAGTTATATTTGTTGAGTAAATGACTATTACCTAAACTGTTACTCTTCAAATATGGCTATACATGCTGTTAACAAGACCATTGGACAATATGAAGTTTCCAAAGGCTTTAAAAAAGATGATTTAAGACCATTGATAAATGATTCTATTATTTCTTCAATTCAGTTCTCATCACCGCTTACTGAAAAGGAAATCGATTCTTTAGAAGAGGTGGTTTTTTCTCAACGACCGGATATTACCTTAAGAATTTATGGCCATTATATGGAAGAGTGTAACTTAAGTTTTCTCCGACGAATGCCATCATTGAGAAAAGTTTCTGCTGATTGCTTGAGGAATGCGAAGGAAATTGAAGTCGTAACAGAGCTTAAGAACCTTGAAACCCTTGGGGTTGGGATATTTGAATTAGATAATTTCGATTTTTTATATGAAATCAATCCTGGTTTGAAAGAACTCTATTTACAACAAACGCGATCAAAAAAACCGAAGATTGATGCAATCGCGCGATTTGTTCATCTCGAAGAGTTATATCTCGAAGCACAGTCAAAAGGCATAGATGCTGTCAATACCTTGAAGAAATTGAAAAAAATCACGTTAAGATCTATTTCAACTCCTAACCTAAACTTTCTAAGCGGATTAAATCAGCTATGGTCGGTAGATGTAAAATTAGGGGGAATTAGAGATTTTAACGCGTTAAAATCTCTTCAGAACTTAAAATATCTGGAACTTTGGCAAGTAAGAGAATTGTCTGATATATCATTCATTTCTGATCTAATAGCGTTGCAAAGCTTGTTTATTCAATCGCTCCCAAATGTTGAAGAGCTTCCCGGTTTTAATAAATTAAATAAACTTAAACGTATTACACTCGACAATTTAAAAGGATTGAAAAGGTTAGATGTTTTGAGAACTGCTTCTGCATTAACAGAATTTATTTATACGATGGCCCAAAATCAAGAGCCGGAGAATCTCTTACCAGCATTAGAAAACAAGAGCGTTAAAAGTGTTTTTTGTATGTTCGGTAGCGACAAGAAAAACAATCGTTTTAAAGAGTTGGCAAATAAATTTGGAAAAAGTGAGTACCAATACAATAAGTTTTTGTACCAATGATCAAGTTAATCATACGTTTAAGGAGTTTATAAATAAAACGCTAAGCGCAAGGGAGATTACTTTTTAAAGTGATCTGCATATACAGCTTCATCAAAACCAAAAAACAGGAAGTCGCCATCCTCAATAACGGGGCGTTTGATCATGCTGGTTTTTTGCTGCAGCAATTGCAGGGCATCATCCTTAGTTTTAATGCTTTCTTTAACGGCAGGGTCAAGCTGTTTCCAGGTAAGGCCCTGTTTATTCATGAATTTTTCGTAACCCGCCTTTGCATCCCATTCGTTCAGCTTACCGGTGCTTACACCCAGTTTTTTAAAATCCTGAAACTCGTAAGCCACATTGTTTGTCTTTAACCAATCAAGCGCTTTTTTAACTGTATTGCAGTTAGTAATGCCATAAACTTTCATGCCCGCAAATTAATTAATTTCTGCTACCTCCGCTGGTATCATCATTATTAATTCCACGCTCATTCTTTTTAATTGTGCTGTTAAGCTTGCCAAACTTATAATTAAAGCCCAGGCCAATGGTACGGTAAAACTGGTAACTGTAATTGGTGGTACTAAAATCTGCTGTTTTGGTATAAAAATCAAGCTTTATAAACTTGCTGAACGGGCCATTTACATATAAGGATAAGGTGGCCTTTTTGTTAAACAGCTCTTTTGATACGTTGGCGCCATAACCTATATAATAATTGTCTGTACCCTGCAGTAAAACATAACGGCTATCAAAACCCAGGTTCATGCCAACGCGGTAACCATCATCAAACTTGTAGCTGCTGTTAGTAAACACGTGGCCCTGCTGCCCGCTGTTGGTAAAGTATTCGCCGTTGTAAGTACCTTTTAGCCAAACCTGCATTATCTCGGCATTTACATTTACGTTTAGTTTAGGGGTAATTGGCATGTTCATGTTTAGATCTAAAGCCAGGTTTTTGTTTTTACCCACATTGGCAAATGTTGTTGTGGTAACATTGCCATTTACGCTTGCCAGGTTCTGAATGGTATTGTTAGCAAATGAATAACTGCTGCTGAGGTTAAACGATCCTTTAGTGAAGTTACCGTAGCTCAGTTCAAAATTATTGTTTACCGCCGGGCGCAGGGCGGGGTTACCTACAGTAATATACAGCGGATTAGATGTATTTATAAAAGGGTTAAGCTGATAAATGCCCGGGCGCTGAATACGCTGGGTAAAACCAAAAGTTAACGAACTGTTTTTAAGGGTGCGCTGTATAGATACGGATGGCACTACGTTATTAAAGCCCTGATCAAGTTTGGTGTTTGTTGATGAAAAATCTGCCGCGATACTGGTACGCTCAAAACGGGCGCCGGTTTTAAACGTCCACTTGGTAAGCTTTAATAAATAAGAGTTGTATGCGCTGTAAACATCCTGCCTGTATTCAAAATTGTTTGTTTGTGTTGCATCCGGAATGTACTGGCCACTGGTAGCATCTAAAACATCATTGTGGAAATTGCTGTAACTGTTCCTGTCTATCAGCTTACCCCCTGCTTCAATGGTCATATTTTTTAACGGGTGCACATAATCCAGTTGAGTGGTATGCTCTTTTGAACCGGCTTCGTTAAACTGGCGGTAATCTGTAGTATTACCGGGGCTAATATCATTTAACGTGCTATTGCCATTATTACTGTATTTGTAAGAGGCTGTTAACAATTGGTTTTTATTTCTTTTGAAACCGTGCTGATAGTTCAAGGCAAAATCGGCCCCGTGATATTCGCCGGTGCCATTGTTTGTAGTGGTATAACTGGTTTCAACGCCTGCATCCCGCTGCATTGTAAACTGGTTATTCCCCTGTGTATTTGAGTTATTATAATAGTTAAAAGAACCCGTTAGTAAATTAAGAGTATCGGCCTCAAAGCTTAACTCGGTACTTACATAGCGGTTGTTGCCCCCGTTAAACCTTTCGCCACTTTGAGAAATGCTTGATGGTTGTTTAAAAAACTGTGTTTCGTTTGCAAATGGCGAAGAACGCTCTGGCCTGTTGCCAATACCCGTAAAACCGTTTACGCCAACCTTGCCCTGTTTTACAGTAAAGTTTACATTTGAGCGGTAACCAAATACCGAATTGTAATTGGCATTCACCGATCCATTATAACCCTGATCGGCTTTTTTTACGGTGATGATATTGATGATACCCGCCAAACCTTCTGCATCATACTTGGCAGGCGGCGTGGTTATTACCTCTATTTTAACAATGTTGGTCCCCGGCATGGCCTTTAATATATCCGACGGGTTGCGGGCCATCAATGCCGACTCTTTACCGTTCAGTAATATTTTATAATTACCGCTTCCGCGAAGTTTTATATTATCGTTCCCATCAACTGACAGTAAGGGCACTTTACGGATCATATCCAGCGCGGTAACAGATTTACTTTCAGGGTCGGCCAGTACATCATAACTGATCCGGTCAACTTCCTGTTTCATGAGCGGGCGGGCACCCACAACTGAAACCTCTTTTAACTGGTTACTTGTTGGCGACAATACTATCCTGCCAACATCATCCACAGCTTTACTCCCGCTTATATTAAAAGTTTTTGTTTTATAACCAACATACACCAACGACAGCTTGTATGCTTTTGCCGGGAGTTTACCCATTTCAAAAGTACCGTCATCTTTGGTGAGCATGCTTTTAACCGGTGCATTGGTGGCTGGGTCTGTTATAGCTATGGTTGCATAGCCAAGGGGTTTATTTACTGTCGAATCTATCACAACGCCCTTAACAATAATAGTTTGCTGTGGGCCCTGGGCAAATGTTATCGCATAAAAAAAACAGCCAATCGCTGCCAGTAAAAGTGTTTTCATGTAGATGCTTTAGGTGATAAGACACTCAAAGCTACAGTATCGTTGCACTAAAAAATATTTTTTAACGCTTTTTAACTAATTACTTAGGTAACAAATATATTACTTATTGAATTTGGTCATGGTAAGCTCTGTGCCAATGGTGGCAAAGCTTTTTATCATTTCAATAGATCGGTCTATCAGTGCGGGGAGCTCGGGTTTTTCGTCGTCGTCAAATCCACTTAAAACATAATCCACCTGGCGGCCCTTGGGGTAATTATCACTTACACCAAAACGCAGGCGGGCATATTCATTATTCCCTAAAGTAGCCTCAATATGTTTTAAGCCATTATGGCCGGCGGCGCTGCCTTTGGGTTTAAGTCGCAACGTGCCAAGTGGCAAAGCAATATCATCTACAATCACCAATACATTTTCTACCGGGATCTTTAATTCCTTCATCCAATGGTTGAGGGCTTTGCCGCTAAGGTTCATGTAAGTGGTTGGTTTAATAAGGTGCAGCACCCTGCTTTTGTAAGCTATCTCGGTGTAATAAGCATGGCGCATGCTGTAAAACTTTACGCCCTCCTGCTTTGCAAACTCATCAAGCACCATAAAGCCTATGTTGTGCCGGGTATCAGCATACTCGGGCCCTATATTACCTAAACCAACAATTAAATATTTCATACCCCCTCCGCCCCCTAAAGTGGGAACTTTTTTAGAACCGCAATTATACAAAAATAGCGATGGGTTTAAAACCCATCGCCGGCTTATTCTTCTTAAACAAAAACAGCGATAGGAAATCCTATCGCTGTCTAAATACCTTATTCCCCCTTCAGGGGGTTAGGGGGTTTATTTTTTGCCTGCTTCTTGTTCAGCCTGGCGTAATGCACGTGAAGTAGTTACAGATACAACTGTATCTTCTGCCGCGTTGGTGATAGTTTGGTTTGTTAACTTAATATCGCCTACACGTACTGATTTACCAACTTCAAGCTCGCTGATGCTTACTTCAATGTTATCTAAATGATCTTTAGGTAAAGCTTTGATACGCAGTTTACGTAATTTCTGCACTAATTTACCACCCACTTTAACACCCGGAGAAGTACCGGTTAATTTTACAGGGATCTCAATAGTGATCGGTTTCTTTTCATCTAACAATAAAAAGTCGATGTGGATAAGCTGCTCCGTTAATGGGTGGAACTGCATATCTTTAATGATAGCTTGTGATTTAACACCAGATACTTCAAGGTCGATGAAATGAACATCCGGCGTATAAACTACGGATCTCAAATCAGCTGCGGACACTGAAAAGTGGGTTTGAGTTGGCCCACCGTAAAGTACTGCAGGCACTAAGCCCTGGTAACGCAGTTCTTTAGCGTCTCTTTTCCCTACGTTCTCTCTTGGAGAACCGCTAATAGCAATTGATTTCATTATTTGTATTTATTATTCAAAGCCATACCAACATGGTATGGATATTTTTAAGCCTCACCCCAACCCCTCTCCAAAAGAGAGGGGCTTAGATAAGCTATTTATTCATTTCATTAGCCTTTTAAAGTCCTCTCCTTTGGAGAGGATTTAGGTGAGGCTTTTCATTAGCCCTTTTCAAGTCCTCTCCTTTGGAGAGGATTTAGGTGAGGCTTTTCATTAGCCTTTTAAAGTCCTCTCCTTTGGAGAGGATTTAGGTGAGGCTTTTAATCTACCCTAAACAGCTGGCTTATTGAGCCATGTTCGTTTACGTTGCTTATTGCTTTTGCAAAAAGCTCGGCAGTTGATAGTACCCTTATTTTAGGGCTTGTTTGTTTTAAAGGGATGGTATCAGTAACTATCAGTTCAGACAATGCCGAATTTTCGATAGTTTCATAAGCCTTACCAGATAAAACCGGATGCGTACAAACCGCACGTACACTGCGCGCGCCACGCTCCATAATTAAGCCGGCCGCTTTTGCAAGCGTACCTGCTGTATCGCAAATATCATCAATCAGTACAATGTCCTGGTCGGTAACGTCTCCTATAAGGGTCATGCTTTCAATTTCATTTGCGCGCTTGCGGCGTTTATCGCAAATTACCACTTCGGCATTAAAGAACTTTGCAAAACCACGGGCTCTGTATGAGCCGCCCATATCCGGCGATGCAATGGTTATTTTACCCAACCCAAGGCTTTTTATATAAGGCACAAAAATAATTGATGCATCCAGGTGATCTACCGGTACATCAAAAAATGCCTGGATCTGCGCAGCGTGCAGGTCCATCGTCATGATACGGTTTATACCTGCTGCTACCAGTAAATTTGCTACCAGTTTTGAGCCAATGGCAACACGTGGCTTATCTTTCCTGTCCTGACGGGCCAAACCGAAGTAAGGTATAACTGCTATAATATAATGGGCAGATGCACGGCGGGCCGCGTCTATCATCATTAGCAGTTCCATCAGGTTATCAGTAGGCTGGTGTGTGCTCTGTATTAAAAACACATCGCAACCACGGATAGACTCGTTAAAATGGGGCTGAAATTCGCCGTCGCTGAAACGCGATACAACTACATCGCCAAGTTCCTGGCCGTAAGATGCAGCGATATTTTTTGATAGTTCCACTGAACCGGAACCTGCAAATAGCTTAACTGTATTAAACTGTAAAGGCATCTTTTTTTGGATTTCGAATTTCGGATGTTCAATTTCGAAATAAATTCTCTATCTCCCTATCCCTTTAGTATCAACCAACCCCGTATAAAAGCAATTCGGATTTCAACTTTTCTATCAGATCTTAATCCGAAACAGAAAATTCGAAATCCGAAATATTCTATGTTGCCCGACCAGGATTCGAACCTAGACAAACGGTACCAAAAACCGTCGTACTACCATTATACTATCAGGCAATCTCCTATGGTATGTTATCCATCCCAAAAAGGAATGCAAATATAAGACGAAATTTCAATACTCAAAAGCAAAATTTAAAAAAGTCTTTTAAACCGCTAATCATCAAGCTGCTATACGTTAAAAAGTGTTAAGGATTAACGTTTTTAGCCTCAACATCATAATTCTTTTACTAATTTCGGCTTATAAAAACCTTTGCAATACTGTAATCCGACATATGAACTTCAATAAAACCAACAACATTTTTGGCTGGGCCACATTTATTTTAGCGTCTATCTGCTACATTTTAACCCTTGAACCATCCACCAGTTTTTGGGATTGCGGCGAATTTATTGCTTGTATCTACCGGTTACAGGTAGCACACCAGCCGGGCGCGCCATTGTTCACCATGATAGGTAAGGTATTTTCCCTGCTCTCATTTGGCAATAATAATAAGGTGGCCTACTATACCAATATGTCGTCGGCACTGGCAAGTGGTGCAACCATCATGTTTTTATTTTGGACCATCACCGCGCTGGCTAAAAAATTACTGATAAAAGCTAACGAAGAAATTACAAGCACTAACCTGATATTAATTATAGGATCGGGACTGGTGGGTTCACTGGCTTACGCCTTTTCTGATACCTTCTGGTTCTCGGCGGTCGAGTCTGAAGTTTACGCCTTATCATCATTATGCACGGCTATAGTTTTTTGGGCCATTTTAAAATGGGATGCCCATGCAGATGAGCCCCGTGCCGATAAATGGATTGTTTTTATTGCCTATGTAATGGGCCTTTCTATAGGTATCCACCTGCTTAACTTACTGGTTATACCTGCAATAGCGCTGGTTATTTATTTTAGGCGGGCAAGCAATGTTACCACAAAGGGCACCATCTGGTCGTTTATATTAGGTGTAATTACGGTAGCTATAATCTTGTGGGGCGTTATTCAGTTCACGGTTAAAGGCGCGGCCTTTTCTGATCTGCTTTTTGTGAACTCCCTGGGGATGGGCTTTGGCAGCGGGGCCATTGTATTTTTTGTACTGGTTATTGGCGCGCTGGTGGCCGGTATTTATTATACCATTAAACCATCAACCGCGGTATTAGTCATTACAATTGCCTGCTTCGTGTTATTATTGTCCATTAGTGCAGGTTTCATTGGCTTTGTAGCCGCCGTTGCGGTATTGGCCTTATCAGAATATGTTTTAAAAGTGCGCGAGAAACGTGCTGCACTTAACCGCGTTTTAATTTGCGCGGTGTTTATATTGTTTGGTTACAGTTCCTTTGTGATGATAGTTATCCGCGCTAAGGCCGGTACCAACCTAAATAACAGCGACCCGCAGGATGCCTTCGCCCTGAACAGCTATTTAAACCGCGACCAGTATGGCGATACCCCATTAATGTATGGTGAGTATTTCGATTCAAAAGCGATTGAGCAAACCGATGGCCCTAACATCTATCGCCGCGGCGAAAAAAAATATGAAGTAGCAGGTAAAAAGCTGAATACAATTTATGACCGCAACACCCTGTTCCCGCGTATGTTTAGCCAAAAGCCAAACCACCCGCAGTTTTACAGGGAGTGGTCGCAACTTGGCCCCGAAGAACACCCTACCATGGCTACCAACCTGGGCTTTTTTGCCAGCTGGCAAATTAACCAAATGTACACCCGCTATTTCTTATGGAACTTTGTGGGCCGTACCAATGAAATGGACGGGCAAACCAGCAATGCAAGTATTGATGGCAATTGGACAAGCGGATTAAACTTTAAAAAAGAACTGCCAAAATCAGTAACCGAAAGCAATGCCTACAACAGGCTTTATTTCCTTCCGCTGATTATTGGGCTGCTGGGATTGGTATATCACTTTAAACGCGACCAGCGCGATGCGGGCGTGGTAACCGTGCTGTTCTTTTTCACCGGTTTAGCCATTGTGCTTTACCTTAACCAGGACCCTCTACAGCCACGTGAGCGTGATTATGCTTACGCGGGCTCGTTCTATGCCTTTGCTATATGGATTGGCTTAGGTGTATTAATGATAGCCGAATTCATCAGCAAAAAGCTGAATGCAAAAACCGGTGCCATGATAGCTACCGCGGTTTGTTTGTTAGCAGCACCGGTATTAATGGCCAGCCAGGAATGGAACGACCATGACCGCTCTACCAAAATGACGCCGCATGATATGGCATACAACTACCTTAACTCCTGCGCGCCAAATGCGATACTTTTTTGCTTTGCCGATAATGATACCTACCCGCTTTGGTACATTCAGGAGGTTGAGGGCGTTCGGCCGGATGTGCGGATAGTAAACCTGAGTTTGCTGGGTACTGATTGGTACATCCGCCAGATGAAGCAAAAAATGAATGATTCTGATCCGTTGCCTATCACCATGCCTAACGATAAGTTTAAGACAGGGGTTCGTGATGTTATTTACTATAACGATAGTAAGGTAGCCGGCCCTACCGAACTGAAGGAGGTTTTTGATTTTATTACATCTGATGATCCGCAAATGAAAGCGCAGTTATATGAAGGTGTTGAAGCCGCAAATTATCTGCCTACTAAACACTTTAAGCTTACTGTTAATGCCGATGAGGTAATTAAGAACGGTGTTGTGCCCGCAAATGAGCGCAGCCGTATTATACCTGAAATGGACTTTACCTACGCAGGCAACTATGTGACTAAAGATAACCTGGCCATTATGGATATCATAGCGCATAATAACTGGAAACGCCCCATATACTTTACCGTTACCGCCGGTACCGATAATATGTTGGGCATGGAAAAATATATGTATAACGAAGGTTTTGCTTTCCGCTTAATGCCTTTTGCGCCTGATACTACCATGCAAACGCTTGAAAGCAGCAATACCGGTATCATGTATAATAACATGATGAACAAGTTTAAATTCGGCAATTTTAAAACCGCTAAAAATCTTGATCATGAATCGCTGACTTTGTTTTATCCGCTGATGACCCGTATGTACACTACCCTTGCTGATAACCTGATAAAAGAAGGTAAACCTGAACTGGCCAAAAAAGCGATAAAGAAATATGTAGACAACATGCCGGATGCAATAATGACTGCCGACCTGGCCATCAAAAAATACTATCTGGCCGAAAGTGCTTTCCATGCCAATGATGTTGCTGTAGGGACAGGAATAATTAATAGTGTTAACGGCTACATAACAGATCAGTTAAATTATAACTACGCCCTGTTACAAAAAGGTGCCGACCAGGTAAACCCTCGCGATGTGCAACTGGGTATGTGGTTACTAAATAATATGGTTACCCTTACTAAAGACTATAACCAAACACAGCTAAACAATAAGCTAAGCGCCCAGTTAAAAGATTACGGAAGTAAGTTTGCAGGCCTGCCGATGCCTAATCAATAAATTGAATTTGACATTTTGAATAAAAGCGGCCATGAGCCGCTTTTATTATTTATGGAGGTTATGTTTCCTTTGTCAGTACCACAGGTGTTCGGAAGATTGATATTGCTAACAAAATCCCCCTCTTGAGAGGGGGAGCGTTGATGGTGCGGCTGCAGGGGTGTGTTAACCGCGTAGAAAGGACACACCCCTCCACCCCTCTCAAGAGGGGAATCGCACATCCCGCCGTTTTTTGTCTTTGTTGGTGACAACAACAACCAGGGCGAAGTATTTTCTTAAAACAACCAGGTCATGCTGAATTTATTTCAGCATCCCTCAGGACGGTTATTCGCTTTACAGATAATCCATTGCTAAGCATGTATTTTACTTTGCCAGAGAGATGCCGATATACATCGTCATGACCGCCTACTTTATTTCTTTTATGCCCAAACTCCTTCCTTGGGGAAGGGTGCGGCTGCCTGTGAAATGGCGGGTAGGGGTTATTTGCGCCAATACCTATCTCATAAACCCCTCCCTGCACCCTCCCGTTGGGAGGGAATCGCACAACCCGTCGCTTCTTTTTATCTTCCCCTGGTCGAAGTTTACAAACTTCGACCTAAAATGTGTTAAAGCTTTCAGCTTAACCATTTCGGAAGCAATTTTAAAGATAGTTCGTTAAGATATTGCGGTGACCATAATGTATTTCTGACGGGTTAAGCTTGCTTACTTTACAGCTGCAATTCGTCTTTTTAAATCTTCATTGTTAGGATTTAACTCCAATGATCTCTTGTAGTTCGCTAAACCTTGCGCTTTATCTCCTATTTTCAAATAGGCTTCACCCAGGCTGTCATATGCATTGAACGATCCCGGGTAGGTGATAGTGTTCAAACTAAATATTTTAATCGCATCCTGCTCATGTCCAGATCTCAGTAAGTAGTAGCCGAGTGTGTTCAATTCCGATTCGGCATAATTAAAATCATTTTTATTTGACGACATTTTTATTCGGTTATAAAGCGTTATAGCAGAATCTATGCCCTGAGCTTTGGTTTGTGTATAAATCCACGGCCCAATACCTCTTGGAGGCAGATCATATGGCTTTCCATTCAGTATATTGATTATTGCAGTACGCATACTAAACATAACAGAGTGTCGCAGATTACTTATATGTATAATATTTATGTGCTCGCCCATTAGAATCTCATCGTATGCCTTAAAACCATAGGAAGAGCCGTTATGAAAGATATTTCTTTTGCCGTTATGGGTGCTAACCCACCAGCCGAAGCCGTAACTCCGGTCACCATATATATCATCTTTTTGCGGGATTGACGGCGCAAATGCTTCCTCCTGGGTTTGTTTTGAAACCAGTTTATACGTATATAGAGATTCGTCAAATTTTGCTATGTCACCTACAGTGGATATTATAGAAGCACAGCCACCCTCAAATGAATCAGCGTCGTTTTTGCTCCCAAAAAGGTCATATCCGATGGCTCGAACTTTGATGCGATGCTGCAATTCTGTCACTGCTGTATTGTGCATACCCAAAGGAGAAAAGATATTTTGAGTTAAAAACCCATTCAAAGACTGGCCTGAGATCTTTTGAATAATCATACCCAATAAAGTATAACCGGCATTACTGTATTCAAACTTGCTGCCGGGCTCGAATTTTAAAACGGTTTGTTTTTGCATTATTTTAAAAACATCCTGTTCGGTCATATCCGGAAAGTCTTCAAATCCTTCCAATCCGCCTGTGTGCTGTAAAAGGTTCCGAATAGTTACCGCTTGCATGCAGGATGGCAAATCAGGCAGGTAATTTCGTATGGATTGCTCATAGCGGAGCTTGCCCCTTTCTTTCAGAATCATAATGCCCATCGCAGTGATTGGTTTAGATAAGGATTGCAAATAACCGGGTGTGTTTAATGAATATGGTTTCCGATGTTCCCTGTCAGCCATACCAAACGCTTTTTTATAGAGGACATGACCATGATCGGTAATAAGGATTGCGCCTGTAAATTGTCCTCTTTCGTACAGAGTATTCATCAAAGAATCGATTTTCTTATTCTTCAAAACCCTGTCATTTGGATTGGGCTGTGCAAGAACCTGATTAATAGGAAATACAAATACCATTAAGAGTAAGAATCTATTCATGCATTAAAGACGTTTTGAAAATTAAAACGTTACAGGATTTTAATGGTTATCGAACTTTACAGACAAGCATGTATTTTACTTTGCCAGAGAGATGCCGATATGCATCAGCATGACCGCCTATTTTATTTTGATATTATTAATAAAACTCCCCTCTTGAGAGGGGGAGCGTTGATGGTGCGGCTGCAGGGGGTGTGTTAATCGCGTAGAAAGGACACACCCCTCCACCCCTCTCAAGAGGGGAATCACACATCCCGCCGCTTTTAATCTTCCGGCCCCCTCGTCCGGCGCAAGTATCACCCTAAACAACCAGGTCATGCTGAATTTATTTCAGCATCCCTCAGGACGGTTATTCGCTTTACAGAAACTCATTGCCAAGCATGTATTTTACTTTGCCAGAGAGATGCCGATATACATCGGCATGACCGCCTATTTTATTTCCTTAAAACAACCAGGTCATGCTGAATTTATTTCAGCATCCCATCAGAACGGTAATTCACTTTACAGATAATCCATTGCTAAGCACGTATTTACTTTGCCAGAGAGATGCCGATATGCATCGGCATGACCACTTATTTATTTCTCGTCAATTAAACGACTGCCTGAACTCCAATGGCGAAAAATTGGTTTTTGTCTTAAATAACTTGCTGAAGGACTGCGGATGTTCAAAACCCAACTCGTAAGCGATTTCACTTACCGATAAACCGGTGGTGGATAATTTTTGCTTTGCCCTCTCTATCAGGTTATCATGTATGTGTTGCTGGGTACTTTGGCCGGTTAATGTTTTAAGCAACCCGCTTAAATAACCGGGCGATACATTTAATGCTTCCGCGATATATTGAACAGTTGGCAATCCTTTTTTTGATAAGGTATCGCTGTTAAAATATTCTGTAAGGATATCCTCGAAACGATTCAGGATATTATGGTTGGTTATTTTTCTGGTTATAAACTGCCTATGGTAAAACCGTTCTGCATAAGTAAGCAATACTTCCAGCTGGGCCACAATAAGGTCTTGACTAAACTTATCAATATTGGTATGATATTCCTGTTCAATGTTCTGTAAAATGCCCACTATCATGGCCTCTTCTTTCTCCGACAGGAACAAAGCTTCGTTTACAGAATAATCGAAATACTCGTACTGTCTTATTTTTTTTGCCAAAGGCGTATTCCAAAGAAAATCGGGATGGATCAGTAGCATCCACCCCGACTGCTGTATTGTTGTATCCTTCTCTACCTCAATTTTAAGAATTTGACCGGGCGACATAAAAAACATTACACCTTCATTAAAATCAAACTCCTGCTGACCGTATTTCATCCGGACATTGAAATTCCTTTTCAACGCGATGGAATAAAAATCCTTTACTAAACTTGTTTCATCTTCGGCCAAATGCATGATGTGTTCTAAATTTATTACGCTGATCAACGGATGCTCTGGCTTAGGCAAATTCCTAAACTGATGAAATTCGCTTATCGTTTTAAACCGACGAGGTTGGATGCTTGCCATATTACAATATACTTACTTTTGTTTAAAGGCCGCTGCAAATTCCTTTGCAAAATCTGTCACCTTTACTTTTCCCATAACCGCTGGTCTGTTGCGGTAATAGTCTTCCGCTAACAAACCGCTGTGAAGCCCCGCGTACATTTCTACCAGGCCGGCAGCTATGCCTGGGTTCATTCCGGCTGTTGTTAAACCATTTAACATTTGCTCATCAGATATTATTATCCATTTCAAATCAGGCTTCCCTATGGCTTCACCCAAGATCCGGGCAGTTTCGCTGGCCGAAAGTTCTTCACTCGCCACGTAACGTATTTTTCTACCTGCAAACGGGGTCTCGAGTTCCTCTGCAATGGCAGCAGCAATATCTATGGGCGATACCCAGGGTACAATATCATCCGCGCCGTAATTGGCGGCAATAAAGCCCTCGCTTTTTATCATAGCCACATAACCGTATAAATTGTAGTAGAAAGAAGTAGGGCGCATATGCGTAATGGCTACATCTGACGGCAATTCATTAAGTATATTCTGTACATTGTGAGCGCCAAGCAAGATCCCCGAGCCTTTTTCTAAATGGGCGCCAATGGTGCTCAGGTTAACCACACGCTTTACGCCAGATTGTTCAATAGCTGCAGCATAGTTGAGCCCAAGCCCGCGATAATACGCTAAAAGGTCAAGGTTGGGATCAAAGTAGTTGTTTGGCGGCACCATTACATAAACGGCATCTGCGCCGGTAAAGGTGTTTGTAAGAAAGTCTGCGTCTTCCAATGAGCCAATGGCGGCGGTAGCACCTAAGGCCTCAATATCTTTTTGTTTTTCGGGCTTGCTGCTGATAACCGTAACCGCATGTCCCTTTTGCACTAACGCTGTTGTAAGTGGTTGGCTGATGTGTCCTACCGAACCTGTTACTATGATTTTCATTTCTTTGTTTTTTTGTTTCAACAAAGTTCCGCAGCAACAAATAAGCAGATGTAGCCTAATCTCCTGTTGTTGTAGTCGAATATGATATTTGGTTAAGTCGGGCGCAGACGGCGTTCATACAAGCACCAATTTTTCGGCAGCCATTCAATTCTTCGTAACAATCCATCCTTTCAAGTGCTCTAATAGCCACAACCCATCACCATGAAAAATATCTGCAAAGCACTACTCCTGTTTTCACTCATTACTATCACCAATATATCATACGGCCAAAGCAAAGCAGTACTTATTGATTCGATGCTGCACCGTACCAACCGCCTCGGTTTATTCAACGGTAACGTTTTGGTAGCCGATAAGGGCAAGATCATTTATCAGGCAGCTTTGGGTTATGCCGATGCATCCAAACAGGTTAAGCTGACAGAACAGTATCGTTTTCATATTGGTTCTATCGCCAAAGAATTTAATGCAGTTGCTATAATAATGCTGAAAGAAGAAGGCAAACTTAACCTGGATGATAAGGTGGCTAAATATTTCCCCCAACTGCCTGCATGGGCAAACCAGATCAGTATAAAAAACCTGCTGCAATACACCAGCGGACTACCCGATGTTAAATGGCAAACTGTTAAAAGCGATGCCGATAACTGGGCCGACCTGCAAGCATTAGATAAGCTAAATTTTGAACCCGGCACCAACTATGCCTATAACAACAACAATACTTTTTTACAGCGCAGGATAATTGAAAAAGTTTCGGGCATTTCCTTTAAGGAGTTTGTTGAGCAGAGGATGCTGAAGCCGCTTAAAATGACTACCGGCATTATTGATCCGGATGATTCGGCTCTTTTGATGGCGAAAGCGTATAACAACAAACTTAAACAGGATGCACTGATATACCCTATCACCGGCTGGACCGCCCTCACCCTAACCGATTTTTATAAATGGGAACAAGGGCTGGAAAACTTTAAGCTGATTAGTCCGGCAGCTACTTTAGAAATACTGACGCCCTTTGGCCCAAACAAGCAATGTGGTTTGGGTGGCGGTAATATGGAAGGTGGTAAGATCATTAATCATCAGCATGACGGTACGAGCCTGAATTACCAGGCGCTGCTAACCGGCCATACCAAACCGGGCATTACCATTATCCTGATGACCAATAACAAACAGAACAACCTGTATGATCTTAACCGTGTCATAGAAGCGATATTGGATGGCAAACCTTTTCAACAACCCAAAAAATCAATCTTAGCAAATTATCAACCGCAACTGGATAGTTTAAGCGGCGACCAACTGCTATCACTTTACAATGACCTAAAAGCTAAGCATGCTGCTGAATATGGTTTTGAAAATGAATCAACCCTAAATGAGATAGGTTACTACCTGCTTAACAAAAAACGAGTGGATGATGCCATTACTATATTTGACTACAACACCAAACTTTTCCCAAAATCAGGAAATGTTTATGATAGCCTGGGCGAAGCTTACTACGGTAAAGGCGACAAGCCAAAAGCGCTTCTTAATTACAAACGTTCTTTAGAATTAGACCCATCCAACACCACCGCAAAAGCTGTAATTGCGGAATTAGAAAAAAAGTAAAATTAAATACATATCAAGTGCGAAAATTTAGAGGTATTTAGAGATTTTTAGAGGTTTATGTAATAGAAACAAGAGCACTAAATAGAGGTATAAAACCTTGCAATAAAACGAAAAAAGCGGCTAATTAGCCGCTTTTTTCGTTTATGTTTTTTTGTTAAAAGCTTAGTCTTCAAGCACTACGCCCATATTGCAGAATTTTTCAATGCGTTCTGCTACCAGTTCGTCAATGTTACGTTCGCCTAAAATTTTCAAGTCTTTCAGCAATTGCTTTTTAAGGGTAGCTGCCATGACAACCGGGTCCTGATGGGCACCGCCAAGGGGTTCTTTTATCACGCCGTCTATCAGCTTATTCTTTAACATCTCTGCCGAAGTTAGCTTGAGCATTTCTGCAGCGCGTTCTTTATGTTCCCAGGTTTTAAACAGGATAGTTGAGCAGTTCTCAGGTGATATTACCGAATACCATGAGTTATCCAGCATCATTACTTTATCGCCAATACCAATGCCCAATGCACCACCTGATGCACCTTCGCCAATAATAACGCAAATAACCGGCACCTTTAACACCGACATTTCCAGCAAGTTACGTGCAATAGCTTCGCCTTGTCCACGTTCTTCGGCCTCCAGGCCAGGGAAAGCCCCGGGGGTGTCAATTAAGGTAATAACCGGTTTGTTAAACTTTTCGGCCATTTTCATCAGCCTTAGCGCTTTACGGTAACCTTCGGGGTTGGCCATACCAAAATTGCGGTACTGGCGCTCCTTGGTATTGCGGCCTTTCTGATGGCCGATAAACATAGCGGTTTGCCCGTTCATGGTACCAAAACCGCCTATAATAGCCTTATCGTCACCTACTGTCCGGTCGCCGTGCAGTTCTATAAAGTCGTCACACATCAGCTCCAGGTACTGCAAAGTATACGGCCTTTCGGGGTGACGGGATATTTGTACTTTTTGCCAGCCGGTTAAGTTGGCATATATTTCTTTCTTGGTTGCTTCCAGCTTCGCTTCTAACTCCAACACAGTAGCGGTCATGTCCAGTTTGTTCTTTTCTTCAACCTGTTTTACCTTCTCTATCTGTTGCTGTATTTCTGCCAGCGGTTTTTCAAAATCAAATGTAATCTTCATACAATTTTATTGGCCGCTAAATTAAATAAATCAAACGGCATATTGTCAATTATGATTTTTTGAATGTTTGCAATTTATTAATCTGCTGTGGCGATAATAGCTTATAGGTATTATAGGCCGCCATTAAAATAGCTATCCGCAGTTCTCCCTGGTATATTCCCGTACGATTTGCGTAAAATAAAATATCACCTTCTGTTAGCTTTTTTGTCCGGAACATATTGTCAAGCTTGGTTTCATTTGTCACAATAAAACCGCCCATTTCTATTTTTTTGCGCTTTAATTCAGTAGTGATCTTCGTTAAAGCGGCAATCTGGTTAGGGCTAAGGTCAAGTTCTTTCTTATACTTTAAAGCCTTTTCGGAAGGCGGGAAGCCATTTAATTCGGCTACAAGGCCCATTCCGTATTGATCCTGGCCTTTTATTAAAGCGTTGTACTGTTCCGTGGTCAACGTTTTTATTGGCGATGGCTTTAGCAAGCTATCTGTGCTTTGTGCTTTTGTATTTAGGCTAATGAAAAACAGTAAGATTATGGCAAATAATAATTTAAGCATCCTGATCAGTTTTTTAAGTTTTGAGAAATGCGCAATTATTGAGCCAAACGGGTCAATAATTGCACCAACAACCGCTACTCCACCTTAATTACTTTTGTCCTTTTACTTATTCCATTTTCATTAAACGCCTCTATCTGGAAATAGTATGGCAGGCTTTTTTCCATACCGTTAAAATAGTACTCGTTTACGTTATACACCATAATGTTGTTGTACAATTTATCGGGCGCTATGCCCATATAGATAGTGTAGCCTACAGCGCCATCGGTTTGGCGCCAGCGGAGCCATGAATTATGCCGTTCGGCATCACCACGAAGTACAGTAAGGTTGCGTACCGTATCCGGTGCCATGCCTGTCCCCTTGCCAAATACCCGGAAACCGGATAAGGCAAATTTACCCGTTGGCATATGCAGATTGGTTATTTTTAAATAACGTGCTTTAACAGCGGTTTTCAATTCCACATAATCATGCGGAACATCTTTTTTGTTCTTGCTTTTATCTACCAGTGTTTTCCAGGTTTTACCATCAAGAGAAGATGATATCATATATTGATGATATACGCCCAATGATTTCCCCATAAAAGTAGCATCCTGATCGGCATAGTTAATTTGGATAGCTTTTACAGTGCTAACTTCGCCCAGATCAGTCTTTAACCATTCGCCTTTGTTGGCAGTTTTTGCGCTCCAGTAGGTTTTTATATCTTCATCAACAGCCAGGTTTGGCACATAAGCCCCTAAAGTTGATGATACTTCTACAGGTTTATTATAATTCAGCAGCATCCAGCCGGTAAAATTACCTTTCAGGTGATCTTCCTTGCCTGCCGGCAAATACTGCGGGTAATCGCCATAGGCGGTGTTAGAATACAGTGTACCGTCGCTATCAAACCCGGCAGGCCAAAAGCCAATACGGCGCTCAAAATTGTTTTTCACATCAAGTACCATGGTAGAGATATGCCAGTAATTGCCATACTTATCTGCCCAGGTTGCGCCATGCCCTGCCCCTTTAGCAAAGCCTCCCGGCTTGTAGCTAAACGGATTATGCTTTTGATAGATGAACGGGCCAAGCGGCTTATCGCCCACATAAACACCATCGCCATAACCCCTGCCTTCGGTACCCGGCGAGGCATATTGCAGATAATATTTACCGTTGTGCTTATTCATCCATGCACCTTCCATAAAGCCGGTTAAGAAAACATTATCGTTATTTTCACCAAAACGCTCCCAGCCATGCTCCTGCCAGTTAAGCTTTATCATTTCTTTTTTTGGGCCGATCGGTTCAAAGGTTTTGCGGTCTATCTCCTGCCCATAAAGCGGCAGGGTATTGCTTGAACCGTGGTAAATGTAAACCCGCCCGTCATCATCCGCGAACATGCCCGGGTCCCATGCCCCTACCTGGAAATAATCTTTAGCCGCCTTCCAGGTATCATGTGTGGGGTCGGTACTCATCCACAGGGTAAAATCTTTATTATAAGTTGAGCCAATAACCAGCAGCGTATCGCCCAAAACCAAAGTTGCCGGCGCGCAAAGTTCATCACCCTTTACCTGGTTGTAAGGACGAACAAACTTGCGGGAAACAAACTTCCAGTTCAGCATATCCGGGCTCCACCAGTAACCAAATTGGTTGGTGCTGAACAGATAGTAATTGCCCTTAAAAAAAGTCATGGTTGGGTCGGCAGTAGCACGATGCTTTCCCCATGCAGCAAAGTTCTCAAACGGCGTGTAGCCATAATCCAAATTCAAAGGGTTACAATAAGTAAGGCGCCTGGTTTGTGCCGATAAATGCATCGACCCAAAACAAAACAGGAGTACTAACAGTAAACGGTTTACAGTTTTCATAGCCGGAAAGATTAGTATCTGGTATATTGGTTAGGAATGGCTAATATCTGCTTTTATCGGGGATAAAAGAAAAAAGGCGCTTTAAATACTTAAAGCGCCTTTAGGTTAAAATATTATTGAACGGGTTATTCCACTATAAGTGTGGCCATAGAATGCGGCTCGCTGGTTGTTTTGGCAGATTTACCTTTTATCCAAAGATTATAGTCAATCTTCTCGTCGGTACGGTTCATTACCACAACGGCTATTTTACCATTGGGGTTCATGTAAGCGGTGGTTAACAGCTTGTCCCTGCTTGCCGCGCTTGCAATACGTTTAGCTCCCGGCTGTATAAATTTAGAGAAGTGCCCCATGTAGTAGTAAGAATTGGTATAAATTAAGCTACCGTTGCGTGTATCGGCGTGTACCGGTGCAAAGCAGAAGTTGCCTACATGGTTTGGGCCGCCTTTTTCATCTAAAAGGATGTTCCAATCTGTCCACCCTACGGTGCCGGCGTTAAAGTCATTGATCATTGACAGGCCATAACGTTCGCCTAATGACCAGTCATTTAAACGGTTAAAATCGAACTTTTCTACACATCCTTCAGTAAAAATCAGGTTCTTATCAGGAAAAGCCTCGTGTGTGAGCCTGGTGCTTTCAAAGTTTTGGCCAGCCCCTGTCCAGGTTTCATACCAGTGGAAACCAATACCCCAAATATATTTAGCCGCCGCCGGGTCTTCTAAAATAGTGCTGGCACGCTGATACATCAAATCGCGGTTATGATCCCAAACAATTAATTTTTTTGCTGCCATGCCGCCTTTTGCCAGTGTTGGGCCTAAAAAGTTCTTTACAAAATCACGTTCTTCTTCGGCAGTGTATTTACATGATTCCCATGTTTGGGTTGCCATCGGTTCGTTTTGTACAGATAAACCCCATACAGGGATCCCTGCCTTTTCATACTCATTAATAAACTTCACATAGAAGTTAGCCCAGCTTTGCGCAAATTCAGGCTTCAATTTACCACCGTGCAGTACGTCGTTATTATCTTTCATAAAAGCCGGAGGGCTCCATGGCGATACAAACATGGTTAATTTTCCACCTGCAACAGCAGTAGCTTCTTTTATAAAAGGGATGCGGTATTTTTTATCGTGGCTAATGTCAAACGTTTTCAATGCGGCATCACCTTCTTTTACATAGCTATAACTATCGCTGCTAAAATCGCAGCTTTGTATATTGGTACGGGCCAGTGAAAAACCAATACCTGTTTTTTTATCATAATAAGCGGCTAAAAGTTCTTTTTGCTTATCCTTCGGCAGTTTGTAAAAAGTTTCGGCAACGGCATCAGTTAATGCACCGCCAATTCCCAGCATGGTCTGGAACTTTTTAGTTGGGTCAACAAATATTACAAATTCGGTTTCGGGTGGTTGAGGATTATCGGTGAACCTTAACGAACCTGCCGGTGCAAGCCTTTTATCAGAACCTTTTTCAGTAACATATACTTTTACTGTTTTATTGGCAGCCGAATAAAGCATTTTAGGCTTGGCCGACTGAGCAAATAATCCTGCCGAAATAAATACCGAGCAGGCAATTAAAAATCCTTTTTTCATTTATTAAAGTTTATATCAATAATTATTTACCACCAATTTTTTTACCTGTACCCATCCATAATATGGCATCTATGATAAGCTTATCCTCTACCGGGTTGCCTAAAGTGTGCGACAGGTCCTTATTGGTTTTATGCTCATAGTCTATATCATTATGGCCCATATTCAAGTATATCATCTTGTAATTTTTGTTAGTCCACACTACCGGATAATACCCGCTATGCCATATCTCGTGGAGCTTTGGCCCTGTACCTAACGGGAAACTTGTAGAATCAATAGACGCCAGTATTTTTATATCCGGGTTTTTGCGCAGATCTTTTTCCCAGCGGTACCATTCGTTTGGCGATGCTTTAAAAGTTTCCGGTAAATTTTTGGTAGCCGGATGCGTTCTGTCTTCCACCCTTAAGATGGCTGATGTTGGCCTCCAGGTGTTGCTGCCGTACTGGCCTGAGCCTAAAAACTCATTATGGTACCAGTCCCAGTTGGACGGTACGGCTGATTGGTTAAGCGCAAATGCCGAAAAATGAAACCCCATCCAACCGCCGCCGCCTTTCATATAGGCTTCAAATGCCGCGCGTTGGGCAGGGTCTTCCGGGCGGGTATCTAAAAACAGTACTACCTTATATTTAGCCAGATAAGCAGCATTAAGGTTACTCCAGTTGTTGGTAGAGTCATAGCTGAAATTATATTTCCTGGCCATTTCCGGAAACCATTTGTTAGCCTCGTGTACAAAACTGATGTGCGCCTGATCTTCTTTGGCGGTATAAAAGGCTATTACTTTAAATTTTTGAGCCTGTAATACATTGGCAAAACAAACCAGCGCAAAGCATATTGTAAGCGCTTTCATCTTTAGATTAAGAGTCATGAAATTATAATTGGTAAGCTAATTTATATTAAAAATTCAATTTTTAGGGTATCGATTATCAGCTATATTAAGTACAATAAATTATTTTTTACATAACCTGCACTCCGCTGTACACAACTCATCGCATCCGGAATATAATTATTTCCCTGCTCAACAAACATGTGCTGTACGCCGGAAATTTTATAATCCTTAATAATACTCTTAAAGTCAATAACCCCATCACCTACGGTAGTGTGCAGCTCTCTATCGGTTTTGTCCATATCTTTAATATGCCATATTGCAAACCTGCCGGGTTGCTTTTTAAACCAATCTAAAGGTTTCAATGCAGATGAATGAGAGAGCCAGTACAGGTCTAACTCCATTTTAACCAGGGCGGGGTCGGTTTCCTTAAGTATCAGATCGTATCCTATTTTACCGTCATGATCAATAAATTCAAAATCGTGATTATGATACGCCAGTTGCAATCCGCCTTTTTTAATTTGCTCCCCAATTTTATTAAGCGTTGCAGATAACCTTTTAAACTCTTCCATATTACGATATTCCGGAGCTAACCATGGCCATACAATGTACGACTGCTTTAATACAAGCGCACCTGCAATACATTCATCAACATATTTCTCAAGTGCCGCGGCCTGGTCTTTGCCAAAAAATTTGTCAAGATCATAATGCCCGGCTGATGTAGTGAGGTTACAATCGTCTAAAAGTTTTTTGGCTTGTTTAGGTTCCAGTCCCCAATAATATTTGTTGCTGCCAAAATTGAACCCATAGGTCTCCACTTCCTGGTATCCAAAGCCGGATACCCGTGTTAAGGTGCCCCTAAGGTCCTTTTCCATGGCTTCTCTTATAGTGTATAACTGTAGGCCCAGCTTAAACTTAGGTTTAGCATTTGCAAATATTACCGACGGCATAGCCATAGCAGCCGACACCAATCCGGCTTGATGTAAAAATTTCCTTCTTGAATTCAATTGATTTTAGGTTTTGGGTACCCCGAATATACCTATTTCAATTTAATATACGTCTCTACAATTTCGTGATCAATTTTAAGGCTGTCTATCTTTTCAATACCTCGTTGTACCAGCGTATCACCTTTAAAGGTCACCTTAAAATTGAAAGAGTGATTTTCCCATTCGCGGTAATTGCAGTATTGCAAATTTTCGGTATAGTTATCGCCAACTAGTGTGTAAGTACCGGCACCCGAATCAAAAATAGGTTTGCCTGCACCACCTTTCAGGTCATGTTTAAAGAAAGCGAAATGACTATCATTGATCACCTTGATCATCTCCTCTTTATTACCCTTAATAGGATAAGTAACTACACTGTCGCCTTTAGTAACTGTTACTGCAGATGCCAGTTTCCAGGTGCCTTGAATAGGTGCAAGCGGCACTTCTTTTACAGCGGCATCTTCTTTAACCGGCGCTTTACAGGCCGCAAGCAATACAACAGGGATTAATAAGAATTTAAGTTTCATAACAGGTTTAAATTTATGGTTATTGTGATTTATAGTACCAATTGGTTATAAAGGCGGGTAAGGGTATCTTCCCCATCCAAACAAAAGCCCGGGTGTACCTTTGATGATTGCACTATAGTACTGCGTGTAGCTGTTAACCAGCGGAAACGGGACGCGGCATCTAACAAAGCAATAGGGCCTCCCTCTTTACTACCCGAGCAGATCCGTTGATAGGATAACAGGTTTTCTTCCAGTTCGGCTATATCCAGATCTTTAGAAAACGCGGCTAAGCGATCTGCATCTATCTTGTACATCATTTTCAGAAATTTCTGTTTATTGCAATACATAATGACACCTACGTTCATAAATTCCTCGCGTTCTACCCTGGGTACCACGCGGATAACGGCATACTCAAATAAGTGACGATCTTGCATGTTGGGCTTCATTTACAAATATGTCAGAATTTGCTATACGGGTATTCAGGAACTGCGCATATACTTGCCGCTGGTCATCCGCTGTTTCAAAAGAACGATCAGTTAACCATTCATCAGGAATGATAGATACAATAGCATTGATACATTCGGGTGTTAATATCGCTTTAAATTCGCTGTCAACCATTTCCAGATCAGCAGCTTTCTTTAGTAATACATGATCCTTTATCTGTACAAACGGGCGTTTGGCTTGTTCTTCCCAGTTCTCCATATTGTGATGAAAATAAAGGGCCGCACCATGGTCTATCAGCCATAATTCTTTATGCCACATCAGCATATTAGTGTTACGCACCGTACGATCCACATTAGTTAACAAAGCATCAAGCCATACAATTTGTGATGACAGCTTACTATCAACCAGGGTAACCGTTGGATCAAAGGTTATAGCGCCAGACAGGTAATGCAAAGCCAGGTTTAATCCTACACTAAATTTGAGCAGGTCCTGGATCTCTTCATCCGGTTCGGTACGGCCAAAAGCTTCGTCAAGATTAACAAACACCAGTTCGGGGATCCTGAAACCAAGCACACGTGCAATTTCACCGCCTATCAGTTCGGCTATTAAGGCCTTAGGGCCCTGGCCTGCACCACGAAATTTTAATACATATAAAAAACCATCATCAGCCTCGGCAATGGCAGGCAATGAGCCGCCTTCGCGCAAAGGCGTAACATAGCGGGTAACGTTAACAGTTCTTAATTCAGGGGTTGTGGCAATCATAATTTATAACGCTAATATAGGGTTTAAAGGAATATGTGGGCGTTGTTAGCTGTTTTGAAAAAAAGGTGTATTTTTAATCGAAACAATTATGGGGATAGTGATCGCACTTATATTTGCAAAGATTGGCTCGAAACGTATAATTGGCGGAGTAAATAGCTTTTTATTATGCCTGCTCCTATTCCCTCTTGGTGTTTATTTGGTGTTAAAATCCAGGAGATTGGATGATAAAGAAGCCGACGCCAGGCTGATGAAAGAGTTTGCGCCTGTTATAGAAGTTTAATTCTTTCTGATACCTCATCTATTATCTCCACTTGTTTTCGCTTGCTCATAACCATTCTGTTACAAACAAAACAAAATCACGTTTTTAGCTATTAAATAATAAAGATCAGATGCCTAGTTGGTTAAAAACTTCCCTTAAAATACTTGCCGGTATGGTACTGCTATTGGTGCTGTTACTGGTTGGGGCTACTTTATATATAACCTTTAACAAAGCCAGGGTGCTTAAAATGGTTAACCAGCAGCTGGATAAAAGTGTTGACGGGACCCTTATCATCGGCGATATGAAGCCAAACTTTTTCAAAGGCTTACCTGATATCTCCCTGTCGCTGAAAAATGTTTTGGTACGCGATAAAAACTTTGACCGGCATAAGCACACCTTGTTAGATGCCAAGGATTTTGACATATCTGTAAATACTGCCGCGCTGTTTAGGGGAGCTATTGATATTAACCACATTGAGATCACCAATGCCACTATTGATCTTTTTACTGATAGCACAGGTTACAGCAACACATCGGTTTTTAAAAAGGATAATAAACAGGTGACAAACAACAAATCTGAAAGCGGTTCATCAACCCGGTTAAAGAAGTTCACATTAAAGAGTGTAAATTTTACAATAGACAATAGGAAAGCGCATAAGCTTTTCAACTTCGCGGTTAATGATTTGAAGGGAAACATGAGTTACCCTGATACCGGCTGGCATGCCAATTTCCACCTGGATGTAATTGCTAAAAGCATGGCATTTAATAGCCTGCGTGGTAGTTTTATAAAGGACAAGCAACTGGTTGGCGATTTTGTAGCGGGCTATAACGAAAATAGCGGCAAGATAAATGTAAAATCTACCCCGTTAAATATTGGTAATGACCCATTCAACATCAGCGCTGTTTTTGAAACCGCTAAAGACCCGGCCAACTTTTTTATCCACGTAGCAGCCGACCAAATATTATGGCGAAGCGCGAGCGCACTGCTTGCACCTAATATTACACTGGTACTTAACCGCTTTAACCTGAGTAAACCGATAGCGGTTACCGCTAATATCTCCGGTAGCTTTGGTGTTAGTGGCGACCCATTATTGTACGTTACCGCTAAAACAAAAGGCAATACCCTAACCATGCCGGGCAGCACAATTGAGAATTGCAATTTCAACGGAACATTCACCAATAATTATGTTAAAGGCAAAGGCCTTGGCGATGAAAACTCTATTATAAAACTGATGGGCCTGTCTGGCACTTACAACCATTTACCTTTTACAATTGATACCGGCAGCATTGTTAATTTGACAAAGCCTATTGCTACAGGCAATTTTAAATCAGTTTTCCCTATTGCCGACCTGAATTATTTTTTTGAGGATAATGTTGCAAAGTTTAGCAATGGCTGGGCAGATATAAACCTGAACTACCGTGCGGATATTGTTGATTATAAAATTAACAAGCCCAGGATACAGGGCACCATTCACTTAAAAGAAGCCGATATTAACTATTTTCCGCGCAACCTGATGTTTAAGAAAACGTCATGCTCGCTCAATTTTGTAGGTGACGATCTGATAATGAGCAATATTCGCTTACAAAGCGGGCGTAGCATTGTAACTATGAATGGCCGGGTGAACAACTTTTTAAACCTGTATTATAACGCTCCCGAAAAGATATTACTGACATGGCAGATAAGAAGTCCGCAATTGTATTTGGGTGAATTTTTAGGCTTTTTAAGCGCGCGTAAATCCGCTCCACCTGCCAAAGCAAGACGCGTTAACAGCGGCAACATTGTTGATCAGTTAAGCACGGTACTGGAGCGCGGAAAGGCACAAATGCATCTGGAAGTGGCCAATGTACACTACAAAAAGTTTTTGGCTACAAATGCCCATGCAGACCTCCTATCCACCGATAACGGTGTAATTATAAAAACAATAAGTGTTAAGCATGCCGGCGGTTCATTACGGATGAACGGCCGGGTTACCCAGGGTAAAAACCTTAACAATTTTATTTTGAATACAACAGTAAGCAACGTAAATATGCGTGAGTTTTTTTATGCCTTTGATAACTTTGGAATGAAAGACTTTACTTATGAGAATTTAAAGGGGTACCTATCTGCCAAAACAAATATTACCGGTGGTATTACTAATGCCGGTAGCTTGGTACCGCGTTCAATAAACGGCACCCTAGACCTTAATCTTAAAGATGCCGCCTTACTTAACTTTAAGCCAATAACCGGCGTAGGTAAATTTGCTTTTCCGTTCCGCGATCTGAAGAACATTATGATCCCCAGCCTTAATGCCCGGTTTGACCTGCGCGGCGATAAGATCATTATTAACCCTATGGAGTTAAATTCCAGTGTGATAAATATGGATGTTGCCGGTGTCTATGGCTTAACCAATGGTACAGATATAGCCTTGGATATTCCGCTTAGGAACCCCGAAAAAGATGCTAATATAACCGACAAGGAGGAACTGAAAAAACGCCGCTTTAGGGGCATTGTGGTACACATACGCGCCTATGAAGAAAATGGTAAAATGAAGGTTGGCTTAAATAACAAACGTAAATAACAGCCATCTTCATTGCATATCACCCTAATAGGCTAATTATAACAGCTTTTTACATACCGCCACCAGTTCGCCGTTATCATAAATAAGCAAGTTGCCTTTATCATCAACCTTGTAAGTTTCGGCAGGGCGCTCAACGCCTACAAAATGGTCGCCGTCTTTTTTAATTTCAGATGCTGATGGAGAGATGGGCGGGGTATCGTTCACCTTCAAATCATTACCAACAAATGTAATTGCCTGTATATAGATCTTCTTACCGCTGCTTACTACCTCGTAAGCTATTTGTTCCCCTTTATCAGATTTTATTGTTTCATCGTGCCATACCCCTACCAGATGGCCGCTGTCGGCTGCTGCGGGTTTAGGCTTTATAGTAGTAGTATCAACCTTAGCGGTATCTGTAGATGCGCCGGTTTTTGTATCGCTGTTGCAAGCTGCTATGGTTATAACGGCTGCAAACATTAATAATTTACCCGCGTGTTTTAAAAAGTAGTTCATAAAAGTAGTTTAACAGGGCGAAGATAATGAAAACCGTGCTATGGGTTTTTCTGAGGAGTGTCAGTTTATCGTACTATTCCTTCTTCTTTACCACCTGCTTCATATACACCCAATTGATTCCAATCACCACAATTAATATTACCAACCCAAAAAACTCACGCGATTCTTCAATCCATGGTTTCTCGGCTTTCATGGTTTGTACCATGCTTTCTGCACCATGCTCACTAAACCAATCAAGCACGCCGGTTTTATCGAAAAATAAATATGCGGCATAGGCTGCGTACACTATTATCCCTAACAAATATGCTTTGGGATAAAACTTCTTTTGCGCAGCCAGATAGCAAAGCGTGGCACTGTATAAATATATGGGCATCCATATATAGGGATCAGGGTCGTTGTATTGCAGGGCGGCAAACAGCACAAATAACACGCAAAATATTAGGTTGAATATTTTCATTGTTTAGGTAGTTAATTGAATAATACCGTGCTAATATAAGAGGATTTAACGTTGGGCCGATATGGCTCATAGCTTTTTTGTTCTTTTCGGCACAAACAAAAAAATAACCTGACTTGTTATTAAACAGTTTACACATTAACCTAAAGTGAAAGGAACATTATGGCACTCACCCAAAGGATTACGCCAAATCTGTGGTTTGACAGTGAGGCGGAAGAAGCCGCGAAATTTTACACATCCATCTTTAAAAATTCAAGCATAGGGCGCATTTCCCGTTATACCGAAGTTGGGGAAGATATCCATAAAATGCCTGTAGGTTCCGTTATGACTATTGAGTTTGTGCTTGACGGACAAAAATTTACCGGTTTAAATGGCGGGCCCATTTTTAAATTCAATGAATCGATATCTTTTATTGTGAATTGCGAAACACAGGATGAGTTGGATTATTACTGGGAAAAACTAAACATAGGTGCCGATCCTAAAAATCAACAATGCGGATGGCTAAAAGATAAGTTTGGAGTATCATGGCAAGTTGTCCCAACCAAATTTGTAGATATGATCAACGATCCGGATGTTGAAAAAGCATCGCGGGTAATGAATGCCATGTTCCCTATGAAAAAACTTGACCTGCCTGCGCTTGAAAAAGCGTACAATGGCAACTAATTTGTGCACAACTAAAATTGCATTTAACCAAAACAAGGCTCCCAAAAGGAAGCCTTGTTTCAGAAAAAAACTCAACTACTAAAAAATTCTTGGAAGCCAGTCCCCCACGCCGGGCACAAGGTTTCTTGTACCCGACGAGCTGACTTTAAAAATTGATAAGGTTTACGTTGTGATAAATATAAGAGTAGTTTATATTGCTTCCTATACGTAGAAATACCTCTTTTACAGATTAGGTATTTCTACGCAGTTACCCTGGTTTTAGCTATAAAAACTTGTCGTTGGTAACGTTTTATAGCTCCAATAACAAATAAGCCGTCATCCCTTCGCGGCGAAAATATTTAGTTCCTATCCACAAACTTCCAATTACCTTCATTATATCTGTCGCCGGTATTAGGATGCTTTTTAAGCAGGGCCTCAATATCAATAAGGTTTTGTGCAGATAGCGTTACATCAACACTTCCTGCGTTTTCCTGCAGATACTTCCGTTTTTTGGTGCCGGGGATGGGAATAATGTTATCGCCCTGGTTAAGCACCCATGCTATGGCCAGCTGAGCGGGCGAGCAACCAATTTCTGTAGCTATTTTAGCAAACCCCTGGGCAAGTAAACGGTTATTCTCGGCATTTTCCTGTTGATAACGGGGTAATGATTTACGAAAATCGCCATCTTTTAATTCTGATACATCCAGTGTATTAGTGACTAATCCGCGTGCCAGCGGACTAAACGGCACAAAGGATATACCCAGTTCCTTACATAGCGGCAATATTTCGGCCTCCACATCGCGGGTTAATAAAGAATACTCGCTTTGCAGAGCAGATATAGGATGCACAGCATGTGCCCTGCGGATACTATTTGCAGATGCTTCTGATAAGCCAATATACTTTACCTTGCCTTCTTTTACCAGATCGGCCATGGCCCCTACCATTTCCTCAACGGGTACGTTAGGGTCAATGCGGTGAGCGTAATACAGGTCTATCACATCGGTTTGCAGGCGTTTAAGGCTGGCTTCAACGGCGGTTTTCATGTATGCAGGTGAGCCGTCAAAAGTACTTAGCTTGCCATCGGCACTGGCTCTAAATCCAAACTTAGTGGCAATAAATATTTTATCGCGGTTAGGTTTAAGCACCTGTGCTACCAATTGCTCATTTTGCCCGTTACCATAAACGTCGGCGGTATCCCAAAAGTTAATGCCAAGTTCAATGGCCTTGTTTAGTGTGGCGATAGATTCTGTATCATCAGGTTCGCCGTAAGCGTGGCTCATGCCCATGCAACCTAAACCAATTGCAGAAAGCTTAACGCCGGTATTGCCTAAATTTCTGTATTTCATATTATATATAGTAAATGTTTTATGAAGATACGGGGCAATTAAATAGATGATATAGTTTGAGGGGATTTATTTCATTTAAGTGACAAAGTATACCCCTTTTGCCGGGCATTCCTACACACTGCCCCCATCCTTTACAAAATATGTTTAGCCTTACCCTTTTGTTCTAATTCTTCAATAAAGGTGGTAAGCTCCTTGGTAAAACAATCAAGATCAATAGCTGAAGATTTTATATAATCAACTACCTTTTTGAGTGTTATAGGTGCAGTAATATATTGGTCAAGCATATTCGAGAGGCCTAAAATATTAGCCACCGGCTGCCTTACTTTATGATGGGTCATAAACATCATTTCTTCCAGCCCGTTTATATATTCCTTTAAAAAGCCTTCGGCCTTTTTTATTTTAACGTAGGCGGTATTAAGCTCTGTAGAGCGCTTTTCTTTTTCCTCGTTCTGAAATAAGAGTTCTTTATTTGCGATGATCAATTCAGCGGCGCGCATTCCCTTTTCTCCATTCTGAAAAACCAGTTCCTTATTTGCGATGATCAACTCGGCGGCACGTTTTTCTTTTTCCTGGTTTTGAAAAATCAATTCCTTATTTGCAATTATCAGTTCGGCGGCACGTTTCTCTTTCTCTTCATTTTGAAAAGCAAGTTCTTTGTTTGCTATTACCAACTCTGCAGCCCGCTTTTCTTTCTCTTCATTCTGAAAGGCAAGTTCATTATTCGCTATTATCAATTCGGCAGCCCGCTTCTCCTTTTCCGCGTTCTGGAATAACAACTCTTTATTGGCTATAATTAATTCTGCGGCCCGTTTCCCCTTTTCCGTATCCGCTATAATCAACTCTTCTGCCCTTTTCTTTTTTTCCTGATTTTGGAATACGAGTTCTTTGCCACGGATAGCTATATCACCCGGCATAGGTTTTTTCTTCATTGAGTATCGGATAAGGTAAAAAGTTAAAGTGGGTAGGTGAACTTACCTATATAATCTCATAATAAGTTGATTATCTGATAAAAGGCATTCTATTTATGAAATAATTAATTCCTAAGAAAAATAACTTATTTAACTTTCTGCAAACATAATTACAGCTTAAAGGGTGTGAAGAAATATGCTATTATTTAAGGTAACTATTCAGTGTCATTAAATTTTTAACGGCCTCGCCCATGGTGTTGTTAAAGTAGGCATAAACGTTTTTATCATCCTGCCGCCAATCATTTATATATTGGGCATACTCGTATAAAAAATCGTCAGTGTACGTTCCTCTATAACCACCGTTTGGCCCGTGGAAACGCAGGTAAACAAACTCGGTAGGAAAATCTATCAATGGTGTTAATGAAGCTGGCATATCATGTATCACCATACCGGCGTTATAAGCATCAAGCATTGTATAAACATCGTCATTGTACCAGCTGCGGTTACGAAACTCCACAGCTACATCCCATTGCTGCGCCGGATCTGCACTTTGGATACTCATCAATAACTTCTCTAACTGGTTAAAACTTGCTACCATCACACTTGGTGGAAACTGTATGAGCAAGCCCCCCTTCTTGTTCCCGGCCTCATTTATTACCTGCATAAAACGGTCAACATCCGCAGCATTAAACAACAGTTCTTTATTGTGGGTAATATCGCGCCAAAGCTTAAACGTAAACCGAAAACCATCCGGAACCTCTGAAGCCCATTTTTTAACAGTGGATGCCTGGGGCACCTTGTAAAACGAGCTATTGATTTCGATACTATTAAACAACGAAGCGTAATAACTAAGTCGCGGTTTGTCACGATATTCCTGGGGGTACAATTGCTTATTGGGGACCGGAAGTACCAGACCGCTTGTACCCGAATAGAACAAACCCTTGCTGTTAAACCCTGCTAAATCATCCATAGAAATAGTTTAACATAAGCCGACTATGCTATGTTCTTATGATTATAAGTTTGTTTGATAAACCCATCGGTCTTCACTTTGAATATTAATGGCAAGCGCTGTAACTTATATATACAGTACGCGTCAAATGGGGTAAATATACCTATGGCCTTAGTAATTACTGATCTTACCAAACAATATAACAAACACAAAACCGGCTTAGCCGACTACTCTATAACTATTGATAAAGGTGTTTTTGGTTTACTGGGCCCAAATGGCGCCGGCAAATCAACCCTTATGAAAATAATTGCCACTATCAGTAAACCTACAAAAGGCACACTTTTTTTAGATGGTGAGGATATTGTAAAGAACCCCGATCATATTCGTAAGATGTTGGGCTATTTACCGCAAGATTTTGGCGTATACCCCAATTTAAACGCTTATGAATTTTTGGAATACATTGCCGCGATGAAGGGTATAGGTGGCAACGGCCTGCGAAAACGGATAGATATGCTCCTGGAAGGGGTTAATTTAACCGCCGACGCCAAACGCCCGATAGGCACTTACTCGGGTGGTATGAAACAACGGATAGGCATTGCACAGGCACTGTTAAACGATCCTAAAGTATTAATTTTTGATGAACCTACTGTGGGCCTTGACCCGGAAGAGCGGGTTAGGTTTCGCCAGCTGATCACTGACCTGGCCGATGATTGTATTATTATATTATCATCACACATCGTATCAGACATTGAAACCATTGCTGATGAAGTGGCCATAATGCAAAATGGCAGACTAATAACCAAAGGGTTACAGCAGGATATTATTAAGCGGGCGCAGGGTAAGGTATTTGAGGTGTTAATACCTTCACAAAACCTTACTGAGTTTAAAAGTAATTACAGGGTAATTGACACCGGCAGGCAAAATGATCATTCACGTGTGCGCTATATTAGCCGCGATGAAAAAGTTGCCCCCAATTCAACCCCGGTTACCGCTACTTTAGAAGATGCCTATTTGTATTTAACCCAAACCAACGCCTAAGCCCTGTGAAATACATATACAGCATTATAAAAGCTGATTACCTGCAACGCACCCGCAGCTACGCTTTTCTTATCACACTGGCTATTACCATATTTGCGGCATACTCATTTGTACCACTACCAACAGCCAGCTATACCACATTAAATATGCCGGGTTATAAAGGCATTTATAATTCGGCATGGGTGGGCTATGTTTCGGCTATAATGACCACCGTTATGCTATCGTTATATGGGTTTTTCCTGGTTAACGGCGGTATTAAAAAAGACATTGACACAGGGGTTGGCTTTATAGTTGCCACCACATCAATTACTAACTTTGGCTATTTGCTAAGTAAAATGCTAAGCAACTTTTTAGTGCTGCTTACCATTATGGGGGTCACCTTTGTTGTGAGCATAGTAATGTTTTTTGTACGCACTACGGGTTATCCTTTCCATATAGCCGACTTTGCTTTGCCTTACCTGCTTTTTGCATTGCCCGCCCTGCTCACCATATCATCACTGGCCGTAGTTTTTGAAGTATTTTTAGGCAACAAAACTGTTTTACAATACATTACTTTTGTTTTTTTATTTGGAGCAATAACCGCAAACGTAAACACTCAGCCAAATAATACGGTGGCGGTGCTCATGGATCCTTATGGGTTGCGTACCATGACCAACAGTATCAAAAACAAAGTAAACACGCAGTATCACACTCATATTAAAGAAGTATCATTCGGCTTTATATTTAACCATAAACAAAGCTTTAAAACCTTTGAATGGAACGGCATAACGTTTACAAGGGTATTCCTTTTAAGCCGTATACTGTGGTTAGGTATTGCGTTGGCCCTCGCTTACCTATCCTCCTTCTTTTTTCACCGGTTTGATCTTAAGCAATCCGTAAGGAAAAAGAAAAAAGATAAGGTCGTTTTTGACATACAAGCCCATACTCCGGCATTTGCGCCCCAGGGAATCAGCCGGTCGTTGCTTCCGCCTATAATTACTGATTATAGCATACTTCCTTTTATTAAAACAGAATTATTACTGCTGATGCGTAAAGGCTCTAAATGGGTGTGGCTGGTTATAGCGGGCCTATGGATAGGTACCATTTTTGCACCTCTTAATATAGCACATACTTATATGTTGCCAGTACTTTTATTTTTACAGGTAACGCGCTGGTCAGAGATCGCTACTAAGGAGAAAACTAACCGGCTGCATTATTTTACATACTCATCATACAAACCATTGTTACGCATGCTGCCCGCTCAAATACTGGCTGGTGTATTGCTGGCATTTGCCCTGGCATTGCCGGTAATAGCGCGTTATGCTTTCGCCTTAGATATTTATGCTATCATCAATATAATAAACGGATGTGTGCTTATTGTTTTGCTGGCTGTATGCCTGGGTATTATAAGCGGCGGTAAAAAGCTGTACGAGATCATATTTTTCCTGCTTACTTATGCCATTACGCAAAAAGTACCGGTAGCAGATTATTTAGGCACAATAAAACCGTCCAATTCTATTAATTATATAGCTGTTATACTAATATTCAATATACTATTAACACTGGTAAGCTTTACCGTAAGAAACTACCAGACAAGACATTTATAAGGCCTGGATGAATATCAGTCCCAAAAACCCTGCGCTTTAATTTGCCCTGATGGATAGCCCTGCTGTTTTAACAGTTTGCGCAATTGTGAAACCATTGTACTATTGCCAACAAGGTAAAACATAGTGTTCTCCAGGCTGTAATGCTGCTTTAAAACCCATTCCATAAGGCTGTTATGCCCATAAATATCTTTACGGGCGATGGGCTCAATAGGCGACCAAAAATATTCATTGAACTGATCGCGGTGATTATCGTTACCAATAACAACCCCTCCGGAGAACCGTGTATGCGGCAGAACCATTTGTTGCAATGCCAGCATATGGCCAATGCTGCTTTCATCGCCCAGTGCTATAACGGCCGATGTTGGGGCCGGCGAATGTGGTGTAAAGCCAACTTTTTTAAGGTAACTTATCGTATCATCCTTTTTTAACTGCCTTGCCCAATTAGCTCCGGGGCCATTATGTATAGCATCAATATATATGGTACAAGTGTGTGTTTCGGCATCCCAGCCAGATGGGGTATAATCTCTGAAGGTTAGATGATCTACCCTGAATTTTATATAGGGCACCTGGCTCCATTGTTCCATATTAACCAACGGCAGGTGCAGGTCAACCTCTATTAATGTTGATGGGCTCCATGCCCTTACCTCCAGTACTTTGCCGGTTTGCAGCAAGTGTGGTTCAAGCAACTGCCCCGCTTTTTTCCGGAGTTTAAATAATGTGGATATTTCCATGTGATTTTAATTTAACATCACAAAGAAACGGGGTTGTTAACCCCATAACAATGGCATGCTTACGGTAATCATTGGATTATTTACGGTAAGCTGTACGAAACGAAAGCGGAGTAATTCCTTCTGCTTTTTTAAAAAGGCGGGAGAAATAGGCATGGTCATCATATCCCAGCGTATGTGCAATTTGCTTTACATTTTGCTCACTATAATATAGCAACCGCTTTGCTTCTACCATTACCTCGTTCAAGATCCAGTAACTAACCGGAAAACCTGTAACCTTTTTCAATGCCTCATTTAAATAAGTTTCAGATACGTTTAGCATAGAGGCGTACATTGACGGGCTTTTTTCTGTGTGGACATTTGCTACCAGCAACAGCTTAAACTGCTGAGATAATTCCATTGGTCGCGATAACCGGAATTGCGAATCATTTGGCGTTGCATAACATCCGGCAGCCATGCCAATAAATGATTGCAGCAAGGAATGTACAACGGGTAAATAAAAATGCCCTTTGTCATTCTCTAAATATTTCTCCTGCATCAGGCATAGCACCTCCCTGCATTGCCTCATTTGTACATTGTTTAACAAATAAGGTTGTTGCAATAAAAACCGGTTCTCAAAAATCTTACGGTAATCAGGCGGTATCAGTAAAGTATCAACCGCTATGAACCACCCGCCAGCCATTTCATTACTAATACGGTGATGCACCTGACCGGGCAATACATAATACAGGCAGTTTTCACTAAACGGTATTTCATGAAAATCTATCATGAGCGATGCAGTGCCATGTTCAACAACAAAAAATATGTAATGGTCATCACGGTGGGCGGCAAGTGTTTCGTCCGTTTTTGGTATATCGCCGGCAATGAACCGTTTTATCTCCAGGCCGGTGCTGGCTCTTTCTTTTAATTGATGTACCGGAATATCTTTCATGTTTTGTGCAGGCATCAAAAGTAGTTGATATAAGTTATTTTTGTTAACTGATGAAAGAAATTTTCGACATATCCCTGTCCAGCGCTGAATATATTGAACCAACAAGCGAGTCTGTTGCGAAATCACTTAACACTCTTTTCTTTGAAAAGGTTAACGCCCGCAAAATAAGCTTCGCTTTAGAACGCGAAAACAGCCATGATGGCGGTGCGCCGGATGTTTCCCGGTTTGAGATACAGAACATTGTATTTGATGCCGGAACAAAACAAGGCACATTCACCGCAGCATATGACATTTCTTATTTTTGGGGTTGCAGTGGCATTAACAAAGATCAGGAGTCACTAAAATCGAAATGGAAGTTCTGTGTTTACGCTGATAAGATCAGCTTTGAAGGAAGCGAGTACAACGTACATGACAGATCAACCTTTGAAGAGTTTTAAATTATTGCTCAAAAATAAGCGGACAACCTTTTGGCTATCCGCTTACCTTAAATATTATTTTTGAAATTAATTTGCACTCACTTTCCTGATCAGGTTATTACCAAAATCGGCAACGTATACATTACCGCTTGCATCAGATGCTATTCCCTGCGGATTATTGAACGAGGCACTGCCACCGGCACCGTCTGTTGACCCTTTTGTGCCCGATCTCCCTGCCAGTACAGTTAATATTTTGCCTGCGCTTATCTTTAAAATACGCCCATCGTAATCAGCAATAAACATGTTACCTGTGGCATCAATACTAATAGCGCTTGGGCTGCCAACCAGGGTGATAGCCGCCGGGCCACCCGCAAAAGTGGTTACAGTATAGTCGGTACTAATTTTCCTGATGGCGTTATTATTTTGTTCGGTTACATAGATGTTTCCGGCTGCGTCAAGCGCAATACTGCCTGGCTTATTGAAGTTAGCGGCTGTACCCAGGCCATTTGCATACCCAACAGCACGGCTGCCTGCAACAGTGGTTACCACACCGGCAGCAGTTATTTTTCTGATCAGATTATTCCCATAATCGGCCACGTATAAATTACCCGCGGCATCAAAGGCAACTCCGCTTGGCGTGTTAAAAGTTGCGGCCGTCCCTGTACCATCAGCATAACCCGCATTACCACTCCCTGCAAAAGTGCTAACCACTCCTGCCGGGGTTATCTTTCTGATCATATTATTACCTCTGTCAGCAACAAGAATATTTCCGCTTGCATCAATCGCAAGTCCGGAAGGTGAATAAAACTTAGCAGTGGCTGCTGTCCCGTCCAAATAACCTAATTCACCTGTACCGGCAACAGTGGTTACAATCCCTGCCGGGGTAATTTTCCTGATGGCTGAGTTAAATGAATCTGAAACATAAATATTGCCGGCCGCATCAGTTGCCATCCCCATTGGGCTGTTAAACAATGCTGCTGTACCTGTACCATTTACAAAACCGGTTGTTAAACTGCCCGCCAATGTACTTACCGTTTTGTAAACGTTTGACTGGTCGCTGCTTGTTGTAAACTTTATAACATTGCCATAACCAGTACCGGCGGCGTTGGTAGCATACGCCCGTGCATAGTAAATGGTATTGGGCGAAAGCCCGGTAAGATTACTGGTGTATGATGTTAAAAGTATGGTCTCTGAGGTTTTTGAATCGGCAATAGTGGGTTCCTGGTTGGTAGCGCTCCAGCAAACACCGTAAGCTGTAAATGATGCTGTTCCGCTGGTTAAAAAGC
>NZ_JBAZVP010000030.1:0-56699 GCF_041660805.1 Mucilaginibacter sp. | reverse complement strand
TCTGTCATTAACGCTGTCAGGAACAAATTACTTGCTTTAGCTTTATCTGTGGTCAAAAGAAACAGCCCTTTTATCAAAGAATATCTTTTCACTTTTTCTTGATTATGCCATAGAAATCCCTAACGCGCCATGCACAAATAAAAAGAGACGCAAAATATTGCGTCTCTACATGTATATATCAATATGGATAAAGAACCTACTTCACTGTATAAGTAACCTTATTAACTCCTACCCCTGTAATTTTAAGTGATTTCCAGTTGGATGGCAGCTTACTTTTGATCTGGACTATGCCCGCTGGGGTAATATCCAAACCACCAAAGCCCATTAGCATAGCCTGAATAATACCGCCTGCGCCTGTTGCAAAATATGGGTTAGTCCCTCCCTTGGTTTCCGCAATTACACGGAACGGCGGGTTAAGGTTGGGCTCGTAGGCATCTTTAAACCAGTGATAAGCTTTTTCACCATTGCCTAAACGGGCGTATAATAAAGCAAATACACCCTGCGTCATGGCTGGGGTACCTTCATTTGGTACACGGGTTTCATAATATTCCAGGTCTTTTTTGATCTGGGCCGGGTCGGTTATGGTTTTTAGCGGATAGGCTAACAAGTTAACATCGGCTTGTTTAATGCCTTCGCCTTTGTAGGTAGCAAACTCGCTGGTTACACCATCGGCCATTTTAAGGATAGGAATATTTTTTGCAACATGTGCCCAATCCGGGTCGGCTTTTATACCTAATATTTTGGCCGCGGCAGTAGCGTTTAGCAAATTGGCCTGTGCAGCAGCGTTAGTGAACGCGTTGTTATCAATGTTCTCGGCCCACTCATCAGCGGCTACTACGTTCTTGATATCATAATGACCAACACCGTTACGTTCTACCCGGCTTGCCCAAAAATCGGCAGTGGCAGATAGCAACGGCCAGCCTTTTTCGCGCAGCCATTCCTTATCCTGTGTTACACAGTAATAGTTCCATGCAGCCAGGGCCACACAAGCGCTAATATGGTGCTCAAACGGGCCACTTAATGCCCAAACAGGTGTTTCTTCTACCCCGCTGTCTGCACTTTCCCAGGGAAACATTGCCCCTTTGTAGCCGTGCGAGAATGCGTTTTTACGGGCGTTTTCCAATCGTTCAAAACGGTATTCAACCATTGATTTGGCAATCTCGGGATGCAGCACCAGCATGGCAGGGTACATCCAAACATCGGTATCCCAAAACACGTGCCCGTTGTAGCCTAAGCCTGATAGCCCCATTGGTGATGGCGATAATGCCGTTCCCTCGCGTGAGAACGAATACAAGTGATACAGCATGCTATGTACATCCTGCTGTGCCTGTTCGTCGCCTTCAATCTGGATATCGCTTTTCCAAAGATCATCCCATGCTTTGTTATGAAACTGTATCAGGCGTTCGCGGCCTTCCAGCTTGGCAAAAATGGTTAAGCGCTCGGCCTCATTCAGCGGGTCGGCGTGGTGCGCGGATGTAATTGACGAACCCGTTACGCCATATTTGTAAGTTTGCCCGGCATTAATGGTACGGCTAAATTTCATCAGGTGCATATTGTTATCCCACATTTCGTGAATAACACGCGGCTCTTTGCCGTGCTCCTCATTAAACAAAAACGAAGTGGAGGCGCAAAGCTGCAATTTACCTGTAGGGCTTTTTGCTGTTGATGTTAACAGGCTGATGGTTACATGCGGCCTGTCAATTTCGTTATAATAATTCTCTACCTGCTTTAAAGCATCCGGTGCTTCCATCACGCTGGCAGCAGTAATATTGATGGCCTTTTTTGCGGTTATTGCCACATCCATCAGCACAGTAAAAGGCAGTTGGCGCAGCGAGTAATAAGTGTAGCTAATGCTGGCTTTATCGCCATAATCAAACGTGGTGGTAAAAGCGGCGTGATGCATATCCAGCTCTTGTTTAAAGTTGCTTACCATTTTGGCATCAAGGCGTTTACCATCAACCTCAAGGTACATGTTAAGCAGGTTAAAGCTGTTCAAAAAATTGCTCACACGGCCGCGGCCATACAAGTCATAAGCACCGGCAAGTACCACATTCTTCACTTTAAAAGGCTCCGGCGATGATACAATCCCTATCATTCCGTTGGCCACGGTAATGCCATAGTAGTTGTTAGGGTCTATTTTATCAGCCTTTATTACCCACGGACTAATATTTTGCGCTGAAAGTTGCATAGTAGCAAACAGAATAATTATTGTTACAGCAGATAGAATTCTTCTCATGTAAAACGTCTTTATTTGATCTTTAATTGCAATTTTTCGTTTACCAGCCGGCCTATTTTACGCCCCATCATATTACCTACTACACAGGCATGTTTATAATGGATGCCACCATAAACACGCGATAAGGAGGCTTCTTGTGCAGCGGCCCTGAATGACTGGAAAGTACGCGGCGCAATACCAAATTCAGATTCTGATGAATCGGTATAGCCCAAATTATCGCCAAAATTATGGGTAAGCACCTCGGCGGCGGCGGCCGATATAACGGCGTGCCCGCTAATGTATTCGGGGAACGGAGGTGTTTGAATATATGGCCTCCAATCAGGGTTAAGCAGTTTGGTAATTACTGTTTCCGGGCGAACGCTGTTGGCTTTATATTTTACGTACCAGCAATTTATAAAAGCATCAAACAAAGCAATTGACGACTGGGTATACGCGGCTACAGTAGTATTAAAATCAGAGTTTTTGATTTTTGACCCAATACCGGCAATATTCATCCAGTGGCCTGCGGGCCCAAATTTTTTGGTAGCAAATGAAGCGTGGCCTATCACATTCAGCTTAAAGGCATTATCATCCCAAAAGTCGGCCATGTGGCGCTGTTCCTTATTCAGGCTGTCGCCTATGTTTTTAACCTCTATTACAGCTTTGTAAAAGGTGCTATTCTTATCCGTCATGTTATAAGGCGGCGGTTCGGGTGCCGGCACCTGCGATGCTGAATCTAAAACCATAGGCCTTATCTCGCCCCAGTGTGGCTCAAGCGCCTGTGCATACATAGGCGGGGTTGGTATCCAGCGGCCATCCTTACGGTTTACGGTATATTTACTTGCGCTGCGGGTTTGCGCGTAATTGTCTTTCTTGCTCCATGCCATAATGTGTTTGGCAACAGAATCTGAATAAGCAACAGAGTTTTTAAAAACATCAGACGGCATACCGGCATCTTTTGCTTTCTGCTTTAATTCATCTACATAAATTGCCATACTCCCCTCGGGGAAAGTAACCGCGTTACCTACAAAACAGAAAGACAATAATGAGGCAAATTGAAAATCTATTTCCTTATCCTTTGCAGGTTTTGGTATAGCGGTAAGATGTTTTATTTGCCCGGCTAATGAGCGGTAATGTTTAGGATCGCCGGCGGCAATAACTTCATAAGCGGCAATGTTGGCATAAACGTAGTTACGCGAAGCTATAACCGGTGGAAAGTTATTTTCTAACACAATATCATTCAACTTTTTTACGGTAGTACGGTATAATTCAGGGTCGTGGGTAACTTTCTGATAGTCGGCTTTTTTACAGGATGCAAATATTAATATTACACCTGCAATTAAAAACAGGAAACGGTTCATAGCAATTAATTGGTTTAAGAAAATCCCTTACAATTGGATAAGGATTATATTGGCTCTTTTCTTTGTTTGCAGGCTAATATAAGGTTTTTATGCAAATTGACAGGTATAAAAACTGTTTGATTTTAACTGCCTTATTTAATTACTTTTGCAATGCAAAAAAGCAATTATACTTTTTAAATTTTGCTTTGTTTCTGATTGATTTTTTATGAAAAAACCGGCTCTCTTTGTATTGGGGTTACTGTTACTGGCCTTTATAAGTATCTACTTTATTATCCCTCAGCACATCACCGCTAAAAGCGTTGCTCATGTTGATGTTACCGATGTTAATGTGTTTAAATTTATTATTAAACCCGGATCATGGAAAAAATGGTGGCCAGGTGAACATACCGGTACCGATAGTACAGTATATACGCATAATGGTACCACTTATACCCTGCAAAAAAGCACAAACAGCGATATACAGGTACAGGTTAAAAAGGGCGACGATGTATTAGATAGCCATATTACTTACCTGGCAACCGATGACGGTGCTACCGATGTAACCTGGTATGCCTCAAAACAAAGCAGCACCAATCCCTTTGAACGGATAGCTGACTTTATAGGGATAAAAAATACACAAAAAGACATGAACACCATTCTGGGTTACTTTAAACAGTTTATACAAAAGGATGTAAATGTTTATGGCCTTTCTTTCAAAATTAAGAAGATAACCAACCCTTTGCTGATAACTACCTCTACTACCACCAAAACTTATCCGGCTATGGAAACGGTTTATGGCTTGATAGAAAATTTACACAAACAAATAGCATCACAGGGGGCCAAAGAACTTGGTAGCCCAATGCTTAATGTTAACCAAACCGATGATAATGAGTATGAGGTAAGGGTTGCTTTACCTATAAATAAAGCTATTATACCAGGTGCTGGTACTAAGTTAAATGAAATGGTTAAAGGTGGTAATGTACTGGAGGCAGATGTAAAAGGCGGCCCAAATACTATTAGTGGTGCCTTTATTCAGCTAAAGAATTATCAAAAAGATCATGGGTTAATATCTCCGGCAATGCCTTATGAACAGATAATCACCAACCGGCTTGCAGAAAAAGATACGGCCAAATGGGTTACCAGAATTTATTGGCCAGTTTTTTAAGGCTGGTCTATTTGGTTATCAGCACCAGTTTACCCTCATGCGTTGTTGTTATAAAGCCCGTGCCCTTAGCCGTTTTAATTTGATGGATACCGTTTACCTCCTGAAAGTTCAGTAGCGGATTTATCCAATATTCGGGCATAGCCATTTGCCTTGTGCGGTTATCATAATGGGTGGTTACCAAGCCCAGTGCATCATATTTACCTTCGTAAGGCACAACGCCCCAAAAGTTGCCATTCAACAAAATATCACCCTCTTTATTATTTAGCGGGGTTATTGATCGTATTGGTGCCTGTTGGTATAAATAAGGCAGTTCTGTAACAGCTGTTGCATGCAATACATCACTTATAAAAACACTCCTAAACTGGTTGGCAACTAAACGGCCACTGTCGCTCAACTTGTCTTTAAATATTTCTTCGGTGGTTTTGTCGGCCATTTTCTGGAAACTTAACCACTCCTTTTTAAGGTAGGGCAACTCCTGCTCCAGGTCATTTTTAGGGCGGAACGGGTAGTATTTCCCTTTGTAGAAATAAGATAGCACTAAATCATTCTTGCCATCATTATCCATATCACTGTTATACGCGTATAATGGTTGTGTGCCGGTTACATTATATTTATTGTTCTCGCCCCAGTTACCTGCAATAAGATCGGCTTTACCATCATTGTTTATATCGGTAACTATTGCCGACTGCCACCAACCCTTTGCGTTATCTAACAATGGCGATGAGAATTTTACAAGTTTTTTATTCTTATTCAGGAAGATCTGTACCGGCTGCCATTCGGCAGATACGATAATATCATCGGTGCCATTATGGTCAATATCACTTGCCGTTATACTTGTCATGAACTGTATGCCGGTTAATTGGGCAAATTGACTTTTAGGGGCAATAATAAAGTTGCCATCCTTTTTATTCAGCAGCACTACAGATGCTGCAGGTGCGGTATAGTTGGTAAACGATATGCTGCTGTTCAGGAAAATATCTTTTAATCCATCACCGTCAAAGTCATAAACAAATATTTTATTTACCAGGTCTGCAACCATTGGCAAGGCCTTATACTCAAACTGAAAATTACCTTTGTTGATGTATAAACGCGGCGGTATGCGCTTGCCAACTTCTATAAAAGGATGGTTGGCGCTTAGCACCACGAGGTCTGGCAAGCCATCGTTGTTTACATCAGTCCATTGGGCTTCGGTATCGCCGTATTCTTTAAATGCTTCAAAGCCTTTTACGGCTACCTTATTGAATGCACCACTTTTTGATCCGGTTAAAATATACTTTTCTTCGCCTGCAATGCCGCCTACATAAATGTCATCCATGCCGTCCTTATTAGCGTCGGCAACAGCTATAGCCGAGGTATGCGGCAAATAGGTATGCGGCAATAAGTTATAATAATTAAAGTCGGGGGTTTCAAAGGTTTGCAAAGTAGCCAGTATATTGGCTTTTACAGGGACGCTGTTAAACTGCTTTTCGGCACTTATGTAGCTTTTTATTAAGCCGGTAACATCTGCAGTGGTTTGTGTTTGCGCTTTGTTGTAAACAATAACCGACTTTTTATTCAAACTAAAGTTTTTAATTACCTGGTATGAATTATCGGGCCAGAGCACCATTAGTTCAACCGGTTTATCGCCCGGTAAAAAAGTGAACAGCAAGTTATTACCCTGTGTGCTTTCATATGCTGTGCTGGTTTGTATCTCCTGATGATCTACCTGTTTTTGCGACCGCATGAACAATTTTGTGCCGATACCTTCCGTATTCCCTTTGGTATATTTTACACTCAAACTCAGGAAAGCGGGCTTTTTATCCTTGCTTTTTTCCATCGTCATGTTTTGATAGATGTAGGCCGGCTCATCCATGTTATTGGTGATCAGCTCTAAGTCTCCATCATTATCCAGGTCTACAGCTACCGCGCCAGCAGAAATAGATCCTTTCTCCATATCATTACCGGCAGATATGTCATTAAATTTTAAATCATCGCCACCACGGTAAAGATAGTTGTGCACATCGCCGTTAGGCATTAAATTGATCTTTTCACGATCAAAGAAACGACTTGTTTTAAAGTCTTTGATGGTATTTGGGTCACCCAGATACTTCAGATAATCCATATCATTCAGGCGTTTTTTTATCCCGTTGGAGAAAAACATATCCTTGCGGCCGTCCATATCAAAATCTTGCACCAGTGGCGACCATGTCCAATCTGTTGCAGACATCCCCGAGTGGAGGCTGATATCAACAAACTTTTTACCGTTCGCTACATTTAGTTGCAGAGAATTTTTGGAGTATTGATAATAGTATCCGGCATTTACTTCCTGGTTATAAATATCAAGCGGCTCATCATTAATGGTTGATTTTAGCGCCTTTATTTCTTCGGGCAGCATATCGGTACTTATCACATCCAAAAGGCCATCTTTATTTACATCGCTAAGGGTATTACCCATAGAGAATAAACTGGTATGCCCGAATGCGCTTTTTAATTCCTCTTTAAAAGTGCCGTTCTGCTGGTTAATGTAATAGTAATCCTGCTCAAAAAAGTCGTTACTAACGTAAATATCATCCCAGCCATCATTGTTTAAATCGCCTACGCTTACACCCAAACCGTAACCTATTGGCGCCGAGTAAATCCCCGAGCCTGCTGTTACATCGGTAAATTTACCACCGTCATTTCTATACAGGTGATCGCCTGCATCATGGCTAACTTTAAAACGCTGGGTAGAATCGCCATAGGTATCATTACTGTGAACAGATGAGGTAAGCAGGAACATATCCAGATCGCCATCTTTATCATAATCAAAAAAAGATGCCTGTGTAGAGAAACCCGAAAAATCTAACCCATACTTAGCAGCCGACTCTGTAAAGGTCATGTTGCCGTTGTTGATATAGAGCTGGTTTTTGCCTTTGAAGTTCTTGAAGTTTGCAACCACGCAAACATATATGTCTTTTAATCCGTCGCCGTTAATATCTACTACGGTTACCCCGGTTTTCCAGCTGCCGGTACCGGCTAAGCCAGCCTTGGCGGTAACATCTTCAAACTTAAGGCCGCCTTTGTTAAGGTATAATTTATTAGAGCCCTGGTTTGATGAAAAGTAAAGATCTTCCAACCCGTCGTTATTAAAATCTGCCGATGCCAAACCTGCTCCATTGTAAAAGTACAGGTAGTCCAATATATTCACCGAGTCAGACTCGGGGTTTTTATTTACAAAATCAACATGACTTTTCTCAGCAGATAGCAATTTAAAAATACCGTCGCCCGTATTTTTTGTTTTGCATGAACTTAAAAGAAACAGCCCTGCTATAACAACCAGGCAACCAAATGTGTATGACTTGTATAAATTAGCTTTCAGCATGCCTGGCCTAACGTAATTTGTAAGCTTTAAGCTTGTCATCATTAATACCGAATAAATAATATTTTGCTCCCTGGCCGTTTTTTATCATCAATGAAGAGCGGACCTGCCCGGTTAGTTTTATTCCACTTTTCGAAGGCGAAATATACGTAAAACCATTTTTAGTGTACTTATAAATTTGCCCGTAACTTGCATCTAAACGGCCAACTTCGGGTTTAAGGCCATAAAAGTTACCACCCAGCATTATTGCCGGCACACCACTGTTATCAATATCATCAACCAAAATAGTGCCTACGTTTGATAGCTGCGCATTGTAAGGAAATGGCTTTATTGTAAACTTGCTGCCATCATTAATAAATACGGCAGATGCCAGGTAATTCATCTCATGCATTTCTGCACCTTTCAAGGCCTCGTCATTAAAGATCTCGCTAAATTGTTTGCCTGCATAGTCGGTATATTTTAAATATCTCTTTTTAAGCAGCGGCATTTGGCCCACCAGATCAGGCTTCATATGAAATACATAGGGAATGTGATCTGTTTTGTACATTGATGTAACACATTCTTTAGTGCCATTGTTGTCAAAATCTTTAATGTAGATCTTCATCGGTTCATTAGCAGTAGCCCTGAATTTTGAATTAAGGCCAATGTTGCCCGCAAGTATATCCAGTTTACCATCGCCATTTATATCTGCAACTTGCAGGCTGCCCCACCACCCTTTGTAGTTATCCAGCTGCTTATCCTGTATAAACTTGCCTTTATTATTCTTAAATATTTTTATCCCCATCCAATTACCTGCAACAATAAGGTCCGGATAGCCATTGTTATCAATATCTGCCCACTGAGCAGCTGTTACCATGCCCAGCTTATTATCACCCAAAATTTCTTTTGATACATCAGTAAAGTTGCCTTTACCATCGTTATGCATCACATATGATTCTGGCGAAACACCATAGGTACCCGGTACACTGCGCCCGCCAACAAACAAATCAAGGTGGCCATCTTTATCATAATCGCTTGCAATTATAACTGATGCATTTACCGGTGCGTGTACTACTTTTTGCGCGTTACGGTGCAGGTTGCCCTTACCATCATTTTCAAAAAATCTGGAGAAATATATAGGTGTACCAGCCTCACTCTCATTACCACCAACTCCTATTATCAAATCTTCGTCGCCATCGCCGTCAAAATCGCCAAATACGGCACCCGCGTTCTCCAGATAAGTTTGTGCTTGCAGATCCTTTGGAATATATCGTTTAAACCTGCCGTTCTTTTGCTGAACGTAGATAGCAGCCGGACTATCCTTTGAGTTTCCGAAGTAAAAATCGGTAAGGCCGTCTTTATTGATATCGCCTTTAGCCATATACGGATTATCTGTTGACAGCATTTGCAGCATCAGGCGCTCGTTATCAAAATCTATAAAACCATCTTCGGTGTGCTTTGGTACCGAGTCAAACAAGGTTTTGGCTGTTTCAACAAACAAAGGCTTAACCGGTAGTTTGGTAAAATTGTATGTTTGTTTAGCATTCTCAATTTTATAGGTGTAAACCTTATTTGCCGGTAGTTTTTTGGCTACCTCGTATTTACCGCCCGGCCAAATGATCTGCAATGAATCTACCTGTTTTACTTTACCCAACCCAATAGTGATAAGGTTTGGCGATGTACTGCTTTCAAAACCGCGTGTAGGCTGGTGGTAGTACACATATGATGCACCTTTGGCAAAAGCTTTTACGGTAGCCCCAACACCAAACTTGTTTTGGCCGTTGCCTTGTAATTTCAGCTGGATGTAGTTATTGTTCAGCTTTTCTGCATTACTCTTATAAATAAATAAGGGCATGTTAACATTATTAACAATAAGGTCGTTGTCACCGTCACCGTCCAGGTCGCCATAGGCTGCGCCGTTACTAAACGAAGCCTGATCTAACCCAAATTCTTTTACTTTATTGGTAAAGGTAAGATCATGATTGTTTGCGAACGCGTAGTTTACCAATGGTGTTGAAACCATCTTGTCTGTAAAGTTCTTATAATCGAATTTCCGTTTCTCGGCAATCTTTTCCATGTTTTCCCGGTTGCCTAAAAATTCAATATAATCCTGGTCGGTAAGGTCTTTATATATGCCGTTAGATACAAAAATATCTTTCCAGCCGTCGTTATCCATATCAAAAAACAGCGCACCCCAGCTCCAGTCTGTTGCGCTAACACCTGCATTAAAGGCTATTTCAGAGAAAGTGCCATCGCCGTTATTTAATTGCAGGCAGTTTTGCATGTACTGGTTAAAGTAACCATCGTGCTGTTTTAGCTTTATCACGTCAAATGATTCAAACGAAGTCATTTGCTTTAAACGTTTATCGCCCTCGGGCAGCATTTCAGTAGTAAAAATATCAAGGTTCCCGTCGTTATTAATGTCGGCAATGTCTGATCCCATCGACGCCAGGCTCAGGTGCCCTGTCTGCTCTTGTATATCTTCTTTAAAAGTTCCGTTCTTTTGGTTAATATATAAGTAATCGCGCTCAAAAAAATCATTGGATACATAAATATCAGGATAGCCATCATTATTAACATCGGCCACTGATACGCCCAGGCCAAAGCCAATATCGCTTGAAAATATCCCTGCTTCTTTTGTTACATTTATAAAGTGGCCGCCATCATTACGGTATAAACGTGCACCGCCCAGTTCATCAACTACCGAGCGCAGGTTTTTGCTAAAATCAAACGAACCTATTGGCCTGAAGGAGTTGTTGAGTATAAAACAATCCAGGTCGCCATCATTATCATAATCAAAAAATATTGATTGTGTTGATAGCCCGTTGTCAACAAGTCCATATTTTTCGGCCTCTTCCTTAAAAGTGCCATTTTTTTGGTTGATGAAAAGCTCATTGCCTTTTCTATCAATAATGTTTCCGCTATGGCAAACATAAATATCCAGCCAGCCATCTCCATTAATATCAACCATGGTAACACCGGTGCTCCAATATTTGGTACCTTTTACTCCTGCTTTATCGGTAATATCATCAAATTTCCAGTTGCCCTTATTTAGATAGAGCTGGTTACCTACCTGGTTTGATGTTAGATAGATATCATTCAACCCGTCGTTATTGATATCACCTATAGCAACACCGCCGCCATTGTAGTAATTACGAAATGTAAATACATTGGTTTTGTCTTGCTCATTTAGTTTATTGGTAAAGTTGATGCCTAACTCATTGTTAGCTTGTATGGAAAAGAGCGGATTTTTAACGCTATCTTTTTTACAGGATACTATCCCGGCTAAAAAAATAATTAAAGAAAAAAGGGGTATTTTTTTAAACATTGAAAGGTGCAGAAAAAACAAACGTAGCGAATTTCTTCGCTACGTTTAATATCAAATATACTAATTGAACACTGGTTTTATTTTAATTAATAACCAGGGTTCTGTTTTAAGTTCGGGTTGGTATCAACCGCACGTTGTGGGATTGGATACAGGGTACGTGATTTATCAGTTGCAAGAGGGCGCTGATCAACCGGATCATTGAACTTCTCAAAACGAATAAGGTCATTCCTTCTCCAACCTTCCCAATATAACTCACGTCCGCGTTCTGCAAGTAATATTACTGGAGTAACAGAAGCTACAGGAGTTGCACCACGTGGGGTACGTATAGCATTTACAATTGTTAATGCAGATTGACCCAATGGATCAGTACCGCCACGCATAATTGCTTCAGCTTTTTCTAACATAACATCGGCATAACGCAGAAATACGTAATCGTTATCTGAGTTATCATCATTAACCGTGTTGTTTGCTGATGGTTGCGGGAAATATTTAAATACCCTGATGCCTTGTGCTTCTGTAGAGAAGTTTAAGTTAACGTCTTCTGTAAAGATAAGTGGTTTACCGCCACGTTGTTTTAAAGCTACGCCACCCGGGCCAAATTGCTGCCCAATTGCAAAACCTGCTCTTAAACCAATTTTATCGGTTAAGCCCGGGTATGCAACGCCGCGGCGCTCATCTGTTGGTTCAAATGATTTGTAAAAATCAGCAAGGGTTGTAAAACCATTCCAGCCATCTGGTGTCTGGTTGTAGTGTAAGCCCATTCTCCAACGGTTTTTAGCCGATGCAGGTGCGCTTGTAGCTGTGTTGTATAAACCAAAGATGTTACCGTGAGATTGTGTGGTGTTATCCCAGGCAAAATCCTGGAAGTACTTACCAGCCGGCTCTAATGAATAACCTGCAGCAGTAATTTTGTTAGCATACTCAATTACTTTATCCATATCAGCTTTAGCAAATGTAAACGGGCCGCCAACTGTTGTTGCGTTATAAACGGCTCTGTTCAAATAAACTTTAGCTAACAATGCTTGTGCTGACGCTTTGCTTGCAATACCAATGTTTGCAGATGTAGTTAAGCCAGCTTCAGCTAGTTCAAGATCTTTAATGATAAAATCTGTGGCCTCGCTGCGAGTCATAACTTTTGGAACATCAGAGTTTGGCGCCAATGGATCACGGAATGGTTGCTGACCGTATAGATCAACTACCTGGAACATGAAGAAAGCGCGTAAAAAACTTGCTTCGGCTTTGATCTTTGCATCAGTTGCCCTTGCAATAACCTGGCTTGCACGAAATACACCAATATTTAACTGATCCCAGGTATCATTGATCTGGTTGTGTGAGGCATTCCATGTGTGCGTGTGTAATTTACGCCATGTGCCAAAATCTCCCCAGTCAGTACCACGCGTCGGGCCCATCATCTCATCTGTTGGGTGCTCTTGTAACGCATAAGTGTTTGCCTGATCTGCCTGACCATATAACTGCGTGTACACACCATTTAAATCTGCAGGTGTAGCCGTTCCTCCCTGGTCTACAGATTTAGATCCATAGACTGTTTCATTCAATTTTGTACAGCTTGCAGCAGTAAGGAGAACTAAACTGCAAATAACTGCTCTTGTCGCTATTTTTTTCATACTAATATTTTTTTTAGAAACTTGCATTTAAACCTAATGTAAATGTGCGTGCGCTTGGGTAAGATGTATAATCAATACCTCTTGATGGCACACCATTCCTTTGTTTGTCTGTGTTTACTTCTGGATCAATACCGCTGTAATTTGTAATCAGGAATATGTTTTGACCAGTTAATGATACACGCAGCGACTTAATTTTGCTGCCTTTAAGCGGGAATGTATAACCTACGTTTGCATTGCTCAATCTTAAGAAATCACCTTTCTCTAAGAAACGGGTTGATACCTCGCCAGAGTTAAGTGGGTTTTCATTACTTGCAGCAACTTCTTTAGTTACGTTACGACCGCTCACAAGGTTGCCTTTATAGAAGAAGGCATTTGCAGTATTGTTATAAATATAGAAACCAGTTGCACCATTCAGGAAGAAGCTTAAGTTCCAGGCACCGTAAGTAAAGTTGTTGGTTAAACCAGCATTAAACTTAGGGATAGGGCTTCCTTGTATAGTTGAAGCATCAATACCTTGTGGATATATACCAAAACCATTAGCATCTAAACCAGCGTAGTTAGGTACGTTGAAGGTGAAAAGTGGATAGCCATTAGCAAATAACTGTGCGTAAGCACCAGATAAGCCCTGGCCATCAATGTTACCGGTAATTACGTTACGGTTACCAAAGTTCTCGATACGGTTTTTAGTAAACGTCATGTTATAAGTAACATCCCAGGTAAATTTAGTACCCTGTACAGCTGCAAAATTTAAGCCAACCTCAACACCTGTATTTCTAACGTTACCAGGTAAGTTAACCCAAACCCTTGTATCTGCTGCCGGTTGTGCAATATCCTGTAAGAATAACAGGTCTGTTGTTTTCTTATTAAAATAATCAACAGTACCGCTTAAACGGCCTTTAAGAATTGTGAAATCGATACCTGCACCATAGGCAACATCTTTTTGCCATTTCAGATCTGGATTCGCAGCATTTAAAGGTGGATTTGCAGAACCGTCATAGTTAAGCTGCCTTAATGCTAAAGATGCATATGAAGGGAACTCCTGGTTACCTGTTTGACCATAATTTAACCTGATGCTTAAATCATCAAATAAGCCGCCTTTAGGCATAAAGCCTTCGTTGCTTACGCGCCATTTAGCCGCTACCGCAGGGAAGTTACCATATTTGTTATTAGCACCAAAACGTGATGAACCGTCTCTACGTATAGTTCCTGTTAAGATGTAACGATCTTTATAAGAGTAGTTAACACGTGCAAAATACGATTGCAATTTGTAGCTGCTGCTATCACCAATAGGATAAGCTAATTGGTTTTGGAAATCGCTCATATCTTTTACTAACACACCCGCAGTAGATGTACCCCAGCCAACCTGGTTACGGTTATAGTTTTTAAAAGTTTGGTATGAATAACCGGCCAAAGCAGTTAATGAACTGTTATCGCTCCACTTTTTGTCGTAATTTAAAGTGTGCTCTGTAGTATAGTTTGTAAGTTCAGTATTTTGGTAAATAGCACGGCCGTTACCAGTTGCAGAAGGGATATTAAAGTTACGGATACCTGTTGCATCGGTATAACCAATTACTTTAGGATCATAGAATGTTTTCCTTAAGCCCCTTGATATATCGGCACCAAAGCTCCCCTTGTAAGATAAACCTTCAAATAACCTTAAGGTCATTGTTAAGTTGTTCAGGTAACGGTTAATGTTATCCTTGTCATCAATTTGGTTTAACAACGAAACCGGGTTACGGAAACTGTTACCTGTTGGTATACCATCGGCATTGTAACCATTAAGGTTAAACAATCTGCCTTGTGCATCATATACAGGTGCAGTTGGGTTTAATTGTATTGCTGCACCAATTAAGCTACCGTTAAAACCGGCGTTATTGGTGATCTGTGCAAACTGATCTTTTACGTTAGAGTATAATGATTGCAGATCAAATTTTAATCTTTCACCAAAAAGTGATTGAGATGCGTTAACACGTGCAGTTAAACGTTTTAAGCTGGTGTTTTTAACGATACCATTCTGATCGTCATAACCAACAGAAGCACGGTAGCTACCTGTGTTATTTGCACCACCAAAGCCTAAGTTATAGCCTTGTGACACAGCGCTTCTTAAAATTTGCTTTTGCCAATCGGTATTACCGCCATAATCAACAGCGGCGGCGTCAGCACCTACAGCTGCAACGGCTGTTAAGAATTGGTCACGATCAAGCAGGTCATATTTTTTAGCTGCAGTTGCAACGCTTGTTGTTGCAGAAAACTGTATGCCCTGTCCTTTACGGCCCTTACGGGTAGTAATTAATACAACACCGTTAGCACCACGTGAACCGTAGATTGCTGCAGATGATGCATCCTTTAATATACTGATGTTTTCGATATCAGCAGGGTTAATAAATGCTAAAGGGTTACGGGCAGCTGACATACCTGCCCCGCTATCAAAACCGCTTGCTGTACCGCCACCATCCAAAGGCACGCCATCCACAACGTATAATGGGTTGTTACCCGCACGTAATGAACTGGTACCACGAATGTTGATTGTAACACCAGCACCTGGCTCGCCACTTGCCGGAGTAACCTGTACACCTGCAATACGGCCCTGTAATAATTGCTCCGGAGTTGCAATAACACCCTTGTTAAAATCTTTGGTGCCTATTGAAGCTACCGAACCTGTTGCGTCTTTAACACGCTGGGTACCGTAACCTATTACAACTACCTCGTTCAGCGCTGTACTGGTAGCTTCCATACTAACACCAACTGATACTTTGCCATCAAGGTTAACTGTTAATTTGTTGTAACCCAAATAAGAGAAAGTAAGGCTTGTAGTATTAGCCGGTGCAGATAAACGGAATGTACCATCAACGCTTGTTAATGTGCCGCTTCCAGCGCCTGCACCCACAGATACACCTATTAGAGGCGACCCGTCCTTTTTGTCGGTCACTTTACCTGTTATAACCTTGTTTTGCGCCAACGCGGGCTCAATAAACAAGCAGGTTAAAGCAAAAAAACATAATGTGAGTAAGTGTTTAAATTGCATAGTTTGTGGTTTAATTAAAAATTGGTTATATAAAAATTTAGTACATGGTTTTCATTTACTGCATAGCCGGCCTGTAAAACACAAGTGCAAAACAACCCAAAAAACTTCAAGCATGTTAAACACTATCAGCTACAAAAAATAAAATCTCGAACGGTATTATTTGGTTTATAATCAAAGCCCTTATTGGGCACTTAATATCAATTAAAGCGGGCAAATAACTTATTAAAATATTATTTACCTATACAAAGATGTGTGTCCTGCACGTTATTCCCTACTTGTTTACCTAATTTATAAAAATTTATAAAGAATTTAAAAGTTAAAACATTTATTATCAAATAGTTGATAAATCAAATATAGTAAAAAATATAATCATTTTTTACACTTATATAAACAAATCAGGGTTAAAACAGGGCTAATATAGTTTTTAAAGTACCGCTTACGCGTTTTTGCTTAACTTAATTTAAGCTATTGAATCAACGGCTTTAATATCCATTATCCGCTGCTCAAATTGCTCCGGATTTATAGATTTTGCTTTTATCCGCATCTTATAAACGTAGATGGTATTTACTGAATATTCTAAGATCTTGGCTATGGTTTCGTTATCATTTATCCCCATCCTTATTAAAGCGAATATGCGCAGGTCGGTATTCAGCACTTCATGCTCCTGAGGCCATATCTGATCCTTCTCCTCAAACAGCGAATTAAATACAGGTATAAAATTTGGAAATATTTTCAGGAAGATATGGTCAAAGCTATAATAAAGGATCTCCCGTTCTTTTTTAATATTTATATTATTAATGATGAGCCTGATATCATCATACTTTTTGATAGATAACTTGGTATCAACAGACATTTTCAGCTTTTCCAGCTTAAGGATATATCCGGATATGATCTTAAAGAACTGCCCTATGTATTCTTCTTTAATATGTGCGTCTTCAACCAGTTTATAGTTAATATCTTTTAGCTGGATGTTCTTATCTTCAATTATCTTTTCTTTGTGCTTAAGCTTACCCAACTGCTTATATATCATCACTAAAAACAATATTACTAATGATGCAAGGCCGGTTATAGCCAGCAGGTACATTAAAATGGTCTGTTTTTCCTTTTCGGAGTGATTTAACTCTTCTGCTGCAACCAGGGGTAATATAGCGCCTATCTGGATCTTACGCTGCCGCGCACCGTAATAATCGGCATCAGCTTTGGCTAACTGAATAAAATTGTAGGCATCTCTAATATTTCCATTCTTGTACAACTGCTCGGCAAGTGTAAAAAGGGCTACGGTTTCTTTTGTGGATGATTTTATATCGGCTATTGCAGATTGTATGAGCAGGTTTATCCCCTCATCCTGCCGGTTGGAGTTAATATATATTTGCCCTAGTGAACAGGTTATCATAGCGCGTAAGTGCATTGATATAGGTGCACCGGTCGTAATAAGCTTGTTCAGTTCCTGCGATCCGCTGATATTGTCATTTGCTGCTACATGTTTTAATCCTGAATAATAGATGTGATCTACCGAGCCGGGCTTGCTTAGCTTTATGGCCGAATCTATATACTGATTGCCTTTTCGGATATAATCTGGTGTGAAATATTTGTCGCTGTTATATTTTGCAAGGTCGCTGTTACAGCGGTACATAATAAAATAATATTCCACCTTCATGGAATCGTTAAGCAGCTTGGGGTTAACCCTGTCCATGCAATCAAACGTTTCCTTAAACATGCCCGACGAAAGCAGGATAAAACCAAGCTTTATCTGGCTGTAATATGCGCGCGACATATCATTCATGCCTACGCTGATGTCTTTTAACTTGTTTACATATACATATGCCGAATCGTACTGATATGATTTATACTCATCATACAATTTTAAGCTCACATCATACTGGGCGGCATAATTAGTTTTAGAAAGCTTATGCTGAAGTTTCTTTAGTTTTTGTATCCGTACCTGCTTTTCACTTTCATAAATATCCTTCCGGTTTATTTCTGCTTTTAAAGTGTTCAATAAGCTATCGTTACCTGCAAACGATATAAAAGGATATGCAAGAAAGAACGCAAATACTATCCGCAAAAAAATTCTCATATGAATGGCTACAAAACAACATTAAAGTTAATAACTAAAAATTAAACCTTATCATACTACGAAGCACTTTAATGTTTTTGCTATAATGATGCTAATAGTTATTATTTATTAAAGACAATTACTATCGCCTTAGTTACAAATTTCATTTTTAATAATTTTTTGATGAATTACCTGATCCATCCCTGCATCAAATCATCACTCACGCCATAAAAAAGCCTGCTGACTTTCGCAGCAGGCTTTTTTAAATTGCATTTTTTACGATCTGTTAATAGCTAATATTAAACTGATCGTTCATACTTTTTACCAGTACGCTCTTTATCTTTTCGCCTTCAACCGGGTTTGATAACCCCGTTGGATCAAACCTGGAGATAGGCACCATCAGCGCCTGGAAATCATCCTTAGCTTGCAGTTGTTTGCCATTTAGTTTTAAACTGGTGGCATTAAAGCCATGCAGCATCAACTTTATCATACTGAATTTAGATTTGCCTGAACCCTCGGTTTTTGCAAAAGTGATGGTTTTACGGGCAGCATCATAAGTTATTGCTTTTTTAAAGTAATCGCCTTTTTCATAGTCGAAGCTTTCACCATCATCCTCGTAATAAACAAACTTATTGTTTACATCACCTTTATAAACGTGCACGTAAAGCGTATCAGACGGCTTTTCGGTCGTGTTTTGGATTTGTGTTTGCATTGGTATAATGCTGCTTTCTTTAACATATACCGGCAGCTTGGATATACCCAGGTCCAGGCCTATTTTTGAATTACCCTGCTGTACTTCGCCGTTGTAAAGGTTATACCATTTGCCTGCCGGGAAATATAGCTTACCAAACGGCGTTACACCATCAAACGGAAAAACCAGAAAAGCATGCCCAAACATATACTGGTTTTCATACAAGCCATTATAAACGTTATCATCATGCGTGTAATCTATAGTAAGGGAACGCATAACAGGTTTCCCGTTTTGTGTAGCCTCATAAAAAGTTGAGTACAGGTACGGCAATAAACGGTAACGCAGGTTAATGTAGTTACGGGTTATTTCTAATACTTCCTCGCCATAAGCCCATGGCTCTGATGATTTGGAGTTGATGCCTGTATGGTTACGGAAATACGGGTTAAACGCCCCTATCTGCATCCAGCGGGCATATAATGATGGCGATGCACCACCTGTAAAGCCGCCTACATCCATACCGGTAAATGGTACGCCGCTTAAACCCAGGCTGTTCATTAACCTTACCCCTAACAACATATGGCTGTCTTCGGCACGATTGTCGCCTGTCCACATAGCAGCGTAACGCTGCAAGCCCGCATAACCGGAACGGGTTAGTATGAATGGCCTTTTATTAGTACGGGCCGCCTTATAACCCTCATAGCTGGCGCGGATCATCTCTAACCCATAAACATTATGTATTTGCGGATGCGATGCTATCTTACCTTCAAAATTGAACAAGATATTATCAGGCGCTTTTTGGCCCCAGGTAGAAAACTCGTTCATATCATTCCAGATACCGCTTACGCCTTCATCAGCATATTTTTTCAACTCGCTTCCCCACCAGGCACGGCCTTTAGGGTTGGTAAAATCCGGAAAGTTACACCAGCCCGGCCAAACCTGGCCTGTATAGTTGCTGCCATCAGGATACTTGGCAAAAATATCTTCTTTAAGCCCGCGCTCGTAAACGCCATAGCCTTTCTCCTCTTTAATACCCGGGTCAACTATCAGTGTAACTTTAAAGGCCATGTCCTTTAATTTCTTGATCATGCCGGCAGGGTCAGGAAAACGGTCTTTATCCCAGCTAAACACTTTATACTTATCCATGTAATGAATATCGAGCGTAATGCCATCTGCAGGGATCTTTTTTTCACGCAAAGTTTCAGCTATCCTAAAAACTTCTTTCTCGGGGTAATAGCTATAACGGTTTTGCTGATACCCCAGGCTCCAGAGTGGAGGCATTTTCATTAAACCGGTTAGGCTGCTGTATGATCTGATAATATCAGCCACCTGTTTATGTGAGATAAAATAATAATTCATTTCGCCACCCTTGGCGCCAAAAGACGAGAACCTGTTGTTACTTGCTCCAAAGTTGAAATCGCTTTGCCAGGTGTTGTCAAAAAACATACCGTAGTTAACGTTATGGTGCACCCCCATGTAAAAAGGAATTGTGCTGTATATAGGGTCCTGATTGGTTGTATAAGCGTAAGTATCGCTGTTCCAGTTGGTGTAGGCATTGCCTTTGCGGTCAAGTCCGCCTGTTTTTTCTCCTAAGCCAATGAAGTGCTCACCTTCCTGCATTTTTTTGTAGGTGGTGACTGATTCGTTTACCCATGAGGTGCTTAAACCGCTTTCATCCTGGTTAATTACTTCGCCTGCTAAAGTACTGAAGGTGATATTGTAAGGGTTTTTATGAATATTAACCTTTAATGAATCGGTATTGATGTTGATCTCGTTATCATTTTGGGTGATGTTAACCCTGGTAGTTACCGGCTGAGAGATCACAGCGTATGAAAAATCAGGCGCAAGCGTTTGCTTATCCATACGCACCCTTATAATGTTGGGGCTGTAAACTATAACTTTTATAAAAGCATTCTCAGTAGTAATATCAACCTCCTGTTTGTTCACGGTTACACCGGTAACTTTGCCAACTTGTTTTATTGGGCTTTGGGCTGATAATAATTGTGTGCAGGCTGTTAATATCACAGCAAGTACAAAACAGCGGTTAGTGATCTTCATTTTTTTATTGAAACGGTTTATCAATGGTTTTTAAATGAACTAAGGTTTCATTTAAAACAGGGGCTTATTGGTTAAAGGCCCCGTTATTACCGCATGAAATTATAACAGATTTATGTTACAGCGCACCGTTTAAAAATATTATTGATTTTTTATAACAGAAAACCCTCTAATTTTAAAAATTAGAGGGTTTTTGAGGATTTATTTATATAGAAATATAAGCTTAGTAAAATAAGATTTTTAAGTAACCGGCACTTAATAATCTGCCAGTACTATAATATTGTTGCTAATTGGTGCTATTTTTTCCATCCCTTTCAAAAAACTCAGGCCAACTACAAAACTGAAACCGGCTACTATGCCGCCCATTTCCTGGATCAGTTCGCTGGTTGCGGTAACAGTGCCGCCGGTAGCCAGCAGGTCGTCATGAATCAATATCCGGTCGCCGGGGTTAAAGGCATCGGTATGTATCTCAATAGTAGCAGTACCATACTCCAGCTCATAAACTTTTTGGCGAATAGAATAAGGCAGCTTACCCGCCTTGCGTACCGGAATAAATGGCACACCCAATTTAGTTGCCAGTGTTAACCCGAATAAAAAACCACGGCTTTCCACTCCTGCAATAGCATCAATTTGTGCGCCCTTTAACCGTTCTAAAAATGCATCGTTAATATTTCCGCATAAAACAGGATCTTTTAATATTGGGGTAATATCTTTAAATATTATGCCCGGTTTAGGAAAATCGTGAATATCGCGGATAGCGTCTTTAATTTGCTGCTGTATCATCTAAAAATTTATATATGGTTCAATTTTACGCAAAATTTGGTCATCTATAATAGCAATATCTTTAAGATCATTTATCGAATTGTAATTACCATGCTGTTTGCGGTATTCAACAAGTGCGTTAACCTGTTTATAATTAAGATAAGGCATTAGCCTCAGCTTATCAAAAGTTATGGTGTTGATATTTATTCTGCGGATGCGGGCCGGGTTAACCTTTACATGATCTTTAATTTCTTTAAACCTGATCTCATCAAACCCATAGATCTCTTTCAATTGTTCTTTGGAGATAAAGCCGCCCAATCTTTCACGGTAATAAATAATACGTGTGGCAAAGGCAGGGCCTATACCCTGCACGGTGGTTAGCTTCGCCGAGTCTGCCGTGTTTAGTTCAATAATGGCATTCGTTTTTATTGCATAGCCCGGCTTTGTCGGGATCTCTATATAAGGTGCAAGCTTTTTATAATCATCCGCGGTAATACCATAGATCTTTTTAAGGTCTTCGGACTTATAGAACCTACCGCCTTTGGCCGTGTAATTTTTAATAATATTAGCCTGTTGCCCGGTTAGCCCAAGCTCCTGCCATTTTTCTGCTGATAAATTATTAGGATCAAACTTAGAGTGTGCAACGTTTGCCATTTTACCAGCGTCATTTAAGGTATTGTCCCCGGTACTGGTATGATCTGTTTTGTTTAGTTGCGCTATAGCGGCGCTAAGTTCATTTACGTTAATTGTACTATCTTTGTGTAACCATTGATAAACATATGGCGCAGTCAATGCCAAAGCTATCAATACAAGCAGCACAATAATACCGTTCCAGTCCTTTTTAGTAAAGGACATGTAATTTTTAATGTGCGCTTTCATATTGTAGCCTAAATAAAGGTTAAAAAAAATAATTTACAACATATTTATTCCGTTTACATCAGAATGAAAATTATAACCACCGAAGAGTTTGCCAAAGCCACTAAACTGGATACGCTAAAAATGCCAGGGCTGGCGTCTCTGCTGATGGAATTAATGAAAATAAACCAGGTGAACGACCTGTTTGCACAGGCGCAGCCTAAAGAAGGCCCTGAGTTTGTTGATGCTATTTTAAAAGGCTGCGGTATTGAGATAGATTTTGATGAGCGCGAACTAAAGAACATCCCTAAAGATGGCAGTTTTATAGCCATTGCCAATCACCCGTATGGTGGTATTGAAGGGATGATACTGCTGAAGATACTTTGCAGCGTTAGGCCCGATGCCAAGCTGATGGCCAACTTCCTGCTAAAAAAGATCCCCAACCTCAGCAATTACTTTGTAGCGGTAAACCCGTTTGAGAATGTAGAGCATTCATCAAGCATCAGCGGTTTAAAAACCACACTTGAACTGCTGGCTAACGGAACGCCTATAGGCATTTTCCCTGCCGGGGAAGTATCTACCTTTAAAATAGAGAAAAAAGAGGTAACAGACCGCCTATGGCACCCTGTGGTAGGAAAGATAATAGCCAAGGCGAAGGTGCCTGTAGTGCCCATATACTTCCACGGGAACAATGGTTTATTATTTAACCTGCTGAGCATGATACACCCTGCTCTGCGCACGGCTAAGTTACCGTCAGAGTTATTTAATAAGCAGGGGCACACTATTAAATTACGCATTGGTAAGCCTATAAAAGTTGCCGATATCCCTGACAATACTAACAGCGCCAAACTGCTGAATTACCTACGGGCTAAAACCTATGCCCTGGGTGCCGGTTTAGAAGAAGAGAAAAAGATTTTTAGCGCCCGCGATCTGTTTAAGATCAAAAAACTGCCCGAAGCTATAACCGATGCTATTAGCACCGAAAGGCTGGAGAAAGAAATTGAACCACTGCGCGAAGGTTATAAGGTTTGGACCGAAAAAAATTACGAGGTATTTATTACCCCAACAGCACTTATCCCTAATGTGATACGGGAGATAGGCCGGTTACGGGAGATCACTTTCCGCGAGGTTGGTGAGGGTACAAACAAAGCTACCGACCTTGATGGCTATGATATTTACTACCACCACCTGTTTATTTGGGATGTGGAAGCCAAACTGATAGTAGGCGCCTACCGCATTGGCCTGGGCGACGAGATATTTTACAGCGTTGGTAAGAAAGGTTTTTACATCAATGAGCTGTTTAAGATAAAAGAACAATTTACCCCGGTATTAAAGAAAAGCCTGGAACTTGGCCGCTCTTTTATCCGCAAAGAATATCAAACCAAACCCCTGCCCCTGTTTTTGCTTTGGAAAGGCATCCTCAAGTTTTTAATTGATAACCCGCGTTACCGGTATTTAATAGGCCCGGTGAGTATCAGCAATTCGTTTTCGCAGTTCTCTAAATCACTTATTGTAGATTATATTAACCGTAACCACTTTGATCATGAACTGGCCCAATATGTTAAGCCACGTAAAAAGTTTAAGGTTAATTTTGAAAACATAGATACCGATCTGCTGCGATCTGCCAGCGAGGATACTTTTAAAGGGCTGGATAACCTGATATCTGAAGTAGAAACCCACAACATGAAGGTACCGGTGTTGCTTCGCCAGTATATTGCCCTCAACGCCAAGATCATCAGTTTTAACATCGACCCTAAATTTGCCGATTGCCTTGATGGTTTCCTTGTCCTCGACCTGGAAAAAGTCCCGGCGGATATATTAGAAAAGTTGGGGAAGAACCTGTAACCGGAATTAAGCTGATTTCCGCGCGTCATTGCGAGGTACGAAGCAATCCCCGATAGAAAAGTAGGCTACAAGTATGTCGAGTCGTCCTCGCCGACGCATTTATTTGCATCCGAATAAAACGTTTCACCCTCCCGCTTTAACCTTTCGTCTTCAAATCCTATCTTTGCGGGTATAATGAAGATATCTTACAATTGGCTTAAAGAATTTATTGATACAGATAAAACCCCGGAGGAATTATCAAAAATACTTACAGGTACCGGTTTAGAGGTAGAAAGCCTCGAAAAAGTACAGGCGGTCCCCGGCGGATTGGAAGGCCTGCTGATAGGTTTTGTACAGGAAAGCATAGATCATCCAAATTCAGATCACCTGCATATAACCAAAGTTGATGTTGGCGGTGTGGAGCCTTTGCAGATAGTTTGCGGCGCTAACAACGTTGCTGCCGGTCAGAAAGTAGTGGTGGCCACAGTAGGTACTACTATTTACCCAACAGTGGGCGAACCATTCAAGATCAATAAATCAAAAATACGTGGCGAAGTTTCCGAAGGCATGATATGTGCCGAAGACGAAATAGGCCTGGGATCAGATCACGCAGGTATTATGGTGCTTGATGAGGGTGCCGTTATTGGCACCAATGCCAAAGACTATTTTAAGCTGAACGACGATTACATGTACGAAATAGGCCTTACGCCAAATCGTGCCGATGCGGCTTCGCATTTAGGTACAGCGCGTGATATTGCCGCCTTCCTGAAGATAGGCATTAAAAAGCCTGATGTTTCGGCATTTAAGGTTGATAGCAATGATAGCTCCATACAGGTAACAGTAGAGAACGAGCAGGCAAGTCCGCGTTATTCAGGTTTAACTATTTCCGGTTTAGAGGTTAAGGAATCGCCGCAATGGTTAAAAGAGCGTTTGGCGGTTATAGGCCTGCGCAGCATTAACAACATTGTTGATGTTACCAACTATGTACTGCATGAACTTGGCCAGCCCCTGCACGCTTTTGATGCCGATGCTATTACCGGCAACAAGGTAATTGTAAAGAACGTTGCCGAAGGCACTATATTTAAAACTTTGGATGATGTTGAGCGGAAACTCTCTGCCGATGACCTGATGATATGCAATGCCGATGAGCCAATGTGTATAGCCGGTGTTTTCGGCGGTGCAAAATCGGGCGTGAACGCATCAACCAAAAGCATCTTTTTAGAGAGTGCTTATTTTAATTCGGTAGCGGTACGTAAAACCGCAAAAAGACATGGGTTAAAAACAGATGCATCGTTCAGATTTGAGCGCGGCACTGATCCGGATATGACCGTATTTGCCCTTAAACGCGCAGCCTTGCTTATACAGCAGGTGGCAGGCGGTAAGGTATCATCAGAGATCTTCGACCATTATCCGGCACCTGTTGCACCTTTTGAGATAGAGGTAACCTACAAAAATATTGATAGGCTGATAGGTAAAGCTATCCCGCATAACGAGATCATCAGTATTATCAAAGGGCTGGATATTGAGATAGTAACAGAAACGGAAGAAGGCTTATCGCTGAAAGTCCCCCCTTACCGTGTTGATGTAACCCGTGAGGTAGATGTGGTTGAAGAGATATTGCGCATATACGGTTACAACAACATTGAAATACCTGTACAGATCAGGGCATCGTTAAATACTTCAACAAGGCCAGAACGTGATACGGTTCAAAACCTGATATCAGACCTGTTGAGCGCTAATGGCTTTAACGAGATAATGGGTAACTCGCTTACCAAATCAACTTATTCTGACGACCTTGAACACGCGGTAAAAATATTGAACCCGCTAAGCAGCGATCTGGATGTAATGCGCCAAAGCATGTTATTCTCCGGGCTGGAAGCTGTAGCTTATAACCAAAACCGCCGTGTAGCCGATCTGAAACTTTACGAGTTTGGTAAGATCTATAGCCATGTTGATGGTAAATATGTAGAAGCACAACGCTTCTCTATTTTGGTAACCGGTGCAAACCAGGGCGAGCAATGGAACCAGAAACAGGTAGCCGCAAGTTTTTATAACCTAAAAGCGATAGTTGACGGGATTCTTAAAAAACTAAACATCACCGATTTTACTGTTGATGATACCACTGCAAATAACCTCGCCTACGGCCTGCAATACCAACGCGGCAATAAAGTGCTGGTAACGTTTGGCTCGGTAGCGCCAGCGGCTTTAAAAAAGGCCGATGTGGATAAAGAGGTGTTTTATGCCGACTTTAACTTTGATGCTATTTTGAACCTGGTACGCAAAAATGTAATCGTATATCAGGAAGTATCAAAATTCCCGGCAGTAAGGCGCGATTTGAGCATGCTGATTGATAAAAGTGTTTCATTTGGGCAATTAAAACAAATAGCCGGTCGTACAGATAAGAAGCTGTTAAAGGAAGTGAACGTATTTGATGTTTACCAGGGAGATAAATTACCTGCCGGTAAAAAGTCATACGCATTAAGCTTTATATTGCAGGATACCGAGAAAACTTTAACAGATAAAGCGATTGATGCCTTGATGCAGAAATTAATTTATAATTTAGATAAGGAAGCGGGAGCGGAGATAAGGAAATAATTAGCGAAAGATTGAGTTAGTGATTTAGTGATTTCTTTGATATTCATTAATTTATAATTCACTAATTCGCTAATTCAATAAATCACAAATTAAAAAATGGCCTCATTAGCAGAACAATTAAATAAAGTTGTAGAAAAAACAGAGCGGTTAATTGAGCTCTGTGCTGCTTTGCAGGAAGAAAATGACCTGCTTAAATTAGAAAGCGAAGCGTTAAATGTTGCAATAAAAGTTAGCACTAATAAGACAAAGGACCTGGAAGAGAAGCTTCGTGTATTGAAACTGGCGAAGTCTTTTTCAGAAACAAATGAAAAAAGTGTTGACATTAAGCAAAAAATTAACGACTTTGTGCAGGAAATAGATAAGTGTATTGTGTTACTGAAAAAATAACACAGAAAGTGAAAAGCTCAAATGGGAGAAATCTCAATAAAAATAAATATTGCTGACAGAGTTTACCCCTTAAAGGTAAACATGGAAGAAGAAGAGATTATAAGAAGGGCAGCCAAGCTGATCAACGACCGCATAAAGGAGTATCAGGAGAATTACGCGGTTAGGGATAAACAGGATTTGCTTTCAATGTGTGTGCTGCATTATGCAACATCGTCATTAAAAGCGGATAAGAAAGTTACTACGGATGATACCGAAGTGGCAGAAAAAGTTTATCAGTTAGATCATTTGCTGAACGATTTTTTTTCGAAACAATAACGTTCTTACACATATACAGAGCCAGTTAAGATTTAACCGCAGTTAAATTTTAAGTTTCACTATTAAAAACTTAACGCTTCAATATCCATGGATCAGAAGAGGCATGCGTTGATCGTGTATTTAACGGTAACCCGTGATTCACTACATCCAAAGAAGAGGTTTTTAAAATACATGATGCTTAGAAGTTTAGTTGCGGTTTTTTTATTTTATATAACCTAAAGAAGAATGAACACTATATTATACATTATTATCGGGCTGCTGATGGGCGTCCCGACAGGAATAGTCATAGGGCGGTTCCTGCTCCGTAAGCTGTTTAAAGACCAGGAAGTAAACGCTCAGAACAAAGTAAAAAAGATATTAAAGGATGCGGAGAATAATGCCGAGATCCTGAAAAAGAACCGCCAGTTAGAGGCAAAAGAGAAGTTTTTACAATTAAAGGCCGAGCACGAACAGGAAGTAAATGCCAAAAACAATGTGCTTAACCAGCGCGAGAACGGCATCAAACAAAAAGAGCAATCTTTTAACCAAAAGCTTGAAAACCTAACCCGTAAAGAGAACGAACTGGATAATGCCCGTAAAAAGCTGGAAACCCAAACCGAAATTGTTATAAAGAAACAGGAAGAGGTTGATGTTCTTAAGAACCAGCACGTACAGCAGTTGGAAACAATTGCAGGCCTATCTGCCGAAGATGCTAAAAACCAGCTGATAGATAACCTGCGCGATGAAGCACGCAGCAAGGCTATGGCCCAGATAAAGGATATTGTTGACGAAGCCAAGCTAACCGCTACTAAAGAAGCTAAGAAGATAGTTATTCAAACTATACAGCGTACCGCTACTGAGAGCGCTATTGAGAACACCGTATCAATATTTAATATTGAGAATGATGAGATCAAGGGTCGTATTATTGGTCGTGAGGGGCGTAACATCCGCGCGCTGGAAGCAGCAACCGGTATTGAAATTATTGTTGATGATACCCCGGAGGCAATCATCTTATCAGGCTTTGACCCGGTAAGGCGCGAGATTGCGCGTTTGGCAATGCACCGCCTGGTAACAGACGGGCGTATACACCCGGCACGTATTGAAGAGGTAGTTGCCAAAACCAAAAAGCAAATTGAAGAAGAAATTGTTGAAATAGGCGAGCGTACCGTTATTGATTTAGGTATTAACGGCCTGCACCCCGAACTGATAAGAATGGTAGGCAGGATGCGTTACCGTTCATCATACGGGCAAAACCTATTACAGCACTCACGCGAGGTTGCTAACTTTTGCGCTACTATGGCAGCAGAACTTGGCCTGAACGTAAAGCTTGCAAAACGCGCGGGCTTACTGCATGATATTGGTAAAGTGCCTGATGATAACCCGGAACTGCCTCACGCGATTTTAGGTATGCAGCTTGCCGAAAAATATAAAGAACACCCGGAAGTATGTAATGCCATTGGCGCCCACCATGACGAGGTAGAGATGACCTCAATGCTATCGCCGATAATACAGGTTTGTGACGCTATATCAGGCGCAAGGCCGGGCGCACGCCGCGAAGTGGTAGAAAGTTACATCAAACGCTTAAAAGAGCTTGAGGAGCTTGCTTTATCATATCCAGGTGTTGAAAAAACATTCGCTATACAAGCCGGCCGCGAATTGCGTGTTGTGGTTGAAAGCGAAAAGATAAGCGATGCACAGTCAGAAATATTGGCGGCAGATATATCAAACCGGATACAAACAGAAATGACCTATCCGGGTCAAATAAAAGTTACTGTTATCAGGGAAACCCGTTCGGTAGCATTTGCTAAGTAATTAAATAGCCTCACCCAAACCCTCTCCAAAGGAGAGGGCTTTTTTATGGCAAAACAACATTCAAACATTAAAACTGTCCCAAAGGCAAACCTTCGCCCTGTTGAGGTTTATTTTAACAGGTTAAACGCAAGTCACCAAAACCCAACCAACAGGCTGCTGCATTTTATTTGCATCCCGTTAATGTTGTTTGGCATATTGGGCGTTGCATGGGCAATACCGTTCCCTTACATTAAATTTATAGGCAGCTATAATGGTTTCTTTAACTGGGCATCGTTCTTAATCGCGTTTAGTGTGTATTATACTTTAAAGCTGTCTCCCAACCTGTCTTACACCATGTTGCTGGTGTTGTTTGGTTTAAGCTATGGCGTATCAAAACTGGCAGAGTGGCAATTAGCAGGCGGCTTGCCTTTAATATGGGTTGGCACTTTCTTTTTCGCAATAGCGTGGCTGGGTCAGTTCATTGGCGGACAGATAGAAGGCAGAAAAGAATCATTTGCAGATGACAAGCAGCTGGTGCTCATTACCCCCATATGGGTGCTGCACTTTTTAGCCAGGAAGATTGGCTTGAAGTATTAGGGGTGTACGCGTAAACAGAACGGTTGGGCTTATCAACGCGTCATTGCAATGACGCACAGGGCTTATCCGTGGGCTAAAGCCAACGGCAATGAGCCAATTTGATACTCCCTTGCAAGGCAACAGTATGCTTCTCAATAACATGTTAGTAACAAGAGGTTACTCATCATCATCGGTACTGTGGTCATCATCATCCAGGTTAAGCGTGTAAGATGATTCTGCGGCATCATAGGCCCGTTGTGCCTGGGCGGTCTCATCAGTTTCGCCAATAGGTTCATTGGTTTCGTCAAAGCCGTTAGAATGTATATCCTGTTGACTAAATTGCTCATCGGCCTGATCTAACTGATCATCCTGCTGTAACATATCGTCCTGGTCTTCTGGTGGAGTTATCATAGTGTGTTAGTTTTTTTGTTTGTTTTAGTAGAACGTTATAGATGGCGGGTTGTTTTAACCGGGATTAAACAGATTTTTGTGATTAAGCGGATTATTTATCTCTCGCTAAAACGCAAAGTTTTTTTAAGCGTTGCTTTGCGTCTTTGCGCCTTTGCGTGAAATCCCAAATCGAACATCCGAATTCCGAAATTACAAAAGCCCTTCATCTCCAAAGCTAAAATATCCGCTATCGGTAATTATAAGATGGTCGAGCACATTAATATCCAACATACGGCCTGCGTCAGCAATCTTCTTGGTGAGCACCAGATCTTCCCTGCTGGGCTTTAAATTACCTGATGGATGATTATGCACCATAATGATGGCGCTTGCCTGGTGCTGCAGGGCCATATGGTAAATGATCTTTGGGTCGGCAACGGTACCGCTCAGGCCGCCTTTGCTCACCAGCTCCTTGGCAATTACTTTTGATGACCGGCCTATCAGCATTATCCAAAACTCCTCGTGGTTTAAATCCATTAAGTGGCGCCGCATAATGTTGTAACCATCGCGGCTGCTTTTTACTTCATCCGAAACATTTGTTTACGTATCACCACGGCGACGGCCAATTTCAAGGGCTGCTATTATGGATATCGCTTTGGCTTCGCCAATGCCTTTAAACTTGCATAGCTCGCTGATGCCCGCCTTACCCAGCTTGTTAAGGTCGTTATCGTAATGATGAAGAATACGCTTGCTTAGTTCTACAGCACTTTCGGTACGGCTGCCGCTGCCTATCAGGATGGCAACAAGCTCAGCATCAGTCAATGCGCGCCTGCCCTGCCCGCTCAGCTTTTCGCGCGGGCGGTCTTCTTCGGCCCATGATTTTATGCTGATCTTGTTTTGGTATTCTTCCACTGCAATAGGGTAAAGGTTGAGCAGCCTAAAATAAAAAATATAAAGCAACAAAAAAGGGATAATGCAATAAAGCACTATCCCTTTTTAAATATGGTTAATTAAGCTATTAGCTTAATGTATTAACAAACTTGCTAAGCTTTGATTTGTTGTTTGAAGCTTTGTTTTTGTGAATAACGTTCTTTTTAGCCAAACGATCTAACATAGAGATCACTTTAGACAATAAAGGAGCAGCATCAACCTTAGTTGTAACGCTTCTTAATTTTTTAATAGCGTTTCTGGTGGTTTTTGCCTGATACCTATTACGCAGACGCTTCGCAGCATTTGACCTGATTCTTTTTATGGATGATTTATGATTTGCCATCGTATAGCTTTGTTATTCTTTCTTATTTTAGAGGTGCAAATATAGGTTGATAAATTTTAATTTGCAATAGTATTGATATTTTTTGTTAATTAAGTTGATTGGGCTGATTAAGTGAGTGGTTTTAATGCTCCAAACTACTTAATAATTCAATAATTAACCACTAACTAACCCTTAATATTCCCCTCCCATTGCAAATGTGCTCTTCCTTTCCTTCCATTTACCTTTGGTAAAATCAGGGAATTGCTGCGGCATGTTGCCTTCGGCTATTGATTTTGATGAAAGTGGCAATATCACGCTCATGGTTACCGAATCATATACATCAATAGGTGTTTGCACTTTGCGCTTAACTGATTCTATAAAGGCGTTAAATACAAACCAATCCATACCGCCATGCCCTGCACCTTCTGCTACTTTGGCGTACTTTTGCCACAACGGGTGGTCATATTTATCCAGCCAGTCTTTAGCTGGGTCCCAAACATCATCTTTTTTTGATTGCCCTTCAATGTATACCGAATGGTTCACATCCATCCAAAGCCCTTTTGTACCCTGCACCCTAAAGCCCAGCGAATAAGGCCTTGGCAGGTGCGTATCATGCGATAGCAGCACGGTTTCGCCATTGGCACAGTTGATCATGGTGGTTACCACATCGCCATTTTTATAGTTTATTTTAGCATTGGGGTTCCCCGGTGATTTTTCTTCAACAAAAGCCGCCAATCCGCGCGCCTTTGACGCGAACGACACCAGGTTAGTAAACCTGTTGCCATAATTAATATCCGCATAATGCATGAGCGGCCCAACGCCGTGGGTAGGGTAAATATCGCCGTTGGTATCAATATTAAATTGTGTGCGCCATTGTGCCTCGCTTATGGCCTTAGGGCCAAACTCCACACCGCCGCCATAATATTGCTTGCCATCGTTAAACAGAACGTTGCGCAGGTTGTGCTGGTAACCGCCTTCAAGGTGTATCATCTCGCCAAACATACCCTGGCGGGTCATGTTCAGTACGGCCATTACATCCCGGCGGTAGCAAACGTTCTCCAGTGTCATATAGGGCATTTTGGTAGCCTCAGAAGCACGTACAATTTCCCAATGATCTTCTATTGTTAAACCTGCTATTACCTCGCAGCCCACGTATTTACCGGCTTGCATGGCATGTACTGCCTGGTCTTTATGAAACTGCCAGGGTGTAGCAATTATTACCGCGTCAACATCTTTACGGGCAAGGAGTTTTTTATAAGCATCAATACCGCCGGTATACTCTGCAGGCAGCTTTTTGCCAGCCTTTTGGAACTGTTTGCGGCATTCGCTTAGTGATTGCTCCTGTGTATCGCAAATAGCTACAATCTCTACATCATCGCGCAGCAAACCTTCCATAATATGATCGCGGCCACGCAGCCCTACACCTATATAGCCCAGGCGAACCTTATCCATATTTTTACCAAAAACCATTCCCGACGGAAGGATGCTTATGCCGGCAGCCAGCAAAGTACCCGATGTAATAAATTCTCTGCGATCCATATGTTTTACTTTATGCGTATTGTTTATGTATTTTCAAATTAAGGTAAATAATTTGATTGATGCGGAATGCCGGGATGTAAATTTGATATAGCCGATGACTCACCCCAACTACGCTATGCTGGTCGACCCTCTCTCCGCAAGCGGAAAGAGGGAAAAGAAAAACGCAGCTAAAACCCTCTTTACGCGTAGCGAAGAGAGGGTGGTCGAGCGAAACAATGACCGGGTGAGTCCCCGTAACAAAGTTTTTTAACCACTCAAACCAATCTTCTTAAACCTGCGTTTTAATTGTTATGACTACTACCAACAGCACCGTAAGGTTCAGTAACCGTGTGGACGATTACGTAAAATACCGCCCGGGTTATCCAACTGAAATAATTGATTTTTTACAACATGATTATAACCTGACAACAGACAAGCTCATTGCCGATATTGGAGCGGGGACAGGTATATCAACAGCTTTATTCCTTAACGCGGGTTACCGGGTAATTGCGGTTGAACCTAACCTTGAAATGCGGAATAAAGCTATTGAATTATTGGGCACATTGCCGGGGTTTAAGGCGCAGGATGGCACTGCAGAAGCTACAGGACTGGATACCGGCAGTATTGATGCTATTATTGCCGGGCAGGCTTTTCATTGGTTTAATGCCGAAACCAGCAGGGTTGAGTTTAAAAGAATATTAAAACCGGATGGTATTGCTGTGCTGATATGGAACGAACGTAAAATAGCATCGGCTTTTGAAAAAAATTATGACGAGTTGATAATTAAGCATGCAACAGATTACGTAAAGGTTGACCACCGAAACATTGATCCGGAACATATTGGCGCTTTCTTTCATCCGCAACCATTCCAATCGGCTGTTTTTCAGAACAAACAAGTTTTTGATTTTGACGGATTAGCAGGGCGCTTGCTTTCCTCCTCATACATGCCAACAAAAGACGACAGCGGTTACGAGCCTATGATAACCGATCTGCGGGAACTATTTAACCGTTATCAACAAAATGATGTGATCGCCATAAATTACGATACAAAAGTTTACGTAGGGCGATTGTAAAAGATGTTGGCATGGGATCCTGGATATTTTAATTCCCTCCCATGGGAGGGGTGTGACGGGCAAGGGTGGCGGCGGGGAGGGGTATCGCAAACCTGATGAAATAAATTACATTATGAGTGTAACCCCTCCCTGCCCTCCCAGGGGAGGGAGTAAAACATAGCTGTTCTTTGCTTCTGCTAAGGCTAACAATGTTTTATATCTTTACCCTTGATGAAGCGCACCATCCTAACCTTTTTCACAGGCATCATTATAATTACGCTTTGCTCTTCGTGGGGCTTTTTTGCCCATTACCGCATACACAGGCTGGCTGTTTTTACGCTGCCTAAGGCTATGGCGGGTTTTTACAGAAGCAACATTGAGTTTATAACAGAACATGCAGTTAGCGCCGATAAAAAGCGCTACGTTGATAGTACGGAAGCTCCGCACCACTTTTTTGATGCCGACCATTACGGCAAGCAGCCTTTTAGGGATATGCCACAACATTGGGTAGATGCCGCGGCTAAATACTCGTCAGACACGCTGAACAAGTATGGCACCGTTCCCTGGGCTATTACCTCTAACTATTATTGGTTAGTAAGGGCTTTTAAGGCGCATGACACTACCGCAATACTTACCTTATCTGCCAATTTGGGCCATTATATTTCTGATGCGCATGTCCCATTGCACCTCAGCCAAAACTACGATGGGCAACTTACTAACCAAACCGGGTTACATGCCTTTTGGGAAAGCCGCCTGCCAGAGCTTTTCAGCAATGATTACAACTACAATGCAGGCAAGGCCCGATACATCCCGAATCCGCTGGCAGAAGCCTTTAAAATATGCCGCAGCTCGTTTAAAAGTGTAGATACAGTGCTAAGAATGGAAAGATTGCTCAACAAAACTTTCCCTGCCGATAAAAAGTATGCTATGGAACAGCGTGGCAACCGCACAGTTAAAGTTTATTCGGTAGCATATAGCCGCGCTTATCATAAAATGATGAATGGCATGGTGCAGCGTCGGATGCGGTCATCCGTATTAAGCGTGGGCAGTTTTTGGTTCTCTGCGTGGGTAGATGCCGGCCAACCTGATCTGAGCAGGCTAATTAAAACACCTATGACAAAAGATGAAAGACAAAAGATAAACCAGCAAGAGGCTTTGTACCATGCAGGAAAGGTTTACATCCCGGTCCCTGTTGTAAAATAATAGATCTTACCCCTCAACTTTAACTTTTGTATCCTTTTTGGCAAACCTGTTTTTTGCAATAGCAAATATAGGTGGCAATATTGATACCAATATAATGATGATGGCTACCAGTGAGAAGTTCTTTTTAAAGAAAGGAACGTTACCAAACAGGTATCCGCCGTATAGGAATATTACTATCCATGATACGCCACCTATGATATTGTAAAGACTGTAACGTGCAAATGGCATACGCCCTACCCCTGCAACAAAAGGCGCAATGGTACGAATAATAGGCACAAACCTGCTGAATATAACCGCTTTACCGCCATGCTTGTCAAAAAACGCTTTGGTTTGCAGGTAGTAGCTTAGCTTTAAGATCTTATTTTCTTCTTTAAAAACCCTTGCACCCAGGTAACTGCCCAGCATATAGTTAACCGTGTTACCTGCAAAGGCGGCAATTATCAAAATCACGCAAAGGAGGTTAATATCCAAACCAGACGCACCGCCTGCAATTAAGGCCCCCGCTGCAAACAACAGCGAATCGCCGGGCAGGAATGGGGTCACCACAAAACCGGTCTCTGCAAAAATGATCACAAAGAGGATCAGGTACGTCCAGCTTTGGTACTGGCTGGTTATCTGCGCAAGATGCTTATCAATGTGCAGTATAAAATCAATCAGGCTGTGTATTACTTCCAATGTTTTTAAATTTTAGCCAAAAATAGAAAGATAAAGCGTAAAGCCTTAATTAAATTTATCAGGAATGGTATTCAGGATGATATTGGCATTAAAAGCAGCTGTATCAGCCCTTCCGGTAAGTCCGTAAGTGTAAATGGTATACAGCTTACCATCCAGTATAGACACATTTTTTAGGTTAACCAATGCTATAGACGGGTTAGACGAAGCAGTTACGTTGATATTGTAGTTGCCAGCTGTAACCTCAATATATTTAGTAACGTCTTTATAAGCAACTTTTGAAAAGGCTATGGTATCATTAGCGGTAAGGTTTAGCAAAGGCGAATTTGACGACGTATTAACGAACCTTATTTTCCCCCTGCCAATAGCGGGCAGGCTGCCTGTATCAGCCACTATTAATGATTCTAATGTCTTATTCCCAAGCAGGCCGGTAACAAACCAGGTGTACCTTACATTGCGTTGAAATGTATCTACAGGAGGCAGTAAATTGGTAATATTTACATTGTCAATTACCGATGGCCTTAGCAGGAAAGGGGAATCAATCGTATTAAGCAAAAAATAGCCTGATGCGGTTGGATAAGTATAATTAGTTGAACCAACTTTAACAAAGGTGCTGTTTAAACGGGAATATAAATTAAAAGGGCGAACATCCGGGCTTACGTTTATCAGGTTAACCTGGGCGTTGGCTGTGCTCCTATTAACGCCACTATCTTTTCCGCATGATGATATCATCGGTATAAACATTACCCCCGCTATAAATATGCACAGGTACATTAGTATGCCGCTTTTATTATTATTACTCATTTTTAAATACTATCTGTTAACTACCAGGCCGGTACCTAATGCGGCACTGCCTGCACCATTTAATGTTCCTTTTGTAAATAATGTATACATCCTGCCGCCTATAAGCGTGAGGGTTTCATCGATTTTTGGAGTAGCTGATCCCGACTGATAAATACGGATGTGCTTTTCGCCTGCACTCACAGGTAAAAATACGGTTGTTGTTTTAAATGCACGAACTTTAAAATTAACGGTATCGCCAACCATCACATCCAGTGTCCCGGCATCAGGCGATGCATTTACAAACCTTATCATTGCACGGTTGCCTGTATCAAGCGTTAAAGTATCAATGGTTGAAAAAGTTAGATCGGCACTCCGGCCCGCTACATATAACGAATAAGATTTACCGGTATCTAAGGCTAAGGGGAAACTCATCAACACTTCAGGACTGCGAAGCCTTTTAAACGAGTAATTCTGCTCGCCAGCAGCCACACCAAGATAACCTGACGAACCTAACGGATATATGCTTGATTCGTTATTAATGCGTGTACCGCTCAGGTAATAATTAAGCGTATCTGAACTGGCATTTACTACATTAAGTGGGGTGGTTTGCACAGCTGCCGGTGGATCATCTGTTTTTTTGCAGGATGCCAAACCAAATGCCAGTACAGTTATCAATAAAAGAGGTAACTTAATATTCATATAAATAAGCAGATGCTATATAACTCTACAATTATAGGTTTTGTTATCCGGCCAACAAAAAAGTCCGGTTTATAGCCGGACTTTTTTGTGAGTGAGTAGTGGTTAGAGATAAGAGGGTAAGCAAAGGTTTCTCAACTACTCACCAATCTCCAATCACTATTCTCTTTAATTATGCATAGCTGTTAAGCATTACCGGCATAACCAGCATCAGCACATCTTCGTTCTCGTCGCCGCCTTGTGGTAGCAACAGGCCTGCACGGTTAGGTGTCGACATCTCTAATGATACTTCTTCACAGCTTAAATTCTTCAGCATTTCTATCAGGAAGCGGGCGTTAAAACCTATTTCCAGGTCTTCGCCTTCGTACTGGCAGCTTAAACGCTCGTGGGCCTCATTTGCAAAATCAATATCTTCTGATGATATGTTCAATTCGCTGCCACTTATTTTTAACCTTACCTGGTGGGTGGTTTTATTTGCATATATAGCAACACGGCTCAATGAACCTAAGAACGCCAGGCGGTCTATTGCTAATTTATTAGGGTTCTCTTTAGGGATAACCGCTTCATAATCAGGATAACGCTCATCAATTAAACGGCACACTAAGTTAATGTTGCCAAATTTAAAGAATGCGCTGGTGCTGTTATACTCAACAGATACATTCACATCGTCTGCCGGTAAAGCAGATTTTAATAACGTTAAAGCCTTTTTAGGCAAAATGAATGATGTTGTGCTATCGGCCTTGGCATCTTTACGGCGGTAGCGTACCAGCTTGTGGGCATCGGTAGCTACAAATGTTAAATGCTGGCTGCTTAGCTGGCAGTAAACACCCGTCATGGCAGGGCGCAGCTCATCATTACTAACCGCGAATATGGTTTTGTTTATTGCTTCGCCCAATACTGAAGCGGGCAAATTAACTGACGATGCGTTTTCAACAACAGGTATCTTCGGGAAATCTTCACCGTTCTCGCCGCTAAGCTTGTATTTACCGTCGCCGGCGCTTATTTCAATGGCAAAGGTTTTATCATCAACAGAAAAAGCAACGGGCTGCTCCGGTAATGATTTTAAGGTATCCAATAAAATACGTGAAGGTATTGCTATACGGCCATTTTCTTTAGCTTCAACAGGTAAAGAGGTGGTCATGCTGGTTTGCAGGTCGGTGGCAGAAATGGTTAGGTTTCCGTCTTTTATCTCGAACAAAAAGTTTTCCAGTATAGGCAATACTGTGCTATTGCTTAACGCGCCGCTTACAGACTGCAATTGCTTAAGTAATGTTGATGTGGAAACTATAAATCTCATGTGTGTTTAACGTTTATTCTACCAAAAGTATAAAATTTAATGAGCATACTTTCGCTTGCGCATATAATGTTGAAAAATAGCGAATATTAACACTGCTCCTATAGGCACAATATTGTTAATTAATTGCCAAAATAGTTTCTCATTGCGGATACGGGCACGGCTCAGCAGGCGAATTTTTATTTCTTTCGACCGCAGGGAGATCAGTCCCGAATCATCGGTCATATAATCTGTAATGTTGAGCAGCAGGTTTTTATTGGCATAACTTTGCTGGGTGTAATGGTCATACCCCAATGGGAACGGCGAACCATCAGAACTTATCTGGTTCTTTAACATATCGCCATCGCTTAGTACGATCATTTTTGTGGGCTTGCTTTCGGGCATAATGGCAACCTGCTCATTCAAGCCATCAGGCACGGGCCGGTTCCTGAAATCAGACACGAACTTGCCTTCCAATAAAACAGCCGTAGTTTTTGGTTGGCTTTGAAATTCCTTTGGGTTTGGTTCCTGCTCCAACGCCTGTAACGAAAGCATATGCGGCGTACTTATTTTTTTATTGAATGGCGATGATGTTAAAAGCACCGTCTTTTGCACGTTTTTAACATCAAGTACATCAATGGTACTGGCAAACTGGCTGCTTATACCATCAAGGTTTTTTACTATTGGATGCCTGGACAATGGCACATAGATAGGATAAAACAGCCAGGGCAGCATTTGGATCTGCGGCTGGCCGCCAACATCGCCGGTTGTAACGGGGATCTGCATGGCGTTAATATCAGCAATCAGGTCATAATTGATCCGCACACCGTAACCAAATAGCTGGTCGTCAAGGTTGAGTTGCTTGTTAAAAGCCAACTGTTCGTTGCCGTGGTTATGCATGCTGTCCAGTTCGGCGGTTACCTGGTCAATGGCCCAAAGTACGCGGCCGCCCCGCATAATGTATTGGTCTACCTTAAACTTTTCAAGCTCAGTAAAGGGCTTGTCGGGTTTGGGTATTACCAACAGGCTTACTTTTCTTAAACTATCAAAAGCAATGGTCTTTAAATCAATCCGCCCCACCAAAAACCCGTCAGACAGGGAACGCATGGCATCATTCAGTTGCAGGTCGCTTAGTTCGCCATGCCCTTCAGTAAAGCCAACGCGCTGCTTGCCCCCGCTTGTTATTTTTTTTATGGCTGATGTAAAAGCATACTCCAGGTTTTGGATAGAGTTGTTCAGCACCTCATCAGGCGTAACATTCACGCTGCTTTGCGACTCCAGCAACTTTACGGGGATACTTTTTTCGCCATAACTCACCAGCGCGAACGGGAAGATCACTTTTTGCGAAATGCCATCGTCAGTTTTAACACTTAGGTTTTGCGCCTGGATACCTTTTGCATCCAGCTCTTCAAATGCCTGTTTTTGCTGCTCTTCTGATAAGCCTTTAAGTGGATCTATAAAAGTATACTGCAGCTTATTGTGGCTATAAGCCTGCAGATCTATCAGCATATCTTTTACTGATGTTTGCAGCCTTTTCATCCCACCGGGGAAATTATCGCCTTGTAAATAAACGGTAACGTTAATGGTTTGCTGTAAGCTATCAACCATTTTACGGCTGATGGGCGATATGGTAAAGCGTTTTTCCTTAGTAAAATCAAACCGGGTAAAAAAGTTAACCGATAGCAATATCAATACAAACATTAATCCCAATAGGCTCAGAAAAGCTTTGTTGAATTTCTTTTTCAGCTGACTTTGGATCACAAATAAGGTAAGCCAGATGAATAACATTGACAGCACTATAAAATATACCAGGTCGCGGGTATCTAGCACGCCCCGGCTTACCGATTGGTAATGCTCCGTAATGCCCAAGCCGGACAGGCCCATGTTTTGGAGCGATAAAATGGTGTTCAGAGAATCGAACCCGCTATAAAAAAAGAAACACAGGAATACCGCTATAGTAAAAGAGATAACCTGGTTTTTGCTAACCGACGATGCAAATAAACCTATCGCCGTAAATGCCGCTCCCAATAAAAACAAACCAATGTATGAGCCTATAACAGCCCCGGTATCAATATTCCCCTGCGGTGTGCCTAATGTATAAACAGAAAAATAGTAAACCAGTGTAGGCACCAGCGCGAAAAGTACAATGACCACACCGGCAAAGTATTTGCCCAAAACTATTTGCAAATTAGTTAACGGGCGTGTAAGTAAGATCTCGAATGTACCTTCGCGGCGCTCCTCTGCCAGTGAGCGCATGGTAATAGCCGGTATCAGAAACATGAACAGATATGGCGCGGTACTAAACAGGCTGTCAAGCCCGGCATAGCCATAGGCCAGTATGCTGGTATCAGGGAATACCCATAAAAACAACCCTAAAACAAGCAAGAAAACGCTAATGGTAACATATGCCACCAATGAGCTGAGGTAAGTTGTAATTTCTTTTTTTAAGATAGGGTACATTCTAATTTCTTAATTATTTAATCATTGTCTTTGCGAGTTTTAAAATCCGTTTAACCTCTGAAGGATAAATGACATATGTCGGGGTCATCCTGAGCTTGTCGAAGGACGTGCGCAAAGGCCCACCCCGCAATGCTTCGACAAGCTCAGCATGACCCAATAATTAAATTTTTCATTGCGAGGCACAAAGCAATTCCCTACATGCATGTCGCCTACTATTCTATCGGGGATTGCTTCGTACCTCGCAATGACGCGCGGCTTTTTGACTAAGCCTACCATCCGATCCGGTATGCCACTCTTATACCTGTTTGGCGTAAGCGCCCTCCGCCCCAGTTCTCGTACCTGAAACCCAGATCAACGCCTGTATGTTTACCGGTTGGTATTATAAAGCCCGGGCCAACGGCATAGGCAAATAACTGGTCTTTACTGTAATTGGTTTCAATAACAGTACCACCTTCGGCTTCAAGATATATCCCAGGGCCAAAATAAAACTTGGCACCTGCCTTTAACGGTACAAAACCTGCCGCCGGTTGCGATGTATTGCTGCCCACTAATGAATTTTTATAATAAAAGCTGGTATAACCTGCTGTAACGCTCAAAGTAAGTGGTGTAACAATAGGTATTTCTATCTTGCCCGATCCACCAAAACCAATATTATAAATGCTATTGGTTGGTGCACCCAGCTCAAGTCCCGCACTAAATGTTTTTGTAGGTGCAGTTTGGGCGGATGCGTTTATTGCGAATATAACTAACAATAAGGGCAGCAGTTTTTTCATTTTTATATAGTATGGTATTATAGATACGGGGGTCGAAAATACAACATAATGCACCAAAATAATTGTGCTTAATGCATAAAGATATTACCCGTTAGTTAGCTCAATAAAAATATTTTCAAGTGTTTTCTTTGCGTTTTTACCCCGAAGGCCATGCAGTGTATCATCCGCAGCAATTCTTCCTTTATTAATGATGATCACCCTGTCACAAACGGCTTCAACCTCCTGCATAATGTGGGTTGATAATACAATGGTTTTTGTTTTACCCAAATCAAGTATCAATTGCCTGATGCCTATCAGCTGGTTAGGATCTAACCCGGAGGTAGGTTCATCCAATATCAGCACCTGCGGGTTATGCAGTATGGCCTGCGCCAGCCCTACCCTTTGGCGATATCCTTTTGAGAGCTGACCAATGCGTTTATGCTGCTCGGGCCCTAAGCCGGTTTGTTCAATAACTTCTGCTATCCGTTTTTCGGGCTGGTGCATTTTGTGGATGCCTGCTACAAAAGCAAGGGCTTCCTTCACATACATATCTGTATACAACGGGTTATTTTCTGGCAGGTAGCCAATATTGCGTTTAACCTCCAGCGGTTGCTTGCTGATATCAAACCCACAAACAGAAGCCTTGCCATCCGTTTGGGGGATAAAGCAGGTAAGCATTTTCATGGTTGTACTTTTCCCCGCACCGTTTGGGCCCAAAAAGCCCAGCACACCCGGTTCGGCATTAAAACTAATTCCATCAACAGCAATTTGCTCGCCGTATACCTTTGTTAATACCTCTACCCGGATACTCATGCGGTAAAAATAGATTTTAGATGTGAGATTTGAGAAAAAGAAATATAGAATAGATTTAACCACAGAGAACACAGAGTAAAAAACACAAAGACCACAAAGAATATCTTGGTGCTCTTTGTGGAAATCTTTGTGCACTCTGTGGTTAAATATTAAACAAGCTTCAAACCCTTTTACCTTTCGCCTTTAACCTTTCGCCTCTAAAAACTATCTTTGCCCTCATTATGAGCAAATCAACCGACGAACTTTTTAAAAATGTAATATCACATTGCAAAGAATATGGCTTTGTTTTTCCATCAAGCGAGATATATGATGGCTTGAGCGCTGTTTATGATTACGGCCAAAATGGTTCGGAGTTAAAGAATAACTTAAAAACCTACTGGTGGAAATCAATGGTGCAGATGCATGAAAACATTGTTGGTATTGATTCGGCCATATTTATGCACCCAACCATCTGGAAAGCAAGCGGCCACGTTGACGGCTTCAGCGACCCGATGATTGATAACAAGAAAACTCAGAAACGATACCGTGCTGACCAACTCCTTGAAGACAAAGTCGCCGAACTTATGTCAAAAGCCATAGAGGATGCCAAAACAAAAGGGATTGCTACAAATTATGAAGACGGCGAGGTACTTGAGCCAATTAGTTTAGCTAAAGAACAAGCTTTTCAAGATTTCCTAAATCAGTACGAGGATTACCGATTAGGGCGTCAGTTAATGGACGAAGTAAATCAACTATTAAATGAGGATAATCTTGTAGGTTTAAGAGAATTAATTATTAAATATAAAATAAAAGATCCCCTATCTAAAGAAGACCCAGACTGGACCGAAGTACGCCAGTTTAACCTGATGTTTAGTACCCAAATGGGCGCCATAGCTGATGATGCCGATGTGGTTTACCTTCGCCCGGAGACTGCTCAGGGGATCTTTGTAAATTACCTTAATGTGCAAAAATCTGGCAGGATGAAAATCCCGTTTGGCATTGCGCAAATTGGTAAGGCTTTCCGTAATGAGGTAATTGCCCGCCAGTTCATTATCCGCATGCGCGAATTTGAGCAGATGGAAATGCAATACTTTGTACGCCCCGGCACACAAAAAGAGTGGTTTGAAAAATGGAAAACTACCCGCCTGAAATGGCACCTGGCTTTAGGTATAGATGCGGCTAAATATCGCTACCACGAACATACCAAACTGGCCCACTATGCTGATGCCGCTTTTGATATTGAGTTTAATTTCCCGTTTGGCTTTAAAGAGGTGGAAGGCATCCACAGCCGTACCGATTTTGATTTGAGTCAGCATGAGAAATTCTCGCGTAAAAAGATGCAGTACTTTGATCCGGAGGTTGACCCGGAAACCGGCAAACCTTATGGTAACTACATCCCTTACGTTATTGAAACTTCAATTGGTTTAGACAGGATGTTCCTGCTTACGCTAATAAACGCTTACGAAGAAGAAGATCTGAGCACCGAAGAAAAACAGGATAGCCGTACTGTGTTGCGCCTGCATCCTTGCCTTGCACCGGTTAAAGCAGCCATATTCCCGCTGACCAAAAAAGATGGCCTGCCCGAAAAGGCGCGTGAGATAATGGACAAGCTTAAGCTTGATTTTAACCTGCAATACGAGGAAAAAGATGCCATAGGTAAACGTTACCGCCGCCAGGATGCTATTGGTACACCTTTTTGTATCACGGTAGATCACCAGACCTTAGAAGACAATACCGTAACCATCCGCCACCGCGACAGCATGGCGCAGGAACGTGTAGCTGCCGATGACCTGGAGAAAATAATTGGCGGCCTGGTTAGCTGGAAGAATTTGTTATAGCCTCACCAGCCCTGCATGGGCTTAAAATACTTACGCGTCATTGCGAGGTACGAAGCAATCCCCAATAGAAAAGTAGACGACTGGCATGTAGGGGATTGCTTCGCTATCGCTCGCAAACTCGCAAAGACGTATTTATTTCCACACGTCATTACAATGGCGCCTTTTTTGTACAAAACAATTTTCCCGCAAACTCCTTTTGTGTTTATATGAAAACACAAGTACATGTCTATTAAAATTAAAGATCAGCCTTTTTATATACAAAGTACGGCCGTGCTGTTCGGCCTTATTTTATTGGTGTATGTGCTTATTCAACTTGCAGATATACTGGTTCCGTTAGCCTTTGCAGCATTCTTAGCTATTTTGCTTAATCCGCTTTGCAATCTTTTACAAAAATGGAGAGTACCCAGAGTGCTTTCTATCGCTATTGCCATGCTGGTAATGCTAATTACTGTTGCCACCATATTTTATTTCTTATCTACCCAGATAATCCAGTTTGGCGATTCATTGCCCATGCTGAAACAGAAGTTTGCAGACATTACCGTTGACTTAAAGAACTGGATAGAAAGCACGTTTGGTATGGACACTACCAAGCAGGACCAGGTAATAAAAGACGCGTTAAATAACAGCCAGGCAATAGTTGGCCGTACACTTGGCGGTGTATTGGGTACTTTAGGCATTATATTTTTGCTGCCGGTTTATATTTTTTTGCTACTGCTATACAAAACACTTATTATAAATTTTTTATATGAGGTTTTTGCCGAAGAAAATTCAAAAAAAGTAGGCGATGTTTTAAGCGAAACTAAAAGCGCTATACAAAGCTATATTGTGGGCCTGTTGATAGAGATGGTTATTGTAGCCACTATGAATTCGACGGCTTTATTATTATTGGGGGTAAAATATGCCGTTTTATTAGGCTGTATAGGCGCCATACTTAACCTGATACCTTATTTAGGCGGCATAATAGCCATATCGCTGCCGGTTTTAATGGCTACCGTTACCAAAGATGGCTATTCTACCCAACTTGGGGTTATACTGGCTTATATCGTAATTCAGTTTATTGATAACAACATTTTGGTGCCACGCATAGTATCATCAAAAGTGCAGATAAACGCGCTCATGTCTATCATTGCGGTGTTGCTGGGTAACCAGCTTTGGGGCATATCAGGCATGTTCTTATCTATCCCTTTCGTGGCTGTGCTAAAGATAATTTTCGACCGCATTGATGACCTTAAACCCTGGGGCAAGCTGCTGGGCGATAATATACCTACCCGCCACATGGGCGAAATGTGGCGGAACCGTAACCAACGAAAAGCGGTATTACCCAAGCAGGAAAGGTAATTTGGGGAACGAAGAACTTTTTAGACGAAAATATCTGTAATCCGCGTAGGCCTATTTTGTAGGTTACAAACATTGTTGTAACAATAACCCCATAGCTATCAGCATCTGGATATAATAACCATAAGTAACTATTTTGTTCATTTTCAAATAATTATCTTAATTCCAAATATTCCTCTTAAATTAGTTTAACACTTACGATAAACCTGTAAGTAATACTTAACCTATTAACTTTTATTTTATGAAGAAACTCAATCAATTAACCAGGGCGGAAATGAAAAGCGTTATGGGGGGCCTTGTGGACCCAGATGATGATGTTGAATGTATGTTAAAAACAAAAGGGGACGAATGCGGGGATGGAATGCAATGTGTTCCTATACGAAACCGAATACCAACTGCCGGTTTTCATTTGAGTTGCCTTAGTATGGCTCCTGACATACCACCGAGCTTATAATAACAAAAAGAGGCTGATCGTGATTTATGATACAGCCTCTTTTTCAATATATTGGATTTCTTATATCCTTTTGTCTTTTATCCTACTTAGTGGTTTACGGGGTTCTCTCCTTTGTTTAGCGTTCCGTTGGTATATAATAGCGGGTTAACCTTTTTGGTATCGCCCTGGTAAACCCAAACAATGTTGCCAATATATTTACGGAAAGCATCGCTCACTTGCTCAGGAGTTAATTTCTTAACATCGCTTACTAATGTTAAGGAACGCTTCCAGTTATTGTGCAGCGCCTCGTTAGATGCTATTGACGATGCCTGTGCGTTATTCGTTTCATTCTTGTAATAAAAACTGGTTAGGTAAGTAACTTTCATATTCGCTACTTCATCTGCAGCAAAACCTTGTGTTTTGATCTTATCAACCAGTTTATCAAATACAGCTATATACTTATCCGGCTGAGTTGTTGAAACCGAGAAACGTGCAACGCTGGTAGAACCACTGCTAAACCATGCCGATGGCGCATAAGACAAGCCGTTATTTGTACGGATATCAAGGAAGTGCTTATCAGCAAATATGCGCATGGCTACGTTAAAGGCATCAAAATCTGGCGTGCCCGGCGATGGGCCACTGGTAACACCCTCTACATAATTGGTTGCCAGCTCGCGGCTCTCTGATGAGAAAGCATTCTTATAAACCCTGAAGAAATCCTTTTTCAACTCAAATGGCGCACCTTGTTTCACTCCGGCAAGCATTGCTTTTACTTTAGCTTCAATATCAGCGCGTTCCATATCGGCAACCACCACTATTGTTAAACGTGATTTGGTTAGTATTGACTGGTAATAAGCCTTGGTACCCGCCGGTGTAAGCGCTGTAAGGCTGGCTACTGTGCCCGATGGGTCTGTAGCATAGCTTCGGCCTGCAAAGGCAACTTTGTTGGCAAATTTATCAATAGCAACATCCGGTTGCCCTTCTTCTGATTTTAGCTGGGTAATGGCATCCTGCTTAATACGGGCAAATTCTTTTGGGTCAAACGCGGGCGTTGTTATCGCCTCTGCATATAAAGGCCAGGCAGTGTCAAAATCGCTTTTTATACAATTTAGCGTTATGGTAGCGTAATTTTTATTGGTGTAACCATACACGCTCGCGCTTATTTTTTCGAGCGCGTTTTTAAAGCTGTTTTTATCGTGCTTTAAGGTACCGCATTCGGTAAGTGCACTCATAGCCATTGATTCGATACCGGCCTTTGCCGCCGGATAGTTTTGTACACCGCCTTTTATAACGGTTTGTATCACTACTATATCGTTACCGCTGGGCTGCACAATTACTTTTACGCCATCAACCATCATATCATAGGCTGGCTTTTGTGCAAAGGCGGGGGTAAAGCTGCCGGCTGCGGCAGCTATCAGTAAAACATATATATATTTTTTCATCTGATGTTTTTTATTTAGATACAAAATATGAACCTGCTTTTGCTGTTTTATTAGCATCCGGGCTGATAATTATTCCTGCCACCATCGGTTTGCCGGTAATATAGGTATCAAGGTATTTTTTGATATCTGCACGGGTAACTTTCTGGTAGTTTTTATCTATATCGGTACCATAATTAAGCGATGTACTGCACCACCAAAAACTAAGCTGACTGGCCAGGCTTGATGGTTTTTCTTTTTGACGCACGCTGGCACGTAATAAAATTGCCTTGGCATCGGTAAGCTGCTCATCCGTATAATAGTCGGGGTTATCAAACATACTTACCTGGTGCATAAATTCGTCATAACACTCCTTTAATTTGTTAGGGTTTGGTGTTATGCTGATATCAATAGGCCCGGTGTATTTACTGGTTTGGTAACTAACGTAAACCCCGCTTGCCAAACCTTTATCAACCAGGGCTTGCTGCAATTTAGATGAGTTTAACCCAACAATTGTAGAAAATACATCTGCTGCAACGGTTGCGGCAGAATCTGTTAAATATGCCGGCCCCTGCCATGCAAACTCCATGCTTGGGGTTTGCGCTATAGACATTTCTTTTACAAAATATTCGCTTTTGGTAAGCGGCTTAAACGGCGGGATAGGGTATTTTTTTATCGGGTCTTCGCCGGTGCCTTCCCAGCTGCCAAAAATATCTTCGGCTTTTTTAAAGGCGTCTTCATGCTTAACATCGCCTACTATAGTTAGCAAACTGTTGTTAGGGATGTAATATTTGCCTTTAATCACCATCATCTTTTCAGGCGTGGCGGTATTGATCACTTCATGGATCCCTATAGGGTTTTTACGGGTGATTAGATCGCCCCAAAGCTTCTTCTGCACCTCAAAGTACAGTTGGAAACCAGGGTCACTCTCTGCACGCTGAAACTCGCCGTCAACAACCGGGCGTTCTTTCTGCATATCCTCCTCGCGATAAATAGGATACCGGATGGCCGCATTCATAAACTTTAAACCCTGGCCAAGGCTGTCCCTGTCAAAAGTAAAATAGTAGTTTACACGTTCTACATTGGTGGTACCGTTCCAGATAGCGCCCAATTCCTGCGTACGTTTCAGGAATTTTTCCTGGTTAGGATAGTCCTTATTCGCCTTAAAGAACATATGCTCAAACAGGTGAGATAAACCGCTGTATTCCGGCCCTTCGGTATAAGCACCGTTCTTTACGGCTATTTCTATAGTGGCCAGCGGGACTTTTGAGTTTTCAATTACAACAACTTCCAATCCGTTTGGAAGTTTCTTCCAGAAATACCCTTCAGGTAGCCTGGGTTGCTGGGCAAGTGCACTAAGGGAGCCTAAAGCTCCTGCTGCACTTAACATTAATTGTTTAATAAGTTTTGAGGTCATATTTATGGTTAATTGTCACCTATAAATATATCGCTTAAAATTTTAAAGAATATAAAACAAACAGGAATTATTTAAAATTCAGCACAATTTTTTTGGCTGATACATTTTCAAGGAAGGGCTTGAATATCAGCGAGGCGTTTTCACGGGCTTTATCCAGTATTTTCATTTCGGCAGCACCGGCCAGCATCTTCTTTTCGGCAAGCTTGTACACATCTTCCACCATGGTTTTTGTTTTGTCAGAAAACCACACACCAGATACATCATACACCTTTGATTTTTGATGGTCGAGCTTTACATAACAGATCTCCGGCCGGGGCAGCGTAACTATAATACTATCCTTACTTTGGCTGATGTCATTTTTTTTAACCTTTGTAAGATCAATGCAGGCAGTTACCTCGCCAACCGCTACAAATAGCACCCGCGAATCGGGCATTATCAGGTGCAGCTCTTTTTTCTCTACCACATCTTTCATCGCGTATTTTACCAGCTCCAGTTTACCCATTGATACAATGCGCGATACCATAACATCTTCGGTAACCTCGGTACGGGTGGTATTAAATTCATGCTTGATATAAAAAAACAGGAATATCAAAAAACCAATAATAACCAGCGCGAATGATAAGGTAAGCGAAATGCGGGACCGGGATGTATCAAACATGGGGAATAGATTTACATATTGCTGCAAAATAAAGATAGCGATAGTTTGCACTACCGCTATCTTTTAACAAACATTAAAAATATCTTATGCGTAAGTTACATTTAACGTAATAGGCACGCTAAGTGCTTTTGATACTATGCAACCTGCTTTAGCACCTTCGGCAACTTCTTTAAACTTAGCTTCGTCAACACCATCAATCAGGCTGGCTTTAAGCTCTAAATGAATACCTTTTATTTCTAAAGCCTGCATATCCAGATCAAGGATGGCATCAGTTGTTAAATCGCCGGGGGTTATACCTGCCTGTGATAAAGCAGCGCCAACAGCCATTGTAAAGCAGCCCGCGTGTGCGGCAGCTATCAATTCTTCGGGGTTGGTGCCAACGCCATCGGCAAAGCGGGTTTTAAAAGAATATTGTGTTTTATTAAGAATAGTACTCTGTGTAGTTATTTCACCTTTGCCTTCTTGCAAGGTTCCATTCCAATGTGCGTTTGCTGTACGTTTCATAGTGTTTATAGGTTATGTTGTTTTTGCTAATTTACTGCGTTCTGTTTAATATTAAAAATAATTAAAAGTTACCATTGTGCACGGCCATATTGAACCGGCCAATTAATTCCCTGGCCCAGCTTATGCGCCGCACGCAACGGAAAATGCGGATCGCGCAGTAATTCACGCGCCAGCAAAACCACATCGGCCTGGCCGCTTTGTATGATCTCATTAGCCTGTTCAGCATCGGTAATTAAACCTACCGCGCCGGTTAATATACCCGCCTGTTTTTTAACAGCCCCGGCAAATTCAACCTGGTAACCGGGTTTTAGCGGGATCTGTGCGCCTGCCACATTGCCGCCCGATGAACAATCAATGAGGTCAACACCTTTATCTTTCAATATTTTTGCTAACGCGACAGAATCATCGATCGTCCAGCCGCCTTCGGCCCACTCTGTGGCAGATATGCGTACAAACAGCGGATATTCTTCTGGCCAAACCTGGGTTACAGCGGCAATTATTTCAAGGAGCAATCTTATCCGGTTCTCAAATGTGCCGCCATACCCATCCGTACGCTGGTTACTTAAAGGCGACAAAAACTGGTTAATTAAATAACCATGCGCACCATGCAGCTCAATCACTTTAAAGCCTGCGGCTAAAGCACGTTCGGTTGCTGCCTTAAAATCGGCAATAACTTTATCTATACCGGCTTTATCCAGTTCAAGCGGTGCAATTTCACTGCTGCTAAAAGGTACGGCGCTTGCAGATACGGCTTCCCAGCCATTCTCTTCTGTCGGCAATAATTGTTTACCGCCATTCCAGGGCTCACTATGGCTTGCTTTTCGGCCGGCATGCGCCAGTTGCACGCCCGCAACAGCACCCTGCTCTTCAATAAAATTGGTTATCTCTTTTAACTTGGCTATATGCTCATTCTTCCAGATCCCTAAATCGGCAAATGTTATGCGGCCTTCGGGAGATACGGCTGTGGCTTCGGTAATAATAAGCGCCGCGCCGCCAACCGCCCGGCTCCCTAAATGCACCAGGTGCCAGTTATTGGCAAACCCGTCAATACTTGAATATTCGCACATGGGCGAAACCACTATGCGGTTCTTTAATTCAACGCTTTTAATTTTGAGAGGTGAAAACAGATCAGGCATGTTATTCTTTTTGTACAAATATGGTAAGATACAATTGTTGCTATCTCATGGTTTTGTAAAAAACCCTTTGACAATATTCTAATAAATGTCCTTATTGAACTTTTTAAACTTGCATTTGTTATGTTGCGGCATGAAAAACACACAAAGTTACGTTATACTACCTGTTGCGCATGGCAGGCTTTGATTGCAGCGAACGCGAATGGAGCTTTAACGTTACTAACCTAATGAATAGCTTTGTTTAATTAAGGCTGATTTAATTACCCTTTAAACTAACCTTATTTGACTACATACACCACATTAATTATTCTCAGCGGACTGGTTATTTTTTCTTATCTGTTTGATTTGATAGCCGGTAAAACAAAAGTCCCATCTGTTATCCTGCTCCTTTTTCTGGGTATTGGCATAAAGTTCATGGTAGATTATTTTGGCCTGCTAAAATTCAATTTTGCCACTATATTGCCTGCATTGGGTACCCTGGGTTTAATATTAATAGTATTTGAGGGAGCGCTGGAACTTAAGTATACAAAAAGTAAAAATGAGGTTATTAAAAGATCATTCCTATCCGCGCTCATTATTTTGCTCATCACTTCGGTTTTAATAACAGGTGCATTTTACTACATCAGCGGCGAAAGTATTTACAGGTGCTTTGTTAATGCCATTCCGTTTTGTGTGGTAAGCTCGGCAATTGCCATCCCTTCGGCATCGGGTATGGATAAGAAAAAAAAGGAGTTTATCATTTATGAATCGTCCTTTTCAGATGTCCTTACAGTTATCCTGTTCAACTTCATGATCAATAATAAGCAAATCAGCCTATCCTCGTTTGCCAAGCTTGGGGTAGATCTGGGATTAGTATTATTTGTTGCAGTTTGCTCATGCTTATTGCTGCTTTATCTGATAGGCCGTTTAACCCATCATGTTAAATCATTCCTGATAATTTCAATACTGATATTGGTTTACAGCATAGGCCAGTCATACCATTTATCATCATTGATAATTGTGCTGGCGCTTGGCTTGTTCCTGAACAATGCCGGGCAGATAAAGCTGGGCTGGTTTCGTAAATATTTCATTTACCCAACGCTCGGGCATGATATTAAACAACTGTTTCAGCTCTCGGCAGAAAGCGCTTTTTTAATGCGGACCTTCTTTTTCATCATCTTTGGTTATACAATGGATGTTTACCACCTGCAAAACTGGTCGGTAATTATTAATGGTGGCCTGGTATTATTGCTGATATACCTTGTGCGGTTCCTGTATTTGAAACTGGTATTAAAAACGGAGTTAATGCCCGAGCTGGTCATTATTCCCCGCGGATTAATAAGCGTGCTGCTTTTTTATAACATACCTGCCGATTTAAAAATACCGGCCCTTGGCACCGGGCTTTTATTTGTAGTGATATTGGGCACCAGCATTATTATGAGCCTTGGCCTGCTGGGTACCAAAAGGCAATCTACACAGGAGTTTGAGGATGTTTAGGGAGGGTGGAATGAAGCCAACGGCAATGAAGTAATGGGCTTAATTAGAGAATATAAAGTTCATCTTTAAACGCATATGTCCTTTTACTTTAAAATAAGCTTTCTTACAGTGTTGTTATCAGTAAAAAATATTGTGTTTTCGTCTTTGGATAGCACCATATAATCAGCAAAAACATAGGCTTTGTCTCCCACACCGTCAGGATGTGATATCGTTGATACACTGGCCGGGCCAACAAGGTGAGTTAACTTGTTATTAGAGATGCTGATGATAGAACCCTGATCTATCATATAAATCGTCCTGCTGTCTTTATTGGCAACAAGATCGCGGATCTCATGAAAATTGATATCACGGAAGATTCGTGTAAACACACCGCTTTGTGTAAGTTTATAGATGTACTTGCCACGAACAACTATATACTTTACACCATTATAACCGCAAAACATCTGGGTTATGGCCGAATATTCCCTACTCGCCGTATTTAATGAATCTAATGGCGGAGTATAGGGATGTTTACCTATTATACCATTTGCAATTTCTGCACTCTCGATGAATCCCTGCCTGTGATTTACAGCTGTGGTGACAAAGCGTTCCCCTGAGATTTGCAAGTAATTGCTGAAAGGGTCTTTTGCTATACTATAGTATCTGTATGTGTAATAATTAACCTGGCTTGCCGGGGTGATTAGTTCACCAGAAGGCTTTAAGATCCAAAACTTATGTTGTTGAACGGGTGTCAGATCATAATTCGCCAGGGTAGTAATAGTCCCGTCATTTGAAATTAAGACCTGTTCAGGATAGAGTAATTTCTGCCCGTCTTTGGCGGCAGGTAAATTTAATGTTGTAACTACGCCTGTGGGAGAAACTTTACGTACCGAGTTGTTAAACAGATCAGCTACATACAAGGTACCGTCATCGGCAATATCAATACCGTGCGGATAATTAAACATTGCTTCCAGCCCGGTACCATCCTTATTACCTTGGGTATTGTACTGCCCTGCAATGGTAATTACCGATAAAGGCAGGGGCTTAGTGTCGGCTGTTGAGGCTAAAGCTAATTGGTTATCATTCGCTAATGGCTGTGGTTCATTTTTTTTACAGGCCACAGTCAACAACAAAGGACTGAACAGAAGTAACTGGTAAAGCTTTTTCATGGTTGTAATAATTGAATGCTGGCTCGGGATCGCCAACTACTCAAATTTATCATCCAAATCTGTATGGTTGCTACACAAAAAATGGTACAAAAAGCTGTAATAAAGTACCCTGGCTACCGCAAGTCATTTGAAGGTTCAAGTATGGACACTTAAACCGGCGAGATTTATATATTAATTTATATTGGCTTTAGTCACCTATATCTACGGCGTTGACACCGCTACAGGCAACACTTTGCCATTAAAGAAACGGTGGCCGGTTACCGCGAAATCGGCAATGTATTTACCCATTTCAAACGCCATTACCGGCGATTCATAACCCGGGAAAGCCTGCTCCAGCATTTCTGTTTGCGCCGAACCTAAGGCCAGGCAATTTACTTTTATACCCTGCTCAACCAGCTCCTGCGCCAGGCATTCAGTTAGTGTGTGCAGGGCGGCTTTACTTGCCGAGTAGGCCGATAGTCCGTTAAATTTAGCACTGCCCTGGAAAGCGCCCATACTGCCAATATTCAGGATATGTGATCCCTCCGGCATAAATTTTAGCAAGCTTTGTATTATACGCACATGGCCTATGTAGTTACTTTGCAGCATTTCTACAAAGTCGGTTTCTAAAAGTTCGGTAAAAGGTTTGTTTATGAGTATACCGGCGTTGTTTACCAGCACATCAACCCGCCCATCAAAATTTGTGTTTATAAATTGCTGTAACCCAGCATAATCATCATGTACAATATCAAATGCTATGGCAAAAATTTCGCATTCGGGGTTTAAGCCTTTTGCAATTTCCAGCAACCGTTCCAACTTGTCTTGCGAACGCGCCAAAGCCATTACTTTATGCTTACCAGATAATACAAGTTCTAATACGGCTTCAAAGCCCACGCCGCTGCTTGCGCCTGTTATAATAATGTTCATAGATCAAACCCCCATCCTCCTAAAGGTGGAATTATTAATGTAATAGTTGCAAATTTAGTATTAGAAACTAAACAATCAACTTCTCCTCTACCGGGTGCTTGATCAAATATAACCCGTCATTTATCAGTTTTTTGTTCTCCGGTTCATTCGCTGCTTTTTGCTCAAGAAATTGCTTTATCTCTGCAGCCAATGCCGGTTCTGCTTCTTCATGTTCCAACAGTTCCAATATTTCTAACGCGCACAGCCAATCGTCATGGTGATACTTTTGAAGCATCAGCCAAACATTCCCTAAAAAGCCATAATCGCCCCGGTTATGCCGGCGGTTCCTTACCTGCTGATATAATTTATGCAGCTCTATGGTTTTAGTATCATATTGCGGGTGATGGGTACCAGTATTTGACTTATGGACTACCTCCAAAAACGAATCCTTATCGGCCGCGCCGCAAAAAACAGAGGTTATTTTTTCTCCAACGGCCATATCATATATGCCCCATGCAGGGTCGAATAAAATGTTGCCGTCCTTATCTTTTGCCGTACAATCAGTAAAGGTGATCAATTGTGTTTTATTGTTTTCCGTGTGAATATTTTTCACTTTGCCTGATACGGTTATCCCGATCTCAAATGCCAGCACAGCTTCTTTACCAACTTCAATAGCGGCTAATATCAGTTCATCCGCAGAAAGATCTTCCAGCGGTTTATCCTGCCCTTTTAGTTTCCCTACCGGGGAGCTGAAACCATCCTTATGATAATCCTTGTCTTGGCCTTTCAATTGTTTATTGTTAACGGCTAAAGCGGTTGGGCCTGTTGTTTTGATAAATACGGGTTCGCCTTGCTCATTTGCAGTAAAGGCTGTAAACGTACCAGACACCTGCAGCCCCGAACTATAAACCGCGGTACAGGTATTTTTACTGTCGATGCCTTTCTGCAGCCCATAAGCGCCGCCACGGCGAAACGACATAGTATTGGCAAATTCCTCCAGCACATCTATCAGGTTTTGAAAAGTTGGGGTAACAAATAACTGCGGCTGTGTTTTGGTGATATCGTAACTGTATTTTATCGCGTCAATAGTATAGGGCAGTTTCTTAACCTGCTCCTGCATGCAGCTGGCGCTTTCACCAATTGATGAGAGCAGCCCTGCACCGTAGATCTTTGGGTCTTCGAGCGTACCTATCAATCCGTATTCTACCGTCCACCAGTGCAGGCGGCTTAACAGGGCCATTTCAGATGGTTCGCCCATATTGTCCTGATACCAGGCAACCAGATCATCGGCTTTTTTTATTTCAGCTTCATCCGCATCGGGCATTTCTTTTAATATCGACAATGCCCTTATGGCCTCGTACAATTCAAAATCGCGCGCGCTGAACATTGCTTTAGCCCCTATTGATCCAAAATAACTCAGGTACTCGTGATAATCCTTATCAGCAATAATAGGCGCATGCCCGGCAGATTCATGTATAATATCTGGTGCGGGTGTATATTCAATATGTTTTAACTGGCGGATATCCGCTGCAATAACCAGCACCCGGTAAGCCTGGTATTCCATAAAAGCGGCGGGTGGTATAAAACCATCAACTGTAACAGCGCCCCAGCCAATTTTTGCCAGTGCATTGTTCATGTCCTGCAGATCGGGGATCTTCTCAATGGTGAGCCCTGCTTTTTTTAGTCCGGGGATATACGGGTAGTAGGCAATATCTTT
>NZ_JBAZVP010000029.1:0-59016 GCF_041660805.1 Mucilaginibacter sp. | reverse complement strand
CCCTCGTTTTGGGATTGCAAAGGTAGAAACCTTTTCTGAATTTGCAAACTTTATTTTTTATTATTTTAAAGCCGCTTTTTCAATTCACAACCGCATTTTCGTTTCCTCTTTTGCGGGCTGCAAAGGTGCAAATAATTTGTATCTCTGTCAAGTTAAATTTCACTTTTATTTAAATATTTTTTATTCGCTAAATCTTCAAAAAACAACGCCCTTTTTCTTTGAGCGGATACAAATGTAAGGAGAAAACACCTATCAGCCCAAAGAAATTTTCAAATAATTGAAACAATTATATAACTCGCTGAAAGCTAAAGCCAAAGCCGTTCAAATATCCTCAGCAGAAACACCTGTTTGCCCCTAATAAGTGCCTGCAGCTATATTATAACAATGAATTTGCAGCGTAAAAATTTGCGTAAGTTTGAAACTGATATGGATAATTACACTTTCCCGGCGCGTTTTTTAGAGTCATTAGAGCATGAACCAGGCTTTGATCGTCAAAATTTTGTTGAGGCCCATCAGTCTGAAGCTGCTTTAACTTCTATCAGAATTAACCCATTTAAGCCTGCTACTATAAAAACAGATGAGCAAGTGCCCTGGTGCGCACAGGGTTTTTATTTAAATACCCGCCCTTCTTTCACCTTTGATCCGCTTTTTCATGCCGGCGCTTACTATGTACAGGAGGCATCGTCAATGTTTATTGATCATATCATGAAAACCATCCGAGCTGAAAAGGACGAACCCGTAAAAGTTTTAGACTTATGCGCGGCTCCCGGCGGTAAAAGCACCCTGTTAAACTCCGCTTTAGCGAGTAGCGACCTGCTGGTGGCAAACGAGATCATTAAAACACGTGTACCTATATTAACAGATAACCTTAACAGATGGGGAACATCAAACGTAATAGTAACCAATAACGACCCAAAGGATTTTAACAGCATCCATAGTTTTTTTGATATTGTGCTGGTTGACGCGCCATGCTCCGGATCGGGCATGTTCAGGAAAGACCCGGCTGCTATGAATGAATGGAGCGAAGGGAATGTTAACCTTTGCCATCAGCGGCAGGAACGGATATTGGCCGACATTTATCCGGCACTAAAGGAAGACGGATACCTTATATATAGTACCTGCTCTTATTCGCACCAGGAGAATGAGGATATACTGGATTGGCTATGTACAGAGTTTGACCTTGAAAGTGTGCGCATACCTATATATAAGGAGTGGGGTATTGTTGAAACAGAATCACCCGTGAAAAAAGCATGGGGTTATCGCTTTTATCCGGGTAAGGTAAAAGGCGAAGGTTTGTTTGCAGGCTGCCTGCGTAAAAAGACAAGCAGCGGCGGGTTATCAAACTATAAAAACAACGGGCAGCAAAAGCTACCGGCCAAAGAAATGGAACTGATAAAAGCCTATATTAATAATGCGGACGATTTTTACTTTTTTAAAGTGAATGATGACTGGCTGGCCATTAACCGGGAACACAAGGAAAGCCTTAATATTTTACACCGGCACCTATATATCAAAAAATCGGGCGTGCGGATTGGCAAACTGGCCGGAAACGATCTGATACCTGACCATGAACTGGCTTTAAGCCTTGCTATTAATAAGGATGCAGTATTATCTACTCCTTTAAATAAGGAACAAGCTATACAATATTTGCGCAGGGATAATATAGATATAACTATTACAGGTAAGGGCTGGAGCTTGATGACCTATGAAGGGCATGCTTTAGGTTGGGCCAAGTTGCTGCCGAACAGGATCAATAATTATTATCCGAAAGAGATAAGGATAATGACGCAGCAGTAGCCCCCAGGCCCCTGAAGGGGGGCATTTAAAAAGCTTTGATATTATAGCCCTTTAAACATTCGGCTAAGTTTTTATAGATTGTGTAATTATAACCACGGAAATTGAAAGTGTTTGCATTTGCTTTAACAATGCCGCCGTTCGTATCCGTAAGCCAGTTGTTTTGCTTAACAACTTTAAAATCTTTGTTATAGTATTTTAAAAGCTTATTGCGGACTACGCCGCCTTTTACATTATCATCAAAAATAGATTCAACTCTAAAAAACGCAAAAACGTTCCCACTTTCGTCAAAATAGTGCTCATACAATATATCCCAGTCTCCGCTTTCGCTAAATGGTGTTTGTAAAATATAGATAATCTTGCCGGCTTTATCTTTTATTATATTATAGGTATATTCTATTTCTTCGGGCCATTTCTCATTGTAAACTCTTATTAAGGCTTTTTTGTTAGGTGCCTTAACAAAAACACCCATCTGTTTTTTGTGAGCATCTACATACTTATCAATAGCTGCTTTTTTGCTTTTTAAACTTGAAAGTGCTGAGTCTACTGTGGCGACTTTGCCAGTAGCAGATTGAGCTTTACCCGACAAGTTTGCAATAAGAAGGATAACGAATAGGTATGGAAACTTCATTTTAAATGTACTATATATTCTTCCCGTCAACTATCTTGAAGAAATCTTCGCGATAGGTATCGCCTACCGGGATAATTTTATCGCCGATGAAGATACGGCTGCGTTCTATGCTGTCAATCTTGTTAATAGATACAATGTATGATTTATGCACACGTATAAAATGCTTTTCGGGCAGGGCATCTTCCATCTTTTTCATATTCTGTAGGGTAATAATACGCTCGGCAGGGGTAAAAATGGAGATATAATCCTTCAATCCTTCTATAAACAAAATATCGTGCAGGTAAACTTTTTGAATTTTGTGCTCGGTTTTAACAAATATAAAATCGTTCGAAAAATCATCTTTATGCGCGGGCTCTGCCTGTGCAACGGGTTTAGCGGCGGCGGGCTGTATAATACCCTGTGCCTTTTGTGCCGATTTAAAGAACCTATCAAACGCTATTGGTTTTAACAGGTAATCAACTACATCCAATTCATAACCCTCTAACGCGTATTGCGGGTAAGCCGTGGTTAATATCACTTTTGCTTTACCGTTTGCTATGCGCAAAAATTGGATCCCGGTAAGTTCCGGCATTTGCACATCTAAAAACACCAGGTCAATATCTCCCTGCTGCACTAATGTAAGAGCCTCAATTGGGTTGGTTGTGGCTTTTATTAATTGCAAAAAAGGCATTTTGGAAATGTAATCTTCCAGTATGTTCAAAGCCAGGGGCTCATCATCAACTACAAGGCATCTTATCATGGTTATAAAACTAAGGATAATTGAACAGTGTAAGTATCCGTTTCGTCACGAATATCTAAATTATATTTTCCGGGGTATAAAAGATCTAACCGGCGTTTAACATTCATTAAGCCTATCCCACCGGATGCATCACGGTTATGCGAGTGCTTTTTGTTCTGAATAAAAAAGTACAGCTTCCCATCCTCAATATTTATTTTTAAGCTTATTGGCATAATAGGGTCATTAGCTATGCCGTGTTTAAAGGCATTCTCTATAAAAGATATCAGCAATAACGGCACAATGTATTGATTGTTAATTTCGCCGTTCACTTCAAAATCAATAAAAGCTTTGTTGCCAAAACGGATCTTTTGCAGGTCGATATAGTTATGCAGGTACTGCAGCTCTTTGGCCAGCTCTACCTTATTATCATTACACTCATAAAGCATGTACCGCATAATCTCCGATAGTTTTAAAATAGCTTCGGGTGTGGTATCAGACTTTTGGTAGGCCAGCGAGTAAATACTATTTAAGGAGTTGAATAAAAAATGCGGATTGATCTGCGATTTAAGGAAAGACAACTCGGCACTTAAGCGTTGGTTTTCCAGATCGCGCTGGATGCGTTCGTTCAGGAACCAATCAACCGTGAACTTTAAAACTGTACTTAAAAATATAAAAATAATACTGGTGAACGAGGTACTAAAGGAGTATTGCCAAAAGCCAATGGGCTTATGCATACGTACATATGTTATAGGCTTAAATGCTATAGCCAAACCATACTTGCATAAGCCGATGATTATAATAGCGCTTATTACATATAATGCATATATTTTATACTTCTTTTTATCTAAAAAACGGGGGATGAGTACCAGGTAGTTTAAGTAAAACAAGCCAATATTAACTATACCATACACTACAAATACAATAAAAAGCATTTGCATGGTGCTTTTGCCACCATTATGTGCTATAAAAATAAAGAAGGATATAACACTTACCCAAAATAATGTATGCCAGAATATTTGCCAGCTTCTTTTCATTAATTACTTAATAATTTACTTACAGCACCTAAAGTAGCATTTTGATAATTATTAAATGTGCTGATTGTATGTTAGACCGTATTTTTTTAGATGAACGGGCATTTTAAACCGACGAACTGGTTAAACGCCATAATAACCCGTTCATCTACAAAGGATGCCCGTTGGTCTAAATGTTTTTAGCACTTAATTTTTTTAGTATTCCTTTGTTCTATCAAAACAATCACACAATGAAAAAGTTAGTTTCAAATTCAAATCCATTCATCTTATTATTGGCTCCAGTATTTTTTGCCATCATTATGGGTGTTAGCTATCAGTTTGAACAAAAGAAACAAAATGACAATCATGCATCTGCAGTACAGGCAACATCACTGTTCTTTAAAGGTGTAGGTTTGGTAAAAGCTGTTTGCTCAATTGCACAAGAGAAAGTATGGTAATAAGTACCGAAGGCTTATCATTTAGCTTTGACAAACAGCAGGTGGTTAAATCATTATCGCTGCAGGTACCTGCAGGAAGTATTTACGGTTTTTTAGGGCCAAATGGGGCTGGCAAAACCACTACTATAAAAATGCTGCTTAACCTGTTAAAAATACAGGAAGGCAGCATTCATATTTTTGGGCAGGAGCTGCAAAGCAACCGCATTAATATACTATCACAAATAGGTTCGCTTATTGAGCAGCCTGCCATATACCATCACCTTACCGGGAAAGAAAATTTACTAAACCGCGCCATGCTGTTACAGGTAACCGAAAACCGGGTTGATGAAATGCTTAAACTGGTACAGCTTACTAATGCCGCGCACAAAAAAGCCGGTCAGTATTCTTTAGGCATGAAACAACGCCTGGGCATTGCTCTTGCTTTATTAAGTGACCCTAAACTTTTAATACTGGATGAGCCCACCAACGGACTTGACCCTAATGGCATTATCGAAATACGGGAATTAATGATGCGTTTGGTACAGGAACATGGTAAAACTGTTTTTATATCGAGCCATTTGTTATCCGAAATAGAGCGGATGGCTACGCATGTAGGTATCATTAATCAGGGTGAATTGTTGTTCCAGGGAAGTATTAAGGATCTTGAAGGTATAAGCCAGCCACAGGTTCAAATTGAGACTGATAATACTGTTGATGCTGCAAACCTTTTAAAACGTCATGATTTTGTTGTGAATGATATTAACCACGAACGTTTATATCTTCCATTCACTTCAAAGCAACAAATAGGCCAAATCAATTCCCTGCTTGTACAAAACGGTATAACCGTATTCGGCATTAACAAACAGCAAAAGGATCTTGAAAAATTATTTTTAGATATTACCAAAAGCAATTAATACATGAAGGGATTTCTACTATCATTTCAATCTGAATTTTATAAAACCCGTAAAACGCTTAGCTTTTGGTGCGCCATTTTATTGCCGTTACTTATAAGCGTGTTAGCTTTTACCATATTTTATACTAAAAGCGAAAAGTTTATTATGATGCAACCCATGATGCTGTGGGTGCAATTTGCCATGGTAAGCCTTGGCATAATGGGGACATTACTGTTACCGATGTATACCATATTTATCGCTTATTCTGTAAACAGTGTAGAACATAAGGCCGATACCTGGAAAACGCTATTTAGCCTGCCAATATCAAGGTGGTCTGTTTATGGGGCAAAGTTTTTTTATGCGATGTTCCTGGTGTTCTTATGCCTTGCATTATTTGCTTTATTTACAATTGGTTTTGGTAACCTGCTAAGCATTTTAAAGCCCGAGCTTAAGTTTAACAACTACCATATGGAGCAGCAGATCTTACAGATCTATTTTAAACTGTTCTTATCATCATTAGGTATCCTATCCATACAATTTTTATTCAGCTTACTATGGGCCGATTTTTTAAAACCGATGGGAATTGGTTTCGTTGCAACAATCATAGGTGTAATTGCGGCCTCAAAAAACTGGGAATATAGTTACGCCTTTCCCTATGCACACCCCATGGCGGCCTTAAGCAGCATGATAAAACATAACAACGACCAGACAAGAAACCTCCAAATAGATATGTTTACTAAAGATGTTTTTGTAAGCCTGGGTGTGGCAGTTGTAGTTTTTTTTGTAGGCTACTTTATCGTGCTCAAAAAGAGTATAAAGTAGAGACACAATATTTTGTGTCTCTCTTATTATTGACATTGTGTCTCTCTTTACTTACCCTGAATATCTTTTCCTAAAATTATCTTTACATTAAGAGACGCAAAAATATTGCGTCTCTACGTTTTATGGATGATAAATTTAAAAACAAATATAGAACAGCACCTGCACGAAGACTTTCATTGGATTATGGCTCACATGGTTTATATTTTGTAACTATTTGCACTAAAGGCAGGTTACCTTATTTGGGCGACGTTATTTCAAATGCAAGTCAAGAGACGCAAAATATCGCGTCTCTACAGAAAACTTGCATTGGCGAAGTATCTGAAAAGAATTGGTTGGACATCCCTAAACATTTCAATTTTGTTGAAGTTGATGAATATGTGATTATGCCAAACCACATACACGGTATCTTATTTATCAATAAACCAGATAAAGAAGATTGGCAAACGAATAAATTTGGCGCGCAAAGCCAAAATTTAGCATCGATTATCAGGGGCTATAAAGCGTCGGTGAAAGCATATGCAACCAGTAATAATATTGAATTAATTGGCAGCCAAAATATCATGACCGGGTAATTCGTGATGAACGGGAGTATGACAATATAAGGGCTTATATTTACAATAATCCCGAACAATGGTTATTGAATGGCGATAAGGAAACGGAATTATTCTTATAAAGCACCATTATGGGTTTTTGTTATTAATATCTACACCCTCCCCAGTAGAGACACAATATTTTGTGTCTCTCTTATTATTGACATTTGTGTCTCTCTTATTCCTTTTTCAGGCTTAAAAATCTCAATAATAATGTGCCTATAATGATATTTGAATAAATACTAAAAATATTTATATTAGTAAAAACATTAATTATGAGCACATTACTATTCCTTAATATGGGTTTAGCAGAAACGATCTTAATGATCTTTATTTGGCTAATAGTAATGTGTTACCCTATAATTGGCGTGTTTTGCGTGTTAGATATTATACGCTCAAGCAAGGATCAAAACAATAAAGTACTTTGGGCGATGATCGTTTTACTTATCCCGGTTGTTGGTGCTTTTACTTACCTGGCAGTGGGCCGCGGCAAAACAACATTAAAAGTTTAATTAACGTGCTGGCTTAGGGAACACCGGTAAACTTTCATGCCCTTCTGCATCTACTGATTGTACAGCAAACAAGTAATTGTCTTTAGAGTAAGCTATTGTAGCCGTTGTACCGGCGGCATAAAATTTCTTTTCCCAAAACGGACTGATAGTTTCGCGCATTAATACATAATAACCTGCGGGTGCTTTGCCTTTTGGTGCTTCCCATTTTAATTGGGTTTTATTGGTAAGGCCACTGGTAACAATGCTTACTGCCTGCGGTTCGGCAGGGGCTGTAGCAAGGTTAGCCAATACAGAAAGGTTCATGCGCCCCACCTTTTGAATATAGTCGTAATCTGCAAAATCTGGCAGGTCGCCATAATCTACTCCGTTCTCTTTACGGATGTCCTGATGCTGGCGGTTAAAATCCTCATTCATTTCTGTTATGCGGATTGCAGTAAAACCCTGCTGAGAGAATGAGGTATGATCGCCTCCGCGCAGGTAACGGTCGCGCCGATAGATCAGCTTTACATCCAGTTGATCAACATATCGTTCGGCAATTTCTTTAGTATAACGGGCCAACTCACGAGCCGGACTATCATTTTCACCACCCACAGAATTACGGGTTGAGGCCTGTCTTTCTGTTTCAACAGCCGGGACGCCTTCGCTGAAAACGCGCACGCTACGATTATCTTTCAGTCCTGTTTCCATACCGTAGGTATTGCCTACAATATCATTATTTAGCATGGCATCAACCTGCCAGTTTTCGGCTTTCGCGCGTTTAGCTACGTTTGTAGACCCGTATAATCCCTGCTCCTCGCCCACAACGGCCATAAATATAATAGTAGCGGGGAACGAACGCTTTGCCATCACTCTTGCCAATTCCATTGAAACGGCCGTGCCCGATGCATCATCAACCGCACCAGGGGCGAAAGATTTTATGTTCATTACATCTGTAACCCGTGAATCGTAATGCCCTGATACAATATAAATGCGCTTATCTGCAGTATCTGTTCCTTTTAATATAGCCAACACGTTTTTCATGGGTGTTGGTTTATCTATGCGGTTGCCTTTTGGCTGCACAAACTCATCAAACTCTACCTTCATCCGCCCGTTTGATGCCGCAGCATATCTTTCATATTCTGCTTTTATCCAGTTACGGGCAGCACCAATGCCTTCGGTTTTGCTAACGGTATCACTTAAGGTATGCCTTGTTTTAAAGGTTACCAGCTTACGTACAATAGCTTCAATGTTTTTTGAGGATACCTCATCAATCATTTGCTTTATTGATGCATCCTGCTTAATGGTGGTTTGTGCCGATGCTGAAACGGTTATGAATAAGAGGATGAAAAGTTTAGGATATTTCATAAAAGCAATGTAAAAATAAAATTCAATGTATAGGGCGTGACAATTAGCCTTAACAAACATTTTACATAAAAAATCAATTACTTACCTAAACAAGGTACGAAATCTCTTTTCTGTGGCTATTCTACTTCTTCCCCCTCAGCAAATTCTAACATCCCTCCTGGTTGTTTAAAGTTGCTTTTTACAAAATGGCACCAGTCGCATTCCTTTTTACCGCAACCTGTACTAAACTCATGGTTCATTATCTTTTGGTATACAGTTGTTATCTGCCCGGTTACCGTTTCAATATCATCCGGAGTTATTACTATCTTCTCTTTAAAGTACTCCCCTTCTTTAACCGGTTCAACAAAATCAAATACAGTATTAATCACTTCCCAATCGTTCGTGTGGTCATTATCAATTAGTATTTTATAAAAAACCGCCTGGCGCCAGTAATCACCGCCATTGATCTGCTCGTTGGTAGGGCGCATTAATTTGTCTTTAGCGTTACGCACACGGCCGGTTTTATAATCAACTACGGTTACCTGCTTGCCATCAAATTCAATCTTATCCAGGTTACCTTTAATTGGAACGCCCTGTACCTCTATATTTTTTATGCTGCGTTCGGTTTGGGCAACTTTGTTCCATGTTGTAATATTTTGCTCGTAATAAGGCGGTAGTATTTTATCGCCATAATCTACCCGTAACTTAAACTCATCCTTAGTAAACGAATCGCGGTTGCGGTACATATACCACCGAAATTCCTTAATGAACTCCTCTGTAGGCATAAATTCATTATCGTATAACGGCAATTTTCTAAAAGCTTTATTCAGCGCCCAGTGCACCGCCTGCCCAAACGTAGCCGACGGACTTTTACCTGACGGCACCCTAATTAAACACTGGAAGTAGAACCTCAGCGGGCAATCCAGGTAATTACTCAGGTGCGTTACTGATAAGGTATAGTTTTGCAGCAACTGATTAATGTAGTTCCTGTCAAGCAATTCAACAACCGGCTTATCGGCTTCGCTAAACTGCGTAACAAAAAAGCCCATCATGTCATCGCTGCTCACTTTTGGGAATTTTAATTGCAGATGCGTATCCGCCAAAATCTCCCCTATGAATTGCGAAGGTTCCTGATCCTTGCCTTTCTTGTCTTTACCCGCATATGAAATATTAAGGCATTGCTTGGCACGGGTAATAGCTACATAAAACAAGCGACGGGCCTCTTCCTTCTGAGCGATATCGTCAGATGTGGCCCCGGTCAGCGTATCCGGGTAGCTAAAACCGTGGTTGCGGCCTTTGCTATCCCATGTTTTTTTATCGCAACCTATAAAAAATACATGCTCAAACTCCAGCCCTTTAGAGCCATGTGCTGTTAAAAAGTTGATCCCATTATCAGAAAAGATAACTTTATTGAGATCTAACCTGATGTTATTTTTCTTCATCAAATCGATGGTGTAAATCAGATCGGCCAGTTTAATTTCCGGATTCTTACGGCTCTCGTCTTTCAGGAAATCAAAGAAACTGGTAAGTGCCTGCATATACATCCCTTTATCATGCTGCTGCATAATATATTTAAGGATACCCATTTTGGCTATCACATCCTGAAAAAACTGTTGCAGCGTTACGCTCACAGCCGATTTTAACAACTCATCAATATCATTAATGAGAAATTTCATCTCTACATTCTTCTGCCCCTCAAACAGATCGGGCTGTGCGGATATCCGCATTTCGCTGATGTAACGGCGCAATGATGTTTTAGGCAAGTTATTACTTGCAGTAGCAAAGTTTTCTTTTGATACCGCTATACTGGCCTTTGCAATTTCAATAGGCTTAATATTAAACAGATCATAATGCAAGATCTCGAACAACAACTCATCGCCGCTGTAAGGCGAATCGAGCTCCATGGCCAGATAACGCAGTATGTTCACTATCTTTTCGCCAAAAGGCTGGGTAAGGATATCAATTTTACGCTTGGTGTTTACAGCAATTTGCTGGGCATCTAAATAATGCAGCAATTCCTCAACCTGGCTGTGGTTACGATAAATAACCGCTATTTCGCCGGGTTCGGTACCTATTGCTACCAGTTCTTTTATTTGCAGGGCAACATCAACCAACTCCTGATCGGGGTTTTCGTACTCTTTAATTACCGGCTCAACAACCAGATCATTAAAACGCGGATGCGATGCCTGCAGGTTTTTATCCAGCCTGAGTTGTGCTGTTAAACGCTCCTGGTTATTATTAATTAGTGCACGTGAAATATCCAGGATATGCTGATTAGAACGATAGTTATGCTTTAACACAACCGTATGCAAGGCATCCACATAATCACCGGCAAAATCAAGAATGTTCTTCATGTTTGCCCCCTGAAACTTAAATATCGACTGGTCATCATCGCCCACCACAAATACGTTTGGCGTTTCCCAGTAGTTCAATAAAAATTTCAGCAATTCATTTTGTGAGCCGCTGGTATCCTGAAACTCATCTACCAGAATATATTGGTAACGTTCCTGGTATTTGCGCAAAATCTCTTCGTTCTCGCGGAAAGCCTTCAGCACCCAAATGATCATGTCGTCATAATCATAACGGCCGCGGCTTTTCATTTTGGCATCATATCGTTTGTATTCGTTTACTGCCGCCAGCATCTTACTCATGGTTTCATGAGCTTTGTCTATATCCTTTTGTTTCGGGTCGCCTATTTTGATACCAGCTTTAGGGTTTGCCCTTTTATAAATAAACTCATCCCGGTTGGGCAGGTCATCCAAATATTCTTTAACCGCCAGTTCAATCAATGCCTCGTTCCAGTTCTCACGTTTCATGGTAGAGAACAGGTTTTTCAGTCGCGGTGCATCATAATAGATATCACCGGTAAAGCGCTTTAACAAATGTTCGTTATCAAAATCATCTACCAGCTCCCTAAACAACATAGCCGATTCCAGATCAGACAATGCCTCTAAATTCAGCTTGCCAAAATACTCCAGGTTCTCCTGAATTATCTCGTTACAAAAAGCATGAAAAGTATATATGTTGATGCGATAAGCATCTGGACCAATAAACTCAAACAAGCGCTTGCGCATGGCAACCGCCCCTGCATCGGTATAGGTTAAGCACAGTATCTCATTTGGCAAAGCATCGGTATCCACAAGGATCTTACCAATACGCGCGGCCAGGATCTGCGTTTTACCCGTACCCGGGCCGGCAACTACCAGTACCGGGCCATCCATTTTATTTACAGCCGCCAATTGTTCGGGGTTTAAACCCGCCAGCGCTTCCTGAAATTTGATATTGTATTTATTGAGTGGAGATTGCATAATTGTAAGAGTAAAGATAAGGAATTGCGGGCGATGAGGAGAACAGCCCGTAGCTAATAATTCCCTCCCTCGGGAGGGCAGGGAGGGGTTCGCCGCTTTTATAAACCCCTTCCTCCACCTTCCCCAGGGACGGAATGGCAAATCCCATCGCGCAAAAAAATTTACTCACCCCGACTACGCTTCGCCGGTCGACCCTCTCTGCTGTGCAAAGAGGGTGGGGAGGATTGCCGGTGAGGACACCGACAATAAGGGCTTGGGTTATGGGTTTCAACCTCCCCCTGTTTCGGTGTCCTCACCGAAACATACTTAGCAAAAAAAGCAGTTGCCGGTGAGGACACCGACAATGGGTTATGAACTCCGGTTTCCGTGTCCTCACCGAAACATACTTAACAAAAAAGCAGTTGCCGGTGAGGACACCGACAATGGGTTATGAACTCCGGTTTCCGTGTCCTCACCGAAACATACTTAACAAAAAAGCAGTTGTCGGTGAGGACACCGACAATGGGTTATGAACTCCGGTTTCGGTGTCCTCACCGAAACATTGCCCAACCTAAACAAAAATAGCGATGAATCTAAAACCCATCGCTATTGTATATAAGCTTTTACTTTTTTTATTTCTGCCTGAACCAAACTTGTATTGGTGCGCCCGAAAACTCAAAGTTCTCGCGCAGTTGGTTTTCTATAAAACGATAATATGGTTCTTTTACATACTGCGGCAGGTTACAGAAAAACGCGAACATTGGCGATGCTCCTGCTATTTGCGTGATATATTTTATCTTAACGTACTTGCCTTTTAACGATGGCGGCGGATAATTCTCAATTATCGGCAGCATAATATCATTCAGTTTTGAGGTAGGTATTTTGCGGGCGCGGTTTGCATAAACCTGGTTAGCAACCTCTATTACTTTTAACACACGTTGTTTTTCGGTAACCGAAGTAAATACGATTGGCACATCAGTAAAAGGTGCTATTTTCTCGCGGATCTGCTCTTCAAAAACTTTAATGGTTTTATTGTTCTTTTCAATCAAATCCCATTTGTTCACTACTATTACAATACCTTTTTTATTCTTTTCGGCCAGGTGGAAAAGGTTTACATCCTGAGACTCCAAACCTTCAACCGCGTCAATCATCAATATCACCACATCCGCTTCTTCCAATGCCTTTATGGTACGCATTACCGAGTAGAATTCGATATTCTCTTTAACCTTGGTCTTTTTACGCATCCCCGCAGTATCAATCAGCATAAAATCATGACCATACTGGTTATAATGGATGTGGATAGAATCGCGCGTGGTGCCTGCTATCGGGGTAACTATATTACGGTCTTTACCTATTAAAGCATTAATGATAGATGATTTACCCACATTAGGGCGGCCAACAATGGCATACTTAGGGCGTTCGTTCTCATCAAATGGTACATCCTCAAAATGTTTAACCACTTCATCCAATAACTCGCCGGTGCCTGAACCCGTCATAGATGACAGGGTATAAATTTCGCCTAAACCTAAGCTGTAAAATTCAGTAGCATCCGCCAGTTGTGAGTTGTTATCCAGTTTATTAACTACAACAAATACCGGCTTGTTTCCTTTACGCAGGATGTTTGCAATTTCATCATCCAAATCGGTGATACCGGTGGTAACATCAACCATAAACAAAATTACGCTTGCTTCTTCAATAGCGATAAGCACCTGCTCGCGGATGGCAACTTCAAAAAGTTCTTCGGAGTTGGCTACATAGCCGCCGGTATCAATTACCGTAAATTTTTGGTCGGTCCACTCAGATGTACCGTAATGCCTGTCGCGGGTTACGCCGCTAAAATCGTCAACAATTGCTTTGCGGCTTTCGGTTAAACGGTTATATAAAGTTGATTTTCCTACGTTAGGCCTGCCTACTATAGCTACTATGTTGCTCATTTCAATTTTAGATTTGAGATATTAGATGTGAGATGTGAGATGCCCGACTAAATTACGTATTAGTCTCCTATCTTACATCTCAAATCTTACATCTTATTTTTATTCGTACCCGAATTTTTTTAGGTAATTTTTTTTGCTGCGCCAGTCGGGTATCACTTTTACAAACATCTCCAGGAAAATTTTCTTTTGGAAAAACTCCTCCATATCTCTCCTGGCGTAAGTGCCTACAATTTTAAGCATCTCGCCTTTATTGCCTATCACTATATTCTTTTGCGAATCGCGTTCCACAATAATTTCGGCGCTGATGCGGTGCAGCTTCTCGCCCTCAACAAAAGCGGTTACAATAACTTCGGTACTGTAAGGTATCTCTTTTTTGTATTGCTTAAATATTTGCGCGCGGATCATTTCTGATGCAAAGAAGCGGTCGTTCCTGTCTGTAAGCGCATCCTTTTCATAATAAGCCGGGTGCTCTGGCAGGCTCTCCAATACAAAATCCATAATGGCTTTTATATTATGATCATGCAGGGCAGATATCGCGAAAACCACTTTAGGTTTCAGTTTCTCCTGCCAGTATTCTACCTTTTCTTTTACTTCTTCTTCTGTAGACAGGTCGATCTTGTTGATCAATACTGCTAGCGGCGCTGTAGAACCTTCCAGTTTTTTCAGTACATCCTGTTCGTCGTATTCTTCGTTAATGTCGGTAACCAGCAATATCAGGTCGGCATCTACAATAGAGCCATCAACCTGGTGCATCATACTTTCATGCAATGCGTAATGCGGTTTAATAATGCCGGGGGTATCAGAAAATACGATCTGATAATCCTCTTCATTAACAATACCCAAAATACGGTGGCGGGTGGTTTGCGCCTTTGGGGTGATGATTGACATTTTCTCGCCCACCAATGCGTTCATAAGGGTTGACTTACCCGCGTTGGGTTTACCAATTATACTTACAAAACCTGCCCTATGTGCCATAAAAAAATAATTAAAATATTATTTGGACTGCAAAGAAACGAATTATATCTTTGCAGTCCAATTAAAAGGAACGGCAAATTGCTTTTTTGACAATTGGAACAAACATTTCGGAGTTATGCCCGTTATGTATAATACCAAAAATAGTGCGGGATGGAGCAGTTGGTAGCTCGTCGGGCTCATAACCCGAAGGTCGTAGGTTCGAGTCCTGCTCCCGCTACCTGAAGAGAAAGCCTCAAGTCTTGATGATTTGAGGCTTTTGATTTCTAAACAGCGGTGACAAGATCAGTTTTTGTACGCCAGGTTCACGGCAATCGGGACCAAAATAACGGAAATTATGCCCGTTATAATAATACCAAACATAGTGCGGGATGGAGCAGTTGGTAGCTCGTCGGGCTCATAACCCGAAGGTCGTAGGTTCGAGTCCTGCTCCCGCTACCTAAAAATAAGGCAGTTACGATACAAACGTAGCTGCCTTTCTTTTTTCTGTTAACGTATTGTTAACGGTTCTTAGCTTACCTGCCGCTCTTAAAAAGAACAAATAATAAACCTATTTAGCATAACACCAGGCAGATACTTTTTAAAGCCGCCTCCACACCACTTCAGCAACTACAGCTTTACCGCCTTGCGTAGTATGGGTAACTACATATCTTATCTCATTGCCGGTATAAATATAGGTTCGTTCCTGATCGGTACCCTCCCAGTTTGGGAACGACGCATGGTCTATTTTGAAGGTGATGGTATGTTTAGCCTCGCTAACCGTGTATTTGCCAAAGTGCGAATTGCTGCCTTGTATCAGTGCCGCGCTTTCTTCGGGTGTGCAAACATTTTTATCGCCCGATGCTATTTTGGGTCGCACAGCTTTATAGATCTGAATAGCATAGTTTAACCGTTCGTCAAATATCAGCATGCCTTTTGGGTTTTCGCCATAAGGGTGTACCCTGCTGCTATCAGGGTAAATATTATCAACAGATACCAACGCCCAGGTGCCAATAAGTTGCTCTTTTAACGGTTTGTTGGAGTTGTTTTTGGTTTGTGCAGATCCGATAGCTGCAGTGCAAAACAGTATTAAAGTGATCATCATAAATTTCATAGTACTCAATTTTAGTTTTTTTATTGATGTAAAGTTATACAGGTACCGGCACCTATTACTTGTACAAAATTTCACTAATTCTGTATATTCGTACTGATGAGAAAAGAGAGTTTATACCATCCGTTCGAGATAGAAGTCAAAGAGCTGGACCGCTTTCCAAAAACACAGCGGACCAATAATTTTTTCGAACTGATCTATATTATTGATGGTACGGGTGCTCAGTATATTAACAGGAACAAGTTCAATTATCGTAAGGGCAATCTGTTCCTGCTTACGCCGCAGGATGTGCATTCGTTCGAGATAAGCACGGTCACCAGGTTTTTCTTCCTGCGGTTCAATGAATATTTTGTGCAGAACAACGCGTCGAAGAATAAAGCGCTTGTTCAGCGCATGGAATATATTTTGCAAAATGCCAGCCATCGACCGGGCTGCATTTTGAAGAACAAGGTGGATAAACCGCTTATCGCGTCGCTTATTGAAAGCATCATTCAGGAACAAACCAACCGGCAGATTTATTGCGACACCATAATTACCCAACTGGTTAACACCATCATTACCATTGTGGCTCGTAACATTGCTTTAAAACTTCCTAAGAACATCAAAGAAAATACCGGCGAACCGGTGTTGGAGATGCTGCATTATATCCAGCAAAACATTTTCGAGCCGCAAATGCTGCGGGCCGAAAGTTTGAGTAAACAGTTTGCGATATCAATAAGCTACCTGGGCCGTTATTTTAAAAGCCAGACAGGCGAGACACTGCAACACTATATTGCCATGTATAAAATGCGATTGGTAGAGACCCGCCTCTTGCATAGCGATATGCGCATCAATGAAATTGTGAACGAATTGAATTTTACCGACGAAAGCCACCTGAACCGATCTTTTAAAAAGTATAAAGGCATGGCACCGTCCGAATTCAGGAAGCTGCACAGTTAAGAAAAGGACGTCAAGTAGTTAAGCCTAATTTTCAAAAAGCTTAAATCAAATCTTATTTAAATTTAACTCCAATGGTTAGGCTATATATCTTAGCGCCATTTAAGGATGTAGATGCCACCAAGACATTGCATGTCGTTAAGTGATATAGTTTTTACGCACACGGCAGGAGATACTTTGCTGAGGCCTGGTGAAGAATAACCGCCGGATGAGCTAGCATACCGAACTTTATTAATGCCCCAAGGCCGCAAACCTCGGCCTTGGGCATTAATATTAACTGAAATATAAAGAACGAAGTTTCCGTTTTAATTCGGGTTAACAATAGGTGCGCTTCCCGCATCTGGCGGGTTCAAAACAGCCTCGTCGGCCGGTACATCCCAGTAATCGAGGAAATTATAATTGATGGTAGCATGCGTGCTTACAGCACCGGTGCTACCTACAATTACAGCATTGGTTATGCCCCCTCCTTTTGAAATATCGTAGATTATACCGTAACGGCGGGCATCATAAAATGCAAGCCCCCTAAATACCAGTGCAACGCGGCGTTCGCTTCTTAGCATGGCGGTTGCCTGGGCAGTACTCAGGTTTGTGCCGGCTAATGGCGCCAACCCTGCCCCCTGTGCGGCACGCACTTTATCTATACTTTGCAGCGCTGCCGGGATGCTGCCCGTATTTATCAGGGCCTCAGCTTTCATTAATTCGTTCTCCTCGTATGATGGGCCAATGTAAAGCTGGTAATTGCCGGGGGTACGGTCGCTGAGTACCTGCACACCGGGCAGATTTTTTCCGCCGTCTTCCAGCTGCCACCTCGTGCTGAACGTAAATCCGCCTACCTGATTTAAATAGGGTGTTATAGCGGTGAAGTTGTTGCTCAAACGTTTATCGCCGGTTTGGTAACTCTGAATAAAGCGCTCGCTGATTTTAAATGTGCTTGACTTAGGGGGGCCGGTAGTTAGGGCAGCTACGGAGCCGCCGGTTGCCGAAAAGAACCCGTTTGATACCGAAGTACGGCCTGCAAACACATTGTCGGAACTGGTTATACCGCTGTTTACCAATGTGAGCACTTTGCTCCAGTCTGCCGCTGTCATATCGGCCACCTTTTTGTTGGCTACAATGTTTCGGGCTTTTAAAGAATTGATGCTATGCACAAACATGGTAGGGTTAGGCACCGCGCCGTTACCTGTTTGAACAAAACTTGGGATCAGCTTCTCCATTACTACCTGGTAATCTGCAGTGTTTGTTATACCCGTTAACAAAGCAGCTGCGGCATCAAGGTTTTTATCCGATTCGGCAATAAGCGCTGCGCTGTTTACATAGGCAGATGTGATTCCGTTTACTTTATCGTTGATGAGACCTGCATAGTATAAAGAGCCTAATTTACTATAGGCAAAACCCTTCCACCAGTAGCACCAGGCTTTAATGGTATTCTTCTTAGTAGCCTCATCGCCGCTAAACTTTATACCGTCTACCAGTGCCAGTACCTGGTTGCAGGCATTGTTTAGGCCATACATGTAGGTCCACTCCAGGTAAAATACGTTTGAGGGGCGTTTATCGCGGGTATTACTGATACGTAACACTGATTTTTGCGGGGATGAATTGGTGGTTTTGGTATTGTCATCAAATATGGCATAATCCGGCAGGTTCACCACGTTGATGTTGATATTGGATGCCTCGGCGCCAATGTTGTCGCCCAGCAACTCGTGGTATTGGATCCCCTGCGAAAAATAGCTGTCGCCCAGCGCATTCAGTCCGTTTAAAACAGACGGGTTACTTCCGTTAAAGCCAGATAGGTAAACCCCTCCTGATGCTAATGAGATGATACCTGACTCCGTACCCGCCTGTTCTAAAGTAGGGGAGTTAGGGTTTTTTACATCAAGTTCTTTTTTACAAGATGCGGTGCCCAGCAAAACCGCGGTTAAAAGCCAGGTTGATAATATTTTGTAGTTTTTCATTTCTAAAAATTTAAGGTCAATTAAAATCCAAGGTTTAATCCTACTTGATAAGACTTCAGGTTGGGAGACGAACTGTTGTCAACCCCGCGGTCAAACGCCGAATTGGAAACACCTGTACTAATTTCAGGGTCAAACCCGGTGTACTTAGTAAAGGTTAATAAGTTACGCCCTGTAAAGGTTAATTGTACCTTTTTGAAGACCTTGTTTTTAATAACGCTGGAAAAGTCGTAGGATAAACTCACGTTTCTTAACCGTACAAATGAAGCATCTTCATAAAAATAATCTTTGGTTCCGTTACGTGCAGGGCCGTTACGTGCCCCAAAGTAATCGGCATAAATGCTTCGGTAATATGCGGTGTAGGCTGCTCTTGTGCCGCCAATAGTTACCGGTACATCGTAATCGCTGCTTATTCCGTCACGGTACATCCACTCTTTTGTTTGATTGTAAAGATGGCTGCCGTGCACCCAATCAAACTGGAAGCCAAAGCTCAGCTGTTTGTAACTAAAGCTGTTAATGAACGACATGTTGAATTTTGGGTTAGGGTCGCCAAACGAATAGGCCTCATTAGTAAATTGTACCCCCTTGGTTGTTTTATCAACAACCATCCCATTTACAATTTCATAGTTCCCCAAGTCAGCATCAGCAATGTATCTGACACCACTCTGGTTTACCTGGGTAAGGCTTGTTAACGCTTTATAACCATATATTTGGCCTATTTTCGTACCTGCATTTAGTGTAAGCTGCGTGCTGCCTGCACTACTGGCAAGGATTATTGAGGGGCCATCAATCGCATCTATTTTAGATGTTTGATGACTGTAGTTGGTAGTAAAGTTCCAGGTGAAATCCTTGGAGTGTAATACGTTTATATTCACCGATGCCTGGAAACCGTTTGATGAAAGTGAAAGTGCGTTGGTCCTGATAGTACTGGCGCCCGTAGATGGTGGAACAGCCACATCGTAAATTACATCCGTTCCTTTACGTGTCCAGTAAGTAGCGCTAAAATTGAATGTCGATAGCCAGGCACCACTAAATCCATTTACTGAGAAATCTGTACCCACCTCAATCTCTCTTGATACCTCCACGTTAAGGTTTGGGTTCTTACTTGCATTTTGCAGGGCAAAGGCCAGATTTGAGCCTAAATTCTGTGGTACTAATACCGGATACCTGTCAAATGGTTGCGGTTGTATACCGGCTTTACCATACGCCGCTCTCAATTTAAATTCAGGGATCCGGCGGCCTAAACTACTGTTTTTCCAAAACCCAAAAGAAGAAGGGCGGATGTAAGCGTTAGCGTTGGGAAAGGTAAATGGCTTGGAACCCTGGCCAAAGGCTGAAGAATAATCACTACGGAAACCACCCGATACACCTCCAAAGTCGCCAACATCAATTTTTTGATTAATTACATAACCATAAGTGACAAAAGGTTCGGTATAGTCAAATGCCACTGCCTGTGTTTGGGTTTGGTTGAAATTGTAGATAGGGTAGCTTGGTAAACCTAAGCCATAGGTATCAAACTCCTCATAGTTGTTTTTACGGTAATCATACTGCAGTAATGTAGAGGTAGTAATTGGCAGATTGATATGGAAGTCCTTCTCAAAATCGGTACGGATGGTAGCTGAACCATTGAAGTTTTTAAATGTAGTTTTATAGGTGTTCTTGTTTAGCTCACCCGTGTTTTCGCCGTTATAATTGCTGATGAAAGTATTTAAGTTTTGCGAAGCGAGGTTGGAGGATTGGTTTTCATATATATAATTGGCTTCACGGTTACTGTAGTTTAAGCCGTATTTGGCGGCCAGCTCTACAAATTTATTTACTTTATAAGTTGCCTGTATATTCTGTAATATGTCTACCCTATTATCGCGCGTACGGCCGTATTCGGTATAATAAAAGGGGTTACTGCCGTTTACGCTCACCGTGCCCGAGTTTAAAGAAAACGGAAGCGTGCCATCTGCCAGTTTTTGGTTAAAATCGTAAAAAGGTGAAGAGTTTAACGCGTTAAATAACCCACCTGAATTGCCCACGCCTAAATTTCTGTTAAGGGTGCTGCGGTTATAAATCAACTGTGTTACTGATCTTAAGGTAAAGCCCTTGAAAAGCTCGACACCTAAATTGCTCACCAGGTTTGTCCGGTCGTTATAGCCGTTGGTGCGAATGGTACTTTGCTGGTGGTTATTGGTTACGCCAATATTGTAATCAAACTTATCTGTAGCGCCGGATACGCTTACGCTGTTATTGGTAGTATATGCCGTACGGAAGAGTTGCTGGATGTGATCATAGTATTTTAGGTTTGTGCCGTAAGGTTTATCAGCAATATTCAGTGGGTTTGACATAGCTGTTGGGTTTCCGTTACCGGCAGGGAAAGCCCAGGTTACACCAGGATAGGTTCCGTTCTCATCCAAAGCTATAATATTGCCATCATTATCTACAAAGTTGCCGCTGCCATCTGTTTTAAAGCTGGTTAATTTTGCCTGGTGTACATTCCCGCTATTAATAATGTTACTGGCTGCCACACTACTTGATACATTAATTTGCGGTTTGCCTTGCTGGCCTTTTTTGGTAAAGATCTGGATAACACCGTTGGCACCCTGTGCACCATAAATGGTAGACGATGCAGCACCCTGCACTACTTCAATCCGGTCTACATTGCTCAGATCAAGTAAGCTGATATCGGTAGCTCCCGATTCAACACCATCAACCAGTATCATTGGAGATGTACCCCGCTGTATGGTATTGATACCTCTGAGTACAATGTTTGTGCGGGCCCCTGGCGTACCATCAACCGAGGATATTTGCGCACCGGGAATTTTACCCACCAGCGCTTGGTCTATAGAAGCCGTAGGTGCCTGGGGCAGGTTTTTTGACGAAATAGATTCCACCGAGATACCCAGTTTTGCCTTACTGGTAGCCACACCAGATCCGGTAACTACCACCTCTGTAAGCTGCCGATTAGAAGTGATCAGTTTCACATTGACCACACTGCCTGTCAGGGGTAGTTCGGCAGTGGCGTAGCCAATGAAACTGAAAGTTATGGCAGTGGCTCCGGCAGGCACCGTTAGTGAGTATTTTCCTTCTGTAGAGGTTTGGGTACCAATACCGGTACCTTTAACACCCACACTTACGCCCGGTATGGGTAAACCATCGTCCTGGGCCACTACAACACCCGTAATTGTTCGGGTTTGAGATTGGGCGTATTGGCTGGAAAAGGCCATAATCATCCCAATAAAAAATTTTAGCAAATTTTTTTTCATAAACTTGATCAGTTAGAGTTAAAAGTTAATTAACACAATATACTGTTGTAACATTTACATTACAAACGGCAGCTGATTTTTACTTTTTTAGCAAAAAACCGATTAAAATACTTGGGAAATTGCTTATTATTTTGAAATTGGTATGTTATTTTAAGTATTTCACAACAAATAGCCCTTAAAAATGTAAAATATTACAAAAAAAAGTATCAATAATTGCCATTTTTATCTATTTAAAATGAATTTTGGTAAGAACCGCCGTTATTTTTGTATAAAAGGCCGCAAAACAGCACTGGTTACTATAATTGAAGGCGGAGGTATTACAAAATAGCCCAACCTAAATCAAAGTCTGAGAAAAACCATCTACCAAATGGTTCGACTTTAGTCCTGTTGGGGGCTATCCAGGAAATGAAAAGCCTCTTAGAGAAATCTGAGAGGCTTTTGTTTTTTTACTACCTTGTAGCTCGTCGGGTTCATAAAGCCAATATTTTAGTATTTGTATAAAAAAACTTAAATTGAACATCTTATCCGTTAAATAAATTAAGTATGAAATTAAAACTAATTGTATCGTTTTTGCTTTTAACTACTTGTTTTACTGCATTTAGTCAAGAAAAGCAGAAAATGGCTGTTATTGAAAAAGGCTTAATTAAAATATCCATCATGTACCCTTATGCCGAAGGTAAAACCTTTAATATGGAGTATTATGAAACTAAGCACATGCCTATGGTAGCAGCGTTTTTAGGATCAAATTTGACTAAATACACCATCGAAAAAGGGCTTTCCAATGGTATCCCTAACCAACCACTGCCTTTTATGGCTATTGGTATATTTTATGTAAAAAGCCTAAGCGATTATCAAGCGGCTATCGGGCCGCATATAAACGCCATTCGTGCAGATTTTTCAAATTACACCAATATCAGTCCTGTCATTTTGGTGAGTGAGGTGATAAAGTAAACATAACATTTTCACAAAATAGCAGCCAACTCGCCGGTTGAACCAACTCTTAAAGGTTAGCGAATATTTGCAAATACAAATACTGGTGCTTCACCTGTACTGCCGGTCATGTATACGTTGTAGGAAGGAGACCAATATATTTTGCCAAATCTATTTCATGCACCGCTTTTTTTCTGGTCTGCATACCCGGTGCCATAAAGATGATTAGGTTTTAGATAAATTACGTTTTTTTGGAAGTCTAACACTGTACTGAACCTTTTCAAAACGTCGGTTCCTAAGATATGGATATTGACACCCCTCATCGGCTTGTTTTGTTCCATGATTTGAGCGGGAACATCTTTTAGTTCAATATTCCCGAGTTTTAACGTTTCCAGGTTTGCCGTAATGACGGGGACCTCGTTGCCTCTTACTCCGTGCATAATAACCTTTTTGATAACCTCCATCTTTTCAGTTGGAAACCGGTCCTCCCGGAGCAGATCGTTATCCAGCATAACTGTTCTTTGGTAACCCAGGTCAAACATAAACCAGCCTTTACTCTTTATTCCGCTTTGTAAAATTTCACTTTCTATAAAGGGCCTGTTTCTAATATAACGTATCTTAAATTTCGAATACTTGCTGTCATGTAAGATCTGCTTTGGCATTTTAGAGTGCACGATCAACTGATTGTGATCATAATCAAGTTCTACAATCATTCCGTCAAACAGGTCCCATCCTACCAGGCCATCTGTTTCGTCCCCGGCAAGCTGTATATCATAAATTTTAGTTTTATAAGTTTGGTGCCCAATCTTGATTCCGTAGCGGGTGTTATAAAGCTCGGGATGAGACTTGACCTTTTGCTTAAGTGCATCATTCGTAAATGAAACTTCAGTTGCGCCTGTGTCGAAATTCAAAATGAGCGTATCAGCGTTATTAAAAACAACTGGTAAAAAGTTAGTATTGAATTGATTTACAAAAAAGGGAATAGAGTCATGAATTTCTACCGGCAATTTGCTAAAGTTTTTCATCTCAGGACTTTGAATTCTGGTGAGGCAGGAATCTTTTCCATTGAGCAGGACAATAAAATCTTTTTGCTGTCCGGGCCCTATTTTGAAGCTGACCGAATCAATATCTGTCTTGAACTTTATCGTTTTAGATTTGGTCAGTTTTCCCGTCGTAAAAATATCCGGTTTTATCCCGGAATTGATATTCCAGTTCGATGCAGGATTATCCTGTTCATAAATTTTAGCCTGGTTGGAACTTGCATTTATAACTGGTAATTTATTTTGAGAGAAACCGCGAAATAAAATCAGAGCTAATAATAGTGTCAAAATATACTTCATGAACAAGTGTTTTAAGGTGCTGAATACTGGGAAAATCCTGGCTATAAACGGATAATTAACCATATTAGCCGTAATTACAAAACTAATTAATATTCGAATGCATAGCTGTTTTTACAGCTATTTGATTTGACTACCAAACTATTAATTTTTAAGTCATGTAAGAACATAACGGTCTATGCCAACGCAAATTAATTAAAGAAATCAAAGTTGAGCTAATCATCATTTACTTAACTGTAACTTATCAATAGGTAAATAATCTCGCAAATTGACTTTTCCCATCATTCAGGTTATAGTTAACCACCCGCAGGGGTGAAGCTGTATCTTTTGTGGAAGTAGCTGCTAAGATTGCCAGGCACCTGAGAGATCTCTTTAGACTACTCTTTTACTTAAATTTATAGCCCTTTCAATTCGTGGCCGATTATATCGTTGAAGGAAAATTGGATAAAGGTTTAATAAGACATTTAATATTAGTAACCACAAAGATTTAAGAACTCCAAATTTGAATGCCACGAAAATGTTAAACCCTAAAACTATAATCAGGATAATTATATGACCTAGTTCAGATTTTTTTGTTTGATAAAGTAAATTCATCAGAGCTTTGGTGTTTTTTTCTATTGGGGCAGATTTTTTATTCAGTCTTTCCCAACCAATCCAAACCAATAATTTTCTGAAAAATTTTATTCCAAGAGGTTCGTATATTTTCCCTCTCCGTTCCCACCCCTTTTCATTATAGTAAGAAGAAGTAAGTTGGCTTTTTAATGTTTCAGTAAAAGCAAGCACACACAACATCAACAGAAAGTTCAGAGCCCACGCGAATGAAACACCATCCATTCTAATGTAATGAACCAAGGCACAAATTGAGCCAATTGTAAAGACTGTGATTAAAATTAAGGTTAAGGTTTTTTTCATTTATTACTTTCATTTTGTGTTTTAGGATGCCTCACAATATTTGGGGCTTTTGCGAGTTCTTCATTTTACTTGCAGCTTTAGATAAAGTACTAACTTAATAAAAATTACAAGCCTTAAATCTTTCGATTTAAGGCTTGTGCGTTTGGTGCAGTTATTCACTTCTCAAACTCTTCACCGGGTTTGCCATTGCTGCTTTTATTGCCTGGAAACTTATCGTTACAAGCGCAATAATTATTGCAGCAAGTCCGCCTGCCGCAAATAACCACCAACTGATGTTGATGCGATAAACATAATCCTGCAACCATTGGTGCATGTAATACCAGGCAATGGGTGTAGCAATTGCAAAGGCAATTGCAATGAGTATGATAAACTCTTTTGAAAACAAATAAACGATACTGCCCGCACTGGCGCCAAGCACTTTACGAATACCCACTTCTTTTATTCGCTGCACGGCCATAAATGAGGCTAAACCATACAAGCCAAGGCAACTAAGGAGTATCGCGATAGCTGCAAAAATTTTGTACAGTTGTGCTAACTGATTCTCCTGTTTGTAAAAACTTTCAATTTTATCATCAAGAAACCTGTATTCATAAACAAAATCGGGAAATGTTTGATCAAATACTTTTTTAATAGACTGCATTGTTGAAGAAATATTTGTGGTTGCCAATTTTATTCCGGCCTGGTTGTACATGGTAACGTTTGTGGTAATAAGTAATGGTGCAAGATCATGGCGAAAAGATCTGTCATTAAAATCTTTCAGCACCCCAACAACAGAACATTTTATTCGATCGTCCCACATGCTTATTTCTTTGTTCAATATATCTTCCGGTTTTTTAAGCCCTAAACTTTTCACGAGTGATTCATTCACCAAAAATTCTCTTGTCATCATGGAAGGTTGCAAATTTCTTCCGGCTATCAGTTGTAATTTATAAGCCGGCACATAACCGTTGTCGGCAAATTTGGTGATAACCTTAAAATCTGTTTCTTTTATTGCGTGGTTAAACCTGAGTGTGTTCCACATATCAGCACCATCTTCAACCGGGGTGTTGGAGCTGTAGCTTACTGCTTTCACGCCGTTTACCGATAATAACTGGTTCTTTAAGTAATCCAACCTGCTGATGCGAAGACTGTCTACACGGAAAGGAACATTTACAATTGCATCTTTATCAAAGCCTAAGGGTTGGCCCATAAAGAAATTCATTTGCTTTACAATGATGAGCGTCCCGATGATCAGTACCTGGGCAATGATGAACTGAAACATGACCAGTCCTCTTCTTAATGAAATTCCATTTGCTGTACCTGTGGTAAGTTTACTCTTTAAAGCATTAACCGGATTGAAACTTGATAAAACAATGGCTGGATAAAAACCGGCGAGCGCGGTTACAACTATTGTTACAATCAAAAGGAAAAAAACAATTGTAGCATTGCTGAGTATGTTGAATGAAAGCGAAAGCTCTAAAAGTTGATTTACATAAGGCAATGCAAACATGGTAATAAAGCTTGCAAGCACCACGGCGCTTATCACTATTAAAAATGTCTCGATGATGAATTGGACCTGCAATTGAGATTTACTACTCCCCAAAACTTTACGTACGCCGACCTCTTTTGCCCGGTTAACAGCCTGCGCGGTAGATAGGTTGATAAAGTTTACGCAGGCAATTAACAGGATGAATGCTGCAATGATCCACAATACATTAAGCAGCTGATGACTGATCGTTTTGTTGCTGTAATTACCAGCTTGGGTATCATAATGCACCGCGCTTAATGGCTGCACAATATGAGTATCCTTATTAACGGGAGATTGCACCTTTCGGGAGTACGCTCTTAATTGCTGATTAAAATTGTCTACCGAAATATTCGGCGGCAGCAGAACATAGCAGCCATAATCAGATCCCGTTCTATCCTCCCAATCGGTTGATTTTATCATATCCGCGGTAGACGCTGTTCCAATAGACACGACAAGTTTTAACTGAAAGTCTGTATTTGAAGGTATGGTTGCAAGAATGCCTGAAACTTTCAATACATCAGTACCGTGACTGAATATATTGCCGCCTGCTTGCAACTTAATGCTTTTACCTATTGCTGTTTTCCAGTCACCGAAATATTTCTCAGCGATCTCTTTTGTAAGCAATACATTGTTCGGATCTTTTAATGAGGCATACGAACCTGCAAGCAGGGGAAAATTAAATAGTTTAAAAAAGGAAGGCTCTGTAAAAAATACACCTCTCTGCTCTTTAAATATTTTTTTTGAAGTTCCACTATCATCAGGTATCAGCACCTGGTCATCTTTACTCGCATAAATTGGGACTACCTGTTCTATTTGGGGGAAAGACGTTTTTAATCCGACAGGCATTGGAAGAGGGACATCTTTACCATAAGAAATATCTGCTGCATCGGCACTATGATATTCGGTTAGCACACGATAGACCCGATCTTTCTTTGCATGAAAATTATCAAAACTGGTTTGAAATTGTATAATAATAAAGATTACCATACAAACGGCAATCCCCACGGCCAGGCCGGTAATATTAATAGCAGTATAGCTTTTATTGCGAACCAGATTGCGCCATGCTATTTTGAAATAATTTTTAAACATAAAGTTGCGGTTTAATTTGTCGTGAGGCCACATCGGGGTGGCTTCCTGAGACGAAATTACCGTCGCAAACCGGGGAGAACGCCCCAAATTATAAGATGGGCGCTCTTTTTCCAGGTGATTTTTATACTCCACCGGGCTTTTCCCCGTCAATTGTTTAAAAGTGCGGTTAAAAGTAGTTTTAGAATTAAAGCCCGATTCAAATGCAATACCCAGCAGGGTGATATGGCCGTAAGCGGGATCCTGCATTTTCTGAACGACCTCCGCAACGCGATATTCATTGATGAAGTCATTGAAGCTTTTTTTGAGCGCTGTATTGATGATCCGGGATAATTCATGAGGACCCAGCTTAAGCTTTTCAGCAAGCGAACTCAAACTTAATTCCGGGTCCTGGTAATAGCGGGTTTGTTTAACAATTTTCTTCAACCAAATACCTTTTTGCTTCAGTTCTGCCGGCAGTAATGGTTTAAAAATTGATACTGCATCTCCCGGGATGCCAATTTCCGGCCTTAAAAAGGCCCTCGCCGCCATCCAGATGATCATTGACACTAAAAGGAGATATAGAGGATAGTAAGCCTGTATGCCTGGCTGGTAATTGTAATAAAAATAATCTACAGCTATAAAGGGTATCCACAACAGCCATAACAGCCCGAAACCTGCCAGTAATTTATGCAGCCACCGCAGCTCGTGCCGCGCCCGGTCGCCTCCATTAAATTTCAGCTGTTGGTAAAAATTTTCAATTAATTTGTAACACCGATATAGGTAGATAATTACCGAAATGAATGCTAATAGCTGTAATATAGGGTTCAATCGTTGAAATGTCAGCGTATCGTATGTCGATACGCCTGTTTTTATACTTTCCCCGGTCTCTAAGACGTAAGCGCTTAGTTCCAGTAATAAGGGGCTGAAATGCAACAGATCCTTGCGCCGGAATTTATAATCCGGCTGAGTTATTTTAAGCACATAAAAGAAAATGGCGGGGCCAAATGCCAGCGAAAATTGTAGCGGCAGCCGGCTCCAAAAAGGAACATAGGCTGCCAGCTGAATGTCAATCGCCAATATCCGGGTTATCCACAAAGCAACAATAGCCAGTGCTATGGCTAAAAACCGGTTTGCCGGCCGGTTGGCTTTCCTGGTGAACCATAAAAGCAGGATGAAAGTGAGGCCGATAAAAATCGTTCCAAGAAACGCAACGTCATAAAGGGTAATATGGAATGTATATGGTTTCAAGTAAATTAAATATCGCAATCGCTATCCAAACAAATATGCTAATAATTAGACTATTAACGAATAAGTTGAGATAGATGGTGTACCAAAACCTAACGAAGTACATTCGGTTTTAAAATAGCATTTTGGACAAAAAAATTCTAAAATGCTATACTTCTCAAATCAGCATGCAAGCGGTTCAGGTTTAGTCCTATTGGGGCTAGCCGTCCGGCTCATCTATACATTTTGGTTGGATTATTAATTTTTAATAATTTGGGGCAACAGCAAGTCAGTGTATATTGCCACGTTAAATTTAACGTACCAGGATACATCAAATGGACAAGAACAACATCGCCCCGTCAATTCTGCAAACAAAACAGCATTTTGAAATTCTCGATGGGTTAAGGGGCATTGCCGCCCTGGCTGTTGTAACGTTTCATTTTATGGAATGGGTTTATACCGATCCCAGCAAAAATTTTATCGGACATGGTTTTTTAGCTGTCGATTTCTTCTTCTGCCTTTCGGGATTTGTTATCGGATATGCCTATGACGATCGTATAGCAAAAATGGGCGTTCTTGAGTTTTTTAAATCAAGGATCATCCGGCTGCACCCACTGGTTATAGCAGGATCGGTATTAGGCTTGCTCGCATTTTTGTTCGACCCGTTTGGCGGCCATCCCGAATTGTACAGCACCGGTAAAATCATCCTGACATTTGTTTGCTCGGTACTGCTTATCCCCTTGCCTGTAATAGCCGACCGTGGTTTTAACCTGTTTAGCTTCAATGCACCGTCATGGTCGTTGTTTTGGGAATATGTCGCCAATATTGTTTACGCATTTGTGCTTTATAAAATTGGCCGCAGCTACCTGTTGCTGTTAACCATACTCTCGGCGGTGTCTATTTGCTTTGTATCTTACCGTTCCGGTAATTTATTGGGCGGTTGGAGCGGCCCCACCTTTTGGGACGGGAGCGCCCGGATATCGTATTCTTTTTTAGCAGGACTTCTTATTTACCGTTCCAATTGGATCATCAAAAATAAGCTGGGATTTATCGGCGTAGCCTTATTATTGTTCCTGGCCTTTATTATGCCATCGTCAAAATGGAACTGGTTATCTGAGCCTTTTGTAGTACTGTTTTATTTCCCCTTGCTGCTCGCTTTGGGGGCAGGGGCTAGTTTAACACCTGGCTTAAAAAAGGCCTGTATATTTGGGGGAAAGATCTCCTACCCATTGTACATGACGCATTATGCCGTGTTATGGATGTTCGGTAATTATTACACCAGTCATAAACCAGGCACGATGCAATTGGCTTTCATCATCATAGCCGGGCTAATCCTGCTGGTTGGGGCAGCGTACTTAGTAATGATAATTTACGATACCCCCGTGAGGAAATATTTAAACAATAAACGAAGTGAAAGGCTTGCCAAACGAAAAGCCGATGGTGATTAAAACTCCGGATTTTTTATTAAAAAAATATTGTCTGCATGAGTTGCGCTCTGATGATTTTCACCAATATCGAGGCATGTTTATATCACAATGCGCCTTAAATCGTCTATCAATTGGTTCGATTTTAGTCCTGCTCCTGCTACCCTGGAAATGAAAAGCCCCTTAGATTTCTCTATGGGGCTTTTTCATATTCATACTTTTCACGTGCAATACAAGCACTTTATCCCAAATTCTCTCTAAAAAAATCTATGGTGCGTTTCCAGGCAAGTTCTGCGGCTGCTTTGTCATAACGGGGTGTTGTATCGTTATGGAAGCCGTGGTTTACGTTTTCGTAAATAAACGCCTGGTATTTTTTGCCATTTGCTTTTAAAGCAGCTTCATAGGGCGGCCAGCCGTCAGTGATCCTGGTATCGAGCGATGCATAGTGCAGCATCAGTGGTGCTTTAATTTTCGGCACATCCGCAATAGCGGGCTGACTGCCGTAAAAAGGTACAGCTGCCGCCAGTTCCGGTACACGAACAGCCATCATATTGGCTATACCCCCGCCAAAACAAAAGCCCACAACACCTACTTTACCGTTACAGTCTTTATGATTTTTTAAGTATTCATATGCCGCTATAAAATCTTCCTCCATTTCGCCTTTGTCCCTTTTGCTTTGCATGGTACGCCCCTCATCATCATTGCCCGGGTAACCACCAAGGGGTGTCAGCGCATCGGGTGCAAGCGAAATAAATCCTGCCAGGGCGGCCCTTCTGCCCACATCTTCAATATAAGGGTTCAAACCCCGGTTTTCATGCACCACTATAATGCCGCCAAGTTTCTTTTTAGCATCTACAGGTTTTGACAGCAACCCTTTTATAGTTTTGCCTCCTTTTGGTGAAGAATAATTGATATATCCGGATTGTAAGCGGGGATCATCCGGCTTTATCTGCACGTTCCCTTTGTAATCGGGCATCAGGAAACTCATCAGCGCGGGTACGGTTAACCCGCCAACGGCATAAAGAGATAGCTTTTGCACAAATCCGCGCCGGTCAAGCCGGTTGTGTGCGTAATCATCATACAGGTCAAACACTTCCTGCTTAATGTCTTCTTTGTTGATCTGGCTCATTTTAAAGGTTTTACTCAAATATAATAATTCACGGCAACAGCTTGCTACCCAAATGGTAACAGTCTCGCTACATGTAAAGTTTTGGTGTTTGTTGAGTGTTCGGTTATTTTTAAGTGTATTTTAAATCAATTGCTGATCAGTACTTTGAGCGCTTTTTCTTTTGCGCCGTTTTTAAAAACCTCATAGGCTTCCAATATCTGATCGAGTTTAAACCGGTGAGTTATGAGTTTATTTGGTGCTATCCTTTTTGATGCCACCGCGTTTAAAAGCATTGGCACTGTATTGGTATTAACCAGGCCGGTGGTTAGGGTGATATTTTTAATCCACAAATCCTGGATCTGAAAATCCACACTTCTTCCGTGTACGCCTACATTGGCAATATGCCCGCCAGGCCTAATAATGCGCTGGCAAATGTCAAAGGTCTCGGGTAGCCCCACAGCTTCTATGGCCACATCAACACCTTCTCCATCCGTAAGCTCCTTGATAAATTTAACCACATCTTCAGTACCGGAATTAATGGTATGGGTAGCACCTAATTTTTTTGAAAATTCCAGCCTGTTCTCATCCGTATCCATCATTACAATATTAGCCGGGGAGTAAAACTGTGCAGTCAGCAAGGCAGCCATCCCAACAGGGCCCGCGCCCACTATGGCTATAGTATCTCCCGGTTTAACATTCCCGTACTGTACGCCTATCTCATGCCCGGTAGGCAGTATATCACTGAGCATAATGGCAGTTTCATCATCTACCGTTTCGGGGATTTTGTACAGGCTGTTATCTGCATACGGGATCCTCACATACTCTGCCTGCGTACCATCAATAAGGTGCCCTAATATCCAGCCACCATCCTTACAATGAGCGTACATCTGTTTTTTACAATAGATGCAACTTCCGCAAGCGGTGATACAGGAAATGATCACTTTGTCTCCCTTTTTGAATTGCGAAACACCGGAACCTGTTTCCTCTATGATCCCCACACCTTCATGGCCCAAAATGCGCCCCTTGGTCACCTCCGGGTTTTTCCCCTTCAGGATCCCCAGGTCAGTTCCGCAAATGGTTGTATGAACGATACGGACAATGGCATCTGTCGCTTTTTCTATTTGAGGTTTAGAAACATCGGATAAAGTGATGTTATGTTCCCCGTGGTAAACCAAGGCTTTCATAGGCGTATGTATTGTTAGTGAATTAACATAAGTATAAAAGAATCTTATACTATAGTAGTACCTGTACTACAACGACATGTAAGAGTTGTTTCAACCAAAATGATCAATTAGTAATAAATAGCTGCGGGTTTCCCTAAATCAGCTAAAAAGCGGTTTAAGATTTGTACCATTAGGGGTAAGTAAAACTAAGCCTCTTAAATCTGAAAAGCTTTTTTTGCGTTTAAGCCATATTCCATTTTGTGAGGTTTACACCTTTTATAAGAAGCCACAGGCAAAGGGACAATTCCGCAATAAAAGGAGGAACCAGAATGGCAGGAAATACAATGTTTTCTATTGATGGGGCAATTATCAATATAAAGCTATTGGTAAGGTAGCACAAACCGGCTATCTGCATCAAAACACCCAAAATTTTAGGTAAATAGCCCGATCTGAAAATTAAATACCCCAAAACAAGGCATGTGCAACCAAAAAACATAAGGCCAACGCTAAAGCCGTATCCATGCACCCGCGTATAAACATAGGCCAGTGCATTCAGTTGGTGCGGTTCAAGTGTTTTTAAGTTACCAGTACCATCGCTCAGGAACAATGTTGTTAAAAGATTTAACTTATTGGCAGCCAAAACTGCGGTCTGTACCAAATTGAAAAGCACGGCAAGCAAGGCAAGGTTTTTGTTTACCGGTCTTAGCAAAATATAAAACACCAGCATTAAAGGCACATCGCACAAATGCATTAGCAGGTCGCCGGCAATGCCCATACGCCAGAGCTGCTCATGGGCCATAATATTATTAGCTGTAGCAGCAGGGTTGCCCGGCACAATAAGTTTGCCCCTAACAAACAATTCACCAAATATACCGGCAACTATGATGATCAAATAAATTACCCCGCCTATTCGTGCATAAACTTGTGGCGAAGCTTCGGCCTTTTGATTTGGGTTCATTTTTTGATTTTTGATGATTGCCAATTGATATTGTTACAAACAAAATGACCATTCCTGAAAAAATAGTGCAATGCTTTATAGTTCCTTCACTCTGATTATCAATTATATGGAAAATAAAGAGCGCCGGTGTTTTGATTTGAGGCGCTTTTGAGAAAACTTGTAATAATGGCTTGTTGGCAACACTACAGGTGTTGGGTAGATTGTATTTTCTTAAAAAACAACCAGGTCATGCTGAATTTATTTCAGCATCCCATCAGGACGGTTCTCCACTTTACAGACAACTCATAGCTAAGCATGTATTTTACTTTGCCAGTGAGATGCCGATATGCATCGGCATGACCCTTAATTTTATTTCTTCCGAACACCTGTAGTGGCAACGCCAACTAACAGATTGGTTATTCGCCAAAAAAATCTTCTGTAGAGGCCACTAAGGTTAACAGCTCCAGCTTTGGTTCTGCTTCAAGTTCACTTGCTTCCAGTTCATCCGCGAATTTTTTAAACGAGTTAAGCGCCGTCAAAAACTCGTGGGCCTCTCCGTTTTCAAACTGATCAAAGTGCATAAATGTCTTTCCATCCGGCAGCAAATAAGTACTGTATTTAATACCCGGATGATTGATGCTTTTTAACTCGTTTACCACCTGCCTGATGTTTTCTTTATTTGTGGCAACATACTCCTGCGTTGTAGTGTATTGAACCCTAACTATTTTCATATTTTATGATTTTAAGTAAGCATTACAAATTTAAACGAAAACAGATACGCTGCCGGGTGCAATAAGGACAAGTTAAAGGGGCAATTGCGACAAGGCATTCATTCATAATGAAGCCTCTCTACAGAAAATCTGAGGGGCTTTTAATATCACACAGGAGACAACGTGTATTAGGCGTTAACAGGACTGGGCTTTACTGTAATTTTCTTCCAGATGGAGAATCCTCCGTAAATGAACATCAGGCCAATAAATATATAAACCCAAACAGAAATGTTACGACCGGCTATCACCAGGTAAAGATAGGGCATGCTAAAACTAACGCATGCAAATAGTAAGGGTATAAGAAATGGCTTTTTTGACCTCAAATTTTTGATTACCCAACCCAAAAAAGAAAAAAAACTCAGCTTGCTGACCAAATAAAGGCTTCCCAGAATAAGAGGGTCAACTTCATGCTTTTCCCCCAGGTTAATAACCCAATCTTTAAACAGCGTAAGATAATCCGTCATTACCTGCAAGATAGTAATAACAAATATATGTAACGAATAATTTACTCAAATTAGGTTATTTTCTTAAAACATCTTCAGATAAGAATATCATAAATCACCAGTGTTAACCGGGTTAAATCCATCAATTAAAACTGAAAATATATAAAGGATTTACTTGACTCCTGGCTTAAAATGATCAATATCAGCATAAGCGACCAAACAATACCAAGGCTCCATACGGGTGTTTTCTTTACAACTTTTAAAACGGTGGTATCGCGCATTATCCAATGAAAAACTAACATAAATGAAACTACTACCCCTACTTTAATAATGGCTATGGTAGTTAATAAAGGAAGAGTGTCCCCTTGCCTGGTAAACATTGACCCCAGCAACTGCCATGCACCTGCAAACGTGGCCGACCGAAAAAACACCCAGGTTATACAAATAAGAAAAAATGTTAATAACGCTTTTAAAATATTACTATTAAGCTTTTTATTTACTAATGGTGGAATTATTGAAGCGGTAGATATGACCGGCTCAGGGGTAATATCAATTAAGGGCGATGCTTTAGGCCGTTTATAATCCATAGCTTTTTCGGCACATAAATATAAGCCATGCAGGCCGCCCCATGCCACGAAGGTCCAGTTGGCGCCATGCCACAACCCACCAATCAGCATTGTTATCATGATGTTTATGTAGGTTTTAAAGCTCCCCTGGCGGTTGCCGCCTAACGGGATATAAAGGTAATCGCGCAGCCATGATGATAGCGTAATATGCCACCTGCGCCAAAAATCAGAAAACCCGATAGCGGCATATGGGTATAAAAAGTTTTGAGGCAATACAAACCCCAGGCATAAAGCCACGCCAATTGCAGCGGTAGAGTAACCTGCAAAGTCAAAAAATATCTGGCCGGAAAAAGCAAGTACACCCGCCCAGGCATCAAGGGTGCTCAATTTGCCGGTGTACCCAAATACAGCATCGGCTGTTGCAGACAGGAGCGTATCTGCCAATACCACTTTCATGAATAGGCCAAGGGTTAGTAACAGCAGGCCATCGGCCAGTTGCTGTTTACTGGCCTTGCGGGGCGATTCAAACTGAGGCACTAATTGCGGCGGGCGAACAATAGGCCCGGCAACCAGGTGCGGAAAAAAGGTAACAAACAAAGAAAAATCAAGCAATGATTTAACCGGCTCACTTTTCCGCTTATACATATCTATTGTATAGCAAAGCGTAGTAAATGTATAAAATGAAATACCTGCAGGTAAAATAATGCTCGGTTTAGCAGGGTGATAATCAATCCCTAATGCATTACATATAATTACAAAATTCTCTAATAAAAACGTTCCGTATTTAAAAAAGCATAACATACCCAGGTTACCAATAAGGCTAATTACTAAAAGCACCCATCGTTTATGCTTATTAGGTTGTACGTATAATGCCTTTCCAACAAAAAAATCTACTACGGTTGAAAGCCAAAGCAGCAGGATGAAAGGCGGGTTCCAGGCGGCATAAAATATATAACTTGCCAGTAGCAGGTTAATTTTCTTAACCTTCCATGGCAATGGCAGGTTATGCAGTATAAGCATTATTATAAAAAATGCTATAAAGGTGTACGAATTAAAAACCATGGCACAATGGGTTTATATTTAATTAATATTTATCTGCAGGATTATAATTTCCAGTCTGTTTCCTTTTTAAGGATATCAATAATACCTTTTGTATATACTACAGCATCACTGGGGGCTAAATGAGAAAACTCGGGGCATACTAATTTATTCAGCGCGGTGTGCTCACTAAAATGGATGCCTTTGCATTGGGTAACAGCCAGTAATTTAGCCCAATATTTAGCCTTTGGATAACCCATGTTTTCGCCCATTAAAAAAGGCCCGCTTGATGGGGTCCGTAAAAAAATAACGGTACCGCCCCTGGCCCTTATCCGGTCAACGTCGTGCTTCACAGATGATAAAATAGCATCAAGCGCTTTACCGGTAACGGGCGGTTTTGGGTTAAGCTTTGCCACAAATCCCCATATCCCTCTTACTTTATTTACACGGTTGGTATCGCTTAAAAACGAATCTGTCATTTTTGTTTGCCTGCTGTAAAGCGTTTCTGCAAAACCGATAGGGAAATCAAGCCCTGCGTATACCCCTTGCCGGTTAGGCACATACAGATGATCTAACAGGCCGTTAAGTGAGTAAAAATCCTTATTAAGCATAGCCAGTCTGGGCTCAAGTAACTTATCAAATTCAAAGCTTGCTTTTTGCGCGGGCGTACGTTTGTTATAGTAGCTTATTGCCTCATCGGGTGTTAAAAATACCCGCGGCGACTCACTGAAAAAAAGCACTTCTGTAACATCTACTAATAACTTCCCTTTAAACTTGGGGTCGTTGGCCAGGTCTTTCAGCATGGTGAGTGGTGATGAACCAACCATTGCTAACTGTATAGCATTGGTGCCGGTGACACTTTGCCATGTAGCAATATCCAGGTCATACTTAATACGCGAGGAGCCTATAAAAACAGTTGCTTTATTTGATGGTTCGTAAACCATGGCCCGTCTATCTGCCCACAATTCCGGGCCATCATCAAAATCGGGTTTTAGTCCTTTATTCCGGAGAAAGATCTCCCAGCAAATAACCGCGCTTATGACCAGTACCAATGCCAGCGCTAAGGAGTTTAAAGGCCGGTTTGTTTTCATATTGTTTTATTAAAATGAAACGGTTAATGTTAAAGGCGACGCTTAAGACACTCTAAGTTAGGCGATTAATTAATACAAAGCATGTGTTTTATATTTATTTGTGCATATTTTACAAGTTTTGTATACCATGTTTACACAATATGCACAGTATAGATAATTTGCAGTTTTGGCATAAATGATTTTTGCTTTGCGCCGGTAAAACAAAAAGCCTCTCAAACAAATCTGAGAGGCCTTTTTTGGATTAACTACTTTTTATCCAAATAATCAGGAGGGAAAGTTTGCATCCCATGTTTTGCTGCAAGTGCTTCCAATGTTTTGATGGTTTGTTCATCCATTGCAGGCGGCAAAAAGGTATTTGCGGCAACAGGTTTTCCAAACTCCATAAAAAATTCTTCTAAGCCAGCCGGTACAACTATGCACAGCAGGCGGGTAAGTTTATCAGTGTTATTTTTAAAACTATGCACCATCCCACCTTTAGGAATATGAACTACAGTACCCTCCTTAGCTATATAGGTACCCTCTTCGCTATTAATTTGCACTTCGCCCTGCTGCACATAAAAGGTCTCGTGGAAAGCCGGATGGGCGTGTGGCCCCGGCCCGCCGCCCGGCGGAACCAACATATCGATCAGGGCAAAATCTCCATTGGTTTGCTTACCTGTTATTGCCATACGGTACGTATCGCCCACTACCGAAACTATTGCCCCTGCTCCTTTTTCAACCACTGTAACACTTTGTTTCTTTTTCATATTGATGATTTAATTACGTTTATAACGAGTCGGCAAAAACAGCTATTTATCGGCCAGCTCGATCCATACCGGTGCGTGGTCGCTTGTTTTTTCCCATCCGCGCACGTTACGGTCAACCCCGGCAGCTACCAGGCGGCTATCCAAATGCGGACTAAGCAAAAAATGATCTATACGTAAGCCCGCGTTGCGGCCATAGGCATTACGGAAATAGTCATAAAAGGTATAGATCACCTCGGTAGGGTAAAGCTTGCGTATGGCATCTGTCCATCCCTGTTCAACAAGTACTTTAAACGCCGCGCGGGTTTCCGGGCGGAACAATGCATCCTCCACCCAGCGCTCGGGTTTGTAGGCATCAAGTTCGGTTGGTATTACATTATAATCACCTAATAATACTGCGGGCATGTTAGCTCTGTATAACTCGGCCGCATGGGCAATCAATCTTTCAAACCAGCGTAATTTATAGTCAAACTTGGGGCCCGGGGCCGGGTTGCCATTTGGTAAATAAAGGCAGCCAATGGTTATGCCGTTAACCAGGGCCTCAATATAGCGGCTATGGCTATCGTCAGGATCACCCGGAAGGCCGCGCCTTGTTTCTTGAATACCGGTGCCCCGGGCTAATATGGCTACCCCATTCCAGCTTTTTTGCCCGTGCCATATGGCACTATAACCTGCATCTTTTATAGCCTGCTCCGGAAATTTTTCATCGGGCGCTTTTAGTTCCTGCAAACAGGCAACATCGGGCGCTGTTTCTTCAAGCCAGCGCAGCAGTACGGGTAAACGCCCGTTAATACCATTAACGTTATAGGTAGCTATCTTCATGATAAAATTGAAACTTTGTTTTTATAAAGTTCTTAATATTTATTAAGGATAAAAGTTTCAGATCTTTTTTAAAATGAATAAAATTAGCCTGCGGGTAATTCTTAACAAAAAGCCTTAAGGTAAAATACCTTAAGGCTTTTTGTTAAGAACGGTTTAGGTTACAGGGGTTATACCAGTTTAGCTTTTTATGCTACCAGGTTAGCTTCGGCGCCAAATGCCTGGTCTATAACAATTTTCCAGGTACCGTCAGTTTGTTGTTTCATTACCTCAATACCTTTGGCGCTTATTTTTACTTCGTTGCCATCTGTAATGCTCCATTCAGACCGGCCTAAAGCGATGCCGGCTGTAACAAGGCAGTAAACGGTTTTGATCTCCATTTTTCCCTTTATGGATAAAATTGCTTTTATTGATTCTTCGAATTTGGCCGCACCTGATACAGGTTTGTTTGGCTCGGGTACAATAATTCCGTTTACATCATACATACTCATTACGGTGGCTACATCGCCGGTATTAAAGGCGGCGGCAAGTGTTGCGTGAGCATCTTCGGCTCTTTTTGGTAGGTTCATCTTTTTTTGAATTTTATATTTTGTGATTAATTTATGAGCTAAAAATCAGGCAAATAGGGGTGTAAAGCTTTTGTCGTTATTAATTGCCTTTGCCAGGTTTGCCACGTTTTCATAAGCCTTGTTAAAAAGAAATGGCCCCATGCTGATCCTTTTTACACCAAGCTCCCCCAGTTCTTCAAAGCCCGGCAAATTGGGCATGCACATCACATTAACAGGCAGGCTTGTGGCTTCTACCACCTCTTTAATGTCGTTTTTATTGGTAATGCAAGGCACAAATATTCCATCAGCACCTGCAGTTTCGTACCTTCTGGCCCTTGTGAGTGTTTCAGAAAGTGCTGTTGGCAGGCCCAGCAGGAACCCGTCAGTCCGGATGTTTAAGAAAAGTTTCAAATTGTTCCTGCTGATATGATCTGCCACCGCCGACAGGATCTTCTCAAATTCGTTACCGGGCAGAAAAGTACGCACCTCGCCCGGGATAGTATCTTCCAGGTTAATACCAACCACTCCCGCGTCATGCAGCTTGTCTATCTTTTCCAAAATACCTTGAACGGTGCGGCTATATCCGCCTTCCATATCAACAGAAAAGGGGATAGAAGCTACTTTACATACCCGTTTAGCCAATTGAAGCAATAGCTCAAACGGTAGGTTTTCGCCGTCGTCATAACCAAAAGCATTTGATAATGCCTGACTTGATATGCCTATTGCTTTATAATTGTTAGCTTCAAATACCTGGGCACTTTTTACGTCCCATACGTTCCCTAAAAGGAACGGGGTTGGGCCCTGATGCAGTTGTTTAAATGTTTCAAAAGATTTCATAAAATACAGATTATATAATGTTTAATAAATAGTATGCACAAAGATATTGCAGTGCTAAACAGTAAAATTGTATAAAGCGGAACAGTAATAATATGTTGATCGAAATAATTTCAGGATAGGTTATTTAAAACAGGCCGCATGGCATTAACCCAATGTGATTATTTAAGGAAAGACAAAATACTCCGTTAGGAGTAAAAGCTTTGTAGAAAATATAAATAGCGTTTTTAGCGTGCCGTAGGTACGCAACGCAAAGGTTCCGTACCTATGGCACGGATTAGATAATTTCGATTTTAGTCTACAAAGCTTTAACCCCTCTGGGGTAGAGATCCCTTAAATAATGACATTGGGCTTTAACCGGCATTTTTAATACCCGGAAGTAAAGATGCAGCTAAAAAAGTGTAAGGTTTATTATTGCAGCAGCAACTGGTTAACCGGCGTAATATTTTCCATATAAGCCGAAGGGGTAAGGCCGGTAAAGGATTTAAAATCCCTTATAAAATGAGATTGATCAAAATAACCACAGTTGTAAGCAATAGCCGTAAATGGCAGGTTATTTTTAGCAATAAGTTTAAGACTGAACTGAAACCTGTTTATTTTATTAAATGAAGATGGCGAAAGGCCGGTATTTTGTAAGATAAGCTTGTGAAGGTAACGGGGGGTAATGCCATGTTTTGACGCGATATTGCCCAGATTATTTTCTGCAGGGTTCTTTTTTATACTCATTAAAATATGGGCAACCTTGTCTATCCTGGCAAATCTTTTTTGAGCGCCTATTAGTTTCTTTATCAAAAAGCCTTCTAATATTTCTATTCTTTTATCCTGGTCTTTTGTTTCTAAAAGCTGCGCGTGCAATATTTTAGCCGGGTTGCCTAATACATCGTAAAGGTCTGTGATGCGGTCATTAAATACCCCAATCTCATCGTTAAAAAAGTAAGCCGCGGAATGTGTAAAAAATTTGATCCCAAGCATGGTATGCTTCCCCTTTGACTTGATGGCTAAGGGTTTGGTTATCTGGCCCCATAATTCTATTTGAGGTGTTTTATAAAATTCATTGCCAACAGATGATTCCCATACACCATTACCCAAATTAAAGATCACCTCCATATCGCCGCTTGGAAATACGATGTCTTCAAACTCGATATCAGAATCTGATTCAAAAATATAATAGTGCTTTATATAAGGCATTAATATATTAGATGGCGCAAATTGTTTGAAGTTCACCTGATAAAAGTTTGATCTTAAAATTTATTTATGGGTGCTGCTATTCTTAATGGTACAGTAAAAATATCGTATTGTTTTTAAAATAAAGGCTTTCATATGAAAGCCTTTAAAAATTTAAGCCGGAGATAAACCGGTGTAAAACACTACCTGGCTTTATTGTCACTACTAAAAGAATCCCTGAACATTTTCCAGCCTTTATTAGTTTTTTTCCATAAAACAAGGAACTTTCCGTTGTCGTACAGTTTGTTATTCTTATCAAACGACTGCCAAAGTCCCTCTTCAACTACATAGCCGTTACCAGGGCCATATACATCTGTGGTAATAAATTTACCATTCCTTAAGCCTAAATCGTTATAAGCAATGTTAAAAAAATCAAGCGCGCCTTTACGCCCTTTCAAAGCCTTTGCATTTGGCACCATTATAATGCAGTCTTCCGCATAGCGATCTGCAAAAGCAGACGGATCATTATTTACGAACGATTTAAAATAGATGCTGTTACTTTTGGCGATAGCTGTTCTTGCTTCTGATATACTTATACCTGATTTAGACTGTGCGTTACTTTGGTTTATAAACAAACTTAAAGCTGCCACTAACATAATAGTGACAAAGGAGATACCTCTTTTCATTTTGAATTATTTAGCGTTTAATTTATAATCAAAATTACTTGAAAAGGAAATTAGCAAATTGTACAAAAAGGAACTGTTTAGCCTGATCTTTTAAAAATTGCGACTATATTAATAACCTATTCACTCTCTTCCTGTAGGCCCTCTTCCTCCAGATCCAGCCGGTTTTCTATTAACCAAATAATATCATCATCATAACCATCCTTTTTTCTAAAGGCGTGCAGCTTTTCGCGCTCACGTTCAATAATGTCTGTCATTACATGCTTAAACCGGCTTATCATTTTATTAACAGCCACCTTTTTCTTCTCGTCATCCCTTGATTGGGTATAAAGTTCTACCTTATACTTTAGCAGTTCAAATTTGTTTTTTAACAGATCATTGGTTTTCAGGTCGCCCTCGTATTTAGCGCCTATTTCTTTTACTGCCGTGGAAAGCAGCGCCAACTCAATTTCCAGAATCTGCTGGTCATCGGCTTTATCATCGTCAACAGGCTCGGGTTTTATTAATTTTATAACCCATGGCAAGGTAAGGCCCTGGCAAACCAGCGTTACAATAATAACGATAAAGGTAATAAACAGTATGAGGTTACGATTTGGGAAAGCGTGATTGTTAAGCATTAGCGGTATTGACAACGCCGATGCTAAAGAAACTACCCCACGCATCCCTACCCAACCAATGATTGTTGGGTTTCGCCAACCCGGCCGGTTTTGGGCAACGGTAATATACTTGCTGATGAACGTAGTAAACCGCGACGAAATTAGCCCCGAAAACATTCTTACCAGGATAACCACCCCGGTAATGATCAGCGCTATCCTGAAAGCATCATACAAAGAAGTTTCTTTTATGCCACCGATAATTTCTGGTAATTGTAACCCGATCAGAAAAAAAATCACCGCGTTAAATATAAATACGATAGACGGCCATACCGCATTTGATTTAAGCCTGCTGGTATGTGTTAAAACAAAGTGATTTCTATAGGATATGAACAAACTGCCGGTTACCACCGCCAATACGCCCGATGAATGCAGCTCCTCTGCCGTGATATAGATAAGGTAAGGCAATACCAACGCGAAAGCGATATCTAAGTTAGAGGTTGTTGGCAGCCAGCGGTAAATGGCATAAAATATTAAACCCAATATCAACCCGATACCAATACCCGAAAGGGTTACAAATACAAACCCCGATGCGGCATCATACCATTCAAAATTGCTGCTTATAATGGCGGCAAGCGCAAATCTGAAAAGGGTTAAACTGGTTGCATCGTTCAGCAAGCTTTCCCCTTCAAGTATAGATACCATGCCTTTGGGCAGCCTGGTAAATTGCAATACTGAAGTTGCGGCGGCCGCATCCGGCGGCGAAATAATGGCCCCCAGTAAAAATCCCTGCGCCAATGTAAAACCAGGGATAAGCATATAGCTTACAAACGCTACCGCGGTTGCCGTAAGCAAAACATACCCAAGGGCCATAACGGTAACAATACGCCGCCATTTCCATAAAGCCTTCCATGAAGTATTTTGGGCGGCATCAAACAGTACAGGTGGTAAAATAACAAGGAACACCACGTCGGGGTCAATATGTACATTGGGGATACCGGGCACAAAGCTGATGCCCAATCCTGCTATCACTAAAAAAATGGGGTATGCTACCTTTAGTTTATTAGCAAGCACCACCAGGAAAGAAACGCTGAGGATCAGCCCCAGGCAAAGCAGTAAAATTTCATGCATCTATCAACTCAAATAATATATTTAAACTGTAAGATAAGGTAAATGTTTAAAATGTCACCAATTGACCGGTTTTATGTCATCGTATTATTAACAGAATCCTAAAAATAAAATTTTAACCCGCACATAACTAATGCTTTAGTTAAAAATTCAGGCAATCGCCTTTATAGCGTTAAACTAACGGCATTCGGCACTGTCAAAATCGCAATTCTTAATCAAATTATTAAACCTTATTAAACATTTATGTACAAAAAACTCCTTTTGGTATTCGTATCAATTATCACCATTAATGCAGCTAAAGCCCAAACCGAAAAAGGCAATCAAAGTGTAGGATTAAGCTTTGGTTTATCTACCACCGACCTTAAAACCAGGAGTATTAATTACAGCACTAACGACTACGATCCTGAGGTTAAAGGAAAACAAAACAATTACACAATTTCGCCAAATTACAGCTACTTTATTGCAGATAAACTGGATATTGGCTTGGCAGTAGGATATTCATACAGCAGCCAAAAGTATGATACCAATATGTACTCTCCACAAAACCAATCAGGCAAAAGTTTCTTCAGCTCCATCAGGTTAAGAAAATACTTTTTGTATGATAACAAAATAGGTATACGCACCGGCCCACATCTTAGCTACCAACGATTAAGCCAATCTTATACATACAATATTAATAATCAGCCTAATTATAACACAAACAGTAATGTTTATACAGGCGGTGTAGGGCTCGATTTTGTTTATTATCCTATAAAAAAATTAGGCCTTACTGCTGCAATGGGCAATTTAGATTATCAGCATCAAAAGAGCAGCGGCAATACAAGCGGGACTTATAATAGCTTTAATTTAAGCTTTGCCAATTCACTTATCTTTTCTGTTAATTACATTTGGTAATTAAGCAAATACAACCCTTAATCAGCCTTAGATCTTTTTTGATTTAAGGCTGATTTATGATCATCTAACTGATATCTGTTAGTTTAATGATCTTATCACCATTGAACTTAAATTGTTCGTGTAATTCCATGGCACCCGTTTTCTGATTATTTAATTCCCTTTTATAAATATAAGATGCAATTTTTAATAATTTTGGCAGATAATAATTCATTTAGCCTGGTTACACCGCATTGAGTTTTTAATCCATTATTCTATCGGCATGCTTTGCTGTTTTACCGTTTTTTTTATGCTTAACAGTTAAAGATGAAGCCTTATTTACAACTTTTTGACCTTTCGCAGAAGATCAATTATAAAAATGAAATTTTAGCCGGGTTAACAGTCGCCATGACTATGATGCCCGAGTCATTATCGTTCGCTATCCTGGCTGGTTTTCCACCTTTGGTTGGGCTATATGCCGCTTTTATTATGGGGCTAATTACAGCCATATTTGGCGGCAGGCCGGGTTTAATTTCGGGCGGGGCGGGCGCAACAGTAGTTGTACTTATAGCGCTCATGAAATCAAATGGTATTGACTATGTTTTTGCAGCCGTTGCATTAGCAGGCGTTATACAAATAATTGTAGGCTTATTTAAGCTGGGCAAGTTTATAAGGCTGGTTCCGCAGCCTGTTATGTATGGCTTTGTTAACGGGTTGGCTGTAGTTATATTTATGGCACAGCTGCAACAATTTAAAACGGTAGTGAACGGGCACGAAGTCTGGCTTACAGGGGCGCCATTGTTTATTATGGCAGGCTTAGTTGCCTTAACTATTGCTATTGTGTTTTTACTGCCACGTATCACTAAGGCCGTACCCCCATCATTGGTAGCCATCATGGTAGTTTTTGCTGTTGTGCTGGGCCTTGGTATCCACACAAAAACGGTAAAAGATATTGCAGAAGTAAGCGGTGGCTTCCCTCCTTTTCATATCCCTGCAGTGCCCTTTAACCTGGATACTTTAAAGATCATTTTCCCATATGCACTGATCATGGCCGGCGTAGGTTTAACAGAAGGATTATTAACCCTGAACCTGGTAGATGAAATAACCGCCACCCGCGGCAATAGCAACCGGGAATGTATTGCCCAGGGCAGCGCCAATATATTAAATGGCTTTTTCTTTGGGATGGGCGGCTGCCCTATGATAGCGCAAACTTTGGTTAACCTGTCTGCCGGGGCAAGGGCAAGGCTATCGGGCATTATTGCTTCGCTTACTATTTTGCTTATCATATTATTTGGAGCACCTGTTATAGAACGACTACCCATGGCTGCTTTAACCGGGGTTATGATTATGGTGGCAATAGGCACCTTTGAGTGGATTAGCTTCCGGATAATTAATAAGATGCCTAAGCAGGATGTTTTTGTTGGGATAACTGTAGCGCTCATTACCATTTGGTTGCATAATTTAGCTCTGGCCGTTTTAATTGGTGTAATTATATCGGCATTGGTTTTTGCGTGGGAAAGCGCTAAACGCATCAGGGCCAGGAAATATACAGATGCCGGAGGTGTTAAACATTACGAAATATACGGGCCATTATTTTTTGGCTCGGTAACAGCATTTAATGAAAAATTTGATGTGATGACCGATCCAAATGAGGTGGTTATTGATTTTAGAGACAGCCGGATAGCAGACATGTCTGGCATTGAGGCTTTAAATAAACTAACAGAAAGATACCGTAAAGCAGGCAAAAAACTCCACCTTAAACACCTAAGCGCCGATTGCAGGCTGCTTCTTAAAAATGCAGCCGATATCATAGATGTAAATGTAATAGAAGACCCTGCATACAGCATAGCTACAGATAAAGTAAAGTAGTTTGTCTTCAACAAAAAAGGGGGTCCGAATAAATATCGACCCTCCTTTTTTGTTTACGGCGATGGAATAATAGTCCTGTTGCTATTCCTTGTTTTATTAGCCGCCTGACCGCATTTTTTTGTAGCTTTTTGTGTTTTTCTGCGTTAATCCGTATCTTTTTTGTGCTTAATTTATTGTTTCTGAAAAACCAAACACAGTGCAGCCATGCTTGTTTATCAATTATCTATGGCTCTTATTTCTGCCAAAAGATAATTATTAGCAACAATCCGAATAAGATTCATTCAAAAAAATGAGATTAATATTATTATTTAATATAAATCTTGCATTAATTATATGTTTTTTTTCATAATTTACCAAAAAAATCATTAATTAGAAGTGTTTTATAATCATTTACATGCATTCCTAATAATATTTGAGTTTTTACTGCACTAATCAGGATAGTTTTTATGTACAAATCGCAACATTTTGAAAAATACAATTTAATAAACGGCGTATGGGACGAAATGCACAGCGAAAACAGCACCGTACGCGATCATTATCAGAAAATAGTTGAGTATTTAGCTCAGGAATCACCGGATGACCTCGGAAAGAAGGAAGAATTGGCAAAAAGATTGTTCATGACCCAGGGAATTACCTTTACTGTATACAATAGCGGCGAAGGAATTGAAAAAATATTCCCTTTCGATATTATTCCGCGGGTTATTACATCAGGTGAGTGGGCTTTTATTGAAAAAGGCATTAAACAAAGGCTTACCGCGCTTAATCTTTTCCTAAAAGACATTTATCACAACCAGTTTATTGTTAAAGACGGGATTGTCCCTATTGACATTGTGTACTCCTGCCCACATTTTCTGCGGGAAATGTACCAGTTAAATGTACCCTATGATGTATATGTGCACATAGCCGGTATTGACCTGATCCGCGACCACGACGGAACTTTTTATGTGCTGGAAGACAACCTGCGCACCCCATCAGGCGTAAGCTATATGCTGGAAAACAGGGAGATAACCAAACGTTTGTTTCCAGATCTGCTGCCAAATTGCGGTGTAAGGAGCGTTACCGAGTACCCATCTATCCTGTATAAAAACCTGCTATCGTTATCGCCAAGGCAAATTAGCAACCCAACTATCGTACTGCTTAGTCCGGGTATATATAACTCTGCTTATTTTGAGCACACCACACTTGCCCGCTTGATGGGTGTTGAACTGGTTGAAGGCCGCGACCTGGTAGTGAACAACCACAAGGTTTATATGAAAACCACCACCGGCCTGCAGCAGGTTGATGTTATTTACCGCCGTGTTGATGATGAATTCTTAGATCCGCTGGTGTTTAACCCTAACAGCGTGCTGGGTGTAGCCGGCCTCATGGGTGCTTATCGCAAAGGCAACGTAGCTATTGTTAATGCCGTTGGTAACGGGGTGGCCGATGACAAGGCTACCTACATATATGTACCTGATATGATCAAGTACTACCTGAACGAGGAGCCGCTACTAAAGAATGTACCCACCCATCGCCTGAGTAATAAGGATGAGCGCGATCATGTGTTCAAGAATATTAACACCATGGTGGTTAAAAAAACCAATGAAAGCGGTGGCTATGGTATGTTAATGGGGCATGCATCAACAGAAGAAGAAATTGAGAAGTACAAACTGGAGATATTAAAAGATCCAAGAAATTTTATTGCACAACCAACAATCAGCCTATCGGCAGCGCCATGTTATATTGGCGGGGCGGTGCAGCCAAGGCGTATTGACCTGCGCCCCTATGCTTTATGCGGGCCGGACGGCATTGAAATTGTACCCGGCGGCTTAACCCGCGTAGCGCTAAAAGAAGGCTCGCTGGTAGTTAATAGCTCGCAGGGCGGTGGTAGTAAAGACACGTGGGTACTTGCGTAACCCCCAGCCCTTGAAGGGGAGCCGGATTTGAAGTAAGATATATGAATCAAGAAACAAGACATGTTATTCAAAATAGCAAATAATATAAATCAAAATCTCCCCCTTCAGGGGGTTGGGGGGCAGCTATGTTAAGCAGGGTAGCAGCAAGTTTTTATTGGTTAAGCCGGTATATTGAACGTAGCGACGGTATTTTAAGAATGCTGAAGATCAATTATGCTTCATCGCAAGACTCGGTAGCGGGGTTTACCTGGGAGCCTGTGATCCGTATTTTTTCGGGCCCGGATGAGGAACTTATGGAGCGGCTGGGAAACGATAGCCGTGCCGTATTAAAGTACATGGTTACTGATAAGGATAATAATAACTCTATCCTTAACATTATAACCCTTGCCCGTGAAAACGCCCGCAGTGTACAGGAACATATCCCAAAAGATTTGTGGCAGTGCCTTAATGAGTACTACCATACCGTTAAAGAGCCAAAAATAGCAGCCGGTTTAAAAAAGGACGACCCTATAGGCGTGCTTGATGTTTTAATAAAGCAGGTTATGCTATATTATGGCACTGCCGAGATCACCATGGAGCGTGGTCAGGGGCGCAGCTTTATGAATATTGGCAAGTACCTGGAGCGCGCTATCCAATCAATAGATATTTTGGATGTTAAATACGGCCCGTTAAATAATAACCCCAACCTGCTTACAGATATCACCTACTGGAAACACTTATTGATGTCTATAGGCGGGTATGAGCTTTACCAAAAAACCTATCGCGGCGGTTTGGAGGCGCAGAATGTACTGGAGCTGGTTATTCTTAATAATGATTTTCCACGGTCGGTTATCTACTCCGTTAACAGCATTCAGCGGTATTTCGACAGGCTCAAGAATAACAGTAATGTGAACGATTACCGAGAGATATCCTTTCATATTGGCAGGCTGCAAAGCAGTATTAAATACAGCTCGGTAAAAAGCATAAGCCAGGAAGGGTTACACCAGTACCTTATACGAGTAAAAGAAGATCTGTACCATATAGGTAACGCGCTTAATGAATATTATTTTGCAAATTCCTGATCAAAAAAATTGACACTATGCCAGAATTTAAAATACAGCATATCACCAAATACTCCTATGATAACTTTGTTCGCGATAGCGCCAACAATATCATACTGTTTCCTATTGTTGACATTTACCAGGATGTTATTAAGCATGACCTTGTTATAACGGGTAACCCCCAGGTAGATACTTATGTTGATTATTATGGTAACGAGGTAGGCAGCTTTACCAATACCGAGCCGCATAACCAACTCATTATTAATTCGCAATTACTGGTGAATACACATGTGAGGCCACTCCCGGTTGATAACATGTTTGCATCAGAGCAATGGAACGAACTGTTTAACCTGAGATACATAGTACCCTATATTGACTTTTTAAAACAAGAGTATTTTGAAGGATTAATTGAATTACGGCCCGTTGTTGAAAACGAGCGCAAAACTGAAGATACTCCATATCATACCGCCCTTAAATTTTGCCAGTATGTATACAAGAACTTTGAATACATAAAGGGCGTAACCACCGTTGAAACTACCCTTGACGAGATATGGAAAATAAAAGCCGGTGTTTGCCAGGATTTTGCACATCTTTTAATGGTGATGCTGCGCCTGGTGGGTATTCCTGCCCGGTATGTAAGCGGATACATTTGCCCTAACCGCGACGGCATGAGAGGCGAAGGCGCCACCCATGCATGGGCAGAAGCTTACATACCGGGGTACGGCTGGTTAGGGATTGACCCTACCAACAATTGTGTTGCCAATGAAATGCATGTAAGATTGGCTGTAGGCCGCAATTTCTCTGACTGCTCGCCGGTTAAGGGTGTGTACAAAGGTTCGGCAAACCACAAGCTGGAGGTATCTGTTTCGGTTGGCTATGAAGACAACCATTTACCCGAAGAAAAAGATATATTTACCGCATCAACAGTCTCCAAAACCGAAACTACTGCTTCACGAAACAGTTATGCCAGGTATATGGAGATTGTGCAGCAGCAGCAGCAACAACAGCAGCAGCAATAAGGGTTTATATATTTAAAGAAGATGACGTACTGTTTAGGAATTAAAGTTAAAGAAGGCTTAATAGCCATTGCCGATACCCGCGTTACCACCGGGACAGATACTACCATAAAAAAGAAGATCAGCATCCTGCAAAAGGAACATTCCTCTATGTTTATCATGACCAGCGGCTTGCGCTCTGTAAGAGATAAGGCCATTGTTTATTTTGATGAAATACTGGAAACCTCTGAATTTAATAAGCTGTACCAGGCAGTAAACGCGTTTGGCAAACAAGTAAGGCGTGTAGCTGACGAGGACAGGGCGACCTTAGAAAAAGCCGGTTTTAAGTTTGACCTGAACACAATTATTGGCGGGCAGCTTGAAGGCGACGATGAGCATAAGCTATTTTTGCTTTATCCCGAAGGGAACTGGGTAGAACTGGGGCTTGGCGCGCCCTTTGTAGTAATAGGTAACTCGGGGCATGGCAAGGCTATTCTTAACCGCATACTAAATGAAGATTCGGATATGAAGCTGGCCTTAAAAGCGGGTTTTTTGTCGTTTGACTCAACACGGGTAAGCAGCAATAATGTTGATTTCCCTATTGATGTGGCGCTTTATAAAAAGGGAACCTTTCAATTGATAGATCAGCGTTATACGCAAAAAGATATGGCAGATATATCGGCACAATGGGACGATGAATTAAAAAATGCCTTGCTGAATATTCCGGGGGAGTGGATGGATAAAGCGTTTGATAAATTACCAAAATAACAGAATGAAATTTAAAGTATCGGCGGAGTTAGATTATGAAGTGAAAGCGCCAAGCACGTTGATACTAAATATACACGCACTAAGAACAGCCCACCAAACCGTACTGGATGAGAAACTAAGCATTGAGCCCTATTTTAAGATAGAAGAGCTAACCGCCGTAAATGGTGAGAACCGTTTTGTTAGGTTAGACATCCCTGATACCGGCACCATCAGCATAAAATATGAGGCTACTGTTGATAACTACTATGAGGTAAAAGACCACTCCAATGTAGAAGAGATCCCGGTGAGCAGGTTTGATCCGGCAGTATTAACTTACCTCAACCCCAGCCGTTATTGCCAGTCGGATAAGTTATATCGTTTAGCAAACAACACTTTTGGCCACATCAGCACATCATTTGAGCAGGTGTTTGCCGTTACCGACTGGATCCATAAAAATGTAGAATACTTAAGCGGCTTTACCAATTCAGAAACATCTGCCTATGATACTGTTACCCAACAGGCGGGTGTATGCCGTGATTTTGCACATTTGGGCATTGCCTTGTGCCGTGCACTTACTATACCCGCACGTTATTTTACCGGGTATGCTTACCAATTAAACCCGCCGGATTTTCATGCCTGCTTTGAGGCCTATTTAGGTGGCGATTGGGTTTTGTTTGATGCCACGAGGCTTATCCCCTTAAACGGATTGGTTAAAATAGCTACCGGCCGGGATGCCGCCGATGCCGCGATAGCCAGCATATTTGGCGATGTGTTTTGCACCAACATTAAAGTAGCCTGTGAGTTTGTAGATGACAAACCCTTTAAACCAATTTACTATACCCGGTCAATATTTGATGGGATTACTTACCTGTAGGGTATAATTCCCTTTCGGTTTGCTCAATGGCTGCAGATAATTCTTCGGCCCGTTTTACCCAGGTGTTTCCTTCGGCTACTTTAATACGGGCTTGCTGTTTCTCTGGCGAGTTACTACTTATTTCAGAGATAACGTATTGCAAAAAGTCCTCTTTATTATCTGCCAGTTGAATAACAACTTCAAAATCTGTCATATCGCCAAACCGGGCGCTTATTACAGGCAGCCCCGCAGCAAGGTATTCGTTAATCTTCATGGGGTATATACCACTTGTTAACTTATCATTCACATATGGAATAATGGCTACTGAAAAGTTTTTTAAATAAGATGGCAGTTCTTCGGGGTTTTTAGGCCCAACAAACGTAACGTTTGGATAGCTCTTTAATAATTTTGCACCTTCTTCATTCAGCGTGCGGCCAACAAATACAAATTCAGCTTTTGGCAGTTTCTCTATCAAATAGGTAACTATATCATAGTTCATACGATAATCAATGGTACCCACAAAGCCAATTACCTGCTTGTCTTTATTAATGGCCTCATTTAACCCTTGCTTAAACAGTTCGGCTTTAACCGCGTTCTTTACAATAAAGCAACGTTTGGTGTATGGCTTTTTACTCTCATATAATCCTTTTGAACTTACAATGGTAGCATCGGCAATGGCTAAAAATGCCTCTTCCATCCGTTCACCATGTTTTCTTAGCCAGGTGTTTGCTCCTTTTATTTCATCATAGCAATGATATATTAAAGAGCGTTCACCAAACTTACGCCCATTCATAACACCCATAGCCGGGTTAAATGAGGTAAAATTGATAAGATCGTGGTTCATGTCCAGTTTTTGCAGGGTTTTCTTTACCAGCTTACGAAGCAACCAGGCATTGTACTTTATCATTACATCATAGGCAAATCCCTTAGATAAAAAACTTACCGGGAAAGCCAGCGGGGGAGTTAGCCAGTAAACAATTCCCCCATTGTCGGTGTGTATTTCTTTAAGCCTTGGTTTTAAACCAAACGCTTGTTTAAAATCAACCGGGGCCTTATTGTTTACGCCAAATAAAGCATCTTTATAAGTATAGGCATTATCAACAAATAGTATTTTATTAGTAACAGAAAGCACTTTCATTAATTCAACCACGGGCTTAATGTAGTTACCATGCCATTCATTGCCGGCAATGCACAATATATTCCTATTGTTTAACATGCTGAATATCTGTTTCTAAATAATAAAATAACCATATATCAATTGGATACTAATTTATCCGGAGCCATCAAACCAGCATATTTTATAAAGGGATACGAAGTATAAGTTATAACAACTATGTAAACAGTATAAAATATATGGAATTGAGCAGCATAAAATAAAAAAGATAAAACATTAATAAATAATGCATTACCAAATAAAAACTTAGTTTAAGTTGTTAAAAACCTATTCGCTAATATAGTAAATACAATTGTTTAATATCATGTCAGAAGCTTACAAACATTAATAGATAGCGCTTGAACCATGGTAGAATTATCATGTTAACTTTAGTTTTTCAATTTGTATTAACCCTTAAAAGGCGTAGGCCTTGCTAACTATTAAAATAAATTATAAATCTCCGCACATTGTTACTAATATTACCGTTACTGTAAAACAGCATTGCAAAACGCTGCTGTAGTATTATATAATTGTACACCATATGAAACAGTACGGGCTCATTGGCTATCCGCTTTCGCACTCATTCTCAAAAAAGTATTTTACCGAAAAATTTGCAACGGAAAAGATCGCCGACGCCACCTATGAATTATATCCACTGGAAAATATTGACGACCTCCCGGCCCTGCTGCATGCCCACCCAAATCTTTGTGGTTTAAACGTTACAATCCCTCATAAGGTTAGTGTTTTACAGCACCTGGATTGGATTGAGAATGATGCCAAACATGCCGGGGCGGTTAACTGCATAAAAGTAATTTCAGAAAGCCCTATATCGGCGGCATTCTCTGGCGAGGTTGGTATTAAGGGGCATGACTTTAGGCTGGAAGGATACAATACAGATATAAATGGCTTTGATGGATCAATTAGTCCGCTGTTAACCAGCGACCATGATAAGGCACTGATACTGGGCGATGGCGGGGCCGCAAGAGCGGTTAAATGTGTACTGGAAAACAAAGGGATTGATTATGTATGTGTTACCCGTAAACCAAAACCGGGCAACCTGTTATTTACAGACCTAACCGATAAACACATTGCCAATCATAAACTAATTATTAATACAACACCAATTGGTACTTACCCAAATGTTGATGAATGCCCGCCAATACCATACGAGGCAATAACCAGCAGCCATTTATTATTCGATTTGATATATAACCCTCCCCAAACCTTATTTTTGCAAAAGGGAGCGGAGCGCAGGGCCACTACAAAGAACGGATATGAAATGTTAGTATTGCAGGCTGAAAAAGCCTGGGAAATATGGAATTTAGAAGAATAGCACCTGTGAAAATTTTAGCCGCTTTAGTAACCGTATTATTCATTACCGCATGCGGTGGCAACCAGGATTATTCTCCTAAGCCACGGGGCTTTTATAGAATAGTTTTCCCTGAAAAAGCCTATCAGCCCTACACCGAAGGCTGCCCTTTTACATTTGACTATCCCCAATACGCGCACTTTGAGCCAGACAGGTCTGCAAAGGCAAAGCCTTGCTGGATGAATTTGCAATACCCTCAATTTAATGCAACACTGCATTTAACTTACGAGCCTGTTTCATCAAAAAAAGAATTTAATGAGTTGATTGAGGACGCCCACAAATTGAGCTTTAAGCACACCGTTAAGGCAACCTCTATAGATGAAGGCGTTATTTCCTTTCCCGAAAGGAATGTTTACGGCATTTATTACACTATTGAGGGCAATGCCGCGTCATCGGCACAGTTTTATTTAACAGACAGCACCCGCCGTCATTACCTGCGCGGCGCCCTGTACTTTAACTCCGAACCACGTCTTGACTCTATTAAGCCGGTACTTACCTTCCTTAAAAAGGATGTTGATGTGCTGATAAAAACATTAAGGTGGAAATAAAGCTTAAAGCGGAAGGCTAAAAGCTAAAAGCACCAAATAAATGCTTTCGGCTTTCAGCTTTTTGCTTTCAGCCTAATACCCTACTTTTGCACCCATGGCCAATATTCAATCATTTGTAAACAACCCATACCAGGAGAACACATACATTTTGTATGATGATAGTTTGGAGTGCGTAATTATTGACCCCGGTATGTATACCGCTGCCGAACAAAATACGGTAGTAAACTTTATTAAAGCCAATAATCTTAAGCCTGTTTTACTGCTTAACACCCATTGCCATGTTGACCACGTGCTTGGCAACAAATTTGTTTTTGACCAATACGGCTTAAAACCAAAGTTCCATATTGGCGAGAGTGAGGTATTAGAAGCTGTTATTGCCTATGCACCGGCAATGGGTTTCAGATATGAGCCATCGCCGCTACCAGATGAATACTTGCCGGAAACCGGCACCATCAGCTTTGGTAATACTGAGCTACAATTAATATTTGCGCCGGGCCATTCACCTGCCCACTTATGCTTTTATGATAAGGATGCCAATTTGCTTGTAGGCGGTGATGTATTATTCAGAAGCAGCATTGGCCGTACTGATTTGCCGGGAGGCAACTACAATTTACTGATACAGAACATTAAAGAAAAACTTTTTTCGCTGCCCGATGATTGTACAGTATATCCCGGTCACGGCCCCGAAACAACCATAGGGTACGAAAAAAAACATAATCCGTATTTGTAAGTTATAAACGCATCCGTTAACAATAACCCTGGTTGAATACATCTATCTACATAGCCAAAAGGTACCTGTTTAGCAAAAAACAGACGCACGCCATCAACATTATATCAGGCATATCTATGCTTGGTGTTTTGGTGGGCAGCGCGGCACTTATCATCATCCTGTCGGTATTTAACGGGTTAGAAAAAGTTATACTTTCGCTATACAGCAATTTCACCCCCGAACTTAAAATAGAGCCTACACGAGGCAAAACCTTTGATCCGGACAGCACTTATTTTAATGCCTTAAAAAAGGATAAAAGCATAGTATCATACACACAAGTATTAGAAGAAAAAGCCCTTATACAATATGGTAACAGAACTTTTATTGGCACGGTTAAAGGTGTAAGTGATGATTTTTTAAAAGGTAAACAGTTAGATAGCACCATACAAACAGGATCTTTCACACTTAAGGATAGCAACAATAATTTTTATGGTGTAATAGGCTCAACCATACAGGGTAGCCTGGGCGTAAGCTTAAAGAACCAATTTAATGCATTGCAAATATTTTCGCCAAAGCGCACAGCCGGCAATTCAACAAACCCAATGAATGATTTTGTGTTCCGTTCAATTATGCCATCGGGTGTGTTTGCCATACAGCAAGATTTTGATGACATCATTATAACGCCAATAGAGTTTACCCGCGATTTACTCGATGAGCCAAACAAGGTATCATCTCTGGAAATTAATTTTAAGCCCGGAACCGACATCAGCGATATGCAGGATGAGATTACTGAAAAGGCCGGCAGCAACTTCGTAGTAAAAAACCGTAAAGAACAGAATACTGAGCTATATAAAACCATTAATTACGAACGCTGGTCTATTTTCATGATCCTGGTTTTTGTTATGATTATAGCCATATTTAACATTATTGGCTCATTAACCATGCTGGTAATGGATAAACGACAAGACATAGCCATACTTACAAGCCTGGGCGCTAACAAACAGCTCATACAGGGCATTTTCTTTTTCGAGGGGATGATGATCTCTGTTATAGGGTGCGTCATTGGTATTGTAATAGGTTTTATAATTTGCCTGATACAGCAACAGTTCAGCCTAATAAAAATGGGCTCCGAAACCTCTGTATTGGATGCCTATCCGGTTGCATTTAGCATTAGCGATTTTGTGCTGGTATTTTTAACTGTTATAGCAATTGCGGTTATAGCATCGAGCATTAGCGCAAGGCTAAGTGTTAAACGACTGGACGAGATAAAGCAAGACCTATAGCAAATAAAGGAAAAAGACAATTAGATAAATAGGAAACCGATTTGTACCGTCACCAAAACAACATAAATTATAAATACAATTTGCAAGGCGTTTTCAATTCAGTAGCTTTATAAATTGCCTATCATAAATAAAACAAACTCATTTGCCTAACCGGCGTTAATTATTACTATGGAATCAAAACGTCAGCAAAAATTTGCCGGAGTAATCCAACAGGACCTGGCAGCTATATTTCAACGTGAGGGTATGAATTATCTGCCACATACATTGGTTACAATTACTAAAGTTAGGGTAACGCCAGATTTGGCTATAGCCCGTGTCTTTCTGAGCTTTTTTAACAATGCCAATGGCCAGTTGGCTTTACAAACCATAAAATCGCACGCGTCAGAAATAAGGTATAAACTGGGTGCCCGCATTAAAGACCAGGTAAGGATAATTCCACAGCTTGAATTTTTTATTGACGATACCAGCGAATACGTTGAACGTATGGATAAGATATTTGACAAAATAAGCAAGGAAGAGCGCCAGCCGGATACCGAAGACAACTAAGCTTTTATGGATGCTACCGCAGCATTAGCAGCTTATATAAAAAACCATCGGCCAGAGATAGGCAAGGTGGTGGATTATAACCCCGTACATGACCGGCTTTACCCGCTTGATCTTACAGTTGCCAATACCGAATTAACGGCCGACCTGGTTGTCAACACAGCAGCCTTTAGTAACTGGATCACCCAAAAGCTTGCCGATAACCAATGCCGCTATGGCATTGGCGGCTACATGGAGCACCGAACCATTTACACCCGCAGTACACTATTTGATACCGAAGACGAACCCCGCCGCCTGCACCTTGGTGTAGATATTTGGGGTGATGCAGGGATACCCATTTATGCGCCTTTAAACGGGAAGGTACACAGCTTTGCTGATAATAATAACCATGGCGATTACGGCCCCACTATAATCCTGCAGCACAATTTGGATGGTTTAACTTTATTTAGCCTGTACGGGCATTTGAGCAGGGCGAGTCTGGCTGGACTGGAAGTTGGACAGCCAATTAACCTGAACCAACAAATAGCCGCCCTGGGCACTGCTCAGGAAAATGGTAACTGGCCGCCGCACCTGCACTTTCAGTTAATGCTTGATATCGGCGATAATTATGGAGATTATCCCGGAGTGGGCAAGTATTCCGAAAAAGAGAAATTTCTGCAAAACATACCCAACCCGGAATTAATATTGCAATTTTTAGATAAATTTTAATACTCTAAAGGAAAACAACGCACTATTACAACCCCGTTTTAGCCATGTTTTATCTAAGAATATTTCAATTAAATGGGTTTAGTTAAATTAATGTAACAATTAATAGATAAATACCTTATCAGTGTTACATAGCCAATTGCATTTTACACATTAGTGCTTATATTTGCCATCGCAAAAAAACTTCATTTTAATAATATAATGAGAGAAATACAATTCAGGGAAGCGCTAAGGGAAGCCATGCAGGAAGAAATGCGC
>NZ_JBAZVP010000028.1:0-73576 GCF_041660805.1 Mucilaginibacter sp. | reverse complement strand
CAGCCGGTAATGCTCACTATAAACACCACAAGCCCGGAAATAAATCCGAGCCAGCGGTGGCAAAAAAGCATCACTTTTTTAAATGGAGTCATACTTACAATTTATAGGTTGCGCTTAATACAAACTGGCGCAGCCTTTGTGGGTTAATGGTAGTATAGCCGGTATAGTAATGTTTGTTAGTAAGGTTATTTACACTTAAACCAAAACGATATTTAGATCTGTCTAAGAACACAGAGCTGTTAAACAATGTATATGATGGCAGTGAGAAAGTCCCCTGGCTAACGCTGTTAATTATTTTGTTTTTGCTGGCATAATTGCCCCCGAAGCCCACACCTAAACCTTTAACCGCGGTTTGTGGTAAACGGTAGCTTACATAAAAGTTAGCTAAGTAAGGCGAACCGGCAGTATTTGGGCGAAGGCCCTGTACATCAGCATCAGCTTTTGTATACTTGGAATCGTTATAAGAGAAACCTGCTATAATGTTAAGGGCCGATATCGGGCTGGCTATGATCTCTGCTTCAAAACCTTTGCTGCTTTGTGTGCCATCCTGAATTGAACCAATTGCTGAACCTGGAATAGGTCGCAACACATTGGTTAGGTTAATACGGTAGTAGCTAAGGGTACCATTCAATTTACCATTAAATAAAGCCAGTTTAACACCACCTTCTATCTGGTTAGCATTTTGTATTTTGGGAGTAACAGTCTCGCTATTAGCATTTAAAAAAGGAGCCGGGTTTTGAAAGCCGTTTTGATAGTTGGCAAATAGTGAAAGCGCATCTTTCACCGGCTGATAGATCAAACCAAATTTAGGCGAGAACGCCGTTTGGCTGTATGGTTTTGATGTTTGTTCACCATCATAACTGTAGTTGCCTTTGTTTTCAAAACGATCTACACGTAAACCAACCGAAGCAATTAACCTATCGGTAAGGTTGATCACATCTGATGCATAAGCGCTGTAAGTATTGGTTTTGTAGATGTAGGGATAGGCATTTGCCGATGATACCGGGTTAGCTGCATTCGTTTTATCAACCACAAGTTTGTTAAAGGCACCGTAATCAAAATTCGGGTCGTTAATAGGAGCTATGCCGTAAGCGTTGCCAAAAAATATCTGATGGGAGTTTTGGCGTTGAAAATCTAACCCAAACACAAAACGGTTACGCATGGTTCCGATATTGAAATCGCCGTTAATGTTTTCCTGAATTTCAATTGCATTCAATTTGCTGTTTGCTGTTGATTGATCGTTACGATATATGTAGTTATTGTTGCCCGGAAGGTCAACTGTACCCGGCGCAATAGCAATGGCAGTAGCATCAGTTATCAGGTAATAATAAGGGCTTGCACCATTTGAGAAACTATTTGATGAAGAGAAAACAGTTTGCGAGGTAAACTTATCTGAGAATTTGTATTTGGCTTCGGCAAAGTAGTTTAAACTGCGGCTGTATGAAGTAATGTTATCGTTAGAGTAAGCATTCTTATAATTAATATTCAACTGACTAACATCGGTAATGCCCATTGTTTTTGGCGAATCGTAAAAGAAGAAGAAGGGTTTAGCCGAATTACGGCCGTAAAACATTTCGGCTTCTAAAAGGAAAGAGAGCTTGTCGTTTGCTTTAATAGCTAAGCTTGGCGCGGCAGCAAAGGTGCGGCTTTTGCCATAGTTTTGGAAACTGCCTTCATAATTGTAAGCTGAGTTTAAACGGAAAGCAACGTTTGAGCCAAGCGGTGTATTCAGGTCAATGCTGGTACGGTTCAAATCATAGTTGCCAACGGTGTGGCCTATTTCTAAACCAAACGTTTGATAAGGTTTTTTAGTTACCCTGTTTATTAAACCACCAAAAGAGGTTAAGGTACTGCCAAACAGCGTTGCAGAAGGGCCTTTAATTACTTCTATTTTATCTACATTAACCGCGTCAATACCGCTGGTAACCAAACCGGCAATGCCGTTGCGAATAGTTGCCTGAGTGGTAAAACCACGTAAAGTAAAGTAGGAGCCGCCATCGCCGGCACGGCCTGTAGCGTCCCACATTTTTTGAATGCCCGGCACGTTTCTTAATGCATCATCCACACTAAAAAGCTGTTGCTCTTTAAGTAATCCGCTGGTTACGGTGGTATAGCTTTGTGAATTTTCTAAAGGAGATAAAGGGATCTTGGCAGCATCATTACTTACCTGGCTGGTAAAACGGTTAGAGTGGCTTGCTATAACGTTCACCTCGCTCAATTGCGAAAGGCTGGCGTTTACAGTTATTTGCGGAACCTCAGTTATTTGACCCGCTGTAATGGTAACAGGCACCTCTATACGCTGCACACCAACGTATGATATAATAATTTTATAGGAACCGGCTGGTGCCCTGAAAGAAAATTCTCCATTGTCATTGGTTATGGAACCGTAATTGGTGCCCTCTAAACCTATAGTTACATTACCAGCAGGTTCGTTTTTGGCTGAAACAACCTTACCACGAACAGTTCCCCTGGTGCTTTGGGCGTAAGTATTATTGGAGTTTATAATTGCGGACAGTAAAAGAAATACGGTAAGTATTGAAAAAAGGTAAGGTTGAATTTTCTTCATGTTTATTAAGACTTATTATAAATAATGACCAAAAGTATATTTTAAATCAAGAAGTTGCAAATTATTTAGAATTATTATAAATAATATACTGATTTATAGGTGTTATATTTGTGTATACAAGACACTATGAAGAGAATTGCTATTGATATGGACGAGGTAATTACGGATGCTATTGGCCGGTTTGCCGAATGGTATAAACGTGATTATAATATAGAATTTACCGAAGAACAGTTGATCTCAAAAAAGTTTGAAGATTTGATATTGCCCGAGCATGCAGGCCTGCCCCGGAAATACGCCTTTCATGATGATTTTTTTAAAGATCTTACCATTATGCCCGGCAGCCAGGAAGTAATTCGCGATCTGCATGAAAAATACGAGATCTTTATTACCACCGCGGCCATGGAATTCCCTAATTCACTTTTACCAAAATTGAAATGGTTAAAAGATCATTTCCCGTATATCTCCTGGACAAACATTGTTTTTTGTGGCGATAAAAGCATTATCAATGCCGATTATTTGATAGATGACAATGTAAAGCACTTTAAAAGATTTATTGGCCAAGGTGTATTGTTTACCTCCGGGCATAATTTAAATGTAGACTGGGATGTGCGTGTAAATAACTGGCAAGAAGTAAGGGCGATGCTGCTTTAATTATTTGTAGATAAGCGGATATTTATAAGTTATCTTACAGGCCTAAACCGACAAATGGAGAGAGATGAAATATAAGCGAATCAAAGGAAACGAAATCGACGGACATTTAGAGATATGCATTGATCATCATGAAGACGAGTTCGAGGGAGAAATAACAAAGTGGGACGAAATATCAATCCATGGAGATCTGGAAGGATTAAAATCCCTTGCTAAATTACTAATTGAAATTGCAGAACTAAATCAAGAAAAAGTAAACGATAAATATTTACCAAATGGAGCAAGAGAACATTATCATTTAAGACCTGGTATTGAATTATCAAATAGTTCTGAGCAGGTAACAGTTGGAAGACTTGATGCAAAAGGCACAGGTGAATTTTACGAAGGATATATTCCAAAATAAAAAAGCAAGGCAAAATAAGGCTCAAGATATTGATTATTTCCCCAGGCCTTTAACCACTCTTGCGCTGTTGTCCTTCACAAAGGTATCCCAGCCCGAGTAGGCTTTTTTGCTGGTTATTTTCCCTGCTTTTGTAACCGCGATCTTTTGGAACGAATGGCAAACGGCTACTGCCAGGCCATCGGTAGCATCTAAAAAATCAGGGGTTTCGGTAAACTTTAGCAGGGTTTGCAGCATGGCGGCTACCTGTTCTTTGGTAGCATTGCCATTCCCGGTTATTGATTGCTTTATTTTACGCGGCGAATATTCTGTAATAGTAACATTGCGGGATAACGCTGCCGCCATGCATACCCCTTGCGCGCGGCCAAGCTTCAGCATTACCTGTATATTTTTGCCATAGAATGGGGCCTCAATAGCCAGGCAATCGGGTTTGTAATTATCAATAAGGGCAACTGTTTTTTCAAATATGCGCTGCAACTTAAGCATATGGTCGTCAATCTTTTCCATCTTGATCACACCAAGACTTATCAACTCCATTTTAGGGCCTTTTTCCAATATCAACCCATAGCCCATTACGGCTGTTCCGGGGTCAATTCCTAAAATTATACGCTCTTTTATGTTGGGTTGCTCCATCTGTTTACAAAACTAATGTTTAAGCATTGGTTTTATGCAGAATGCCAATATATTCTTCGCGGGGAATTATGCGTGCGCCCATGCTTTCTAAATGTTCGGTATAAACCTGGCAGTCTATCAGGTTGTATTTGCCTGTGTTGCAAAGCCATATTAAAGCGGTTTTTGAAGCATTGCTTACTTTGCTGAACATGCTTTCGCCGCAAAAAACATCACCAGCATGTACGCCGTATAAGCCACCCGCTAAATTGCCATTTTGCCAAACCTCAACCGAGTGTGCATAGCCCTGTTCATGGAGCCGGGCATAAGCCGCTTTCATATCGACTGTTATCCAGGTACCATCCTGCCCCTCACGCGTCGCGGATGAACAGGCTTCAACCACAGCATTAAAACACTGGTTGGTTGTAACCGTGAATATGCCTGATCGTAATACCTGGCGCATAGATTTTGAAACCTTTAATTCATCAGGATACAACACAAAACGCTCGTGCGGCGAAAACCACAGGATAGGTTCATCCTCACTGTACCATGGGAATATACCGTTCTGATAAGCCAGCAATAAGCGCTCAACAGACAGGTCGCCGCCTACTGCCAGCAAGCCATCCTCTTCGGCAAGGGCGGGGTTTGGGAATACTAAACGTTCATCGAGCCGGAAAATCATCCCGGCAAATTTAAGCCTTACGGCGTATTACCAGCTTTTTATTTTGTGCTTTGGCTATGTTATCCATATATACCTGCATTTCAACATATTTTGCAGCCGGTATAGCCTGATTTATAAGATTGAATTTGGCGGTACTTATTACCTGGTTCTTTGCAGCATTATAGGTATAAGTAATTTCGTAATTGCCATAACTGAATTTAAGGCTTTGATTAACGGGTAAAGTTTCAACTTCAAAACCCTCGGGTAATTCAATAGTGGTTATACATGCTTTTTGCATTGGCTGATTAAAGTAGAAATCAGTTTTGCGCTTTTCCAAAACCGGCAAGGTTGTTTTCCACAGATCAAAAAGCCGGGGGCGATAAAACTGTTTGTTGCCTGCTATTATATCACAAAACTTATCAAATTCAAGCTCAAGCGTAACCTCTTTTACACCGTCTTTATCAGCCCCTGTATTATATTCAAATGCCGATGGCTGTTTTATGTTAAGCGTCCGTATTAAATACTCCTTTTGCTCATCGGCCTTAAAAGAGGCTATGCCAATATAATCAGAGCGGTACTCACCGGTACTTAAAATCTTTGCTTTCACTTTGGCACTTCCATCAGCGTTTAAAATAAGGCGCACCTCGCTGTTAAACTGGTTATCAATTCCTGTGCTTTTTGGCGTGTTAACCAATTTGCCTCCATTTTCGGTAATTAAAAGGGCATTCCTGTTTTCGGTAAATGGGCCCAGCTTACCAAATGGTTGGGTACTGCTTGTGCATTCAAGCCAGGTTGTGTCGCTTTTAAACGGTACGCATAAAATGATATGGTTAAAAGGATCTGTAGGGAAAGAAGGATCGGCAGGTTCTGCATTGGTGCCCGCCCTAACCATTGCATAATAAGATGGAATATTAACCGCCTTTAGCAAGGCACACATATAGTTTGCAAGCGCTTTACAATCGCCGTACTTTTTTTGATCAACAAAGCTTGCCGGGAACGGTTTAAGCCCTCCAATGCCTAACTGTATACTTACATAGCGGGTGTTTTGCTGTAAATACTCATAAAGGAATTTTGCTTTTTCTTTATCAGATTTAATGCCGGCGGTCATGGTTTTTATTTCTTCTACACGTTGCGGACTAAGCGAGTTAACATCGGTATTTAATGCTTGCTGCCATTTGCCATAATTTTGCCAGTTGCTGATATCGCCGGGCATGCCGTCAAACAAAAAAGAATTAGCGGCAAATGATATTTTAGGGAAAACCTGCCAGGCCAATGCATCTTCTTCGGGCTTTACAGCTTTAATGTTTTGCACCTTCCAGGTATATTTTTCCATGCCATCGGTAACGGTCTTTTCTGGTTTAATGCCCGTGTTTTTGTTTTTGAATCTGAAACCAATAGAGGGTACTATAGAAACCTTGTATTCGGCATATTGAATTGATTTTTCGGGCTCCTGAATATTCCAATCGCCCAAATCAAGATAGCTGTTTTTGCTTGTTTCATAGATCACCTCAATGGTTGCCGGGTATGATGCAATAGTGTGGCCCAATGCCAATAGCCGGTAATCTGTTATAATTGACATCCCATCCGCGGCAGATCTGTCATACATATCGCTTTTACGGTATTTTTTTAATTGTACCCCGGCCGCGTTATAAACAATCATTTCAACACTGTTTACACTGTTGTATTTTTTATCGTAATATAAAATCAATCGTGCTTCATCATCGCCTTTTTCATTTAAAACGGTAACAATGCTATGGTGCTTTTCTGTAACCCTGCCCGGTCCTTTAACAATCAATTCATCAGATGAATATCTAACAACGGCGTTTGCCTCGTCCTTCAAAGAGTCGGGTATGCCGGTAGCTATGTATAGGTCTTTTGTTACCTTTTTATCTTGCGCGTAAACGTTAAATGTTGCTAACAAGGCTGCTGCACATAGCCAGCTTTTTATGTACCAATGTTTCATATGTGGCTATGATTTTTTAAGTACAATTTGCTCGTTCAGCATTTCATACATCTTTTTGCAGAAATCATAAAACTCCGGGTAGTTCTCTTTTTCAAAAGTGCTTTTCTTATAATCAATATTATAACGTACAGCTATCATTTCACCATCACTCACTACAATGCGTTTAAAAGTAATGCTGCTATCCGGCATTACCATGTTTACACTTTTTGGCAAGGCATCAACCTTATAATTTGCCGGGATTTTAAAAGTTGCCCTTAAGGCATAATTATTAAGATAGCCAAATTCAATATCAGTAGTGCGGCTGGTGTTTAAAAACGGGTTGTTTCGTAATGCAGTAAAAAGGTTAGCGTTAAAATATATGTAGTTATCATCAGATCCGGTCAAATCAAGGTTAAAGTTGATGTTCTGCATTAATGGCAGGGTATCGGCTTCCATGTTCTCGAACTTTAACTGCGAAATTTTTAGGCTGTTGTTGTTGTCTCTTAAAAATTCGGTGTATTTTTTCTCCCCGTCTGTTTTGAAATGTTTAATGCTATTAATACGGTTATAACCAAAACTATGAATTTGGGCAGTGCCATCCATTTTGCCATCGGTTTTAATATCGGCGTTAATTACGGTTACCTGCCTTACCGGAGATTGATTGATAAGGTAAATAATATCATACTTTTTATTTTCCTTATCAATATAAAGGCCATCAGAATTAAGCAAATTGGCAGGTGTTTCGTTGTAAGTGTTGTATTTACTGGTGGCATCAAGCACAAGTGTATTATCCATCCCAAGATCAACATAAACCACTGCACGATTAAACTGGTATAAAAAGGTGTAATACCGGGTCACTTTTCCATGGTCGCGGGTGCTCACTACCATAGGGTATGCTTTAACTCCGGATTGTTTAAGTAAATGATATAATATCAGGTTCACTTCGGCTGAGTTGCCCGTTTTCTTTTCCCATGCAGCTACTGTGCCGTCGTTTGTATACCAACGGTCAACCCCGTTCCATTTTATATTGTTTTTTACCTCGTTAAAAATATACTCAACCTTGTCAATGGGGTTGGGTAATGATTTTGCCTTGGCTATTATAGCGTCTTCGCCGCTTAGTTTTCTTTTTAACTGCAACCCAAAATCTTCATCATCTGCAAGTATGCCGCCAACTTTTGCCCACGTGTCAGAAAAACTTTTGTGAAGCGTGCCAATAGGGGTTATTGAGGTTAAATGATAAACAATTGATTGTAAATTATCAGCATCCGAAGACATATAAGGCTCATCGGGCAGTGAATTTATATTGGCAAGCCCCCTGGTTTCAACATCAAGGGAGTAAGATATAGCATCGTTGCCTATTCCTGTGCTTCTTCCCTGGCCTGTGCGTGTAGAGGTTACTAATGGCTGATTAATGTTGTTTTTTATTTTAAAGTACATAAAATCGGGTATGCGGGTAGTAAACTCGCTATACCTTGTTGGTATTTTGTCCTGAAAATACCAATCAGGGAAGTTGCTTATCGAGTTTGTGTTCCAAAGATATTTGTACTCTATAATTGAGCCGGCCTTTACATTGGGCATACTAAAAACCAGTGCCGAACGTAGCTTGTCTATCCGTTCGGTATAAATTAATTTTTTATCCAGCCTGGTTATTTCGGCTTTGCCATCAACCATGTTAATGGTTTGGGCCTGTATCCCTGTAATGTATTCATAATGGTTGCCGCTGGTATATTCAATGCGGATATTTGCTTTGTTTTTTCCGTTATCATTAAATATTTTTATGCGCTTGTGCCTTTCCATGGCAAGGTCAAGATTGGCATCATAATAGGCATTAGCTTTGTCAAACAGTACCATAGCATTAGCATCTTTTTCAAAGTCGCAGCTTTTTAATTCGAGGTCGGCAATATCAATTTTGCCGTAAGGTTGGGTTGTTGGAGAAGTTTGCGCATTGGCAAAAAATGATGCGGCAAGGCATAAAAAAAGCAGAGGAATAGTTCTATTCACTTAATTAGGATTAGGTGAGCCAAATATAATGCTTTCCGTCAAGATATTTTAATGTTTAGAATGTGAAAAAGACATTAAACCAATAGGATATAGCACAGTCAAAGGCACAATGGATAATACCAAAAAAATCAGGCATTTATATTCAAGGGCAGGATTTGGCTTGCGGTTTCAGGACTTGCGAATGGCCGAACATTCCACTGTAAAACAAGCTGTCGATCAGTTATTCAAATCATCAGAAGAAGTAAAACCGCTTGATATTATTGCAGGCAACATTACCTATAAAGAATTTCTGAATAAAGACACAACAACCCGCAAGATGTTTTTGCAGGAGCAGCGCCAGCAAGAAAAAGGCCTGAATGTTTATTGGGTAAACCAAATGAGCACTATTGATGCCCAGCTGCGCGAGAAGATGACCCTTTTTTGGCATAATCATTTTGCCTGCCGTACGCAAAATGCCTGGTATGCGCAGCAATTAAATAATATACATCGCGAAAATGCTTTAGGTAATTTTCGTACCATGCTGCTGGCGGTTTCAAAAGCGCCGGCTATGCTGCAGTTTTTAAACAATCAGCAAAATCAAAAAAACCATCCTAATGAGAATTTCGCCCGCGAGCTGATGGAGCTTTTTACCATTGGCCGTGGTAACTATACCGAGCAGGATGTTAAAGAATCGGCACGTGCTTTTACTGGTTGGAGCTTTAATAAGGAAGGTTATTTTACGGCACGGCCAAATTTGCATGATGCAGGACAAAAAACATTTTTAGGTAATACCGGTAATTTTGGTGGCGAGGATATTATTAATATGCTTTTGGCCAAAAAGGAAACCGCCCGTTTTATTTGTAATAAACTGTATAAGTACCTGGTGAATGAAATACCGGACGCCACACATGTAAACACCATGGCCGATGTTTTCTATAATAACAAATATGAGTTGAAGCCGCTGCTTAACTACGTATTTACAGCCGATTGGTTTTATGCCGATAAAAACATTGGGACTATGATAAAGGCCCCTGTAGAATTTATTGTTGGCATGAACAGGCAATTTTATGTGGAGTATAAAAACCCCGATGTGATGCTGCAGTTTGAACGCACACTGGGGCAAGTGCTGTTTTATCCGCCTAACGTTGCCGGCTGGCCGGGAGGAAAGAACTGGATAGACAGCTCATCATTAATGTACAGGATAAAGATCCCATCTACCGTATTAAATGACGGGGTGATTGATTTTAGCGGTAAAACCGACCCGGAAGATGAGGCTTTTTTGGCAACCACCCAAAACAGGAGGAAAGCGGTTAATACCCAGGTACAAACCCAGCCAGACTGGAACAAATTTTTAGCGGACATCCCCGCGCATACTTCAAAGGCAACAATAGCACAGGTTATATTATCGCCTGCTTTAAACAGCAAATTAATGGCGATAGTAAACCGGTCTACAGATATAAAAGCAATGGTGGTTGAACTGGTTTCGACGCCCGAATATCAGCTTTGCTGATAATTAAGATTTGTTGAATGGCCGGATAACGTTTAAAAGCTATGAAAGCATTCACTAAATCACTAATTCATTAATTCAATAATTGAAGATGAAAAGAAGAGATTTTTTAAAAAGTACAACACTGGCATCGGGCGCGTTTTTAATACCTGCTTTTTTAAAGCCATTTGAAGCTTTGGCAGCCGGGCAGCTTACGGGGTATAAAAATCTGGTGATCATACAACTCTCCGGCGGTAACGACGGCTTAAATACCATTGTGCCTTATGGCAACGACATTTACTACCAAAAACGCAATACCATTGCTATTAAGCAGCCCGAAATAATTAAGCTGAACGATATGCAGGGCTTAAACCCTAATTTATCGGCACTAAAAGAAATTTATGACCAGGGGTGGATGGGTGTGATCAATTCAGTTGGTTATCCTAACCCGGATAGGTCGCATTTCAGATCGATGGATATCTGGCAAACAGGGAGCGACTCTAACCAGTTTTTAACCACCGGCTGGATAGGCCGATACCTTGACAGTAACTGTACCATAAACAAAGACCCATACACCGCCGTAGAGGTTGATGATACCTTGTCGCTTGCCATGAAAGGGGCAAAAATGAAGGGTATTGCGGTACAAAACCCGGCAAAATTATACCAGGCCACGCGCGAGCCTTTCTTTAAGGAATTGGTACACGAACATGATAATGCTAATTTAAACGAGGATAATTTAGGCTACCTGTATAAAACCATGATAGAGACGTATTCGTCTGCTAATTATATACAGCAAACCTCAAAAACATATAAAACCCCTGCCCAATACCCTAACACCCCTTTTGCCGGGCAGCTTAAGAGTGTTGCCAAGTTTATTAACTCAGGTTTAAAAACAAGGGTGTACTATGTATCGCTCAGCGGGTTTGATACGCACACCACCCAGCAAAACCAGCAGGGCCGTCAGTTAAAAATTTATGGCGATGCGGTAGCCGCCTTTGTAAAGGACCTGAAACAGGCCAATAAGCTTGATGATACTTTGGTGATGACCTTCTCTGAATTTGGCCGCCGTGTTGAACAAAACGCCAGCAACGGTACAGATCATGGTACAGCCAATAACGTTATGCTTTTTGGCGGAAAGCTAAAGAAAGCCGGGATATATAACAGCGCGCCAAACCTTGCAACTTTAGATAACGGCGATTTAAAATACGAGATAGACTTTAGAGATGTTTATGCTACCCTGCTTGATAAATGGCTCAACGTAAATAACAGCCTGGTGCTTAACAAAAATTTTGCAGGGCTGGATTTTGTGTAAACTTTTTTGACCGGGTTAAAATATACCAAAGCACTATCAGAAAACTGGTAGTGCTTTTTGTTTAAAAGTTTATTTAGCCGGTTAATAATTAATAAGGAACCTTGTGGTGCTTTATAAACAAATTTTATTATTTTACGTAAAAGCTGATACTGTTATTCCCCTATTATAAATGAAGGATATTTATAAAATTATTCTTGAAGAAACGCTTGCTGGTTATTGGGATTGGCATATCAAAGAAAACGAGATTTTTTTAAGTCCGGCATTTAAAGCAATATTTGGTTACGAGGATGATGAATTGCCCAACACTATTGAAACCTGGAAAAGGCTGATAGTTGTTGAGGATATGGACAAGGTTGATAAATGCCTGGCCGCGCATTTTGAAAGTGGCGGTAATAAGATATTCAATATAGATATACGGTATAAGCATAAAAGCAATGCTATAATCTGGATCAACGCTACCGGAAGGGTAATTGAGTGGGATAATGATAAGCCCCTAAGGATGGTGGGCTGCCATATTGATATCACCGGAAAAAAGAAAACGGAACAAACCCTTAAAATTAGCGAAGCAACCTTTAGAAATGCTTTTGAATACTCTCCAATTGGTATGGTGCTGGTATCAACAGATGGGAAGTTTTTAAAAGTAAACAAAAGCATATGCGACCTGCTGGGCTATACAGCAACAGGTCTTCTTGAAAAAACATTCCAGGAGATAACGCACCCTGATGATCTGGAAGCAGATATGAGCCTGTTACAGAAAACCTTGGATGATGAAATAAGCTCCTATCAAATGGAGAAAAGATATTTCACAAAAAGCGGTAGCATAATTTGGATATTGCTGCATGTATCACTGGTGCGCAACCAAAGTAACGAGCCGCTATACTTTGTATCTCAGATCAAGGACATTACAGAACGGAGAAACGAAGAGGTTGCACTTAGGGAAAGTGAACGGAGGTGGATCTTCGCATCGGAAGGGTCAGGTGGTGGTATTTGGGATTGGGATTTGCAAAACAATACCGTATTTCATTCGGAGCAATGTATACGCATGATAGGGTTTGAGCCTCATGAGTTTAATAATATCCCCGGTGTGTGGACTAAACGGGTACACCCTGATGATAAACAAAAGTACCTAACTGATGTAAGCGCTTATATTAACGGGGAAACAAAAATATATACAAATCAGCATCGCGTATTATGTAAAGATGGTACCTATAAATGGATCTTAGACCGGGGAAAAGTTATAGAGTATAATGAAAATGGTAGGCCTGCCCGCATAATTGGTACGCATACTGATATAACTGAACAAAAACAGCAGGAAGAACAACTAAGGCATACACTGGATATGGTAAGCGGGCAAAACAGCCGCCTGCTTAACTTCGCTTATATTATATCACACAACCTGCGCACCCATTCCAGTAATTTTAAGATGATCATGGATATTCTTACTGATCCGGTAACAGATCAGTCAGAGAAAGATGAGCTATCAGGGCATCTTAAAAAAGTATCAGAGCAGTTAAATGAAACCATAGCTAATTTGAATGAAGTGGTTTCTATCCAAACGAATATTGATATTCACACCCGCGAAATTAACCTGCACAGCTATTTTAGCAAAGCTGTAGAATTGTTGCAAAACGATATTAGCAGATGGGAGGTTGAGATAGATAACCGGGTGCCTGTTGATTGTACACTGGTTTACAACCCTGCTTATATGGAGAGTATTATTTTTAACTTATTAAGTAATGCTATTAAATACCGGTCATTAACAAATAAACCTAAGATAGTTGTCAGCTATTTTAACACGCCGGGCGGCAAGCATGGGTTTATTATTGCTGATAACGGAATTGGTATTGACCTTAATAAACACGGCGACCAGTTATTTGGCATGTATAAAACCTTCCACGGTAACCGGGATGCTAAAGGTATGGGGCTTTTTATCACTAAAAACCAGGTTGAATCGTTCGGCGGTAGTATAGCGGTAACAAGCGAGGCCGGTAAGGGGTCAACCTTTACGGTATTCCTTAATTAGTGCCCGCTTAATAAACTATTTAGTTATTCTTCCTAAAATATCTTCCACGCTTAATTTCTCCTGCTCTCCGCTTTCCATGTTCTTGAAAGTTAGCAGGCCGCTTTGCATCTCGTCGCTGCCAATAAGAATAGTGTACGGGATCTGTTTGTTATTGGCGTACTCCATCTGCTTTTTGATCTTAGCTCCTGCCGGATACAGTTCCGAGTTAATATTTTGATTACGCAATTTTTGTAATAGCGGCAGGGCGTAAGTTTCGCCCTCGGCCTCAAAGCAGCAAATTAGTACCTGTGTGCTTTGCTCTGCAGATGCCGGGAAAAGGTTTAGTTCTTCCATTACATCATAGATCCGGTCGGCACCAAAAGAGATCCCGGCACCGGTTAATCCTTTTAAGCCAAACATACCGGTAAGGTCGTCATACCGGCCGCCGCCACCTATACTGCCCATGGCAACTTCATTGGTTTTTACTTCGAAGATAGCGCCTGTATAGTAGTTTAAGCCACGGGCTAAGGTAATGTCGAGCTCCAGGTTTGCAGTTCTCAGCTTGCAGTTTGCAATGTAGTTGAACACCGTTTGGATCTCATCGCATCCCTGCAGGCCAACTTCTGAATCTTTTAGCGCATGGCGCAGGCTGGCCAGCTTTTCATCGTTGCTGCCTTCCAATAAAATAACGGGCTGCAATTTATTGATGTCGGCTTCGGTAAAACCCTTCTCCATCAGCTCTTTAATAACGCCATCCATGCCAATCTTATCAAGTTTATCTATGGCGACGGTCAGGTCAATTATGTTATCGCTTTTATCTATTATCTGGGCAATGCCCGATAGTATTTTTCTATTGTTTATTTTAATGGTGAAATCTTTAAGACCTAAAAGGCTTAAGGCTTCGTCATATATCATTATAAATTCGGCTTCGTTTAACAAAGAAGCTGAACCAACCACATCGGCATCGCACTGGTAAAACTCACGATAGCGACCTTTCTGCGGCCTGTCTGCACGCCAAACCGGCTGCACCTGGAAACGCTTGAAAGGAAAAGTTATCTCGTTTTGGTGCTGTACAACGTAACGCGCAAAGGGAACTGTAAGATCGTAACGGAGGGCTTTTTCGGAGATAGAACTTGTTGCTTGCTGTGAGTTGCGGTTTACAAGAGCGTTAGCATCAGCTTTAGCTAAAAAATCGCCACTGTTCAAGATCTTAAAAATCAGCTTATCGCCTTCATCGCCATATTTACCGGTAAGGGTGCTCAGGTTCTCCATTGATGGGGTCTCAATTTGCTGATAACCGTATTTCCTGAATACACCTTTAATGGTATCAAAAATAAAATTACGTTTAGCCATTTCGGCAGGAGAGAAATCGCGGGTGCCCTTAGGTACAGATGGTTTGATGGATGCCATGCGGCAAAGGTACAAAAAACAGATTAGAAGCTAAGAGCGCCACTTTATTGCCAGTCGTTGTTTCGCTTGTTAAAGCCTCACTCCAACCCTCTCCAAAGGAGAGGGAGTAAAATTTAAAAAGTCCTCTCCTTTGGAGAGGATTTAAGTGAGGCTAAAAAAAAGCCTATGCTGCAAAGCATAGGCCTTTATGAAACTATTATCTATCTATTATTAAATTATTAATTGGCGGCGTTTTTTGCCTGATTCTTCATCTGGTCATTAGCAACAATCACTATCTCTACACGGCGGTTTTGTGAACGGCCATCTACAGTAGTGTTAGCAGCAATAGGTTCAGTTTCGCCTTTTCCTGAAGTTGTCAATCGTGAATTTGCCACATTCCCTGCAGCTATGTATGACTTTACAGATTCGGCCCTTCTTATAGAAAGATCCATGTTGTGTGAATCAGACCCGGTATCATCAGTATGGCCAACAATCAGGATGTTTGTTTGTGGGTTGTTTACCAGTGATTTTGAAAGATTTTGCAGGTTAGTACGTGCAGCAGCTTTTAAGTCAGATTTATCAGTATCAAATAATATACCTGAATCAAACTTAACCAATATACCTTCGCCTTCGCGAATTACGGTTGCACCCGGTACGGTAGATTTAATTTCGGCGGCCTGCCTATCCATATTACGGCCAATAAAAGCACCGGCAGTACCTCCAACGGCACCACCAATAATTGCCCCTAATGCAGTGTTACCGGCAGATTTACCAATGATAGCACCAATGGTACCACCGGCACCAGCGCCAATTGCAGCGCCTTTTTGCGTTTTGGTCAATGAATTACAGCCTGCGCCCAAAATGCCTATTGATGCTATGGCGATACTTAACGTAGCTATCCTTATTTTTAAAGTTTTCATGTTTTTAAATAGTGTGTATATAATAATGTATTTGCAAAGTAAATGCCAAAACTCAATATTAGATATTATTAATATATAAATGATATTTGGCAAAAATAATACTACTGTAACAACATTTTTTTAATGTTTAGGAAAATGAACGCATTAAAAATATGCGTATAAATTTCATGTATTTTGTGATTGCCTGCTATTTAGTACAATTAAACAGGGCGGGCAGGTTGAATTAGCTTGTGTGGTATGTGTAAAGTAAAGGTACTGCCTGTGCCTTTTTCTGAAATTACTGTTACGGTAATATCATGAAATGCAGCTATAGACTTTACTATTGGCAGGCCGAGCCCAAAGCTATCCTGCAATAATGATTGACGGATCTTTTTAAACCTATCGAAGATATAAGGAAGTTGTTCGGCATCAATGCCAATGCCGGTATCGGCTATATTAATGCTATAGCCATACTTCTCTAACTTGCCGGTTACTGTTATTGTACCGTTTTGGCGGTTGTATTTTATGGCATTATTTACCAGGTTAAACAGCAGGTTAAAAAGCAGAAACTTATTTACATTAATTAATTCTACATCATCCGCTATTAATATTTCGAGGCTGATGTTACGCTCCTGCAGGCGGATGGAGATCTCCTCATATACATCCTGCAATAGGGTATTAACAGATATTTTGTCTTCTTTTAAAAATTGATCGTTTTCTATCTGTGATATCAGCAGCAAGGTTTTAGTGATGCTTTTTAAGCGGTTCAGGATCTTTTGCATTTCCAGCATGCGCACTTTTAATTCATCGGCAATATCTTCCTGCTCAAACATGTTCTCAATTTTTGATTGCAGGATAGATATAGGGGTCATTAACTCATGAGACGCGTTTGATATAAACTCCCGCTCTTTTTGAAAAGCCTGTTCAATAGCTTCTATCATTTGGTGGATACTAATATCCAGGTGCTGAAAATCGGAAGTGCTGGTTTTAACCTCCTTATACAATGTAAAGCTGGGGAACTTATTGCCTATTAATTTGGTTTTAATAATAAGGCTAAGCGGTTTTAAAATGTAATTGGCATATAGCACATCGGCCAAAATGGTGAGCAGCACCATGCCCAGCAATATTTCAAGGGCTATGTTTTGTAGCGGCCCGCTGGTTTCGCCTATAGTTTCAACACTTTTACCTATCTCCAATAAATATGTTTTGCCGCCTACCTCAAAAGTATGGCTCAAAATACGGTAATCTATTGTGTCGCGTTCAACCGCGCGCTGTTCATCTTGTATAGTATCTAAAAAGTAGCCGTCCTCAACCGTGTCCAGGCTTATATACTCTTCTTTAAGGGGAAGGTAACTACCGTAGCTTTCTCCTCCCTCGATATAAGTTTTAATGCCGCGTTCTTTAACAATTTGTAAAAGCTTGTTCTTTTGCTTTAGTAAGCGGCCATCGGTATAGTTTTTATTAATGTTTTCAATTATAGACGGCAGCAGCAACACAAAAAGGGTTACAATAACCAATTTTGATATGGCATTAAACAGCGTAAGTTTGGTTTTAAGTTTCAAATACTTAAACGTTTGTTTTTATCCGGTAGCCTAGCCCGCGTACCGTTTCCAGCCAGTCTGCCGGGGCAAATACACTTAATTTTTTGCGAATGTTCTTGATATGCGCATCAATAAAGTTCGAGTCATAATCATCATTAATAATACTGCCCCAAATGTGTTCGCTCAATTGCCCGCGGGTAAGGGTACGGTTCTTATTTAAAAGCAAATAAGCTATCAGGTCGAATTCCTTTTTAGTGATAGTGTTAACAGGTGTATCCTGGTATACTATGTTGCGGTCTGTAAGGTTTACCAAAAAATCATCCAGTTCAATAATATGATTAACAATGCCAAACTTTCTGCGTGTAATGGCCTGCATACGACTTTGCAGCTCCAAAAGAGAAAATGGCTTTGGCAGGTAATCATCAGCGCCCAGGTCTAATCCCTTAACACGGTCGTTAACTTCTGCACGGGCAGTAAGAATAATGCATGCGGCTTCGGGGTTACTCTTTTTTGCCTCTTTCAGCAAATCAAGGCCTTCATAATCCGGCAAGCCAAGATCAAGCAGGATAAAATCATAAAGATTTACGGCTATTTTTTCTGATGCTGATTTGCCATTAAAGCACACCTCGCAAATGAAATTATTTTTCGATAAAAACAACTCTATCTCATAAGCAAGGGCTTTTTCGTCCTCTATAATTAAAACATTCATTCAGGCGTTAATAAAAAACGTAATAAAAGGTAAAATTAAAGAAAGATTCCCGGTGATTTTTTAAAGTCCCCTCCACATTTACCGGCATGGAATATCTCCACGATGCCTCTAACGTATAATGCGGCCGGTTATAGGCTAATGGTAATTTAAAGCTATAGTTGAGTACATTAAACCTGGCATTTGCACGGGCACGCTTCCCATTTTCATTGCGGATGTAAATATTATCGGCTTCCAGTTGGTATTGATGATCTATTGAATATCGTTGAACAAAATTTTGTGTGCCAAGTATTATATTAAATGTTGGGTTGATAGATAGAAAGTCCTGGTCATCAAAAACGCTAAAATTACTCTCAAAGTATTTTGAATTGCTTATGGTTGTAAAAAAGTCATATGATTTACCAAACAGGTAATCGGCTATTACACTTGTTTTAAGATACTTCCAATCATAAGAGTTTTTAAAGTTAATATCGTTTGATGATGCCGATTTGATGATCTCTGATTCCTTGTTGAAAATGAACCTGGTATAGCTGATAGTACCTGTGAATTTTTTAGATAAGCGGTAAAAATAACCACCGCCAACATCAACCTCATCAACCACCGGCTTGTAACCTAAAACCTTTAAAGCGGAGCCATATACAAAAAAGCCCGATTTATAATTCAAGATCATATCGGCAGCCATAAAAGGATACTTAATAGGGCCGGTGCGGCCAAAGAAGAGCGCATCGCTGCCATAGCTTATACCTGCCGATGCCGAATTTTTTTTGACAATAGTATCTGTGTCCGCCACTGCATAACTATTTCTGTACGCAATTGATCCAGGTTTAAACGGGGCCGCGTTGAGTACGTTGCAAAGTATTATAAAAAGCAGTACACCAAAGTATCTCATTGATAACTAATATCTTTTTTAATCATTTTAATTGTTGTTTCTTCTTGGTATTTCCGGCGGCCTTTCTAAACCATCAGGGCGGCGCTGCCTTTTAGGTTTAATTTTTTTAGGTCCCCCGTCCTCAACTTTTTCAGGCTTTGGCAATTTTTTAGCCTTGGCTATCTCCTTAATTTTCTTTTTGTCTTCTTCGGTCTGGCGCTGTTTGGCGTTTTTTGTTACAGCGGTATCACGTTGTAACGCATAATTGGCATTCAGAGATATATTACTATCACTAAAAAGATTGCGAAGAACAGTATTGTTAGCGAATGACAAGCGTGGTACGGATATCATTAAGAGTACAATATACAAAAACCACTTTATCATTGAGAGGAGAAAAGAATATGCTTAATTATTTATGCAAATATCAGGCAACTTGCAGGCTATATTATCAATAATTAATACAAAGTAAATGTGCACCAAATTTTAGTGAAACTAAGTTAAAATAAAAAAAAATACAATAAGTTATAAGCCTTAGGCTACGAGATTAATATCTTTTGATGTGTATACGCGCGAATGATCATCAATGATGATGCATGCCATTTGGTTTAACTTATTTATTAAATATAAACCGGCATTTATACCCATTTCAATAATAGGGGTTGCCATAGCATCAGCCAGTTCTGCACCGGGTGTAATAATACTTACACTCTTTATTTCGCTAACATGGAAACCGCTTGCAGGATCAATATTACGTGTGTTTTTACTATCTATAGCTATATGCCCGGCATTTACAGAAGTGGCTACTGCCATGTTGCTAATATTCATGTTGGCATATGGCTGCCCGGCCTGCTGTGGGTCTGCTGTCGCGATGGTCCAGGGGGTGTTATCGGGTTGCAGGCCCCAGCTTAGCAAGTCGCCGCCGGCATTGATAACGCCGCTGCTAACATCCTGCATTTGTAAAATATATTTAGCCCTGTCTGCTGCGTAACCACGGCTTATAGCGCTAAAACCTATGCGCATGTCTTTACTTTTTAGAAACACGGTTTGTGCCGCTGCATCTAATACAATGTTTTTATAATCAGTAAAATTTGCTTTATTTTTTGATGTTTTACCCTGTACAGGCGCAGCGCAATAGCTAATGTCAAATGTGCCGTGAGTAAGCTCAGATATTTGAATAGACCGGTCTATCAGACGGTAAATTTCGGCATCAACATAAACCGGTTTAATACCAGCATTGCGGTTAATCTCGTTGATCTTGCTGTCTTCGGTAAGGGTGCTTAGTAGTTTTTCAACCCGGTTAATTTCATTAATGGCGCTGTCAATGCGCTCATCTGCCCATGCAAGATCATTTGCAACCAAGCTGATCTCGAACCTGTTTCCCATTAAACGTATTTCGCGCCCTAATATGGTTGGGCTCCCTGTTAACTTCTTTACTGCCAGCATAGATGTAGAATTTATACAGTTAAAAATAAATAGTACACACTATACGCATAATAGTATGAGAGTGTAACTATACAAAACCAAAAATAGCCGGGTAATATGAAATTAACATGAAAAGGCAATTTCTATTAATGCAAAAGGCACCCAATGGGTGCCTTTTGCATTAATTATATAATATATTTAAATATTAAGCCGCGGTGCCTTCTTTTAATCTTTCGGCATTTTCTGCAAATTGCAGGGCTTCCATAATTTCCTGAAGATCGCCGTTCATAACACCGGTTAAATTATAAATGGTTAAGCCAATGCGGTGCTCGGTTAAGCGCCCCTGCGGATAGTTATAGGTACGCACTTTGGCTGATCTATCGCCGGTAGCAACCATGGTTTTACGTTTTTTAGATGTTTCTTCCAGGTGCTTTTGCAGCTCCATTTCGTAAACACGTGAACGTAATACACCTAAAGCCTTATCATAGTTCTTTAGCTGTGATTTTTGATCCTGGCATTGTGCCACAATACCGGTAGGGATGTGTGTTAAACGCACGGCAGAATAGGTTGTATTTACCGACTGACCGCCCGGACCTGATGCACAGAACAGATCCTTACGGATATCACTTACCTGCAGATCAATATCAAACTCATCAACCTCCGGCAACACTACTACCGATGCAGCTGATGTATGCACACGGCCCTGTGTCTCGGTATCAGGTACGCGCTGTACCCGGTGTACGCCAGATTCATATTTGAAGTTGCCATAAGCATCTTCGGCCATTACGTTAAAAACAATTTCTTTATAACCACCGGATGTACCTTCGGTATAGTCTACCAATTCAGTTTTCCAACCGCGTTTTTCGCAATAGCGCATGTACATGCGGTACATATCGCCTGCAAATAATGCCGCTTCGTCTCCGCCGGTACCGCCGCGTATTTCAATAATGGCGTTTTTAGAATCTTCCGGATCTTTTGGTATAAGCATCAGGCGGATAACCTCTTCTATTTCATCTTGTTTTACAAGCAGTTCGTCAAGTTCCATTTTTGCCATCTCGCGAAACTCATCATCTTTTTCGGTGGCTAAAATTTCCTTATTGGTATCAATATTGCTCATTATGTTGCGGTATACATTATACTGGTCAACAATTTTGGCAAGGTCTTTATATTCTTTATTTAGCTGGGCAAAACGCTTCATATCAGCCATGGCATCAGGGCTGCTTAGTTCGCCTTCTACGGTTTTCCAGCGTTGAAATATTAATTCTAATTTTTCTAACATCTTCTTTTTTGAAAATCAATAACAGTGGTTCAATAGGTTACTATATCTCCGCTTTGTATTACAAGCTTTGTGCCGTTTGCAACCTAAACAGAAGTTTTTCATTCAATTAGGTTTAGTTTTCGCGGAACTTAAGAACTTATAAAAACATGCAAAAATACGCAATTTAAGGGATATAATAATACAGCGAATTGTAAAGAGATTTATAGGGCGGCAACAGGTTCCTGTACCTTTTCAAAGTACTTAAGATCCAGGTTTTGGCCATCAAAAACAGCGTAGGTGTTATAGTTTACCCATTCGCCCAAATTTATATAGCGGCTATTGCCTGATAGTTTAATATCAAGCGGCAAATGCCTGTGCCCAAATATCAGGTAATCGTAATGTCTGGTTTTTAATAATTCGTTTGAATATTTAACCAGCCACTCGTGCTGATGGGCCCTTAAATGTTCTGTGCGGCCGCCTTCAAGACGGCTTTGCCTTGACCAGTAATTGGCTATACCTATACCTAAATTAGGATGGATCCGGGCAAAAAGCCATTGGCATATTGAACTGCGGAATATTTTTTTTAGTAGTTTATAAGCCGTGTCACCAGGCCCCAGTCCGTCGCCGTGGTGCAGATAAAACTTTTTGCCGCTGCGCTCAATTTCCAGTTCATTGGTTATAATAGTGGCATTAAGCTCGTTCTTAAAATAATCAAACATCCACATATCATGGTTGCCTTTAAAAAAGTAAAGCTTTGTGCCGGCATCTGCCAGTTGTGCCAGTTTGCCTAAAAAACGGATATAACCTTTGGGGACAACGGTATAATATTCAAACCAAAAATCAAAAACATCGCCCATCAGAAAAAGTTCGGCCGCATCATCCTTTATCAGGTCCAGCCAACGTACAATACGGTCTTCGCGCTCACGCGAGGAAGCATAGCTTATGGCGCCCAAATGAAAATCTGAGGCAAAGTAAAGTTTATTACGAGCGGGCATAATGGCTCAAAATTACAGTAATAATGTTTAGATGTGCAAGTATGATTTTAACTGGCAGGTGTTGAAGATAAATGTAACTACAAATTTGCGTTTTCTGGCGGCATAAATTCTAATCTTTTATTAAAATAAACATCCCAGCTGTGCTGCTGCTGGCGGTTTTGCATATGCTGGGTATCCTCATCATAATCAATGTTCAATTGCTTGTATTTGGCATCGATACGGTTAAAAATATTCATTGCCTCTTGCCTATAGTTTGATGTAAAACGGGTGCGGGTGGCGGTCCTTATTACTTCCTGCTGTTCCAGATAGGCAATGTTATAATGGCCTTGCTCGTGCTTTAATATTTCTGCCAATAATTCTCTTGATGTAATCCGTGAGCGGTCAATCCATGAACGGTCATGGTTAATGGTAAGGTTTACATTAAAATTTAAGCGGTAAACATTATTGCTTACCGATACCTGGTAGCTAAAGTTGATGCTGCAATTGGTATAGGCTACCACACCACGGCTGTTTGCCAAAGGCGCGCTCCTGAAATCATCAACAGTTAACCGCCTGAATGGTTGCGCAGATACGGTACATGCGGCAATAAGCAGCAAAGTGCACGCACATGCGGCCCTTAAAAATTTTAACATCATGAAACCAGGTGTAAAGTAAATATTTTACTTTTTGACTTGGTCTACATGTAAAAGGTTTAAGCTCATCATTTCTTTCATGGTACGCTGCATACCCTCGGTTGAGCCATCCAGGAAAATTACGTTGCCTTTTGAGTTTTCTGCAAAGTGTTTGATAGACTCTGTCCACATGGTGAATAGTATAACAGAGGTATCCATTTTAGCTCCCTGCATTTCTTTTGCAGCCATTGTCATACCCTTGGCCACTTCCTCGCGGAACAATGCGATACCCTGCCCGCGTAACTGTGCCGCCTGGCGCTCGGCTTCGGCAGATATTTTTATAGCGTTACCATCAGCTTCGGCAGCTTTTGTTTTGGTGATCAATAATGCCTGGCCTTCGTTTTCGGCAGCGGCTTTAAGGTTATTTGATGCCACCACCTGGCTCATTGATTTCATGATCACATCATCGAAAGTAATGTCGTTCAGTTGCAGATCCTGCAGGTGATAACCCCAGCCTTCTAATATGGTATCTAACTGTTCTTTTACATGTTCCACAATATCACGGCGTAATATCAGCACTTCGCTTTGGCGTTTGGTAGCTACAAATGCGCGGATAGAACCTTCAACCGTACGGATCAAAGCCTGCATCAGGTTACGTTCATCAACAAACTTAAAGGCCACATTTTTAATAGCTTCTTCCGACTGATCTAATACAGAGTATAGCAGCATGGCCTTAAAGTAAACATTGGCCTGGTCAAACGTTACCGCCTGAAACTCCAGCTCGACAGACCGGTTTTGGATGGAGATCTTAGAGTAGATGTTTTCAATTAACGGAATTTTGAAGTTTAGGCCCGGTGTAAGAATGCGTTGGTATTTACCAAATATGGTAATTACGGCAATTGTACCTTGCTTAACCGTTACAAATGAGGAAAATATAACGATCAGGGCAAAAAATCCTAATACGAAAAGGAGTAAAGATGAGGCTGTCATTAGGCTTGTATTTTTGAATAAATATAGGCTTAATTACAATAGGTGCAACAAAGGATTTTAATAAACTAAACGAGGGGAAGCGTACCTACGGCACGCGGAAATATAAAATTGATTTCTACAAAGCTGTTGTGCCTACAGCACACACAAATTGGTTGGTGTTATAACCCATGAGAGTGTTGCTTGTAAAAGGGAATAAAGACTCCAAAGGGGGGGCGTACCTACGGCACGCAGAGGAATTAACTATTTGCTACAAAGCGTTAGTACCTACGGTACAACTTGGAGCAATACGACATTGGCTTTATAATGCCCCATCTGGGCTACTGTTTTGTAGAAAACAAGGAATAAATTATTTTGCTCCATAGGAGCTACCCAATAAAGCAAAACACGAATACAATTTAAATAGCCTGAAATTGATGGCCCCATCGGGGTTATCGCTTTGTAGCAACTATGGTGTAGCTTGTATAAATACGACATTGGCTTTATAATGCCCCATCGGGGCTACCGCTTTGTAGCAAAAAGAATAAATTATTTTGCTCCGTAGGAGCTACCCAATATCCAGATCAATCCGCCATCCAAATAACATCAACAAACCAGTTCTTGCTATCAAACACCTGGTTCAATGGTTTAAAACCAGCGGCTATGGCTATGTTGCTGGTTTGTTCAACAGTATACTTTTGAGAGATCTCCATGTAGATATATTCATCTTTCTTAAAAGAGATTATTTCCTCCCCAATTTTCACCTGCTGATCAACGAGGCTTATCAGATAACTCTTACAGGCACCGCTTTCCGGATCATATGTAGCATAATGATCAAACTGGCCGATATTGAAATTGCCTTGCAGCTCGCGGTTAATGCGTTCTAATAAATTCAGGTTAAATTTTTTGGTGATTCCGCCCTGGTCATTATACGCGGCCAGTATGGTTTTAGGATTCTTTTTCAAATCGACACCCACCAGTACCATATCGCCGGGCGAAAGATTATTACGGAGCTCCCTGCAAAATACTTCGGCTTCGGCAACCGGCATATTGCCAATATTAGAGCCCAGAAACATGACAACTTTGCGGTTATTGGAGATAGATGCTGCCTTTTTAAGCATATCAAAATATTCGCCCTGCAGGCCGGTGATCTTTATGCCGGGCAAAGTAACCGGGAGTGTAATGTTCAGATAGGATATTACATTGCCTGAAATATCTATAGGAAGGTATGTAAAATCGGCTTTTTTATCTATTAAATAACTTAGCAGGTGCGATGATTTGGATGCATCGCCTGCACCTAATTCTATCAGGTCAAAAGTGTCACCATCGGCTGTTATAGCTTTGCCCAGTTCAGCGGTGCGACTGGTGAATATTTCCATCTCACAGTCGGTGGGATAATATTCAGGGCAGTTCATCAGGTCCTGAAAGAGCTTATCGCCAACGGCATCATAAAAATATTTTGAATTTAAACGCTTGGGGCTGGAGGTTAATCCGGCTATAACGTCGGTGTAAAATTGGTTGTCGGTAAGGACCTGTGACTTAGCCGAAGATCCTTGTTGTGTTGCTGTGGTGGTGGGCTCCATAGGTATTATATTGTGATATTACTTAGCAAGACGTATGCCAGTAAATTGCCAGCGTAACTCGGGCTGAAAAAAGTTGCGATAAGTGACACGGCTATGATTTGGCGACGTTACTTCTGATGCCCCGCGGAGCACCTTTTGGCCAACCATAAATTTGCCGTTATACTCACCAATTGCACCGGGTGCCTTTGCAAAACCCGGATAGGGCAGGTAAGCGCTTTCTGTCCACTCCCAGCGTTGCCCCCATTGAAATTGGGTTGCAGCGGTTTCCCATTCAAACTCGGTGGGCAGGCGCATACCTTTCCATGAGGCATAAGCATAAGCTTCATAATAGCTAATGTGCGTTGCCGGGTCATGCATGGTTATGGGCTGTAAACCGTGATAAGTGTAATTGAACCACTCGTCATCAATATTATGCCAGTACATAGGGGCTTCCACTTTATTAGTGTTTACCCAATCCCAGCCGGCAGCATGCCAGTGGCGAAAATTGTGATAGCCGCCATCATTAATAAACTCCAGATATTCGGCATTGGTTACCAGATTAGGGCTTATCTCAAAAGCGTTAAGATAAACTTTGTGGCGGTTTAGTTCATTGTCAAAGCAAAAACCTTCTCCGGCGAAGCCAACTTCATAAACACCCTCATTTATTTTGATGAACGCGGCATCTTCCAACACATCCGCCTTTGGCGAAACATAATCATGTGAATAGGCGGGGAAGAGCGGGTTGTTACCTAATATGTATTTGATATCGGTTAGTAAAAGCTCCTGGTGCTGCTCCTCGTGGTTAAAGCCTAATATCATCAGTTCTTTTACCTCGTCGCTCAATTCGTTGCATGACAGAAAATTTTCCATCGCGTCATCAACATACTTACGGTACGAGTATATTTCAATAACCGTTGGCCTGCTTAAATTGCCCCTATCCGTACGGATAACGCGGTTACCTACCGTTTCATAGTAACTGTTAAATACGTAATTGTAATCGGGGTTGTATTCCTGATAGCCCATGAAGTAGGGTTTAAGAATAAAGGTTTCAAAAAACCAGGTAACGTGCCCAATATGCCATTTAGGCGGACTAACATCAACCACAGGCTGCACAACATAATCTTCTGTTTGCAGATGGCTGCAGATCTCTTCGGTACGGCGGCGTACTTTTTTATAACAATCAGCTATATCCATTGGTATTACTTGCTTTCCAAATATCGTTTAAGATTTGAAATTGTTTTTATGTTTAACTCTTTTGCCTGTTTTTCGCGCATCATTAGTGCATACGCATTATTAAACCCTATTGGTTTTAACCATTTGATATTATAACGTTTTAAAAATTCTTTTTGCACATAGTTGTAGGTACTATCTTTACTCACCTGTAATGTATTAACCGTTTTGGCCGGTGCCTGCAATATGGCCAGTAAGCCTGTGCCGGTGTATTCCGGATAAACATCAATCTGATCATTTGTCATAGCATCAAACACAATTTTGGTGCCACCTAAGCCTGTTTTGGTGCTTACATCATAATTGGTGTATCCTTTAATAAGCATGGTATACATGCTTGCCAAAATGTATTGCTCACCAAATATTTTTGAGCCTATGCGCACAATCCCGTCATTTCCGCCGCGCTCTGGTTTCCAAAGTTTTTTTGCCACCAGAAAATCTTTAGCTACCCGCTCGGGTGTTTGGTGCAGATAATCGGTTTTATAGTTTAACTCCGTCATGACAGAATCTGTAATAGTGCCCGATAACAGGTTAAGCGTTTTTTCCAGGTCGGGGAATTTTTCCAAAGCATCCACACGGACTATTGGTGCCGCGTAATAAGGAGGGAAGATCTTTTTGTCATCATCTAATACTACAAGATTGTAGGCTTTCAGTCGCCCATCGGTAGAGTAGCCACTTATTACATCCAATTCCTTTTCCTGTGCTGCCTTGTACATTACCGCATCGCTTATCACTATGGTATGGATCTTTAATCCGTATTTGCTTTGCAGGCCCAGGTTGCCATCCTGCCTGCCCATAAATTCGGGTGTAAAACCAGCGGTTAGTTTGCCGCCATAGGCTGACGGGATAAAGTATAAGCAGGATAGTAATACTAGCAGGATGGGCGCCACTTTAACCGCGCCTTTTATTTTTTTAAAATTCAGTTTTTGAACCAGAGACAACAGGAAATCAAATATAATGGCCAGCAGCGCTGCCGGTATTGCCCCCGCCAGTATCATGTTAGTGTTATTGAGGGAGATGCCGCCGAAAATAAATTCACCCAAACCACCCGCGGCAATGTATGATGCAAGGGTAGCCACACCTACGTTAATAACAGTAGCCGTGCGGATACCTGCCAATATTACCGGCATAGCCAAAGGCAGCTCTACTTTAAACAATACCTGCCACTTGTTCATCCCCATAGCAACCGCGGCTTCTTTAACAGCGGCATCAACCCCGGTTATACCTGTGTAGGTATTGCGAATAATTGGGAGTAAAGCATAAAGCAGCAGCGCCACTATAGCCGGTTTTGCGCCTATGCCTAAAAGAGGGATCATGAAGCCAAGCAATGCTATGCTTGGGATAGTTTGCAACACACCTGCTATACCTAAAACAAGGCCCGATAAACTCTTTTTACGGGTGATATAAATACCGATGGGCAGGCCAATTAGTACAGCAATAAACAACGATATAAATGTAAGGCCTATGTGCTGCAGCGTTTGCATGCCCAGCTTATCTGCCTGCTGGCTCATGAACTGAAACAAGGTTTGCTGTTGCTCATTCATGCGGCTGCAGGTTTTTGTATTTTGAAAATGCCAGCATCAGTTGTTCAAACGTAATGCTCTTAAACTCTTTATTTTGCTGATTATGGATGTTAACCGTTTCTTTTGGATAGAACTTAAAGCTTTCCAGCACATCCCAAACCCCGGTTTCGGCAGATAGAGAGGATGTATTTGTTTTTTTGCCGGCTTCCGGTAAGTGCTCCCATATGTCGGTTAGCTTTATCGACTTAAATTCCAGTTGCAGTCGCTGGTCTTTAAGAAACCCGCTTACAAAATCATTTACAGGATTAAACAGCAGTTCGGCAGGTGTGCCTATCTGCACAATTTTCCCCTTATCCATTAAAGCGATCCTATCTGCCAGTTCAAAGGCTTCCTGTACATCGTGCGTTACCATGATAATGGTTTTGCGTTTTAGCTCATCAAGTGCTTTAAATTCACCATGTATTTTGGAGCGGGTAACATTATCCAGTGCTCCAAAAGGTTCATCCATGAGCAATACAGGTGGGTTGGCCACTAATGCCCTTGCCAAACCAATCCTTTGTTGCTGGCCGCCGCTTAGCTCGGTTGGGTAGGCATTTAGATAGTCTTTGGTCAGATGGAGTTTTTCCAATAACTCGTCAACCCTTTTTTGAGTTTTGGCCTTGTCCCATTTTAGAAGGTTAGGGACAACTCCAATGTTTTCGGCAACGGTATAATGGGGGAACAAGCCGTTGTTTTGTAAAACATAACCAATCCCCCGTCTCAAAAGCTCGGACGGTTGCTCTAATATATTTTTTCCGTCGATAGAGATGCTTCCGCTGTCGGGTTCTATCAACCTGTTAAGCATTTTAAGGGTAGTAGTTTTACCGCAGCCGCTGGTACCAAGCAGCACCATGGTTTCGCCCTTCTCCACCTCAAAGGAGATATCATTAACCGCCTTTATGTTGCCGTATGTTTTAACCAGGTGCTCAACTTTTATCATGCCGGTAATTAGTCCTCCAAAGTCATAAAAAGGTTATTTAATGATTCGGAGTAGGTGGGGTGGGCAAACACACAATAGCGGATCTTATCATAAGTAATCCCGCCCATCATGGCCATCTGCAGTACCGTCATGATCTCGCCGCCCTCAACGCCAACAACGGCAACGCCTAAGATCTTTTTGGTATCCGCATCAACAACGGCTTTCATTAAGCCACGTGTATCGCCGGTTTCAAGAGCCCTTGCCACGCGCGACATTGGCAGCTTAGCCACTTTTATATTCAGTCCCTTTTCTCTTGCTTCTTTTTCGGTAATACCTACGCGGCCCAGTTCAGGGTCTGTAAACATGCAGTAAGGTATAGGCCTGTTCCTGGTGCTCAGGTTTTGTTTTTCTATCAGGTTGCGGTAAACAATGATGTAATCGTTATAAGAAATGTGTGTAAAAGCAGGGCCGCCATTTACATCGCCCAAAGCATAAATGCCTTTTACATTGGTTTGCAGCTTTGTGTTAACCAATATCTCTCCCTTTTTGCCTGTTTTAATGCCAGCCTTTTCTAAGCCAAGTGTAGCTGTTTGTGGTGCACGGCCAATGGCTATCAGTACGTGCGTACATTTGATCTTTATCTCTTCGCCGGCTACTTGTACAGTAGCGGTTATTTTGCCTTTTTCTTTCTGTTTAAATTTGGTGGTTTTGGCATTGGTATAAATTTTCATGCCCTCGTCTTTTAATACGCGGGTAATCTCTGCCGAGATATCTTCATCCTCACGAAATAACAATTGCTGTGATTTTTCCAGTACGGTTACCTTGCTGCCAAATCTGTGGAACATCTGGCCAAATTCCAGTCCGATGTAATTACCACCAATAATAAGCAAGTGTTCAGGAACCTTATCCAGTTCTAAAATAGAATGAGATGTCAGATAGTCTATCTCATTAATACCTTCAATATCATTTGGGATGATGGTTTTGGCGCCCGTATTTATAAAAATTTGATCGGCAGTGACCTGGCTGGTTTTGCCATTTTTTAATTTAACGGTAATGATTTTGGCACTTTCAAATGCAGCTTCGCCAAAAACAAGGTCGAGGTTTGGGGTTTTCTCAATTGAACTTTGAGCACCCTCCCGAAATTGCTTAACAATCCCATCCTTTCGCTTTTTAACTTGGGCCAAATCAACCTTATAGCCTTTTATGGTAATACCCATGTCATTACAAAGCCCTGCTAAATAAGCTATTCGTGCGCTTGCTATCATGGTTTTGGTGGGTGTGCAGCCATCGTTTATGCAGGTACCACCTACAACACTTTTCTCTATAAGTAAAGTTTTTTTGCCTGCATTGGCTAATTTTTTTGACAGTGGTACGCCCGCCTGCCCCGAACCAATTATTATCGCATCGTATTGCTTCATATTGTTGGGTTACTTTTACTCCCTTCCATTGGGCAGTAGTGGTTATTTTCAACAACAATGGTATCATCACTTTCGGCAATAACCTGGTTGTTCCAAATTGCTTTCATAGGTAAGAGGATGATTATATTGTATAAAGATATCGTATCAATTCCGGAATTATAATAGGAAAATTAATTTTTTGTTTGCTTGTAAATAAAATGATTTATGTGTGCCTATATTGTGCAACAGGGAGTAAAAAAAGGCACAATAAATTTTTTTAAAAGAATATTTTAATATTCTAATGAAACGTTTATCTTTGCAATCCCAAAATAAGGGAACGTAGTTTAAAAAAAGGATAATATCTTAATTTTAAACCTCGTAAAATGGCCCGTTCGTCTAGGGGTTAGGACGTTAGATTTTCATTCTAGAAACAGGGGTTCGATTCCCCTACGGGCTACTTAAAACAATATCGAAAGATGCTAAAAACCTGCAAATCAAATGATTGCAGGTTTTTTTGTTTCTATCAAAACACCATTTTATGCACCAAATTGCAACAAAAAAGACGCAAATTCGGTGCGTACCTAAATGAAAAAATGCTACGCACCGAATTACTTATAATTAATTGATTATCAAGATGTTCAATCGTTAAACATCTTGATAATAGCAGGCTACAAACTTACTTTTGTTTCACTTTTAAGCTTGTAATTATGAAAAGTAATTTCCACCTGCTTTTTTACCTGAGAAAGCAAAAAAACTACAAAGGAGGCCCTATGGCCGTCTACATGCGCATTACCGTAGATGGTAAACGCGTAGAAATGTCTGCCGGACGTGAATGTGATCCGGCCAAATGGAACAGCCATGCGGGTCGAGCCATCGGCGCAAAAGAAGAGATCAAATCGCTTAACAATTATCTGGACAGCCTGCTAACCAAAGTTAGAAATGCGCACCAGGTGCTGATTGATGCAAACCAGCGTATCACCACTGAAAGCCTACAAAACCAATTCACAGGAAAAACAGAAAAGAGCCGCTATCTGATGCAACTGTTTGCTGAACATAATGCCAAAGTAAAGGCATTGATTGGTAATGGGTTTGAAGCGAATACATTAAAAGGATACAATACGTCTGAAAAACACCTTACCGGCTTCCTGCAAAAGAAATATGGCAAAACAGATATAGAGATTAGTCAATTAAACTATGCCTTTATTACTGGATTTGAGTTTTACCTGAAAGCAGATTGTAAAATTACCGGTGTATCTGCTGCCAAGTACATTAAACATCTTAAAAAAATAGCTAATCACTGTATTGCTAATGGCTGGCTAAAGCAAAATCCATTCATCAATTTTAAATCTACTGCTAAGGCAAAGGAGCGCACTTTCCTTACGCAGCAGGAACTTGATAATATTACGACATCCCCAAAGATTACGATTGAACGCTTGAAGCAAGTAAGAGATATTTTTGTTTTTTGCTGTTACACAGGTTTGTCCTACGCCGATGTAAAGAAGCTGAAACGAAATGAGATCGGCATTGGCATGGATGGCGAACAGTGGATATTTACCAGTCGTCAAAAAACCGATACATCTTCCCGACCGCTGCTCCCTGTAGCTTTAACAATATTAAACCGCTATCAGGATCATCCCCAATGTGAAAATAAAGGGTTGCTATTACCTGTGTTGAGTAATCAAAAAATGAATGCTTACCTTAAAGAAATAGCTGACCTATCGGATGTCGTTAAACACTTGACGTTTCACCTGGCGAGGCACACGTTTGCCACAACTGTTACCCTATCCAATAGTGTACCGATAGAAACGGTCAGCAAAATGTTAGGGCATACCAATATCAAAACCACCCAGCACTATGCTAAAATCCTGGACTTAAAAGTAAGCCAGGATATGGCATCTCTTAAACAGAAATATCTAACCGTTTAATAATTACAGCTCTATAAGGTGGCAAAATGGCACCTTATAGAGTTTATTCCCATCTTATCCTTTCAATCTAAAAAAATGGAAAACCAATTGATACCTGATGAAATCATCATGAATAAAATCTATTATATCCGTGGGCATAAAACAATGCTGGCAAGTGATTTGGCGGAATTATACAATATTGAAACACGTGTTTTAAATCAATCAGTAAATAGAAATCTAAAACGATTCCCGCCTGACTTCATGTTTCAGCTTTCGGAAAATGAATATTCATCTTTGACATCACAATTTGTGATGTCAAAGAAAGGGCGCGGAGGGCGAAGGGTATTGCCGTTTGTCTTTACTGAGCATGGTGTTCTTATGCTTTCGAGTGTTCTTAACAGCGACAGGGCGATAGAAGTAAATATTCAAGTAATGAGGATCTTTACGAAGATTCGCCAAATGCTTTTCGACAATACGGAATTGAGACTCGAAATCGAAAAAATTAAATCCAAGATCAACAGTCAGGATAAAAATATGGAAATAGTATTTCGATACCTAGATGAATTGATTGACAAAAAGGTAGAACCGCAAGAACGAAAACGAATCGGCTATAAACCGGATAACTTATAGACAAAATCATTAGATATAGGTGGCGCAATCCATTAGCGTCGACGGAATAATTAGACAACTCCAAACTTGAATGAATTAACGCGGCTAAACCGATGAAACAGAATTTGAATCCTTGATGTCGCAATTTGCGACATCAAAGCACTTTACTTAATTAAAGTGATTACGTTGTTTTGAGGTTATCACAAATTGTGATAACCTCCTTAAGTGATTGCAGTGCTTTACTGAACAATTATGCGTTTGAATCTTTGACTTTATAACCGTCAATTATTAACCAAAAGGTTAATGTTTGCTCTTCCATAATGGAATAGCAAGATGGCTCGGACAACCTTTGGGTCCCAATATGTTCAAAAAAAATATTCAAATTGACGAAAAATGAGATCCTGTTGATCTAAAGCGGAGGGCCAGAAGTAGCTAGCGTAGGAGAATATAATTGCCTTCCTATCGATCTTATATTCAATATCTTACAATGTTCCGCTATCTCGGCTCACCGCTAGCTCACCATCTTTATTTTTGATGCAAATCTTAGTTAAAGGTAAGAATTTATAAAACATGATAAAAATAAATTGCGTCTAAACTTTTTTTAAAGTAAAAATTTAAAGTAATTAATATTTTCAAAGTAAACTAAAAAAAGCATTATGATTTAATAATTTTCCTCGATATCTTTTTCTATAATTCTAAATTTATCTTTTATATCATCCCCCTGATAGTATCTCAAAAGGTCACTTTTGGTTAATGTGCCATCTTGTAAGAACTTCTTTAAATATTGCCTATTAAAGTCCATTAAAAGTATATTTTTTTCTAATTGCTTAAGAATAGATTTATTGTTTTCAATATTACTTTCAACAAGCGTTTTAATAGACAAAATTTCATTGAGGTCTTTGATTATCCGATTTACCAATACCATTAACAAGTCTTTATCAAGGTCAGTAACTTTAGAATTAACAGCAATATCTCTTGCTAACATATATGCGATAGCAAGATTTGAATAATCGCCAACCTGAGAATTAATAATAGCGATTAATCCAACACCTGGGATATATCCGACGTTATCAAATTGCCGGATGATGGAAATATCGATCAAGGAAATATCGAATACAATTATGCTGACCTTTGCCTCTCTATTAGCTTGGGCTTCTATCAATTGACTCCAGGCCGTATCGGTCTTTTTGGTAAAAATTTCTTTGTTTTCTATATCTCCGAGCTTAATACTTTTATCAAATTTGCATTCTATCGCAATTTTAAAGTCACTTAAACCATCTATTTCACAAATAATATCACCTGTTTTGTTTTGTGGTAGGATACCGGCAGTATTACCTATAAGGATGGCTTTATCTCTTAGCTTTTTTTCCGTAAAGTAATTATTGAGAAAATAGGCAATATCTTCCTCAGCCAAAGAGCCCTTCACTGCAGATTTATAAAAGAGCTCTTTTTTCATCTCGAATATCATCTTTAAACTTTCTAGTTCTGTTCCTAATTCATTAGATGTTTTTGACAAAAAAGCAGAAATTCGATCTTCCATTAAGGCTAATACGCCAATATAAATTGCTCTCAATAACCTGTCGTTTCTTTCAGAGGCAGGAAGATTGTCAAAATAATTGAAAACAATCGAGTTTTCAATTTCAAATGAATCAATTTCAACTCTCTTTAGCTGTTGGTTAAGTTTTATCATCAAAATTAAACTTTTGAATAACGGTATCTACCTTTAATATTCTGTGCTAAGTACTGCCCATGAGAAGAAGCGCCCATCATTTCATTGTAAATATGTTTAGGCACATCAAAATATTGGTAAACACCTCCGTTTAAAAACTCAACTTCAAGCGTTTCAGTTCTTTCATCATACCCGATTGAGGCAATATTTGATGAGCTTACATTTGTTCTTTTCATTATGTGATTTCTAATTTATGACTTAAATACTCTTTTAACTGTAGGATGCTGCGCCCTCCATGTTTCGATAAACTCCGCATAATTCGGGTCAGCTTCGGTAGGTATTCCCCAACCACCAGGTTGCATAGAATCATCTATTTCTGCTTCATCGTATATAACAGGATCTTGACTGTCTGGCCTTCTGTCTTTTGGAGGAGCTTCGATTAAAGTGCGCATCGGTAGCTTTACAGCTTCTCCTAATATAATTGCTTCTCCTGTTTTTAATATGGGTAGCATACCAGTAAGACCTTCAAGATTATCAGAAACAGCACTTGTAATATGTCCTCGGTCTGTAGCATTAGCCAAACGCATGGCAAAGAATGTTCCACATTGTGAAAGAATTGTAGAGTTTACTTCTGAAGGTCGCTGACTGACGATCATTGCTCCAATACCATATTTACGGCCTTCTTTTACTATTTTTTGCACTATTCGTAATGCACTGCCATCATTATTCAGGTAATTATGAGCTTCTTCCATTACTAACAAAAGTGGTCTATGTTTGCCTCCTTGCGATAAGTTCCTTGCCCAAAATAATCCCTCGTACAAAATTCGCAATAAAACACCAATAATAGTATTCAATATACTAATAGGGACACCGGATAAATCTAAAATGGTTATTGGTTTACTACTTCCAATCCATTCTTTTAGCAATATATCCAAATCCTTTTCGGTTTTACCATCTGCCTCTGGCGTCCATTCACCAGGCTTAAATAGGAAATTAAATCGTGGAACTCTAAGTTTAGCACCTAAAGACAATAATTGCTGACCAATGTTAAGTGCATTTGATCCTGGTAGATAATTGATTTTTTCATTATCCTCTTTTTCATTTTTAGGCTTTCGGAATATCGGGGGAACACCTTTTTCTACATCGCCTTTTAGTTCATTTCCATCGCTATCTCTTTCGTATGCCAAATTATCTAAAGGAGAGCCCTCATTTTTAGAATAATAAGTGGCAAAACAATCAATAAACAATTCAGACCAAAGTTGATTGAGGCTAAACGCAATGGGGGAATCAATATTGAGGTAATCCGGGTCTATACCACTTTTTTCATACTTTTTGATACTCTCCAGCTTTTTCAATAAAATTCTTTCTAAAACTATATTTTCGTCCTTTTCATTGTTGAATGAACCGAATGTCATAGCGCAGAGCTCTTCAAAACTCAATGCCCAAAAAGGAATAAATAATTCTTTTTCATAGCTACCCGCCGTCTTATCGGGATTAACTTTGAAGATATTTGCTCTATCCTTTAATGCTTGGGCGTATTCCCCATGTATATCGAATACAATAATCCTGGATGAAGGATATCGTTTTGGATCAGATAGGGCATTCAATAGACTTGACACCGTGGTTGATTTTCCAGAACCTGTTGTTCCAACTATTGCTGAATGCCGGGTAATTAATTTATTAATATCTACTAAGGCAGGAATAGATTCAGCACCCGCAATGTGACCTACTTTAACAAAGTAAGGTCGGTCCGGCTGTCCATATATTCTTTGTAAATCCTTTTCAGAAACTAAATGTACTTCATCACTTACCGTTGGGTATTGAGAAATTCCTCTTTGAAATTGACCATTTCTTTGTCCCTCTCCAATTAACTGAATAGTCATCCAACGATTACCATATGGTTGAGAAGCTACTTGATTTTCGGGTACTGCACTTGCACCCACTTGGGTAACGATCCCAAATAAATCAATATATCCAATAGGAATTTTAATAAAACTACCAATTTGCCCAATTCTAAATCCTTCTCCATTAACATATGCTAATCCAGAAAGTGATTCATTCATTAAAGTAATACGCACTGTAGTTCCGCTTACGTCTTGTACCGTTCCGAGATAAGTAGATTTATCTTTCATCTTCTGCAGTCAAATTATAACCTGTAAGTGCCTGGAGGAAATCGCCGAGTTTTGCAAAGTTTCCTAATTGTAATTGGTGTTTTATTATATCTTCATCAGAATCGCTACCGTCTGGATTTTTCTTTTTTTCTGATAAAGTTACGATACACCCACCTAAATTTTCCTCTTCGTCAACATCTTTCATGATTTTCCACTTACCTTGAACAGTACCAATCATGGCCTCATCATAACACCAAAGAGCAAGATTTGATCGCTTTGCCGCTAATTTTACTGCGTGCGGGTATCTGTAGACTGAATTACCCTCTTCATTTTTAACCATAAATGTATCGAATAATAAAGCAATCACCATCGTTGTTGGATTGCCTTTTAACGCGTTTAGAACAGTATCATTCAAATGAAAGTCATTAAATGAATACCCACTAATTATTAGTAAGGAAGATGTTTGTCGAAGAAACCTATTTAGTTGGTCTATTAATGCCAGATAAGGCATTTTTCTACTTTGCTCATATTTTAAATGAGATGGGTATATTAAATATGAGGCTCCGACTTCTTTAGTCTGACTTGATCTAAAAACCTCTCTATTGGTCTTTTGAAACCAATTAATTGACCCATGTATTTTCCATAATCGTGTCCAGTGCTTGGGGATTAAGTTATCTTCTAATGCTCTTAGATCAAAAAATGATTGCCTGGAGCCTACAAAGCCGTCAAAATAAGGAACAGAAATTTCTTCAAATGCCTGTTCTATTAGTAAATCATAATTTGTAGTAAATACTTCGACAGGCCTTTCTCTGTCAATTGAGCTAATCCATGTTGCTATTTTATGGTAGGGGGATTGATTGTCTGGTAATGCAACATCAATTTTAATCACGATTTTGGCACAAATATTTTTTTCTAGTTCTATTAAATCGTCTTCGCTAAATCCTCTAACCGTATTGCCAAATGAAACTTCTTTAAGACCTCTTATGAAACTCAAAATATCTTCAATGTTATTGACGTTTTTCTTTGCTTTTGATAACTCATCTAATAGCAAATCATATTTATTTTTCACTTCACCATCTTTTGATTTTAGTTCTAAATGAATATGTTTAGTTAGTCTTTCTACATCTGGAATAAGTGGCCACTGGCCATTGGGCATGGAAACTGAAAGTGGACAACCGGCAGAGATAAAAAACCCCATTGGTTTTTTATCTTGCGATAATGATTGACGTAAATATTTAATATGCTTGTAAGGATCGTGATAGCTCATATTGCTTAGGTATTATTTAATAAACATAATCAATCTTTGGGAATATCCACCTAAAGACATTGTTAAGCTTAAGCTAAAGTGTTTTAATAACTTGTTTATTGATATTTATCCTGTTGTTAAGTTCAGAACTAATCTTTGATATCTGGGAAGTTTCGAGGTGATTTGAGCTATGTAATAATAGTTGGTTGATTTACTCATTTTGCAAAGTTACGGGTTGGATATTTTGGCTACGGCTCCTGCCTAACTCTGTTAGATATATACTACCATCACCGACTGTCTGAGTGTGCTTAGTAAAGCGCAACTGGCTTACAATTTTATCGGTCTTTATACCTTGGTTACGAGCCTTTATAAGTTCTGCAATAACTAAAGCCCCAGCACAAGCTCCTACAAAAGATCCTGATACCGCCTTACCGGCAATTGTTAATTCTAAAATACCACATTCTTTTTCATTATCCGTAGTCAGCGCTTTTAATACTTTTTCTTTGGGAAGAAAATTAGAAGGTAGGCCGTCCCATATTTTTTCGGCAGAATGTATGGCACTTGGAAAAGTGTGTAACATAATTTTATCAAAATTATTGACATCATCCCCTAAAGCCGCTTCAACAACAAAATCGAAACCGGCCTTTTCAAGTAAGGTTCTTGAATAGGCATTGTCAAATCCACATAAAGCGACATAAGGTTCTTCTTCTTCGCGCATTGTATTTTTATTAAATTTACGTTCTACAATGTGTGTCTGTATCTTCCTTGCTTCAAGCCAATCACTACAAACCCTGGTTTTATAACGTCCAACATCCCTTATAACACAAAGCAAACCTGCGCTCATATTTGCTGCTACTACCTTGTCAAAATCCTGGAGGTAAATATCAACGAGTTTGCTATCGTTATAAGGAAGTAAACCTAACGCCCATAAGTAAGCCTGGCCTAAATGCCCCAAACCCAATATCCAAATATTTGATGGTATTGTTACCGAATCTGGGCCTGCAGCATCCTCCGCCAACCAATTAAGATCAGGACGCCATAAAGAAAGCCCGGTTGAGTGATCTAACCCTTGAACGTGTATTTTTGAAACTTTCATGAAAGCAAGCCCTACTGCAAGACCGCCTGCATAAATACCGCCAAGGGGCAATTTTCCTTCATTTAATATGTCCGTATTTTCACCGTCAACCAAAACACCGCCTTGCCAGTCTGATGCAACCACCTCTATAATATTTTGATCTATATTACCCGGTAACCCAAAATTCAGCGTAAATAAATAATCTAATGGACGGTCTGTAGCTTTAACGCCAAGTTCTATTGCTATAGCGTTGAGAGTTTTCTTTTCAGCCCACGGTAAAAGGCATTCCACTTGATCCGGTATAATTAAATAAACACCGCCTAAAAAAGCTCTCCCAGCCGAGTTTATTGCCGTTAATAATGCGGCTTGTAATGGTAACGAGGTTCTAATCTTTTCACCACAATTTAAGACGAGTTGGTAGGTTGCTAATTGGTCAAGCGCTTCACCGGGCCCACATTCATTTTTTTCGATTAAAGCGATTGATAATCTGTTGAAGGTATTTTCTGATAATTCCATGTTTTTCAATTTTAATATTAATAATGTTTTCGGCAGCGTCGAATGTTTTCCATTTCTTACTACCTAAATATATGTAGGCACCTACACCTTCCAAGCCTTGTAATGGTACTTGTGAGTAACGTGGTATAATCAATGCGATATGACCAGACTGCACAATCATAGGGTTATCTTTATCGACGCCACTTTGCCCTGTCCAGCCATCTGGGTGTGTGTGAACATCGGCGTACACTTTCAGTTGGTTATCTTTGCAGAACTTCCAAAGCGGCGTAAACCCTTTACTGTCAAATACGATAATGCCACTATCAAGCGCATGCGGGTCTAAATCATCGTAACATATGTAGCGGGTTATTTCTCTTTCTGATAAAGGGCCTAATAGAAATGCTCCACTTTCTCTCATACCACGGCCCCGTAATTTCAATTCCTTTATGAGGTCTTCCCAAAGCTTAAAATCTATATTCAATTGTTGTTGCTCCATTTAGGTATTTAAAAGACGGTGAATAAATTGTAAATAGGCTGTGATTTTAAAAGACGATTGCCAATAGTATTCAGGATATTGTGTTTTCCACCCATCATGCCCCGGTATTGCCAGTCGGTCAAACGGTGCGTACAGTGCAGTAGCATTATTCCAGGCTGGATTGAAAACAGGGTTTAATTTTGCCGAACCTTTTGGCCAGATTCCAGCAGTTAATATGGTGCCGTTTTCTATATCCCATGGGCATGCAGTAGGCGCGCTTTGCGGATAATCATTTAATGTAAATCTCAGGTAGCACTTTTCTGGAGGATAATAGGTAGCTAAAGCTTGAACCCAAATGGTAACGAACGGCCAGGTTATTGCGGGGGCTTCGGTTTGAAGCCCCCACATACCTGATTCAACACCATGTTGAAATTCAAACTCGCTAATGTGCTTTTCAAACATTAACAAGTCCATCGTTTTCATCCCTGGATCAATTTATCAGAAACCAGTAATAAACTTAACTTGCAATCGTGATGACCAACAAATGAACCGATATGGTCCGTTGCCTTGAATATTATTTCATCATTGACCTTTAAAAGGAGATCGGTTGCATCTGCCGGAGCAATTTTGAATTTTGAAATAACGGTTTTTAAAACCTTATTACCTGTTGCAGAGGGTACAAATTCAAAATCTTCGGTTTGACCGTTATATGTAACCTCTGTTTTGATTTTTTTACAGCGGTGTACATGGTAGTGGCCTCGGTGAATGATTTCCACTTCCAGTTTAACCTCTGTGCCGTCAGGAAATATTTCATCCTCCTGAAAGAACAAAGTATAATCATCAACGTGCTCGGCGATTTGAAACTCGCGTTTGAATAATTCTAATAACAGATTATGGTCGGCGTTGGCAGCAACCTCAATCTCCTTAACATCACGGTTGTTTTCACCGTGTAGATATACTTTTTTCATTCTTATTTTAATTTAATGTGTAGAATTTGGCCCACTAGGCTAGTTTAACAATGTTTTGAATGGCGCGCAGCCATTCCATGGATACGATTGGCTTATTGCCGTAATACCCGATGTTGCATTACCTTAATGGCACAGCGTGCGGTAATTGCGCAAAAGGTTAAGATTGAATTACTTTTCTACAGCGTTAAAATTTAAAAATGAAACTTACCCTCAGGTAAACTATCAAGAGTTTTTTCTCTTTTGCTTGGTTAATTCAGAGCAGGTGCTTATATTTGAATCGCTAAAATCAATATGAAGACAGCATGTAAAACTGTCTGACCTTACTAAAAATTACTGAGCTGGGTAGTCTACTATCTGGCTCTTTTTATGATCTATACTTTTTCCTCAATTAATATCAATCACAACATATACAAATATACATCAAAAAAAGTTACCATCCAAATTATTATTTACATTTTAAGAATTTTATCATGCCTAAATAGTCACTCCTGCTTACGTAATTTTTATTTACTAATTATTTGTATATTTGCATTAAATAGTTTAACTTGTGCTTAATAAAGAAGATCAAGATATTTTTTACAAGAAGCTTGGTGAACTGATCCGTGCGGCTCGGAAAAAATCGGGCCTAACTCAGGATGATGTCGCCGATCATCTTGGTTTAACCAGGATATCTATTGTTAATTTTGAACAGGGAACCCAAAAGATTCAGTTACATGCTTTGCTTGAACTGTCGGGCTTGTTAAATATTAACGTGGGAGAGTTTTTAGCTCCTTTATATGTTATAACTACTAAGAACATTACCCTAAAAACTGAAAAATCTATTACCAAAGAAGTTGCTCAATTAGCCGATAAGGACTTAGGGGCAGAGATTTTGAAAGGTTTTTTAAAATATTCAAAATATAAAAAATAAGGAACCAATTACTTATGTCATTAACCAGTTCATTTTATATTAAAATAGAACAACAGGTTTCCGAACTTTTACGGGAAGCCAAAATTACCCAGGCACCAGTTTCAGTAGAACATATAGCCAAAACCATGGGCGCTGCGGTTGTGCCTTATGAGTTGGGCGACGAGGTTTCTGGCGTATTAGTCGTCGAAGAGCACAAAGGTACGATCGGCTATAATTCAACGCACCCCAAAAACCGGCAGAGATTCACTATTGCCCATGAGCTTGGCCATCTTGTTTTGCATGTTAACAAAAACAAGCCAAAGGAATTATTTGTCGATAAGGACTTCATTGTAAAATGGCGTTATAATAAAATATATTCCCCAAAAGAATTTCAACATGAGCAAGAAGCCAATGCTTTTGCTGCAGCACTTCTAATGCCCAAAGAGTTTTTAATTAATGAAATGCAGAAAGAGAAATTTAGCGAACTTACTGAGACGAGACTAATAGAAGAACTTGCAAAGGTATTTAATGTGAGTATTCAAGCTATGACTTATCGTTTTGCGGATCTTAATAAATTCGCATACGCTTAATTTAATCTCACATATCTTCTAGTAATAATTCCTTAATTATAAGTTACTGTTTGCCATAAAACGATATAAAACCTATCATCATCTAGTTAATGTGCTAAATAGTAAAATAAAATTTGATTAGTTTTATAAACCAATCAATCTATTATGGAGGTTATAGCCTTTACCTTTTCTACTACTGGAATTTTTTTATGCGTTTTATATGGGACAAAGCTTGAGCCGACACTAAAAACTAAACATAAATTAAGTATTCCTACAAATTATTCAACTGCTGAAATAGTCGAATGGTTTGAGACAGAATTAAGTTTGATCCTTAATCGAGAAAAGCCATCGGTTGCTACTTATAAACTGACAATTAGTAACGTTAACCACAATTTTGTCAGCAAAGTTTTTTACGGGCAAGCTATATTAAATTTGCTTTGTGCTAAAGCGAATATAAAGATTGAACATACGTCTCCCAGTTCTATTGTAACAAGCAAATTCAATCTACCGAAAGGTACCGACCTGCAAAAATATATTGACCAGTTACTGAAATCTCCAGGAAATCCTTGGGATGCTAAGATGAGAGATACAGCATTAATGGCTCTAAATCTGTTAAAATAGTGATAACGGAGATAGGCAAATTCTCAGTTATAGGCCCATTAGGCAAGGGGAATTTCGGTTTTGTCTTTCATGTTCTTGATCCGTTACTCGATGCGGAACGGGCAGTGAAAGTGATTATGTTAGAAGAAGCGTACACTGCTGAAGAATTTATTGAGTCTTTTAATGAAGCAAAAATACTTGAAATGTGTCGCCACACACACATTGTCGAGGTTAAAGAAGTTGATGTCTATGAATTTAAAGGTCGTAAACTACCTTGTATCACAACTGAATACTTAAAAAATGGGAGTGTTCAAGGTTTGTTGGAAAAACAATTTGTTTCCGTACAAGATACCTGTAAAACCATCATTGATGTACTATTTGGATTGGAACACGCACACAGCCAAAACATACATCATCGAGATATCAAACCAGGTAACATTTTATATAATGACAACTGGCGCGCCAAATTATCTGACTTTGGTTTAGCTTTTGGCCTGGAAGGCCAAGCATTTAATTTTGCAGGTTATAATGCACATTTGCCCCCAGAAGTTCTCGCTAACACTGCGCAAGATGAGCTTAGTGATATTTATTCTTTAGGTATAACCTTTTATCGAATGATAAATAATCTAGTGAGTTTGGATATTCCTTACATAAACAAACAACAATTACTTAAAGCTATCAATAAAGAGAAATTCCCTGATCGTCTGTATTCAGACCATATACCAGATGCAGTAAAAAAAATAGTGAACAAGGCTATGAAACCGGATAGAAGTAAAAGATTTATGTCTTGCTTAGCCTTCCGTCAAGCAATACAAAAAATAAAATTTGGAATTGACTGGCGACCCATTGATCAAACAAATTGGACAGGGATACATAATTCACAAAAGTATACTCTACAGCTTTTTGAAACTAAAAAGAGTAAGTATTCTATTGAATTTAAGCGTAACGAACGAAGGGTGCAGGAGTATTGCTACGTTAATATTCTCGATGAGGCAACTGCGGTTAGTGAATTTTATAAGTTAATAAGCTATACTACTTTACATATCTAAGTTGATCCAAATGAATATTTAGTTATCAATTTGAAAACGTTTTTTATTGCCGATGCGCCGCCGTTCAGTATGCTAGCTCGGAATTATGATGCTGATAAAACAGTTTTATGTATTTATTCAACTGGAAAAAATAGGGATGCACGAGGGGGTATTGGTTATATCGTAGAAGAGCTACGAATAAACTCCATTTCGTCAAAAGTATAATTCTCCGTTCTTTTTGATTAATAGAGTATGCTCTGCATCTATAAAATGTTGAAATCTCACAATAAGAGATTCCTATCCATTAATTAGTTTCGTAAGTCCAAGTTTATCATGATTTAAATACTGAGACTTTCAACCTGCTTGATTGTGTTTTTTTCTATTGAAAACCTTAATAAACCTTTCTTCTATACTTCGGCCAATTATTCACCTGCCCAATCAAAGTTGTGGACTTCAATGTTGGATAATGTAATTCCACATATTCCTTAAAAGACCTAATCGTTTCCATATTATCCCATTCCATAGCTGTGAGGCAAAGCATCGGCCATTTTTTGGCGTGCATCATAAAACTATATAATTGCAGATAAGGCGGTGCCTTTTCAAATGCTCGTTCAATAAGTTCATTATATAAGGCCATTTTAAGTACTTTTTTAAAATCCATGATCAGATCATAGGTTACCAATTGAAGGGTACCCCATTTTATTAGTTCTGCCATGTGTGGCATTTCTTTATCATCAAAGAATAGGTACAGGAAAGTGACAAAATCGAATTCAGTCACGTCACAAAGATCTTTACTGAAAAAAGCATAGTTTTTTTTAAAGGCCTCCAATGAAAATCCATCCTTCATTTTATCAATGACAAAACGGATCACTTCGTTCTCCTTTTCGATGATTTGTTCCATATCAGGCCCTTTAACACTCCCATCCGGTAACTCCATCCCATACCTGTATTTGGAGAACAGCTCGAAATAATAACTTTTAAAAAATATGGTCTTCCGCTCAAAAGTTACCTGCACATATAAAGGATATGTAAGCTGTCCGTGAAAGTCAACCTGCTTCAGACGGTCATTCAGGTAGGTTTTGTAACTGATTTTATTCACTTTTTTAAAAAATATTTTTTGATGCTATTTGATTGCTTTTGGTGTTCCCTGCTTTTAAGTAATTGGTTATGATTTATCAAGCTTAATCAAAAATAAGCAAACCAAATGAAGTTGCTTTCTGATTGAACAGGTCAAAATTAATCATTTGTTTTGACATATTTTATTTTATCAAAACAATATTCTATATTTGATTTATGCAGAAGCAGCTGCAATTCAAGCAATTGCGGATTAGGGGAAGCCATTCTCATAAAGTAGCGGGTGGCGAGACACATGATTACTATTAATTTAATACAATGACATCAAATGAATTAGTTACAAAAGAAGATCTGGAAGCATTCGAGAAAAGACTCCTGGAAAAAATAGAAATTATTCTTCAGCCGGGGAAAGGACAAAGCAAGCAATGGTTAAAAAGCAAAGATGTGAGAAAGCTATTGAACATCTCCCCTGGTACTTTACAAAACCTGCGTATCAATGGCACACTTAGCTATACCAAGATTGGCGGCATGATGTATTACAAACTGGAAGATATTCATAAAGTACTGGAAGGGGGTAAACATTGAAACCAATAGTTAAAACAAAAGAAATGGCTGCCTATGCCGAGCGAGTAAGGCAAATGGGTAAGAATCCGCATCTGCTCGCTACCCACGTAAGCATGTATGCAGCTTTGTTTGTCTGCTGGCAACGGAGTGGGTATAGTAACCCGTTTCCGGTTAGCCGACAGTTGCTAATGTCCTATAGCCGGATCGCATCCACCGCTACCTATCATAAATGTATAAAGGAACTGGAAACGTTTGGGTACATCTGTTATTACCCATCTTATCACCCGGTAAAAGGCAGCCTGGTTGAGTGGCCAGAGGATAAGCATGATAATAGATCGGCTGATCACTTGATCTAAGGATAGCAAGATCAGTTGATCACATGATCTAAAGATCGTTAGATATGTTGATACCCAGATACGAAATGAACCCACACAATGAATGCTTCGCCCCCAATAGCGAAACGCTATTTCCAAGAGACTTTAAAAACGAAGACATCTCTAATGCAATAACCTGTATGCGCAAATCAAATAATTTTTTGCAGAGCAATTGTTCAAGTCCGTTTTTGAAGTTTAGCAGCAATAACTCTATCAACTTTCCTGTAGCAGCGATTTGGAGTGTGCGACAGTCAAAACGTCCTTTTCTTCTTGGAAGAAAAGTGTCTTGTCCTGAAATAGGTTTACACCTAAAAACGGACAAACAAATGGAAGAAAAAGCAAGAGCGAAAAGCAAACCAAGTCAATTTTTTAGTACGAAACAGAAGCACACGATCATTCAGGCCTTTCTTGCTGGCAACAGGCCGAAGCAGCAGGTTTGGAAGGAGTTCACCGGGGAGGTGAAGGAAAAGGGTAAGATATTGAAGTTCATGAGGCAATTAGGTTACATTGAGAACAGTGTCAAGAAAAAACCTATATCATTTTATATGGATGAAAAGCCCAAAACATCCCCACCGGTAGAACTGCCGGAAAAGGATGCACAAAGCGCTGAGATAAAGCAATTGAAACTTCAACTAAAAGATAGCCAGTTACGTGAACAATCCTATCTGCTGATGATCGAGATCGCAGAAAGGGACTTAAAGATCAATATCAGAAAAAAGTCGTACACCAAGTGATCTATGAAATGAAAGACAGAAACAAAAATACAAGCCTTGCACGCGTCTGTCGAGTACTTGGAGTAACCAGGCAAGCTTATTATCAGCACTGGTGGCATAACGAAACCCTAACCATTGAAAAAGAACTGGTATTAAAATACGTGGTACAAATGAGGACAGATCACCGCCATATGGGAACGAGAAAGCTGTATGAAATGATGCAGCCTTTCTTGTTGGAGCATCAGATAAAAATGGGCCGCGATGCTTTATTCGATCTTTTGGCATCCCACAGGTTGCTGGTGAAAAGATACAAACGGAGAATTTCAACAACTGATTCATTTCACATGTACCGGAAGTTCCCTAACCTGATCAAAGGCTTTGTGCCATCAGCGCCTAACAGATTATGGGTAAGTGATATAACCTATTGGAAGATCAATGATAAATTTCTTTACATCAGTTTTATAACAGATGCTTACTCCAAAAAGATACTGGGGTACAATCTTGCTGATAACCTGCTGGCTATAGAAACAGTAAAGGCTTTGGAAATGGCCCTGGCTGGCGCAGACAACGTTGAGTTTCTCTGTCATCATTCAGACAGGGGGCTGCAATACTGTTCTAATGAATACGTCATCCTGCTCGACCAGCATGAGATCAAGATCAGCATGACCGAGAGCAGTGATCCCCGGGACAATGCCATAGCGGAGCGCCTGAACGGCATCATTAAGAATGAGTACCTGAGCAGTTATAGTGTTGATGACCTGGAACAAGGTAAACAGGTACTTGACTTTGTGATTAACCTGTATAATGACGAACGGCCTCACATGAGCCTGGGTAACCTGACACCGAACCTGATCCATGCCGGGAAAGCGAAACCCGATCAGTTATGGAGGAACTATTATACGCGAAGGCCGGATCTGGCGGCGGAGTTATCAACATAAAAAGGAGGTTCCGCAAAAAGAAAAAAAGAAGCAAAAAAAGAAAAACGCATTGAAATGTGGACAACGCTACGCGTTCCCCACATTTCAACACGACAAACAAACAACAATTAATTATTAATGAGATGAGAAACCAATGTCCGACCATAGCATCATACCGTAGTACTGGTAAAAAGAGTAATATTGTAAACTCATATCAGGATGACTACACTACTGTAAACCTATTGCAGGATCATACCGGATATCTCTCTCAAAAGTGTAAACTTATTTCAGGACGTCACAAAGGAGCAAGCGGAAGTTGGGCAGAGCCCTACTTTGCTTGCCATTTGCGCTGCAAATGGGGTTTTGCGTATCCTCCGGGGATACTTTACCGCGTTTTTACCTGCAAAGAAGAAGAAAACAGGATACTTGGCAGTATCCTGTATAGATATATAAAGGTATATAGGTCTGTACAGCCTTATGCCAACAAATGAAATGAAGTGATGGAAGATATTAATGTAAGATCAGTACGATACCCCATTGTGGTGGACCAGAAGTTTGAAAAGATCGCCCTTAAACTGGGGCGGACAAAGCGCCAGGTTTTTATTCAGATGGTCGATTATTTTTATAAAAGCAAGAAAGATCCAATAGACCTGAATGATGAACTCTTAAAAAATGCGCTGATGAAGAACCATCAGCAGTACATCGGTTTTATTAAGGCACAGGAAAATATGCTGCTCATTCCTATCAAAACAGAGATGGATAGGGTTTCCCAATCACAGAGAAAGATCATCGACCGCTTTAATTCCGAAGTATTGATGCATAATGCGGATGTGTTAAATAACCTGCAAAGCCATGCCAAAGCGTTCGGGGAAGTAGCCCGCGTAATGGATGCGATCCTGAAGGTTATGAAAAGTAAGGAAACCCTGAAAGAACAGTTCCTGTTTATTCTGGATGGTTATATCAGATCGAGGGAGGCTTTTGGTATGATGACATCGGGCAGGGAAAAAGATGAACTGATCGCTATCACGAAAGAGCAGATCAGGTTATTATAACGAATCGGCTTTATGTTTATCAATATTACCGATAGTAAAGAAGCGGCTAACAAAGACAGCAGCAGCGGACTGGTTCATTACCTGGAAAAAGAGAACCGGATTTATAATAAGGATGAACCCGAGTATTGGTTCAATGGGCAACAGGTCAGAATAGATCCATACGTGGCTATGCGGACAATAGATAACAATATCGCTAAGTTGGGTAAGGACGATGCGAAATTCTTCCTGCTTAATATCAGCCCCAGCCAAAAAGAAATTGCTTTTTTAAAGAAGCAATATGGCGAGGATGGTGCCAAAGACCAGATGAAAGGGTTTGCAGTTAGGGTGATGGATGCCTACGCACAGAATTTTAAACGGGAGGGTATTAACAGCCACGAAGATCTGGTATGGTTTGGGAAGCTGGAAAACTACCGTTACTACGCCCATAATGACCCAGAGGTCAAGCAGGGTATTAAAAAACGGGGAGATCGCAAGGAGGGCGAGCAGATGCATGTACAAGTCATTGTAAGCAGGAAAGACGCAACCAACAAAATCAAGCTTAGCCCAATGAATACATCAAGAGGCAAGAATGAGGATCATTCTAAAAAGATGGGGCAGTTTGATCGAGTGGCTTTTAAACAGTGTGGTGAAACGTTGTTTGACGAATTATTTGAGTTTGACAGGCAACTTAAAGATACAATGGCCTATGCCAATGCGCAGAAAAACGGCGGCCTGGCCGAGCGGATGCAGATGGAAACCCAAAATCAAAAAGAAGCTACACACTTAGATACAAGCCTTACCGATGATCAGACCGATATGGACTTAGCACCAGGCATTCATCCATATTCTGCCACCATAGGCCAGTCTTTTGAAGATTTCATCAGCCCTATCCATGTCGACATCAAAGATGATGTGGATGATGAGGCTATACATGGGAGAAATCGCCATAGGAAAAGACAGGCGAGGACTAATACACGATAATTGATCTGATAATACTTCTGTCGTTACAAAGCCCCGACTTATTATTTATGCTCTCCAAAATCTTTAACTTTTGCTTTTACCTTGTCTTGTATTTCTATCTGGATAACATCATGTATTATATTAGGATCAATCCGAAAGGCATAAGCCATAATATTAATATGGAATATCGTAAACTTTTCTGGATTAGATAATTTGTTATGGTAAGCCTCGTAATTAATGCCCAATAATTTAGCAACCTTAGTTGGGCTTCGTTTTACCAATTGATACATCTTGCTTATTTTTCCCGATAAGAATAATGTCTGTATATCCTCAAAATTAGGATCTATGGGGATTTCATTATCCTCTTTTGAAATATTCCAATTAGCCATACTAAGTATTTACTTACCTAATATGTGTAAATGTTAACTTTATAGCTATAAATAAGAACTATTCGTAAGTTAAAATTTGTTATTAATAAATTTTAACTTATTTTTGATATGTACTTGTCAATGAATTAAATGATTTAAATACGAAGTTATAAATTTGCGGCACTGACATTGATTTAATGGAGGTGCTCACAAGAACCTCAAAATCCGCACGAACGTAGGAAATTCAAGGATACAAGAGGAAGTGAGCACCCGGAACCCTATATTCTTAGGGCGCCGGGTCTACTTGCGGAATTTGTATCCTGGTACTATTTTCGAATAGTAGCTGTTTAAATAACAGCATCGTCCTACGCGATCCCTCGTGCGGATTACATCCAATGGTGACCCGGCTCCCTCGGGAGTTTAGTTCTCCAATTTGGCTTGAGGTTTTGATAAAAATCAAAACGATGAAGTCACCGAACAAGCTCTTACTTAAACTAAAAATTTCTTGCTCAAAGTTCGGCAGGCTGATTTTTCTTTTAGATTATTATCTCTCCTTAAAAAGCTTGTTGAAAAATATTATTTGTGCTCCTGAATAAATATCAGGACAAACGGCAATCTAAGATCAGCTTAGTAGTTAATAGTCAATTTCAGGTTGCCGTTTTCCTTTTCAGAGTCTTACTTGATTAATTCTTTAATCTACTCAACTAAAAAATTTCATGAAAAAAACTATACTTTTTATAGTACTGGCCACGCTTTGCCTAAAATTAACTGCAAACGCCCAGGACCAACCTACGCTAACCGCCCTACAAATAGGAGATCAAGTACCCGATATTACCCTAAATAACATCATTAACTACCCCAAGAAAACTGCTAAAATACCCGACTTCAAAGGCAAGCTGCTCATACTCGACTTCTGGGCAACTAACTGCGGAAGCTGCATAAGGGCAATGCCTAAAATGGATAGACTTGCAAAGAAGTTTAATGGGAAACTGGAGATTATAGCGGTATCCTATGAAAAACAACATATCGTAACCGCTTTTTTAAAACGTAACTCTATCGGCAGGTCTATGCAATTGCCGATTGTAACAGACGACATCCAACTTAAAAAGTTATTTCCCCATCGCATCCTATCCCATGAGGTATGGATCAACGAAAATGGAACGGTTGTAGGAATCACCGAACCAGAATACGTTAACGAAGCAAATGTGCAGGCCATGTTGGATCATCAGACGGTGGATATGCCTGTCAAAACTGATGTGATAGCTTATGACTACCAACAGCCTTTGATAAACAGTTCAAAAACTATAATCTATAGCGCAATAGATAGCTATAAACAAGGGGTCGCACCGAAATTCGGCGCAGTAACAGATTCGTTGAACAACAGGCTCCGATTCTATATTATCAATTTTCCTATTCTGCAGATGTATATGCTTGCCCTGGATCACCTGCTTTACTTCCCTAAAACTTTTATGCAGATACAGATCAGGGACACAACCCGACTGCAAATGCCATCTGGAATCTATAGAAATCCCTGGAAGCAGAAAAATAACTTTTGCTATGAAACAGTCCAGCCCTCCAGTACCTCAACGGTACGGCTAAAGGAGATCATCAGGCAAGATCTAAATAGATTCTTCAACATGAACGGGCGTATGGAAAAGAGAAAAGTAAAATGCCTCGTACTACAACGTTTTAACAAGGACACTCATTTACTGGCTACGGCGAATAGCATACCCTTAAATACCCTACATCGTAAAGATTCAATCAAAGTATTATCCGGCGGATCACTTTCCAATGTCATATGGGAGCTCAATGAAATTCCAAACGGAATGCCAGCAACTGACGAAACAGGAATCAAGGAAAATGTAGAAATGCACCTGCCAATACAGTCGTTCGCCAATATTCCGGAGGTCAACCGTGCCCTTTACAAATATGGATTGATTTTGAAAGAAGAAATGCGGGAGCTGGAGTTCTTTGTCCTTTCTGATGCAAAAGCCTCTACCCAATCATTTCCTAATTAATCATTGTCCTCAATTCACATTTCAAAATGAAAAGATATTTACCACTTATTTTTATTTTCATCACATTAAGAGTTTTTGCACAGGAGGGAACGTTAATTATTGGTAAAGTACTAAGTGTAAAAGACAGCCTTCCGCTTAATGGAGCAACCATACTGGTTAAAGAAACAGGGAATAACTATACTACTGATGGTTCAGGTGTTTTTACTATCCCAGGATTAAAAGAGCGGAGTAATTTAACCATTACGTTTATTGGTTATAAGAAAACAGCTTTATCCGTCAGCTTGCCGCTCAAAAGTTCGCTCATCGTGTATCTGCAACAGGAGCATACCGAATTGAAAGAGGTTACCGTTTCCACCGGTTACCAGACCTTGCCACGGGAGAGAGCAACAGGCTCCTTTGAAAAGGTCAATGCTGAATTATTTAATCGGGCCACCGGAACGGATGTCCTGACCAGACTCGACGGGATAACCACATCTACGCTCTTCGATAAACGTACCGGGGCCGATCCTCTGAGCTCACTAACGATCAGGGGAATCAGTTCCCTGTATGCGACTACATCACCTCTGGTGATAGTCGATAACTTTCCGTATGACGGCGATATCAATAACATTAATCCTAATGATGTGGCCAGCGTTACCCTACTGAAAGATGCTGCTGCCGCTTCTATTTGGGGCGTAAGGGCAGGTAATGGTGTTATAGTGATCTCCACCAAAAAAGGATCATTTAACCAGCCTTTACAGGTTAGCCTGAACAGCAACCTCACTTTTACCGCAAAACCAGACCTGTATTACCTGCCGCAAATGAGCAGTTCGGATTTTATCGATGTGGAGAAAATGCTGTTCACCAAAGGATTTTATGATAATGATCTCAGCAATACTTTTTCCAGGCCGCCGGTTTCGCCTGTCGTAGAACTTTTAAACCAGCAAAGAAATGGTCAGATCAGTAGCAATGAAGCTGATGCACAGATCAATGCTTTAAGGAATTACGATGTACGTAAAGATTTTGACAAATACATCTACCGCACAGGAATTAACCAGCAACATGCCCTTTCGCTATCCGGAGGTAACGGGTCTGCCAATTATTTCTTTTCAGCAGGATACGATAAAAACCTCTATAACCTGATGAACAGCGGCTATGACCGCGTGACCATTAAGAGCAACAATACCTTTAAGCCATTTAAGCATACAGAAATACAGGCTGGCATACAATATACCTCAAGCAACACTTCTAATCAAAACTCGCTGTCTCCTTATGGTTACGGGCAAATTGTTCCGGCTGGTAAATCGGCACTCTACCCTTATGCGCAATTGGCAGATGCAAATGGTAATTCTTTACCCATTGCTAAAGATTACCGTTTAGGCTTTGTTGATACAACGGGTGCAGGAAAACTGCTGAACTGGCAATATAAGCCGCTACAGGAAGTACAACAAGCGGATAACCATACCAAGGCACAGGACATACTGTTAAACTTCGGGATTAGATATTACTTCAGTAATCATCTGAACGCTGAAGCTAAGTACCAGTATGAAAAAGCAGTAAACACCAATAATCAATATTATAGCGCGGATAGCTATTATACCAGGAACCTGATCAACAGTTTTACGCAGATCAACGGAACAAGTGTCATTAGGCCGGTGCCGGTAGGCGGCATACTGGACATGACCAATAATAACCTGGAGGCCCATGATGTACGAACCCAGTTTAATTATAACAATTCATGGAATACAAAAAATCAAATATCGGCGATCGCGGGTGCGGAAGTAAGGCAAAACACGACTACTTACAACGTAGGCAGAACTTATGGTTATAACCCTAATCTGTTTACTTATACCAATGTGGACGAAGTAACTACTTTTCCCTTCTACCAGGGATTAAACAGCGATGGCACCATTCCTAATCCCGCCCAGTTCGGCAATATCTTAAATCGTTATGTTTCACTGTATGCAAACGGCTCCTATAGCTATGATAACAGGTATATGCTTTCACTCAGTGCCCGTAAAGATGAATCTAACCTATTCGGGGTGAACAGTAATCAGAAAGGCGTACCATTATGGTCAGCCGGGCTGGCCTGGAACATAGCCAACGAGAAATTCTATCATTTAACAATTCTTCCTTATTTAAAGCTGAGGCTGACCTATGGCTATAGTGGTAATGTAGACAACAGCCGTTCGGCTTATACCACTATTGGCTATGTACCTACTAATAATTATACACATATCCCTTATGCGAATGTGATCAACCCGCCCAATCCCGAACTGAGATGGGAAAGAGTTGGCATGACCAACATCGGGATTGATTTCGGCTTTGTAAATGAACGGATCACCGGCAGCCTGGATTACTACATTAAAAAATCAAAAGACCTGATCAGCCCGGCTCAGATTGATTTCACAACAGGGTTCAGTTATCTGTTTATCAATAGTGCCAAAACAAAAGGGCAAGGAATCGATCTCCAATTGAATTCAAAAAATCTAACAGGAGCTTTAGCCTGGAATACCACCTTGTTATTCTCTTACAATCGTAATCAGATCATCGCTTATTACAATGATCTATCTACCGCAAGTGCCTATGTAAGTACCGGGCTTACCCTTAACCCCGTAGTTGGCAGGGACGTTTACGCCTTATACAGTTATAAATGGGCTGGCCTTGATCCCAAAACAGGCGATCCGCAAGGGTACGTTAACGGATTAGTAAGTAAGGATTATTCGATTATGATCAATGGCAGTTTAAGTGACCTGGTTTACAACGGCTCTGCTATTCCCGTTTATTACGGTGGATTCAGAAATACCTTTACCTGGCGTGGTATATCCGTATCGGCTAATATTACCTATCGACTTGGCTACTTCTTCAGAAAAACAAGCATCAACTACAATAACCTTTATTCGGGCTGGGTAGGGAACAGTGATTACAGTTTGCGCTGGCAAAAACTGGGAGATGAAAAAACGACCAATGTCCCTTCCATAATCTATCCTAATGACCCGAACAGGGACGAATTTTATGCTTATTCCGATGCTACTGTAGCCAAAGCGGATAACATACGCTTACAGGACATCCGGATTGGCTACCAACTGGAAAAGAGCCAGCAAGCCTGGCTACCTTTTAATAGTTTACAGTTCTATGTGTATGCCAGCAACCTCGGCATTCTGTGGCGCGCCAATAAATGGCATATCGACCCAGATTATGGTTCCGGCTTTCCAGCGCCCCGGACGGTTTCACTCGGCCTTAAAGCAGACTTTTAAACTTTAATCAGATCAATATGAAAAATATACTATCTAAAAATCATACAGGTTCCAGGCTGATCCTACATTTTTTACTATTGGTGAGTATTTCCATCATTTCGTGTAAAAAATATCTGGATGCAAAGCCCAACCAGCAACAGGTTGTTCCGTCAAATTTACAGGACTTGCAAGCCTTGCTGGATAACGTTTTGGTGATGAATCGTTCTTTTCCCGGCATCGGCGAAGCGGCTTCTGATAATTATTATGTCACACTTACAGACTACAATGCATTGGTTACAGCCCAGGACAAGTCATTGTACATCTGGCAGCCGGATGGCGTGGTTCCCAATGGCCAATGGCTGGCACCGTACCAGGTCGTTTATTATGCCAATCAGGTTTTAGAAAGCCTGGAGCAGATCGCCCCCGCACCAACCGTTCAATCGCAACAGATCAGGGGGGCAGCTTTATTCTTCCGTGCTTACGCGTTTTTTCAACTGGCCAGCACCTTTTCAAAACCGTATAATGAGCAGACCGCAGGTAACGATTTAGGGATACCGATCAGGCTGACCGCTGACTTTAACCCGGTTTCCGTACGCTCTACCAATCAGCAAACCTATGACCGGATTCTATCAGACTTTAAAGAAGCTGTGACCCTATTACCCCAAAGCAGCAGCTACCCATCGCAGCCAACGAAGTCGGCGGCTTATGCGGTATTGGCCAGAACCTATCTGGCCATGGGACAATATAATATGGCAGGGACTTATGCGGATTCCTGTCTAAACCTTCAGCCTCAGTTGATAAATTTCAATACTTTAAGCGCAACTTCTGCGAACCCGATTGCCCGGTTCAATAGGGAAACTATATTTTATGCCATGTCCGGAGGTTCAACGTTATTGGTTCCTTCCAGGTGTAAGATTGATTCTACGCTGTATGCTTCTTACGCTACAAATGATCTGAGAAGAACAATTTACTTTAAGGATAATGATAACGGTTCGTATGCTTTTAAAGGGAATTACGATGGCAGCCAAAGCGCAACGATCTTTTCAGGACTGGCAACCGATGAAATTTATCTGATCCGGGCGGAATGTTATGCAAGAGCAGGTCAAACCGCTAAAGCATTAACGGATTTAAATACCTTATTGCAAACACGATGGAAAACCGGAACATTTCAGCCATTCCAGGTAACGGATGCCAATGCGGTGTTGGACTTGATATTAAATGAAAGAAGGAAAGAATTAATATTCAGAACGTTAAGATGGACGGATTTAAGACGGCTCAATCAGGAAGCGGATTTAAAAACTACACTAAAGAGAAATTTGGGATCGGACTTTTATCAATTGCCGCCGCAGGATTTGAGATACGTATTTTTAATTCCACAAGAAGTAATTACAACGAGTGGAATTCCACAGAATCCAAGATAAAAAGGAAGAGCGCGCGACTCTCTTCCTTTTTATTAAAACTATTGATCCTGTAACAGCACATTGGTAGACGGTGAATGATTATTAACCGCGTTGTTGATCTCGGTCTGCAAGGCAGGAGTGATCACAGGTTTGGAATTACTGCCAACTGTCGCCTGAATGGAACACACGCTTGTCGTTCCGGGGCAGTCAGGAGTGCCGCTTGCTTCAACATAATTGAGCGGGTCAGTAATACTGCCTGATCCATCATAGGTAAACCATGATGTTGCAAAATGTGCTTTGTTGATTCTTACAGTTTTATGTGTGCTGGCCATAGCGATGCCAACACCTAATACAATTGTAAACATGGCTACTATAGCCATGACTTTATTTTTGAACAGTCTACTGTTCTTAATGATTGAACTTTTCATAATAGCAAAAAGGGTTCAAAAAACTTTATATTCGTATAGTTATGTGACGTTTTGCCTTTAGGCAGGCCTCACCGGAAACTTTTGCACCCATGGTGCTGCTGTTTCCATTTGCCCGAATAGCCCGGCACGGCTATTCGGGTTTTTCGTGAATACAGCCTCTTTACGGTCGTGGGTACTAGTGTGGGTAACTCTCTTTCGGACGTAAGCATGATTAAAAGGAGGCCGGATGTTGATGGTGTAAAACCACAGACATGCCGCCATGTACCTCCGGATAAAACGGATGCAAAGCGCTGCCATAGCGGCCAGCATGACCTTTGAGTTATAATCCTCTGCCATGTCCCTGATTGTTGCTGCATCAAACGTTTTCATCCTCTACATTTTTTCTTGTTAATCAACTTAACACCAGCGGCGCAGCCTTGGCGTCACCTGTCCTGGGTTTGTGCACTTTATCGCTGTACCCGCGTTCCATGCATCAGCATCCGGTGCCATCTTAACAGTACCGGCCGGATATCCCACTGATAGTAGTTTACTTTAGAGGCTGCTATCATGTTGCTGATGCTCTACCGCCAGGAAATGGCGGCTCGGCTCCCGGTACCCCCATCACATATCTTTGCAACAGTGTTGATCGTTGCGTTTAGTAAATCTCGGCATCTGTTTTCCCCTAAAGCATAAAAAAATAGAGATAATGAGGATTGAAAAACACTAAGGGAGGTAAGTTTTTTTATGCCTGTTTTTGAGAAAAAGGAGAGAATGGGCATAAAATAAGCCCTAAAGACTATCAGAAGGCGGGTATCCGAAAAATTTCTTGAACTGTATGCGAAAACTTTGCACATCCTTATATCCCACTAACATATATACTTCATTGGTGGATAGCTGGCCCGCTGCAAACAATTGTTTTGCCTTCTGTAAACGCAGATTGATCAGGAATGCATGTGGTGTGGTGCCAAATTCTTCTTTAAAGTTTTCGATCAGTGTTTTCTCCGTGATATGAAAAGTCCGGATCAGTGTTTGGTTGCTGAGTTCGGAGTCTGTATAGTTTTTTTCCAGAAAGTTTTTAACGCGGTATACCGGTTGTTCCAATTTGATCGAAACCATCTCGTCGTATTGGGCCAGTAACTGTTTGAAGAACCGGAGCAGCTCTGCTTCAATATCAGCTGCCTTATGATCATTCAGCTCGTATAACTGGAGCAATGTCCGGTAGATCGGTCCTGCTATCGGGCATCGGGGCATATGTCCATATAAGGAACTTCCGTTATCGAGGTCAAAAACAAATGCTTTCAGTTTGGGATATTGGCCGATATCTTTTTTCAGCCACTCCATTCTTGGAGCGATGTAAAAGATACGGTGAATGCCCGGCTGTAGCTGGCCAATATACTCGCCTGGCTTGTTGAATGTGGCATAGCATGTGCCCTTGTCTGCTTCGGTAATGAGCGTACCATCGGGAGTGGAAAAACGAATGTACCCCTCCAGCATGAAAAAAAGAAACAGGGCTGATTCCTCCACCTGGTAACTCAGAGACAACTCTTTGTCCAGTTTAAATTCATACAATTCAATATAAAACAGGTAATGGCTATGATACTGGCGAAGTAATGTACCCCCTTCCAGTCGGATCAACTCGGCATCGGTATAGTTTACCGGGTAACGACTGTACCCTGGCGGTTTTTGACGAATGGGGCTCCGGGAAATAACCGGAGAAGAAAAATATAAGATGATAGGGTTTTTCATAGGCTTGCTAAAAATCTGGCTGCCTCCTATCTGTATCAGGAGTCTGCCTTAGATGTGTTTAATCATAGATAATTTTAATATTGCAATAGCTTATTTAATTAAGCTGCTTAATCTCGGCGTTATTTATATTCAAAAGTGTGACATGCGTAAATATTTTTTTCGGGTTGAATAAATGCATTTTTTTAATGCGAAAACAGTGGTAAAAGGGTGGTGACTTTTGGGGGCGAAAAAGGGAGCAAACACCCAATAATTTGCCTGATTATCACTTCAACGCCAACAATTATTGCATAAATCGGCTCTTTTGGGGTTCCTCGCGATGAAAAAAAGTAAAAAATAGTTACTACCCTTTACCCCTGTAAAAAAAATTCTTCTCTCTATGACAGCAGTTTCATCATAACCGAACCATTTATTCTGATATGTATCGGGAGAATCTTCCGGCGAAGTATCCTTTTAATTTTCTCCTATTTATCTGTTTCCTTATTTCAGATGATCGTGCACTTATCTTATCTACCCTTTTCTTTGCAATTTTTAGCTAAAGCGTTAACACCGTATTTTATCAAATTAAAGTTATGCTCCTGAAAATCTTTTATCAATCGATTACATTACAAAATGAGTTGATCTACATTACAAAAAAGGTCGTTCTACCTTAATAAATGGATTAATATACATCACAAATGAAGTTGCTTTACCTACCCTTTTTTCGCAGTTTTTAGCTAAAACGTGAGTTTTATCCCATCTGGTTAAAGTTATAGTATGGGTGTCTTTTTGTCAATAAACAATGGTTCAGAACGTACTTAACAAATGATAAAATCAACATTGCCAATTGTTAATTGATCAATTAACAATTGGGTTGACTTATTACTTTTCTTATTCGCCGAATATTTTTGCACTTTTTATCATCCCATTATTGGCTATCTGAATATTGTTTGTTGACAGAAACCCTACAGAAAAGGCGCTCTCCTAATACCCATAGTATTCAGGACACATTAATGCAAAAACACTTTCCGTTTACACCATAAATTTCAACGATCCGTTCGGGATATGCTAAACGTTTATCGAATAATTTAAAACTTTAACTTATAGGATTTGTCACTGAAAAGTGTGTAGCGATGCTGATTCATCAGGCCCCGTTATTTGAAAATCTGAATGGTAAAAGAGCGTCCAATACTGGTACTTAGAGAACCAGTATTGGATTTTTTTAAACTAACCACTAATCCCGATAGGGTATAAAACAAACACAATTTTACTATATAGTCCCGATAGGGTATAATTATGACATTAATAGAAGATATGATCCCGATAGGGTATAGTTAATAAACTTTATTTATATTTGTACCCGAAAGGGTATAAATATGTTGTCAGAGTATTTGAAGAAAAAAAGGAAATCACTAAATCTCACACAGGAAGACCTGGCATCTAAAGCGGGAGTCGGACTTAGGGTCGTTCGTGAGATGGAACAGGGAAAACCAACATTGCGGATGGATAAAGTGAATCAGGTGTTGATGTTATTTGGCGCAGAACTCGGAGTGGTATTAAAAGTAAAAAATGATGAGTAGGAAAGGTTTGGTGTATTTTCAGGACACGCTTGCTGGTGTACTAGCAGAAACTGATGATGGTTACGAATTTACTTACCAGGCTGATTATTTAGAGAATAAGAACGCAAAGCCGGTAAGCTTAACGCTGCCATTGTCAACCCGGAAATATGAAAGTAAAGTATTGTTTGCTTTTTTCGATGGCTTGATACCGGAAGGTTGGCTGCTGGATTTGGCAACAACACACTGGAAGGTCAAAAGCAATGACCGGTTTGAATTGTTACTATTAACATGCAGGGATGCAATCGGAGCTGTAACGGTTATTCCCGAAATAGATTAAGCTATGGCAAATTGTTGGTTTTGTTATCAGGATGCAGGTACATCGTCTTATCATGAAAAATGTTCAAAGCGTTTTTTTGGTACGGCTAAGGTACCTGAGCTGGAATTGAATAATAAACTTTTGAAAACGTTGGGCGAACAGACCATCAACGAAAGGATCGCTGTGACCGGAGTTCAGCCCAAGCTTTCTGTTACCCTGAAAAAGACGAAGGAGCACAACCGTCTGACTATAGTAGGACTTTGGGGAGAATACATACTTAAACCACAACATCCTGGTTTTCCAGAAATGCCGCAATCAGAAGATCTGACTATGCATTTGGCAAGCCTGTTTAAAATGCCAACTTGCGATCATACTTTAATGGAGGCATCAGACGGCAGTTTGGTTTATCTTGCCCGTAGATTTGACCGGGTGAAAGGCCATAAGGTTCACATGGAAGATTTCTGCCAGCTTTCTGAATTTTTAACGGAAAATAAATACAAGGGATCTTATGAAAAGATCGGTAAGCTTATCCTGAAATACTGTACTCAAACTGGTTTTGATGCGCTGACTTATTTTGAACTGGTGTTATTTTCTTTTTTGACAGGCAACAATGATATGCACCTGAAAAACTTTTCTGTGCTGCACGGGGACGAAGGAGTAAGCTTAAGCCCTGCCTATGACCTTTTAAATGTAAATCTTGTTAATCCACAGGACGATGAAGAATTGGCCCTGACAATAAACGGCAAAAAGAAAAGAATTGGATTATCTGATTTTGATGTGTTGGCAAGAAGTATGAATATACCTGAAACCGCCGTTCGGAATACCTATAACAAATTTTCCTCCGGTAATAAGGAGGTTGGTAAGATGATTGAAGCATCATTCCTGAGCCCCGAAAAAAAAGCACTATACCTGGAAATTTGGAATAAAAAGCAACGGTTGTTTAATTGACAAGCCACAGTTATACATTGTGGATTTTCCTCCTGGTGAGAAAAAATAAAATCCTTATTCACCGCAGTCGCGAAGATAGCCCACGCCGGAATCAAACGTCAAGGGTGCACAAGCGGGCCGTTGTGCCCGCTTCCAGCGGTTGGCCCGTATTCTAAGACTTAAGCAAATAATTTATATTTTTAAATTTATCACTTACGATCTGTCTTTTGAAATAGCAGGTTATCGAAATTAAAACCCATGCCAGCCGCTGCATTTTGTAGTGTAAAGTATCAGCCTGACCCCGGTTTCCCTTTGTTAAAAGTACTGAACTGTCGCCGTCAACTTCAGGATTTTGCCATCTGTTGAAAAAAGTATTGTTTTTATAAGGCAACAAAATCCTCGTAGCTGGGGTGACCGCTGGGCTGTGAACCACAAGCGGTCATTACGGATTTATTTCGTTACATTTCCAAACCATTGATCATGATACGTACCTGCAAACTGCCTTACATCAGGATGATTGATAATGACCATAGGACTTTTTAAATTTATGAAATCTCAGCATATTGTGTTGGTAAGTTAAATGCGATTTTAAATGGTGCGCTTATTACTCTGATCTTAAACTCTTGGAAGGTACTGCGGAAGCTGCTTTAATTGTTTGGTAGCTTACTGTTAGCAAAGAGATTAAAACAGCCCCCAGACCGGCTATAGCAAATATCCACCATGGGATACTTGTACGATAATTGAATTGTTGCAACCATTGATTTAAAGATAGCCATGCAACCGGAATAGCGATAAAACAGGAAATTACAACCAGGGTTACAAAATCTATAGAAAGCATTTTCCAAATGTTTGTTATAGAAGCCCCTAGCACTTTGCGAACACCAATTTCTTTCTTCCTTTGTTCAGCAATAAAGGAAGCCAGTCCAAATAGTCCCAGACAACAAATAAAGGTGGAAAGAACGGCAAACAACGCACCTATTTTACCTACGCGTTCCTCATCAGAAAATTTCTTTGCATACTCCTCGTCCGTAAACTTGTAATCAAACGGAGCATTGGGATTATATTTTTTAAATACAGATTGGATTTTAACTAAAGCATCACCCATTGCCGACGTGGGTTTGATCCGTATTGTAATCACATTCGCCGCGTCATAACTTAAATAAAATATAGTTGGCTGTGCCGACGTGTATGGAGATTCCAAAATCATATTGTTAACTACACCTTTGATTTCATGAAGTTTCCCGTAAAATCTAATAGTGTGCCCAATGGAATTATTAAATCCGGTTAATTTTGCCGCTGCTTCATTTAATATGATAGAACCTGTATCTGCCACAAAACTTCTAGAAAAATCCCTCCCATTCTCTAATTTCCAACCGATTGTATTACCAAAATCATGTGTCACGCCAACTAATCCTATTAAAGGTTTATCATTAGGACCCATACCCTCCCAGGTAAAGTCCCTCGTTTTTACAGGCCCTTCCGTAGAATTAGTGGATGATTCTGCCATATTTTCGACTACTCCAGTCTGCATCAGATCATTTCTTAGGCTATTATAAGAAGCTCCATAAATTTCAGGCGTGTTCATGGAGAGCATAATTAGTCCTTCGCGGGTGTAACCAACGGGGCGTTGTTTGGCATATTGAATTTGCTTATAAATAATAATTGTACCTATAATTATGGTAATTGATGCTGTAAATTGCACAACCACCAATACCCTGCGGGGAAGCGAAGCTAATTTACCAACCCGGAAAACTCCTTTTAATACTTTCAGGGGGCTAAAAGAAGATAAGTAAAAAGCAGGATAACAACCCGAAATAAGACCAGTAAATGCTGTGAATGTTAAAATGAGTAGCCAAAACAAAGGATTAGAAAAGGGAAAAGAAAGCTGTTTTTCAGCTAATTGATTAAATAATGGAAGTGTTATAAACACCACGGCAATTGCCAGAAACATTGAAAAAAATGCAATCAATAAGGATTCCGTAAAAAATTGAATAATTAACTGGAACCGTAAAGAGCCGATTGCTTTACGTATACCAACCTCTTTAGCCCGTTTCTCACTCCTTGCAGTAGACAGGTTCATAAAATTTATACTGGCCAGGAGTAATACGATCGACCCGATTATTCCGAACATCCAAATGATCTGTATGCGACCACCTGCGGGGTTGCCATTTTTAAAGTCGCTATATAAATGCCACTTGCTCATTGGATATAATAAAATGGCTTCTTTCCCACCTTTTAGGTGAGCTTCGGCAATAGTTAAAATTTTAGCGTTTACTTTATTAAAATCAGTGTTATCATTCAACTCGACCAATAAATTCCAATTTCGAACACTCCAATCAGTCTGGGCATCTTTAATTCCGCCACCAAAAGTTGATATAGCCTTATCCCAGGCTAAAAAAAGTTTTGTATCATGATAGGTTGTGTTTTCCGGCAGATCTTCATATACACCACCTACTTTTAAGGAGGTCATATTGTCGAGTTTCACCGTTTTATTCATTGGATCTAAGTTTCCAAATAATGCTACCGACAATGATTGTGAGATTAAAACGGAAGAGGGGTCATTAAGCGCATTTCGATTCCCTGAAATCATGTTAAGTGTAAGCATTTCAGGTAAATCAGGTTGTGTCCATACCCCCGATGCTGAAATCTTTTTTTCACCGAGGCTGAGGGTATGTACAAAGTTTGGGAATACAAGTGCCATCCGCTTAAAATCTCTGGAATATTTACTGCGAAATTCTGCTTCAAGCGGTATGGCGACCATTTGACTTGTATTAGTTACCCCATTTATAGTTTGGTTATCTATTGCGCGAGCGAGTTTGCTGTAGTTTTTATGATAGGTATCAAAGGAAATTTCATCACCAATCCAAAGACCGATAAGCAATGCAACTATCATACCTGTTGCCAAGCCAGCTATATTGATAACGGAATAAGTTTTGTTTCTAACTAAATTGCGCCAGGCGACTTTAAGATAATGATTTATCATATTCGGAAGTTAATAAGTAAATAAATCCTAAAAACTCAAATTTGACACCAAAATATCAATTGATTGATTTTCACTGCAGTATGGTAATTTTCATAATGGCTTTGTAACATAAACGAACACCTACCTGTTCGGTATCAATACTGTGTGAGATAGTTTTTTCAAAGTCGAGTCATCGGTCAATAACTATTTTAATATGGCATTCTATATTCACCATATTCGTAATGATAGCCATCGTCGGGATAAAATGTAAAGGCCATATGAACGGGCAGTTGTGTTTTGTTTTTTTAGTGGCTTGCCTAAGACTTTACCTAATGAAAAGTTAAAAAAATAATTTCGGCTTTATTACTTTTATTATGTGAGAACGCTAAGGGGTTTTAGGGCGCTTGACCTGTTAATAGGTGCCTATTTATTTATAAGCCTAAATATATAGGCAATGATTGCCCACCTCTTGGTGATATAAACTAAAGTCTTCTTTTTATTTATTGCAGCGATAATTTGGTAAGCTGCCTTATTAACAGGCGCAACCCAAAACAATCCTTCCCCTTTCGCCATTGCGGTATCGACAAAACCCGGTCTAACATCTGTAATATTTATTGGTGAATTTGACTTTTTCAGCTTGCTTCGCAAACCTTTTAAATAGTTAATTTGAAAGGCTTTACTTGCATTATAAGCAGGCGCAACATCGCTGCTTATCATACCTGCCAACGAGGTTATTGCCACAAAATGACCTGACGATTGTTTTTCAAAACATTTAACTGTCCAGTTAGCAATCTTGGTAAAAGCTGTTACGTTTAACTCAATAGTCTGTTGTTCAAGAACAAAATCAACTGTTTCATTAAGATTCCCTACCCCTGAGCATAAAATCAAAAGATCAAGCCCATCAAGTCGCTTCTTAAGATATTCAAGATTAGAATCCACAGAATCGAGGTCAGTATTATCCATCTGGGCATAAAATATTTTATCAGGGTATTTGCATTTAAGCTCTTCCAACAAATCCACTCTTCTGCCAGTAATGCCCACAACATGATTTCCTCGCACCAGTTGCAATGTTAGTTCTTTACCTATGCCAGATGATGCACCAATAATAATAATTTTTGTTGCCGGAGTAGTGTTCATGTGTGACATTTTAGATTAGATTTATACGATTGGAGTATATGATTTTAGCTATGTTACAGATATACTGCAATAATACAATCTAAAAATCAATACAATCTGCTGCTTAATTAAACTGTGATACATCCTTAAGTCAGTTAATCCTTTATATTTAAAAGTTATATAGTTATTTCATCTTCTCTCGCCACAAAGTTTTATTTTGGCCGGAACCCCTAAAGGGTAATATAAACAGCTCTGCCCACTGGCCTGCGCTTCGCTGCCCTTGACGGAACCCGACCAAAATAAGGAGCGGTGTTTACGAGTTAAGATGAAAAGCCCTAAGCTGCGTGTTTCATCAGATCCACATAAGCGGTTCCCCTGTTAACCACTGCAAACATTCTGGCAATAAGCTTATTTCGAATAACATTGAGTGTGCTCATTTTATTTTTTCCTTCACTTACCCTTCTTTTATAATAGACCTTCAATTCTGGATTATATGCGCAAGCGCATATAGCTACCAAATGGATCAATTTTTTTATTTGCCGGTTCGATAAGCTGCTGACTCGTGTTTTACCTTTTATACTGGTGCCTGATTGGTGCTCAAAGGGTGCCGTTCCTACATAACAGGCAAACTTGCGCCAATTGGTAAACCGGGTGAAATTATGGGTGCAAGCAATCATATTAGCAGCTAAAACAGGCCCCACGCATTTGATGCTGGTAAGTAATTTGTAGTTTGCTTTGATTTTTTCATCGCTTTCTATAACTGCCTTAATCTGACTTTCAAGCTTTTTAATTTGCAGCGTTAAATTCTGAACGAGGGATTTATAGATTTGAAACATTCCCTTATACTCCTTTTCATCCAATGCCTTATTTTGCTCCTTCCATGTTGCCTCAAAGCCTCCACGATCCCGTACCAGGCGATCTCTTAATGTAAGCAATGATTGAAGTCTCAAAATCCCTTTGGCTGGCAATATAGTTGATTGCAACGTTTCCCGGTGCAACCAGGCATATTCCGCAATTCTTTGCGCATCTACCTGATCACTTTTACCTCTCCTGATCCCAATGGATTGCTTGATTTGAAGTGCAGGAAGCATAGCAAAAGAGACATTAACTTCGTTGAGATACATAGCCAACTTGATAGAATACATGCCTGTATGTTCAAAGGCTATTATTGCCTTTGTGAGATCAGAAACTTTACCATGTTTTTTCACCCACGCTAAAAGGGATGCAAAACCCTTTTCGTTGTTGCTAAATGTTTTGGAGACATTGATTAAATGTAAGTGGGCATCAATAGTAAGCTTTGATACATCCACACCAATAAACGTGTTGTATTTCATGTTGAATAGATTAATTGATGTGCGCAGACTAAAACCTTTATAAGACCTTATGTCTAAAATTCTAATTTGTCATTGACATCGACTTGCGACTCGGAATAGGGACTAATACGAAGCATAGGTCGTTAACCTGGGCCTTGACTTGGTTCACCCCATTCTTTGTCAACAAGTTAGTTGTTCGTTAATATTTACACAGTGGACCTAAATAGCCTGAAACAGGGACTAATACGGGCCATAGGTCTTTAGCCTGGGCCTTGACTTGGTTCACCCTGTTCCTTGCCATTAAGTCATCACGTTAACTTTATCCACAAAATATTGTTGATCAAAAAGAAAAAGAAGCAAAAAGAAAAAGGTGTGGGAATGTGGTAAACTCGTTAGAGTTTACCACATTCCCACACCCTAACAATAACAAGCTTTTGATTAATGATTTCACCCTGCTAATCTAAAGGCCCTTGACATTTGATCCGGCTAAGCGCTTTTGTTGCTTAAGCGTTGAATAAGGCTCGGTTGTTCACAAGCTTTCCTATTTCTTTTGCAATTGTTTGAGCCGGCCTTGATAGGATTGCCAGTAGTACCGTTTTGTGGTGTCGTCCAAGAACGAGGAAAATGTGAACCGCTCAACAGCGTCTGATTGCGAAACCATTAATTCCATCATTTCATTAAATACTTTTTCCGTGATACCTGCTTCCGCGGCCAACACACTGAATTGATGCCTTAATTTACCTTGTACCATGTTTTTTGGTAATAGACCGTCATCAAATGCGAAGTCCCGGTCGTTTATATGGACGCGACTATTCAATAGATCATAAGCAGGGCTGAGGCGGTAATCGCCAAGCGGCGTTTCCAGTAACGAGAAATTCTTAAAGTGAGCATCTCCATTCGAGAATAAATAATTGAAAATTAATAGTTTCAGTAGCTTTGGCGCTTCGAGTTTATATGCCGGCACGAATTTTTCCATCAGTTGGAATAGCTCAAGGTAATTTCCTTCGTACTTATAATGTTCACCGTGCGTTTGAGGTGTCCTGCCTGCAAGCGAAGCAAAATCATCTTGCGCCAGTTTGCTGCCATCCGACTTAACGTCGAACCGCTTGGTAATATATGCAGGCGCGCCATTTTTAAAAAAAATCAGGGCATTCTCGGCGGTTTCAATACCGTAGACCTGGCGGGCGATTTGCATCGTTACATGCTCATTTGCCGGCATCTGATCCGATTTTCGGCCAGCATTTGGAATCGGTTTAAGAATATATTTCCCACGCTCCCCCTCGCTGATCAGCCTAAGTTTGTTCTTTTCCAGCAAGACCGAGAATTTCTCCTGTACGCCCGAGATGGACATTTGTTTCCTGTTTTCTTCGAATAATTCATCAGTTTCCGGGTTAGAAGCGGGTGATTCGTAAGGCAGAATATGGCTGACCTTTTTTCCATTGAAAACACGGACAAGACAAGTACGGCTATAAGTATTGTAACCGGGTGCTAATGTGCCGGGGCAATATTTAATTTCTGGTATGCTCATTCGTTTTCAATTTTATGTATGGTTACCGCGCCGATGGTATCGTTTTTTGCAATAGTGATCAATAACCCGAAATAATCATCCCGGTCCAGGCGGTTGAGTTTACACACGACCTGCTTATTGGAGCCTTCCGGCAGCATATTATAAAAAAAGGGGAAAAGAAATTCGGAATGATATGCTTTGTGTCTCTTTGGCAAAGTAAGGCTAATGGCCGCTTTGCCCGGATCGTCGACCCAGGAAGGATCATACGCAAATGAGAACGATCCATCGTCATGCTGGGTTAATGTACCGACTGCTTCATCTTTAAATAATACTTGTGCCGTTCTCATTAATTATTCGATTTCGTCTTTATTTTCATGGTTATTTCGAGGCCTAATGCATCTCCAAGTTTTTGCAACGTTATTATAGTTGGATTTCCTTTCCCGCTTTCGAATTGCTTAACGGTTCTCAATCCTACGCCCGACAATTCTGCCAGCGTTTCTTGTGTAACCTGGAGTGACTCCCGCCGCTCCTTTATCATCTTTATAAGTTTTTCAAAGTGCATTATGTTGCTCTATTTATTGCAAATATATTATTTATAGTTATAATTACATTAAAAAGTGCAGTAAACTACACTTTTTAATGTAAGCTTCAGACTTTGCAAAGAAGCCAAGCAAAAAGTGCAGTATATTGCTCTTTTATAACGTAGATTATCCACAGAAGCCTTTTGTTTTCATGTATATTGTCAATTAAAGTTATGTAAATTGAAAGTTTTTGCCATGTAAATTGTAAGTTTATCTGTGATTTTATAAAAGATGAGCAAATAAAATTTGCATTTAAATAGATTAATCGTAATATTGCAATATAAAATCATGGGATTAACAAAAACAGAAATATTTACGGAAGAGCAGAACAGGTTAGCTGTTATGCTGAAAGCAGTAGCGCATCCTGCGCGGATAGCTATCTTACAGTATATCATCAAATCCAATACCTGTATCTGCGGTGACCTGGTAGATGAACTGGGGCTGGCACAACCGACGATTTCACAGCATTTGAGAGAATTGAAAATGGCCGGTTTGATACAGGGTACAATTGAAGGTGTAAGCGTATGTTACTGCATCAACCCTCCGGTATGGAATGAATTAAGAGAGCAAATGAGCGGCTTCTTTGCTGCTTATGACCTGAAGGCCACTTGCTGCTAAAAAAATTTGAATTAATTAATCGCAATATTGCAATAATAAAATAGAAGAAAGCCATGAATAAAGTAGAAGCGATCAACTGGAAAACCTTTAAAGACACCCTATTACTGCATCCCGACCTTGACCTGCAATTCCAATATGCAGAAGGTAAGCTGGTAGATGCCGCTTATCATATTACAGAGATCAAACAGGCTCCGATCACTTCGGTGGACTGCGGCGGTGTGATGAATGCCTGGACAGAGATCATCGTACAGCTTTGGGTGCCTGAAGGCGAACAGCAAGAGCGCTCCATGAAAGTTGGCAAAGCTTTATCAATAGTAAACATCGTAGAGAAAATGCTGCCGCTTAATCCGAACGGCACGGTAAAGATCGAGTTCGGTAATTCTGAATTTGATACCCGGCAGATGTTCCCTAACGAAATGATCGTGAACGGCGAAGCTTTAACAATTGACCTGCGCCCTGATGCCGTACAATGCAAAGCACAAACCCGTGGCGGCAGTTGCGGTACAAACGATAAAGGCGAAGAATGCTGCGCACCTGCGGCGGCAGAGAAACCGAAAGTACAATTAGTTAACCTGGCTGCGCCTGCGGAAGCTTGCTGCACACCGGGCGGAGGCTGCTGCTAATATAACAACCATGATCATAGACCAGGCCCAACCTTATAAAGACAAAATCATCGAACTGCTGGCCGCTGAAAAGCTGCCCATAGCTGACCTGCCCGAAACGCTGGATAATTTTATTGTCGCCATACAAGATGGTACGGTAATCGGTGTTGGAGGCGTTGAAGTTTTTGGAAACTACGGGTTACTCAGGTCTTTAGCGGTACAACCTGAAAAGCGGGGTTTAGGTATTGCCGGTAAACTGCTGGCCCGGCTGGACGCGATGTGTAAGTTGAAAGGCTTGATTGAATTATACCTGTTAACAGAAACGGCGCCGGCTTACTTCGAGCGTAAAAGCTATTTAAAAATAACCAGGGAAGATGTGCCTACGGAAGTCAGAGTTTCATCAGAGTTCAGTCACGTTTGCCCAGTATCAGCCATCGTAATGAAAAAAACACTAAGATGAGTAAGAAGAATATACTGGTTTTATGCACCGGCAATAGTTGCCGCAGCCAGCTGGCTGAAGGTTATCTGCGCTATTTTGCAGGCGAAAAAGCTAATATATACAGCGCCGGGATAGAAACGCACGGGGTCAATCCCAAAGCCATTCAGGTTATGGCCGAAGATCATATTGATATTTCGAAACATACCTCTAACCATGTGGATGAATACATCGGAATCCCCTTTGACCAGGTGATCACCGTCTGCGACAACGCAAACGAAGCCTGTCCGTTCTTTCCGGGCAAAGTGGAGCGTTTTCATGAGAACTTTCCTGACCCGGCCAAAGCAACAGGAGCACCGGATGAAGTCATGGATGAGTTCAGGCGGGTAAGAGACCTGATCAAGGTCTATGCAGCCGACTTTGTTCAGGATCACGTAAAGAACTGATTAGAATGCACAGGGGAAATGGCTGTGCTTTTTTTAGCATCAGATCAATCGCTAAATAGCAATAAAACAATGTAATAGAAAAAGATTATGGGGCAAACACAATCCAAATTTGATCTTCAGGATGTCGAATTAGCAAACTTTTCCAGGGCGCTGGCTTTGCCGGCCCGCGTAATGATCGTTAGGATATTGATGGAGCAGCAAGATTGGGTAACGAGCAGTACGTTTAAAGAACTGCCATTGGCTCCGGAGGTAACAGAAAAGCACTTAAACGCATTGAGAGTAGTAAAGCTGGTCAATAAAATGACCCGCAACGGCATTACCTTTTACCAACTCAACTTCGAGCTTTTTAAAGCGATGTCAACACAGTTGGCAATACTGGTCAGCGAAATAGCCAGTCATGAACCGCATAAATAAAACCAAATAATCCAATAAAACCTAAAATTATGAAACCCTTATTCAACGTATTTTTAGCAGGCCTGCTGGTAGTAGGCTCCGCTTTCGCCCCCGTAGCTGATTCTATTTATCCTGAACTGGTGCAATCTTTTAAACAAATAAAAAAAAGCAACCCTGTTTCTTATGAACGTCAGGAAGTATTGACCGGTATCCAGCAGATGGGCATTGTAGCGAAAGGTCAAAAGAAGCCGGTTTTGATCGAACTGATCAGTAATGACGGTTTTAGCGCTCCCTTTGCGAAAGCCGTTTTGAAAGCAGCCTTATCGAACAATGGCATTAATGATGTCAAAGTATTTGCCGTTGGTGCTGCCCCATCGGAAAAATTAGCACCAGCCTTGACCAAACTGGGCTTCAAGGTAGGTACGGATGGTGGTCTTAACGCCAAATATAATGACCAGGGTGGCTCTGTTACATTTGAAAGTTCAGCATCCAACCCGCAGGCGGTGCATGTGCTGTTGAATGAGGATGCATCGTCTTTACTGAGCAGCCCGGACAAATTCGCGGTTAAATTAAAATACCCTGGTCTTACAGGAGCAACAGATGAACAAATCCAGCAACAGGAAAAACTGATCGCTGCCGAAATGATCTTTGTGGCTAATAAGATAAAAGATAACTGGAACTATTAATATTCACTTCACATTAAAACACGAACTTCAAATATGTCAGCAAACAACTGTGCCCCGGTGGCCGAACGAAAAAAACTAAGTTTCCTTGACAGATACTTAACCTTGTGGATCTTCCTGGCGATGGCCATAGGAGTAGGTATCGGTTACTTTATTCCCTCGTCATCGGGATTCATCAACTCTTTTTCCAGCGGAACAACGAATATCCCGCTTGCTATCGGTCTGATCTTAATGATGTACCCGCCACTTGCCAAAGTGAAATATGAAAATATGGGTGAGGTATTCAAGGACACTAAAGTATTAAGCGCGTCCCTGATCTTAAACTGGATAGTTGGCCCAATATTGATGTTCGTGTTAGCGATTACCTTATTGCGTGACCACCCGGCTTATATGGTGGGTTTGATTCTCATCGGACTGGCCCGTTGTATTGCGATGGTAGTGGTATGGAACGAACTGGCTGAAGGTAACCGGGAATATGCAGCAGGTCTGATAGCCTTGAACAGTATCTTCCAAGTATTATTGTACAGCGTTTATGCTTACGTATTTATTACCGTGTTACCTCCATTATTCGGATTGAAAGGTTTAGCAGTTGATATTACCATCGGGGAGATAGCCAAGAGCGTGGGCATTTACTTAGGTATTCCCTTTGCCGCAGGCGTTATCAGCCGTTACACTTTAATCAAACTCAAAGGCGAAGAATGGTTCCAAACGAAATATGTACCGTTCATATCGCCCATCACCCTGATAGCTTTGCTATTTACCATCGTGGTCATGTTCAGCTTAAAAGG
>NZ_JBAZVP010000027.1:0-76429 GCF_041660805.1 Mucilaginibacter sp. | reverse complement strand
CCCCTTTAAAGGACAGCCCTTCCTCGCGGTGCTGCCGCACCAGCTCGGCATAAACCTTTACCGGGGTTACCCCGGTTGCCAGCCCCAGCACCGCCGGCCGCCCTTCTGCCTGCCGCGCACGGATCAGGGTAGCTATACGCCCTGCTACCGCCAGCGAGGCGGTTTGCTGGTCGCGGTAAACGCTTACTGGTAGCTTTTCGTATCGCGTCTCTTCCAATAAATTTAATCTTGCCATATATAGGGGGATTGATAGGTTATAAAGGTTTAAAACAAATATATTCAACTATTTAAATAAAGGGCATTTTAATTTTTATTTGTGTGGGGCGGTAAAACAGCTAAATTAGTCGCATGCCACCACTAAATAAAAACCTGCAAAAGCTGTTTAACATCGCCCAAAAAGAGGAGCGTTTGGGCATCGGTCTAATGTCGGGCACTTCATTGGATGGCCTGGATATCGCCTTATGCAGCTTTACCGGTAATGGCACCAGTACCAGGTTTAAATTATTACAATTCATCACTATCCCATACCAAACTCATTTTAAGCAGGAAGTGCAGCAGGTATTCGCTCAAAAGCAGGTAAGTTTAGAGCAGGTAACTTTGCTGAACGCCCGCATCGGCAGTTTTCATGCGGAGTTGATATTGCAGGCACTTGCGCAATGGAACGTACAGGCATCAGATGTTGATTTTATAGCCAGCCACGGGCAAACTATTTACCATGCCCCCAAACGTTTGCACCAGCAAGCGGAATACGGCAATGCTACTTTACAAATAGGCGACGCCGATCATATCGCCGTTAAAACAGGCATACTGACAATAAGTGATTTCCGCCAAAAACATATCGCAGCAGGCGGCGAGGGAGCCCCTTTAGCTTTATATGGCGATGTGCTTTTAGGCAGCAAAGCCGGGGAAGACAGGATATTGCTGAACATTGGCGGTATTGCCAACCTTACTTATCTGCCGGGCAATGGCGATCATTCCAAAATTATGTGTACCGATATTGGCCCCGGCAATACACTGATAGATGCCGCATGCCGTAAATACTTTGACAAGGCATTTGATGAGGGTTCTAAAATTGCCTTTTCGGGAGAGGTAAATGAAACGTTATTGGACGCTTTGCTGCACCATCCTTTTTTTAATGAAGCATTACCCAAAACCACCGGACCTGAATTATTTAATTTAGATTTTGTGGGTGATGCACAGCAAGCCACCCGATTATTAAACATAAATAAAACCGATTTGGTGGCTACCCTAAGCGCTTTTACCGGCCGCTCTATCGCTAATTTTATACAAACAAATTTTAAGGTGACGGATCTTAAGCTGTTCACGAGTGGCGGCGGTGCAAGGAACCCGTTTGTGATTGAATACCTGCAAAAGGCTTTACCCGGAGTAACCATTGCCAACACCAGCGAATTAGGAATTAACCCCGATGCTAAGGAAGCGATTTTGTTTGCCCTTTTAGGTAATGAGGCACTTTGCGGCGAGCCAATAAAAATTGGGACTAACCCGGCTGTTTTAATGGGGAAGTTTAGTTTTGCGGTGTAAATAGCAAAACGCGTCATTGCGAGGCACGAAGCAATCCCCGATAGAAAAGTAGGCGACAAGCATGTCGAGGATTATTAATGCGTTTGATTTTCTTGATGGAATTAATGAGCTCCCTGCGGTCGGTTGTCTTCGCTATCGCTACCTATGACATATTTAGTTAATTGGGTCATGCTGAGCTTGTCGAAGCATTGCGGGGGTGGGCCTTTGCGCACGTCCTTCGACACGCTCAGGATGACCCAGCCAATGTCATTTCCCCTTCAGATGCCAACCGGATTTTAAAACGCGCAATGACGCGTAGGTAAAATAAAAAGGCGATGAGCTAAGCCCATCGCCTTTTAGGAATAAGTAAATTAAACGCTTAATCTGCTTTTAAACCATATTTTTCGCTGAATTTCCTGTACAATTGTTTGTGCAGGTTATCCAAGTTAATGTTACGGCCCTGTATAAAGGCGGTTTCAACATTAAGGCCTATCATATCCAATGCATCACCTGTTGAAATGAACAGGTTGGCATCTTTACCGGTTTCTAATGATCCGGTAGTTTTGTCGATACCTAAAATTTTGGCATTGTTAAGCGAGATCATAGCTACGGCCTGCTCTTTGGTTAATCCGTAACCTACCGCTTCACCAGCCTCGAAAGGTAGATTACGCTGGCGCCAGAAACCTATACCGGTTAAGCCATATACCACACCTGCATCCTGGAGTATTTTTGGTAATTTGTAAGGCAGGTAAACGTCATCTTCATCCCTATCAGGTAAGGTCTGTGTTTCGCGAAGGATAACCGGTACATTATTTTCTTTTAAAATATCTGTAACCAGGTATGATTCTTTACCACCAACTATTACCACCGATACACCCATTTGCTTGCCAAAGGTTACTGCCTGCATTATCTGCTTGGCACCATCAGCAATAACAAACAGTTTTTTAGTGCCGTTAAATAAGCCCCTCATTGCCTCAAAGCGGATATTGGCAGTAGCCGGTTTTGCACCTTCGCTATAGCCTTTCGCTTCAACAAATAAACGGGTGATGTTATCAATGGCTTTTTGAGCACGCTCGGCAGGGGTTTCCTGTACCACACCCGGCACTGCAGGTGCATTGGCCCCTCTTCTGCGGCCACCACCGCCACCTGTTGATGGCCAGTTTAAATGTACTGCTACATCTTTTTTGTATGTGGCGTCTTCCCAGTTCCAGGCATCCAGTTGTACAACTGACGATGTACCTGAAATGGTACCGCCGGCTGGTGTTGGCTGTGCCAATAAAATTCCGTTAGCGCGTACTGTTGGTATTACCTTTGAATCGGTATTGTAGGCAACAATTGAACGAACATGCGGGTTAAGATCTCCCGTTTCTTCGTCATCTACGGTACCACGCGCGCCTGATTCAACCTCAACCAAGCCCAAAGTGGTCATTGGGGCAATAAAGCCGGGGTAAATTTGTTTGCCGGTAGCGTTAATTACTTCGTAGGCACCTGTAGGGCCTGCGCCTTCACCAACACCTGTAATTTTACCTTTATCAAAAGTAATGTAGCCGTTGTTTATAACCTGCCCGTTACCTACGTGGATAGTACCACCGGTAATTACAACAGGTTTGCTTTGTGCTTTGGCCGGCAATATAGTTGCCTGCCCGTATATGAGGTTAATGCCAAGCAATAATCCTCCTAAACTTAATATTGTTTTTTTCATGTCGATTCTTAATTAGGGGGTTATTGTTGTTTACTTGCTGATTGTGCTGCTGAACGTGCTTTTTCCATTTCGGTGTATTCATCAGCAACTACAAAATTGTCTTCCTCTAAGCTTTCGCACTCGTATAAGCGTGGCCTGCGGCCAAATGCGGGCCTTTGAGTTGTAGATCCAGCGTTTTTAGATTCAAGCATTTTTTGGACAATGCGTGCACCATCAGTCTTCATTGCTTTTTGTTTTGCAGCATCTTGCGAAAGGTCCCAGTAAGGAATACCATCAACATATGTTTTTTCAACAACCGCGTATATAGATAGCGGGTTGGCAGACCATACCACAATATCAGCATCTTTACCTGCTTTGATACTACCAATGCGGTTATCAACATGCAGCATTTTTGCAGGGTTAAGGGTTACCAGTTTCAAGGCATCTTCCTGGCTCATGTGGCCATAAGTAACCGCTTTACCGGCTTCCTGGTTTAAACGGCGGGCCATTTCTGCATCATCAGAGTTAAAGCCGGTTACCAAACCAACTTCATGCATTAGCTTACCGTTGTACGGGATAGCTTCGGCAACCTCATTTTTGTATGCCCACCAGTCAGAGAAGGTTGAACCTGCAATGTTATGCGCCTTCATTTTGTCAGCCACTTTGTAACCCTCTAAAATGTGGGTAAAGGTGTTGATCTTGAAACCCATTGAATCGGCAACATGCATCAGCATGTTAATTTCCGACTGTACATAAGAGTGGCAAGTGATAAAGCGTTTGCTATCTAGTATCTCTGATAAAGCATCAAGTTCCAGATCGCGGCGGGTGGTGCTGCCTTTTACAGCACGGGCGGCTTTGTATTCTTTAGCACGGGTAAAGGCATCAACATACACCTCCTCAACACCCATACGGGTTTGCGGGAAACGTAATACCTGGCCAAATGTGATGTTGCTATTGCTGCCTTTTACGTTTTCGCCCAAAGCGAACTTAATAAAACCATCGCTGCCTTCAAATTTCATCTCCTCGGGCAACTTACCCCAACGCAGCTTAATTAATTGCGTTTGGCCACCTATAGCGTTGGCAGAACCATGCAGGATGTGTGATGTAGTAACACCGCCTGCTAACTGGCGGTAAATGTTAATGTCTTCGGCATCTATAACATCGGCCATACGAACTTCAGAAGTTACAGATTGTGTACCCTCGTTAATACCGCCGGTTGCTGCAATGTGCGAGTGCTCATCAACAATACCTGCAGAAATGTGCTTGCCTGTAGCATCAACTACTTTAGCGCCACCCGCTGCCAGGTTTTTACCAACGGCTTTAATTTTACCGTTTTCAATAAGTACATCTGTATTTTGCAGGATACCGTCTTTCTCGTTAGTCCAAACGGTACCATTCTTTAATAATACGGTTTCGGCTTTAGGTGCTTCAACATTGCCAAAAGCTGTGAACGGATAAATTACCGGCCCAACAGCCAGGTTAGGTTTTGGAGCAGGACGAGGCGTTTGCCCGGCCGGCGCAGCACCGGCATACACCGCGCTGAATGCTGATTGCGTTCCATCCGGAAAAATAGCGTTCCCTCTTATAGTTATTGGAGATATTGATGAAATGTGGCCCGCTAAACGGACAACACCCGCAGGTTTCGCCTTTAAACCAAAGTAAATGCTTACATCGTCTCCTGTGCGGGTAATTGTGCCGCGCACACGGGCGCTATCTGCACCGGTACGTTCAATGTTTACATCATAAGTACCCGGTGTACCACCAATTTTAATAGTTGTGTTTGCAAAACCATCGCCGGTTAAAGTATAGTTACCACGCAGGTCTGATACATCCATTTTTGATACCACATACTGGCGGCCTTCTACCCAGTTCTCATATATTATATTGTCGGCTTTAAATAAGCTGTCAGATGTGATCAGGAAGCTGGCCATTTTGCCTTTAGCAAGGGTACCTACTTTGTCGCTAACGCCCAGTATTTCTGCAGGGATGGCAGTTAACGAATTCAATGCTTGTTTCTCTGTTAAACCATAGCTGATAGCGCTGCGGATATTAGCCCAAAAATCACGTGTGTTAGCAATGCCGTATGAGGTAATTGCGAATTTAACACCAGCTTTTTCTAATACGCCGGGGTTTGTTGGTGCCAGTTCCCAGCCTTTTAGTTGTTCGTAAGTAATATTACGTGCATCCAAAGCATCCTCTACTTCAAATGCAGCAGGGAAAGTTAAAGGAATAATAAGAGTGCTGCCTGTAGCTTTAACAGCAGCAATGCGCTGATACTCTAAACCATCAGTTTTTAAAACATACTGTTTGCCAAATTCCTTGGCGATTTTAACAGCACGGAAAATACTTTGCGGATCGCTCACCTCAAAAATCTGAGGCAGGTTTTGTGTGCGGTTAAACTCATCTAAAGAAATATTGTATTCCTGTTTTTGGGTTTTGTACCATTGCGCATCATAATAAGTTTGGCGCAGCAGGGCTATACTTCCCATTAATGATGACGGGTAGTTAGTAGCTGCGGTACCTTTACTAAAAGAGTAATGGGCTGCTGTTTGATCATTTATCATAACATAATTATCACGCTCATCGCCCAGGCTAACAGTTACCGAAGTCCCGCGGGCAATACCATCATGTATTAATGATTGAACAGTGCTGAAACCATTTTTCTTTAAAGCCTCTGCAGCAGCGGCATTAACATGAAATACAGTTTTAGCATTCATTTCTGGCTTAATAGCCTCGTTCCAGCCATAAGCACCCGGTTTTGTAGAAACAGGTACCGATGCACGGCCGCCACCAAAACCACCAGCAGCAAATGCTTGTCGTGGTGCTTCCGGCATACCATATGTAGTATAGGCATCAATTAAACCGGGGTAAATAAATTTCCCTTTCAAGTCTATAGTAACATAGCCCTTTGGGATTTTAACATTGGCACCTATAGCTTCAATTACACGGTCCTTAACCAATAAGGTTCCGTTTTTAATGCTCACATCGGCACTGGTTACAATAGTTGCATTGGTAAATGCATAGGCTCCGGGGCGCACATCCCACGAGCCGTTTACAGGAAAAGTTTCCTGCGAATAGCTCAAATGAAATGTGAGCAGGGAAAAACAAAAGAGTAGCAGTTTTTTCATCAGTTAGTTAGTTAAAAGTTAATTGCATTAAATATATAAATATTCAACATTACTCGTGTTTTAGCTATAGCTGTTGCACAAGTTTGTTACAATGAGGCGGGCAAAAATTATATTTATCAGTATATTCGAAGCAAAAAATTATAAAGCACATGAATGCATACAACTTTTTCAAATATTTTCATTCTGGTTTCAGGTATATTGTAATTATACTGGTGTTGGCAGCCATAATTGGTGCCTTATCTGGCTGGTTTGGCAAAAAACAGTACACAGAAGGTAACCGCAAGCTTAATTTGTTTGCTATGATATCGGTTCACACTCAGTTTTTATTGGGATTGATACTCTATTTTCTGAGTCCGTTTGTGCAGTTTAACAGCACCACCATGAAAACGCCTGATGTACGTTACTGGACTGTTGAACATATTACTATGATGCTGTTTGCCATTGTTTTAATTACCATTGGCCATGCAAAATCAAAACGGATAACCTTGCCCGAAGGGAAGCACCGTGCTATCGCGATATTTTATACACTGGCATTTATAGTGGTTGCCGTAGCTATTGTACAAAGCCAGCGCCCGTTTTTTGGCGTAACACATTAAAAATTTTCAGAAAAAATTTGGTAATTCAAATTTCTTTATAAATTTGTTCCCACGATATGACAAAAACTACTCATAATACCAATTGGTGGCACTATGCAAAACATAGCAGCCGGATAGTTTTTGATATATAAGTACACTAATCAAATATAAACCTATTTTAAAAACCGGCGAACGCTCAATTCGCCGGTTTTTTTTGTTAATAACCTGATAGAAAAATGATTACATATAAAATAGCAACAACCCAAAAGAAGCTCCTTGCTGATACCACCACACCGGTAAGTATCTATTTGCGCCTGAGGGATGTTTTTCCAAATTCGTTACTGCTGGAAAGTTCGGATTACCATAGCCGCGAGAATAGCTTAAGCTATATTTGCTGTGCGCCTTTCAGTGGTATTGTACTTGATGATGACCAGCTTAAATTAAAATTCCCCGATGGAACAGAGGAAGTAAAAGCCGCGGGCGAATTTGAACTGACCAACGAGATAAATAATTTTTTAAGCCGTTTTGAGGCAGGTGAAAATAGCTCCAAGATCATATCAAACGGACTGTTTGGTTATTTTACCCATGAAGCGGTTGAACATTTCGAGACCATCCGCCTAAAGAAAACCGAAGATACTACCCGAAAGATCCCGGTGATGCAATACCATATTTATAGGTACATAATTGCTATAGACCACTTTAAGAATGAGCTTTACATTTTCCATAACCAGGTTGAGGGCCAGCCGGAGACCAACGGACTGGAGAAAATTGAGGACCTGATCAAGAACAAGAACTTCCCTGAGTATAATTTTAAAAGCAGCGCGGCAGAACAATCCAATCTTACCAACGAGGAGTTTATTGCCATAGTTGAAAAAATGAAACAGCACATTTACAGAGGAGATGTGTTTCAGATAGTGCCATCAAGGGCTTTTTCAAGGCAGTTTTTAGGAGATGAGTTTAACGTTTACCGGGCTTTGCGTTCAATTAACCCATCGCCTTATTTGTTTTATTTTGATTTTGGCGATTTCAGGATCTTTGGTTCATCGCCCGAGGCGCAGATCACCATTAAGAATAATATAGCGGGGATATTCCCAATTGCCGGTACGTTTAAGCGCAGCGGTGATGATGAAAAGGACGCGGAGCTTGCCCGCCAGCTGGAGGCCGACCCTAAAGAATCTGCCGAACACGTAATGCTGGTTGATCTGGCACGTAATGATCTGAGCCGCCATTGCGAGAATGTAAGCGTTAAGGCCTTTAAAGAAGTGCAGTATTATTCGCACCTTATCCACCTGGTATCACATGTAAGCGGTAAGTTGAAACCCGGCACATCGTCATTTAAAATTGTGGCAGATACTTTCCCGGCAGGCACGCTGAGCGGTGCGCCAAAATACAGGGCAATGGAAATTATAGACGAGAACGAAAAAACCAAGCGCAGCTTTTACAGCGGGGCCATAGGTTTCTTTGGCTTTAACGGCGATTTTAACCATGCCATCATGATCCGCTCATTCTTAAGCAAAAACAATACGCTCCATTACCAGGCAGGTGCGGGCATAGTAGCCGGTTCTGTTGCCGAAAGTGAGCTGAAAGAGGTAGATAACAAAATAGCCGCGCTACGGAAAGCGATTGAACTGGCAGAAGAGCTTTAAACCCCCTAACCCCCTGAAGGGGGAACAGAAGTTTAATAAACACATTTGAAAAGATTACAATGAGCGAAAATATAATTTCAAAAAGCTCCCCCTTTAGGGGGCTGGGGGGTATCCTCATCATAGACAACTACGATTCATTCACCTATAACCTGGTGCATTTGGTAAACGAGATTGGTTTACAATGCGAGGTATGGCGTAACGATAAATTTAATATAGATGATGTGGATGCATTTAGCCATATCATTTTATCGCCCGGCCCGGGCATACCATCAGAGGCGGGTTTGCTGCTTAATGTGATAGAGAAGTATGCATCTACCAAAAGCATATTTGGTGTTTGTTTAGGCCAGCAGGCTATTGCCGAAGTTTTTGGCGGTAAGCTTTATAATTTAAGCCAGCCGATGCATGGTATTGCTACACCAATAAAAGTGACGGATGCCAGTGAAAAACTCTTTACCGGTTTGCCCCAAAGCTTTAAGGTTGGCCGTTATCACTCTTGGGTGGTAGAAAAAGAGTTGCCTGAAGTATTAACAATTACGGCAATTGACGAGCAGGATGGTTCGGTTATGGCCTTAAGTCACAAAGAATATGATGTTAGAGGTGTCCAGTTTCACCCCGAATCGGTACTTACCGAGTACGGTAAAGAGATGATGCAGAACTGGTTGAAAGGATAGTTAACAAATTTATAACTTAGCAAATCAAACATTCCCCCTTCAGGGGGTTAGGGGGTTAAATGAATATACTCGATAAAATAGTTGCCCATAAAAAGAAAGAGGTTGAAAGGGATAAGGTACGCGCCTCCTACACTAAACTGGAGGAATCTGAATACTTTCACCGGGAGACTTATTCTTTTAAGGAATTTTTATTGGCGCCTGATCGCACCGGCATTATAGCCGAGTTTAAGCGAAAATCGCCATCAAAGGGTATTATTAATGATGGCGCGCTGGTTAAAGATGTAACCAAAGCCTATGCAGATGCAGGGGCTTCGGCATGCTCTGTATTAACCGACTATGGCTTTTTTATGGGCCGTAAAATGGATGTGGTAAGGGCACGCCGTGCAACCAATGTCCCTATACTGCGTAAAGATTTTATGATAGATGAGTACCAGGTGATAGAAGCAAAATCACTGGGTGCAGATATTATCCTGCTAATAGCGGCAATATTAACCCCTGCCGAAATTAAGAGCCTGGCAGCATTGGCTAAAAGCCTGGAGTTGAATGTACTTTTAGAGGTGCATAACCTGGAAGAACTGGAGCGCAGTATAGATACCAACTTAGATGCTATTGGTGTAAATAACCGTAACCTGGCAGATTTTACCGTATCGGTAGAGAATTCATTTAAACTGGTTGAGCATATCCCTAACGAGTTCATGAAGATCTCTGAAAGCGCCATTAGCGATACGGAGGTTATAAAACAGTTAAAACAGGCTGGTTTCAATGGTTTTTTAATTGGCGAGAACTTTATGAAACAGGCAGATCCCGGCGCTGCGATGCGCGAATTTGTAAAAGGATTAAAATAACAATTGCTAATTTTTTTAGTTTGCAATAATTCAATACCTTAGCCGGAATGTCGGCCGGGATAATATTAAACACAGAACAGAAAGCAGCCTTTAAGGCTATTGAAAAGTTTTTGGAGCACCCAGCTGCCAATGTGTTTGTTTTAAAAGGCTATGCCGGTACAGGTAAAACCTTCCTGATGCAGCGGCTGGCAACAATGCTTACAGATAGCGAGCAGGAGTTTTGTATGCTGGCTTCAACCGGCAGGGCGGCGGCAGTACTAAAAGGCAAAACCGGTTTCGAAACCAAAACGGTGCATGGCGAGCTTTATAATTTCAGCAAAGTTGATGGTATTGATAACATCATGCACCGGGATAGGGCTGCTGATAACAGCAATCAAATGAGCCTGGAGTTCCTTGTGCGCTCCACTGATGAAAATAAACGGGTTTATATTGTTGATGAATCTTCAATGTTGTCATGCGAGGCATCAAAAGATGTATCATTCACCAATTTTGGATCGGGCAATTTGTTAGATGACTTTTTTAAAGTTGCAGGTAACAACAAAATAATTTTTGTGGGCGATCCATGCCAGTTGCCTCCCATCGGGCAAAATATTAGTCCGGCTTTAGATACTAACTGGTTAGCAACACAGAACCGGGTAGCCGTATCATTCACCCTGCAAAAAATTGAGCGTGTAACCGCAGGTAACGATATTTTAAGATTGGCCGGGGCAGTACGCGATATGAGTATGCAAAACAGTTGGGAACGTTTCCCCAAGCTGCCCGCATCAGCCTTAAACAATGTAAAGCTTCATATGTCATATAACGAATTGTTCGCTCAATACGTTAAAGATTATAAATTGGCAGGTGCAAATGAAACGCTGGCTATTACCCGGAGCAACAGAATGGTACAAAAGATCAATCGTGACATGCGAAGAGAGTTGTATGGAAACGAAGACATTCCCTTGCAAGTAGGCGAAGTGCTTTTGGTAACTCAAAATAATTATACCGTACCACTATCTAACGGAGATTTTGTTGAGATCCGTGAGTTAGGGGCTGTTGCCACAAAAGCCGGAATGAAGTTTCAAAAAGTAAAGGTAAGGCCAATAGCTACAGAAATTGATTATACCCTATTACTGTCTCTTGATGCGGTAAACCACATAAAAGGAAACCTGACAGATGACCAGACTAAAGAGCTGATGATAGATTTCAGCTTTAGAATGAATGATAAAAAGGTTGCACCAAACTCGCCCGAATATCACAACGCCATGCGGAAGGATGAGTATTTAGGCTGCCTTAAAGCAACGTATGGCTATGCCGTTACCTGCCATAAAGCGCAGGGTGGCGAATGGAACAATGTGTTTTTGTTTTTGGAGAAAAGCATGTACGGAATGGACAGACTGGAATTGTGTAAATGGTGGTACACATCAATAACCCGCGCCCGTACGCAGTTGCATTTAGAAAATAATTGGTGGATAAGCTGACGGGAATAAATCTGTCACCAAACATCAAAATATATGTTATTACCTTTGTACTTTAATTGTTAATCATTTTAAATGAAGCAAAAATTTTATGATACTGCTGTGAAGCAGGAAAGGGTTGTACTGGTGGGTGTTATAACCCCTAACGAAACCGAGGAACAGGAAAAAGAATATTTAGAGGAACTGGAGTTTTTAGTAGCTACCGCAGGTGGTGATACAGTGAAGAACTTTACTCAAAAACTGCAACGCCCGGAGCGGTCTACTTTTGTAGGTACCGGTAAACTGGAAGAAATTAAAGAGTTTGTTACCGCCGAAGAAATTGATATAGTTGTTTTTGACGATGAGCTGTCGCCGTCACAACTCCGTAATATAGAACGGGAACTACAGGTTAAAATATTAGACCGCAGTAACCTTATACTTGATATTTTTGCCGGGCGGGCACAAACCGCGCAGGCCAAAACCCAGGTAGAGTTGGCTCAGTTGCAATATTTATTACCACGCTTAACCCGCCTTTGGACTCACTTAGAGCGCCAAAAAGGTGGTATTGGTATGCGTGGGCCGGGTGAATCACAAATAGAAACAGACAGGCGTTTGATCCTGAACAAAATATCGCTGTTAAAAGAGCGCCTGAAACTTATTGACCGCCAAAACGAAACACAGCGGAAGAACCGCCAGCAATTAATACGTGTTGCATTGGTGGGTTATACCAACGTTGGTAAATCAACCATCATGAATATGCTGGCAAAATCTGAAGTTTTTGCCGAGAATAAGTTGTTTGCCACGCTGGATACTACCGTTAGGAAGGTAGTGATTGAGAATGTGCCGTTCCTGTTGTCAGACACGGTGGGGTTTATCCGTAAGCTGCCTCACCATTTGGTAGAATGCTTTAAATCTACCTTAGATGAAGTGCGCGAGGCTGATATTTTGATCCACGTGGTTGATATATCGCACCCGAATTTTGAAGATCAGATCCGTACGGTTAACGAAACCTTGAAAGACCTGGGCGCTATCGACAAAAGAATGATCACCGTTTTTAACAAAATAGATGCCTTTGTGCCCGAACAGCACCACGTTGATGTAACCGAGGGCCCGTTAACGCTTGATGATTTTAGACGCAGTTGGATGGCGAAGAACAACAGCCCGGCTATATTTATATCAGCTACGCATAAGGAAAATGTAGATGAATTTAAAGACCTGCTTTACGAGCATGTAAAGGAAATACATACAGAACGATATCCGTATGATAATTTGTTGTATTAGTTGCTGATATTGATCTGTAGTTGCTGAAATAGCGCATACAATTAACTATGCGACGTTTCATCCCTTTTAATTCTTTGGGTAGGATTTAGGTGAGGTTCTGTATCTTTGCACCTGCTATGATGAGTGCGGGTACCCCTTTCCGGTTTTTAGATCAGGATCTTTTATTGTTGCCTCAAAAAGCTATTTACTGGCAACAGGAAAAAGCTTTAATTGCTGCTGATGTACATTTTGGTAAAGTTGGGCATTTCCGCAAAGCCGGTATTGCTATACCGCGCAATATGGAGCAGCAGGACCTGTCTATGCTGTCTGACCTCATCTACGAACATAAGCCGGAAAAGGTTTATTTTCTGGGAGACCTATTTCACAGTGATATGAATTCCGACTGGGATTGGTTCGTACTCTGGCGCAGTCAGTTCCCAAAGCTGCAGATCATCCTGATAAAGGGTAACCATGATATCATTAGTGATAAGCATTACACAGATCTGGGAATTGCCCTGCATCAAAAACTATCTGTAGGGCCATTCCTGATGCTGCACCATCCACTTGCTGATCCGGAAATTAAAGCGGAGGGCTACGTTCTTTGCGGACATATACATCCCGGCATTAACCTGGTTGGCAGGGGCCGGCAAAGCGTTACGCTCCCTTGTTTCGCATTTGGTAAAAACCAGGCCATACTCCCATCCTTTGGAAAATTCACGGGTAAGGTTGCTATACTTAGCCGCAAAGCCGACCATATATTTGGGGTGTTACAGGATAAAGTAATAGCGTTATAGGTTAGGGTGTTTTTTAAAATAGCTATGCACTGCTTCGTCAATATCCATTAAATCAATATCAGATTTAATAATTCGCCAATTCTTATCCACCAAAAAATAGGTGGGTAATTTGGTAATGTTCCAGTTTTTTACATTTGGCGAACTGTTCCCTTTCAGGTCTGAAACCTGGGGCCAGGTTAAAAGGTCCTGTTTTATTACCTTGTTCCACTGTGCAGCAATAGTATCTACTGATACACTTAGTATACCAAATCTTTTCCGGTCATAATCACTTATGATAATGCCATTCACCATTTTTTGATGATCTAAAGCACTTACCATGTGCGATGAAAGCCAGAACTCAACAAGTGTGACTTCGTTTTTAATAGCGCTTTTATTAAATGGTTGTCCATCGGGTTTATTCCCAATAATGTCGGGCGATTTAGCATTCGTCATTACACCAAGTAATGTACTTAGCTTGTTGTTAATTTTTAAACCGTCATCGCTATCCTTAACATCCTGTGTAAACTTTTGAAAAATACTGTTGTACGCTTTAGGGTTTTCAAAATAATATTGCTGGGCCATAATATGGGCACCAATGGTATTTTGAGGGTGCTTTTCGGTATAGGTTTTTAATATTTCCAGATCAAGCTCACGGCGCTTTTTTTGAATTACCCGGGTGTCAGCATATATAATTGAGCGCTCTTTTTTAGGTAATGCTGCAGCCTTTTGCGATTGAAGGTAAGTTACCAGAGAGTCTATCTTATAATCTAATACTTTTGCACGCTGGCCAGCAAAGCTATAGTAATCAGACAGTTGGTTTTGAATTGCAGATGTAGTTGTAATTTTTGGATAATCCGGCAAGTTTGAAGGAGACACTTCTATCTGATATTCCTTAGTTTCCAGGTATAAATCAAACGTTTTTTTGGGTTGCAGTGGTTTATCGTTATCAAAAATACTTAGGCTATAATACCCGGGTGTAGCTAATTGCCGGCTTATATTTAATTCACCACCTTTAAAACTTTCACTCAATACTATTTCATTGGCTTGTTTTAAAATAGCTACTCCATTTTTTACTCCCGGATATTTAACTGTTAGTTTTAATTGAGGTGTTTTGTTGCAAGATGCAAGTACTGCAAGCAGCACTGTAAGGTATAAGAGCTTCATGAAAAGGGTTTGGTGTGCTAATAAAGCGATAAAAATTTAAACCTGCTATACTATTTCTTTTAGAATGTTTCTAAATAGCCATTAACACCCTTTAAAGCCAAAACCATTTATATCTTTTGGCTTTTAATAAATACTTTTGCCTGAAATAAATCTGATCAATAATGAGCGAATTTAAACAAACCTTTAACTCATCACTGGGAAAGAAGCTGATAATGGCTTTAACTGGCTTGTTTTTGTGTACTTTTTTAATTGTACACGTTGGTGGTAACCTGTTGTTATTTAAAAACGACCAGGGGTTTGCATTTAATAGCTATGCAAATTTCCTAACCCATTTTCCACCTATTGAAGTTGTAGCCTACTTGCTATACTTAGCCATAATAGTACATGCCGTTTACGCGCTTGTATTAACTATAAAAAACCGCAGGGCAAGGCCGGTGGGTTATGCAGTGCAAACTAAATCGCCTGCAGCATGGTCTTCAAAAAACATGGGGCTGTTGGGTTCAATATTACTATTGTTTATTGTAATACACATGAGCGATTTTTGGTTGACCTATAAGTCTAAAGATATTTTAGGCTTTAAGGAATACCGTACAAACCTGGGCACTAACGAAACAACCGTATCTGACTACAAACCAGAGGTTGCCGATTTTGAAAGGTCGGTATCTACAGAAAACAATGTAGAGATAGTTCGTGTGAAGGATTTGCATGCACGCATTACATCAAGCTTTAGCCATTTGTGGTATGTAGCTTTTTATGTAATAGCAATGGGCGCGGTGTCATTTCACCTGTTGCATGGTTTCCAAAGTGCTTTTCATACATTAGGATGGGTGCACCGTAAGTATAAGCCTATTATTTATTTCTTTGGCACCTGGCTGTTCGCGGTAGTTATACCGTTGTTATTTGCAGCTATGCCGGTTGTATATTATATCCAGAGTTTATCAAAGTAGTTGATTAAGTTAGAATAAGTTGATTAGAGAATAGTTGCAGATCGGATAAAACCATTCACTATTTACACAACCAACCACTCACTAAATAAAATAAAGAAAAGAATGAGTTTAGATGCTAAAATTCCGCAAGGCCCATTAGCCGAAAAATGGAGCAAGCATAAATTTAACTTAAAGCTGGTTAACCCATCCAATAAGCGTAAGTACGATGTTATTATTGTGGGTACTGGTTTAGCCGGCGCATCTGCAGCGGCATCACTGGCCGAGCTGGGTTACAATGTTAAGTCATTTTGTTTCCAGGATAGCCCGCGCCGTGCACACTCTATTGCTGCACAAGGTGGTATTAATGCTGCAAAAAATTATCAAAACGATGGCGACAGCGTTTATCGCCTGTTTTATGATACCATTAAAGGTGGTGATTACCGTGCCCGTGAAGGTAACGTTTACCGCCTTGCAGAAGTATCAGTAAATATTATTGACCAATGTGTTGCACAGGGTGTTCCCTTTGCACGTGAGTACGGTGGCTTGCTTGATAATCGTTCATTCGGTGGTTCGCAGGTATCACGTACGTTTTACGCGCGTGGCCAAACAGGCCAGCAATTGCTGTTAGGTGCATATTCGGCATTAAACCGTCAAATTCACCTGGGTAAAGTAAAAATGTATACCCGTACAGAAATGCTTGACGTGGTTGTAGTTGACGGGCATGCTAAAGGTATTGTAACCCGTAACATGAAAACCGGCGAGATTGAAACCCACGCTGGTCATGCTGTATTATTAGCTACAGGTGGTTACGGTAACGTGTTCTACCTGTCAACCAATGCAATTGGCTCTAACGTAACGGCAGCATGGCGCGCCCATAAACGCGGTGCATACTTTGCTAACCCTTGTTATACACAAATACACCCAACCTGTATCCCGGTTACCGGCGACCACCAGAGTAAGCTAACGCTGATGTCTGAGTCGTTACGTAATGACGGCCGTGTTTGGGCACCAAAAACGGTTGAAACGGCACAAAAACTTCAAAAGAAAGAAATCACCGCTTCACAGGTTAAGGAAGAGGACAGGGATTACTTTTTAGAAAGAAAATATCCATCATTCGGTAACCTTGTTCCGCGCGACGTAGCTTCACGTAACGCTAAAGAAATGTCTGACGAGGGCAAGGGTGTAGGTACAACAGGCTTAGCCGTATATCTTGATTTTGCCGATGCGATACAACGTTTAGGCGAAGACACCGTACGTGCTAAATATGGCAACTTATTTGACATGTACCTGCAAATTACAGATGAGAACCCGTACAAGCAGCCAATGCGCATTTACCCTGCTGTGCACTATACTATGGGGGGGCTTTGGGTTGATTATAACTTAAGCACAAACGTACCGGGCTTATATGCCATGGGCGAATGTAACTTTAGCGACCACGGCGCAAACCGCCTTGGTGCATCAGCATTAATGCAGGGTTTATCTGACGGTTACTTTGTAATCCCTTACACTTTGGGCGATTACCTGGCTACCATCGGGCCAAAACCTGTTGATAAAAACCACCCTGCTTTTGAAAAAACCAAGCAGGACGTGATAGCTTACAACAACAAACTGCTTGCGTTAAAAGGAAATAAAACTGTTGTTGAATACCACCGCGAGCTGGGCCACATTATGTGGGAGTACTGTGGAATGGCACGTACCGAAGAAGGTTTGACCAAAGCAAAGGGTCTTATCCAAGCGTTAAAAGCTGATTTTTGGAAAAATGCCATTGTAACCGGTGTAAATGAAGAAGTTAACGCTGCCCTTGAAAGAGCAGGCCGTGTAGCCGATTTTATAGAGCTTGGAGAACTGATGGTTACCGACGCGTTAAACCGTCGCGAATCATGTGGCGGCCACTTCCGCCTCGAATCGCAAACAGAAGAAGGCGAAGCCTTACGCGATGACGACAACTTTGCTTTTGTATCAGCATGGGAATTTACGGGTGAAAACCAGGAAGAAGCGCTGCACAAAGAAGAACTGATTTTTGAAAATGTTAAGTTAACACAACGTAGTTATAAATAGGAGAATAGTTGATTGGTTGAATAGTGAATGGTTAAACCACTCCCCTAATCAATTTAATTAACTACTCAGTAATCTCAAGAAACATGAGTGGACACATGAACCTGACGCTGAAAGTATGGCGCCAAAAAAACACACAAACGGCAGGCAAGTTTGTGACGTATAAGGCTGAAGGAATTTCGCCGGATATGTCGTTTCTGGAAATGCTTGACGTGGTGAACGAAAGCCTTACCCGTAAAAATGACGATCCTATTTATTTTGATCACGACTGCCGCGAAGGTATTTGCGGCTCTTGCTCATTATATATTAATGGCCATCCGCACGGGCCAAAACGGGCTATTACAACCTGCCAGTTACACATGCGTACCTTTAGCGATGGTGAAACCATTACTATTGAGCCTTGGCGCTCATCTGCTTTCCCGGTAATAAAGGACCTGGCAACAGACCGTTCGGCATTTGACAGGATACAGCAAGCCGGTGGTTATATCTCTGTAAACACAGGTGGTGTACCTGATGCTAATGTGATACCAATCCCTAAAGTAATTGCCGACGAGGCCTTTAACTCTGCTACCTGCATTGGTTGCGGCGCTTGCGTTGCTGCTTGTAAAAATGCATCAGCTATGCTGTTTGTATCTGCAAAGGTGAGCCAGCTGGGTATGTTACCACAGGGCCAGCCAGAGCGTTACAGCCGTGTACAAGCGATGGTTGCACAAATGGATGAAGAAGGATTTGGTAACTGTACCAACACCGGCGCCTGCGAAGCAGAATGCCCTAAAGAGATCTCTCTAAATAATATAGCCCGCATGAACAATGATTTCTTCAGTGCTAAACTATTCAGAGAAGAACATGCGCATGACCATACCGGCGGCGAATAATCTTTAAATATATTATACAAAAAAGCCCTGCTAGATTTTAGCAGGGCTTTTTTGTATAATATGGGGTTAATTATGCTTTTTTAACCGATGCCATTAGTTCATTAATAGCAGGTACTTTCTCGTAAGCTTTTACCAGCTTTCCGTCATGGTCATAAATGGCAATATAGGGTGTTGTCCTTATTTGATAGTATTGCTGTACTTTATACGTTGGGTACTCGGTACCAATTGTAACGTTTGGATATTTAGCCAGGTTATAAGTCTTCTTAAAATCTTTTAACAATTTTAAGTACGGATACTCGGTACGGGTAAACGCTATTAATACTACCTGCATCTTTTTTAGCTCATTCATCTTTGGTCTCAAATCATTCATTAAATGCTGGCAGTGGGCGCAATCCGGCGAAAAGTAAATGATCATTACCGGTTTATCCCTTTTCAGATCTGTATATGATTTGTAAACACTATCCGATGTCAATATCTTATACTGTGGAATAATTGGCGGTATATTTTGTGCCCTTGAGCAGCCTGCAACAATAATAAGGCTAAGTGCAAATAGTAGTCTTTTCATTTCTTTGAGTGTAAACATTGCTAATATAAATATTTAAGCCTCTAACATTTCTAACTGCCAGGCAATATGTTCTTCTGTTACAGGGAATAACGCATTATTGCGTATTGTATGATACACAGCATCAAATATTTGATTGTAATCTCCTTTATGTGATGGTACCGGCTCAATATTTTTTTCATTATCAATACCAACGGTTGTTAATATCCCCTCGTTTCCGGCTGGTTCAATGCCGTATCCGTCATCGGTTGGCATCATGCCTTTATCCAATTGTGCTTCCTGCACATCGCTGCGGTTTTTTATAAAGCTCCCCGTTGTGCCGTTTACAACAAAACCCGGGGTTTCGCCTGCTATTAATAATCCCGAAGTTAAATATACATTCAACTGGTTTGGATACATGAGGTGATAGTGAAAATAATCGGGCACTTCAGATCCTTCACGATAAATACCTGTTGTTTTATTGAATGATAATGGCCGGCCAAATAAAGCTATCGCGTTATCTATTAAATGCGCGCCCAAATCATACACCAATCCATTGGCAGGCATTTCCTTTGATTCTTTAAACGTTTTTACACCTATCGCGGCTTTATATCTATCTAACCTGAAAGAAACTTCTATCAGGTCACCCAACCGGCCACTTTCAATAACTTCTTTGGTTGAGAAAAATCCGCTGTCGTAACGGCGGTTATGGTATATCATTACGTGCTTGTTAAGCTCGCGGCCAATGTCAAATAATTGCTTAACCTCGGCAGATGTTGCTGTAGCCGGTTTTTCTATTAATACATGCTTACCCGCTTGCATTGCGCGTATAGCATACTCCAGGTGTGTATAGTTGGGGGTATTAACAATAATAAGTTCTATCTCTTCATCATTCAGCAATTCTTCTATTGAGTTGTAACTGATTATATCCGGATAGGTATTCGCAGCTTTTTTTTCATGGCGTTCAACAACGGCCTTTAAAGTAAAGCCTGGATTTGTATGAATGAATGGCGCATGAAAGATCCTGCCCGACATACCGTAGGCCATTAAGCCTGTAACTATTGGTTTTGACATATTATATTTGTTCTGCCTCCTTGCGGGAGAGTGTTTAATTATTAATAATCTATCTGGTCATCCGTCCCTATCGGCGAACCATCAGGCATGTTTAAAGGCGGAGCCGGTTGAAACTTGTCCGGTGTTTTTTCAAACAGGTTTATTTGCGATAAGCCAAACATAAGGTTTGCCTTTGTACTGCCTGTTGATGTCTTTGAGGCATCCTGCATGTATTTTTTCAACTCATCAATTTGCAACAGCGCTATGCTCCTTACATTTTCGGCCGCGTTAGTATTAGCCGCTAACGTTAACAACTGCTTTAAAGTTAAATTGTTCACCATGCGTTGCAGTTCGCCCTTATAACCGGCTGGTTGCGGCGCTTTCCAGGTTTGTGCAATTAGCTTATTTAAAACAGGTAATAAACCGGGCTGCGCGTTATCCCTTGATTGATATTCAATTAACCGCGCTGCACGCTGAGGCTGTAACATAAACGACAGCGTAGTGCCGGCAGCAGATTCCGCAGCGGCTATTGGGTCAAACGTTAAACCGGTTCTTGATTTGAAGGTTTCCCTGGTACGCGGGTAACCTGTAGCCCGTGGCGGTATCATGGCTATCAGTTTTTCGGGTAGTGCCAATGCATTTGGTTTTATGGTAGCTACTAAAGCATCAAAGGCTTTCCATTGCTCGGCAGGCGATACAAATTTAGTGATGGTTTGTCCATCATTCTTTAGGGCAAATGTATAGTATAAACCACCCAACACCTTTGAAGTGGCCTCTACCTGGTAGCGGTGCATCAGGTATACCGGCACCAATACTTCTTCAAGGGTTGCCATAGGCGCATCCTGCCTTATCGCTTTTGCAGAAAAATTATCCAGCACATGTTTACGTAAGATCATTAACCGGTTCAGTTCATCCGCAGCATTGTCGCCGCTATCCCACAAATGGGCAAACGGGTGGGCGCCTCCGGCAGCGCGGGCATCTGCGTCAGATATAAACTGGTAACCTTGCTTTATCGTTTCGGTAATAATTCCCTTTAAAGCATCATCTTCATTAACACCTTTTGCAAAATCCTGGTATCCGTAAAGTATCGCTCTTTTATCATATGCACCAATTTCGGCTTTATAAGCTTTGCTCAAATCAATGGTTCCGTCCGCATTCAGGCTAACTACCGGCGGCGGATAATCCATAACTGATGCCCGGTCTTTAACACTCGCTGCAAAATTATGCTGCAGACCAAGTGTGTGCCCAACCTCATGTGCAGATAACTGGCGCAAGCGGGCAATTGCCAGTTTCATCATTTTATCGCTTACCGGTTTGCCATCCTCATAAGGCTGCACCAAACCTTCGGCAATTAAAAAGTCCTGCCTGTCGCGCAGTGAGCCTAATGATACTTGTCCTTTAATGATCTCACCCGTACGAGGGTCAGTAATTGAACCGCCGTATGACCAGCCCCTTGTTGAACGGTGGATCCATTGGATGATATTATACCGGATATCCATCGGGTCGGCGTCTTCAGGTAAAAGCTTCACCTGGAAGGCGTTCTTGTAACCCGCTGCCTCAAATGCCTGGTTCCACCATGCAGCACCCTCTATCAGGGCACTGCGCACCGGCTCCGGCGCGCCACGGTCAACATAATAAACAATGGGCTTTACCGGCTCACTTATAGCTGCAGCAGGGTCTTTCTTTTCCAGTCGATGACGAACTAAAAACCTTTTTGTAATGGGTTCGTCAATTGGCGTGGCGTAATCCATATAGTCCATATTAAAGTACCCGGCACGCGGATCAAACTTGCGGAGCTTAAAGTTATTATCCGGAAGTTTTACAAATGAATGGTGCATACGCACAGTAACCGCGTTAGCGTCTGGCGTTACAGAATTTATTTCATTGCCCTTGCCTTTACCGGCTAAAGTTACAATGGCTTCAAATTCACTATTATCAGGAAAGCTTTTTGTATTGGGCAGATAGATAGCCGAACGGCTCTCATCGGCACTATAGCTGCCCTGATTATCGTTACTAAGCCTGTCGGCAATTTTGTGGCTATCGCGAAGCAAAAATGAAGTGATATCTATTAATGTTTTATCCCCTTCTGTAGCTACAGCAGTAAACCCGTATATGGCAGATTGTGCAAAGGCCTCCTCTACCGAACGGCGCTCATCAGCATTGTTGCTGTTGGCGCGGAAATTATAGTTAGGCTGTATCAATAATACCTTGGGGCCTATTTTTATGAATTTTACAATGCGGCTGTCGCCTATCTGCCCGCGGTCTAATCCCAAATCGTTTGATCCCACACCTGCCGGTAAGGAGTTTACGTAAAGGAATTCCTTATTAAACCCATCTATTTCCAGGAAAACTTTACCTAATTTATCGTCCCAGTAAAAATTAAAATAGCCGGAGTATTTAGCTAGCCCCTGTATTTTTGTTTGTATATTATCTGCTTTTTGGGCCTTGAGTAAGTGAGCGCAAAAAAGCATTAAAAATAGGAGCAGTACATGTTTTTTCATAAAGCTTAGGGTAAGTTTCCCTAAAAATATCGTTTTAAGCGGCCTTATGCAAATTCATTAAATAAAAAAGGGATAAGCGTTAACTTATCCCTTTTAAATAACATTATCCAAAGTTTATTTCATGCTTTTTTGGATAGCTTCAATTTTAGCCAAATGCGCTTTAACTACCGGTAAGGTTTTAGTGGCAAAAGCCATTAAATCTGTGTCTTTGCAGTTTTTAGAACCATCTTCTAACATGGCAGCGACTTTTTTATGCCCGTCAACCATCGCGTCAACATATGCTTCATCAAACGCTTTACCTGCTTTTGCAGATATATCTGCTGCCTTTTTCTGGTGTTCTTCATCGGGCGCTACGGGCAGGGTAATATTCTTAGTTTTAGCAATAGCCGCTAACTCTTCGTTAGCCTTACTGTGGTCCATAACCATCATACTGCCAAAATCTTTTACTTGCGGATTGGTAGCTTTTTCGGCTGCTATTTTACCTAATGCAACTTCGGCCATACCTGCATTAGCAACATCTGTTGCAAATTTTGCATCCTTTTCGTCAACCGCAATACCGGTGGCTCCTGTTGTGGTTGTGTCTTTAACAGCATTTACACTGTCTGCAGAATCTTTACTGTCTTTGGCTGCATTATTACAAGCCTGGAACGCTAACGCTGAAAGCGCTATCATTACCGCGAAACTTAATTTTTTCATCTGTAGGTTATTTTTTGGTTTTTATAGTTAACAAATTTTCTGTCTTTTGGTTTCGCCGGCTACCTTCTATGTATTAGTTTAAATTGATGCAATTATTGTTATACCTTAAACTTTTATTATTTTTGAACACATAAAATTTAACAATATGAATTTTCCTGCAGACTTAAAATATACAAGCGACCACGAGTGGATAAGAATTGAAGGCGATGAAGCTTACATTGGTATAACCGAATTTGCCCAGGGCGAGTTAGGCGACATTGTTTACATTGATATTAACACCGTAGGGCAGGAAGTTGCTAAAGAAGCTGTTTTTGGCACTGTTGAAGCTGTTAAAACGGTGTCTGACTTATTTATGCCGTTAAGCGGAACTATTTTAGAAGTTAATAAATTGCTGGATACACAGCCCGAGCTGGTAAACTCTGACCCATACGGCGATGGATGGATGGTGAAAATCAGCATTCAGAATATTGCGGATGCAGAGGGGCTTTTATCTGCCGATGCTTACAAAGGTGTAATTGGCGTTTAATGACCCCTAAATATAAATATTACGGGCCCGCTATATTGTGGGCCTTATTTATTTTAATAATTTGCTCCATACCAATGGGTAAGGCTGGCGAATCGCCCCGGTTTTTTCCGGGTTTTGATAAACTGGTACATTGCGGCCTTTTTGCCGTGCTGGCCGTTTTGTATTGTGCAGGGAGTATCAGAAGATGGAACACACGTACCATTCGTATTGAAATAGCTATAAAAAATACGATTGTGCTGATCAGTTATGGCGCTTTGATAGAAATGCTGCAAAAGTATTTTTTTACATGGCGCTCCGGCAATTGGGACGATCTTTTTGCTGATACAATAGGTGCTTGTATAGGTATATTTGGTGTATTAATAACCGCAAATGCTATTAACCGTGATGAAAACTAAACTTATTCTTTCGGGCTTATTTATAGCCGTTGTATTATCCTCATGCGGACTGTTTAAAAAGGACTGCAATTGCCCTCATTTTGGTAAAATAAATACCGCACAACAAACTTTGCATTCCGCAGCATGAAAATTGTTCCAAATACTTTAACTGAAAACTGCCTCCTCCCACCGGGGCGTTCACGTTCACGGCCGTGAACACCCGTTTGTATAAATAAATAGTTGATAAACAGGTAGTTGATAAATTAGCTACTGACAATATCGCGCCACCACATTTATGATTTGTAGCTGTTATATTTGCGTTTTTCCCAATCATATTAAAGTTTACAAACCACAGACGTCACTGATTAATTTAGCAGTCGTTCTTATTTGGATTTAATACAAATAAGGTTACATTTGTGTTCAAATTAATGCAAATGACGCTTTCACAGCTTGAAGTAGGAGAAATAGGTATAGTAAAAGAATTTACTGATCTTGAAATGTCTGTTAAATTGATGGAAATGGGCTGCCTTCCCGGTGAAGAAGTAAGGGTTTCACGCATAGCTCCGCTGGGTGATCCTATTGCTATCCACGTATCAGGCTACCAATTAAGCTTGCGTAAATTTGAAGCTTCAACCATAATTTTGCAGTAGTACTTTAGCCATTGAAAGCTGATATAAGGGTAGCGCTTATAGGCAATCCCAACACCGGTAAATCCACTCTCTTTAATGCCTTAACTGGCTTAAACCAAAAAATAGGAAATTTTCCGGGTGTTACTGTTGATAAAAAAATAGGCTATAGCCAACTACCTGATGGCCGCAAAGCCGAAATCATTGACCTTCCGGGTACTTATAGTTTATATCCTAAAAGCAAGGATGAATCCATTGTGTTTTCTGTACTGGCCGAAAAGTCTACAGAGCTTACACCAGATCTGATCGTTGTTATTTTAGATGCTACCAATCTGAAACGCAATTTGTTGCTTTACACGCAGGTTGCCGATCTTAAGATCCCGGTGATCATAGCCCTCAATATGATAGACCTGTCTAAAAAGTCGGGAATAACCATCAATATTGATCTGCTTGCTAAAAAACTGGGGGTACCGGTAATACCAATATCTGCCCGGAAGCTGGAAGGAATTACTGAGTTGAAAAGCGCGATATCTTTTGCCAATAAATTTGCCTTACAGCAGGATAGCATTGATATTAACGTTATAGCGCCCGAACTTATAGAAAGTATTAGTAGGGAAATAAATACCGACAACCCCTATTTTGCACTGCAACTGGCGCATCAGCATGAAAACATTGCTTTTTTGACCCCTGCAGAAAGCGACCGGATAGAAGAGCTGGAAAAAGAGCACTCTTTTCACTCACAAAAAGCACAGGCTGCCGAAACAATTGCACGTTATAGTTACATAAATGACGTGTTGTATGATACCGTTAAAACCCCTGCAACCGCACATGACGAAACCCACAGCAATAAAATAGATAAGGTTCTTACCCACCGGATATTTGGCTTTATTATTTTTCTGGGTGTATTGTTATTTATGTTCCAATCTATATTTGCCTGGTCAGAATATCCTATGTCGCTGATTGAGGACCTGTTTGTTTGGATGGAAGGCGGTTTACGAAATTTATTGCCCGGTGGCCCGTTAACCGACTTGCTGATTGATGGCGTAGTTGCCGGATTAAGCGGCGTTATGGTATTTATCCCTCAGATTGCTATATTATTCGCCTTTATTTCCATATTAGAAGATACCGGTTACATGTCACGCGTTACCTTCATGATGGACAAGATCATGCGCAAGGTGGGATTAAATGGTAAATCGGTAGTACCACTGATAGGTGGTTTTGCATGCGCGGTACCATCCATCATGAGCACCCGTACCATTGAGAACTGGAAGGACAGGATGATCACTATTATGGTAACGCCCTTAGTAGCTTGTTCGGCCCGTTTACCTGTTTATACCTTACTGATAGCGCTGGTTGTGCCCAACCGGAATGTGTGGTGGATCTTTAACCTGCAGGGCCTGGCCCTAACCGGTATGTACCTGCTGAGCCTGGTATCGGCAATAGTGGTAGCTTATGTAATGAAATATATATTAAAATCGCGCGAGCGGGGTTATTTTATAATGGAGCTGCCTGTTTACCGCATGCCAAGGTGGAACAATGTATTATTTTCCATGTATGAGCGTGCAAAAACATTTGTGCTGGAGGCCGGTAAGGTGATCATAGCGGTATCCATCATTCTGTGGGTGCTGTCATCCTATGGGCCGGGCAACCGCTTTGAAAATATTGACCAAAAATACCAGCAACCGCAATACACTAAAACCGTTAAACCAGACGATCTGAAACGGATCATATCTTCAGAAAAGCTTGAAAATTCATATGCCGGGGTTTTAGGCCACGTAATAGAACCGGTAATTAAACCCTTAGGGTTCGATTGGAAAATAGGCATCGCCTTAATAACTTCATTTGCAGCCCGCGAGGTATTTGTAGGCACCATGGCTACCATTTACAGTGTTGATGGCGATGCAGACAGGATAGAATCTGTACAGGAAAAAATGCGTAATGCTAAAAACCCGCAGGGGAAGCCGGTATTTAGCCTGGCTGTAGCCTTTTCACTAATGATGTTTTACGCCTTTGCCATGCAATGTGCCAGTACTGTTGCCGTTGTTTACCGCGAAACCAAAGACTGGCGCTGGCCTGCAGCCCAATTTGCTTACATGACCGTGCTTGCTTACGGGGCCGCTTTTTTGGTGTACAATCTTTTGAAGTAAAAGGCAAAAGGTTTTTATCGATTTCACTCCCCCTTTCAACTTTTAACTTTCTACTTTAAACCACTATATTTGACGCAGAGGTAAAAATTGGATAAAGTAAAAGTATTAGAAAAATATCTTCCGCCTGATGCGGCACCACTTATTGGCCGCTGGATAGACTACTTTAAATGCGAATTTAAAATTTCACGTAATCGTAACAGCAAATTTGGCGATTACCGTGCGCCGCATTCCGGCAAGGGGCACCGCATCTCGGTAAACTTTGACCTTAACCCCTACGCTTTTTTGGTGACCACCGTACACGAGTTTGCTCACCTGCATACCTGGAACGAGCATAAACAAAAAGCAAAGCCCCATGGCACTGAATGGAAAAGCAATTTTAAAAAAATGATGCAGCCCTTCTTTGAGAAAGAGGTTTTTCCGCCGGATGTAAAGCATGCAATTACCAGTTACTTAAATAACCCTGCGGCCTCCAGTTGTTCTGATCTTACGTTGTACCGCTCACTGCGTAAATACGATGCCCCAAAAGAGTCTGTACATACGGTAGAGAAACTACCTATTAAAGCTGTATTTAAGTTAAAAGACGGTCGCGTGTTCCGCAAGGAAGAAAAACTGCGCAAGCGTTATAAATGTGTGGAGATAAGCAGCAAGCGCATTTATTTATTTAGCCCCGTTGCTGAAGTGGAATTGGTAGAGGAGGGTTAAAATAATTCTTTATAAAAAGGATGGTTATCATGCTTGACATTAAGCCATGAAAGTTTCCCATTATTAAAAATTGCAACCCTTGAACGTTTTGAACCCGAATTATCAAAAAGATAGGCGCGGTCAAACAAGTTGATATGTTTAATTAAATTGGCTTTGCTTTTATCGTACCTTCTTATTAAATCTTCTAATTCAACATTGTGTCCCATATTTGTTTTTCGTTCTTCAACACGGATAACGTTATCTAATATTGATTGAAGGGCAACGTAATATAAAACAGTTTCATAACCCATTGACCTGGCTAATATTATATCACGGATTTCTGAATTCCCCGAAAAGGTTGTTTCAAAAGCAAGATCTGAGTTCTCTTCAATTGCAGTATGTCGCTTTTCTAATGCAACTCTTGCGGCTTTTACATGAAATTGGTAGCCGCCAAACTCATTTAAAGCGATGCTGTCCGGATTGATAACATCCGTTTTGATTCGGCCTCGTTGAATTAAATGTGAGGTAAGGGTTGTTTTGCCGGAGCCGTTAGGCCCCCCTACTACAACTACTGATGGCATTATAAAGCGTTTAAAGGCCTGATGGTTTCTTCCAGTAAACGAAGATCATCCGTTAGTTCCTTTTTTACGATGAACTTTGCACCACTTGTATACTCTTTTACAAAGAGGTTTCCTTCCATAGTTTCAGGATATTGTTCATCACGATAGAAAATGGGTATGCCTGCTTTAAGCATTTGTTCGGCCCCCCAGCCTGCACCCTCATCAATAACTCTCTGATTAGGGTCTTGCGCGTATATTTCTTCTAACGTCAGCATATGCTAAGATACTTAAAATTTCAATAAAGTGTCCATCATCTCTTCTAAACGGGCTTTTGCCATAAACTGGTCTTCAAGGGCTTTATTCATGGGGATGGCGGTATCCAAACTGGCGCAGCGCATAACCGGGGCATCTAAGTGCTGGAAGAAGTGCTCGCCAATGTAAGCCGCTATTTCACCACCAAAACCACTGGTTAAGGTGTCTTCATGCAGTATCATTATTTTTGATGTGTTCTTTACGGTCTTCTCAACCGCTTCTTTGTCCCATGGCTGCAGGCTGCGCAGGTCTAATATTTCAATAGAATATTCCGGGTGGTTCTCTGCATATTCCACAGCCCAGTGTACACCTAACCCGTAAGTAATTATACTGGCCCTGGTGCCCCGCTTAACTAAATTAGCCTTACCAATTTCTACATAATAATCATCATCGGGCACGTTGCCTGATATACTCCGGTACAAATACTTATGCTCAAAGTATATCACCGGGTTAGGGTCATCTATAGCGGCCATAAGCAGCCCCTTGGCATCATCCGGCGATGATGGGTAAACCACCTTCAGTCCCGGTGTTTTAGTGAACCACGCCTCGTTACTTTGCGAATGGAAAGGCCCTCCTCCTGAACCGCCGCCAGTGGGCATCCGTATTACTACATCAACGTGCTGCCCCCAGCGGTAATAGGTTTTGGCAAGGTTATTTACTACCTGGTTAAAGCCGCTGCTTACAAAATCGGCAAACTGCATTTCAACAATGGCCTTATAACCGTTTATAGAAAGCCCCATAGCAGCCCCTATAACGCCCGATTCACATATTGGTGTATTGCGCACCCGTTCTTTACCAAATTCATCTATAAAACCCTGCGTTATCTTAAATGCGCCACCATATTCAGCAATATCCTGGCCCATTATAACCAAATTACTATGCTTACGCATGCTTTGCCGCAACCCATCGCTTATGGCATCAATATATCTCTTGCTGGTTAACACATCAGACACCTCATACTGGGGCATATTATATAACCTGTACATACTGCTCACTTCTGTTTCAGCATACGGTATTATATCCGGTTCTTTGAAAACCTTTTCCACCTCAGCATCTATCAGGGTAGTGATCTCATTACGTAGTTCAGGAATCCATTCCGGCCTCAGCACCTGTTCATCCAGCAAAAACTTTTCAAAACAATCCAGCGGGTCTTTCTTTGCCCATTCATCAAACAAATGCTGCGGAACATATTTAGTGCCGGATGCCTCTTCGTGTCCACGCATGCGAAAAGTCATACACTCTATAAGTACCGGCCGCGGATTTTGGCGCAGATCTTTCGCCAGTTCATTTATAGTATGGTAAACCTCAAGAATATTATTACCATCAATACGCCGGCCCTCAATGCCATAACCTATGGCTTTATCAACAAGCGAGGCACAACGGTATTGCTCATTAACCGGGGTTGAAAGGCCGTAGCCGTTATTTTCAATCAGGAATATTACCGGCAGGTCCCAAACTGCGGCTATGTTTAAAGCCTCATGAAAATCGCCCTCACTGGTAGCACCCTCCCCTGTAAATACAAGTGTGACCTTTTTTCTATCGCTTAGCTTATCGGCAAGTGCAATACCATCGGCCAAAGCCATTTGTGGCCCCAGGTGAGATATCATCCCTATGATCTTGTATTCCTGCGTGCCGAAATGGAAAGAGCGGTCGCGGCCATTAGTAAAGCCGGATGCCTTACCCTGCCATTGCCCCATCAGGCGTGCAATAGGGATATTACGGGAGGTAAACACTCCCAGGTTGCGGTGCATGGGTAAAATATATTCGTCGGCATTCATGGCCATAGTAGCGCCAACAGCAATAGCTTCCTGGCCAATACCCGAGAACCATTTGCCAATACGGCCCTGTCGCAACAGGATCAACATTTTTTCTTCGATAAGTCGCGGCAGCAATAATTTCTTATAGAAACTAATCAAACCGTCATTATCTATCGTTTTCCTGTCAAAAATCATCGCATAAAGCTAAGAAGTTTTTAAAACTTTGTATGTTTGGACAATCATCACTATTACCATGAAGCACGCTTATCTTAAAATATCTATAGTGTTATCAGCAATAGTGCTTTTAGCATTTGCTCCTGATACATTCTTACTTCCCGAAAGCTTTTATTTACACAAGGGAGATAAGCTAAGCCTGCATGTTTTAACGGGCACTAACTTTGCTAAAGAAGGTGAAAATAAGTATAGTTCTGTAAATACGGTGAAATTCAATATTTACGAAGGTTCAAAAAAAACCGATCTAACCAAAATAGCCAAAGATAGCGCGGCACCGGTAATTAGTTACCCGCTAAACAACAACGGCTTGGGAATGATTGAAATGAACAGCAAAGCCGAAGTTAACGATGTACCCCGTGACCAGTTTGTAACCTATTTGGGCGAACAGGGTTTTGATAACCTGGCCGACAAGCTGAAAAACAGCAACAGCCTTTACTTTACCGAAAAAACGACCCGTTATTTAAAAACACTTTTTACAGTAGATAACCCAGGCGGTAACATTTACGAGAAGGTAATGAATAACGATTTTGAGATAACGCTTAAACAAAACCCTTACAAGAAAAGTTATGGCGAGGATATAACCGCATTAATAAATTACAAGGGGAAACCGCTAAAAAATAGTCCGGCTTATTTATACATTAAAACCGCATCTGGCAATGTGTACCCGCAAAAGTTTGATACTGATGCTGCAGGGCTCATCTATTTTACGCTGAGCCGCGATGGAATTTATATGATCCGCTGTGTACACATAGAAGAATCAACCAGTAAGGATGCTGATTACGAGACAACCAGCACATCATTCACTTTTGCCTTCAGTAACCAAAACGAAATGCCCAATACTTACAAGGAATTTGGTTTCGGCAACAAGCACTAAGCTTATGAGGTTAGTGCAAACTTGTTTTAACTGATCAATTGCCTTATAACAAGTTCGGCATTTCCATATCTAACTTTGGCTTGATTGTATAAGTTGCCTGCAATAAGCCTGTGGAATAGCTTTTATGATCAAGCAAAACAAGATCAACCCTGTCTTTTAGATCGTTGAACAAAGCCTTCCCCTCGCCTAATAGTATAGGGTGGATGGATAATAGTAACGTACTTAAAAGGTTTTTATTCATAAATGCGCTAACCATTTCAGCGCCGCCAAACAACCAGATGTTTTTACCAGGCTCTTTCATTACCCGGTCAACTACCTCATCAAATTGAGCCGACTTTACCACTTCCACATTGGGGTTGTGTTCTTGATTTGTTAAGGTATCTGAAAAAACGTAGATCTTTTTAACCGGGTACATACTGGTATCAGAACTTATAAGATCATAGCTTTTACGGCCTATAAAAATGGTATCTATGTTACTAAAAAAATCTTTCATCCCATAGTCCTGATCGGCAAGGCACCAATCATATTCGCCGTTTGGGCCTTCAATAAATCCATCAAGGCTTACAGCCACATTCAAAATAATTTTTCGCATAAGTTAGTAATTATCCTTCTGTTTTATCCCGCTCTTTCCATTGCTGGCTGAATGACTTCTCGGCTACATCCGGCATCTCTTTAAAATGGCCCCATGAGCTTTTGAAGAAAGTCCTCATGAAAAAGTTTTTTGCTTTCCCGCCAAAAAAATCGGTAAGGTTACGCTTAAGCATTCCTTTTTTCCATAGTGCCCATCCCCATTTTTCCTTTTTAGTAACCAGATCCTGGCGAACCGCATCGCGGCGGTTAAGCAACAGCATTTTATGGATGTCTATCTTAACAGGGCATACTTCGGTACATTTCCCACACAAGCTTGATGCATAACTTAGGTGTTTAAACTCTTCCATGCCGCGCATGTGAGGGGTTATAATAGAGCCAATAGGCCCACTGTAAGTCGTCTCATACGTATGGCCTCCAATGTTCTTATACACGGGGCAAACATTCAGGCAGGCACCGCAGCGGATACAATACAGGCTTTGCCGCTGTTCTTTTTGGGCAAGCAGGTTAGTACGGCCATTATCTAACAGCACCACATACATTTCTTCGGGGCCATCCGTTTCATTGGGTTGGCGCGGGCCGCTTAAAATGGTATTATAAACAGTCAAATTTTGCCCCGTACCATGGGTTGACAGCATTGGCCAAAACAGGTCAAGGTCGGTAATTGATGGGATCAACTTCTCAATACCAACAACCGTTATTTGTATTTTAGGAAACGACGTTGTTAAACGGGCATTCCCCTCATTTTCGCTGATGGCGATACTTCCGGTATCGGCAATAATAAAATTAGCACCGGTAACACCTACATCGGCTTTCAAATACTTCTCACGAAGCAGTTCCCGTGCTTTTTGGGTAAGCTGCTCGGGTGTGGCATCTATAGGGGTACCAAAACGCTCGTTAAACAGTTTGGCTATATCCTCTTTAGACAGGTGCATGGCCGGGGTAACAATATGATATGGCTTTTGCCCCAACAGTTGCACTATGTATTCGCCCAGGTCACTTTCTAATGATTCAATGTTGTTGCTCTCTAAAAATTCATTCAAATGAATTTCTTCGGTTGCCATTGATTTAGATTTGATGACCGTTTTAGCACCGGCTTTATTAATGATGTTCAGGATCTCGCGGTTAGCTTCTGCAGCATCATTAGCCCATATTACTTTACCGCCGCGCTTTTGGAAATTAGATTCAAACTCAGGCAAAAACTTGTCGAGGTTTTCCATCACTTTCCATTTAATGGCGTGACCTTTCTTCTTGGCGTTATCCAGGTTTATTATTCTTGCTAAACCCCGCTCAACAGCGTTATCATACTTATCAATATTGTAATTGATAATGCGGCGATGATCCATCTCGAACGCCTTTTGCTCTGAGGCTACCAAAAACTCTTCTGCGGCATTTACCATGTATGCGAAATTAAACAAACCAATTTAGTTTTTAACAATGAGTTAAAAATACAATGCTTAATTTTTAGAATATTAGGCAAATAGGCGATTTTCGGTGAGGACACCGAAAAAGAGAATATTCCTAATTTTTGGCAAGAACAGCGAGAAAGAGAGGATTCCTGATTTTCGGCGACATCATCAGAAAAAAGAATATTTCCGATTTCCGGCGACTTCATCAGAAAAAAGAATATTCCCCGGTGGCGGTGTCCTCACCCCCACTCTGTATTGAAATTTTATTATATATTATTGCCACTTTGCTAACCTAAAGTAAGTCGGCGATTTTCGGTGAGGATACCGAAAAAGAGAATATTCCTAATTTTCGGCAAGAACAGCGAAAAAGAGAGGATTCCTGATGTTCGGTGAGGACGCCGAAAAAAAGAATATATCCCGGTGGCGGTGTCCTCACCGCCACTCTGTATTACCTGATATGCAAGTAGGCGATTTTCGGTGAGGACACCGAAAAAGAGAATATTCCTGATTTTCGGCAAGAACAGCGAGAAAGAGAGGATTCCTGATTTTCGGCGACATCATCAGAAAAAAGAATATTTCCGATTTCCGGCGACTTCATCAGAAAAAAGAATATTCCCCGGTGGCGGTGTCCTCACCGCCACTCTGTATTGAAATTTATTTCTAAACAATAAAAGCGGCCGTAAGCCGCTTTTATTGTTTAGAATTAATGTATTATCACCACCTTGCAACCAAAAAGCAAGTCGGCGATTTTCGGTGAGGACACCGAAAAAAGAGAATGTTTCTGATTTTCGGTGAGAACACCGAAAAAGAGAATATCCGGATGGCGGTGCCCTCACCGCACTCTGTATTCCGTTATTATTACTTTGCAGGTGCCGGTGATTTGGCATCAACTGCAGGGCGGGTAGCACGGTTGGCCAGTTCCCAACCGGTATAAAATACCAGCTGTGCGCGTTTAGCCAACAGCGGGAAGTTAATTTTGCTAACCTCATCGCCAGGTTGGTGATAATCGGCATGTACACCGTTAAAATAAAATATAATAGGCACGCCGTAACGGGCAAAATTGTAATGATCTGAACGATAGTAAAAACGATTTGGATCATTGATATCATCATACTTGTAATCCAGTTTCAATTTAGTATAAGTATTATTAGCGTCCTCACCAATCTTATGCAAATCGCTGCTTAACATGGCAGAACCAATTGGATATACATAATTGGCAGAATCCGGGCTGTTCTTATACTCTTCTCCAACACGACCGATCATGTCTATGTTCAAATCGGCAATGGTGTTAGCCAGTGGGTAGATAGGATGATCGGTATAGTACTCAGATCCTAACAAACCTTTTTCTTCGCCAACGTTACCCAGGAACAATACACTACGTTTAGGGCCATGTCCGTCTTTTTTAGCCTGAGAAAATGCACGGGCTATTTCCAAAACACCGGTAGTACCTGATCCATCGTCATCAGCACCGTTGTTTACTTTATCAGCAGATCCGGGTTTGGTTAAACCAATATGATCATAGTGAGCAGAGAATACCAATACCTCGCTTTTTAGCTTAGGATCAGATCCTGGCATAAAGCCAACTACATTAACCGCTTTAACGTCTTTCTTTTCGGTATTAAATGCAATAGTAGCGGTTGATTTAATTACTGCAGTTTGTTTACCTGCTGCTGAAGCTGTTTTTAACTCATCATAAGTTTTACCTGTTGGCTTAACCAATGCATCGGCAACGGCTGTTGTAACGTTAAATAACGGTGCCAGTGCATTTGCTGCAGTTTCTTTCTTGATAGATAAGCTGCCAGTACCCTGGCTACCACCAAAACGCCTAAGTAAAGCGCCAAGTTCGCCGTTAGCCGCTAAAATAGCAGCCGGGTTTTTTGCGCGTAAAGCCTTAACAATAGCCGTACGTGCGTTTGACATGCGGTAGCTGGTGTTCGTTTTTTTACCTTCTTCCGGTTTATCTTCGTTTATCCATAAAACAATTTTCCCGGTAATATCCGTTCCGGCTAATTCAGCTTCGGTACCATAGCCTACAAACACGATATCTGTAGCAGCTATCTTTTTGTCTTCAAAAGAACCTTGCAGGAAAAAATCTTTCCATGCAGCAAATGCTTGTCCGTTTACGCTGAAGTCGGTTATTTTAAGTGAATTTTGAGTAAGAGGAACATCGAAAAAGTAAGTCCCGTTAACAGGTGCTTCCAAACCTAATTTCTTAAACTCGCCGGCTATGTAGTTAGCGGCCTTTTCTGCACCCGGTTTACCGGTTTCGCGTCCTTCAAACTCGTCTGATGCTAATATGCTCAAGTGTTTTTTGGCATCATCAGCAGTAATTAATTTTGCGTACTTAACTGCAGTGGCATTCTGTTGCGCACAGGCATTCATGGTGAAGCCCAATGCAGTTATCCATAATGGTAGTCTCTTCATTTATTTTAATTAAGGTTATTAACAACTTATTTTATCAACGCGCCTTTCGTGGCGGCCGCCTTCAAATTCTTCGCTCAAAAATATTTCAATAGTTTTTTTTGCCTCCTCAATGCTCATGTGGCGGGCAGGCAGGCAAAGTACATTGGCATTGTTATGCGTACGTGCGGGTATAGCCAATTCATGTTTCCAGCAAATGGCAGCACGAATATTCTGATGTTTATTGGCCGTCATAGCTACGCCGTTGGCGCTGCCGCAAAGCAGTATGCCAAAGTCAACATCGTGGTTCTCAACAGCTAAAGCTACCGGGTGGGCAAAATCCGGATAATCGGCAGATTCAGTTGAGTAGGTTCCAAAATCATGGAAAGTGATGTAACCATCAAACATGCCTAATATGGCTTGCTTATAATCGAACCCGGCATGGTCTGCACCTATGGCTATCTTCAATCCCTTTTTCATCAATTCAAATTTATAATATTTATAGATTGACGAAGGTAAAGATTTTGTTGGATTTGTCTAAGCAGCGTTCTCGCGGGCTAATTTTCTTCTCTCAACTACACCGGCAACCAGGATACCCACCTCGTAAAGGATAAAGAGCGGGATACTTACTACCGTCATGGTCATCATATCAGGCGTAGGAGTAACAACGGCAGCAATGATCAGGATAACTACAACCGCATATCGACGGGTTTCACGCATAAATTTTTGCGTTAGTATACCTAAAGAAGATAAGACATAAACGATTATAGGCAATTCAAATACAACCCCGGTTGCCAGCGTTAGGGTAGCTACCGATGATAAATAAGAATCGACAGAGAATTTATTTTCGATTGATGAACTAACAGTAAAACTCGACAGGAAATTGATTGACTCCGGTGTGATCACATAGTAACCAAACAAAACCCCTAATACAAATAAGCCTGTAGCATATGCAACAAAGCCCCTGGCAGCTTTGCGTTCTTTTTCGTGCAGTGCGGGCTTAATAAAACGCCAGATTTCCCATAATAAATAAGGGAACCCGGCAGTAATACCTACCAATAATGCCGAATTGATCATGAGCGTAAACTGCCCGGCCATTTCGGTATTAAGCAGGCTAATATTAATCTTGGTGATACAAAAACCGTCACGATGCAGCCAATCACCTAAACGGCATAACATACGATAAGTCCAGAAGTCGGGCTTGCTTGGGCCCATGATAATGGTATCGAATAAAAAATCGTAAAAGTAAAATGCTAACGAAGTAAAAATAACAATAGCAACTGCCGAGCGTACCAGGTGCCATCTTAAGGCTTCCAGGTGGTCAAAAAATGACATTTCGGCCTCCATGGTCTGGCCCTTTTCTTTGATCGCCTTTATTAATTTGTTCTCGCTCATTGCTTATGTTAAATATCACCCTCTGTGTTAACGACGGAATGTTATTTACGTTGTTTATAACCCGGAAAGTTTTCTTAAATTTTAATATTCAAAGGTTTCCATAAACTTGGTAGTAAAATTACCGGCCCTAAAGTTAGGATCTTTCAACAACTTTAAATGGAATGGAATGGTTGTTTTAACACCTTCAATAACAAATTCACTTAAGGCACGCTCCATTGTTGCTAAAGCCTCTTCGCGGGTTTGCGCCATACAAATTACCTTAGCTATCATTGAATCATAGTTAGGCGGTATTACATAGCCGCTATATACATGTGTATCTACACGTACACCATGGCCACCCGGCGAATGGAAGTTTGTTATTTTACCCGGTGAAGGGCGGAAGTTGTTTGCTGGGTCTTCGGCATTTATGCGGCACTCAATGGCATGCATGGTTGGCTCGTAGTTTTTACCTGAAATAGGTATACCCGCTGCAACTTTAATTTGTTCTTTTATCAGGTCGAAATTAATTACCTCTTCGGTAACCGGGTGCTCTACCTGGATACGGGTGTTCATTTCCATAAAGTAGAAGTTACGGTCTTTATCAACCAAAAACTCTACCGTACCGGCACCTTCGTATTTTACCGCTTTTGCACCTTTAATAGCAGCTTCGCCCATACGTTTACGCAGTTTATCTGTCATAAAAGGTGATGGTGCTTCTTCAACCAGCTTTTGGTGACGGCGTTGTATAGAACAATCACGTTCAGATAAATGGCAAACCTTACCATACTGATCGCCTACTACCTGTATCTCTATATGGCGTGGATCCTGTACATATTTTTCAAGGTATAGGCCATCGTTACCAAAGGCCGCGCCCGATTCGGCACGTGCGCTATCCCAGGCATTTTCAAACTCTTCGTCTTTCCAAACAATGCGCATACCACGGCCACCACCACCGGCGGTTGCCTTTAATATAACGGGGTAGCCAATTTTATTAGCGATGGTGATGCCTGATTTAATATCAGCTAACAAGCCTTCCGAACCCGGAACAATTGGCACGCCGGCCTTTTTCATGGTCTCTTTAGCCGAAGCTTTGTCGCCCATTTTATTTATCTGATCTGCGGTAGCACCAATAAACTTGATACCGTACTCGGCGCAAATGGCAGAGAACTTTGCATTTTCAGATAAAAAGCCATAACCCGGGTGTATAGCATCCGCATTGGTTAGCTCTGCAGCTGCAATAATGTTAGGGATATTTAAATAAGAATCGCGGCTTGGTGGCGGGCCAATACATACGGCCTCATCTGCAAAACGCACATGCAGGCTATCACGATCGGCGGTTGAGTATACAGCTATGGTTTTGATACCCATTTCCTTACAGGTGCGAATAATTCGCAGGGCAATTTCACCTCTGTTAGCTATTAATATTTTCTTAAACATGTCTGTTTTAGTTAGTGGTTGATTAGGTTAAGTGGTTGATTGAGCTTAAAAACCACTCACCAATAACCATTCAACTTAATCAACTAACAATTACTTGGGTTCAACTAAAAATAAAGGCTGGTCATATTCAACCGGTGATGCGTTATCAACCAATATTTTTACAATACGGCCTGATACTTCTGACTCTATCTCATTAAAAAGCTTCATGGCTTCAATAATGCAAAGTACACTACCTGGGGTAATTTCATCGCCTACGTTTACAAATAATGGTTTTTCTGGTGATGCTGAGCGGTAGAATGTACCAATCATGGGAGATTTAATGGTAACGTATTCTGTGGTATCAGCTATAGCGGCAACAGGGGCCAAAGATGGTAAAGCTGTAGGTTGTGGCGCAGATGCCGCTGCCAATGGTACCGGTACTGTAGCGTTTACATACGTTGGCGCGTCATTGGTTTTGATAGTGATCTTAAAGTTTTCTTGTTCAATAGAAACTTCGTTTACGCCCGATTTGGAAACAAAGCGTATAAGATCCTGAATCTGTTTAATATCCATAATAAGCGATAATTGGTTTTGGATAAAAGTATTTATAAATATGCAAATGTGCAGATATGCAAATGTGCAAATGATTTTTAATGAATTATATTATTTAACATGTACAATTTTAAGATGTTTTAAATTAAAATCTGCATATCTGCATATTTAAAATCTGCACATCTATTAATAGGCCCATTTTAAATAGATGGCCCCCCAGGTAAACCCACCGCCAAAGGCAGCTAAAATCAGGTTATCCCCTTTCTTAAATTTGCTTTCCCACTCCCATAAACATAATGGTATTGTACCATTGGTAGTATTACCGTAACGTTCAATATTTACAATAACTTTATCGGCGCTAACGCCTGTACGGTTAGCAGTAGCATCAATAATACGTTTGTTAGCCTGGTGTGGAACCAGCCATGCAATATCATCGGCAGTAAGGTTGTTACGCTCCATTACTTCGGCAGCAACATCAGCCATGTTGGTTACAGCAAATTTAAACACTGCCTGGCCTTCCTGATAAGCGTAGTGTTCTTTAGCAGCAACAGTTTCATGTGTTGCCGGGTTTATTGACCCGCCCGCTTTTTGGTATAATAAGTGTGAGCCGGAACCATCACTTTTTAAAATGGAATCCATTATGCCATAGCCCTCTGTATTAGGCTCTAACAATGCACAACCGCAGCCATCGCCAAATATAATACAGGTAGCGCGGTCTTCGTAATTTACTATTGACGACATTTTATCGCCACCAATTACCAGAACTTTTGAGTGTTTGCCACTCTCAATAAACTGTGCACCGGTAGCTAAACCAAACAAAAACCCAGAGCAAGCTGCCTGCAGGTCATATCCCCACGCGTTTGTAGCTCCTATTTTATGTGCAAGTATGTTAGCCGTAGCCGGGAAAGTAAGATCGGGGGTGGTTGTACAAAAAATGATCAGATCAATTTCTTCGGCAGAAATGCCTCGTTTCTTTAGCAGTCCCTCAACAGCGGGTACTGCCATGTCTGATGTACCAAGGCCTGCGCCTTTAAGTATTCTGCGCTCTTTGATGCCTGTACGGCTGGTTATCCACTCGTCATTAGTGTCAACCATTGTTTCAAGCTCCTGGTTAGTTAGCACATACTCGGGCACGTAACCATTTACAGCGGTAATAGCAGCATGAATTTTACTCATATTTTTACTGAAAAGCCTGTTTAATTTTATCTATAAGATTGGTCTCAATCATGTTCTTTGATAAAAGCACCATATTCTTTATAGCTTCCGGACTGGATATACCGTGACCAACAACAACCGGCGCGTTTACCCCAAGTATTGGGCTGCCGCCATATTGCTCATAGTTGAAACGGTCAAAAAACTCGTCGTTGAATTTCTTCTTTAACGAAATAACATAGAAAGATTCGGCAAGCTTAAGTATTACGTTACCCGTAAAACCATCGCATATCACTACATCGTTATTATCTTCAAAAAGGTCACGTCCTTCAATATTTCCAACAAAGTTAAACAAGTTGGAATCACGCATTAAAGGGTAAGTGGCCTGTAAAAGCAGGTTACCTTTTTCTTCTTCTTCGCCAATATTCATCAGCGCTATGCGAGGGTTATCAATGTGGTAAACAGATTCTGCCAACAAACTGCCTAATACGCCAAATTGCAGCAAAACATCGGGTTTACAATCGGCATTGGCGCCCACATCCAAAATAATACCCAAACCGCCTTTAAGTTTGGGTACAATAGCTGTCATTGCCGGTCGTATAACGCCGGGAATAGTTTTAACGCTGAACATAGCTCCAACCAGCATAGCCCCGGTGTTACCTGCTGATGAAAAAGCCTGGATGCTATTTTCCTTCAGCAATTTAAAACCAATTGCAATGCTTGAATCAGGTTTTTGAACTATCGCCTTTGTAGGGTGTTCGCCCATTCCAATCACTTCGGTTGTGTGTACAAACTCGAAATGATCGGGATTAAAATTATTTTCCTGAAGAATAGAAACCGTAGTGTCTTTATCGCCGATAAGCACAAGTTTTTGGTTGGCAGATAAAACTTTATAAGCTTCAATTGCCCCTAAAACTGTTGCCTTGGGGGCGTAATCACCGCCCATAATATCTAAGCCAATCTTCATTTCAGAAAATTAACTTATTATACTGCAACTGCCTTCTCGATAAGTACTTTACCGTTGAAGTATACATTACCATCAACAGTATAAGCTCTGTGTGGCAAGTGTACAGCACCAGTAGTTTGGCATGTAGTTAAGGTAGGAGCTACGGCTTTGTAATGCGTTCTGCGTTTATCTCTTCTTGATTTTGAAATTTTCCTTTTGGGATGTGGCATAATCCTGTTATTAAATGTTACTTAAATTTTTTAAGAGCGTCCCATCTTGGGTCTATTTTCTCTTCCTGTTCATCATTAGCCGATAACTTATTCAAATTATCAAGCATTTCCTCGTCGCACTGTTTCGTGCCGCCTTCATTACTGCATAATGCAACAAATGGTAAGGCAACATTTACGTATTCATATATCAGCCCGGCAATATTGATCTCGTGATCGTTTTTGCCAAGTGTAATAATCTCATCATCTTCGCCCATTTCCTCTTCGCTGAACCTGGCAATCTGCTGTTCATGAATATCCATCGGTTGCTGGTATTCTGATAAGCATTTATCACAAGTGGCACTTATGGTACCTATGATATCAAAGTTTAAAATAAGCATGGTCTCTTGTTTTTCAAGTTCAACCTTACAAATAAGATTGGCCTTCTTAACCAGCGAATATTCAAACTCGTTAAAAAAATCATCCTTTATTTCGTATTCAAAATAATGCTTACCCAGCTTTAAGCCGGTAAATGGGATTGAATATGTCCTTAGCGATTTCAATGAGCAACAATTAGCCCGCAAATGTAGGTAAATTTACTAAAACTGGAAAGTGTTTTTTTTAAATAGAAAATGAGTTATAAACAATGGAGAATAAGGGGAGTTAAGAGTCAGGAATCAAGAGACAAGATATAAACGCATCCATCTTGATTCCCGGCTCTAATTTCTTGACTCTCTTCCCTCATATCTTAAGCCTTATGTTAATTTTTTGGAGCAATCCCGTTAGCCATACTATTACAAAAGAGAACAAAAAGCATCTGATAAGCCCCCCGGTTCCCTGGTCAAGATAAGCCGGGTAGGCAAAGTCTGTCATTTGATATAGCGGATAAACTAAAAAAGGGATCAGATAACACATAAAAGTACCGGTACCTGCCGGCTCTATTATCTTAAACCAGCTGTACTTTTGTTTTGTATCTACTACAAAAACAAACGCCGCGTATATTACCAGGCTTATGCCGGTACATATCAAAACCCATGAAGGGGTATCTCGTGCTTTTGATATGCCACCGCTAAAATAACGAACAATAAAGCCAAGGTTAAATAATATGATAGCCATTAGTATCATAGCCACCCAAAGCATTTTAAGCTCGTTATTCTGCCTAAGTCTTATATACAGCGCCGATACAAACACGCCCGCCATGGTAAAAGCCTGCATAGCTCCGTTGCCGGCAATCCACACATATTTTTGTATCCCGCTTAAAAAATTAAGCATCCCAAAGTGGAAATCAATATTAAAGAACATGAAAAACAGCCAGGCAGCGGCTTGCACCCATAATACACCGTTGGAGTAATAATAAATGAAAGCACAAAGCAGGTATGCCCAGCCAATGAGCCCCAGTATGCCCCACCAGGTTAAATGCAGCCACGGATGCCCGGGATCTGAGCTTTTGTACAGTATGCACATAGCTATCAGTAAAACAACCCCAAAGCCCTGTAACAGGTACCGGCCAATGAGCGATGTCCATTTGCTGTAATCTAAAAAAATGAAAAAGAAACTAAAGGTGGCCAGACTATCCCACACTGGTTTTGGCAAAAGGGTGTTGGCGTCATCATAAGTTTCCATATTGGCATGAAAAAATCCAATAAATACCAGCGCGAATGACCGGGTGATAATACGCATTGGAATTTTGGCGTCTTCCTTTTTAAGGCGCCTTTCAAAAGCATAGGGTATAGATAAACCTACGATGAATAAAAATGCCGGGAAAATTGTATCGGCCAATCCTAAAGCGTCGGCGGTTACAGCTGCATGTTTAAGCCATTGAGGGGTATTTGGCACACCATCCAAATCGTTCACGAATATCATCAGGAACATGGTAACCGCACGAAACGCATCAATTGACCTAATGCGGTTAATTAAATTACTCATTAAACAGGGAAATGGATTTTAGAGACAAATGTTTTAAATAAACGGTAATTTTTTAAAAACAGTATCTCAAATGGTGCTTTTTAGTCCCTGTCGCGGCTTAGTTTTGTGAATATCAGTGGATTTTCGTTCAGTTCTGCAGTCTCTTTTCTGTGCCTGATAATGTGTAATGCCGTAAATAATGCTTCTCTGAAAGAGATCTCTGATGCAAGGTTTTTACCGGCAATATCATATGCTGTACCATGGTCTGGCGAGGTACGTACAAAGCTTAGCCCGGCAGTATAGTTTACGCCCGATTCAAACGCTATTTGTTTAAAAGGGATCAGCCCCTGGTCATGGTACATGGCCAGTACAGCATCAAACTGCAGGTAAGTCCCGTTGGCAAAAAAGCCATCGGCGGGGTACGGGCCAAATGCCAGCACATCATTATTCCTTGCTTCTTCAATTGCAGGGATAATAGTATCTTTTTCTTCGTTACCGATAAGCCCGTTATCACTCGCATGCGGATTTAATCCCAGTACCGCAATTTTTGGTTTACGGATCCAGAAATCGTCATGCAAGCTGGCGTTCATCAGTTTAAGTTTTTCAACAATTTTTTCGGTAGTAATGCTTTCAGATACTTTTGAAATTGGGATATGCCCGGTTACTACACCTACCCGAAGGGTATCACTCACCAAAAACATTAATGATTCCGGCTTGCTATCCCTGTGCTGTAAGTATTCGGTATGGCCAGGAAAATTGAACTCCTCGTTTTGGATATTATCTTTGTTTATAGGAGCGGTTACCAGCCCGTCAATATCGCCGTTCAACAGGTCATCGGTAGCCCGTTGCAGTGATATATAAGCATATTTACCCCCATCGGCAGTTACCTGACCAGGCTCAATACGCACATCCTCTTCCCAGCAGTTAATCATATTGGCCCGCTTTATCACCACTTGCGACGGATGGTTAATAACATTAAAGTTAAGTTCGCCTATATCTGTTGAGCGGCGATGGAATGATGCCACTTTGGTATGCCCGTATACAATTGGGGTACAATATTCGTATATTTTAGGATCTGCCAGGGTTTTAATGATTATTTCTAATCCAATACCATTAACATCCCCTATACTTATTCCTATTTTAGGTTTATCGCTCATATATTTATTATTTCGCCGGCAGAATTGCTCTACAGGTTATATGTTGGTTCCACCAATTCAGTTAATTCATAATTGCTTTACAGCTGCTTTTTCATGAATCGCAGTAACCGGTTTATTATAATTGCTTTACGCTTTTGGCTTTGAGCCCTAAGCTTATAACTGCAAATTAAAAGATTTTCAGTTTATAATTCCTGATTAAAGCACAAATATGTCTTAATTTGCTTAAATAAAAATTGATAATGACGTTAGTAAGGGCAAAAAAGCATTTAGGTCAGCATTTTCTTACTGATAAAAACATAGCCTCAAAAATTGTTGACAGCCTGCGCCCTGCCGGCAAATATAAACAGGTACTTGAAGTTGGCCCCGGAATGGGCATCCTCTCTGATTTCCTGCTGCAAAAAACCGACTACGAAACATTTTTGATTGATATAGATACCGAATCATACAATTACTTAAAAAAGAGATATCCTAATTTAGGTCCGCGGCTGCTTAATGCCGATTTTTTAGAGCTGGACTTTAAAGCCACATTTAACGACAGCCTGGCGGTGATAGGTAATTTCCCATACAACATATCATCTCAAATACTTTTTAAGATATTGGATAACCGCCAGCAGGTGCCAGAGGTGGTAGGAATGTTTCAAAAAGAAGTGGCTGAACGTTGCGCATCAAAACCCGGCAGCAAAGAGTATGGGATACTAAGCGTTTTTTTGCAGGCTTATTACAAGGTTGAATATTTATTTACAGTAAAAGCCGGTGTATTTAATCCGCCGCCAAAGGTGCTATCTGCAGTGATCAGGCTAACCCGAAATGATAACCAGGAGCTGGGTTGTGATGAGAAATTATTTTGGCAGGTAGTAAAGGCCGGCTTTAACCAGCGCCGCAAAACATTGCGGAACGCATTGTCATCACTTATCAATAAAGAAAAAATGGTTGACGACAAAACACTTGACCTGCGGGCCGAGCGCCTGAGTGTTGCTGATTTTGTGAAGCTGACCAATGATATTGTAGCTAACCGTTAAGCGGTTTTAACTTTTATCAGCTTATTCTTTATACTCTCGGCGGTTAATAACATTTTGCCGGCAATCAGCATACCTATGTGGATTACCATTGACATTGAAATGTATCCTGTAAACTCTATTTGCCTTAACCACTTATACCTTATTTTCGAGTGGATTTCTAAATGATGGCTTTTAATATCGGCTAAGTTGAGGTTATCTATATCTTCTTCCCGCATTCCATCACTCATATAATACAGGTTCTTACTTCGGCAACCGCGATAAAAAGCACTTATAACTTTTTTAGGATTTAATATAAAACCTGTAGATAAGGCAAAAAGATTCATAACAGATATTAACGGTTTGCGGCAACTTCTTGAACCTAACTCCCAGGCGCTTATTTCACTTTCGCCAACACGATCTATGCCATAGCCCGACATGACATGGTGCATATCATGAAATTTCAGATACTTTTTCCGGGCATTAATATTGGGTACAGGCGCTAAAATGCAACCTACGTAAACCCTTACACAATGCGATTCAAAATCTTGGGTAAGATTAAGTCTGTTAAATTTATAAAACCCTATTAATGCTTCTTTAACTGTCATTTATGTAAAATAGCACAAAGCCGGCACTAAACCAAAATTAACAGCAAAAGACTATCTTGATTAACTTATAGGGATAATAATCGTCGCGTTTGGGTACAACTCCTTAACCTTGTCGGCCATACGCTTTACAAACAAATAATTAGCTGTCCCGCCAATTACAGCGCCCACAACCGGTATCAATCTTTCGGCGGTACGTACACCAAAGGTAAGCAGTAACTTTTCGGCAATACCTTCCATCATGGTTTTGGTCATAGCCACACCGGCTTCTACCTTAAAGGAGGTTGCCACAAGGCTCATAAATTCTTCAAATCCAATCCTGTAACTACCTTTATTATAATACATAATAGCCATGGTAACCCTAAACTGCTGTGTTATAAGGTTCACAAAATCAACAGGCATACCAACTACCATAGTAATAATGCCGCCTGAGCCGGATATAGCGCCCGAGCCTGCTGCCAGGTATGCACATTGGTTAATAAACTTATCAAGCCCCATGGTGTCAACACCTTTCTTTATGTTGAACTGATCTATGTGGTCAAATATCTGCCTAAAGCCATCCCGGGATAGCTTTTCGGTAAATTCTTTTATACTGGTGCGTGTTTTTTTAAACGGAATTATCATTGTATAATGTTATACGCTATGCATTGCTATTTACGTGCCAGTTTTAATTTATGCATCCCAATAATGGCTAAAAAGCCGTGGGTGAGTAACGGAAGCTTAAAACGACAAAGATCAAAACGACGGGTAATATTTTCTTTGGCGCAGATCGATTTTGCCGATCTTCCAACTCTTACCTCGTTTTGATCTTTATTAAAAAAAGCTTGTTTATATCATCGAACGTTTAAGTCTTTTTGCTCTGATTGTTTTAAGGTCGCTCATTATAATACTCATTAGTTCTTTGTCGAAACGGGACACTAATTTGCTTGTAACTGATTTTTTATACGTTTTCATAGTTTAGGTATTTTAATTAAGCGCTCATTTTAGCTATCTGGAAGCTTTCGAAAGCCATTTTTTTGTTGTATTCCAGTGCAATTGATACATGGTTTATCAAATCAACAATAGTACCTATGAAGCAAAAGCCTACTGTAAAAAAGTAAAATATACCTAAAACTACCTGCCCTGTAATAAACCTTTGTATACCCGCAAAGCCAAGAAAGCCAAGCAGTGTAAATATCAAAATATCTTGCGGGCTTTTCCTTTTACCAGAGTAGGCTAAAAAAAAGCTTTGTTTCTGTGTATCAGTAAGATCATTGGTTGCCTGATGTAAAAATGCCATTTCTTCAGTTGTAATGCCGGATAATGACATATAAGGATTGTAAGTGTCCATTTTTTTTGCGTTTAGTTTGTGATTGATGATGTAAAACTAATATCGCATTAAAAAAATACCAATACAATATAGGCAGCCTATAATAATACATCGGTAAATGAGCTTGTTTATTCGGCGAAATCCGGTTGGTTTTGCCATTTATTATTGAAATTGGGCTTTACAATTACTCCTTCGCTGAGGATATCCCCGGAGGCAATAAATTTTCATCTATCTCCAAGGTGAGCGGAGCGCTCCTTTCCATTGTTTAATAAATTCTCATACCTCTTACTCATAAAAATAAGTGTATAAATACGATAGAGCAAAACAATTACAACGGGTATCCCCAGCCAGTGCGCATGAAAAGAGTTTTTAATATCACCGTGGAAGAGGTAAGAAATTGAATGCCCTAAACCGCAGCCGGGGCACCATTTTATGCCCATCATTTTTAAAGGGCATAAACTAAAATGGCTTTCATCTGCCGGGTTTGTAAGCGCCAGGCATATCAAAGCCACTATCCAAAAGGTTAATTCAAAGTATCTCGAAAAAAGCTTTTTAATCAACTTTGTTTGATTTGGTTGTAAGCAATAAAGATACACCAAATGCAAAAATAACACCAACAAGTAAAGCACCGAATATGCGCCCGCTAAAGCTTTGAAAACTGGTATCGTTACCAGCCAACACATAATTAACATATAATATTACCGAAAAAATGGCCAATGCACCACCTACCAGTAATATTTTAAAGCTTTGTATAAGCGCCTCTAAAAAGCCCATTTGCCCTTTAAGTTCTCCGTCGCGAAAGTTTTTAACTCCAAAATATAGCCCTATAAGTGGTATAAATATAGAAGCGTATTCAATAGGGGCAACTTTGCTGTCAGACAAATCACTAACTGTTGTACGTATTACTACAAAAAGCCATATGGCGCTTAAAACTCCTATTAGCAGGCCGTAAATTACTGAATTCTTCATGTTGTATAAAGTTTGGTAAATATGTCTATCGTGGAAATATCATTTAAAAGTAAACAAGAGGCTAAATTGTTTGCTATAATTTTTGATAATTAATTGGCGGGCATTAAAAACCCATTTTTACCTATATTTGCATCGATTTGAACATCCGTGACATATTAGAGCGATACAAGGCTGACGAACGGGTAAAGGCTCTGGCGCAAGCGCTTAATGCCGGCAAAAATCCAAGGATACAGCTGCGAGGTTTAGTCGGATCAGGGGATGCGGCCATGGCGGCAGCATTGTATTTTTTGCAGCACAAGCACATGATATTTGTACTGCCCGAACGTGAAGAAGCAGCCTATTTCCTGGCAGATCTGGAAAACCTTACGGGCAAGGATGTTTTGCTTTTCCCGTCATCATATCGCAAACCTTTTGAGTTTACCCAGCCCGACAGCAGTAATGTGCTTGCCCGGGCAGAAGTATTAAATGAGCTTAACCATTCATCCGAGTATGGCCAGCTAATTGTTACTTACCCCGAAGCTATAGCCGAAAAGGTAATAGACCGGGCATCGTTAGAGAAAAACACCCTTGAAATTGCAGTAAGGAACAAACTAAGCATTGATTTTATCAGTGAGTTTTTGGTTGAATATGATTTTGACCGGGTAGATTTTGTTTACGAGCCGGGGCAATTTTCTGTTCGTGGAGGTATAGTAGATATCTTCTCCTTCTCGCATGACCTGCCCTACCGCATAGAATTCTTTGGTGATTTTATTGAATCGATACGCACGTTTGAGATAGAAAGTCAGCTTTCTGTTGAACAGGTAAAGAACATTACCATTGTTCCTAATGTACAATCGAAGTTTTTAACCGAGAATAATATTTCCCTGCTGGAATATGTAGAGCCCGACTCGCATATTTGGATAAAAGATGTACAATTTACGCTGGATATTATCCAAACCGGATACAAGAAAGCCACTCAACTTTGGAAAGCTTTATCCGCAGAAGATAAGACCCAAAACCCCGACTGGATAGACCCCAAATTTAGCTTTACTGATGAGAAGCTGATAGCCGACCAGCTGCGCGATTTCCCGTTGGTAGAGTTTGGCAAGCAGTTCTTTTACCAGGCAGATACAGCTATTAACTTTGATATGCGCCCGCAGCCGTCTTTTAATAAAGATTTTAGCCTGCTCATACATAACTTTAAAGCTAATGAGGCTGAAAAGATAGAGAACTATATTTTAACCGATAGCGCCCGGCAGGTAGAGCGGCTTTATGCCATTTTAGATGATCTGGACAAGACGGTTAAATTTACTCCTGTAAGCATTTCTATCCGCGAAGGCTTTATTGATAAGGAGCAGAAATTAGCCTGCTATACTGATCACCAAATATTTGACCGGTATTACAAATACAAGCTCAAGAAGGGTTATCAGCGCTCACAAGCTATTACGCTTAAAGAGCTCCGCGACCTGAAACCCGGTGACTTCATCACCCACATTGACCACGGTATAGGCAAGTACGCCGGCCTGGAGAAAGTGGAAGTGAACGATAAGGTGCAGGAAATGATCCGCCTGGTATATGCAGACAACGACCTGCTGTATGTGAATATTAACTCACTGAACCGCATTAGTAAATATAGCGGCAAAGAAGGCGCACAGCCCCGCATGAATAAGCTGGGTACCGATACCTGGGAAAGGCTGAAGAAAACAACAAAAAAAAAAGTTAAAGATATTGCCCGCGATCTGATCAAGCTTTACGCTGTACGTAAGGCGCAGGATGGTAATGCTTTTTCGCCGGATAGTTATCTGCAAACCGAGCTGGAAGCATCTTTCCTTTATGAGGATACCCCCGACCAGGAAAAAGCCACTACCGATTTTAAGAAAGATATGGAATCGCCGCACCCTATGGACCGCTTAATTTGCGGCGATGTGGGCTTTGGTAAAACCGAGATAGCCGTGCGTGCGGCTTTTAAGGCCGTAGCAGATAGCAAGCAAGTGGCTATATTGGTCCCTACCACCATTTTAGCTGCCCAGCATTACAAAACATTCAGCGACCGGCTAAAGGGGTTCCCATGCAATATTGATTACGTAAACCGCTTTAAAAGCAGTAAGCAGATAAAAGACACACTTGGTAAATTAAAAGAAGGCAAGGTAGATATCATCATTGGCACGCACCGTTTGGTAAGCAAAGATGTTAAGTTTAAAGATCTGGGGCTGATGATAATTGACGAGGAGCAAAAGTTTGGCGTATCTACCAAAGAGAAGCTAAAACAAATGCGCGCCAATGTAGATACCCTTACGCTTACCGCTACCCCTATTCCACGCACACTGCATTTTTCGTTGATGGGCGCACGCGACCTTTCCATTATATCTACCCCGCCGCCAAACCGGCAGCCGGTAGTTACCGAACTGCATGTATTTAACGATACGCTGATAAAAGAAGCCGTTGAGCACGAAATTGAACGCGACGGGCAGGTATTTTTTATCCATAACCGTGTGGCCGACCTGCCACAACTGGGAGGCATGATCCATAAACTGGTTCCGAAAGCCCGCATAGGTATTGCACACGGCCAGTTAGAGGGCGATGCTTTGGAAGATGTAATGCTGAAATTTGTAAACCACGAGTATGATGTACTGGTGGCAACTACTATTATTGAGGCTGGTTTGGATATCCCTAATGCCAATACTATCATCATTAATCACGCCCACATGTTTGGCCTGAGCGATCTGCACCAGATGCGCGGCCGTGTTGGGCGAAGCAATAAAAAGGCTTATTGTTATTTGCTGAGTCCGCCTTTATCTACCCTAACCAACGAGGCCCGCAAGCGCCTTAGCGCGATAGAAGAATTTAGCGATCTGGGCAGTGGCTTTAACGTAGCCATGCGTGATCTGGACATCCGCGGCAGCGGTAACCTGTTAGGCGCCGAGCAAAGCGGTTTCATTGCCGAAATTGGCTTTGATATGTATCATAAGATCTTAGATGAGGCCATACAGGAGTTGAAAGAAGACGAGTTTAAAGGGGTTTTTCCGGATGATAAACCTAAGCCATACATATCCTTTACCCAAATTGATACCGACCAGGAAATATTGATCCCGGATGAATATGTGACCAGTATAGCCGAGCGTTACAATCTGTATACCGAGCTTTCCAAAGTGGAGAACGAAACAGAACTGGAAGCATTTAAACAACAACTGCATGACCGCTTTGGCCCTATTCCAGAACAGGTAAATGATTTGTTGAACTCCGTACGTCTGCAATGGCTGGGTAAGGCTATAGGATTTGAAAAGGTATCGTTAAAAAAGAATGTACTGCGTGGCTATTTTATTACAAACCAGCAATCATCCTATTTCGAAACTGATGCTTTTAAAGAAGTGCTCAATTTTGTACAACGCAACCCACGAAAAACGAATTTAAAAGAAGTAAAAAACACCCTGCGATTGAGCATTGAAGGGGTTCACTCTATAAATCAGGCAGTTGATTTTATGACTGAGATAGCGTGGCAACCGGTTTAGGTTGCTTTTAAATTAGGCTTTTATGTAGTTGCCTAAGCTGATACCGCCAAGCGCGTCATTGCTTCGTTCCTCGCAATGACGCGCATGGTAACAATACACTCGTGTCGTTGAGCCCAACTGGAAAAAATTCCTCACCTATCCAATCTTTCTATAAATCCCTTTTAAATTCCTGCCTAATTCCTTGTAATCTAAACCATAGCCTACAACAAATTCATTTGGGATCTGGAAGGCAACGTATCTTAATTCTTCAATGCTGTACTCAATAGCATCGGGTTTTAAAAGCAGGGAGCATACGGTGATTGATGCCGGTTGGCGAACCATTAGTTTTTCTATGAGATATTTAATGGTATTGCCGCTGTCAATAATATCTTCTATCAAAATAATATCCCGGCCTATAATATCAATGGTCAGGTCAAAATCGTCACGGATCTGGCGCGTGCTTGATAAACCGCCGAAGTAGGATGCCAGTTTTACAAAGGTTACCTCGCAGGGCACTACAATTTCTTTTACCAGGTCGGCTATGAATAAAAAGCTGCCGTTAAGCACGCCTATGAATACGGGTTCTTTATCCTCAAAATCGGTGTTTATTTGCTGCGCCACTTCAACAACGCGCTGCTGTATTTGCTCGTGCGATATAAGTGGTTCAAACTCAAGGTCGGCGATTTGTAATTTCATAATGTAAACATACATAATGACAATCAAATTGCCCGTTTAAACGTTATCTTTGAATATTGCATGACAGATCACCACGTTCACAGGTTGCCAAACGGCATCCGGATACTATTTAAACACTTCCCATCGCCTATTACACATTGCTGCTTTGTGCTTAATGCCGGCTCACGCGACGAGCTGCCCGGTAAAGAAGGCCTGGCCCACTTTATAGAGCACCTGCTGTTTAAAGAGACCGAAAGGCGCAACACTCCCCAGATACTGAACCGCCTGGAGCTGGTAGGTGCCGATTTAAACGCTTATACCACCAAAGAGTACACCTGCATCCACGCATCGCTTTTAAAACAGCACTTGGAGCGCACGGTAGATTTGTTTGAAGATATCCTGTTCCACTCTACCTTCCCGGAGGAAGAAATGGAAAAAGAACGCGGTGTTATCCTGGATGAGATCGCATCCTATCAGGACCAGCCGGAAGAAGCTATACAGGATGATTTTGAAGAACTGCTGTTTGCAGGCCATCCGATAGGTAAAAACATTTTGGGAACACCAGAATCTGTGGCAGCATTAAGTGGCAATGATATTAAACAGTTCACCCTTGCCAATAACAACACCCACCAAATGGTATTTGCCGTTTATGGCGATTATGATTTTAATAAGCTGATTAAGCTTTGCGAAAAGTATTTTGGCAACGTTACCGAAAATAATAAACAGAAAAACCGGATAGCGCCTGATATTATTAAAAGCGCTTATCATGCTATAAAAAAACCTATCGCGCAAACCCACTGTGTTTTAGGTGGCCGGGCCTATCCATCGGCACATAAAAATAAATATGGCTTGTTACTGCTCAATAACGTTTTGGGTGGCATGGGCATGAGTAACCGGTTAAACCTGGAGATCCGCGAGAAGTATGGCATTGCTTATACTATTGAAAGTAATTATACATCCTTAACCGATACGGGCATATTCTCTATTTACTTTGGCACCGATGCCGGGAAGGCCGAAAAAGCCTTAAAACTGGTGCATAAAGAATTAAAGAAGCTTAGGGATAATAAACTGGGTACGGTTCAGCTAAAACAGGCGAAAGAAAAATTTATTGGGCAGATAGCCCTGGCCGAAGAAAACCGGATGAATTTGATCATATCTATGGCTAAAAGCCTGCTTGATTTTGACCATATTGATACGCTGGAAGATATTTTTAATAAGATAAATGAGGTAACTGCCGAAGATCTGTTAGAAATAAGCAATGAAATATTTGATAATGACCGTATGATAACCTTATTATTTGAGCCTAAATAATAAAACTATTACTTTTGTATAATGAAATATCCTATTGTAGCATACGGCGACCCGGTATTAAGGCGCAAGGCCCCCTCTATTGAGCCCGATGAGTATCCGCATATTAAAGAATTAATTGATAATATGTTTGATACCATGTACGGTGCCCATGGTGTAGGTTTAGCAGCCCCGCAGATAGGTATGTCAATGCGGTTATTTATTGTTGATGTTAGTCCGTTTGATGATGAAGAGCCCGAGCTGAAAGGATTTAAAAAAGCGTTTATTAACGCCTGTATTTTAGAAGAGACCGGCGAAGAGTGGTCTTTTAATGAGGGTTGCCTAAGTATCCCTGATATCCGTGAAGATGTGTCCCGCAAGCCGGTTATCAAAATGTCATACTACGACGAGAACTGGAAACACTACGAAGAAACCTTTAAAGGAATGGCCGCCCGTGTTATACAACATGAGTATGACCACATAGAAGGCAAGCTATTTACCGACAAGTTGAGCCCATTACGCAAACGCCTGATAGAAAAAAAATTGAACGATATTTCAAAAGGTTCCGTTGATGTTGATTACCGGATGAAATTCCCCGCCGCTAAAAAAGGACGGTAAGAAGAGAAGCAAGAAGACAAGAACTAAACAGACTGTCATGCTGAATTTATTTCAGCATCTCTCGGGACTGGTTGGCGACTTGCAGTGTTGTATATCTTGCTTGAGAGGTGCTGAAATAAATTCAGCATGAACTGTGTTTAAAAGCAAATAATATTTGAATAATTTTCATTGTATTTTGTTTGTTGTTTAGCGATGGCAAAGGCTTGTTCTAATAGTTTATTGGCAACGGCTATTAAAGCCAGTTTCTTTGCTTTACCTTTTGATAACAGGCGCTGATAAAGTTCCCGACAGGCTTTGTTACACCTGGATGCGCTCCATGAACATACATACAGTGTTGCTCTTATCCGTGACATACCCATCTTGCAGATCCTGGCCTTGCCCTTAACACTGCTGCCTGATTCAAATATCCTTGGACAGATGCCGATATAAGAACTCAGTTTTCTATAATCATCAAACCGGGTAAATCCTCCACTCAGAACGGTTAACATCATCGCCGTTTTCCTGCCTACTCCCGGTATGCTTTCCAGATCAGCCAGCATATCTGAATAATGTACCTTTGCGATCTGCTCCATTTGTTTTTTTAACTTCTTGATCAGTTTGGCTTTATGGAGCAACTCTCCGCTGATCTCTTTTCTCAATTCCTTTATCAGCATACCGCTGCTATTAAAGCTTTCCAACTGGTTGCTTAGAGCCGTGTGCTCCGTTTGCAACCTTGTCATCAAAGCCTCTATTTGCTGTAAGGTAAGGACATGCTGCTCCGGCCTTTGCCATAAAACAGGCTGTTCCATTCTGCCATACTCAGCGATTATTTTTGCATCTTTCTTATCTGTCTTTGCACGCGACATCCGCATCTGGCTAAAACGACGAATAACTAATGGGTTAATAACACTTACTGCTAAACCTTCATCACGAAGAAAACAGGCCAGCTGAAGATAATAAGGTCCGGATGCTTCCATTACCACCCGGCTACCCAAAGGCAGCGCCTTTAATAAAGCTTTAAAACCATTCCGGTCATTGCTGAACTTGTGATAAATGTAATGGCCTGCCTGAAGGAACGCTACATCAAAGAACGATTTTGAAATGTCAATGCCTGTGTAATTTGTCTGAGTTTGCATAACTTTGTTTAAGAGATAATAAAAAGTAGAAGAAATCTTGCTTAACGGCTTATCAATCCTACATTCAGGCTCTCTTGGCCTAATGAACTGTTCAAGCTCGAAAGCAAAGGGGTAAAGGGATTAGCATGCTGAACGGCTTCCTACAGCCAATGACAAAGCTTAATCTTTTCTCTTTACCCTTTTTCTTCTCCAATAAAATTATTCTTATTCCTGTTGTAAACAACCTCTATGCAAACATAGGATGACATATTTGGTTATATGGGTCCTGCTGAGCTTGTCGAAGCATAGCGAGGTGGGCCTTTGCGCACGTCCTTCGACAAGCTCAGGATGACCCCGGCAAATGTCATTTCCCCTTCAGATGCCAAACGGATTTTTAAATTCAGCATGACGCGATACAATAAATAAAAACAACTAATTCGAAGTTCCCCGGCTCTTATCGCCATCAGCAATTTGCTTGATGAGGCTGCCCCATGCTAATGGGTTCAATAGCGGGTTGGTAATGGAGTGCGAATTTACAATGTTGTTATGAAACTGGTTAGCATTGGCAGATTGTATTTCATGCCCATCTCTTGCCAAAGTATTTTGTGAAGCAAACAATGCTGCTCTGCTTATATTTTTCCGGGCTATTTCAAGGTCATCATCCGCTAACTTTGCCGATACAAAGTCTTTTCTGAACTCATCTGTAGTAGCCCAGGGGAACAAACGCACAACCGGTAAATTGTTGATCTGCGGCTTTATCATTATCCGCGCGGTATAGCTTTTACTGGTAACATTGGCTGGTATAACAACGGTTACCGGCGCATAACCAACAGCGGTAAAGCGTAGGGTATCCTGCTCATGCACTACAAAAGAAAAATAGCCTTTGTAATTGGCTGAGTTAACAGTCCCTTTATTATTAAGATTAGTAATGTTTACAAAAGGAACTATCACATTGGTGCTATCGGCATTATATACCACGCCGGTAAATTGCACCAGCGGGCTTTCCTTTTTTTGTGCAAAAACGGAGAGTGATGCAAATAAAAACAATATGCCTATTAACTTTTTCATTAATTAAACCCGTAGTGATACTACTTGCGCCGTTTAATTTTGTTTTAAACAAGCTCACAAAAATACATTATTGAAATAACTCAATATGTAATTTAACAAATCTTAACAACTATCTTAAATTCTCAGGAAGCACGGCATTGGGGTCATCAATATCCGTTAGGTTTATTGCTTCAATACCCATAATTTCCGGTACTGCTTTTAATATAGCTTGTTCAATGCCTGCTTTAAGCGTCATGATACTCATGGGGCAAGAGCCGCATGAACCCAATAGCTTTAACCTAACTATTTTTTCAGGCGTAATTTCTTCTACAGAAACGTTTCCGCCATCTGCCTCTAAATAAGGGCGAATGGTATCTAACGCTGCTTCTACCTGATCTGTTAAACTCATTTTATTCAATTATATAGTAAAGTTATTAATTATTTACCACATTTCTATTATCTGCCACTTCTGCATTGCTTATAGAAACCTGTTGAGCTACCCGCCTGGCCATTTCCATAAAAGCCGAATTCATTACCCCGTTTTCTTCAAGTACAATTGGCCTGCCCGCATCTCCCGAGTCGCTAATACCCTTTATTAACGGTATTTCTCCTAAAAATGGTACATCAAGCGTTTGTGCAAGTTTGTGGCCGCCGCCTTGTCCAAATATGTAATATTTATTGTCGGGCAGCTCTGCAGGGGTGAAGTATGACATGTTCTCAACTATACCCAATATCGGCACATTAATAGCATTCATCATAAACATGCCTATACCCTTTTTAGCATCGGCCAGGGCTACTTTTTGCGGCGTGGTTACAATTACCGCCCCCGTAACCGGGAAACTTTGCGTAACGGTAATATGTATATCGCCTGTACCGGGAGGCAAGTCTACCACCAGGTAATCCAGTTCGCCCCAGTCGGCATCATTAAACAATTGCTTTACCGCTGTTGATACCATTGGCCCGCGCCACGGCACCGGTTGGTTAGGATCTGTAAAGAAACCTATTGACAATAATTTGATGCCATATTTCTCAATTGGTTCAATGCGGGTTTTACCATCAACCTGGCTGGCTTTTGGGCGTTCGCCCTCTAACCCAAACATAATTGGGATGGACGGACCATAAATATCAGCATCTATCAACCCAACCTTGGCGCCCGTTTTTGAAAGCGCCAGCGCCAGGTTTACTGATACTGTAGACTTACCAACCCCACCTTTGCCCGATGCTACTGCAATTATATTTTTAACGCCCGGCACGCCGGTGTTTTTTTGCGATGTAACCCTCGATGTCATATTAACCGTAACCTCAATCTCTTTGCTTATGAAGTGGCCAATGGCATTACGGCAGGCATTCTCAATCAGCGCCTTTAACGGGCATGCAGGGGTAGTTAATACTACCGAGAAGCTTAATTTATTGCCGCTTATTTGTACGTCCTGTATCATGTTTAGGGTTACCAGGTCTTTTTTAAGATCCGGTTCTTCCACATTGCTCAGGGCTTGTAATACTTGTTCTTTAGTGATATCCATATTTATTTCATCGCAAAAATACGAAAACAGGTAGCTGCTTGCGTTTGTTAAGAAAACAATTTGCTGCAACCATCCGTTTGCACCACATCATATTTAGTTTAGTTTTGGAGTAAATTTCAGAAATGCGCCGTATCAACCCCAAATATATTCGTATTGCAGGTATAACTGCCGCTATCATTGTAGTCATTGTGTTAATAGGCGGCTATATTGCCTATTCAAAACGCGAAACACTACTGCAAAAAGCTATTTACAAAGCTAAAGCAAAAGCAAAAAGGGATTATAATTTAGATGTAAAAATAGGTTCGGCACATTTTACCGGCCTAAGCAGCGTTGCATTTTCAGATATATCCGTTGTTCCTTACCAGCGCGACAGCCTGTTTTCGGTTAAAAAGTTTAATGTTAGCGTAAAGATCTTCCCATTGATTTTTGGGACCATTAAATTAGCTGACGTTACCCTGCAAAACGGGCACCTGAATTTAACCAGTGTTAAAGGGGTTAAAAATTTCGATTTTCTGTTCAAAAAGAAAAAAGACACCACACAAACCAGCAGTAAGGTTGATTTGTCTGAACTATCCAATAATCTTATCAACGAGGTATTATACAAGATCCCTGATAACCTTTCATTAACAAACTTTTTAATAAGCTTTAGAGATGATAGTACACGTTTAAACATGCTGGCCCAATCGGCCATTATTAAAAGCGGCAACCTGGCATCAACTATTAAAGTAGATGATGGCGCCGCGCAATCTACCTGGCATTTTGATGGTAAAATGCACCCATCAGATAAGAATATAGACGTTCGCCTGTATGCCGATGGTAAAAAGGTGGAGTTACCTATCCTCCAAAAAAAGTTTAAGGTTATACTGAATTTTGACACGCTTACCACCAGACTTACCAGGGTTACAAATGGTCACGGTGAAACTAAAATATACAGTTACTTATCTGTACGTAACTTGCTGGTGAACCACCCGGGGCTTTCAACAACTGATATTATTATACCATCCGGGGCCATTGATGCTAATTTTTTTGTGGGCGAAAATTATCTTTCGCTTGATAGTTCATCTGTTATCCATCTAAAAAAAATAACCGCAAACCCATATATAAAATACACGCTTAAGCCTGTTAAGATATATGAACTAAAGGTGCACACCGGCTGGCTTAACGCGCAAGACATTTTTGACTCATTCCCTACCGGAATGTTTGAATCATTAGATGGTATACAGGTTGCGGGTAAATTGAGCTATAATCTTAACCTGTTTTATAATTCGTCACAATTAAACGACCTGCAATTTGATTCCCGGTTGGATAAAGACAATTTCCGCATTATTAAATATGGCAAAACCGACCTGAGTAAGCTAAACAGCACATTCGTTTATACACCCTATGAAAGAGGCAAGCCAATGCCACCACATACTATAGGGCCTAAAAACCCTGATTTTGTTCCCCTGGAAAATATATCTCCCAACCTTCGTAACGCGGTTATGACTGCCGAGGACCCCTCTTTTTATACCAACAGGGGCTTTGTGGAAGAATCTATCAGGAAATCTATTATTACAGATATTAAGGACAAAAAATTTAAACGCGGCGGCAGCACCATATCCATGCAGCTGGTAAAAAACGCTTTTTTGAGCCGCAACAAAACTTTATCGCGCAAGATAGAGGAGATATTGATTGTATGGCTGATAGAGAACAACCGTATTATGAGCAAGAACCGCATGCTGGAGGTTTACTTTAACATTATTGAATGGGGCCGCGGTATATATGGTGTTGGTGAAGCAGCAAGATATTACTTTGGCAAAGAACCGTCTGATCTAAGCATTGGGGAGGCTATTTTCCTGGCAAGCATTGTGCCTAATCCAAAGGCCGGAATTTATGCGTTTCAGGCGGACGGCAGTTTGCGGCCCGGGTTGCACGGTTATTTTAACCTGATAGGCCGTTTAATGGCCGGTAAGGGCTTAACCCCGCGCGATACGAGTGCATATGGGTTTTATGAAGTGCGATTGAGAGAGGGGCTGCGCAGGCAAATTGCGCCTATAGATACCGCCACGGCCGATAGCTTGATGCTACAACCAGACGATGAAGGAATGGGTGTGGCGCCGATATTTGAAGAGCCTAAACGCCCTAACTTTTTAGAACGCTTATTTGGCAAAAGAGATACTACTCCTGCCGCTAAAGCCGAAGAAAAGGTGAAAGAAACTAATGACATGATCAAACAGCGGATAAAACAGGAAATATCTGCCTTAAAAGAAGACTATAAGCGCCGTGTTGACAATGTGGATACCGCCGGTAAAACTAAAAAGGAAATAAAAGACGAGAAAAAACGGCTTAAACAAGAGGGTAAGGATAAAGAGAAAGAGCTGAAGGCTAAGATGCCATAATTATAATTTATTTAAACCTCAGAAGGCACAAAGATTGATCGGTATCAATATCTTGTGCCTTTTTTGCGTAGCTACTCTTTAGTAAGCACTTAAAGCACCCTGAAAAAAGTTTCAATGCGCGCTTTGCTTTCTCTTTGACTGCCCTCATGTGAGATCAAACAACATTTTAATATACTATCTGAACTAAAAACCAAAAACGGCACGAGCTTTGCATAACTTATTGAAATACAATAGTTATGCCTAAGAAGATATTAATAGTTGACGATAACGACCTCATAGTTGAGGTGATGAGTTATATACTTGTCAATTGCGGCTATGATGTATCTACACTAAGCAGCGGAGAAGAAGTTATTAACCAGGTGAACATTACCCACCCCGATCTGGTTATACTTGATGCCATACTTCCGGGTATGGATGGCCGAGACATTTGCAAAATATTAAAGCTGAATAAAACTACTCACGATATGCCGATAATTATGTGCTCCTCATATGATGAAATTGGCAAATCACTCAACCAAACGGGTGCCCCTGATGATTTTTTAAGTAAGCCATTTGATATGACTACCCTGCTTGATAAGGTTGAGCACCAGTTGGCCGCATGACCATGGCCTGCAATAGTTACCAACAACATAATTCACTAAATAGAAGCGGGCTCCTTTTACAAGGAGCCCGCTTTATTATGCCTGATTAAAACCTTATTAAAACGCGCTCTTCAAGGTGATGTACTTATTTATATCTAACGACTTAAAGCCTTTTCCTTTCATTTCGGTGATATACTCGGGCGTTACACCAACCGCCTTTAATGAGGTAGCCTGGTCTAAGGTAATATCATCAAAACCAATAGCTTTAAATCCTTTTATAAACTCGGGCGTAACGCCTAATGCTTTTAGTCCGCTTGCTTTATCAATACTGATGTCTTTAAACCCTGCATTTTTAAATCCATTTAAATATGCAGGCGTAATGCCTAACGCTTTTAAAGATACCAGGTCCTGCTTTGGAATACTGTAGCCTGCATCTTTAAAGCTCTGAATAAATTCGGGCGTTACACCAACTGCTTTCATGCCAATTAAGTCGTCACTGCTCAGGTTGCTATAGCCTGCTTTTTTTAATCCGTTAACATATGCATCATCAACACTCAAAGCTTTAAAAGCTATCATATTATCTTCGGTGTCATCATTGTTCTTATTTGCACCACCCTTTTTTTGAGCTACAGCACCACCTCTTGCTTTTTTAAAGTTAGCAATGTACTGGCCACCTATCCCCTGCGCCTTAAAGCTTACCAGTTTTTCAAAAGAAACTTTTGGATAACCCGCTTTACGGATCTCACTGATAAATGCACCGTTAATGCCCATTGCCTTGCCGGTAATAAGCTCTTGCAAGGTTATATTAGGGAACCCGTTCTGTTTTAACGATTTAATATACGGTTCATCAACCTTAAGCGCTTTTGTAGCTACCAGATCGTCCTTAGAAATATTCTTATAGCCGTTGTTATGCAGCATATTTACATATGCTCTGTTTAAATTGATCGCAAAAAACGCCAGAGGGTCGTACTTGGCTATATTAGTAATTCCCTGGCTTTTCAGATAGGTGTTAAATTGGGGGTTAGCTACAAATTTATATTTGCCCTTGCCTGTATTGCCATCAAACCTCCCGGTAAAAAACATGGTACCGGCTTCCCTTGTCAGTTTAAACTCGCCGGTTTGTCCCTTAGGCAGGGCAGATAATTCACTTAACAGGAAGTTTTCGCCCATACTCGTATTGCTGCTGTTATCTTCGCTTGTCAGTTTTAAATCGATATAATTACCTTTAATTGTTCCTGTCCAGTTACCTTCATTTCTGTTATCATCGCCATTATCACTGTTTATAGTGCTAACCGATTGGCTAAGTGCTGCCACAGGCTGGTTAAGCGCACATACCAGGAAACCCATTAAAGGCACCATGAAAAAGTATTTCCACATGGTATGGATATTTGATTTTTTTGCGTTCATCATAACTATTCGTTTTTTTAAGAGTGATTGATTATAGTTGGTTGTAATACGTAATGATAAATGTGGTACAGAAACTTTTAACAGGCTTAACTGGTATGTTTCGCGTTCTACATCTTTATTGTTAAGCACTTCGCTATCTGTCAGGAACTCCAGATTATTCTCTACCTCCTTGCGGTAAAGCCAGGCAAATGGATTAAACCATTGAAACACCAAAACCAGTTCGGCCAGTAACAGATCAAAGCTGTGTCCCTGTTTAATATGGATCTTTTCATGAAGCAGTATCTGGCTATAAGTATCCCAGTCATACTTTGCCGGGTTAATAAAAATGTAATTGCCAAATGAGCAGGGTGCTTTATCGCCGTCGAGCTCTACAATACGGAACTGGCCATCCCGGATATATGGGTTCTTGTAAGCCTGGCGTACGAGCACAATTACCTGCAACAAAAAGTTTAACCCAAAGGCTGCAACGCCGCACCAGTAAAAATAGAATGCCCACTTGATCAGGCGGTCGGTTAACGGAATCTGCGGTTCGTTGGTTTTAACCAAAGCACTTACTGCCGGCACAGCGGTTTTTACATCTGCCTGCGGCGAAACCTTAAGCTTGTTTAAATCAAGTTTTGTAGCACCCACCGAAAGCGGCTCGCTGTTCCTCATTGCCCATTGCTGCGGTACACGAATTAGCGGCAGAACAAATACTAGCGCTAAACAAGCAAGCAAAACCATGCGGTTTAGCTGGTAAAATGTTTCTTTTTGCAGTAACAGCTTGTAAAACAACCAGCACACGGTCATTAATAAAGCAACATGCAATACATATGGTATCATTTTTTTGAGGTTTTAATCATGTTTAATATCTCTTCCAACTCCCGCTCTGATATTTTTTGTTCTTTTGCGAAAAAAGCCAGCATGCTGGGATACGAATCATCAAAATACTGGCTTACTATATCTTTCATGGCGTGCTTCTGATATTCTTCCCTCGAAATTTTGGGGTAGTAATTATAAATGTTGCCCATCGTCTCGTGACCTAAAAAGCCTTTCTCCTCCAGTATCTTAACCATAGTTGCTACTGAGTTATAATGCGGCTTGGGTTCGGGCATTTCCGGGATGATCTCTTTGATGAAAGCTTTTTCCAGTTTCCAAAACACCTGCATTATTTGTTCTTCGCGCTTAGCCAGTTTTTGCATAAAAATTAATTATTAAACAAGTTTACTACTAATCAATTAGTATTACAACTAATCGATTAGTATTTCATTTAAAACAGTAGTAAGTATTTGATTATGAGACCGATAATTTTCTTTGCTAATTTTCTATCACAGGAGAATGATATTTGCCGGGTCATCCTGAGCTTGTCGAAGGACGTGCGCAAAGGCCCTCTCGCAGTGTGGTTCGACAAGCTTACCATGACAAGACAAGCTCAGCATGACCCATATAACTAAATAGCTAACCGTTTGAAGCATCTGTTCGCTAATAGATCCTTCGCTCTCGCTCAGGATGACAAGTTCTCTTTTTATTTGAAAATACTCTGCGCTTTTTTAATGGTTTTTTCCAGGTCAATCCCTTTATTTAATACCCCTTTAAACAGGTCACCTTCCTTTTTGAGGCGCGCAATGGAATTATTAATGGTGAAATGTTTCATAGTCAAACCAGCCTTTACCTCATCCCAATGCAGCGGCATAGAAACAGTCGCGCCTGGTTTTGGCCTCAGCGAATATGGCCCTGCAATAGTTGCCCCCGGGCGGTTCTGTAAAAAGTCGAGATACATTTTACCGTCGCGATTTTTGACCATCCTTTCAAGCGTGGTATACTCCGGAATTTGCTGATGAACGATGTTTACTACTAACCTGGCAAACATTTGCGACTGGTCATAATCGTATTTAGCGCCAAGAGGGATATAAATATGCATCCCCGTTGAGCCGGATGTTTTACAAAAAGCCGGCACATCAACAGCATCCAATACTTTCTTTACCTCAAGCGCTGCCGATATTACCTGATCGAACGTGTTTTTATCGGGGTCGAGGTCAATTACACAATAGTCGGGGTTATCCGGAGATTGCACCCGGCTAAACCAGGGGTTCATCTCAATGCAACCCAAAGAAGCCATCCACAAAAGGGTTGCTTCGTCATGCCCCACTAAATAATCCTTATCCTCACCATCGTTTGTAGTGTATGGGAACGTTTTCACCCAATCTGGTGATTTGCCTTTAACGTCCTTTTGGTAAAAGCTTGGGCCATGTATCCCGTTAGGGAAACGGTTTAATGATTGCGGGCGATCTTTTAAATAAGGCAAAATATACTCTGCCACCTGGTAATAATAGTTGAACATGTCCCGCTTGGTAATGCCATCTTCGGGCCAGTAAACTTTACTGAGGTGGGTAAACTTCAGGTCGTGCCCGCAGATTTTTTTTACCTGGGTTTCTTCTTTGGGGTTAAGCAGCGTTCGCTTGGCCGATTCTTTTGGAGCGTTCACCAATTTATGTTTAGTAGGTTCTTCTTCCGTATGCTTTTCTACTTCTTCAACAATTTCAGTTGTATCGGCTTCCGTTTCCCGGACTACTTCTTTAGCTTTTTTATCTATCCGCATTCCCTCAAATGATGGGTGGCGGAATACGCCATCGCTGGTTACCTCGGCAAAGCTTACTTCGCAAACCAGTTCGGGCTTTAGCCAGGTTGCTTTTGCTTTTGGCGGATTTGGACGGAACCTTGATGGTTTATTAACATCCGGCTCGCTGGTGAACGGCACTTTATCAATTATCAACGGCTTAAACAATGCCATCATTTCTTTTTGCAGCTTGTCAGAAAAACCCGTACCAACCTTGCCTACATATTGAAACCGGCCATCCTCAAAAACACCTAATAAAAGCGAACTGAATTGCTTGGCAGTTCCTTCATTTTTGGTGTAGCCTCCAATAACTACTTCCTGCCTTTTATTGATCTTTATTTTAAGCCACTCTTTTGAGCGGTTATTTGATACGTATATACTACTCGCCTTTTTAGCCATTATACCTTCAAGCCCTATCTTACCGGCGGCTTCAAAAAATTCCATTCCGTTAGCTTTAAATACCTGGCTCAGGCGCACTCTGTCGTCATCAGTTGGCAAAACTTCTTTTAATATGGCCTGGCGCTCTATCAATGGCAAACCCATCAGGTCTTTGCCATCGTACCATAAAATATCAAAAACGTATAGCACCAATCGGCCATCTGCCTCGCTGCGCCAGTTTTGCAGCGCCCCAAAATTAGATACGCCTTTATCCGTTAGCACCAGTATTTCGCCATCAATCACGGCGTTAATTTTCCAGCTTTCAAGTAGTTCTTTAATCGGGTAATATTTCTCGTTAAAATCTTTGTTATTCCTCGACAGCAACTGCACATCGCCATTATTTATAAATCCCAAAGTGCGATAACCATCCCATTTCACTTCGTAAACCCAGTCCGGGTCATCAAATGGTTCATTTACCAGGGTAGCCAGCATGGGTTTTATACCGGTTGGGATTGCCCCTTTGGGCGCTTTTTTCAATATAGTTGCCGCATCTAACTGGTTATCATCTCCGGCGTCACCGGCCATATCGGCTATTTCTTCAGCTGGTTCATGAAGTGTTTTTTTTGAGGATTTTTTAGGCTCTCCCTTTTCTACATCTTCTTCATGACCATTCTGCCAAACTTTCTCGCCGGTTTTCTCCATCTTTTCGATGGTTTTGCCGGAGAGTACGGATTTATCCTTTTTGGTAATATCCGCAGCAGATGCAAAATCGTCTTTATGTTTAATGAGCAGCCATCCGTTGTCGCCCATGCCCTGGGTTTTTACAAGAGCGTATTCACCCTGCAGTTTTTCACCATGGAGTTTTATTTTAAGTGAGCCTTCTTTTAATTGCTTTAACAAGTGCTTTTCCTGTGCCTTCTTGCCTTTTATTTCTTCTATTGGCTCATATGTTCCTTCATCCCAAACTATGACGGTTCCGCCACCGTATTCTCCCTGCGGGATAATGCCCTCAAAATTTCGATAATCAAACGGATGGTCTTCTACCATCATGGCCAACCGTTTATTTTTAGGATCGGTTGATGGGCCCTTGGGTACGGCCCAGCTTTTTAATACGCCTTCCATCTCCAACCTAAAATCATAATGCAGGCGCGATGCATCGTGCTTTTGCACCACAAACATCAGCTTATCGTTATCCTTGCTTTTTCCTGCTTTGGGTTCGGCGGTTTTTGTAAAATCCCGCTTCCCGGCATATTTCTCCAGGCTCATAGTGGTAAATGTTAGTTGTAAATTAACATATGGCCTGTAATATGGTTTTACAAAACCGAGCCGCATAATGGCTATACGGCTCGGTTTTAATTATTTATCTTACTCTGAACCCAGCTCAAGAACAGATAAGATATTCCCTGCCGGATCTTTAAACCAGGCAATTTTTGGCCCGCCACTGCGGTTTATATTATCATCATCTGTTTTCAGGTATTCGCTGTCATAGCTTTCAAACTTTACCCCTTTGGCCTTTAGTCCTTTTACGGTTTCCTCAATATTTGTCACCGGGAAATTTAGAATAGTAAAGGTGGCTGGTTCATGGTTGGGTTTTGGGTACACCATTATGTTATTACTATTCCCGTTTATATGAATGGTTAACAACCCACCCATTTCTTCCATCTTATCTATCTGTAGGCCAAGTGTTTCTTCATAAAACTGTTTGGCTTTGTCGATATCATTTACCGAAAATCCGCTGAATGCTTTTGATTCTTTTAACATGATATTAAATTTATATGGTTTGTATTGGGTTAATTATGGTTGCAGGTCAAAGATCACCTTGCCGGTTTCCATATCTATCGGGTCTGAAATATGCTCATGGGTAATGAGCCATTTACCGCCGATATTTTTGTAAAAATTAGTAGCACGGTACCACATATCCATCTCTTCGCCCCGGATGCTTACACCTTTGGTTCGGGTAAGGCAATGGCTATGGGCCAAATCGCCGCAACCGTCAATTTCTACATCGGCTACTTCCTGGTTAATATGGCCTTTGTAATTAGCAAACCAACTTTGCAGGCGCTTTTTTATGGTATTAACGCCTACGCTTCTTAAAGGTGGAGCTAAATCAAACGAAACAACATTGGGCGCGTAATGATCCAACACCCCCTGCTCATTCTTTTCATAGATAGCTTGTATCTTACTGTTTATTGATGCTAAAATTTCCTGCTTATCTACCTGTTCGCATTCTGCAATTTTCATAATTGTTCCTCCGGTTCAATTTGGTGATTAATGTTATGCTGATATACAGATACAAAAATGCAGCCAATAAATTGATAATGAAGGGTGTAAACACGACGGGTTAAGGGGCGTATCGCGCCATTACAAACAGATAGATAGAGGGTTGTTTAGATGTCGATATTCTCCAGGTACTTATACCCGCTGCCTGTATTGATCATCAGCACCTGTTCTCCCGGCTGTATCCATTGCAATGCTTTTAGTTTCTTATACGCCTGCCAAAGCGCGGCCCCTTCAGGAGCTATAAGCATGCCTTCGTTACGGGCTATTTCTTTTATGGCAGCGCTCATTTCGTTATCGCTTATGGTTAAAGCCGCGCCTTTACTATCGCGAAGCACTTTAAGAATTATTTTATCGGCATAAGGCTTAGGCACACGCAAACCGTTGGCAATAGTAAAACCACCGTCGGCAAATTCAGAATTATGATGACCGCCATTAAAAGCGGTAACAATGCCATTGCAACTTTCAGATTGTACGGCTACCATTCTTGGGCGTTTGCTGCCTATCCAGCCTAATTGCTCCAATTCGTCAAATGCTTTCCAAATGCCAATTAAGCCTGTGCCGCCACCGGTGGGGTATAATATCACATCGGGTAGTTGCCAGTTAAACTGTTCGGCAATTTCAAAGCCAAGTGTTTTTTTGCCTTCCAGGCGATAAGGTTCTTTCAGCGTAGAGATCTGGAACCAGTTGTTCGCTATCGCATGTTCATTTACCAGTTTGCCGCAGTCGCTGATGTTTCCGTCTATCTCCACCAGTTCAGCACCATATAAACGGCATTCATCTTTAAAAATTTGAGGGGTTAGCTTAGGCATGTAAACAATGGCTTTGATACCGGCACGTGCCGCATAGGCCGCCAAGGCTCCCCCCGCATTTCCGGCGGTTGGTGTTGCTATTGCTTGTATCCCTATTTCTTTAGCCTTTGATACTGCCGCGCTTATTCCGCGGGCTTTGAATGAGCCTGTTGGGTTGCCGGATTCATCCTTCCAGAAAACTTCATTGCCTTCTGCGAATTGCTTCAGGTTTTCCAGCGGGATTATTGGCGTTAAACCCTCACCAAGGGTAACAATATTTTTAATGTGGATAACCGGCAGCAATTCATGGTAACGCCACATGTTCGCCGGCCTATCTTTCAGAATGGACTTATCCAGGTATTGAGTAAGATCATAATTAGCAAACAAAGTACTTTTGCAGGCATCATTTAAACAAACCGTATTACTTACGGCCGCATCATATTCCGCGCCGCATTCCGGGCATTTTAAATTGATCAATAATGATCCTCTCTCTAACTCAATATTATTCATTATAGCTTTGTGCTTACCCAATTAATACGATGAAAATTTACTTCGGTTGTGTTGTTTTCCCTATTTATTTTGTTTCGAATATATCGCCTTTATTCCAGGTGGGCCTTGCAGTATCTTGTGCAACAAGGTAACCTATTAAAAAGTTTAGCTGCGCATACTTCTTACCCGCTTCAAAGTCAAACATTCCGTTAATGTCATCCTGTGGCTTATGGTAGTACTTTGCGCGCCATGGGCCTACAATATCATTCAGGTTGTTTTTACCATCGGCGGTTTTGCTGCCATATTTTATGTGTAAGGCCGGTATACCCTGCACAACAAAGCTATACTGATCGCTGCGGGTAAAGCGTGCCTGCGCGGGTTCCGGATCGGGCTCAACAGCCAAATCAAAATATCCTGCAGCCTGGGCAACCTGGTTGGCTAAAGACGAATGTTCGGCCCCTAAGGCGGTAACGGATAATAAAGGCGCTATAATAGTAGGCATATCGGTATTAACATCGGCCACTAAGCTTTTACCCGGCACGGTTGGGTGCTTGGCAAAATAGCCCGAGCCCAGGTCGCCCAGCTCCTCACCTGTCATCAGCACAAACAATATGGAACGTTTTGGTTTAACTTTAATACCGCTGTATATTTTGGCTATACTTATTACACTTGCCACGCCCGATGCATTGTCATGGGCGCCGTTGTAAATAGAATCACCCTGCACCGGCATGCCAATACCCAAATGATCAAGATGGGCGCTATGTACAACATATTCTTTTTTTAACTTACTATCAGATCCGTCTACTTTGCCAACAACATTATAGCTTAAAATATCCTGATAAGTTGAACTGTAACCAATATTTACACCACCATTTATTGCAAATGAAGTGGGTTGCCCGGCCTTAAGCTTCGCCGGAATTTGTTGTAAATCTTGTCCTGATTGCCTCACCAATGCATTAAACAGCGAATAGCTCAATGCGCCATAAACGCTAAGCTCTTTAGAGTAGTAAGTGCGGGATATTGATACATCGCCTTTATCATCCATTATACTGTAAACACCACGACTTACATTTCCCATACGCGCGGTAGAATCTGCATTGCCGATCATTACACCTACAGCGCCGTGTTCTGCAGCCACTTTTAAAATTTGCGTAGAGTTCATAACATGAGCGGCTACTGATGAAGAAAATTTTTGTGGCGAACCGCGCATTACTATTACAATTTTACCTTTTACATCCATACCGGCATAATCGTCATAGCCCAGTGCTGGCTCACTAATACCGTATCCGGCAAAAACCAACCCGGCAGAAAGTTTAACAGTATCAACCACAGGGTTCGGATAAATAACGAAACTGCGGGGTGGCGCTGCAATACTTGTTGGGCCGGTTATAGCAAGTGCGGAATTTTTTATAAACGCTTTACGAAGCCTTACTTTTTGCAGCCAGGTACCATTTTCTCCGGCGGGTTTAACATTCACGGCTTTAAGCTGGGCTATCACATAATCAACCGCCATTTGGTAACCTTCGCTGCCAGGCGCCCGGCCTTTTAATTTATCATCGGCAAGGTAAGTGATATCAGCTTTGATTTTATCGGCACTAACCTCGCTTAAAGCCTGTTTAACTTCCGGACTTAATTGCACCTGCTGTGCAAAAACGGATTTGCCCAGTAATGCAAAAGGAACGATCAATAACGACTTGCAAATTTTTATCATGATATTATGGCTTAGTGAGGCAATGTATTAACTACGCCATTCATCAACAAGTTTTTAGCGATAATGTTACCTATGATGATGATCTTTAGTTAAAATCAACAAATTGCCTATTTAAGCCATATGTACAAATGGGTTGTAGCATGCTGTCATATTTTACCCACCTTTATTGTTTGCCTTACTGCTTAAGGCAGCGCGAATGCAATAAATGATCCGCCTGGCTTTAAATTATACCTTGTACCACCCGCGGCTATTACCACATACTGCTTGCCATCAATAGCATACGTAATAGGAGTTGCAAAACCACCGGCAGGCAATTTATGTTGCCATATAATCTTTCCGTTATCCTTATCAAAAGCACGTATCATTTCATCTTCGGTAGCGGCAATAAATACCAGGCCACCTGCTGTAACAACCATACCGCCATGGTTTTCTGTACCGGTTGGCTTGATCCCTTTACGGGTTAATTTTTCATGTTCGCCCAGAGGTACTTTCCACACATATTCACCGGTATTTAAATTGATAGCATTTAATGTACCCCATGGTGGTTTTATAGCGGGATAACCGCCTGGGCCCCTGAATTGTAAGAACCCGTTACTAACATACGGAGATTCATAAGGGAACTTTGTCTCTGTTCCTTGCCCGGCATTTTTGCCATTCCGGGCCATTGTTGGCTCCGGAACATTGTGCGGTGCGCTGGATGCCGAAGTTTTAGTATCGGTATTTAATAGAAACTTAATGATGTTGTTGCGGTCCCGGTAAGAAACATGCCTGAATGAAGGCATGCGTCCGTTTCCTGATGCAATGATATTTTCAATTTTATCCTTACTCAATTTTTTACCGATGTTAAGCAAGCTTGGATAGTCCGCGCCACCGCCTTTGCGATCGGCACCGTGGCAAACAGCGCAATTCTTAATGAACAAGGCCTTCCCTTTAGAGGAGGCATTATTGTTGTACTCGGCCAGGTCCATCATTTTAAGGTCCCATGGCATATTATTACCATTAACATATAAAATGCCATCAGGGTCTGTAGCCTGGCCTCCCCACTCTGCTCCCCCGCCTATGCCAAACACAATAGTTCCTTGTTTGCTTGGCGGCATAAACTTGTTTCCACGGCGAGTAGTCAGATAGCGGTTGAGGGCAAACTGATGATCCTCCGGAGTTAGATCGGTTAAGTCTTTTTCTGTAATATATTGCGTTGAAAATGGCGCCGGTTTGCTGGGATAAGGCTGTGTAGGCCATGGCTGCTCTCCCTTCAGTGTGCTATCTGTTGGCACGGGTTTTTCAGTAACAGGGAATAGTGGTTTGCCGCTATCACGATCAAGCACATAAACGAGCCCGTCTTTTCCGGATACGGCCACAGCATCAACACTTTTACCATTATGTTTAACCGTTAGCAGGTTAGGGGGCGCGGGGATATCCCTATCCCATAAATCGTGATGGATGGTTTGAAAATGCCATTTACGCTTACCCGTTTCGGCATCCAGCGCAAGTACACAATTTGCAAACAGATTAGTACCGGGACGCGTGGCACCATAATAATCAACAGAGGGCGATCCTGTACCTAAATAGACTGTTCCCCGTTTCTCATCAAGCGTAAGACCAGACCAGTTATTAGCGCCTCCCATATATTTATAAGCACCCGGCGGCCAGGTATCATACCCATATTCGCCCGGTAATGGGATGGTATGAAAAACCCATTTTAATTTACCCGTAACCACATCAAATGCCCGGACCGGACCAGGGGCTGCATCGCCGCTCTCAGTAGCCATAGTGCCCATGATATATATGTTTTTATAAACAACACCGGGGGTAGTTTGGGTAACATATTGCTGATGGACATCATGATCTAACCCTTCTCCAAGACCGGTATAAAGGTCTACTTTACCATGGTCGCCAAAGCCATCAATCAGCTTACCTGTTAATGCATCCAACGCATAAATAAATTTGCCGGCTGTATATATGATCCGTTTATCATTCCCGCTTTCCCAATAGGTAACCCCTCTGCTGGGATGATACATAGGGTCTGCATTTTTAAAGGGATCAAACCGCCATATCTCTTTACCGCTTTTCGCCTCTACAGCAAACGCTTTTAGCCGGGGAGAAACACCATACAAAATACCATTTACCACTATAGGCTGGCATTGCATGTTAACCGGCCTTTTGGTTGTATCCTTATTATCGCCGGTTTCATAAACCCAGGCAACTTTTAACTGGTTAACGTTGCTTTTGTTAATTTGATCAAGGGGCGAATACCGGCTGCCAAAATTGTTCCCGCCATATTTAGGCCAGTCGGTGTTTTTTATCTCCTCCTTATGATTATTGCATCCATAACAAAACCATGCGCACAAAGCGATCATTGATATAACAGGTTTCATGCATCTAAATGGTTAGGTATGGTATTTAGTTTGGAGCAATTACTTCTGCCTGATGACCGATTGCTGTACTGTTATTATCGTCTTTATTCACAGGGGGCCTTCTGTGCCACCAGGAGGCCAGTATTGATCCGGTTACGTTCATTAACGGGCCAAATACAGCCGGAGCCAGGCCAACGGTAGCCATTTTACCCATCTCTTTAGCTAAACCAGATGCTAAACCGCCGTTTTGCATTCCTACTTCAATAGCAATAGTCCGGCAATCGCGCTCGCTCATCTTAAATAACCTGCCAGACCAATAGCCCAAAAAGTAGCCGGATAAATTGTGTATCAAAACCAATAATATCAAAGCGGGGCCAATGGTTAACAAACTATTACGACCGGCAGCGGTGATAATTACAATAATGAATGCAATACCCACCATTGATACCAGCGGCATAGCTTTATCAAGCCATTTGGCTTTACCCGTTAAAAACTTATTGAACAACAAGCCCGCTGTTATAGGAATTATCACCATTTTAATAATATCCCACATCATACTAAGTATATCTATCTGTACAAAAGCACCGGCTAAAACCTTCATTAAAACAGGCGTCATTAATGGCGCTATTAATGTTGATATAGCTGTAATAGTTATGGAAAGCGCGAGGTTGGCTTTTGCCAGATATGAAATAACATTAGATGCCATACCATTAGGCGAACAACCTATCAGGATAATACCGGCAGCAATTTCTGGCGGGAAGCCACTTAGGCTTGCTAATGTATACCCAACCAACGGCATTATTAAAAAGTGACTAAACACACCAATAAACACCCCTTTTGGCATTTTAACAACCCCAACAAAGTCATGAAAGCTCATGGATGTACCCATCCCAAACATTATGATTTGAATAAGCGGGGTAATAAGTTTTGCAAACTTAAACCCATTAAGTTCTAAAAAATGCTGCGGATAGTATAATGCGGTAGTTACAGCTGCAAAAATAGATATGGTGTATACAAAGCCCTTTAGCAGCTCGTTCCCGCGGAACGATATTGCCAGTGCTGCGAAAAAAGCAATAAACAATGGGCCTGCATGAGCGATATTACCGCTTATAATCATAGCAAGGCAACCTATTAAACATACAATAGCAATTACCATTGCAATTTTATATACGGTAATACTTTTCATTTCATCAATTATAATTGGATGGGTATGATAAATTCCTTTAGGTTAGTAATTGCGCTCTTTTAAATAATCATCCAGCTCTTTTTTTGTCATTGGTAGTTTACCGGGATAATGGTTAATCCAATTCAAGAAATCTTTTTTGATGTCATCTGTCCACTTGCTATCAATTTGCCCTGCTAAGTATTTCTTTTCGCGCAGGCGCTGATGTCCAAATTCATCTCTCAGCTTAGTTACTTCTGATGTTAAAACCAGATCTTCAACCAGGTAAGCAGGAATAAAAACAACGCCATATTTTTTAGCCAAAACGATATCACCAGGCAATACAGTGGCCCGGCCAACACGTATTGGGGCATTTATAGTAGTAAGCATCATTTGTTTGATGTAGGAAGGGTCGCTTGCTTTAATCCAGCCGTTAAAACCTTTTATTTCGCTTAAGCCTTCTACATCACGTACTGAGCCGTAAAAGATAACCCCTCTGCGCGACTTGGCATATATAGAGTTACCCAGGTTATCGCCAATAAGGGTACCGTCAGCAACTTTGCCATAACCATCGGCTACGTAAACATCGCCATCAGTTAAAATATCTATCGGCCATGAATTTGTGCCGCCTTGTTGCCCGCGTCCTTCTGCTTTACCCTGCTCTTGCACCACCGTGATCAGATCCGGGCGCGATGGCATATATTGTGCCGTTACAACACGGCCAACCATAGCGCTATCCTGGTTAATGATCATCCAATCACCTTCAAACTGATTAGCATAACCTTTGTTGGATAATACACCCCAGGCTTCTTCTAACGAAATGCTCTTAAGACGAGCTAATATAGCATCTGATACTTTTGGCCGCCCATCGGCAAAGCGTTCGCCTTTCCATTGTGCGGTTAAAGCTTTAATGTACTCTGGAGATGAACCCACCCTTTGCGCATTGGCAAATAAGCTGCCCATCATTAATGCGGCAATAAATGCAATTCTTTTATTCATCATAAATTGGTTTTTAGGTTTTATGCCTTGGTTTTGTTTCTTACTACAGCATCCATTAGTCCTCTAATATAGCCTATTGCGTATAAAATACCTATAGTACTGTACCCCGGAAATGAATTGCTATCGCCGGCCATAGTAGGTACGTGATCCGGGCGTAACGGCCCTTTAAACCCAATATCATAATAGGCTTCCATAGCTTTATACATATCAATTTGCCCTTCATCATGGAAAGTTTCTTCAAACTTGAACTTGCCGCCCCGCACGTTTCTGAAGTGTACAAAATGGATCTTTTCTTTACCGAAATGGTGTACCGTTTTTGGTATATCAACCCCCATTAAAGAGAAATTTCCCTGGCACATGGTAATACCATTATTAGGACTTGGATATAACTTTAACATCCTGTCGAAATTGGGTACGGTGGTCATGATGCGTGATATGCCTTTAATGCTATCAACCTGCGGGTCGTCCGGGTGCATTGCAAGTTTAATACCTGCCTTTTCGGCTTCTGGCACTACAGCTTTTAAGAAATACTCCAGGTTTTTCCATAAAGTTTCTTTTGAAACTTCACCGTATTTAGTTAAGGGTGCATTCTTTATATCCTCATAATCAAATGCGGTAACTAAAGCACCACCTCTGCCCGGCTTATCCATACTGGTGCGAAACCAGCTAACAACCGGCATCCAGTTATAGCAAATGGTATCAATCCCCGCTTTCGACAAGTTCTTCATGAAGGTGATAAAGTTGGCTATCTCTTCATCACGGCCTTCTAAACCTAATTTGGTTTTTTCGCCCAATGCAGGCGGGCCTTCAATTACCCGCAACTTTAAACCTACTTTGTCCCAGGCATCTACAGTAGCCTTTATAGCATCATAATCCCAAGGTTTAGCATTGGGGCCAATTAGCTTGGTATTTATACCGCCAACAGCACCCAACACATCCATTTGTTTGGTTAAAGCTATTTTACGCTCTTCCATACCGGCAAAGTATGCTTCGCACATTTGCATACCGGCATCACGTGCATAGGCAGCCTGTGCTTTAGCTTCCAGCGTTTTTTGATGAACCACATCACGTACATCTGCAGCCGAAACAATAGTTCCGCCTACAGATAGAGCTGCCGCCAGTGAAGCACTCTTTTTAATAAAATCCCTTCGATTCTCATTCATAACTTTCGTTT
>NZ_JBAZVP010000026.1:0-76633 GCF_041660805.1 Mucilaginibacter sp. | reverse complement strand
CCAAAGGTTCTGGTTGATGGAAACTGCCCCAGCTCAAAGCCGCGGGCTATTGTTGGTGTGCCCTGTGCATTTAGGGTTAACGATCCAAATTCAGGGTCAAAGCCCGGCCATTTGGTGATCATGAACAAGTCGCGGCCGTAAACACCTACCGTAACCCTTTGCAAGCCAAGCTTGCTTAGCACTTTGGGTGTTAAATTATAGTCGAGCCTTGCTTCGCGTAGTTTTATAAAATCGGTAGAGTAAGTTGCACCTTCAACGTTATCGCGCCCCAGGTGGGCATTATAATAGGTGTAAATATCCTGCGCTATCACATCATTAGGGCGATAAGTACCATCGGCATTTTTTATTACACCGTTACCAATAATACCGTTGTACCTGCCGGGCAAGGTATTTTTGCTTTTACCCTGCTCGCCCAGTATCGCGGCGGTAAGTGAGTAACCCACGGCACCGTATTGCGCATCAACCAAAAAGCTCATGCTAAATTGTTTATACCTGAACTGGTTGCCAATACTGGCCTTCCATTTAGGAATAGTGTTGCCAATGTAGATAGTGCTATCGGTAAGTTTAGGGTAGCCATTCTCATAAATGATCTGTCCGTTTGGTGCACGCTGATAGCCCAAACCGTATAAAGCGCCCATGCTTCCGCCAACTTTAGCTACTACTGCCCCCCTGTTTGCCGGGCCGGTTTGCAGGGTAAGGGGCAAGCTGTCTGTTAAGGCAACTACCTTGTTTGAGTTAGCCGAGAACGTTCCGTAAATACTCCAGTTAAAGCCGCCATTTGCTTTACTTTTTATCGGCGTTCCGTTCAACTGTATCTCAATTCCCCTGTTCTCTACATTACCGGCATTAATAACCGCCTCGTTATAACCCGATGCCGGGTCGAGGCCATTACGCAGGATCTGCGATTTGGTGTTGCTTTTATACAAGGCCACATCAATACCTAAGCGGTTGCCAAAGAAACGGACATCGGCACCAACCTCTGTACTTGTGGTACGCAGTGAGCGCAGATCAGGGTTGGTAACCAGCGTTGGGTTAACCAGGCCGCCCGGGAAAATATTGTTGGGGTTATAAGTGTACGATGTTAAGTATGGATCCTGACCGCCGCTGCCTACGCTGGCATATGAACCGCGTAACTTTGCATAAGATATAACCTTTGGCAGATCAAGGATCTCTGATACAATCGCGCTTAAGTTTACTGATGGATAAAAGAAGGATACATTACTGGTTGATGTAGCCGATGCCAAAACACCGTTCCAATCGTTACGGCCGGTAACATCCATAAACAGGTAATCTTTGTAGCTTACTGTTCCAATGCCATAAAAACTGTTAATTCGGTATTTGCTTTTATAAGGCAAAGCAACTAACACACCCGCCTTGTTGGCCAGTGTATAAACACCGGGATACAATAGGGAATCTGCCCTTAGTTCGTCCCTGTCATAACTGTTGCTGAGCATGCTGCCACCTCCGGATATGGAGGCTGTGAAATCCTTGTTTATTTTTTTGTTGTATCTTATCAGGAAGTCGTTGTTGATCTCCTGCGAGAAAATACTTTGGGTGCGGTACATACCTTTTCTAAACTTCTCGGTATCATAAGGGCGCTGCTGCGAACGCGACTCATATGATGTGGTTATGGCAGTCCGTACCATCAGGCTTAAATCTTTGGTGAAGTTATAGGTAGCCTGAATATTGCCCGTTAAATCATTCCGGGTTGATTTGTTGAGCATCTCATGTGTGATCAAATAAGGGTTATCTGGAAAACTGCTGAACGGATAGCTTTGAAGGATATTGGTTTTACCCGGCAGCCAGTAATCTTTTAACCAATCAAGGTTACCATTGGGCACCCAAAACATATTCCAGTACATCAGCGATTGGTTGTTGTACCCGGTTGATGGCAGGTTGTCGCTGTTTTTATTGGTGTAATTGATCCGTGTAGAGATCTGCAGTTTGTCCGTTACCTTTTGGTTGGCAGATAATGCAACTGTATTACGTTCATAACCGGTGTTAGGGATTATCCAGGTATTATTAACATTAGTTGCCGAAAAACGAACTGATGTTTTATCGGTACCACCATCTAAGGTGACGCTATTGGTATACGTTTTACCTGTTTCAAAGAAATTCTTTCGCGCATCGGGGTAAGCTACCCAGGGCGTACGGGTTGTACCGCCGGTATGTGTTACCGGGTCATATTGAAAATAGGATTGCCCATCAAACTTAGGCCCCCATGATGAACTGGTACTGCGTGTGCTTGCACCATCGGCAGTGTTACCAAATGAGTAATAACTTTCGCCTGATGCGCCCTGTCCATATTCATACTGGTAATCGGGCCAGCGTGATATCTGCTCAAAAGCGGTATTTGAGTTTAACGTAACCCCTATCCCCTTTTTTACCCGGCCGCTTTTAGTAGTAATAATAACCGCGCCATTAGCACCCCGCTGGCCATATAACGCGGCAGCACTTGGGCCTTTTAGTACGGTTATATCTTCAATATCTTCCGGGTTGATGTCATTTAGGCCGCTGCCAAAATCTACTGGCGATTCGCTGTCAAGGTAAGCGTTACTGCTGCTGCCCGTTCTGCGGCCACTGCCATGGTTTATCACCACACCATCAACTACAATTAAGGCGTCATTATCGCCGGTTAAATTACTTTCGCCACGTAAAATGATCTTGTTTGAACCCGCGGGGCCGCCATTTGAGCGAATAAGGTTAAGGCCGGCCACTTTACCTGATAATGCATCTGTCCAGTTATTAGATAATGCATCGGTAAGCTGCTCGCCCCGTAGTTTGGTAACGGCATAGCCCAGGGCTTTTTCGTCGCGCTTTATACCTAATGCGGTAACCACAACTTCATTAAGGGCATTCCTTGCTATCACCATTACAATTTTAGCACTGGTGGTGCTTTTGGTGTAAGTAGTGGTTTGGGGTTCAAACCCTATCATAGAAAATACCACGTTTGTACCCGTGTTAATGCGGATACTGAATTTTCCATCGGCCCCTGTAATACCCAGTAACTGCTTGTTGCTGCCGGTAATGGTAATACCCACTAATGGTTGGTTATCATCAGCAGAGTAAGCAATACCGCTAACAGATACTATATCAAGCTGTTTAATTACCAGGTTACCGCCAATATTTTTGACACTTACGCCGGCTTGCTGCTCAACCTGTTTCAGCAGGTTATCCAAACTAAGCGTTGTTGATGGTAAACTGATGGATTTAGTGGTGTTTAAACCGGCATCATAAGATACCTTATATTTATACACCGTTTGCAAACGATCAATTATGCCGGCCACTGTTATTTTAGTGTTATTAAAGGTAAGCTGGCTTGAATTGGTTTGAGCATTAGCCTTTAATACCAACAGGCACGTGACCAGGCAGTAAAGGCAGAACTTACTCACTTTAAGTAAAAATTTATAATACATAAGCGTTCAATTAATATAATAGAATAGTGTTTTCGTTTTTAAACTTGTAGTGGATGCCGGTTGCAAAGCGCAGTCCGTAAAGCAATTTGGCAATGCCGTAATCCTTCATTTCGCCGCTAAAACCCGGGTGCCCTTTGGCCGATGGGGCAACTTCAACCTGTATGTTGTAATAGCGTTGTATTTTTTGAGCTATCTCTGTAGCATTGCTGTTATTAAAATAGAGGGTGCCATTTTGCAAGCTTGATGCATCGGCTATATTTACGTGGGTTTTATATGCTTTGCGGCTGGTTAAAAAATAGTTAACCTGCTCGCCTGCTTTTAAGAAAAGTGTCGACTTGCCAGTTACAAAGCCCACTAACCCTGTGGCTACCTTAACTTCTTCATTCAGGCCCTTACGGGAATAAACATTAAAGGAAGTACCCAGTACGTTCACCTTTAGGTTATTGGCGGTATGGATGATGAAAGATTTTTTAGCATCGTGCTTAACATCAAAAAAGGCTTCGCCGCTTAAAGACAGCTCGCGTGCTTTTTGCCCGAATGTTCCGCTTACCTGCAGGGTTGAATTTGGCGCCAGGTATACTGTTGAACCGTCAGGTAATTGTATTTGCCTGCGTTCTTTAGTGGTTTTAATTACAACAACCTGATTTTTAACATCATCAGTATTTTTTAAGGTATACCACGTTATACAGCATGCTACCAAAACTGTTGCGGCAATACTTAGCAGGCGGAACACTTTTATTGTTTTAGTCTTTTCTTCTTCTTTCGGGCTTTCAAAAACCCTGTCAAGCAGTTTTACCCACTCGGTATGTACAACCTCATCCTTAACCGGCTGGTTAAGCTGTTTATGCTTTAGCTCGACCTGCTTTAGTATGATCTTATTTTCGGTTTTTTCGTTAATCCAGCTCTCAACCTCAGTATTCTCTGCGGCAGTGCTTTCGCCCCTAACGTACCGGATTAGCATTTCCCAGTTCATGGTGATATTTTTACATTAAGAGGCAGTTAAGCCTCTCTTTCACCAAAAGAAATTGTTAAGTATTTATAAATATTATGTTAACACCTGGAGGTGCAAATACCAAAGGCCGCTCATTGCTGAACGGCCTTTGGTTATATGAAATTTATCTTTAAAAAAATGTCAGATCTGTTTGGTCGGGAACATCATTCACTTACCCGCCCGCTTCTTCTTATCGTTGTTAATGTCATGAGCAACAGGATGTGCCCTGCTGGATAGGCGGGCATTTAACGGTGCCGTAACTACAAAAAACGCAGCAATCACCTGCTAACGGCTTTAAGTGGGTTTTGCAACTTTCACATTCATAAAAATACTGGCAGGCATCCGTTGGCATTTCTTCTTCCTTCCTGAAGCCGCAATCAGGACAGGTTATTACAGAGTTAAGCAGAATTGTTGTTGCCATTTTTAGTTGTTTTTTTTATAATAAAATAGTCTTTTAAAAAAAATAAAATTTGGATAAGACAAATCCAGCGTACCCTGCGCGGGGTTAAGCGGGGACAAAAAACAGGTAGCGGAAATTTCGTTTTTCTGATTAATTTCCCCCAAAGTATTCTTCAGAATATTGGCGCTATATATTGATATAAACCGCTAAAAAGTTGTGATTTTTAGTGTTTTTTAGAGGTAATCTGTACTATTTTGGCTTTAACGTATTACGAAGCTGTAATTAGCTCTGACTTTGTCGCTTTTGCCGGGGCGACTTTACTTACCGGAGCAGCAGGAGTTTCGGTCACAGTTTTTGCAGGTTCTGTAGCTTTTGGTGTTGCCGGCGGCGTAATTAATCTGATGATCCTTTTAGCTAATTTGTTGATGCTTTTTGCAAGCCTTTTCTCTGTTTTTTGTGTGTCTGCGCCCCATTTTGCAGCAGTTTCTTTTATGGCAGCAAGCAAGTTCTCTTCCAAATTATTTTTTAAGATCTTTTTTGCGCTTTTTTTTATTGCCTTAAGCTCTGATTTTTTCATGATGCCTGGTTTAAAGTGCAAAGATAGGTTAACAAAACATTAATTGCATGTTATATTTATGTTAAGTGATTAAATTAGAGGCAATAAGGTGTTTAAGCGCATAGGTTTCTTCCCTTATAAGAGTAAGCATATTATTGGAATTATCATACGAACAGGGGGTAGAGGTGTATATGGGTTTACCAATACTAACCCGTAATGTCATTCCTTTTTTATTAAAAAGTTCTGCAGGCAGCATTGCTGTTTGCAATGCCGGATGTATATAACGCAGCAAACTGAACCCAATACCATTATTCCCGTGAAAATAAACCGGTAGTACAGGCACGCCCGCTTTGGCAATTAGCTTACCTACTACCGGGTGCCATTCCCTATCGGCTATTTTTTTTGTTTTAAAATCAAACGCGGAAACCTCTCCTGCCGGGAATATAGCTACGGGTGTACCTGTACGTAATTTGCAAAGGGTGGTTTTTAACCCGCTGATACTGGAAGTGTCTTTAATAGTTTCAAAGGGGTTTACGGCGATAATATAGTTTGCCAGGTTAGGCACCCGTTTTAATAGAAAATTACCCATAAACAGGGTATCTGGCCTGCGCGAAACTAATAAATTAAGTAAAGCCAGCGACTCAATTGCACCATAAGGGTGATTAGCAACAACAATAAAAGCACCCAATTGCGGAATATTATCCAGGTCTGCTGCATCAATTTCAAGTGTGATACCTAAAAAGTCAAGCACATATTTTGTAAAGGCAACGCCCTCTAAAGTGCCCGCCTGCGTCATCATATTATTAAAAGCATCTATTTTCATCAGCTTCATTAGGAGTGAAGCTAATTTGGGAAATTTACCGGTGCCTGTAGCCTTTATTACATCACTTTTACTGATTACCACCATTTGGCAAAAATACGTTTGCGATGTAAAGTTATCCGCTCATTACCGTTAACCTTTGTGCAGTATAAAGGAATCTGATAGAAGTGCCTTGTTTGTTATAGGGTTAACAGAATAGTATTCACCGGTAAGGCTCAGGAGGTTGTTTTCTTTTGTTACAGTGATCTTTAAAAACCCATGCCGGTCATCACAATAGTTTTCAAGTTTCACATCGGCAAACAATGGTGAATATGCCGTAAAGCGTTCATCTTCAATGGCTGCAATACTATGCAACTCATCAAACCCGCCTGCGCCGGCAACAATATAGGGTGTGCTTGTACCATCGGCATAAGCCTTACTAAATCTTTGATAATTGTGCACATGTCCGCTAAAAACAATATCCGGCCGTATGCCTGTTTCTGTGTATGCACCGTTTAAAAAACTTATCATGTACAAGCTGGAACCGTGGTTAATATCAGCCGAATAAGGTGCATGGTGTACGCAAACTATCAGCATTTTATCAGGATCCGCGGCTTTTAATTCGGCTATAAACCACTCCCTTTGCTCCGTAGTAATTACACCATATTTGGGCACATTGCTGTGCAAGCCTATAATTGTGGCAAGTGGCGTTTCAAGCGTCCAATATATATTGGGTTGCGGCATACTTTTTCGGCGGCTGTTGCCACTAAAAGTTATTGTATGCGGAGAAGTGTCACAAAATACTTTTGTAAAAGCATCCAGGCTATTATAAGGCGGGGTATCTGGATTTACGTCGCTATCGTGGTTGCCGGCAATAGCAAATATTGGCCCCGGATAATTTTCATACGGCTTAAAGAACTGGGAATCATACTGTAACGCTTCGCCATAGTGGTATACCAGGTCGCCCAGGTGATATAAGAAATTCGGGGCATTAGCTGTTAAATACTGGGCGGCCATCTCATCAATAACACCTTTTTGTGATTCGGGCCTGCGGACAGAGCCGGTGTCACCCGCCATATGAAATATCAATTGATCTGCAGAGGTATCGGGTATAATATTGCTTAACGCCAGGTGATAAGGGTATTTACCTGTTGGAGACGGCAGCGGCTTGAATTTGTAATTATCATCCGGCTGATCTTTTTTGATCACTGGCGTAGTATATTTCATTACTCGTGCAATACTAATATAGCTTTAACAGACCTGTTCATTACCTGGTTTACTGTACTGCGGTTAAATAGCCGATATATTATATTATGATGGTGCTTTACCAGGCAAAGAATATCTGTTTGATTTTGTTCGATAAAGCTCATAATGCCTGCCAGCGGGCTGCTATCGTTAATATTATTAAACTGAAGCTCGGTATGTTTGATCAGTTTTTTCAGCTTCGCTTCGCCGGCTTCAATATGTTTGGCATCAGCGTCGCCATCAACATATAAAACATGCATTTGCTTTAAACCAAAAGCTTTTACCATTTCATTCAAAGCAGTTACATCATCTGCAGATAAACGGGTTTCATAATCAGTGGCCAAAGCAATTGAAGGTACGCTTGGAAACTTACTTTCAAGCGGAATAATCAAGGTGGGGATCTTTACACTGCTTACCATCATACTGGCATTGCTGCCCACTATACCGGTAATGCCTGTAGCGCCCGTTATACCCATAACCAATAACTCAACCGGATGGTTTTTAATGTGCTTTGTTATAACGCTTTTAAGATAACCTACATCACAAAGTGTAGTTACTTTAATATGTTTATAAGCTTCTTTATTAGTATATACTTCGGCCCACTCCTTTAGCGCCTCCCTTTTATTATTATAATAATCCTCAATAAATATGGCGTTGTAAGTACTGTTATTTATCCCTTCGGTTGGGTGTATAGCATGAATGGCGCATACCTCCAGCTTTAGTAAAACAGCAAGCGCCATTGCATATTCCATAGCATTAGAGGCACTGGGAGAAAAATCTGTAGCAACCAGTATTTGTTTCATTATAAAGGAATAAGGTACTTAAATAAACAAATGAAATAGCATGAATAACAATATAGCTAAAATAATGGCAACCGGCAAGGTAAGTATCCAGGCTATTGCAATGTTTTTAAGTGTATTGTTATTAAGGTTGTTTTTACCGCCCGATGCAACCATTGCCCCGGCAATACCGCTTGAAAGTACATGCGTAGTACTAACCGGCAAACCAAATGCGGTGCTTAGCCCTATGGTTGATGCTGCAACAATTTCGGCACTTGCGCCCTGGGCATAGTTAAGATGCTCATTGCCAATTTTTTCGCCAATGGTAACCACAATGCGTTTCCAGCCTATCATGGTACCTATACCGAGGGATATAGATATAACCGCGATGACCCAAACAGGTGCAAAGTCGGTCACTTTACTCAGTTTTTCTGATTCTGAATGTAAGGTATGCCGGTCTGCGTCAGATAAGGTTGTGATTTTACTTTTAGTAATGCCATCAATTTCTTTTTTGATGATTTGTATCTGCCTGCGAAATTTAAAAGCGTTTTGGGCTTTGCCTGATAACTGGTTTTTGGCTTCGCGGATTGCCGCATCTAAACCTGCAAGCTCTTTATTTTGTGATGGATTGTTATGCTGTATAACCAATTCGGTTTGGTTAAGGGCGGCCAGTATCTTATCATCACCTACAGAATGATCTATTGCAAATTTAGCAGGAAGAAAAGCGATCAGTATCAGCATTAACAAACCAACACCCTTTTGCCCGTCATTACTGCCATGAAAAAAGCTAACCAGCGTACAAGTTGTGATCAGTAATGCCCGGATAAGTAAAGGCGGCCTGTCATTATCGCCGAGTGGAATATGAAACAAGGCAGTTGATTTAAGTACATGTATTAAGAAATACATTAACAATGCAGCTGCTCCAAAACCAAGTATTGGAGACAGGATGAGCGAAAGGCCAATCTCTTCGGCTTTTTCCCAGTTAACACCACTGCCGCCATAGTACCATGTAAAGGCCAAACCGGCTCCTATCATAGCGCCAATTAATGTATGCGAACTGGAGCAGGGAATGCCGAGGTACCATGTACCCAAATTCCAGATGATGGAAGCCAGCAGAATGGCCAGCACCATGCATGCGCCAACCTGCACCGGTAACACCATTAACTCATTTAGCGGAACTAATTTTAATATGCCCATTGCTACGGTAATACCGCCCATAGCAACACCTAAAAAGTTCCAAAAACCCGACCATGGAATTGCATAAACCGGTTTTAGCGCATTGGTGTAAATAACTGTTGCAACCGCGTTTGCTGTATCATGAAAGCCGTTTACAAACTCAAAACCAACAACAGCCAGCAGGCATATCAAAAAAACGATGAGCAATCCGCCACTTAGCTGTATTTCGCCAATAAATGGGAGTGTTATGAAATTTAAAAACAGCTGCATATTTACTAAGCATGGTAAACCTCAAATTACAGCATTAAACATTTGCTGAACCCATATTTAATGTTAACAAATTATTACTTAATTATTTAGTATATAAAAGTGTTTGCCTGATTGTTACATTATTATATCATTTCCCGTATCCCAGTAAAACCTTATTTATGAAACTTAAACCAACCTTATTTATCTTTTTAATTATTGCCTGCTTCAAGGTATCAGCACAAACAAGGGCTATACAATTTGGTATTAAAGGCAGTATAAACGCTGTAACGTTATCCAGAACCTTGGAGCAAGATTTCCTTGTAAGCAATCCTGAAAAAGCATTGACTGGCTTTTCGGCAGGTGTATTCGCCAGTTTTAATATGGATCGTTTTGCATTGCAGCCGGGTGTCTTTTTTACTGCCAGAGGTGGTAAAACAACAGAAGGTATCGTACTGGGCGATATTGCATTTAGGGCTTATGGAAACTGGCGATTATATTACATACAGGTCCCCGTAAACTTAGTGTACCATATTCCTGTAAAAACCGGTTCATTTTATTTAGGTGCAGGCCCATACATTGCAAGAGGCCTAAAAGGCAAGTTCACACCTCAAACATTAGATAATAATTCGATTGACGAATCTGATCAGAACGACTTCAATATAAAAGCACAGTTCGGTAATGATAATAACAGCAATTTCAAATCATTTGATTATGGCGTTAACGGTATTGCAGGGTTTCAGTTTAACAATGGCATACTGGTAAATGCAGGTTATGATTTGGGCTTATCTAATATACAGACTAATAACATACTACTTAATCCTACTTTCTACAATAGTACTAAAAATAGAAGTTTCAATATTTCGATAGGTTATATGTTTAAGTAATCAGTCGGTTTGTAAACTTTAGTGTTATTGATCTGATAATATTACAATAACATTTCTGTCATGCTAAGAGCGTAGCTTTGTATAAATCAAATAATTAGTATCATGGAAATGGGATATAACACACTTGATTTAGCAATGCTTATGATAGTAGCATTCGTAATATTTATGGCATCGCGCGTACCGGTAAAAGATGCCCCGGCTAAAAAATTTGGTTTAAGATCAAAGATGAAACAAAAAAATCATCGCAATTCTTATTCGCTTAAATAAACCTGCGCTTAATTATTGAAAGTACAGGAGTGAGGAAAATAAAGGTTGCGTTCTTCGCCGAAATATTGACGGAAGATTTAGATGGCGCTGTGCGTACCATGTATCAACTCATTAAACGGATTGATCCCGCTAAATTTGATTTTTTGTTTATTTATGGCAATGGGCCATCTAAAATAGCAGGCTTTAAAAGCTTGCGGATACCATCCATCAGACTACCAATTAATAAAAACTATACCGTCGCATTGCCCGGCCTGGCCCGCACCCGGTTAAATGATTCGCTAAATAAATTTTCGCCGGATGTAGTTCACATTGCTACGCCGTCTCTTTTGGGTTATTTTGGCTTAAACTATGCTGTTAAAAACAGCCTGCCTGTTATCACAATTTACCATACCCACTTTATATCGTATGTTGATTATTACTTAAAATATGCCCCTTTCCTTATTAAAAAGGCAAAACAGATCTTAGCTAAAAATCATAGCTGGTTTTATAACCAATGTAATATGGTGTATGTACCATCTGAAAGTATAAAGGAAGAATTATGCCATATTGATGTACAGCCGGTAAAAATGAAGATCTGGAAAAGAGGGATAGACACCGCTTTGTTTTCTCCGGATAAAAGAAATTTAAAGTTGATGCAGCAAATAACCGGCAATAAAAACCCTGTTATATTATTTGCAAGCCGCCTGGTTTGGGAAAAGAACCTGGAAACCCTTTTTGGTATTTATGATAATTTACAAGCCAGCCAAACCGCGGTAAATTTTTTAATTGTTGGCGATGGCAGCGCCCGCCGGGCATGTGAGGCAAGAATGAAGAACGCCATTTTTACGGGGAAGGCAGATCATACCTACTTATCTGTTTTATATGCATCAGCAGACATTTTTTTATTCCCATCCGTATCTGAAACTTATGGGAACGTTGTTTTAGAAGCTATGGCATCTGGCCTGCCATGTATTATTGCAGATGGCGGTGGATCAAAAGATTTTATCCAGCAAGGCTTTAACGGGTTTAAATGCGAGCCATATAATATTGCTGATTATATTGAAAAAATAAAGCTAACACTTTCAAATAAAGTACTTTATAAACAATTTTCGGCAGAAGGATTAATTTGCAGCAAGCAACTAAACTGGGAGCAGCTTGCCCGGGTATATTTTGAAGATATAAGCCATTTGGCAGAGTCACTAATTGAAGATTGCCCCGCAACCCCGGCATAGCCAATGTAATAATCCAATGTAATAATAAGGTTCTGTAGCCGATCTATTTGCTTTCCATATTTGAGCCATAAATTTAACACAAACTTAATCATGGTAATTTTTACCAAAATGCAAAGCTCATTAACTTTGCACCGTTTATGGAAGTAGCGTCTACTACACCTTTTTTTGATCTGCAGCAGTTCGAAGATGTTTTTAAAGAGCATTATCCGGCGCTGTTCCGCTATGTAAAATCTATTGTAAGGGATGAGGATCAGTCAAAAGATATACTGTCAGACCTCTTTCTAAACCTTTGGCTCCAAAAGGATAAACTCCAGATAAATAATATCAAATCTTATTTGTTCCGGTCGGCTCGTAATGGCGCCTTAAAGTTGCTGAATGTGCAGTCGGCGAGCTCATTAACCGAAGAAAACTGGGACATTTCAGAAGATGCATTTAATCCGCTTGAAAGGATTGTTGCTAAAGAATCAATAAGGATTGTTGAGGAGTTAATGAACAAACTGCCAACCACCCGGAAAGAAATTATTCATTTGCGCTTGTGTGGATTAAAAAATCATGAGATTGCTAAAACGCTGGATATTTCTGAAAAGAAAGTAGAATACAATATGCGCGAAGCCATTGAGCAGCTAAGCTATTACATGCACAACAGCAATTACGATAAAGCAACCATAGCCGGGGGATTAATGCTGGTTAACATTATCTTCACATTAATTTAATTAAACTACAGCATGTTGCGTAACGATGGCGCGCTAAACGTTTAATTATTATTTTCTATAAAGCTTTGCACCTAACGGAGCGGGTTGTATTTATTTCTGTTAGTTTGTCATGCTAAACGTAGTGAAGCATTTTATTAAACATCATACACCCACATTTTTAAACCAAACAACCTCCTCAACTTCACGCTTTAATACTCAACCTTGCCTTTCTTCGTTATCCGCTTTAAAAAAAAGCTAAAACATAATTGCTATTTGCATAATTTTATGGACTATGAAAAACGTACCAACCTTATACCAATGGGCGGGCGGTAAAGAGGCACTGGAAAAACTTACCAAACTTTTTTACGAAAAAGTTTTACAGGATAATTTGTTGTATCCGGTGTTTAAAAACATGTCGGCAGAGCATACCAAACACGTTGCACATTTTATAGCAGAGGTTTTTGGCGGGCCCGAACTATACACGCAGGGCGATGACGGCAGCCACGCCAAAATGATAAAACATCATATTGGCAAATTACTTACCGAAGAACAACGCAAGCGATGGATACAGCTTTTGCTTGAAAGTGCCGATGAACTGCAACTGGCATCCGACCCGGAATTCCGGTCGGCGTTGGTGGCTTACCTGGAGTGGGGCAGCCGTATAGCTGTCATCAACTCTAACTTAACTGATAACCCTATAGCACCTGATGCGCCTATGCCCAAATGGGGATGGGGCGTACCTGGCGGACCATATAACCCTGAGCAATGAAGAACGTAACCTTAGAAGAATTAAAAGCGATACCAACACTGCAAACCGTACCGGATGATCAGTTGCAATGGTTTTTAGATGCCGGCGATACTATTGAGATACAGGAAGGCGAACGGATTTTTGAAAAAGGCGATCCGATAGATAAAACCTACGTTTTAATAGAGGGCCGCATTAGGATCTGCGCCATGCAGGGCGGTAAAATGCGCGAGATACTTGTTATAAAAGAGCAAACCGTTACCGGCTACCTGCCGTTTAGCCGGGCAGTAAGTACATTTGGCTATGCCGAATGTGTTAAAAAAGCGCGCGTGTTACGTGTTTATAAAGACAAAATCCAGGAAGCCATTAAACTGCATTATGAGCTGACCGAAGCCATGGTACACTCCATGACCAGCCGCATAAGAGATTTCACGTCACTGCAGCAGCAAAACGAAAAAATGTTTGCATTGGGTAAGCTTTCGGCGGGGTTAGCGCATGAACTGAACAACCCGGCTTCGGCTATATCACGCGGGGCATCGTCATTACAGGGGCAAATAAAGCGGATGCCTTTAATGTTTAAACAGATTGCCTCACTTAATATTGCCCCCGAAAAAATTGACAGCATAAACGAATTACTGATCAACAAAACCCGCCAAACCGACAGGCCGGTGTTAAGCATGATGGACCGTGCTGATCAGGAGGATGCGCTTGCCGACTGGCTGGCAGATCACGAGATAAAGGATTTTGATATTGCCGAAAACTTTACTGAATTTGATTTTGGCCCAGCCGATCTTGATCATCTGTACAGCTGCACGCCATCACCGCAGTTAAACGTGGTACTTTCATGGATGAATAATTACCTGCTTGCCGAAAAGATGGTGTCAGACATTAAAGAATCTTCGTACCGTATCTCAGAACTGGTAAACTCGGTAAAAACCTTTACCCATATGGATAGGGATACAGATAAGCAACTGCTGGATATTCATGCGGGTATCCGCAATACGCTTACCATGCTTAATTATAAAGTTAAAAAGGGTAACATACAGGTAGTTGAGAATTTTGACCTGGGCCTGCCTCAAATAAAAGCCTTAGCCGGTGAGCTTAACCAGGTATGGACCAATATTATTGACAATGCCATTGACGCTATGGAAGTAAACGGCAGCGGAATATTGGAGATCCGTACCCAGCAAGACAGGCATTTTATATGCGTATATATTAAAGATAACGGCCCCGGTATACCGGAGGAGATGCAATCGCAGGTGTTTGATCCGTTTTTTACTACCAAGGATATGGGCAAGGGAACAGGCTTGGGCCTTGATGTGGTTACCCGCATTGTTCGCCAGCATAATGGTACGGTAAAGTTTACCTCCGTACCCGGCAATACCGAGTTTACTGTTTGTTTCCCAATGAATGACAATTAAAATTTAAAGAAAAAATGAGCTTACCTATCATATTTGTTATTGACGACGACCAGCAGGTGTTGCGCGCAATAAGCCGCGATCTTAAAAATCATTACCGCGAAGATTACCGCATCCTGAGCACATCATCAGCAAAGGAAGCTTTAGATAGCTTACTGGATTTGAAGAACAAGGGCGAAGTGGTGGCCTTATTCCTGTCAGACCAGCGCATGCCCGAAATGGAAGGGGTTGACTTTTTATGCAAAACCACACCCTTTTTTCCAAATGCTAAACGGGTATTGTTAACCGCTTATGCCGATACGGATGCCGCTATTAAGGCCATCAACGAGGTAAAGCTTGATTACTATTTAACAAAACCCTGGGACCCGCCCGAGGAAAAGCTATACCCTATCCTAACCGATCTGCTGGAAGACTGGCAGGGCCATTACCGCCCTGATTTTAGAGGGATAAAGGTGATAGGTTATCAATACTCGCCAAAATCGCACGATATAAAAGAATTTCTATCGGGCTATTTGGTTCCTTATTTATGGATGGATGCCAATACCGACGAGGCCAAACAAGCTATTAAAATTAATAACCTTGAAGCAAAGGACCTGCCAGCCATAATATTTGCTGACGGAAGTTTGCTAAAAACACCCGCTGTTAGAGACATAGCCACTAAAATTGGCCTCAGCCAATCGGCCAAGAGCGATCTTTACGATGTGGTTATTATTGGTGCAGGTCCGGCTGGGCTGGCTGCTTCCGTTTATGGCTCATCCGAAGGGTTAAAAACTTTATTGATTGAAAGAAAAACACCTGGCGGGCAGGCCGGTACCAGTTCACGTATTGAAAATTATCTTGGTTTCCCGGCAGGTTTAAGCGGGGCCGATCTAACCCGCAGGGCTATTACCCAGTCGGCACGTTTTGGAACAGATTTTTTGTCGCCGCAGGCAGTAAAAGAAATCCGCCTGCAGGATAATTATAAAAAACTGATCCTTGATGATGGTACCGAAGTCATAGCAAAATCGATTGTTATAACCACCGGGGTAGATTATCGTCAGCTACTAACCCCCGGCATTGATAAATTTACCGGCGCTGGCATTTACTACGGTGCCGCCATGACGGAAGCTGCCTCATGTAAAGACAAGCATGTATTTGTTGTAGGTGGGGGTAACTCTGCCGGGCAGGCTGCCATGTATCTGTCTAAATTTGCTAAAGAGATTTTCATACTCATCCGTAAGGAAAGCCTGGCCGATACCATGTCATCATACCTGATAGACCAGATAGGCGGCGTAAGCAACATTACCCTAATGCCATGCAGCGAGATAACCGAAGCTAAAGGCGATACCAACCTGCAGCAGCTCGCTATCAAAAACCTGAACACCAATGAAGTTACAACGGTTGATGCAGATGCACTTTATATATTTATTGGTGCCAAACCCTATACCGACTGGCTATGTAAAAACATCATTACCAATGGCAAGGGATTTATTGAAACCGGACGCGACTTAAACCAGTGTACGGATTTTGATAAAATATGGAAATCGGATCGCGACCCTTACTTGCTGGAAACCAGTTGCCCCGGCATATTTGCCGCCGGCGATGTTAGGGCGGGTGCCATGAACCGGGTAGCATCTGCCGTAGGCGAAGGCTCAATGGCCATTAGCTTTGTACATAAATATTTAAACGAAGTGTAGTATTGATATTGCTTTATGGTTACCGAAAACGATTTCGTAACTAAATAGCGTAAAAGGTTATATATCAATACCTGATAAAAGTATTTTTGGTAAGTGCATATCATCAGCATGTATGATTGCCCTGTTATAAACCTAACTACTGAAAATTTACTGATTTAATATTATAACCGGTAGCTGAACCTTACTTGTTATAGTGCGTATAACCTTTGAACACTAAAAACACCTTATTGCAAATAGTTCGTTAAAATTGGTTTAAGATAAATTACCAGATCTTGCATAAAGCAAGGCTGGTAATTTTGTTTATAGCCAAACCCTACCTTTATAAGCTACACACCTAAATGAAAAGATCAATACTTTACCTGTTCCTATTTTTATCGTTCGTATGCCAGCAAGGCATCGCGCAGCAAAAGATCCGCTTAACCAGCAAATGGGATTTTTTAAAGCAGGATATCGGCGGTATTTGGGAAGCCGTTAGGCCTGTAACCCCGGGTAATCCCGAAAGTTTACCCATATGGACCAGCGTTACCCTACCCCACTGCTTTAATTCGCGCGATGCGGTAGACCCTGATGTAAATTACTACCAGGGGCCGGGCTGGTACCGTACTACGCTAAACATTGAAAATCCTTACGCAAACGGCCGTACCCTGCTCCACTTTGAAGGCGCGGGGCAAAAAACCGATGTATATATTTACACCACCAAAGTAGCTTCGCATTTAGGAGGCTATGATGAATGGACTGCCGATATTACCCAGGCGGTTGAAGATTTTAAGAAAACACCCGCTTTTAAAAAACAGTTTAAAGGCAAAGTCCCTGTTGAGATAAGATGTGATAACTCCCGCGACCTGGAAACCATCCCATCGCAGCTGTCGGATTTTAATGTATATGGCGGCCTTTACCGTTACGTGAACCTGGTTTACCAGCCTGCATTAAGCATTGATAAATTGTATGCCAATGCCAGCGTTGATGAGAACCTAAAAACAGCTTTTCTTGATCCTAAACTTAGTTTTTATAACCCTACCCAATTAAAAAGTGCTGCCGGCGAGGTAAAAGTTAAAGATGCCACAGGCAAAGTTGTAGCAAAAGGAGTTTATAAATTAGATGATGTTGCCACCGGCGATACCTATTCTATCGGCAAGTTAAAATTTAGCAAGCCGCATGTATGGTCGCCGGCCAACCCTTATTTGTACACCATTGAGGTTACCTGTACCAACAATGGTCAAACTTTCACCCAAACCGAAAAGGTGGGCTTCCGCAGCTTTTTGTTTGCCGATAAGGGGCCGTTCTATTTAAATGGCAAGCGCCTGTTCTTACAAGGCACCCATCGCCATGAAGACCATGCCGGTGTTGCCGCAGCCATGACAGATACCATGATGCACACCGAAATGCAGATGATGAAAGATATGGGCGTGAACTTTATCCGCCTGGGTCATTACCAGCAATCGCGTATTATTTTAAACCTGTGCGATAGCCTGGGCATTATTGTTTGGGAAGAAGAGCCCTGGTGCCGTGGCGGCTTGGGCGGAGATGGCTATAAAACGCAGGCCCGCAACATGCTCACCAACATGATTCAGCAGCATTATAACCACCCGTCAATTATATTATGGGGCTTAGGTAATGAGAACGACTGGGAAGGCGATTTCCCGGAGTTTGATAAAGCTAAAATAAGAGCATTCATGACCGAGCAGAACAATCTGGCGCATAAGCTTGATCCCTCGCGCAAGACAACCATAAGGCGTTGCGATTTTTGTAAGGACATTGTGGATGTTTATTCGCCTTCCATTTGGCCGGGCTGGTACCGTGGGGTGTATACCGAATATAAAAAATCGGTAGAGGATGAGCAGCAAAAAGTACCGCACATGTTCCACGCCGAGTGGGGCGGCGATAGCCACGCGGGCAGGCACGCTGAAAACCCCGACAAGGTTTTACAAAACATAAAAACAGGCATTGGTGTTGATGAACGCCTTGGCGATGCATCATTAGTAGGCGGCAATGCACGTGCATCAAAAGATGGCGATTGGAGTGAAAGCTATATCATTACCCTGTTCGACTGGTACTTGAAGGAGCAGGAAACCATTGCCAATTTTACGGGTTCGGCGTTCTGGGTTTTTAAGGATTTCTCAACTCCTATCCGCCCGGATAACCCCGTGCCTTACATGAACCAAAAGGGTGTTGTAGCAAGGGACTTTACCAAAAAGGAATCGTACTATGTTTTCCAATCTTATTGGAGCAAAAACCTGATGGCCCACATCTATGGGCATACCTGGCCTATTCGTTGGGGTGATGAGGGCGAGCAGAAAATGGTGAAGGTTTTCTCAAATGCCGATGAAGCCGAACTGTTTGTGAACGGCAAAAGCTACGGCGTAAAAAAACGCGACAGTCAGGATTTCCCTGCGGCCGGCTTGCGCTGGATGGTGGTTTTTAATAAAGGCAAAAACGACATAAAGGTTATTGCCCGCAAAGGCAAAGCAACCGTTACCGACCAGATAACCCAGGAATATCAAACCGAAAAATGGGGCAAACCCGCTAAAATGGAGCTAACCAAAGTAGCAGATGCCAACGGAACGGCAACTGTACAGGTTGTGCTGCGCGATAGCAAAGGCATACAATGTTTAGATGCCATTAACTGGGTAAACTTCTCGCTTAGCGGCGATGGTATTTTGCTGGACGACCTGGGCACTCCGAATGGATCTCGCAAAGTACAGGCTTATAATGGCAGGGCGCTCATTAGCCTAAAAACTAATAAAGGCAGCAGCACAGTTGCTGTACAATCACCGGGAATGGAAACTGTATTTTTAAAGCTGTAACAGCATGAGGAAGATCCTGATGCTACTGACTGTTGTATCTTTGTTTGGCTTTAAAACCATACATGCCGGGGAAGTATTACAAGAAAGGGCTCGCGCGATTCCTTCCTTGGGGAAGGAGGAGGTAGGGGTAAACAGGCGATCACTTTTAAAACGTACAAACCCCTCCCTGCCATTGCACAAGGCAAACGCACCCCTCCCCGGGGAGGGAATTTATAAACCGCGGAATGAATTCAGTTTTAAAGCGGAGCCACCTGTTAAGCAGCAGGTAGCCGCAACTTTACGTCCATATATTTTAAAGGAAGCAGCATGGGCATTAACCCAGCAACCGATAACCGTTACCGCCGAAAGCTGCCCGCGAAGTGCAGGCGGTAAACATGATTTTTATTCGGAGGGAGATTACTGGTGGCCCAACCCCGCCAATCCGGAAGGGCCTTATATTCAAAAGGATGGCCTTACTAATCCGCAAAATTTTGTGGCGCACAGGCAGGCCATGATCCGCTTTAGCCGGATAATTGGGGCACTGGCATCGGCGTACCAGATCACTCATGACAAAAAATATGTGAAGCATGCCCTACTACATTTAAAAGCCTGGTTCATTGATCCCGAAACACTAATGAACCCTAACCTGCTGTATGCCCAGGCTATAAAAGGCGTGGCAACCGGGCGCGGAATAGGCATTATAGATACCATTCAATTAATGGAAGTGATACAGGGGTTGGAAAGTATGCAGGCTTCTCCCCTTGTTGATAAACCAACGCTGCAAGGCATTAAAAACTGGGTTAGTGCATATTTAACATGGCTTACCACCCATCAGTATGGTAATGATGAGATGAATGCCAAAAACAACCATGGTACATGCTGGGTAATGCAGGTGGCCTGTTTTGCCAAATTTACCGGCAACAAGCAACTGCTTGATTTTTGCACTAATCGTTATAAAGAAGTTTTGCTGCCTACTCAAATGGCTGCCGATGGCAGTTTCCCACTAGAACTGAAACGCACCAAGCCTTATGGATATTCTATTTTTAATTTAGATGCTATGGCTACCATATGTCAAACATTAAGTACTGCCGAAAATAACCTGTGGAACTACGAAACTACCGATGGCAAATCAATAAAAAAAGGGATAACATTTTTGTATCCTTACTTAAAAGATAAAAGCAAATGGCCCTACCCCCATGATGTAATGCATTATGAAAGCTGGCCCGTAGCACAACCCTCATTGGTGTTTGGTGCTGCAGCCTATCAGGACCAGCAATGGCTATCGGCATGGAAAACATTGGAACACGCCCCTGCGGATGAAGAGATCATCAGGAACCTGCCTGTAAGGCACCCGCTAATCTGGCTCAATTAAATCGACTTCCTTACCGGCTGATTCACCTCGCGGCACTTCGTGTGCACGCCCCTCTTCACCTGTGGTCAATGTCATTATTTAAGGAAAGTAATATACTCCGTTAAGAGTAAAAGCTTTGCAGGAAATATAAATAGCGCTTTTAGCGTACCGTAGGTACGCAACGTAAGATTCCGTACCTACGGCACGGATCGGATAATTTCGATTTTATTCTACAAAGCTTTAACCCCTCTGGGGTTGAGACACCTTAAATAATGACATTACGCCTGCCGTGGAAAAAGGGTTAAGAAACGGAAAAAACTCTTGTCCCGAAGCGGCTCTAAAGTATCGACCGGCTAATACCCATCTCCAGTCCGCGCAGTTCTGCAAGGCCACGCAAACGGCCAATTGCCGAGTAACCCGGATTGGTTTTTTTATGCAGGTCATCCAGCATCTGGTGCCCATGATCTGGCCGCATTGGGATGTTTACACCGCGGCTTTGCATTGCCAGTACAACTTCTTTTACAACGCCGTACATATCTACATCGCCCTCTAAGTGGTTGTCTTCGTAAAAGTCGCCCAGTTCATTACGGCGGGTGCTGCGCAGGTGGAGAAAGTTAATACGGTCTGCAAACTGCTTTACCATTGCAGGCAAATCATTATCTGCCCTCACACCAAAAGAACCTGTGCAAAAGCATAACCCGTTATTAACCGAAGGCACGGCATCAACCAGCGCCTGTATATCGGTGGCGGTACTTACTACACGCGGTAAACCTAAAATATCATACGGCGGGTCATCCGGGTGGATCACCATATTAACGCCCAATTCATCGGCAACAGGTATTATTTCCTGCAAAAACGCTATTAAATTAGCCCGGAGCCGCACTGCATCAATACCTTCATAAGTATCTAACGCCTGCTGGAACTGCTCTATGGTAAAACTTTCTTCGCTGCCCGGCAAACCGGCTATAATGTTGCGTTGCAATAATAATTTATCCGCATCGGTCATGGCATCGAAGCGACTCTTCGCCAGCGCAATTTGCTCATTGGTATAGTCTTTCTCCGCACCCTTGCGCTTCAATATATACAAGTCGAACACTATAAAAGCAGCCTTTTCAAACAACAGTGCTTTAGAGCCGTCGGCTACTTCATAAGCAAGATCGGTACGGGTCCAGTCCAGCACGGGCATAAAGTTATAGGTAACTATTTTAATGCCGCAGGCTGCCAGGTTACGCAGACTGATCTTATAATTCTCTAAATGTTGCTTATAATTCCCCGTTTGGGTTTTGATAGATTCGTTAACGGGCAGGCTTTCTACCACGTTCCAAACCATACCTGCTTGGCTCACCATATCCTGACGCTTTTTTACTTCGGCCACTTCCCAAACTTCCCCGTTAGGGATATGATGCAGTGCCGATACAATGCCTGTGCAACCCGCCTGGCGAATATCTGCCAAACTAACCGGGTCATTAGGGCCATACCAGCGCATTGTTTGTATCATATTGTAAACGGGAAGCTTATTATTCATAGCAGAGAATTAAAATCGGTTTAAAAATAAGTATAAAAGTGTTTAATGCAACAAGCCGGGGCATTGCTTTACCATATCGCCTGTAAATTTGTATTGGTCTTTTGATAGGTCAACAATGGCGTTAAAATCATTGTAGCCAATTTTTTCTATCTGCTCGTAAGTCCACTCCTGTTGTTTTAAGGCGAAAGGCATTAGCCAGTTAATACATTTTTGAATGCCCTTACCGCTTTTGGTTTGGTATTGCCAAAGGTCGATATTTTGTTTTTTAGCCAAAACTGCCAACCGGCACCAGGCTAATAAGTTCATGTTGCTGTACCCCCATGATTTGGTACGGGCCAGTTCTAAAGGCTGCTTTCCGTCGGCGGTAAATTGAACCTCCATCCGGGGTGTGGTTTGTTTTTGGAGGATGCTTTTTGCAAGCGCATCGTCGCCCAAATACATCGCGAAATCAATTACCTGCAGATCATAGATGGTTCCGTGATTATTTTTCTCCTTACTTTCGGCCACGCCATTTTTATTGGTTTGCAGCCAGGTAAGGTAATCTTTAAACCACTTTTTAATACCATTGTTCACATCGGCATTTAAGCTTTTGCTCCCTTGTAAAAAAGCCATTGCATCGGGTATGTTAATGAGTCCGGCAGTTTCTATTATACCAATCCCCCGGCCATCGTTTATACCGGGAATGTATTGGGCATAGTTAAGGTTAGGGTTCATTTTGGTATCGGCATCTAAAAAGAAAACCTTTAGCATAGTAACCGCTTTTTGCGCATATGCTTCGGTGCCTGTAAAGTAATAAGCAGCACCTAACTTGCGTACCTCGTCTTCAATGCGGCCTATCTGGTCGCGGTCATGCAGCAGGTATTTCTCCGGGTTAATACGGCCATCCCTGCGGATGTAGGGCTTGCCATCTGCCTTGGTTGTATCAGGCCACCAGTAAGGCGCAAGGCTCATATAGTCGTGCTTATTGCCGGTTGGTGGTAGTTTTTCCTTTTTAAAGGTTATCGAGCAGTTCTCTGCTTTCAGCAAAGTATCGGCTTGCTTCAACAGCGCTTTAACCTGTTTGGTAATGCAGTCATCGCCGGCTTTATACTGTTGTTTATATGCCGCAAGCGTGTTGCCGTTAAGCAGTATAAAATTATCGGCAGGTTTAACTTGCGCCGGGCATGTAGCAGCGTATATCAAAGCCGCAGTTACCAGTAAGCTATATTTTTTAAACATTTAGCGCTGTTGTTTTTTTGAACGGACTTGCTGCAACAGCCAAACGGTTAGGTCATTAGCGGCCTTGTCATTGTCAAAGTCGGCAGGCAGGCGGCCATTTACGTACTCGTTATATAACCATGGGTCGCCTACGGCAAATACGGTTCCCTTGCCATACTTAGTAACTACGGTTATAGCCGTACCAGTCTTGGCCTTCAAAATTGGCGTTACATTTTTACCCTGGTAGCTAATACCGCATACATCTTTCAGGAAAAGTTTTTTCGCGGTTTTAAATATTGGGTTATCGCCGGGAGCAATCGCGCCATCATCAAAATGTTTGTCATCTATCACGTGGTTTTGCATATCGTTATTAAAATGCAAACCAAATTGCTGGGCCAAATCATTAAAATGGTTCAGCTCTACATTGGCGCTATCGTTAGCCATCAGCACTAAAACACCACCTTTTTTTACCCAGTCGGCAATCTGCTCCACATCCTTCTTTTCAATAAAATTCGGGGTTGGGCTTTCCTTTTTACTATCAGGGTCTACAATAATATAAATGTCGGATTTTGCTAAATTCTGCACGGTTGGCGCTTTATCTAACGTATCCAGCTTAGCGCCGTTCTTTGTAAAAATATCGCCCCAAATATAAAAGCCGGTATTGGCTTTTTCTTCCCACATATAATGAAAGCGCTGCACTGCACCTGAGTTTGTTTTGCGCACTTCGTGATTAAAATAATAATCGAGCGTAACGGTTTGGGCCGAAGCGGCAGATGCGCATAACAGCATAAGTAGGCTACAAATAAAATATTTGTTTATCATTTGGGTTGATGTTAAAATCATATGCAGGGTTTATAATTGAATACCTTTTGCGTCATCTGCACAATTCAAAAATATTCAGTTTAAACGGGCTTTTAAGGCTTAAATATGTTTATTTACGAAATCGTTTTCGAGCCTCACCTAAATCCTCTCCAAAGGAGAGGACTTCCATATACTTCTAATCTCCCTCTCCTTTGGAGAGGGTTGGGTTGAGGCTTTTAAACCTTTATAGACGATTTCCTGATAAACAATTCTGTTGGCAATACTATTTCTTCAAACTCGGTAACCGGGTATTTGCTTCTTATCAGGCTCAGGAGCATTTCAGTTGCTTTTTTGCCTATTTCAAACGCGGGCTGGTAAACCGAACTTAAGGCCGGGTTCAGCAGGGCGGCTAAAGCGGTATTGGAAAAGCCTACCAAAGCTATCTCATCAGGGATACTCAGTTTTAATTTATGCAGCAGGCCAAGCACAGTGGTGGTTATCCTGTCTGACGCGGTAAAGATGGCCTGTGGCTTTTGTGGCAGGGCCAGCAGTTCATCAAGGGCCCTTTCGGTTTCGGTAATATCCTTGCCGCCGTACCTGCAATATTTAATGTATTGTTCGTCTATAGCTATTCCTTTATCGGTAAGCGCTTTTTTATAACCCGACAAACGTTCGCGGGCTATAGAGGTATGCGCCGGACTGGTAATATGCGCTATGTTCTTATAGCCCGAATCTATCAGGTGCGTGGTGGCTTCATAGGCGCCTTTAAAATTATCGGCAATTACCTTGTGGGTATTAATTGTATCACTCACGCGATCAAAAAACACAATGGGTAAACCCTGGTTTTGCAGTTTTTGCAAATGTTCTACATTTTGGGTTTCGGTTGAAAGGGAAATAAGCAAGCCATCAATTGAGCGATGGGTTAAGTGGTTTACGTTCAATACTTCCAGCTCATACGACTCGTGGGTTTGGGTAATAATAACATTGTAACCCTCCTGATAAGCAACCGACTCAATGCCGTTAATAACCTGCGAAAAAAACTGGTTATCAATAGTTGATACTACAATACCTATTGATTTGCTTTTACCCTTTTTAAGGCTTTGGGCCATTGGGTTGGGTCGATAGTTGTTTTCGCGCGCATAATCAACAACCCGCTTTTTAGTTTTCTCGCTTATCTCGTAACTATCGCTAAGTGCCTTTGATACTGTTGATGCTGAAAGATTTAACGCTCTCGCAATGTCACTAATGGTAATAGCATTAAAATTCATATACGCCCACCTATCTTTAAAAATTATTCTGTATCAGCTATTTTTTAAAGATTAAAATTACATAAATTTTGGCGGTATTGGCCGTAAAGGTTAAAAATGAAGTAGTAAAGCTTGACTTATATGGTCATCGCTTCGCCCGCCCCCACCTCTGCTGCGCAAAGAGGGGTAGGAAGTAGTATTCATTAGTCGCTCGGTTAGAGCCGGGCGACGGCAAGGTGTATCTTATATTGCTTAAGCTTATACTCCACCAAAAATGGAGAACCCGCCATCAACACAGATCATAGAGCCGGTTACAAAGGCGGATGCATCGCTTAACAGCCATACCAGCGCGCCTATCAGTTCATCGGGGTTACCAAAACGTTTAAATGGGGTTTGTTTAATAACCAATTCGCCGCGTGGTGTGTAACCGCCATCGGGTTTGGTAAGCAGGTTACGGTTTTGCTCGGTAAGGAAAAAGCCCGGTGCAAGGGCATTCACCCTAATAGCGTCGCCGTAACGGTTAGCTACTTCAACCGCAAACCATTGGTTATAACAATCAACAGCCGCTTTACCCATGTTGTAACCCAATACTTTAGTAATGGCCCGTTTAGAATTCATGGACGATATATTAACAATGCTCCCTTTACCCGTTTTAGCAATGGCTGCACCAAATACCTGCGTTGGTATCAGTGTACCCCAGGTGTTAAGGTCCATTATCTGTTTCATGCCTTCAAGATTCATGTTAAACACATCTTCCTCGGGCTGTAAAACGCCTTGCGGACCGTTACCGCCTGCGGCATTTACCAATCCGTCAATACGGCCAAAAGCAGCCATTATTTTTTCGCGCGCCGCGGTCAGTTGTTCAACGTTCATGGCGTCGGCTATTAATGCAATAGCCTTACCGCCGTTTTTATTGATGGCATCAGCGCGCTCTTCGGCTACCTGTTGGTTACGGCCCAGTATCCCTACCGCGCCACCTGCTGCAACAATACCGTTAATGAACGAATTACCTAAAATACCGGTGCCGCCGGTTACTACTATTACTTTTCCGGCTAATGAGAACTGGTTTTCCACTTTATGTGCTTTTTATTTCTATCTAATATCTTTTATCGCGATGGCATCCATATCAGAGTAGTCGAGATTTTCGCCCGCCATACCCCATATGAAGCTATAATTTGATGTTCCACTCCCCGAGTGGATACTCCATGGCGGCGACACTACTGCCTCGTAATTGTCAACTAATATATGCCTTGTGGCATCGGCTTCACCCATATAATGGAATATTTTTTGCCCGGCTGCCAGGTCAAAGTAAAAATATGCTTCCATACGCCTGTCATGCACGTGCGATGGCATGGTGTTCCATACGCTGCCCGGTGCCAGTATGGTTAACCCAACTACCAACTGGCAACTTTGTATCCCATCAGCATGAATATACTTGTTTATCACCCGTTCATTGGCATTTAAACCATCACCGGCGTTAACTTTAACGGCTTCGTCATTAGTCATTAACCTGGTAGGATATTCCGTATGTGCCGGGCACGATAACAGGTAAAAAACCGCCGGTTGGGCGCCATTCTTACTGCTAAAGCTCACGCTTTTAACTCCTTTGCCCAGGTACAGGCAATCCATTTTATTAACCGCATATGTAATACCATCGGCAATAATTTCGCCGTCGGCGGCTACGTTAATAATACCTATCTCGCGTCGTTGTAAAAAGAAATCGGCACGCAGGTTACTATAATTTTCAAGTTCAATAGTTTTGCTTACCGGCTGCACCGCGCCTACAATCATACGATCGTAATGGGTGTAAACGCAGTTAAGCTCATCGGGTTTAACTAATCCGCTTAACAGGAAACGTTCTCTTACCAATTCGGTTTGGTAGGTCTTAAAGTCGTTGGGGTGTACGCTGTGTAAAATTTTCAAGATGTTCTGCTTTATGTTGGTTAACGGGCAAGCAACAATTTTACAATTATCGCCTATAATTACAGAGCCGGTAAACACATATTTCTACGCAAACGTTGTAGAAGGTGATTAGTCTGTTAAGCCCGGCCCGGCTTTATAATAAAGCGATATTTAACTAAAACGTTTTCGCAAATATTAATAATTACAACAGGGTTTATGTAAGCTTTAACTTGTAATATTGAATTGTAAACCAATTATACACCATACCAATACCCCAATAGCAGTATGGTTAAAAGCTTGTAAACCAAATGAAAAACTTAAAATTTATTATTTTAATAACCATGACCGCATTTATCAGTGGCAGTGCTATGGCACAAACAACAACCGAATGGAACAGTAAGCTGGCACAGCAATGGATTAAAAAAGGCGACTGGCGCAATGGAACCACGTTGAACCCGCATGAGTCTACCAACAACATTGAATTTGCCAAACAGTACCATACCGATAAAGCGATGTGGGATAAGGTGTTTACTTATTTAAGTAATACCCACCTGGATACTATTGCCCCCGGCAGATACCCTATTGATGGTGAAAATGTTTTCGCGATCATAACCGAAGCCCCATCAAGAGAGCTTGATAAAGCAGGCTGGGAATCGCACCGTAAATATATCGATCTGCAATACATTATAAAGGGAAAGGAAAAGATTGGGGTGGTGCAAATTGATAAAGCCACTGTTACCAAACCTTATACCGAAGCCCGGGAAGCTGCTAACTATACCGCGGAAGGCGAATATTACATCGCGTCGCCGGGCACATTCTTTTTATTTTTCCCTGTGGATGTACATCGCCCCAATATTAAGGTTGAAGGCTTTGATGTTGTGAAAAAACTGGTTATCAAAATTAAAGTAAACTAATTGCCGGCCCCTAAATATCCATTAATCAACACTTATCATTTTTATGAATTACAAAACCCTGTTGCTGTCCGTATCCTTAAACTTTTTATTAGTTCCTGTTTTTGCCCAGGGTGATGTTGCAAAGGCATTCAGTTTTGCCGGCAAGCAAACTACAGTGTTGCTGAAAGAAGTTGATTCTGCAAAACTGGCGGCTGCCAACCCGGCATTGGTGTCGCCACGAAATACTAAACCAGATGGCAGCCTGGGCATGATCAATTCAAAGGATTGGTGCAGCGGTTTCTTTCCCGGCGAATTATGGTTTTTGTATGAGTACACAAAAGATGCTAAATGGTTGCAGCCAGCCAAAGCCTTTACTGCCAATATTGAAAAAGAGAAGGATGATGCTACATCACATGATGTTGGTTTTAAAATATACAACAGTGCGGGCAATGCTTATCGCCTTACCCGCGACCCGCATTATAAGGATGTAGTGATTGAAGGTGCTAAAACATTATCAAAACGGTTTAACCCGGTTGTGGGTTCTATACAATCATGGAATAGCCGTAATGGCTGGAAATTCCCGGTAATTATTGATAATATGATGAACCTTGAACTGCTTTTTGAGGCCACCCATCTAACCGGCGATTCCAGCTTTTATAAAATTGCCGTGGCGCATGCCAATACTACCATGAAAAATCACTTCAGGGAAGATTACAGCTCTTACCACGTTATAGATTATGATCCTGCAAACGGGCAGATCTTGCATAAACAAACCCACCAGGGCTTTGCAGATAATTCGGCATGGGCGCGTGGGCAGGCATGGGGACTGTACGGTTATACCCTTTGTTACCGCGAAACCAAGAACAAAGCCTACCTGGAACAGGCGCAAAAGATAGCTAAATTTATATTCAGTAACCCTAATATGCCTGCCGACCTGGTGCCTTACTGGGATTTTGACGATACCGCTATCCCCAACGTTCCGCGTGATGCTTCGGCTGCGGCTATTATGGCTTCGGCTTTATATGAGCTGAGCACTTACAGCCCGGCAAATGCTAAAAACTATAAAGCTACGGCAGATAAAATAATTAAGAGCCTGGGAAACGGTTACCAATCAAAAATTGGCGAAAATCATGGCTTTTTATTATTGCACAGTACCGGCCACAAGCCTGCAAAAAGCGAAATAGATGTACCCATTATTTATGCCGATTATTACTACCTCGAAGCTTTGTTAAGAAAAGACCGTCTGGCTAAACACAAGCCGGTTGTTATCCGGTAGCCATATGTCATCAAGAAGAGATTTCATTAAAACAACCGCGTTGGGTACTGCCGGAATATTAAGCGCGGCCCCTTTTGCGGATAGTTTTGCTTTAGGTATCATCCAGCCACCGGCCGATCTGTACATATTAAGCGAAAGCCTTTTGAAACAGTGGGGTAAGGCATTGATTGATCTGCAGATCACTAACAAAGCGGATACCTTAAATTATGGCGGCATTTACTGCCCGGCCAATAAAACTGTTCATGGCCGAATTGGCGATGCCATTTATCCATTCTTTTACCTTGCGGATAAAACCAAAGACAGCAGGTACATTGACTCGGCTATGCTGCTTTACAGATGGATGGATAGCAGGGTTAGTCAGCCGGATGGATCATGGCTGAACGAGCCGGTAAAGGGTTCATGGAAGGGTACAACTGTATTCTCGTCAATTGCTTTAGCCGAAACATTGAAAAACTATGGCCACCTGCTCGACAGCAAATTCAAAAATGAATTGAGCCAGCGTTTAATAAAGGCCGGCGAATACATTTACAGCAATTTCTCTGTTGATTATGGCAACATTAATTATCCGGTAACAGCATCATACGCGTTATCATTAATAGGTACTTTGTTGAATGTACCCAAGTTTGTGACCAAAGGCCGCGAGTTTGCGCACGCCGCGTTACGGTTTATGACTGCAAAGGATACCTTTTTACAAGGTGAAGGCGGGCCATATGATAAGCCTAGCCCAAAGGGTTGTTTCTCGGTTGATCTGGGGTATAATGTTGAGGAAAGCCTGCCCTCCCTGGTGCTTTATGGCCTTTATACAAAGGATAATGAAGTATTGGATATGGTAACCCGGTCTATGAGAACCCACATGGAATTTATGCTGCCTGATGGGGCCTGGGATAACAGTTGGGGCACCCGTAATTTTAAATGGACATACTGGGGCAGCCGTACAACAGATGGCTGCCAGGCCGCCTACACCCTATTGGCAGATCGCGACCCGCGTTTTTACAAAGTGGCTTTAAAGAACACCCAGCTTTTGCAAAGCTGCACTAAAAATGGTTTGCTGTATGGCGGGCCGCATTATATATCGCATGGAATAACGCCTTGTGTGCATCATACCTTCTCGCATATTAAAGCACTAACAACAATTTTAGATTATAAAGGTAAAAGACCAAAACCTGTTTCCACTACGGTATTACTGCCACGCGAACGGGTGTACGGAAGCAAATTCTCAGCTGATATACAAACTCATTTAATAGCTAAAGGCCATTTTAAAGCCACCGTTACCGGATACGACAGAGAGTACAAGCAAACCAAAATGGGCCACGCTACCGGTGGTGCACTAACCATGCTTTGGCATCCAAAAACAGGGCCTATCTTAAGCGGCAGCATGAACCGGTATCAGCTTTTTGAGGCGGACAATATGCAACCGGATACCGACCCGCTGAGTATACCGTTAACACCTCGCATTGAGTTAAAGCTGGATGATGAGATGTACATGAATATCTGTGATCTCACCGCACAAATGGTAACTGAAAGTACTAATAACGAGGTTATTATTAAAACACGTTCAAAACTGGTTGATAAAGATCAAAAGAGTCCGGATGGCGGCGACATCAATTGCCGGATAATTTATCGCTTTGCCGATAATAAAGTAAGCATCCAATATAGCTTTGATAAAAGTGAGCACGATGGGCAGGTGAAGATCATTTTCCCGGTGGTATCGGCATCTACAGAAAAATACACATTAACAGATAAGCTGCTGCAGGTTCAAAGGGCAAAGTCGACAATTAGAGTATCTTCTGATAGAAAGATTGAACTGCTGCCTACAACCACCAAAAGAAGGATCTTCAATTTTGTACCGGGACTGGAGGCTATCCCGCTTTGCATTACTAATAACAATGCAACAGTAGTGATTGAAGTGGTGTAAACTTCTTTTCTGTTAAAAACTTCTAATCGCTCGGCTCCTGCCGAGTGATGGTTATTATAAGGCCTCCGGCCGCTTCTTAAATTTAATTACCTACCACTGCGGCCCGCACGGCGCATAATAATGGTAGCCCGGCAGGAGCCGGGCTACTAAGGCCTTAAGATTATTTACAATTTTATACTCTTGCTTGATCTTACCAGCGAAAACATTGCTACCCAAGAAATAATATATGCCAGCGCGCAAATAATAAACATTATGTAGTAGGCCTTTGGCAACTGGTTTAGTTTTTCATAGTACACAAACATCCCTTTTTGTACCAGTGCTGATAATAATATCCCGCCGATACCGCCCGCCATGCCGCCAATGCCGGTAACAGATGCTACTGCTTTTTTAGGGAATACATCAGATACGGTTGTGAATATATTAGCGCTCCAGGCCTGGTGGGCCGCGGCTGCCAAACCTATCATTAATACAGCATACCACATGTTAATACTGCCCAAAAATTGAGTTAGTACTATGGGTAATATTAACAGCGCATATATCAGCATTGATGTTTTGCGGGCCCTAAACACCGGCCAGCCGCCTTTTATCAGCCTTAATGGCAACCAGCCACCGCCAACGCTTCCAAAGCTCGACATTACATATACCAGTGCCACAGGGAAAGCTACCTGTGTAGGGCCTAAGCCATATTGTTTGTTCAAAAAATCGGGCAGCCAAAACAGGTAGAACCACCATATTGGGTCTGTTAAAAACTTGCCTATTACAAATGCCCAGGTTTGTTTGTAGGCCAACAACTGGCGCCATGTTATACGCGGCTCAATTGTACCTACAGCTACAGCGGCCTGGTCGTCAAGATCACTATGGATGTAATCAAATTCTTCTTTAGATAATCTTTTGTGCTTTGCAGGCGGCTGATAGATCATAAACCAAAGCACCAGCCACACAAACCCTAAAGCGCCGGTAATAATAAATGCTACCTGCCAGCCGTAAGTTTCGGCAATAAACGGTACGGATAAGGGCGCTACAATAGCCCCGATATTTGAGCCGGAATTAAATATACCGGTAGCAAATGCACGTTCTTTTCTTGGGAACCATTCGGCAGTGGTTTTAATAGCCGCCGGGAAGTTACCCGCCTCGGTAATACCTAAAAAGGTACGCGCAAAGATAAACCCTAAGGTGCTGGTTACCGCGGCATGCAATACTGCGGCTATGCTCCATAAACCGGCAAAAATTCCATAGCCAATTTTGGTGCCCAGTTTATCAATTACCCTGCCTACACCCAGCATACCCAATGCATAAGCTATTTTAAACGCTATCTCAATATTGGCGTAATCGCCGGAGTTCCATTTAAATTCGGTAGTTAGATAAGGCTTTAACAGGGCTATCACCTGGCGGTCCATATAGTTGATGGTTGTTGCAAAAAACATCAACCCGCAAATGGTCCAGCGGTAATTACCTATAGATTTTTGTTCCATGGTTTATTATAAATTGGTTCTGATCAGCTATTAAAACCGCAAAGTATTATCTAACCTACAGGTCATAATTGGTTGTATTCCGGTAAATGAATTACTTTTAGTACTAATTGATCATGCGATATTACCCATTTAAACCGCGTATTCCCAAATCGTTCCATAAAAATCTACGAAAACGTTACCGTAACTTTTTAAACACAAAAAAGCCACTTTCAACTAAGAAAGCGGCTCTCAGAAAACACCAACAGTTATAATCTTTACAGGATATAAAATACCTTTGATTTATTGTATGATGCACCAACCTGTGCTTCATCATGCTTAAAGTTCTCTTTTAGCATTTGTTTAATATCGCGCTCAATGTTGCGCGAGATGGTAGTAGTTGGCGTATCGGTAGGCTTATTCTCAAACGGATCCTGCAGATGGATAGACATGTTCTCTATCAGGAAGAATGATGAAGCTATCGCGATAACCAGCGGGATCTCTACCAGGCCAAAAAACTCTATCAAACCAAACGGCAACAGCAGAATGAACAGCAATACCGAAAAGTGTATATATACACTGTAGGTAGCCGGGAAAATAGTGTTCTTAATGCGCTCGCAGCCACCCATCTCGTTAGAGAAGCGTACCAGCGTTTCATCAATCTGTATTTGCTGAAACTCGTTTATCCAACCCAGCTTAAAGGCATTACGCAGGTCGGCGCCCTGCAGTTCAAGCAAGCCCAAAGGAATGTTGTCGTACTTTTTGATATGCTCCATATCCTCGGCACTAATTAGCCTTTCCAGATCAAACAACGGGTCTTGCTTACGCAAATGGCGGCTTAAACTATAACACCAGGCAATTTGCCTTTTAGCTACACGTTCGCAAAAAGCCTTTTGCTCGGCTTCGCCGTAAGGGGTATCAACAAAAGTTAATAACTGCCGGGTTAATGTACGCGTATCATTCACAATGGCCCCCCATATTGTACGGGCTTCCCACCAGCGATCATACGCCTGGTTTGATTTAAAGGCCAGCAACAATGATATTACGGTACCCAAAATAGTCGGCACGGCAATAGGGATAGAGATGCGGGTGAAGTGAAAGTTGTTATAAATAACGGCTATGAGTATGGCATAAACAGCCACCATGGCCACTTCCTTCTTTATTTTCCCGAAGATATATTTAACAGGTATATTCTCTTTTAGTAACATAGGATAGATTGTTGAATTATTTAAACCTCGGTTAATAATTCCTCTTGATAAACAGCTGCAAGTTCTGGCTGCCTTACCCTTGCATAGGTTTTAGTATTGGCGCTAATAACAGGCAGTCCGCATTTTTTTACCAGTACGGATGGGTCAATGCTTGAGCGGTGTATCTGCTCGTAAGTACAGCCTTCGGTATACACTACTCCGTCTACCTCATTATTTTCTAAAAAATTCTTAAACATGCTTAGCGTGCTGCCGTATAAAAATTCTATCCTTACATTTTTTATGCGTGGATACTGCATGCGTAACAGGTTGCAGCGTTCATAAAATTCGTCGCTTACTTTTTCGTATTCGCGACTGCGTTTGCTCAGCATCAACAGGTCGGTTATAGAATCAGACAGTTTAAATACGTGAATGAAAATAAGGTTTAGTTCCTCGTTTTTAAGATGGCCGCAAACGGCATGGATGCAATCTAATGATGCTGGCTGATAGTCGGTAGGGATTAAAATGGTTTTCATAAGTGTTCTGTTTTAGTTTTAATGCTTAATTGTTTACTTACACAAAACAACATCACACTCATTAAAACCAATTAAGACACATGTTAGAATTTGATTAGAGTTTAACTTATTTATCAGAAGTTAATTCACTAAATATCAGCACGTTTTGTTATTTACGTCGATAATAATTAAGAAGCTTAACCCAACTTATTAGAAACTGATTAGAAACACAACGCCTAAAATGCAGGAAATGGAATTACTGCGCTACAGGCAGCAGGATTTGGATCTCGGTACCTACCTGCTCCTGGCTACGGATACCGATAGTACCCTTATGCAGGCGGATGATGTTGAGGGTAAGTGGCAGCCCAATGCCGTGCCCCTGAAATTTACCTGTGTTTGATGCCCTGAAGAAAGGTTCAAAAATGTGCGGTTGTTCTTCTTCGGGGATGCCTATGCCGGTATCGGTAACTTTAATAATGATGCGGCCATTATCTGTATACAGCTGTATTTTAACCGGGCGGTTATCAGAGTATTTGCAGGCATTCAGCACAATATTACTTATAGCCAATTGCAGCAGGTTACTATTACCCTCGGTATATAACAATGCTTCGTTATCCGGCAGGGTCGAAAAATCTATATCAATTACACTTTCCCTGTCTATCCTTTTAACAGAATCTACAACAACCATCACCAGTTCGTCAATTCTTATTTTGTGCCAGTTTTGCTTTTTACCATCAAAGCCGGTTTGGGCAAGCCCAAGTAAGCTGGCTAAGATATGCCCCAGCTTTTCTGCCTCGGCCAGTATAATTTTCACTGATGATTTTGCGTCATCGGGTACTTTATTGCCTTTTAACAGCAGCTCCGTTTCGCTGGTAATAATGGTGAGCGGAGTACGCAACTCGTGTGATGCATTACTTACAAAGTTGTTTTGTGTTTCAAATGCGGTCTCTAACCGGGTAAGCATGTTATTAAAGGTGAGCACCAATTCGGCAATCTCATCTTTCCCACGTACTTCATCCAGCCGCAGGTGCAGGTTATTGGCTGTAATATTTTTAACGCTTTTTATAATGCCCCTAACGGGTTGTACTGTGTAGTAAGAAAATATAGTACCGGCCACATAAGTAAGTATAATTGATATGATGAAGATGATAACCAGCACCTTTTTCAGCTGGTCAAGTTCCTTAAAGCCATAAGGATCAGTAGCGGTTACTATAACAATATACTTAGCCCCATTCGTGTTGAACACCCCACCTACATAAAAATGATTATGGTGAATATAGCGGGCCTTTTTATTTTCGAGTAGGTTTTGGTAAAACTCTTCAGGCAGGTTTACGATTTTGGTATATGTTGGATGTTTGGTAGTATCAAGCTTAATAATGTACTCCTTCTCGTTCTCCAGTTTTTCGATGTAGCGGGTACGCACTTGCTTATAGGCGGCAGATTCTTTATCGGGGTTAATGTTTATCTCCGCAGCCAGGTTTACACGGGCTTCCAGTCGTTTAAAAAAATCTTCGAAATTAAATTCAGATACAAAATAAAAGATGGACGCGTTGAGCAACACCAGTCCAATAGTTGATATAATAAAGAAAAGTAAGGTGATCTTAGTTTGAAGTTTCATCCACAGTGTCTTCCTTAAAAATATAGCCCATGCCAAAAACCGTGTGTATCAGCTTGGCATCGTAACCGTTATCAATTTTTTTACGCAGATAATTTACATATACATCAACCACGTTGGTACCCATATTAAAGTCAATGTCCCACACGTTCTCCAATATTTGTATGCGGGACAATACCATGTTCTGGTTCTTTACAAAGTACTCTAAAAGATGATACTCGGTAGCAGTAAGCGCGATTGTTTTGCCGTTACGTTTAGCGGTTTTAGATAACGTATCAACTTCAAGTCCGGCAATGCTGATGATACTTTTTGGCTTGCTGCCTGCCTTGCTGCGGCGTACCAGTGTACGGATGCGGGCCTCCAGTTCGGCAAATTTAAAGGGCTTGGCCAGGTAATCGTCTGCGCCGCTGTTTAGGCCGGTCACAATATTTTCGGTGCTTGAAAGGGCAGTAAGCATTAGTATGGCAACCACATCGTTCTGTTTACGAATTTCTTTACAAACCTGTATACCGTTCATTCCAGACAGCATAATATCCAGTATAATAATATCAAACTGATGGTTCAGCGCCATTTCCAGGCCCATTGTGCCGTCGGCAGCAACGCTTACTTCCATGCCTGCACCAGTTAAGCCGCGCACAATTACCGATACCAGTCCGGGTTCATCCTCAACAAGCAATACTTTCATTCAATGTGTAATTTTTGGAAATAAACCATCCGGGCAAATAAAGGTTTTTTATTGATTTAAACGCCTTTTGCTAACGCGATGATATCCTTACCTTCTACTATCTTTTTGTTGTAGCCATTTATGGTAACCTGCATCATAGCGGCTGCCAGTTCCTGTAAAGTGGTAAAACCGGCAGGATACAATGCCCGCCCTATTGGGTATATCCAATTTATATATCTGTAAAAACTGTGCGTTTTGGTAAGCCCTTTTATAGGTTTGATAAAGCCGGGGCGGAACGCGAACCCATTTTTAAAAAGTTTGATAATTTCGTTTTCGGTTTTGCCTTTTACAGCGGCCCAGCCAGTACCTTTTTCCTTGCTATCTGTTCCCGCGCCAGAGATGTAACAGAAAACCATATCCGGGTTTTGCTTAACCAGCGTTTGGGCAAAACTTAAGGTTAGGTTATAAGTGGTTTTGTAATAATCCTCCTTACTTATGCCAACAGATGAGATGCCCAGGCAAAAATAACAGGCGTTGTACCCGGCAAGCTGGCCCTCAATAGCCGATAGGTCAAAAAAATTGGTATGTACAATTTCCTTTAGCTTGGGATGTGAGTAGCCTGAAGCCTTCCGGTTAATGATAAGAACTTCAGTTACATCATCATTTTGCAGGCATTGATGCATTACGCCCTCGCCTACCATACCTGTAGTACCGGTTATTATTGCTTTTATTGGTGCGTTCATGGGTTAACAGCTGTAGTGTTTACAAATAGAGGCAAAAAGTTCACTATTCGCAAGCGCTTTCAAATGGCCTGCACCAAACATTATGATTCTTATGCAAAATCTGCAATCAATCATAGCTCCGTACCGATGGCACGGTATTATTGCTTGATTAATTTTTACAAAGCGTTAACCCTGCCGGAGATTTTATTTGTTTAATAAATTTCAGACACCTCTCTCTTGCTTTTATCAGCGACCGGTGTTTTTTTCATGCTATCTTTTCTCAGTAAGTTGATAACTACATAAGCCCCTATCATTGCCGGGAAAAACAGCAGGAAAGAGCGTTGCAGAAGGGTAAATATAGGCAGCAATGCATTGGGCACTATCCTGCCAAACAATACCGAAATACCAACCTCGGCAAAACCGCTTCCACCCGGGCTTGGTGCAAAATAAATCATGAATTGAATTAGTACCTGTATTGATATTACCTGCACAAGACTTGCATTAACGCCCAAGCCTAACAATATTACGTATTGCAGGCAGTATTTATTTAAATAAAGCAGTGTAGTTATAACCAAACTAAGTGGAAATAGCGACGGATTTTCCTTCAGAATGACGCTGCATGTTTTTTGATATTTGTTAATGCCCAAATAAGAGCTATCGGCCCATTGGGTTAATTTCCCTCTCCTCTTAGGAAATAATGAAGACAAGCCATTAGCCATTTTGCGGATGATTATACCTACCCAAACCGGTTTCCAAAAGGCAAGTAAGAACGCCATTAAAAACAACAGGAAAAAGCTAAAACCATATCTAAGCATAGCTGGTATAATTCCGCTGATAGCGCTTGTATCCATCATCATAATAGCTACAAAACCAGCCAATGGCATAAAAATTAATGTTGCCCCCAGGTTTATCAGGTTTATAGCAAAAGAATCAATAAATGTTACCCCGGCACTTGTGTAAACGTAGATCTGCGCCGGGCCGGCACCGCCGTGTGCCGGTGTAACCGCGCCCATAAACATATTTGCAACATTGGCCCTAAAGCTAACCCATGCAGATACCTCCGGGTTTAGTTTACGGATATAAATATGGTTGCGCCATCCACCCATAGTTAAATCGGCGGCCAGCATCAAAAAGCAAATAGCAATATATTTATAAGAAATATGGGTTAAGGCATTTAATGTACTGCCTGTATTTGTGTAAAAAAAAATGCCTGCAATAGTAACAACTGTAATTAATGCAAACCAAACTATGCCTTTAATTATGATGTTTTTGTTAAATACTTTTTGTACTTCTTGTTTATCAGCTGCTATAGCAATTTGTTGATTGGGTGGTGTCATTATTAAAAATGAAGAACTGTATTAGATATTAGTGAGCCTGGGCAATAAGTGGAGTTGCGTGTTTTTTAGCGAAAAATGATCTCATTTTTTCTAAATTATCAGAGTTTATCAGGTCAATGCCGCAATCCATCAGCATTTTCCATACCATAGGATTTTGTGGAATGGCCCAAAGCCTAACCTTTTTACCTTCGGTGTGCGCCTGTTTTATAAAATTGCAAAGCTTTAACTTTTGAAGTATTGAAATAGGCTGTTTCCCGTTCCACGATGTAATTTTAGAGTATTTAGCACTGGCCATTAAACATAAATTGTTTGTACTATCTGATGTCATGTTCTTTAGATCATCGTCTATAAAAGCAAACCTTACATCTTCTTTCTCCATTAATTCGTATGGTTTATTTCCAGATATTACAACTGTAACAGCACGTTCTGTTATAACTCCATTATCATAACTGGTAAGTATAGATTGGTACTTCTCCAAAACTTCTTTAAGTTTTAAATATGTTTTGCTTGCATTGGTTTTTACGTCAATCATTAAAATTATAGGCTTACTATAACCAGAGTAAATATCGTCCTGAAGCGCAAACCTGTCAAGTAAAGGCTTTAGATACAAATTTTCTAATGTTTTATTCTTACGAAAATAAGGTAAAAAATGGGCTACAACCAATTTGTTTTTATACAAAAAAATATCAGCTTCAATATTTGCTACCCCATAGTTTAGGGCATCTAAAAGTGGTCGTTTGTGTTTATAATCATTATGCGCAAATGCATTGGTTAATACTGTTTGTGCGAGTGAGCTATTAAATGCTGAAAACGAAAAAAATATGATCAACAAGTTTAGTCTAAAAAGATTGACCATATGTCAGTTTGAAATGTTTTAGCTCCATGTATTATTAGGGTTATCGAACAAAAGTCGCTTAACTAAATTATCTGGGAGTTAAATTAACATTAAACTGTCATATTTTCATCATCTTTTACATTTTTTAACAAATTAAATCTTTTAATTCAACGCTTCACCTTCTGATGATAGCGGCGTAATACCTTTCCACTTTAAAATTGTATTAAAAAGATCGGCGGTACGTGCCGGATGAGTTGCCCAATTCTTTTGATTATAGATCAACGGTACATGTATGTGGTGTTTATGTAAAGACCCGTGCGACCCTAAGTGCTCCGGATATTCCCAAAACTCACGCAGGTCATAACCCACACGGGCGCTAATTACAATATCACCTGCACGCCTGCTTTGCAACAGCTGGTATATCTGGAATACAGCATCCGGGTAATCGGTTTCAAACGTTGCTTCTAATATAGCACGATGCCCGGTGGCTTCTATTTTACCACCATATTTTAGCACATCGGCAGTTTCTGGCACATAGCTAAACACATTATCTTTTACGCTTATGCGGGCCTTACCCTCTTTATTATGCAGTACAAAGGTTTGCTCTTCTTGGCCACGGTAAATAGCAAAATCAACGGCATCTTCATTTAGCAATAACTGTAATCTATCGGCACCCATGGCTTCTAATATACCCTGCTCATGCAATACATGGTCACCATCATGATTTAGAAAATGGATGCTGCCAAAAGAGTTCCCGGAAATCATCACCGCTACCTTTGGATTGCTTTTCCAGATAACAGGATAATAAACAGACTTTAACCCGTGGTTGGTCATCCAGTCGCCCAGGTCAAGGTGCTTGGTTGTTGGGGTAAGACCATGGTCTGATGTCATCACAAAAAGTGTATCATCCCACCAGCCTTTTTCCTCTAATTTGGCACGTACTTCGCCCAGGCTGTTATCTACAATTTTGTAAGCTTCAAGCGTACGCTCATCACGGATGTGGTGATAGTGCGAATCCCAGTCAACACTCGGGAAAACCGCGAACAGGAAATCAAAATCCTTACCGGAGTTTAGCATATCCATTATGCGTTGGTGCCCTTGCAGATCAACCGGGTGGTGGCGCAGTTTAAAATGCGCGCGCATGTATAATAACCCCTTGCCTTTTTTACCCAAATCATACTCATCGGGTACGCTGCGGGTTATCATATTATACAGGTTGTATGATTCGCCCATCAGCTCAAACAAGGTTGGCTTATCGGCGGGCATATCGGTATTAAACCATGCCGCTTCGGGCCCGCAATAGCTGCGCATGGCATTCTTATTCCAGCGGGTACGTTTAAATTCTTTTTTATCAAACCAGCGGATGCCTGTAATATCCATAGTACCGGGGAAGTGCCCGGTTAAAAATGGCAGGTATGCCGGGCCTGTTGTTGAAGGGAAACAGGTAGTAGCTTTGCGGTAAGTACCTTCGTCAATAATTCGTTTTATGTTGGGGAGGTGGCCTTGCTCTAAAAGCTCGGGTAAAACTTCACTGTGAGCGCCGTCAACTAAATAAAACAGCACTCGCTTTTTGCTTTGCATTCGTATTAAAATATATTAAGAAAATAACGTGTACTGTTCATATACCCATTTTAGCAGGCGTTGGGCAAATGTAATTAAATAAATAAAAGTTAATTGAGTAGATGAATTGTTTGTTAGTTTTTACCAAAGCGTGAAGGTGAGATTAAAACTCTTCTTATAATTATAAATTAATGATTTGCATTTGGCTAAAATTCTTTAAAATTGCATTGTTTAGAACCATTATAAACTGAAACGATTTGTTGCCATAGCTTTGCTTACCATCCACTTTTTTAATTTGGGTGGATACATGCTGTTGCATATGTATGTGCTTGACAGATCAGACAGGTTCATGAACGAATTAATAAGCAAAAACTTATATAACCCCAACACGCTTATTGAGATAAAGGTTAAACAAAACCTGCCCGGCATAACCGAGTGGCCCGATTTTAAGAACGTGTACGGGCAAATACAACTGAAAGAGGCCTGCTACAACTATGTTAAGCTTAAATTCACGAAGGATACACTGTACGTAATGTGTGTGCCCAACTACCAAAAAACCAGGCTGATCAAGAGTAATATTATTTACGCAAAACAAATAAATGATATTCCGCAGGATAGTAAAGATCAAAATTCATCAATAAAAAAAGGTGGGGCCGATAACAAGTACAGCCACCCTGCTGCTACTTACAGGTTCCTGTCATTCGTTAATATTCCTCCATTGGTTATCAAGCCCATACACACCGGCCTGGTAAACCCTTTTATCCCCGTTCAGGGCCAGCCTCCTGAAGTTTTAAGTTAATACCTCTTTTTAATCGCAATAACTTTTAATCTGCATGGCAGCATAACTGTGCATGCGCTATTGTATTAAACTTATTTTTTAAAATCAAAAACAACATGAAACATTTATATAAAATGCTGCTGGCTTGTGCTTTTATAACAGGCATTTGCCAGGCGCAAGCACAAACAATTAAAAAAGATACAATTAAGTTAGATAGTGTAATCATCAAAGAATCGCGCAGTAAAAACCTGCCCGATGTACTGGGCACTTACATTTTCTCGGGTAAAAAAACCAATATAATTTATGCCGATCCGGGCAAGGCAAACCTGGCAGGCAATGTTGCACGCACCCTGTTCTCGCAAGTACCGGGCATTAATGCCTGGGAAATGGATGGCGCGGGCCTGCAACTAAACATTGGTACCCGCGGTACCGATATGCACCGTTCTATAGAAACCAATATACGCCAGAATGGGTACAACACTAATTCGGATATTTTTGGCTACCCCGAAAATCACTACAACATGCCGTTTCAGGCTATTGATGAAGTGCAAATAGTGAGAGGTTCATCGGCACTGCAATTTGGCAGCCAGTTTGGCGGCATGGTAAACTTTAAAATTAAAGAAGGTGACGGCACCAAAGCATTCGGCTTTGAAACTGAGCAATCGGCAGGTTCAAACAGGTTCCTTAATTCATACAATGCCATTGGCGGCAAAGTAGGCAAGGTAAGCTATTATGCCTATTTCAGCGCCCGCAGTGGCGATGGCTGGCGGCCCGATGCCGCGTTTAATTACCATGCTTACTATGCCAACATTAAATATCAGTTTAATAATAAAGGCAGTATTGCCTTTCAGTTTTCGCGGTCAGATTATGTGCAACAAATTGCCGGGGGACTAACCGATGCACAGTATAGCATTACCAGCAGGCAATCAAACCGGTTCCGTAACTTTTTTAACCCGGTAATTAATATCCCGGCCATATTATTCAACTACAATTTTAGCAGGGATACCCGGCTGGAGGTTTCATCGCACATGGTAATTGGCGAGCGTAACAGCGTACAGTTCATAGCCCCCTCAAACGTGAGCGATACCCTTAACACCAGCCTGAAAACCTTTAACCCCCGCCAGGTTGACCGCGACCATTACACCGGCTTTACTACTGAGGCCCGCTTGCTGCATAACTATACCCTGGGTAACCTGAAAAGCACTTTAAGCGGCGGAGTACGTTTTTTTGACGGATTAACTAAGCGCAAACAAAAAGGCTTAGGCACTACCAATACCGACTTTGATTTGAGCCTAACCAAAGATTACGGTATCGATCTGCGCCTGCATACTTTAAACTATGCTGCCTTTGCCGAAAATATCTTCCGTATTACACCAAAGTTTTCTATTACACCGGGTGTAAGGTATGAGGTTATTAAAACTGATATGAGTGGTGTAATTGTAAACCGTACTGTGCCTGTAAGCTATAAAAACACCCGTAACTTTCCGCTATTTGGTACAGGTTTTCAATACCAGGCAAATAACAACAATCAATTGTATGCTAATATATCGCAGGCATACCGCCCTTATATTTACGCGGCCGTTACACCTGCAGATCAGCTAACAATTGTTGACCCTGATATGAAAGACAGTCGCGGTTATAGTGTTGATCTGGGTTATCGCGGGCACATCAAAAACATCTTTACATTTGATGTTAACGGCTTTTACGTATATTATGGTAACAGGGCCGGCACGCTTACTACTATAGACGCGGCAAACATTACACACCTTTATTTAACCACGGTGGGCAACGCTGTCGCTAAAGGTATTGAGGCATACGGTGAGCTATCGCTTATCCGAACATTCAATCCAAGATCTGGCAGCGACCTGCGTTTGTTTAACTCCCTTGCTTATACGCATGGCAGGTATACCAGCGGCGCTATCAATAACTCGGGAAACAATGTTAGCCTGGTTGGCCACAAGCTGGAAGGCACGCCAGACTGGACAAACCGCACCGGCCTTACCTACTTAAACGGCAGTATCACTACAACTTTACAGATAAGCTATGTAAGCAAAAATTTTAGCGACGCCAACAATACCGCCTTTAACCCAACAGGCGCAACAGGCATAGTACCAGCCTACCATGTGGTTGACTGGGCGTTTAACTATCGTTTCCTGAAAAGCTATCATGTTAACTTTAACTTGAATAATCTGTTGAATGCCAAATATTTTACCCGCCGGATAAACATGTATCCCGGCCCCGGCATTTTACCTGCTGATGGTATCTCATTCAATTTAGGGCTGGGGATGAAAATATAAAACCCCCTGTTCCTTATCTATAGGGCAGGATTTTACCAAACAAAAAAGCATCTGCCTATAGCAGATGCTTTTTTGTTTGTGGCTTATCAGTTATTCCTGGACACCATTTATTGCATTTAATGCTATTGTGGGTGATATACGGGCTAATTCAAATATTTTAGCTGTTACGCCAACATGAATCTCGTACTCGTCCTTTTCAAAGGCATTGACAAATTCGGTTGCTACCTGTGCCGGCGGAATGCCATTTTCACCACCAATTTCTTTGGAAAATTCTGTATTCACTAATGGCGGCATCAATTCAAATACTTTTACCACAGTATTGCGTAAGGCAAAACGCAAACTTTGCGTATAAGAGTTAACAGCCGCTTTGCTTGCGCTGTAAGTAGGTACTTTAGTATCTGGTGCTATTGCTGCAATGGACGATACATTAACCACTGCCGACGCTTTTTGCTGTAACAGCTGCGGCAATAGTTTCTCTGTTAAACGGATCAATGAGATGTAGTTGGTGTTTATCTCGTCGGCAGCTTTTTCCCAGGCTTTTTGCCCGGATAAAATATCATAAGCATAGGCAGAAGCTGCGTTATTGATCAGAACATTCAAATTAGGAAAATCAGCGTTTAAGCGGCTAACCAGTTGGTCAACTTCGGTTTCGTTTGTTACATCAAATAGTATTGCTGTTACGTTGTTCAGCTTTGCAGCGGCGGTTTCTAACCGTTGCTTATCTCGGCCTGTTATAATTACGTGGTTACCTTTTTCGGTTAATTGTTTTGCAATTTCAAATCCCATACCTGCACTACCGCCTGATATTAGGATGGTGTTATTATTTAAGTTCATTTTATTGGTTTTTAAAATATACCAATCGGTATATTAATGTTTTTAAAAAAAGCCGATTTGTTGGTCGGCGTGTCAAATACATATTGACGGCACAAATATAGATAGCTTTTTATACACTAATATAAAAAATAAATTTAGATGTCTTTAGGCTGACAGTCTTTACTTTAGGTGCTTTTTAACCACATCAAATAACTCTTCAAGGCCAAAAGGTTTTTTCAGGTACCCATCAGACATACCTGCTTCGGCAATTTCTTTAATATTACTTACTGCGGATAGAATGATAACCGGTATGTGGCTGGTCTTAGGGTCAGATTTAAGTTCCTTGCTTAATTGCTGGCCATTGGCGTCACTCTTCCATTCAGTAAGCCAGTTATCCATTAAAATAAGGTTGGGGTTGTGCTGCTCAAGAAACCGTAAGATCTTTGCATCTTCTGATGATATTACATTATACCCTTCCTGTTCAAGTGCATAAGTAACGGTATCTCTTATGTCTTTATCATCCTCAATAACCAAAATTGTTTTCTTAGCCATAACGCTTGTCCGCCTATCTTTTTATATGTGTTAACTATGCTCATTATTTAACGCTCATTATTAAGCCGATATATCACCAGTATTACAACGTGCCGGCCCGGGTTTTGTTTACAGCACAGGCGTAAACCATAAAACACTCCTTATATCAGGCGTGTTAATATTTTCACATCGGCAGGTGTCTCCAGCAAGGCAGGTGATATACGTACAAAATATTTGTAATGCGGAGTTTCCATGTGGTGGGCTAATATATCCTCGTTTTCCCATTCTTCTTCTATCACATAGCGTGTAGGTTCGCCCTTGTATTGGTACAATTCATAGGCAATACAACCCTGCTCCTGTTTAGATGCATCAACAAGTTTCTTTAACTCAGTATCAAAGGCTATTTCAGCATCTTTTTTGCAATGCAAAGAAGCGAGCAGACTAATACTCATGGTAATTAATTATATAAGTTAAACCTTAATTGTGCGGGTTTGTTTATGAATGTTTTGTAATATTATTTATACAAAATCGGGGCATCCATTCATTGAGCATATGTGGCTTTCCTATTCTCAGTTTATTGCTATCCTTCTAGCAGGGCTATTAAAGCAATTACAGGCTAATTTACACTTCGCCGGGTTAACAGTAACATCCTTGTTTATAACATACCATGCTATCAAATAATCAATATAATATACATACTGATTTTTTGATAGGTTAAACGATCGATCTTATTTATCTTTAAGTTAATAAATTTCCATATCATGAAAAAGTATTTACTACTAATAATGACTGTGGCCATTATTTTCTTTTCGTGCAAAAAAGAAAATGCAGATAAAATTGTAACCGATAACCCAACCTTATCTAAAACTTTGTATCCTGTAGTATTTAACTTTTCGGTATTGCAAACCAATGGAGTAAAAACAAACTCACTTAGCACATTGGCTCTTAAAGACCAAATCAAATACCTGCATTACTTTGTATTCTCGGGCCCTTTCGAACCAATAAATGAATTAAAACCTTTCAAACAAAAAACTCAAAAATCAACCGACCAAAACTTTGGCAATATAACAGATAGTTTACCTGCTGGCCAATACTCTATCTTTTTTGTTGGAGCCCAGGCTCTGGGTAATGTTTCTATGGAACGCAAAATAGCAACAGACCTATACGGGGTTCCGATTTTCTATTATAATAATTCAAGCATTTATGACACTTTTAACAAGCGGCTTGATTTAATAGTAAGCGCCCCGGTAAACCAAGCTGTAGAGTTAACCAGGATAACTACCAAGATCACCATTAAACTTACCGATCAAATGCCCGCAAACGCGGCTACAATAAAAGTAAGTTTTGAAGATTTTCCAGTGGGTGCAGATCTGTTACTTAATATAGGCAATCATCGTCCGCATAGTGATATTGACCCTTATCCAACGGCAACATTCTCATTTCCGGTAAATGATGATGACAAGGGCAAAACGGGTTTTACATTAAGCACTTTGGTGTGGCCGCATTTTTATCCTACCATTAGTATTGATTGTATTGGATTAAACGGCGAATTAATTGCTCATAAAGAACTGTCAAGGGCTATTCCCCAACTTAATGCAAATACAAACTATATATTCTCCGGCAAATTATTTAGCCAGTCTGCCTTCAGCATAACCATAAATGATGAGTGGAATGCACCTGTAAATGTTCCGTTTAGTTTACCATCAGCTATTAGTACCAATTAAAGTAATTACCCTATTATGAAAAAGTATTTAATACTAATAGCTACGGCTATTCTATTCTTCTCGTGCAAGAAAGAAAATGCAGGTAAAATGGTAAACGATAATCCAGCTTTATCTAAAACTTTGTATCCTGTGGGGTTTAACTTTTCGGTATTTCAACCTAATGGAGTAAAAACAAACTCACTTAGTACATTGGCTCTTAAAGACCAAATCAAATACCTGCATTACTTTGTGTATTCGGGGCCAACAGACCCAAGAATTGAATTAGTACCCGTTAAGCAAAAAACTCAAAAATCAACCGACCAAAACTTCGGTTACGTAACAGATAGCTTACCCGCGGGGCAATATTCTATCTTTCTTGTTGGTGCCCAGGCGCCGGGTGATGTTTCTATGGAACGCAAATTCACGACAGATCTGTACGGGCATCCGATTTTTTATTATAATAATTCAAGCATTTATGACACTTTTAACAAACGGCTTGATTTGGTAATAAGCGCCCCGGTAAACCAATCTGTAGAGTTAACCAGGGTAACCACCCAGATCACTATTAAATTTACTGATATAATGCCCTCAAACGCGGATAAAGTAAAAGTAAGCTTTGAGGATTTCCCATTGGGTGCAGACCTTTTGTATAATACAGGAGATCATCATGCACATTGGGAACTTGGTGAAGTTTATCCAACGGCAACGTTCTCATTCCCGGTAAGTAGTAGCGACAAGGGCAAAACGGGTTTTACCCTAAGTACTTTGGTGTGGCCGCATTATCTTACTATAAATATTGATTGTTTTGGGTTAAACGGCGAATTAATTGCCCATAAAAAGCTGACAAAGATTTTCCCTCAAATTAAGGCAAATACAAATTATATATTTTCGGGCGAGTTATTTAGCCAGCAGTCTAACTTCAGTGTAACCATAAATGATGAATGGAATACACCTGTAAATATTCCGTTTACCTTACCATCCAAAAACAGTAATTAAATAGCTCCATCCAAATTAAAGCAGTTACGGCACCGGGCTTCGTAGCTTTCTTTTTCTCCAAGTAAGATCCTGCTGTCATCAGGCACCAAACGGTACGAGTACATAGCCTGCTGGCCGCATTTTACACATACGGCATGCAACTTGGTAACAGAATCGGCCATGGCCATTAGCTCGGGCATGCAGCCAAAGGGGCGGCCCTTAAAATCCATATCTAAACCGGCAACTATAACACGTACACCACTGTTAGCAAGGGTAGCGCAAACCTCGGGGATCTGCGCATCAAAAAACTGGGCTTCGTCAATACCAACCACCTGTATATGGCTGCTAAGGGGCAAAATAGAAGATGCGTTATCAACCGCTTTTGAGGGTATAGAATTTAAATTATGCGATACCAGGGCGCTTTTATCGTACCGTGTATCGGCCACGGGGCTAAATATTTCTACATTAAGTTTTGCAATCCGTGCACGGTTAACGCGCCTAATTAATTCTTCGGTTTTACCAGAAAACATTGATCCGCAGATAACTTCAATACTTCCTCCAACCTCATTTCGCCTTTTAAAAACTTCCTCGGTATACAATATGTTCAAACTTTTGTGAACAGCTAATATCAGAATTTTATACTATTTTTGATAAGCAATTTCCTAACAAATAGAGCCATGAAGCAGCCGGAAGTATTTAAAAAGATAGGCGGTATTATACAAGAAATACAAGAACAATATGAATACCTGCAATCATCCGCAGAAAACTTAAATGACCTTGAACTTGAACTCTTTGTAGCCAACACTCACTTTTTAAAAGATCATGCCGAGATACTCCGCAAACTGAATTTACTAAAACAGCCAGAACCATCTCTACCCGAGAAGCCTGTTGTTAATGACAAAACCAAAATTGAAGAAACACCCAGGCCCGCCGAAGAACTGAAGCCGGAGACGCCTCATTTTGAGCAGCCTGTTGTTTACAACAACCCAAAAGTTGAAGAAACACCCAAACCTGCCGAAGAAGATAAACCAGCAAACGGCGAACCCAAATATTTTGAGCCGGTTGTACAGCAAAAAACGATAGACCCTACGCCGTTTAAACCAGAGATACCAAAACCGGTAAATGGCGATATGCAATTTGAGCTGATCCGTAATATTGAGGAAGAACCTTCCGATAGTTATTCATTTGAGCACGAAGAGCCAAAGACCATTCGCCATGAGCTGTTTTTAGATGAGTCTCAAACATGGGACGAAGAAGACGATGCACCGTTGCAAGAAGACGAGACTATACAAGTTGAAAGTGAAAAGTTAAACGTAGAAAGCCCGGTAATTGAACCTGAAGCTCAGATAACTGAAGCTGAAGAACCTATCCCAACCAACCCGGAACCTGTTATTGATAACCAACCAAAAACACAAGCCGAACCTGAACCTGCCAAAGACGATAAACCGCTGAGTTTAAATCAACGCATAGCTGCGCAGCTGAAAGAAAAACAAGCATCAGAACAACCTGTTGAGGCCCCTATTACCGATATTAAGGCAGCCATTAACCTTAATGATAAAATGCTTTTCATTAAAGAACTGTTTCATGGCTACCCGTTGGCATATAGCGAAGCCATTGAAATAGTAAACCGCTTCAAAAGCTTTGAAGAAGCTGATCGTTTTTTGAAAGCTAACTATGTTATAAAAAATAACTGGGAAGATAAAAAAGCAGTATCCGATAAATTTTATGCTTTGCTAAAACGCCGTTACGCGTAAATAATCCCCATCCGGTTCGAATCCAATTTCAGAAGGATGAACAACAGGATAGTGAAGCTCCATAGGGACGAGCCACCATAGCTAATAAAAGGCAACGGTATGCCTATTACCGGCATAAGCCCTATAGTCATAGCTATATTTATTACCACGTGGAAAAATATAATGGATGCTACACCATACCCATAAATACGGGAGAACGGCGCCCGCTGTCGCTCGGCTATCATTATAATTCGTAACAGCAGGAACAGGTATAAACCCATAACCACTACCGAGCCTGCAAAACCCCACTCTTCGCCTACTGTACAAAAGATAAAATCTGTACTTTGCTCAGGCACAAAAGCATACTTGGTTTGGGTACCTTGTAAATAACCCTTACCCCATACCCGGCCAGATCCTATAGCTATTTTAGATTGATTAACGTTATACCCTGCTCCGCGCAAATCACTGCTTAAACCCAGCATTTCATCAATACGGGTACGCTGGTGTGGTTTTAAACCGTGTGTATACAACGGTTTAACGCTAAATACAAAGGCAATGGAGATGGCAAGCCCTACAATGAGCTTAAAGGCAAAGGCCCGGTTGCGGCCAAAAAGCATTAATAATATTACTGTTAAAATAACTAATGCTATAATAACATACCATGAGCTTACCAGTAACGAAGTAATAAACAACGTTATTAGTAATGCCGTAACTATTAAAAAATAAGGCGACAAGCCTTCGCGATACAATACAAATATCAAAGAGCAAAACACCAGGGTTGAGCCATCATCGGGCTGCATTTTAATAAGCAGCATGGGCAATAATATAATACCGCCTGCTATAAAAAATGATTTTGGGTCGGTTACTTTTACGTTGGTGGCACTTAGATATCGCGCCAGTAAAAGGCATGTGGCAAACTTGGCAAATTCAGAGGGCTGCAACCTGAAACCGCCGCCTATACTTATCCAGGCCTGGTTACCGCCTACATTACGGCCTACAACAAGTACGAGTATTAGTAGCAGCACCGTCACCACATAAAACGCCGGTGCAAGCGCCGAGAGGAACCTGCTCTCCAGCAACAAAATAACCGTGCCAATTACCATTGCCGATAATATGTAGATGAATTGCTTACCGTAATTGGTATCAAAATCAATAATACTCGGATGGTTTTCATCAAACACCGCAGCATGAATATTGAACCATCCAATGACACATAAGCACAGATAAAGTAATACTGTTATCCAATCAACATTAAAAAAGAAACTGCGTTGGTTATTCATCGTCCTTTCGTTTTGGCAGCATGGCAGTTACCTTGGCATCCCCGGCTTTTTTTTCCGGTTTATTTTGTGCCGATTTAAGTTTTTTTACGGAATCTGCAGCCGCTTTTTTTACAGAGTCGGCAGTAGCTTTTTTAATACTATCGGCTTTTATTTTTGCTTTATCAGCAGGTTTTACAATTATATCGGGCAGCAGGTTCTTTTCCATATAATATTCAGGATAAATCCCCGATTCACGTTTGGTTATGGTATCGCGCAGGTATTTCTCTACTATAAAGCTGGCAATAGGCGCGGCCCATGTGCCGCCGTCGCCCGAGTTTTCTACCACAACCGCTATGGCTATCTTGGGGTTATCCCGCGGTGCAAATGCCACAAATAACGAATGGTTTTTGCCATGCGGGTTTTGTGCCGTACCTGTTTTACCGCACATAATAATGCCCGGTATTTTAGATCCCTGCCCCGTACCGTAATCAACCACACTTTGCATCCCGTTTATAACGGGTTCAAAATATTGGGCATCAATGCCTACATAGTTTTTAACCGTATATTCATGTTTAATTACCTGCTTATCACCAATGGCTTTTATCAGGTGGGGTTTATAGTAAAACCCATGATTAGCAATGGTAGCCTCGATATTTGCCAGTTGTAATGGTGTAGCCAGCAACTCGCCCTGGCCTATTGCCAAAGATGCTACAGTGGTTGACCGCCAGCCACCCCGGTGGTATATTTTATCGTAATATTGAGCGGTAGGTACAAGCCCGCGGCCCTCGCTTGGGATGTCAACTCCTAAACGCACTCCAAAACCAAACTTGTTTACATTGGCTTTCCAGTTGGTGTAACTGGCGTCGGTATTTTTACCCCCTCTGGCGTTGAGCACCTTGGCAAACACCATATTAAAATAACCGTTACAAGACCCGGCAATAGCACCCGCCAAATTAACCGTGCCATGTACGTGTGTACATTTAACCCTATGGTTACCCGCCATATAATAGCCTATGCAATTGTAAGTATCGGTTGGTTTAATGATTCCCTCTTGCAGGCCAATTAAAGCACTTAGCGGTTTAAACGATGAACCGGGTGGATAATATGCCTGCACCGGCCTGGTGAAAAATGGCTTGTATGGATCTTTATATAATTTTGCGGCGTTGTTTCCACGCTCGCGGCCTACCAGAAGGTTAGGGTCATAAGTTGGGCTGCTTACAAAAGCAAGTATTTCGCCGGTTGATGGTTCAATGGCTACAATGCTGCCTACTTTGTTCTTCATTAATGCTTCGCCCAGCTTTTGGATGCGCATGTCTAATGATGAAACCAGGCGCTCACCGGCTGCAGCTACTGTATCGTAAGCGCCATTGGCATATTTACCTTTAACCACGTTGCGCGAGTCTACCATTGAGCGTTCCACCCCGCGTGTGCCGCGTAAAAGTGTTTCGTATGACCGTTCCACCCCGGTTATACCAATATAATCACCCGGGGCATAATAACCTCCGGAGCGCTTAATGATAGGATCGGTAACCTCACCAATATAACCAAGAAACTGGGCAGCTGCCGAATCCGGGTAAGTACGAATTATTCTTTGCTGCGGAAAAAAGCCGGGAAATTCTGATAAGCGCTCCTGAAAAGAAGCATACAATTGTGCCGATAACTGTTTCTCAAAAACAGATGCGCGATAAGGCGAATACTTTCGGGCCTTGATCATGCGCTTATCGTAGCCTTCTTTATCAATACCTAATAGTTTGCAAAACTCAACCGTATCAAAAGGCTTTACTTGTTTGGGTATTACTACAATATCATAAATAGGCTGATTTTGCACCATTATAGTACCGTTACGATCTAATATTGGGCCGCGGGCGGGATATTTAACAAACTTGCGGACAACATTTTGGCTGGCGTATAGAAAATAGCGGTCATCAACCACCTGAATGTAAAACAGGCGGGCAAGTAATATCAATACAAAGGTGATGAAGATACCGGCAACAACATATCGCCGTTCAAAAAAACTATTCATTTACGCTCTTTTTTTCTGAAAAATAACAAGCCCGAAACCAGCATCAAAAATACAGTAAATACTGAACTCAATATAAAGCGTGTTAGTGTATACTCTAATTCAGAAAAACGAAAAACTTCCAGGTTGAACAGGAAAAAGTGATGAAACAGAGTAAGCACAAGCGCGTAAGTAAAAAACCACCTGAAACCCATTATGCTTAATGTAGGCTCAGGTTCGTTATCAAAGCCATCTTTTTGTACGGTTATGCTAATGAACAATACGCGTACAAAAGCCAGCAACACGCAGCTTGCAGCATGCAAACCCGGCGTATCATAAAAGGCATCAACTGTTAAACCTAAAATAAACGCCAGTAGAAAGAGCAACAGGTTAGGTATCTCAAACGGCAGCAGCAAAATAAACAGGATATACAGGTATGGTGTGCTTAAATTATATAGCGAAATGTTCTTTAATAAAAACACCTGCAGAAAAACCAAAAGAACAAACCTAATGAGGTTGATGATAATTATTCTACTCATCTTTTTTCTCCTGGGCCTCCAGTCCCGCCTGCTCTTTGGCAAGCCTGTTAACTATTACATACACATATTGCAGCTTACTAAAATCAACTGCCAAATTAACTTCCATGTTAAGAAAAAAGCCGCCACCCTTGGCATTTAAACTGCTTACTTTACCCAAAGGGATCCCCGCCGGGAAAAGGGAAAGATCTGATGTCACCACCAATTCGCCAACCTTAGGCTGGGCATTGTTTGATACATCTATAAGTAAACCTTTATGCGGGTTCATTGCTTCGCCCCACTCCAGATAGCCTATTTCTTTATTACTTGCCAGCATGGCGCTAAAGCGCGTATCCTTATGTAAAAGCGATTGTACAATGGCCATGTGTTCATCAACAAAAATAACCTTACCTACAACACCGGCATCACTTGTTACACCCATACCTTTTGCTACACCATTGCTTGTGCCACGGTCAATAGTAATATAGTTATTGCGCTTATTAACAGAGTTGTTGATCACCTTGGCAGATATATATTCGTACTGCTGCTTGTAAGTGGTATCATTAACCATTTTTTTAACAGCAGTATCAACATATAAAGAAGTTTTAAGCTGATTGCGGAGCCTTGCGTTTTCACGAACAAGGTTATCATTTACTTCCCTTAGTGTCAGGTATCCCTTTAACTCATCAGCGTGGGCATAAAAGTTACCGGTTACTTTGTTGGTGCTATTAATAAAGCTGGCCTTTTGAAAGGAATTGTATTTAACGTAGATAACAAATGAGCAGATCTCAAAAATGAGGAACAAAAAAAATGCGTTGTACTTGGTAATAAATATCAGGAGATTGCGCATCTGTTAGTGAGTGGTTGATTATGTGAGTAGTGAGTGGTTCCGGGTAGCAGCTTAACCACTCACCTAATCAACCACTTACTACCCACTACTCATTTATTGCATTAAGAATTTAAAATTACCAATATTTTTAAGTGCGGTACCGGTACCACGTACTACGGCACGAAGCGGGTCTTCGGCAACGTGTACAGGTAGTTTGGTTTTTGCAGCCACACGTTTATCAAGTCCGCGAAGCAAGGCACCACCGCCTGTTAAATAAATACCTGTCTGATAAATATCAGCAGAAAGTTCTGGCGGGGTTATCTCTAATGCTTTCAAAATAGCTTCCTCAATTTTTGAGATAGATTTATCAAGGCAATGCGCAATTTCTGTATATGATACGGTGATCTGTTTTGGCACACCGGTCATTAAATCACGGCCCTGTACCGCGAAATCTGCAGGTGGTTCTGAAAGTTCAGGAAGAGCAGCACCCACTTCTATTTTTATCTTCTCGGCAGTACGGTCACCAATCATAATATTATGCTGGCGGCGTATGTACTGAACAATATCAGAGTCGAAGTTATCGCCCGCTACGCGGATAGACTGGTCACATACGATACCAGACAGGGCAATAACCGCAATTTCGGTAGTACCACCGCCAATATCAATGATCATATTACCCATAGGCTCTTCTACATCAATACCTATACCTACGGCAGCAGCCATTGGTTCATATATCAGGTACACTTCTTTAGCACCGGCAATTTCGGCGCTGTCACGTACGGCGCGTTTCTCAACCTCGGTAATACCCGATGGGATACAGATAACCATACGTAACGACGGAAAGAACCATCCTTTACCCTGGTTTATCATTTTTATCATACCGCGTATCATCAGCTCGGCTGCATTAAAGTCGGCAATTACACCATCCTTTAACGGGCGCACTGTACGGATGTTATCATGGGTTTTACCCTCCATTTGCATGGCCTGTCGGCCAATGGCAATAACCTTATTGGTCGTTCGGTCAAAAGCTACTATTGATGGCTCATCAACAACAACTTTGTCGTTGTGAATAATTAAGGTATTTGCGGTGCCTAAATCAATGGCAATCTCTTGAGTAAAAAAATTAAATAAACCCATTTAACGTATATTTCAAATAATCTGCAAAGTTAATAATATTGAACCCTATTCTTACGAAAATATTTAGCAAGTACGAATTAAAACTAATTAGTAGTTAATAACTCCGATTTTGAATAATTCGTGTCCCGGCGTTTCTTTTTATTCGTTTTTCATCGTGTAAGTTCGTCTTAATTTATCGAAGAATGTATTTTTCTTTGCGAAAAATTCTCCCTCGCTCCGAGGAGTTCCTTTATATAAATTAGTGTTTAAAATGGCGCACCCCGGTAGTTACCATGGCAATGCCTTTTTGGTTACACATATTAATAGAATCCTGGTCTTTAATTGACCCGCCCGGTTGTAGTACAGCCGTAATACCTGCATCGGCAGCTATCTCTACACAATCAGGAAAAGGAAAAAACGCATCAGATGCCATAACCGCGCCGTTCAAATCAAACCCAAAGCTATTGGCTTTTATAATAGCCTGCTTTAATGAATCAACCCTTGAGGTTTGGCCTACGCCACTCGCCATTAGCTGATTGTTTTTAGCAAATACAATAGTGTTTGATTTGGTGTGCTTAACCACTTTATTAGCAAAATGAAGATCTCTTAGCTCCAAAGTGGTTGGCTGCTTAACAGTAACCGCATTCATTTGAGCCGGGCCTTCAACAACCAGGTCCTTATCTTGCTCAATAACACCGTTCAATAAAGTTTTAAACTGCTTAAGCGGCAGCTCAACCGGCTGGCGGATCAGCACAATACGGTTCTTTTTAGCTTGTAATATCTGTAAAGCCTCATCGGTATAGGCCGGAGCAATCAGCACCTCATAAAAGATCTTGTCTATCTCGGCAGCTGTTTCGGCATTGATCTCGTCATTAGCGATAATAACACCACCAAAGGCCGAAACCGGATCACAAGCCAAAGCATCTATCCACGCTTCTTTAATAAACGAGCGGGAAGCAATACCACATGCGTTTGTATGTTTTAATATGGCAACAGTTGGCTCTGTGAATTCATCTATCAGGGCCACTGCCGCGTCAACATCAACAAGGTTGTTGTATGAAAGCTCTTTACCGTTCAGCTTGTTAAACATGGCATCAAGGTTACCATAAAAGGTGCCTTTTTGATGCGGGTTTTCGCCATAGCGTAAAATCTGGCTGGTTTGGATGCTTTGTTTAAAAACCGGCATCGGCTCAGCCTGATCAAAATATTGGAAAATATGTGTATCGTAGTTTGATGATATGTTGAATGCTTTTTGCGCGAATTTGCGGCGCTGATCAATAGTAGTTGAACCAGCTTGCGCTTTCAATATCTCTTCCAGTTCGGTATAATCATTTTTAGATGCCACTATTACAACATCCTTAAAATTCTTGGCCGCTGCGCGGATCAATGAGATACCGCCAATGTCTATTTTCTCAATAATATCTTCCTGCCCGGCACCTGAGTTTACAGTTTCTTCGAAAGGATAAAGATCAACAATAACCAGGTCAATCTCCGGGATCTGATACTGTGCAAGTTGTTGTTCATCACTATCAAAACTACGGCGGGCTAATATGCCACCAAACACCTTTGGATGAAGGGTTTTAACACGGCCGCCCAATATTGATGGATATGAGGTAAGGTCCTCAACAGCAATTACATCAACACCCAGGTCACGTATAAAAGTTTCGGTACCACCGGTTGAATATATCTTAACACCAAGGCGGTTCAACTCATGAATTATAGGCTCGAGGTTGTCTTTGTAATAAACAGAAATAAGGGCATTTTTTATTTGAACAGAATGGCTCATTTGCAGGACTTTTTTTGAGCCGCAAAGGTAAGGATTAGAGATTAGAGATTAGAGGTTTGAGATTAGTTTTTTTTATTGTTTGATATTGATTGTCAATTTATAGCAACCCAAACAGCAATTATTTAGTATTCGCCTGATTTTTGAGATAAGACATGTAGCCGTTTAGCATCTTCATACATTCTTCACAATCATATTTTAACGACTCGAATGCCCTTTGATCTATTATATTATTATCAAATGCAACAATTAAATGGTCTATAGTTTCGGCAGCAGAACCGCGTGCATTAGTTAAGAACCGTGCGGCATCTAAATAGTGGAACCGCCCATGGCCTTCGGCAATGTTATTCCCTATTGAACGCGAAGCGCGAATGATTTGATCTGTTAAGCGATATTTTTCTTCGGGAGGGAATGATTTGACAAGGTCAGTGATATTATTTCTTAAAAGTCGGGATTTTTTCCAAACCTCCAAATCCATAAAATTACCCATCAAGTATTTTTTTTAATAATTATGAAAACCTAACCTCTGATCTCCAGCCTCTAATCTCTCTCACTAACTCCGCATTTTCTTCAGTAAATTTTCAATTACCTTTGGAAAATGCTGATGCTCTAGTTGCTGGCCTTTAAATTTTACCATTTCCAAATTATCTCCCGGCTCAATCTTAAACCGCGACTGATGGATAACCTCGCCTTCATCAAATTGGGTGTTTACAAAATGGATGGTAATGCCCGATTCTTCTTCACCTGCTTCTAAAACTGCCTTATGCACATTATCGCCATACATACCCTTACCACCAAACTTGGGCAGCAACGCGGGGTGCAGATTAATAATTTTGTTTGGGAAAGCGTTTAACAGGCTTGGCGGTACCAGCCATAAAAATCCGGCGAGTACAATTAAATCAACCTGCAAGTTTTTGAGCAGGCTTATTACATCGTCGGTATCATAAAACTCGTGGCGGGTAAATATATGCGAGGGGATCTCAAAGTTATCGGCTCTCTGTAAAACATAGGCCTGCGGATTATTGGTTAGTATCAGTACTACCTCGGCATCGGCATTACGTTTAAAATGCTCCATAATCTTTTGAGCATTTGACCCTGAACCTGAAGCAAAAATGGCAATTCTCTTTTTCAAAATGGCTGATAGAATTTGTACTGCAAAGTAAAAAAAATTACCTGTTATATTTAATTAGATGTTGTTTTTTGCCTTATAAACCCATAACGCCTAATTGTGCGCTTTTGTGCTGAGGAATAATAGGCGCTAATATCACCGGTATTAAAGGCCAGCGAAAATTGCCCAAGGTTTATTATCTGTACCTCTAAAAACGGCTGCGACTTACCAACAGCCGTTGTATCCTGCACCGTAATATCTGAACTTAAATAAAGCTTGTTATTGGTTAAGGCCCAGGTGCCTTTAGCGGTTGGTTGTGGCTTACAGCTGTAATTTGTATAAGTACAGGTGTAATCTTTATTAAAAGTAAATAGCTGGCTGGTGTCACAATCGGCATTAAGTGTATCGGTACTAATCCTTGAGTCGCCAATGTAATGGTCAACCTGTAAAGATGCCAGCTGCCATACACCCGTAGTAAGCAGGTTAGGGATATTACTCTTATCCTCTTTTTTACAGGAGTTGATAAAAAAACTGGTAATGATTAACACGGCCAGTAAAGGGAATAATGCTTTGTTCTTCATTAAGCTGTAAAGATAGTTTACTTAACGCAATTCAAAAACTGCTTTAGTATAACTATTTATATAGCATAATATTTTTGCACGCTGTTATATTTGCAATATGCGTATACCCTATGAACAACTAAAAGCCGAATTTAAACGGGTACTTATTTCTTTGAACTTTGCCGAAACTAATGCCGGTGATTGCGCCGCTATTTTTGCAGATAACAGCAGAGATGGTGTATATAGCCATGGTTTAAACCGTTTCCCGGTATTTGTGCAGTATGTTAAAGAAGGCTTGGTTAACCCCGATGCTATACCCACCCGGCTAAGTTCTTTTGGTGCCATTGAGCAATGGGATGGTAACCTGGGAGCTGGTATGTTAAACGCCAGGTTTTGCATGGAGAACGCCATTGCGCTGGCAAAAGATAACGGCATAGGCTGTATAGCTATAAAAAATACTAACCATTGGATGCGTGGCGGAACTTACGGCCTGCAAGCTGCCGAAGCGGGTTACATTGGGGTTTGTTTTACCAATACCATAGCCAACCTGCCGCCCTGGGGCGGTACAGAACCCCGCCTGGGTAATAATCCATTAATATTTGCCATACCCAAAGCAGGCGGGCATATTGTACTTGATATGGCCATTACCCAATACTCATTCGGAAAACTGTGGCAATACAATAATGAAAATAAACCCCTCCCTGTGCCCGGCGGGTACGATAGCGAAGGACATTTAACTACCGATGCTGCCACCATAATGGCAACCAAAAGGGCTTTGCCTATTGGTTTCTGGAAAGGTTCGGGATTGTCTTTAGTGCTCGATTTGCTGGCAACCTTATTAAGCGGCGGCAATTCAACGGCTGCCATCAGTCAATCCGGCAAAAAGGAATCTGCCGTATCGCAGGTTTTTATCGCCATAAAAACAGATATGGAACAAAACGCCGGACTAATTGACCAGATCATTAGCTATACAAAAACCAGCGCCGCCGAAAACGACAGGGAAATACTATATCCCGGCGAAAATATGCTGCGCACCAGGGAGCAAAACATGCAAGATGGTGTTTTGGTTGATGAAAAGATCTGGGCTGAGGTTTTGGGGATGTAATGGGCAGCTCGTTGCCGTTTACATTTTACTTCCATCATGTCATTGGAGCGTAACATGTTAATCTCGTCGCATGCAAGGCGTTCATGCATTGGCTACGAGATTGCCACGTCTGACATAATAATGTTTTTGAATTCCCCTTACTTCACCAACCCCTCAAACTTTTCCCAAAAGCCATCTACAGGCAGGGGGGCTACAATTACAATGGGTTCATTTTTTACGGGATGGGTAAATTGCAGTCGGCGGGCGTGCAGGCATATACTTTTGCGGAGGCTGCCGCGCGGGTATCCGTATTTATTATCGCCAACAATGGGGCAGCCTAATGTTGCTAACTGCACCCTTATCTGGTGGGGCCTGCCGGTTATAGGGTCTACCTCTATCACATAATAACCTTCCAGTTCACCTACTAACTTATAGTTCAATTCGGATCGCAAACTGCCGGGCACTTCTTTATCATGTGCCTTAGTAACATTTTTCTGCGGGTTTTTAATCAGGTAATGCACCAGGTTGCCGGCTTCGGGCTGTGGGCGTTTGCGTACTATGGCATAATAGGTTTTATGCATTTCGCGGCCCTTAAAAAGCTTATTTATCCGTTCAAGCGCCTTACTTGTTTTGGCAAAAAGTATCACTCCGCTAACAGGCCTGTCTAACCTATGCACCACACCCAGGAAAGCGCCGTTGGGCTTGTTATATTTTTTAGCTATGTATTTTTTTACCTTTTCATCAAGCGATTCGTCGCCGGTATCATCAACCTGCACAATATCACCCGCACGTTTGTTTACCGCTATAAGATGGTTATCCTCATATAGAATATCTCTGTCGGTAATATCTTTACTTATATAATTAAATTCTGGTCGCGCCATCTTTTGTATTTCGAAATTCGAATTTTCGATTTCGGATTTATTCATTGCACTTAAAAACTCCCTCTCCTTTGGAGAGGGCCGGGGTGAGGCTTAATATCCTTCCTTATCGTTAGGGAAGCTTTTGGCCTTTACATCATCAACATAGTTTACAATGGCATCGTTCATAATGTCATATAAATTGCTGTACTGGCGTAAAAAGCGGGGTTTAAAACCTTTGTTAATTCCCAGCATATCATGTATAACTAAAACCTGCCCGTCGCAATGCTGGCCGGCGCCAATGCCTATGGTTGGTATACTTAAACTTTCGCTTACTTCTTTAGCCAGTTTGGCGGGTATTTTCTCCAGTACTACACCAAAGCAACCCAGTTCCTGCAGCTTAAGGGAATCCTCTTTTAACTTGACAGCTTCGGCTTCTTCTTTTGCCCTAACGGTGTATGTACCAAATTTGTATATAGATTGCGGTGTTAAACCCAAATGGCCCATTACAGGGATCCCGGCGGTTAAAATACGACTGATAGATTCGGCAATTTCAACGCCGCCTTCCATCTTTACACCATGTGCGCCCGATTCTTTCATGATACGGATGGCAGATGACAGTGCTTCTTTTGAATTCCCCTGGTACGAGCCAAAAGGCAGATCAACAATTACCAAAGCCCGTTTAGCCGCACGCACTACTGACGATGCATGATATATCATTTGATCCAGCGTTATAGGCAAGGTAGTTTCATGGCCCGCCATTACATTTGATGCTGAATCGCCCACCAATATAATGTCCATACCGGCATTATCAACAATGGCAGCCATAGAGTAATCATAGGCTGTAAGCATGGCAATTTTTTCGCCACGATTTTTCATTTCCTGCAATATATGCGTGGTTATTCTTTTAACTTCCTTGTTTACCGACATGGATCTGATAGTTTAAACGCTGTTGGCGCAACGCAAATGTAAAAACTAATTGCGATTTAATTTTTCAGTGTTAATATATTAAGCCATTATAAACAGATGGTTAATACCAAATGCTAATAAGATCAAACGAAATTCAATTAAAATAAATTTTACTCTTTTTAATAAACATCATAGGATTATATATACATTTATATCACCAATCAGAACCTAATTTATGAGTAAACCCCTTATACTCATGGAAAAGACTAAACACAATTGCTTCCGCTGCAAAAGACCTCTCGCAAATCGCATACCGCGCAGTCTATTGTTTAAATACTTGCTGCCATTTATACCTATAAGGGTGTATTTTTGCAGCAATTGCCTTAGCAGAAGATATGTGTGGGGTAGTCATTGATACTTATCTGCGCATGCGGATTTTTTCAATTTAATGTCATGTTTAACTGGCTTCATAAAAATTCAAAATTGAACTTCTCACATTCAAAATAAAACCCTATTTTTGCGCTGTGAACAAAGAGGTTCTTAACTTCCACCAATCGGCATTGTTTCACGGGGCCTTACAACAGGCAAACCGGCGTTTTAATCCTTTCAATTTTTTTACAAAATGAATCATTTCACCAAATTACCTGCAGTATTGTTACTGGCTGATGGAACCGCTTTTTATGGTAAAGCAGCAGGCAAAATAGGTACCACTACCGGCGAAATTTGCTTTAACACCGGTATGACCGGTTACCAGGAAATTTTTACAGACCCATCATACTTTGGTCAAATAATGGTAGCCACCAACGCGCATATTGGCAACTATGGTATTAATACAGACGAAGTTGAATCTGGCCAGATACAAATTGCCGGGTTAGTTTGTAAAAATTACAACATCGCCTACAGCCGCAAACAGGCCAATGAATCAATACAAGATTATTTTCAAGAGCAAAACATTGTAGGTATATCTGATATTGATACCCGCCAGCTGGTGCGCCACATACGCGATAAAGGCGCCATGAACGCCATTATTTCATCAGAAGTACTGGATATCGACCAGCTTAAAGCCAAACTTGACCAGGTGCCTTCAATGGATGGTTTGGAGCTTTCATCACAAGTATCAACCAAAGAAACTTACACGTTTGGTAACGAAGACGCAACCTACCGTGTTGCTGTGCTTGACCTGGGTGTAAAGAAAAACATTCTGCGCAATTTTGACGACCGCGATGTATACGCCAAGGTTTACCCGGCAAAAACAACGTTTGCCGAAATGGAAAAGGATTTTTCTCCTTCGGGATACTTTATCTCAAACGGCCCCGGCGATCCATCGGCTATGCCTTACGCTATTGATACAGTAAAAGAGATCTTAAAGTCTGATAAACCAATGTTTGGTATTTGCCTTGGCCACCAGTTGCTGGCATTGGCTAATGATATCCCAACACAAAAAATGTTTAACGGACACCGCGGCTTAAACCACCCCGTTAAAAACGTCATCATTAATCATTGCGAGGTAACCTCACAAAACCACGGTTTTGGTGTAGTGCAGGAAGCTGTACGCGCATCAGATAAAGTAGAAATTACCCACGTAAACCTAAACGACCAATCGATTGAAGGGATCCGTGTGAAAGATAAAAAAGCATTTTCAGTACAATACCACCCGGAATCATCTCCCGGCCCGCATGATAGCCGCTACCTGTTTGATGATTTCATTGGGATGATGAAGAAATAACCGGGATTACATCATAAGATTCAAAAAGGAATGAGCATGCTCATTCCTTTTTTGTTATACAGCCGATTTTAACTCAGAATTATTTATAGTTTTAATGCTTAAACCTAAACTTACGTAAATGAAATACTTTTTTATTCTGTCAACATTAGTACTTTTTATATTCATTTCTGGTTGTGCACAATCTCAGGATTGCGTTGATGACATTAATAAATTACCTATGTATGGTAAATTAAATAATATCAAAAAGTGTAAAGGACAAATAGAGGCGGATAATGAATTTATTGCTGATATGGATAAGCAATATAAAAAAAGAAAGGATGGAGCTGAATACATGGTTACACGTGGTTGGGAATATCTCAGGGCTCAACAGTTAGATCAGTCAATGATGCGATTTAATCAGGCCTGGATGTTAGATAGCCTTAACTATCAAACATATTGGGGCTTTGGAAATCTTTTAGGCATGCAAAAGAAGTTTAAAGAATCATTGCCCTATTTTGAAATGGCTTTAAAATTAAACCATAATGATTCAAAACTTTGGCATGATGCGTCTACCAGTTATGGGAACGTTTTTTTTGAAACTAAGGATATTAAATATCTGAATTTAGCGATTGATGCGACAAAAGGGGCAATTAAGCTTGAACCGAAAAGCCCTAAATTATATAGTCTGTTAACCGCCGAGTATAGTTATTTCATGCAAAAAGATAGCGCACGAAAATATTTAAAGATAACAGACCAGCTTGACCCAAAAGCGATTAATCCGGAAGTAAGAAATTCACTTAAATCCAATAACTAATTTTCACTTAAATTATTCCCTATATTTAATCAACCAATATCCTACGCAAATGGAACCATTTAAGGCTTACATCATCCCTACCTTGACGGTAAACAATGCTGCTGCTGCTTTGGAGTTTTATAAAAAGGCGTTCGGGGCAATTGAGCTAATGAAAAATGTGGGCGACGATGGCGACATTGTTGCTGAGATAATGATTGATGGTGCCCGTGTGGTAGTTGCCGACGAAGCCCCAGGTCATGGTAATTTAGGTCCGGATAAACAAAGCAGCATTAGTGTGCGCATAGGCCTTATGGTTACCGACCCGGACGCTATTGCCGAACGCGCCATTGCGGCCGGCATAAAGGTTGTATACCCTGTAGATGACCAGGACTACGGTTATCGCCTTGGTCATTTTATTGATCCGTTTGGCCATCATTGGGAAATTGGCAGGCCATTGTAATTCAACTCATATATCGGTAAACCTTTTTACGCCTCCAACTACTCCTGCTAAGAATACATTTACCGACTATTTAGCCCTGTTCGCCTAAAAACCCTGTTCAAAATACGTATTTCGATACATTTTTGTGGTGTTAAAACTAAACATCATGAGCACAATACTATCTGCAACCCTACTATACGCCATAATTTGTTTATTTCAATATGCGGTGATCCTGTTTAATTTAATAGGAAGTCTTATCTATTAATGGCAGGCAAATTGTATATCCGATCATAATAAACACATCAATTATGAAAAAGGGAGATACTGTTCACTGGAACTGGGGCAAGGGTGAAGCCGAAGGAAAAATTGAAAAGGAACATACCGAGCCTGTAAAAAAGTCAATTAAAGGCACCACAATTAAACGCAACTCCAGTAAAGATGAACCTGCATTTGAGATAAAAATGGAGAAGGGTAAAAAAGTGGTTAAGTCAGAAAGTGAGTTAAAGAAGGGCGGTAAATAGATATCAATATTTTTACCGAAATTTCCTTCCCATTCGCCGATGGTTATATGGTTATTAATTAAATACATCCCATATTTACAGTATGGCAAACCAACCTATTATTACTGTAAAAAACCTGGTAAAAAACTATGGCGATTTCCAAGCTGTAAAAGGCATCAGCTTTGAGGTGTACGAAGGAGAGATCTTCGGGCTGCTTGGCCCTAACGGCGCAGGCAAAACCACTACCCTTGAAATTATTGAAACCCTCCGTGAAAAAACCTCCGGCGAGATCACTGTAGATGGTTTTGACCTGGAGACCGGTGCCGATAGCATTAAGCAGCGCATTGGTGTACAACTACAGGCTGCTGGATATTACCCAAATCTTAACCTGTCGGAATTAATTGTGCTTTTCTCCGGCTTATATGGCATTAACAAAAGCCCTATGGAAATGCTGGAAAAGGTTGCCCTTACAGATAAAGCTAAGGCAAAATACAAGGACCTTTCCGGCGGGCAAAAACAGCGCTTCTCAATAGCCACTACCCTTATTAACAATCCACGTATAATTTTCCTGGATGAGCCAACTACCGGTCTTGACCCGCAGGCACGCCGTAACCTGTGGGACCTGATCCGGGAGATCCGTGATGCAGGTACTACCGTAGTAATCACTACCCATTATATGGATGAGGCCGAAGTACTATGCGACCGTGTAGCCTTTGTTGATGGCGGCCATATTATAGGTATTGATACGCCCGATCATTTTATAGACCAGTTGGTAGCAACCGGTTTTGAACGCGAAAAACAAACAAAAGGCGCCAACCTGGAAGATGTGTTTATTAACCTTACCGGCAAGGAGTGGCGGGAGAATTAAAAAAGCCTCACCTAATCCTCTCCAAAGGAGAGGACTTAAAAAAAGCTTTATCACCAATGACTCAATGACTCAATGACTAATGACCTAATGACTTTTCAACAATATGCAATACAGTAATACCCGCGCAACACTGGCCATAGCCAAAGCAAGTTTCCGTTCCATTCTCCGCAGCCCTTCGGCAGTGGTGTTTAGTTTGGCTTTCCCGTTAATATTTATTTTGGTTTTTGCCAATATTGGCGGTGGCGGCATGTCTATTGATGTAGGTGTGGCCAAAGGCTGCGATACCCTAAACCCGGTTTACCAGGCACTTAAAAAGAACGCTATTGTACATCTCATTAAAGACCAAACCACCGATGAGATGAATAAAAACCTGGCTAAAGGCAGTATTGATGCTATAATCGACTTAAAACCTTTTGTACCAATGACACCCTTAACGGTGAACGTGCAATACAGCAAGGCATCAGAAAGTAAAGGCGCCATTTTAAAATCGGTCTTAAATAATATTTTTTACCGCATACAATCTGCACAGATTGAGAAGATCCAATCCTATTCGGGTATGAAACTGTCCAACGTGGTGAATTTGAAAGAAACCATTGTAACCGGCCGCGAGTATAAATACATTGACTTTATTCTGCCGGGTCAGTTAGGATTTTCGCTATTAAGCAGCGGGGTGTTTGGTACCGCGTTTGTATTCATCAGCCTAAGGCTAACGCTGGTTATTAAACGCTTTTTTGCCACCCCGGTTAAAAAATACAGTATTGTTTTAGGTGAAGCTTTAGCACGTATCGTATTTTCTTTGCTTGGCGCGTTGTTTATTATTATGGTGGGCCATTTTGCCTTTGGCTTTACATTGATACACGGTTTTGTAACGGTACTGAACATGCTGGTACTGGCCGCCATAGGGCTTATTATATTTATGGGCTTTGGGTTTACTATATCAGGCATAGCCAAAAACGAAAGTACGGTTCCACCTTTGTCAAACATTATTACGCTGCCACAGTTTTTACTGTCGGGTACGTTCTTTTCGGTAACCGCCTTTCCTACCTGGCTGCAATATATAAGCAATGCATTGCCGCTAACCCACCTAAACAATGCAATGCGCAAGGTAGCCTTTGAAGGTGCAGGACTTGGCGATGTTACACATCAATTGCTTATTTTACTTATTTGGGGAATTGTTGTATATGCCGTAGCCGTTAAAACGTTTAAATGGGAATAACGGGGTACTTGTTAGTATCAGAATATATATTCTTTATAAATATGTTTGCATTAATTGACCGTTAGCTCACTCTCTAATTTGGATAAGGCTTCTTTTGCCTCTTTGTTATCAGGATTTAGTGATAAAGACCTTTTATAAATCAATATTGCTTCCTGTTTTTTATTCGCTTTAACCAAAGCCTTACCGTAACTATTATACATTCCCATTGTGGTGGGATTCAACAGCAAATTAATTTTATATGCTTCTAAAGCTTTATCTGTAAAGTTTGCACTAAGTAATTCATTAGCAATGTAATCCATTTCGCTGGCAGCAAATCTGTAGTTTAGTGTATCAGCCCGCATTTGAATTAATTTGCTTGCAGCAGCATCAGTTCCCGATTTAAACAGAACTTTTGCATATCTATCCGCAATTGATATTTTAGATTCAGATTGAGGAGCATTATCTAAAATACTCACTGCGTTTGATGCGATTAAAAAACTTGAAATATTCTCTGCATTGTCCAAAATAATTACAGTTTGTTTTTTGGATAAATTTCGCATAAACACCGACCGCATACCCGAAATATAGCCAATGTGAAAAACAATTTTTTCAGGTGCTTTAGCCGTAAGTATGTACCAGCCTAATCCATAAGAAACCCCGCCCCCCGCTACAACTTCTTTTTTATTATTTAATACAGTCGGCTTAAATGCTTCATTTAATATATCCGCGTTTAAAATTTTATTACCGTATAGCGACTGGTCAAATTTTAACAAGTCGGCAGTAGTACTAATTACATTTCCTTGCCCCCAAAACACTGTATAGCTTGTATCCGCATTCACAATATCGGGTACTGAATCTGTTGATATCAAATCCGGATTATAATGTTTAAGGTATAAATAACGTTTGGTAACATTGCTTTTTTGCTGGCCCGCTGGGGTGCCAAGATAAGTATCGTTCATGCCTGCCGGTATAAAGATGTATTTTCTTAGATAGTCATTAAACGGCATTTTAGAAACTTCTTCAACCAATAAAGCCAGCAAGTTGTAATTGATATTTGAATAATCAAACCGTTCGCCTGGTTTAAAAGCAACGGGTTTAGGGTATTGTTCTAAGGTCTTGAGTATGTCGTGATAGCTGAATTTCTTTTCCGGGTGTGATTTTAAAACTGTATCAAAAATATTTTGCTTATCTCTTGGTAAACCGGATGTATGAGCAAGCAAATTTCTTATTGTAATATCAGCATAAGGAAATTTTGGAAAATACTTTTTAAAAGGATCATCCAACCTGATTTTCTTTTTTTGAACTAATTGTAAAACTGCAGTAGATGTAATCGTTTTAGAAACCGAAGCAAGAAAGAAAGCTGAATTGTCATTATTTAAAATTTTATTACCTATATCAGCATAACCAAAAGATTTTTTATACATCACAATCCCGTTGGTGGCCACAAGAACATTTCCGTTAAGCCTTTTAGTAAGGAATTGATTATTAAATAAACTATCTATTCTTTTTAATGAATTTTGCGCGTTTGTGTGGTTGTAAACTAAAGCCAACAACGTAATTAAGATTAGTTTTTTCATAGCTATGAACAAGACGCAACCAATTCCCTTGCTGTGACAAATTTTATATATTGTTTTTGTTACAATGGAAGTAAAACAACGCATAGAGAGGTAATACAAAAGATATGTATATGCAAATCCCCGTCTTTTAATTAACACTAATTTAACATTGCACGAAATACTTAACATATTAATAATATTAACACTTGGTATGTTAACACATTGGTAACAGTAAGGAAATACATTTGCGTTAAAATAATATTAATCAAATGTTAAAAAATATTGTTCTATTAACTTTACCACTTATTATATTAATAATTTGTTCATCAAAAGTTAATGCTCAAAATGGTAAAACCGGCACCTGGGGAATTGCGACCGTTACCTTACCTGGTGACAGCACCCACCGTTGGGGCGGATACATAGAGTTGCAAAGCCGCGCCAATGAGCTTTTTAACCAGTTCTTTTATTACGAAACTAAGGGTGGTGTAAGCTATGATATCGCTAAAAATTATACCGCCTTAATAGGTACCGGCCGTTACGTTACTAAAGATTTTACTAACCTGGATGCCCCGCCAACCGTACTGGAGTTTAGGATGTGGGAACAAATGACCATTAACAATTTTTTGGATAGGGTTAAAATAGAGCATCGCTACCGTGCCGAGCAACGCTGGTTAAATGGTATTTACCGCAACAGGTTCCGTTACCGTATTAACCTGGTTGTGCCGCTTAATCACCGTAAAATACAACCCCAAACTTACTTTATATCTGTATTTGACGAGGTGTTCCTGAACAATAAGATACCGCACTTTGAGCGTAACCGCTTTTCGACAGCGTTTGGCTACCAATTTGATAAATCGCTGAGCGTTCAGGCCGGCTATCTGGATCAGTATAATTATAGCCTTATATCCGAGGGCGCAAAAAACAATTTGGCCATTACGGTAATGTACCGCATTAACCGCAAAAACACCACACCTAAAGAGCATGTGCCCACCACACACGATTAACGATCTTTACAATCGGCTCATCCGTTTGATATTATATGCCTGAGTAAAGCACAATGGTGTTATTTTTAACACCATTGGCTAATAATCATTACAAATACAAAATATCAATTGCGATTTCCTGATTTTGCACTTAACTTAGCCCGCCAAACAGGTATAGTATATCATTCAAAAACCCTACAATAAAACTATGAGCTTAATAATTGATGTTCATGCGCGCCAAATACTTGACTCACGCGGCAACCCTACAATTGAAGTAGATGTAATTACAGAAAATGGTGTCCTTGGCCGTGCGGCAGTACCTTCAGGTGCATCAACCGGTATGCATGAGGCTGTTGAGCTTCGCGATGACGACAAAAAAGTATATATGGGCAAAGGTGTTTTAAAAGCCGTTGCTAACGTAAACGATATAATTGCTGCTGAATTAAAAGGTGTTGATGTATTTGAACAAAATGCAATTGACAGCCTTATGATTGAGCTTGACGGAACAGAAAATAAAGGTAAACTTGGTGCTAATGCTATTTTGGGCGTTTCTTTAGCGGTTGCTAAAGCTGCAGCGCAAGAAAGCCGCCAGCCTTTATACCGTTATATTGGTGGTGTTAATGCTAACATTCTGCCTATTCCAATGATGAACATTGTTAACGGTGGTTCTCACTCTGATGCTCCTATCGCGTTTCAGGAGTTTATGATCATGCCGGTTGGTGCATCATCTTTCTCTGAAGCATTAAGATGGGGTACTGAAGTATTCCATAACCTGAAAAAGATATTACATGACAGGGGCCTTTCAACCGCTGTTGGTGACGAAGGTGGTTTTGCACCAACTTTTGACAGCACCGAAGATGGCGTTGAAACCATCCTGAAAGCTATTGAAAAAGCAGGTTACAAAGCTGGCGAAGATATATTCCTGGCGTTTGACTGTGCTGCATCTGAGTTTTACAAAGACGGTAAATACGACTACACCAAATTTGAAGGCGAAAAAGGAGCAATCCGTTCAAGTGCCGAACAAGCAGAATACCTTGCTCAGTTATCAGAAAAATATCCAATTATCTCTATTGAAGATGGTATGGCTGAAGATGACTGGGATGGCTGGAAATTATTAACCGAAAGAATTGGCGATAAAGTACAGTTAGTGGGTGATGATTTATTTGTAACCAACGTTAAACGTTTACAACGAGGTATTGATAATGATACCGCTAACTCTATCCTTGTAAAAGTAAACCAAATTGGTTCTTTAACTGAAACCATCAACGCGGTTAGCTTAGCGCAAAGTAACGGTTATACATCAGTAATGAGCCACCGTTCTGGCGAAACTGAAGATGTAACCATTGCTGATTTAGCTGTAGCATTAAATTGCGGCCAGATCAAAACCGGTTCAGCTTCCCGTTCAGACAGGATAGCTAAATACAACCAGTTGCTACGTATCGAAGAAGAATTAGGTTCTTCTGCACGTTTCATCGGTAAAGATTTCAAATACTTTAAAAAGAAATAAGCTTTTAAGGTAAAAGCTGAAAGCAAAATTAAAGCCGGGCAAATATGCCCGGCTTTTTTTTGTATAGTCTAACTGGTGGTGAGGACATCACTGCTCTGTGTAAACTAAGCATTATATAACCAAACTGCGGTGTCCTCACCGCAGCTTTAACCTAACGGTGGTGTCCTCACCGCAGTATTGCAAGTCACTATTTCCTTTTCTCCTAATCTCTTTATACATTAGTCCCGATGAAACTGAAGGGCATATTAAGGGCGGTTATTATATTAGCGATACTGGCGTTAAACGTTGGTTGCGACCAGGTTTCAAAATCCATTGTACGTACCCACTTAGATGTATATGATCGTTACAGTTTTATTTACAACCACTTCACGCTTTTAAAGGTTGAAAATACCGGTGCATTCCTAAGCCTGGGCGATAAATTGGCAAACCCCTACCACTTTATTTTATTAACCCTTGTACCTGTGCTTACTCTTTTAGGGGCACTGCTGTACATCCTTTTAAAAAGCAATTTCACCAGGCTAACACTTATCGGTATCATCTTTGTAATTGGCGGCGGCATAGGTAACATTTATGACCGTATCGCCCACGGTTCGGTAACCGATTTTATGCATATTAACTTCGGGCTGTTTGAAACAGGCATCTTTAACGTAGCTGATGTATCTATTATGGTGGGTATGGGGCTGATCTTGTTTGATAGCTGGTACAAGAACAGGGAAGTGAAGGAAGAACGAATAGCTGCTGAATAAGCCCAAAGGAATCAACTTTATCCTTAAATCCCATTAATCAAAATTCAGACGTTAATCAGCGGAATCCCAAAATCATTAAAATCAGCGGTTCAGAAATATGCGTTAAGGATTGCAGCGGATACCGGCCCCGTGGCTAAGGCCTGTGCAGTATGAGCGTAAAGCCTGACCGAAGGGAACGCCCTTATAATAACACGTTAACTCATTCCACCACACTTTCCACCATTTCCCGGGTTAAATTTGAGTTATGTATATTTTAACGTTGGTGAGTCCCGAAGGTCAATACAATGCCAATTAGAAGTGTAATAAGTACAACGAAAAATATCAAGGCCTCTAGCAGTGTTAACTCACTATTATACATCCTGGTTATAAACCTCCTCACACTGATTATAAACCTTTCCATGCTGATTATTAATCAATTACGCCCTATTAAATTTATGATAATACATTGATATTATCAATACTTGTACCTCAAAATGTCCCTGCCAAACTGGTCTTAAAAGACCATTTATCATCGTCCTGCCATCTCTCAAGATGAGATTGCAGAATTTCACTCATTCATCACAATTAGGCTATAAATAACCCTTGTTATCCTACTTAATAATAAAAGCGTATCTTTGCAGCTAATTACCCGTTGATTTACGGTTTTGATCATTAGACACTCTTCAGATCCGCTTAATGCTTCGCGTTAGCACATATACATTACAAGCAATACATGTCATTCGAAAATTTAAATTTAATTGAGCCTATTTTAAAGGCTTTAAAAACAGAGGGTTATACAACACCAACCCCAATACAAGAACAAGCAATACCTTTTATACTACAGCACCGCGACCTTCTAGGCTGCGCACAAACCGGTACCGGTAAAACAGCTGCCTTTGCAATCCCTATTCTTCAATTATTATTTGAGGACAGGCAAAAACACAAGGAGCAAAAATCCATTAAAGCCTTAATTTTAACGCCAACGCGTGAGCTGGCCATCCAGATAAGCGAGAGCTTTACGGCTTATGGCAAGCATACCGGCTTAAAAAACCTGGTTATTTTTGGTGGTGTATCACAGAACCCACAGGTTGATGCTTTGCGCCGCGGTGTAGATATCCTGATAGCAACACCGGGCCGTTTACTTGATTTAATGAACCAGCGCTTTGTGCATTTAGACCACATAAAAATGCTGATATTAGATGAAGCCGACCGTATGCTGGATATGGGCTTTGTGCATGATGTTAAAAAGATCATTGCTAAAGTACCTGCCAACAGGCAAACATTGTTCTTTAGTGCAACAATGCCAACCGAGATACAAAGCCTGGCAGATTCTATATTACAAAAACCTGCAAGGGTTGAGGTTGCACCGGTATCGTCAACAGCTGATACTATACAGCAAGCATTATATTATGTTGAAAAAAGCGATAAAAGATTATTGCTTAACCACATTTTAAAAGATAAGAACATTAAAACCGCGCTGGTATTTACGCGCACCAAGCATGGTGCCGATAAAGTGGTTAAAGACCTGATAAGGGTTGGCATTACTGCCGAGGCTATTCACGGTAATAAATCACAAAATGCACGCCAGCGGGCTTTAGCAAACTTTAAAAACCGTACCACTCGTGTTTTAATTGCTACCGATATTGCAGCACGTGGTATTGATATTGACGAATTAACACACGTTATTAACTACGAGATCCCGAATATTCCTGAAACGTATGTTCACCGTATTGGCCGTACAGGCCGTGCAGGTGCAAGCGGTATAGCGCTTACTTTTTGTGATGGAGAAGAGGAAATAGATTACCTGAGAGATATACATAAACTGATAGCCAAAGAGATCCCGGTTGAAGAAGCACATCCCTACCCGTTAAACATGCAGGCCATGACTGAAAAGTTAATGAGCAAAGCAAAAAACGGAAGTGCTAAAAAAAGCAACGGTTCATCGGGCCGTTCTGGCGGCAGGCCGAATGGTAACCGTAATGGCGGCGGCAGACCGGGCGGTAACAGCCGTGCCGGTGGCAGCAGTGGCTTAAGCGGCGGCAGCAGGTCATCAGGAAGAAGGTAATTCTTTCTAAGCGATTAGAATTTGGAGGATAGCGATTTTAAATAATTTCTATCCTCCTTTTATTTTATACAATCCGTCACACTAAAATTTCGTTGTTAATATGTTAATAATCATATTTGCGAGCCTCAAAGAAATTAAATAGCTTTAAATGAAAATTCAGCCTGAACAAATGAAACGCCTTTTTGACCTGATCAAGAATAAATTCTTCCTGGCAACAGTGGCTTTTATAATATGGATGATTTTTTTTGATAAGAACGATTTATTCTCCCAATACGAATACCACCAGCAGCTAAGCAAATTAAAACAGGAGCAGGAATTTTACAAGGCCCAAACTGCCCAGGTAAATAAAGACCTTGACGAACTAACCTCAGACAAAGCCAAACTCGAAAAATTCGCCCGCGAAAAGTACCTCATGAAAAAAGATAACGAAGACGTATTTGTTATTGTGCACGAGAAGAAATAAACCGGGATTTAGCAGATTTTCCAGATTAAGGGATTTGTAATTTGGTGAGTAGTTCTATGTTGGTTAACGGCGGAACCATTCACCCAATCAACTTCATCAACCACATGCCAACCAGGGCGTTCCCTGCGGGCGGGCTTTACGCTTATACTGCACAGGCCTTAGCCACAGGGCCGGTATCCGCTGCAATCCATAACGCGCATTCGTTAACTTCGTGTGTTCACCTTTTAACCAGCATTGCAGCAATTGCTATAGCCGCCATTATTGTCAGAAAAATCCATGTAGCCCTATGAGCAAAGTTAAGGGTGTAACCCCATCCAATATGCCTTTTAACAATTAAATTAGGGTCATGCGGATTGTAATAAAATATGCCCCATTTCCAATGTCGGGGATCAGCGTTATCAAATTCATCCATAACATTAAATTTAACTGTATAACATATCACCGCATTAATTCCCTTTTGTATCTATTTTAGGAACGGTAAACATGGCTTCTTTAATATACTTAACAGGTGCATTGCCATAGCTCAGGAATTTTTCGTTAAACTCTTTTAGCTTATAGGCATTGGCTTTTTTCTTTTTCCATTCATCGCGCAGGGCGGTAATTTCTTTGTAACCGGTGTAATAGCTGGTTAACTGCACGCTGCTTACACTTACACGTTTCCATTTACCTTCGGATTCGGCCTGTTGTTGAAAAGCCTCTTTCGTTAACAATTTAATGACTTGTTCTTTTGTCATGTTGTTTGCATGTACGCTGTAATCAAGTATGGTATTGCAAACCGACCGCAGGTTCCATTTATACCACATCAGGCGCATTTCTGGCGCATTATCGCCAAATCCCGCATCCAGCATCATTTGCTCGCTATATACCGCCCAGCCTTCAACCATGGCACCGTTACCTAAAACCGATTTAATAATGCTTGGCGATTTATTAGCATATACTAACTGCGTATAATGGCCCGGTATAGCCTCATGGATGCATAGTATCTGTAAAATGTATTGGTTGTATTCACGCAGGTAACTTTCTGCGCGCTCAGGCGCCCAGCCTGCAAGGCTGCCTACATTAAAATAGGTATTGCCTTCTTTATCATACGGCCCCGGCGAACTTACTGATGCCCCTGCCACACCTGCCATATAACCCGGTTCTTTGCGTACTATCAGCGGCCTTGATGGATCAAGCGTTAACAGATCTTTTGATTTGATAAAAACAGTAAGCTTAGGCAATTCCTTTTCAATAGCCGATTGAAAATCGCCCGGCGCTACGTGCTTAGCCGAAAGAGTATCTATCATTTGGGCAATTAATTCAAGCGAATCTTTAGGCATGGCCTTACTGTTAAAATATTTAGGCCATAGCTTCCTGCTTAGCTTAGTCATTTCGCGGTGCAGGTACTTTTTACGCTCTACTGCCGAATTGTAGGTTTGTTGTGCTGTACCTTCGGCCTGTATCTCAAATTTAAACTTAGCCTCGTATAAGTCTTTCCCCAGCCTAAAGCTGCGGGGCTTATCATTTTTAAGCGCTTTTAAATAAGCTGCAAAGCTTTTAATAGCATCCGCAGATAGTTTTGCACGGTCAAGCATTAGCTTTTGTTCAGCGGCCGGAATATTGGTTTTCTTAAGGGAATCGGCAAAGTCGGTTTCAATTACACTTACACCGCCCAGGTGCTGGTCAATAGCCAGCGAAGTTAATTCTGCAACCGGGTTTTTGATCTGCTTTT